>JBBEEC010000053.1:0-18369 GCA_040880975.1 Bacteroidota bacterium | reverse complement strand
TTGCGCGTTCTCCGCCTGCGTCCCAAAAAGCGGGACTTCGGCGGACAGGGATTCGCGCCGGGGTCACAGGATCGCGCGTTTCCCGACAAAAGTCGGGACGCCGGGGTCACAGGATCGCCTTTTAAGTCCCAAAACGTCCGGCGAGTTTTTTTTGCGAGCCGATGACGTTTTGAGGATCCCGCCGTTTTCTGGCGGGACTGTAGGTTGCGCGTTCGATTCGCGCCGGGGTCACAAAAAGCATTTCGGATTGCGGAATGGTGAATGCGGACTGCATAGCACGCTTTCTTTTATTTAATCGAGTTTAACACAGCCCGAAATCCGCAATAATCTAAAGGACTCTTACTTACTTATGATCCGTTTGACTTCTGACATTTGACCTCTGACTTCTGACTTCCGATCTCTGACCTCCGATCTCTGATGTTCCCCATCCTTCAAACCGCCGGTCTCTCGAAGCAATTCAAAAAACGCTTCGCTGTCCGGAATCTGGATCTCGAGGTATTTCCCGGCGATATTTATGGATTCCTCGGCCCTAACGGGGCCGGAAAAAGCACTACCATCCGAATGCTCCTCACCCTCATCAAGCCTACCGAAGGTGATGTCCGTCTGTTTGGTCACTCAGTGCTCAAGGACCGTTCTGCCGCACTGAAGAGTGTGGGCGGAATGGTGGAGAAGCCCGATTTTTACCTCTACCTCTCGGCCGTGCGGAATCTCGAAATCGTTGGGGCGCTGAATGGCGGAACGACTGCCAAACGAATCTTCGAAGTGCTTGAATTGGTTGGATTGAAAGAGCGGGCGCATGACCGCGTGAAAACCTTCTCTCACGGAATGAAACAACGCCTGGGAATTGCACAGGCATTGCTCAGCGATCCGGAACTCATTATTCTCGACGAACCCACAAACGGATTGGATCCACAGGGCACAAAAGAAATCCGGGAACTTATTCTCACTCTCTCCCGCGAGCGAAAGAAGACCATCGTCCTGTCCTCTCATCTTCTTTCCGAAATCGAGCTGGTGGCGAATCGTATGGGAGTCATCAACAGGGGGGAGCTGGTCGTCCAGGGGGACGTGAAATCCCTGCTTGATGCCGGCGAGCATCACGTCATGATCAACGGATCGCCGTCCGTGCGGATTCAAAAGGTGCTCGCATCCCGCAAATCGAAAGTTCGTTCCTTCCGAAAGCAGGGAAGCTCTTTTCAAGCAGTCATGGATCTCCGCGATGTGCCCGCGCTCGTGGGGCTTCTTGTAAGAAACGGAGTGAAGATCGAATCGGTGATTCCCCGACGTTCGCTGGAGGATTACTTCCTTTCCATTACCGAATCTTCTTCGATCGCATGACCATGATCCGCCTTGTTTACTATGAATGCGTAAAGATGTTTCTGAAGAAGCGTACGTACCTCGGCTTCCTTATCATTCTTATTATTGTGCCGCTTGTCGAAATCGCGATGAAAATCGAGGGAGGAAGATTCACCGGGGCTACGCTTCGATCCCTGCAGCAGGATTTCTTCTTTGTGGGCAATCTTTTCAACGGATGGATCGTTGCACACCAGCTGATGAACAGCCTTTGGGTGCACATTCCGCTGTTAGTAGCTTTTGTCGCAGGTGACCAGATGGCCGGAGAAGCGACGGCCGGTACGTATCGGCTGATTCTGATCCGCCCCATGTCCCGCACGCGGATATTCTTCTCGAAATATATCACAACGCTGTTGTACACAGCCGTCTTTGTGGGATTTCTTGGAGTCCTGAGCGTTGGCCTGGCAGTTGCTTTGATGGGTACCGGCGATTTACTGGTGTTTGACCGCGGGGTGCTTATTCTTCCGGCCGCTGACGTTGCGTGGCGCTTCTTTGCCGCGTATATTCTCGCAGGATGGTCTATGGCGTCCATTGCCACCATCGCGTTCTTTTTCTCTTCTTTTGTCGAAAATGCCATCGGTCCCATCGTTGCTACGATGGGGATGCTTATTATCATGCTGATCCTCGGCGTTCTTCCGGTGGAGTTTTTTCAATCGCTTCAGCCGTACCTGTTGACGAGTTACAGTAATATCTGGGCCAAAGTGTTCGCAGATCCCGTCCGCTGGGATGAAATCGCCGAGGCGGCGCTCTGGCTTGGTTCCTATTCGCTTTGTTTCGTTGTCGCCTCGTGGTTCATTTTCGTCCGCAAGGACATTCTGACATAATTCCGGGAGTCGTATGGATATTTATCTGATTGGCGTGATCGTCTACCTGCTTATCCTGGGAGCCGTTGGCCTCTACAGCTCCCGCTCGGTCAAAACGCAGGACGATTTCATGGTCGCGGGAAGGAAAACCAGCGCTCTGTTTCTCGCCGGGACTTTGGTCTGCACGTGGGTCGGATCCGGAAGCCTGTTCGGCGGAGCGGGGCTGGCGTTCCGCGTGGGGATTTCGCAACTCTGGATGAGTGCCGGAGCCTGGGTGGGCATAGCCGTGGTGTTTTTTCTCGCTCATCGGGTCCGCCGCATCTCCCAGTATACTCTTTCCGACATTCTCGAAAAGCGGTACAACGCGACAGCAAGGTTGTTTGGCACAACGGCAATCATTATAGCGTACCTGACCATTGCCGGCTATCAGTTCCGGGGGGGCGGACGGCTGTTGAATATTCTCACCGGAATGGATCCGCTCATGGGAGGAGCGATCACGTGTGCTGTCGTCATTGGGTTCACCGTTCTTGCGGGGCTGGTTTCTATCATCTCCATCGACCTCATCAATGGCATCATGATGACGCTTGGTGTACTCATTGCCCTTCCCCTCGTCTATTTTTCCATTGGAGCGGAACAGATCAACGCTTTACCTGCCGATCGGTTCCTGGTTTTCGGACAAGAGAATGCCGTTTGGGCCATGGGTGTCTTCTTCCCCACGTTTTTCCTTCTGATGGGGGAGAGCGGAATGTATCAAAAATTCTTTTCCGCAAAAGATGAATCAACGGCGCGCAGAGCGGTTGTATGGATGATCGTCGGTGTCATTATCATCGAGTCAAGCCTTTGTCTTCTGGCCGTTGTGGGAAGCGCCAAATATCTCTCGCTCTTTCCCTTCCTGCTTCCGGACGGCTCGCTCGACAAAGCGACAACGGAAACGATCATCCTCCAGGTCGCCCGGTTTGACATTCCGGTCGCCGCCGGGGTGCTTCTGATCTGTGCGGCGGTGGCGATCATTCTCTCCACGGCGAATACGTTTCTGATGATCCCGTCGACCAATATTGCGCGTGACATCTATCAGCGATTCATTCGCCCGGATGTGTCGGATGAGGGGATCATCCGGTTCCAACGCATCTGGATCGTTATCCTGGGGGTCTTGGCTTTCGTCCTCGCGAATTTTTTCAAAAGCATTCTGGATATGGCCTTCACAGCGTACACCATGGTCGGTGCGGGCATTACGCCGGCGTTGCTCGCAGCGTTTTTGTGGAAGCGCGTGACAGTTGCGGGAGGTGTTTCTTCGATCATCGCCGGCATGGGAACCACCGTCGTCATAACGGCGTTCAATTTCATTCTGTCTGAACCCTTGATGGAAACCGATTATATTATCCTTCCCGCTGCGGGCGCATCTCTGTTCTGTCTCATTGTCGTGAGTCTTATGACTCCGCCCCCTCCGGAGGAAAAATGGAAGCCGTTTGTCGCAGATATGAAAATGTAGTTCGGAAGGGCATCGTAATAACACTTAACCTGGTATGATTCCCGAAACCCTTATACTGGTTCTTCTGACCTCTCTTGCATCGGCCCAGACTCCGTCTGGCGACGAACTGCTAAGCCGTTGCGAGAGCAACTTCGAGGGTATTGAAGATTACGCGGTCGATTTGACAGCAGCCATCAATATGGAGCGCGTTCGAATACCCGAAATGAAAGCGGTGCTCTACTTCAAGAGGCCCGATAAGATCAATATCAAATCAGACAGTTTTGCCATGCTGCCACGCGAGGGATTTGCCCTGCCGGTGACAGCGCTCGCCCGAAATTACGATGCCATTCTCAAAGGGAAAGAAGAGATCGAAGGGAAGCAATGGTACCGGCTTCAACTGACGGCCAAAAAAGCCGCGACGAGGGTGCAGAGCCTTACGGTTTGGGTCGATCCCGAAAACTACACACTCACACAAACCTCAAGCGCCCCGTACCGGGGTAGATCCGTGACCGTGAGAACATGGTACGCACGGCATCAAGATCGATACTGGTTGCCGGAGCGAATGCTGGTCACGTTTACGTCAACAGCTCCCGATACATCATCAGCCGATGAGTTTTCGATTCCGGGGAAACCACAGCTCGAGGAGTTTCGTCGGCCGCCGAGAAACGGTACGATGGAGGTCCGATATGCGAATTATCGGGTCAATTCGGGATTGTCTGAAGATCTCTTCAAAAGGGAGATGGAATAAATGCGCCGGGTGGTCGTAACAGGAATCGGAATGGTAACTCCTCTGGGCTTGAACGCTCCTGATTCGTGGAAGCGATGCCTGGCGGGGGAATCCGGAATCGGACCGATAACAAGAATCGATGCCTCGGCCTTTCCCACGCGGATCGCCGGCGAGGTGAAGTCCCTTGATGCCGCAAAGTTCTTTGATCCGAAGGATGTGGGACGTTATGATACTGTGTTCCATTATTCCTGGGCTGCCACCCACGAAGCGATGGAAGACTCTGGGTTGACTATTGCGCCCGCCGAGGCCCACAGGGTGGGGATCGTGATCGGATCGGGAATAGGTGGACTGGGGAATATTTATCAAACGAGCATCAGCATCCACGAGGAGGGTCCAAGAAGAGTCTCTCCGTTTTTTGTCGCGGGATCTATCATCAATACATGTTCGGGCTATGCGGCGATACGGCTTGGGGCGAAAGGCCCGAACTACGGCGTCGTCTCTGCGTGTGCCACCGGGAACCATGCGATCGCCGATGGCTTGCACATCATCAGGCGCAATGAGGCAGACGTGATGATCGTGGGCGGGTCGGAAGCGCCGATCACTCCGCCCGGACTGGCAGGGTTCTGTGCACCGAGGGCGCTTTCGCGCCGCAACGATGAACCGGAAAGGGCGTCGCGCCCGTTTGACCGGGACCGCGACGGCTTTGTGCTGGGCGAAGGTGCGGCTGTTCTTGTGATCGAGGAGTATGAACACGCGAAGCGGCGCGGCGCAACGATGCTGGCGGAAATTGTGAGTTGCGGAATGAGCGCGGATGCATTTCATATTACGGCTCCCGCTGAGAAGGGAGAGGGGGCATCGAGGGCTATCACATGCGCCCTGGAATGGGGGGGTGTGCATCCCGAGGAAATCGATTACATCAACGCCCACGGTACGTCTACGCAAATTGGCGATATCGCCGAAACTGACGCGATCAAATCGGCCTTTGGCAGTCACGCATCGAAGCTTGCCGTGAGTTCAACGAAGTCCATGACGGGGCACCTCCTCGGTGCCGCGGCAGCTGTGGAGGCCGCTTTTACCGTGCTGGCGATCCGCGATCAGAAGATTCCTCCTACCATCAATCTCGATAATCCCGATCCGCAATGCGATCTCGATTACGTTCCAAAGAGCGCTCGTTCAAAGTCCATCCGTTACGCATTGTCAAACGGATTCGGATTTGGCGGAACAAACACCTCCTTGTGCCTTAAACATCCTTCCGATTGACCGTTGAAATGCTTTAACCGGATTTGGCGAGAAGGGAATGAACCGTCCGAAGGAGTTTTTCCGCGGTGAAGGGCTTTTGAAGTGCGACGACGGAAGGAAATGTGGTCAGCTCGTTGACGTTCGAATTGTCAATGAGTCCGCTGACCGCAATGAACTTCAGGGATGAATCCATTTTGCGAAGCGCCCGGATCGTGGCCGGGCCGTCCATGAATGGCATGCTCATGTCGCACACTACGAGGCGAATCTCCCCGGGGTGTGATGCTGCTTGCGAGATCGCTTCGGTGCCGTCTGCGGCAGTAAGAACCGTATAGCCGTTGGCCTCGAGGGCCAGTTTCGTGATTTCCAGAATGGTCTCCTCATCATCTGCGACGAGTATTGTCTCACCGTTGCCTGGAGGTACATCCTCGGTTACTGCCTCCCTCGAATCTTCTTCACGCTGCGGTTGCGCGGGCAGATAGACCAGGAACTTCGTCCCGCGGCCAATTTCGCTGTAAACATTCAAGAACCCGCCGTGGCTTTTGACAATTCCGAGAGTTGTCGAGAGTCCCAATCCGGTGCCTTTTCCCTGCTCCTTGGTTGTGAAGAAAGGCTCGAAGATCCGATCGAGCAGGTCCGGCGGAATCCCCGTTCCGGTATCTGCGACTGAAATCGTGACGTAATGGCCGGGGGTTGCTTCGGTGTGCATCCTTGCGTAGGACTGGTCGAGGGTGGCGTTGGAAGCTGAAACCGTCAGGATGCCTCCATGCGGCATTGCATCACGGGCATTGACGCAGAGGTTGAGCAAAACCTGGTGGAGTTGGGTCGCATCTCCCGTTACGGTCCAGAGGTTCTTTTCAAGATTGGTCCGAAAGCCAATGGATTTCGGAAAGGTCTGGCTTGCGATATCCTGAAGTTCCCGGATCAAATGGTGCAGGCTGAGAGGAATACGTTCTCCCTCGATCCCGCGTGCAAAGGTAAGCACTTGCTTGATCATCGCAGCGCCGCGTTTTGCACTGGCTTCGATCATTTCCACCAGTCTGAGATCTTTTTCATCGGTAAATTTCTTTCGCAGGACCTGAAGCGAGAGCAGAATAGGGCCCAGAACGTTGTTCAGGTCGTGCGCAATTCCGCCCGCCAGAGTGCCGATGCTCTCCATCCGTTGAGCCCGAAGCACCTGACTCTGGAGTTTGAGTTTTTCCGTCAGGTCGACTTCCACGACGTAGACCGATATTGGCACGCCCGAAGAGTTTCGAACGAGCGTCCACCGAGAATCGACCACGATGGGGTCGCCATTCTTTCGAAGACGGGTGATCTCCCCCCGCCAACTCCCGGTTTTCATCAATTCCTGCTTGTGTCTTCGAAACTCGTCAAGTTTCCCAACAGGGAGAAATTTCGTAAAGGATGCATTGAGCACTTCCGTTTGTGTCCATCCGTACAGGCGTTCGGCGCCTCTATTCCAGAAAGTGATCTGGTCGTCAAGATTGCGAACAAGGATCGCGGCGGGGTCGACGTCCAGGAGGGCTGCCTGTTCAAGGATCTTCTCTTCATTACGTCTGCGCTCTGTGACGTCGCGAAGAAAACTCGTGAACGCCCTTGGATTTCCGTCACGGTCATTGATGAGGGAAGAACTCACCTCTACTTGAAGCAGAGTACCCTCACGCCGTATGAGCGTATACTCAAAGTTTCGGACCTTCCCTTCGGCTTTGGTCCTTTTGGCCATTTCCCGAACATGTTTGTGGTCTGCGGGTTCCACAAACTCGAAGATCACTTTGCCGATCAGACTCCGCTCGTTGTCATAACCCAGAAGATCCGCGGTCCGCTGATTGCAGAAAAGGATAACCCCCTCGAGGTCGCTGAGCACAACGGCATCCGCTGATGTTTCGATGAGGCTCCGGTACCGGTTTTCGCTCTCCACAAGGGCGGCAAGGGCTTTTTTGCGTTCGGTAATGTCTTTGACCACGGCGAGCAATGCCTTGGGGTGGCCAAGGTTGTCGTGAATGACAGAGGAATCGACTTCTGCCGGGTATCGGGTTCCGTTTTTTCGAAGGAGGGTGTATTCGATGTTCCGGAGGCTGCCGAGTTCCAGAACGGACCTCTTATCGGCGAGAGCACGTTCGTGGTCTTCAGGAGCGAGGAGATCGAAAGCGTTCCGCCCGACAAGCTCATCCATGCTGGTTCCGCCATAGAGATCAATGGCTTGCCCGTTGATCATGGTAATCTTTGTCTCGAGGTCTGTCAGGATGATCGCATCGGGAGACGTTTCGATGAGTGTCCGGTAGAGGATCTCGCTTTCCTCCAGGGCTTGTTCAGACTGTTTGCGCCGCAGGCGTTCCTGATGCTCGTCGTAGGCGCGCCGCACTGCGGGAGTCAGGCGCGCCAACCGATCCTTCAGAACATAATCCGTGGCTCCGAGGCGCAGAGATTCAATCGCGAGATCTTCACCGATCGCTCCAGAAACAAAAATGAATGGAGTTTCAGGGGAATGGATTTTTGCAAGTGCGAGGGCATCGAGGCCGGTGAAGATGGGTAGGTTGTAGTCCGAAAGGATGACATCATACCGATGCGTGCGTAAAGCCCGCATGAAGGATTCCCGGGATTCAGCCCGTTGGACGCTGCATCCGGGAAAATCCGCCATCAGAGTCCTCAAGATGAGCTCTGCATCGGCGGAATCATCTTCAAGGTGAAGAATGCGAACATGGTCAGCCACCCTACCTCCCAATTCGGATGGGTCAGCGTAAAAAGCAAATTATCGGAGAAAAACCTCCGATTCTGGAACTACGTTTTTTTTGAGCAATGACAACTCCATTGGTTATCTACGAATTCTCGGAGTGATAATCAACAGTAAATAATGTATTGACAATTCACCCACAAAGTTGCATATTAGGCATACCTAAATTAAATATAAGGCATACCGACCATGCCGAGTGAGCAGGTTGAAAACTACATAAAGAACATTTACAAGCTGCAGGAACAGGAAAAACGTGTCACAACTTCCCTTTTGTCCGAACGGCTCGAAATTTCAGCGCCCTCTGTCTCCGAAATGGTCAAGAAACTTGCTGATGAAGGGACCGTCAGTTACACGCCATACAAGGGCGTTGAGTTGACAGGGGAAGGAAGAAAACAGGCCTTGCGAATTATCCGACGCCATCGTTTGTGGGAGTTGTTTCTTGTGGAAGTCCTGAAGTATGAATGGGATGAAATTGATGAGGAAGCAGAGCGCCTCGAACATTTTATGTCCGAAAAACTGGAAGATCGAATCGACCAGGCACTTGGCTTTCCCAGGCGCGATCCGCACGGAGATCTTATTCCAACCAGAGAGGGAATCCTGGAGGACCCCCGACACATTTCGCTTTCCGACCTGGAGCCCGGCTCGGAAGGGATCGTCGCACGTGTGAGCGACGAGCATCCCGAGGTACTGCAATACATGTCGAAACTCGGCATCATGCTGGGGACGGTGGTTCGTATCAAAGAACGGATCGAATTTGACGGCTCTCTCAGAGCACAAATCGGTTCCAGAGATCAGTTCATCAGTGCAAAGCTTGGCCAGAATATTTTTGTGGAAGTCAAAGAGATGGTTCCTCAATGAGCACGTTCCTGAATATCGCCCTCATAGCATTTTCTCTTCTTGTGCTGGCGATCATCATTGTCTTGATCAGCAGGCAGCGCACCTCGCGTCGGAGAATTCTCACGGAGGACGCCCTTAAGCACATCTACCACTGTGAGTACGGCAAGGTTTCCTGCACGATCAACAGCCTCGCCGGGGCAATGGGAAAACCGCAGGACGCGGTTGCAGCGATCGTCTCCGAATTGACCGACCGTAGGTATGTCAATCCACGAGGACAGGAGCTCGTTCTGACAGACCAAGGAAGAGAGTATGCCTTGTCCGTCATTCGGTCGCACCGTTTGTGGGAAAGATACCTGGCGGATGAGACTATGGTTCGCGAGATCGACTGGCACAAAGAAGCAGAACTGCAGGAGCACAAACTTTCAAGCGAAGAAGCCGAATCTCTCTCAAAGCGACTTGGCAATCCTGTTTTTGATCCGCACGGCGACCCCATCCCAAGCCCCGGCGGACAGATCCCTCGCGAGATCGGCTTCGGCCTTGAACGGTTCCGCGAAGGCGACACCGTGCAGATCGTTCATGTGGAGGATGAGCCTCCGACAGTCTATGCCGAACTGCTTCGGCTTGGCCTCCACCCGGGCATGAAAGTGGTCATTCGGGAGCGAAGCGAATTGCAGATCGTTTTGGATCGCGAGGGGGAGCGCATTGAACTTACTCCGGTGGTGGCGGCGAATCTTCAGGTTCGGAAAGAAGGCGGAATTGCACCTTCGCGGCCGCGAAAGACCCTCGCTTCGCTGAGCTTGGGCAACAAAGCCGTGGTCGCAGAGATTTCCCCTGCGTGCCGCGGACTCCAGCGCAGACGCCTGATGGATCTCGGGATCGTCCCGGGAACTACGATCGAAGCAGAAATGCGAAGCCCCGGAGGGGACCCGACGGCGTACCGCATCAGGGGCGCAACCATCGCTCTGCGCAGGGAGCATGCAGACCTGGTTTTCGTTGAGTAATTCTATGAATACACACATTCCGCAGCAATGTGAAACCTGCCCCGTGAATCCGGTCAACCGCGATACTGCACCCGTCCGGCATGGACTTGACGCATCGGGGAGCGACTACGTGATCGCGCTGGCCGGGAATCCGAACGTCGGAAAAAGCACTGTCTTCAATAGCCTGACCGGATTGCGGCAACACACAGGAAATTGGCCGGGGAAAACAGTAACCCGGGCCGAAGGATCCTATTCTTACGCCGGAAAGCGGTACAAAGTCATCGACTTACCCGGCACGTATTCGCTCTTGTCCGCCAGCACCGACGAGGAAATCGCTCGCGATTGCATCCTCTTCGGCAGGCCCGATGTCACGGTCGTTGTTGCAGACGCCACCCGGCTTGAGCGGAATATGAACCTGGTTCTCCAGGTACTGGAGATCACGGACAGGGCGGTTCTCGCACTGAACCTTATGGATGAAGCCCGCCGCCACGGAGTTTCCGTTGACGAGCGGACCCTCATGAAGGAGCTTGGCATCCCGGTCATCCCAATGGTCGCCCGAACTGGTGAAGGGTTCAGTTCTCTTCTCCAGAGCATCCAGGATGTCGCCAACGGCCAGTTTGTCTGCAAGCCGAAACGGGTGTGGACTCAATCGGGAAAATTGAAGAAAGCCGTCGATACACTGGAGTCAAAATTACAATCGGCTTATCCCAGTCTCGCGAACGTCAGATGGGTAGCCCTCCGCTTACTCGAAGGCGATCAGCGTATTGCCGAGGCGGTCAGGTCGGGTGAGCTCGAACGCCTGTCCGGCAGCCCGATCGAGATGATTCATAAAAAGGAAGCGAAGCGTCATGTCGTCGCGTGAAGATATTCTGAAAACTGCGGAGAACCTGCGCTGGGACCTGGGCGAACAGTTTCATGATCACACAGTGGAAGCGCTCTATGGAGAAGCAGCGCGGATCTCAGGGCGCGCAGTCTCTCATTCAGGCAAACCTGCACGCTTCGATTTCGAGAAAGCGCTGGATCGGCTCGTGACCAACCGATGGACCGGTTTTCCCATCATGGTTGCCTTGCTTGCCATTGTCTTCTGGCTCACCATAGAGGGTGCCAACATCCCGTCTGCTTTTCTCTCGAGCATTCTTATCGACACGATGCACCCGTTCCTCAAATCTGTGGGCGCGGATCTGGGCTTTCCCTGGTGGCTCAACGGCTTTCTGTTTGACGGGATGTATCTCGCTGTCGCATGGGTGGTGAGCGTGATGCTTCCCCCCATGGCGATCTTCTTTCCGCTCTTCACGCTTGCTGAAGACTTCGGCTATCTCCCACGCGTGGCTTTTAATCTCGACGGGCTCTTTCGCAAAGCCGGTGCCCATGGGAAACAGGCCCTGACGATGGCCATGGGGTACGGGTGCAACGCTGCCGCGATCATTTCGACGCGCATCATCGACAGTCCGCGTGAACGCCTCATCGCCATCCTTACGAACAATTTTGCCTTATGTAACGGACGGTGGCCGACGCAGATCCTGATCGCTACGATATTCATCGGAGCTTTGGCCCCGCCTGCTTTATCGGGGGTTGTATCTTCGCTGGCAGTTGTCGCAGTAGTTTTGTTCGGAATCGCCATGACATTTGCCGTGTCCTGGGGCCTGTCGAGGACAATGCTGAAAGGGGAGGCTTCATTCTTTAGCCTCGAACTCCCTCCTTACCGGCCTCCAAGGATCTGGCAGACGATCTACACATCGGTGATCGACCGTACGCTCATTGTTCTCTGGCGGGCCGTGATCTGGGCGCTGCCGGCAGGAGCCGTGATCTGGCTCGTTTCCAATATTCACATTGGAGGAGCGAGCATCGCCGAACAAACGGTGCAATTCCTCGATCCTTTCGGATTGCTTCTCGGGTTGAACGGCGTGATTCTCCTGGCCTACATCATCGCGATTCCTGCGAACGAGATCGTTATCCCAACGGTGCTGATGCTGACCGCCCTTGTGGCACGGATGTCCGGAATCGGAAGCGGTGCAGGAGTTATGTTCGAGCTGGATTCAGAACTGGCCACCGCGGAAGTATTGCGGGCCGGAGGGTGGACGATCCTGACCGGTATCAATCTCATGCTCTTCAGTCTTTTGCATAACCCCTGTTCGACAACGCTGTATACGATCTACAAAGAAACGGGGAGTGCAAAATGGACCATCCTTTCCGCAGTCATTCCCCTTGTGATGGGCTTCGTTGTGTGCTTCAGCATTGCACAGATCTGGGGAGTCTTTTCGTGACACGATTCGCTGCTTCCTCGCCGATCTTTGTGCTCGTCTTGTGCTTTGGTGTGATCGCCTGCGACGCACTTCTGACGGAGGCTCCGGCAGACGGGGAAACCTTCGATGCACCTATCGCGGGCCTGAGTACGACCCAGCTTGCAGCGTTTGTCCGCGGAGATGAAGGTTTCGGAAAAGCCTTCACTGTCCATGAAGGCCTTGGCCCCCTGTTCAATCAGCCTTCCTGCGAATCTTGCCATCCCGGCGACGGACGCGGTTCTGCACGCACAAGCTTTGTGCGATTTGGATACTGGAATGGAATGGCATTTGACCAACTCCTGTCCGAGGGTGGGCCGCAATTGCAGGAGCGGAGCATCCCAGGGGTTCCTCCCGAAATCATTCCAGCAAGCGCAAATGGAATTTCGGTTCGTACCGGACCGACAGTCTTCGGATTGGGCCTCATCGAAGCCATTCCGGATTCTGTAATCCTTGCCTATGCGGATGAAACAGATTCGAACGCAGACGGAATCTCTGGCCGGCCTAATCTGGTTGCAGCTCCGGATTATTTGGGCCAGGGCCCGGGGCCGCATATGGGTCGTTTCGGTCGAAAGGCGGGAATTGCTTTTCTCCTTCATCAAGTGGTCAATGCCTATCAACAGGATATTGGAATCACGACAGATTTTCTCCCGGTTGAAAATGCCCACCCACAAGCCGGAGTACCGGTCCGCGATGACGTTCCGGACCCGGAACTTCCTGCCGCCGTGGTAAACGACGTCGTTTTTTATCTGCAAACCCTTGCGCCTCCGCGCCAAGGTGATGAAACCCCGGAAATTATTGCGGGCAAACAATTGTTCTCGTCGATCGGATGTGCTTCGTGCCATCGTCCGTCGATGCAAACCGGCTCCGATCATCCGATCACGGCACTCCGCAACAAGGAGGTTCATCTGTATTCGGACTTATTGCTGCACGACATGGGACCGGAACTGGCCGATGGTTTCTATGAAGGGATGGCAACGGGAACGGAGTGGCGTACAACTCCCTTGTGGGGGCTGCGTCTGATACGGGAATTTCTTGGCGGCACGCCTGTTTATCTTCATGACGGGCGCACGTCGGACCTTCGTGAGGCAATCACGGCCCATGGAGGTGAAGCACAAGCCGCGAAGGATGCATACCTGCAGTTGAGCGAATCGGACAAACAGGCGCTGATCAAATTTCTGGAGTCGCTATGAGTGAGTCGGACAGAAGGACGTTTTTGAGAATATCCGGCATGGCTGTTGGCGGCCTGGCCATCGGATCGGTGAACCTTGCTTGCGCAGCTTCCCTGGCTCCCCGCATGCGTGCCGATGTTGCGAACTCCCGCATTCTGTTTGATACTGCGATTCCGGAACTTGCACGCCCCGGTGACGCGGTTGCCCTTGAGTCTCTTTTCCTCGAATACCCGATACTTCTTATTCGACGGGAAGACGCATCGTTTTCTGCCGTTTCCACGGAATGTACTCACCGCGGATGCGAGGTGAAAAAAGAGCGCGAGTTACTCAGGTGTCCTTGTCACGATTCAGCGTTCGATTTCAGTGGAAATGTGCTGAATGGTCCCGCTGAGCATCCACTTCGTCACTATGCTGTCAATGTCAAAGGCAGCGTCGTTGAGATCCTGATCTGACCGCAAAACCCTCGATGAAAATCAATCAGTTTCTTCTTATTGCTCTTCCTGTTGTCCTTGTCTCATCTGCAGGTGCACGCCAGCAGGATTCGGCAGATGTTCGGCCTGTTCCGCTTGTGCAAGGCGGCATCTATGACAAGCCGTTCATCACGCGCTTGGGCGGCAAGACCGTGATCGGCGGGTATATGGACGTCGCGGGACTGTTTGCCCGTCACATGGGAATTAATGAGGGATGGTCATTTGAGGCGAGAAGGTTCAATCTTTTTACGTACTCCGTGCTGGCGGACGGGATCGTGGTCACGTCGGAGATCGAGATCGAACATGGGGGAGAGGAGATCAAACTCGAATACGGGCTTGTGGACATCGAATTCAATGAGGCGGTGAATTTGCGGGGCGGAGTGATCCTCTCGCCGCTCGGAAAAACGAACCTGGTGCATGACAGTCCCCGGCTGGAGCTCACCGAGCGGCCGCTGATGTCCACGGAGATCATTCCCTCCACGCTGTCTGAAGTCGGAGCGGGTTTTTTTGGAGCCCTGTATCCCTTCGGGCGAACAAGAGTTACATATGAAGTGTACGCGGTCAATGGATTCACTCAGGATATCATCGAAGATTCGCCTGAAACAAGAATTGCAGCGGGAAAGAACCGGCTTTTCGGCGGCGACAACAACGGTGAGCCGGCCTTCGTGGGGCGGGTAGCGGCAAGCCCATCATTCGGGATGGAATTCGGAGCATCATTTCACACGGGGGCCTATAATGTATTCCATCTGGACGGACTCGCAGTGGACGACCGTCGTTCGCTTACGATCCTCGCGGCAGATGCGGAATACGATTTGAAGTGGATCCGAGTCCACGGTGAATTCGTGCAGGCGAGGATCGGTATTCCGCCCTCGTTACGCGGAATTTTCGCGGAGGATCAAAACGGGTTCTTCGTGGAGGCAAGCGTTCCGTTTGGGCATTCGCTCGTTGACCGCTGGGCCCGTTCTCATTTTACGGCATCGGTGAGATATGAACGTGTGGATTTTGACGGGGATCTTCCCGGAAACGATCATGATCGGCTTTCCCTGGGCGTGAATTTCCGGCTTGTTCAGGACGCTGTGCTGAAAGTGAACTACGAGCAGAATTGGGAGAGGGATCGGGAGAACAATCTGGAGCGGGGGGTTCGGATCCTGATGAGTCTTGCCGCGTATTTCTAGTTGCTCGCATCGTCGTAAACGACGATGCCCGCCCGACCGAACAATGAAAATTTCTCCAACGGTCGTTCGGGCGGGCTAATCGAAAGATCCATCCTGAAGGATGGTAATAATGATATTCCGGTTTACCGGAATTTATTCGGCAAGCGTCACCATTTATGGTGATGCGAGGGGAACATTGCTTTTCCAAAGCCACCGCCTTTGGCGGTGGTAGCTTACAACTACTGACTTCCGCTGACGTGTTGCACGCCTTCATCTTCTCTTTCAGCCAAAACCGGCGTAAACGGGCGGGTTGGGGGGAAAGCGACTGAAGAAATCTCATTCTGGCAACATTCCAAGGCCTGAAAATCGGAATGATTGGCAGTGACTTACCATTACTGGCGAAGCGGTGCAGGTCGAGGGGAATTGAGGAGCATCCTCAAGCGAATTCACAAGGGATGAAGTCACAAACGCGCCGCTGGCCTTTGCTCGAAATTGTCGTTTCGACGAATACTGCAGTCGTTCGTCCATTTCTTCTTGACAAAAGCGTTGGATTGTGCTAACGTTGAGCAGGTTGTGTTAATCAAGTTAACACAGGTGTACCATGGTGGCGGGCGTTCCTAAATATTTTCGTCAAGATTTGAAATCCTCCCAAGCCAGATCCGCTTTCTCCAAGCATTCTCGCCGAGTTTGTTCGCGCTCTGAAGTTGGCCTCACCACTTCTCATTTCTCATCTACCCGCCGAAGCCCTCTGGGCGTAGGCGGGCTTCTCGCTTCTTATTGCTTAGTCCTTGTTCTTCTCCTCCCCGCGTGTAAAAACTCTGTCGTCCCTCCGGAGAACAATCAACCAATTGATCCGCCTATCCTCAACGATACTGCGTGGACATACCTCGGGTTAGCTAATGAGACAATTTCTGCGATCGCGATCCATCCATCAGATTCAAGGATCATGTACGCAGGGAGTTCGTTTGATTTCAGCGCCGGCACGAATGGAAAACTCTTCAAGTCGACACATGGGGGTGCAACCTGGGACACGCTTCTTTGGGGAGGGGGATATCAAGAGATCGTCATTGACCCCTCGAACCCGGAAATAGTTTATGCCGTCCCCGGGGGGATAGTTAAAAGTGCCGACGGGGGGAAAACCTGGCAAAACAAGAGTAACGGAATCTTCATAGACTTTGAAACCAACGTGCTGTGTCTCGTTCTCGATCCGGTTGATCCAAACGTCTTGTACGCCGGAACCGGTGGGTTCCACGGCGGGGATTTGTACAAAACCACCGACGGAGGGGAAAATTGGTTTTCAATTGCGTCTAACGATACGATTCCCGAAAGCAAGACAGCAATAACAGTCGACCCGTCCAATCACAATACTGTGTATGTCGGTATCTCAGCGGGATTACTCTTCCGAAGCACAGACGCGGGCGGGAGTTGGACACAGATCGATCTTGGGGTTGTGGGTCGAAGGATTTTCGATATCTGCGTTGACTGGACAGACTCACAACAGATTCTTGTAGGGCTGAATCTGATCGGGATATGGAAAAGCGACGATGGAGGTAATACCTGGCAGGAGTTCAGCGAAGGGCTTTCAGATACTGTGAGTGCTCTTCGGATATTGAAGCGCCCGAATAGCGAAACCATATTCGTCATTGCCGCCCAGCCTGATGGCAGTGGCGTGTACCGAAGGCAGGCCGCTTTTTGGCAAGGACTGGGTGTTGGTGATATAGTGATCTCGAGTTCCTCTGACATGGTTTTCCGGTATGATGGAAGCGCCATCTATCTGGGTGCCTACAGAGGCCTTTATGGAATCACGCTTTAATGATCCTTCCTCAATGGAAAGGAATGCAATCATGAACAACTTTCACAATCGAATCCGTGCTTGCCTCGTTGTTATCCTCCTTCTGATAACGAGTGCATCTTCTCAGCAGAGATCTAGCCAGAGAGAAATCGGAACGGGTTCATGGAAAGGACGCACAATCGAATATGTCCAAGGCAAGGTTGGGATAAGGCTGAAAGTGGGTGTATCGACATCAGAGTTGACCGGGGTGCTCGAACAATTCAATGGGAGGGTTAAGAAAGAGTTTAATCATCGGGGTTGGGGTTGGGTTGAGCTCCCAGATTCAATTGATGTCATGAGCGTTATTGAAATACTGCGCAATTCTTCTATCGTTGAGATGGCGGAGCCAAGTGCGCTTGGTTACATTGACGTTCAGCCGAACGATCCTGGTTTAGCGAATTATCAATGGGCATTGAACAATACAGGTCAAATACCACCTGGAGGGACCATTGATGCCGACATTGACGCCACAGAGGCTTGGGATCTGACTACTGGGACTACCGATGTTATTGTCGCGATTCTTGACACTGGGATTCCAATGCAAAACGGATTGCTTTCGCATCCCGATTTGGGCAATCTAAATCGAATAGTCCTCGGACAAGACTTTGCTGATCCGCCAGGTCAGCCTGAATATTCTGAAGGAGTTCGAGATCGTCGTGGGCATGGAACACATGTTGCAGGCATTATTGGAGCGGAGACAAACAATGCCGAGGGGATAGCGGGTATTGCCTGGAACAGCGGGCTTCTCATTATTCAACTTTTTCCATCAGATGGAAGCGGTGCTGAACCATCTGCTTTTTATGATGCTGTACAATATGCTGTCGATTTTGCCAACTTCCATAATAAGAGAATGGTAATCAACATTAGTGGAAGTTGGGATTGGGACTGGCAAGACTTGCATGACGCCGTACAGTACGCTGACTCACATGGTGTCGTGATTGTCGCATCAGCAGGCAATGATGGAAACACCGCCGACCCTTCGGTTCGATACCCTGCGGGCCTTTCCGCCTTATACGAAAACGTCGTCGCGGTGTCGGCTACTGATCCCAATGATGCCTTTTCTTCGTACTCGAACGAGGGTCTGCAAGTATCGATATCGGCGCCGGGCGGATTCGGAGGATACTTCGACGGTAATGTGTACCGCTGGAATGGGTCGAGTAATCTTGGAAAGAATATTTACTCCACGCTTCCGAATTACATTTTTGGATTTCAAACTCAACCATTCCCAGGTTATTCGTATACGTCGGACGCTCCATTGTCGTACGGTCATCTTTCTGGCACCTCAATGGCGGCTCCACACGTTGCTGGTGTCGTGGGATTAATGCTGTCAG
>JBBEEC010000052.1:0-18488 GCA_040880975.1 Bacteroidota bacterium | reverse complement strand
CCAACCCCTTCTCTTCCGCCACAAAACATGGCGGACAGGTAGAAAGAGAAGGGGGGGTGTTGCTTATGATTCGCCATGCTGCAAATCCCGCGCTACTCCCCCTTCTCTCGGTGAGAGAAGAGGGCTGGGGGGATGAGTTAGCCCATTCACCTGCTCTTCAGCTTCTTCAACATCTCCACACCATTCACGTTCGTCGGGTCCATTTTCACTGCAATCTCGTAGTTCTTGATCGCAAGCTCTTTATTGCCATCGTTCATATAAGCCTCGCCCAGACTGTCATACACGTTGGATGATTGCGGAAATTGTTCGGCATTCAGTTTGAGCACGGCGATCGCTTCCCTGAGCTTGCCCGTCTGCATCAACAGATACCCTGCCGAATTCATCTCTCGTTCGCTGAGCGCATAAGCGTCGCTTTGATTCTTTCTGAGATCGCTGAATCGTTCACGGGCCTTTGTCTCCCCCTCCGTCATAAGGTCCTTCACGAAGGCCTGCGCCAGGGAGCGTTTGGGCACGCTGTAGGGCTGATTATACAAAATGCCTGTGATCGCGTTATTGATCGGCACCAGCGGAGCGCCGCCGGTGTTATTCAGCAAAACCGTCAGATGTTTCTCGTTCGGAAATCTGCAAATGAGCGTGTTGAAGCCGTTGATTCCGCCGCCGTGCTGAATGACAGCAATACTGTCGGTCTCTGACACCGGCAATGTTGCAACCATCCAGCCGTACGCGTAATGAAAAGCCGGATTCGCCCGGAAATGCGGTTGGAACATGACGGCCTTCAGGTCCGGAGACAGCAGTTTGTCCGTGTAGAGCGCCTGATCCCAGATGTACAGATCCTCCACCGTGGAATACAAAGAACCCGCAGCATAGGGAAGCGACATGTCCAGATAGGCGGCGTTTGTGACACCGAACGGATTGCGTTCATAGCCTGTAGCCCGTTTTTCGAGGATCGTTTCGTGATGATCGTAGCCCGTGTTCTTCATTCCGAGCGGATCGAGAATGCTCTTCTGAAGCGCCTGCTCATAAGAACCGCCGGTAAGTTTCTCGATGATCACTCCGAGCAGGAAGTAGGCAGAATTGCTGTAGGACCATCGTGCTCCGGGCTCAAACAACAATGCGGAATCAGCGAACTGTTTTACAAAGTCCATCGGCGTCGAAGGATTGCGGCTCATATTCCGAAAGAATCCCGGGAATTCTGTGTAACCCGGAATACCGGATGTATGCGTGAGCAGATGGTGGACAGTGATCTTGTCGCCTGTTTTCTTCGGATAGTCGGGAAGATAATCCGTGATCGTTCCGTCGAGTTTGATCTTCCCCTGCTGAACCAGCTGGAGGATCAGCATCGCAGTAAATTGTTTCGTAATGGAGCCGAGCCGGAATTTCGTATCGGGAGCGTTGGGAATATCCCACTCGAAGTTCGCCTTTCCGTATCCCTTTTTGTAGATGACCTTGCCGTTTTCGGCAACCAGAACCGCCCCGTTGAACTGACCATTTTCAGAGACCTGCTTGAGCAATGCATCGATCTTCTCAGCTTTGGTCTGGGAAATTCCGGTTTGCAGGGAGAGAAAACAAACGGAAAGTACAAGCGTAACGACCTGAAGTTTCAGCGAACTGCGCATGATGAAATGCCTCCGGTTAGGTGTGTGCAAGGTTAGACTCAAAAACAGGCGGGAATGTTTCAGATCTGGGATAATTCTTTGGATTGTCGGAGCGGAGCGACGATCCCGCCCTCAAGCGGAATTCAAGGGGCGGAACCGCTCTCTGGCGGGATTGGCGGGACGGAATGCGGAATGCGGAATGCGGGAGGCAATCAGAAAGATTCTCGTACAGACGGCCCGCGACCGTCTCATATTGCTCTATTGTCTGAATCAGGATTCACAGGATTTACAGAATTAGATCTTAGAGTTTATTATTTGTTTTGAGATTCGAAATTAGGATTTAGTATTTCCGTCCCATCATCCCCCTCCCACCCTCTTACCCTCATTTCACCCTTCCCCTTTCGCTTCTTCAGTCTCGCTTCTTGCTTCTCGCTTCTCGCTTGAATGTTATGATTTAGTATTTGTTTGAAATTTAGATATTTGAATTTAGAATTTCACACACGCCTTCCCCCAGCTACCGCATCCCCCTCTTCTTCTTCTCAACTATCACCTGCACATCCACCTTCTCACTACAGAGCGGACACACCCAACGCCGCACCGTTTCGTTGAAATCGGGTTCCACGGTTTGCTTGCAGTTGGGACAGCGGATGGTGAGGGGCGATTCTTGTTTGGGCCTGGGCATTATGATCTCTGAGAGTTCTTCTTGTCATGGTTCCAGCGAAGTGGATTATTCCGAATGTAAGCCCGGATTCGATCCAATTCACACCATGAAAATGATCTGGCATGACCTGATGGGCATCCAAAGACAAGTTGGCAAAATCATCAACCAATTCCTGCCAACATGTGTTCACGATTTTCCCGGCGACCGATGGGATCATTTTACCTTCGATAACATCCCCCAGGATACATTCTCTGTTCCGGACGCACATGGTCACAAAATATGAGCCCCGGGCGGAGTAATCGTACCCCTTTAGCCGAATCGACCTGCGGCCTTGAAAATTTGATTGATGCGGCATGCCCCCCCCCAAGGATAAGATTTGACGGCGCAATGTGCAGAATTGCGGTTACAGAGGCAAGTTAACAATCTACACCTTACTCTTCATCCCGTCCCGCCCAGAGTTAGGCACGCTTCTTGGAATGTCCTTGCAGGCGGGACTAACTCTGATGGCGGGACGAGGATTTCCCGCTTCCCAGTCCCGCCTTTCGGATCCCGCTTGAGGGCGGAACCGCTCTTTGGCGGGAACGATTGCGGACTGCGGATTGCTTGACGCAAATTCTGTTGCGGTTAGGGAAGGAGAAACAGAAAGCTACTCACGTTCAACCCGGCAGAAGTTCAGCGCAAAAGAACCATCTTCCGAATCAATTGCCTCTGCCCGTGCCGCAATTGAATGAAATAGATTCCCGATGGAAATCGTGAAGCATCAAACACAATGCGATGCACCATGCCGGCCCGCCGCACCTCATCCAGCAACGTCGCGATCGACTCGCCGAGCAGATTGTAGACGCGCAGACTGACATGATCATCCTGAGGGAGAGTGAAATCGATCGTCGTGCTCGGGTTGAACGGATTGGGATAATTCTGCGTCAACGCCAACTCGAGGGGAACGAGAGATTCATTGCTGACACTCGAGATGATGGTACCGCCGGTGGAAAAAATCCACTCCCTCGCGGAACCCGCACTGAGCGTGTCTCCGAACATACTTTTCAATTGCACGATCCTGAGTGTGTAGGTTGTCTGCTCGGCCAGCGGCGCGTGATCGAGCCAGAGCGAATCGCCAGCGAAATTGCCCCGAATACCCCCACCCCCCGGGTCCGGCGAGAGTGTGAAGACAAGTGAAGAGAGTCTTGCCGGCTTGTTGAGCATAATACGAAACGTATCGGTTCGTGAGACCCCGGTGTCACCCGCTGCAATCGACGAACCGACAACGGCAAAAGGAACCGCCGCGCCGGGTGCTCCGGTGCCCGTTATGATTGTACCGGGCTGGCCTTGATAGAGCAATGAGTCCACCCCATTCCCCGCCCCGCCGAGACCACCATCCGCACGAATGATCCCCATGAATCCCGTCATCACACTATAAATCGCAATTCTCCCTCCACCGCCTCCTCCGCCCCAACGAGGCGACGGATTGGGATTAAAGACACCATCTCCTCCCGATGCATCGATCAGTCCCGATCCCGTTATCTGACTGGCGGCGAGAAAGACGCTTCCGCCTGCACCTCCCGACGGCGCGTGACCGTTCTCCGGTGTACAGACGTTCAGGGCCGTGCCTGAAAGCCCGATAGAACGAATGCTTCCCTGAAGATCGAGCGTTCCCCCCACGGAAATTCTCAGGGCTGCTCCCCCCGATCCTGCCGCGCCGCACTGATCGTAAAAAACGCCAGATGGAACCAATGCCTCATCCCCAAATCCGCCAAGTCCGGCAGTCACCGGCCGCGCCGAATCGCCAAATGCCGGCGACGCAATCCCAATCAACGCATCGACTGCTCCCGTCCCCCCGATACCGCCATGAGAACCCCCCGCAGGATTTGCGGCAGCGCCGTGTAATGCGTCAAAATCCTCGCGACTGAATCCGCCAAGTCCCGAAGCGTCGACCCTGCTTGTTGCGTCGATCGAGACATTGCCTGCCGCATCAATGGCAACAAACCTTTCAGTCTTGCCTGTCCAGAACGGAAACCGGTTCGGCGTGCTGAAGTATCCCGGAAACGAATAGAGCGTATTCCTGTTGTCGTCCGCTGTGAGAATGCCATGGTCTTCCAGCGCAAGCGAACCCACCGCCAGGCCGCGTGTGCCCAGCATCGCATTCCTCACTGTAAGATGAATACCTGCAAATGTTCCTGAAAGTGATGAGGCGCCTGAATCGGCCGCGAAGTTCCGTACCTCGATTGTCGGAAGGGAGGATTCATTCCAAAAAATCGTGCCCGCACCGCCGTGGAGACGCGGATTCGTCCATTGAGCTGCTCCGTTGTGCGATGCATCCAACTGCCCTCCCCTTCCCCCGAACGATCGTACTTCTCCGCTCCACAGTCCTTTGCTTCCATAATCAATTCTTATTCTTCCGCCCCCACCGCCGCCGCCCCACAGCTCGTAGTACGAATCGAACGATCCGTTTCCACCCGAAGCACTGATCATTCCGCTTCCCGCAAGAGATGAAGCTGTGATCCACACGCTTCCTCCCGATCCTCCCCCGGTGCCTTGGCCGTCAAAGGGCGGAGTATCCTCTTTCCCGCGTCCGCCATCCGAGATAATCTTCCCATCAACGTGCACCACTCCGCCGGCTGTCAAACGAAGGGCGCCACCCCCTGCTCCTCCAAGCACAGCGACAGTGTGCGCGGTGTTCACATAATTCAAAACACCGTAGCCTCCTTCTCCCACATCTTCCGGCTTGAGCGGATCGCCGTACAATGCATTCGGTTTTCCCATCTGATGCTCGCTTGCCCACCGTCCCCATCCTCCATACCCGCCGTATGAACCCCCTGCCCGGTTTCCGTACGCGCCGCTCACAAAATCATAGTCCGACTGACCGTATCCCCCTTGTCCCGTAAGATCGAGGCGGCTCGTGCCGTCGACGAACACATCATGCATGACATTGATCGTGAGCCTCTCACGCAATGAATCTTCCCACACCCGGACCGGATAGGATGCGGAAGATGACATGTAACCACCGGGATTCGGAAAAAGCCCGGAAACGCCGTAGGCCGCCGGCGGAGGCCAGCGCAGCCGAACTCGCGGATTATCTGCATGGAGAATTCCTCCACCGGTTAATTTCAATCCGGCGAGCTGCAGGCCGTTTGTGACTGCAAAAGCCCCATGCACTTCCAGCGTATCCAGCGGATAATTTCCATCCACTCTCCCTACACCCCCGGGACCACCCACGCCATCGACCAAAATCCTTCCGTTCCCTCCAATCTGCTTCCAATAGATCGTACCGGGGCCGCCGTTATTCAGCGAATCGATCCACGGAGAAATAAAATCGATGTAAAAAGAAATCGATGCCGTATCGAACGCACCCCCAAGTCCCCCCAACGTTTTCACGGTGCCGTTCCAAAGACCCAGCGTTCCGTAGTTGATCCGGATCCTTCCGCCGCTGCCGCCGCTCCCGGTCTGAAATACAAGATCTCCACCGAACGAATAGGCGCCATTACCGCCGTTCGATTCGATGCGTCCGTTTCCAGAAAACTCTCCCGAGACATCGACGTGAATAGTTCCACCCGTTCCGCCGCCGCCGCCACCACCACCGTTGTACCCCAGCGGTACCGGTTGCCGTGCGTTTCCGCCATTCACCGATGCATATCCCCGCCAAACGAGGCTTGAAGCATCGATGCGGATCCTCCCTCCACCCACACCCCCTTCCGAATTCTGCACCACAGTCCAGCCAAATCCGCCCAATCCCTTTCTGACATCCTCCACCGCAAAATCGGGAACACCCACAGGATCGTCGGCAGGAATGAACACGGTCACGTTCATGTTCCCATTCGTACCACCATATCCGCCGTAACTTGCTCCCGTGGATTTACGAGTCACTTCGCCCGGGAAAGCAATATCATCCTGCCTGGGGTCATCGCCGCGCCGGTCCGATTTAAACCATGAGCCCTGTGTTACCTCGGCCTCTGCAAGTGAAGCGTAGATCATACCGGAATACACCAGCGTGCTGTCGATGAAACTCCGGTGAGTGAAATCAATGCGCAGAGAATCTTCCGGGCCGTCGTGTATCGATCCGCGCAGCGTCAGGAGCGTATCCCCCTCCATAAAGGGAGTGGTTGTTACGACGTCATTGACGTCATAAGTCCCCACATTGATATGAGAAGCAGTCACGAATCCTGTGTTCAGGAAGAAAAGAGAGCGTCCCGTCCGCGCATTCAGGAGCCCGCCTTGAAATGATGAATGATCTGCGATCGTTTGTTTCGTAACGATCGTTCCAAAGTTGACGCTACAGGCGGTCAGATTCATGAAGTCAGCGTCAAGCGTGCCGGCGTTGATTTGCGAGGAAACGAGATCGATGGTCGCGGGTCCTTGCTTGACCTGCAGAAGAGTGGCACTCAGGGACGAATTCGATCCCACGATTTTCTTTGCCGACATGAACGCGCCGCCTCCGAAGCTCGCGCCCGAAACCATGTCGAGGGAATCGAGCAGAGTCGTATCCGAGACCCCGACTGTTCCGCCCGTCATATGCACCAGCGGAATATCGAAGTCAAGCGAAGTGAAGCTCCCGCCGGTGATCTGAAGCTCGTTCGCCTGTGCGAGTCCGATCGCGGTCACAACTGAGTTGCTGGAAACAATGCGGGGAGTTATGATCGGACCCGATCCCACGACGGAGTTTGCAGAAACCCGCAACCCGGGCGGCAGGCCGGCGATGCCGATCTTCGTGGCCGTGATCGCCTGAGTGATGCTCAGGTCACCCGATTCGACATCCAGCGACCGCGTATTCAGCGAGAGCGCTTCGAGCGATGCGCGCCCGATCGATCCGTCGAGGTACACCGAGTCCGCATCCACGGCGCCGAACAGGACAATAGTGCCTTTGACGATAAGATTGTACGATTGGAAGGGGGGTGTAATTTCCGGGGGACTAAAAGAAACGAGGGTTCCAAAGTCCCTCACTTCCGTTGAGGTCAAATTCGTCACCGTGCCGGGATTGATGATCGCCATGCATGCGGGTTCGACCAGAAAATCGCCATCCAGCGAAGCGGAAAAGAACTCGAGCCGGAAGGGCCGGGTCGACGGGGAATTACACACTGGATCAGTTTCGCCCAGCAGAAGGCTCTCGAACAGCTCAATCTCGCCGCTCGGGAAGGGTGTTCCTTGTTGTTGCAGAGCGATGCCCACATCGATCAGGTTTTTGCAGAAGGAGGAAATAAGGAGAGTGGCGTTCCCCCAGACGGTATCGCCGGGGAGATAGGAGATATGCGTGTAGAAATCGGACGTCCCCAGCAGCGCCCGCGTCAGGTAGACCGAATCGGCGTCCCAGGTTCCTTCCACGGAGATCTGGCCGTCGCACACGGTGCCCGAAAAGGAGGTATCGGTTCGGATAATCGAGAACGCGCCGTATCCGTTCGATCCGTTCAGAGTATCAGGAAAGGAGGCCACGAACGGAGAGGACGGAGAGGAAAGAGCGCTCTCAATCGTGAAAAGGAAAGAGACAAGAAAGAGAATTCGAAACATAGGCATTCTCCGCACGGGGCGTCCTTTCAGGTGGGATGTCACAAGGTAATCAAGTTCCGGCCGGGAACAAGGAGCGAAGAAGAGAATTGGCGAGGTGGTGTTGGGGAAATTTACAGAGGTTGAGGGTGAGGATAAGGATGAGATTGCGACCGAGATTGAGGTGTTCAGACATACGGAAATAGACTAAAAAGGGAGATTTGATCTCGCAACTCCCCACCGGCGTCCTTTCCCGCCCGGGATATAATTGAATTTCGGATTTCGGATTGACGATTTCGCCCGCCCGACCGAACTCAACTGAATCTCATGCGGTCGTTCGGGCGGGGACTGCGAGCTCGAGTGTCTGAATCAGAATTATCAGAATTCACAGAATTTTCAGAATGGTAGAGCGGATACGGGATTGCAAGTGCAGTCAAACAGAAAGCCTGAGTAAGTCGGCTGGGATTGCTGGAGTTTGCATTGCATTTGCCCCTAGCCCCCGAAATTTCGGCTGCCTGCCCGCCGAAGTCCACCGCAGGTGGACGCAGGCGGGTGTGCGGAGGGCGGCTTAATCGTGCGTTTCGATTTCGGAATCATCGCCCCGGGATAAATCACGGGGCTAGATCACCTCACGTAAAGCACAATTCCCCTCATGGGGGAAAATACGAAATCGCAAATTCGAAATACAAAACAATATCACAATACTAAATCTCAAACATCGTCGTTTTGAGGATTAGATTTTAGAATTTGTTTGGAATTTCGTGTTTAGAATTTCGGATTTTACTCGCGCCCTACCCCCGAACCTCCGTCCCCTTGACTCTGTCCAGAATTCTGTCTACTATGGTTCCATCCCCAGGAGGAAGGACCATGAGTGTGACACTGGTACCGGTAACAGAGGCGAAACAGCGATTCACGGAACTCGTCAAACGTGCCCAGGAATCCTTCGACCGCTACGTCGTGACGAAGAACGGCAAGGAAGCGGCGATTGTCATGAGTGTGGACGAATATGAGGGCCTGTTGGAGACCATTGATGTTCTTTCGAACAAGAAAGAACTCAAAGCGCTTGCAGAAGGAGCCGGCCAGTCGCGGAAGGGGCAAACGGTCAGTCTGGAGAGCTATCGTTCTCAAAAGGAGTCCGGGGGAAAGAAGCGGAAGGGTCGTTGAGCCGGACCGTTGAGCTTACGAAACGAGCCGTCCATGACCTTGACGGCCTTTCCCGGAATCGCATATACCCGAAGATTCTGTCGAAGATTGAATCATTGGCAGATGAACCCGATGCGGGGAAACCGCTCCTGGGTCCGCTCAAGGGAATCCGGTCTTTGCGCGTCGGTGAGTATCGGATCTTGTACGAGATTGATGAGAAAAGAGTTGTGGTGCTGACGGTGAATCATTGGAAAGAAGCTTATAGGTGAAGCCACGTGGGTGAATCGTGAATAGTAAGTCGTCCCGCCTCGAGTTTCAATCCTGGAAGGCGGTTCCGCCTTCTCGAATTCCGCTATCAGGCGGAATCGAGAAAGCGGGAGATCCTCGTCCCGCCATCAGAGTTAGTCCCGCCTGCACGGATGTTCCAAGAAGCGTGCCTAACTCTGGGCGTGACGGGATGAATCGTGGCGGGGTTTACCGTGGCACAGAATCATTCCCCGAAGGGGAAAGATACAATAGCATGGGGCGTAGCCCCATGATGTCAAAACCAGGAACGAAACAATTACCCTGAAAGGGTTAGATACATCGAGGAGGGGGCATGTTACGTTACACAAACCTGTCAGATTTGCAGCGCGAACCACAACAGCTCGCCGATCAATTCAATCATGACGAGGCGTTTTGGCGATCGCTTGCCGGGCGACGGAGACTCAGGAGGAAGCTTCTTCCCTGGTTAACGCGCAGGGAGCAAAAAGAACTCGACCTCCTGGAATTCTCGCGCCTGCGTCCGCTGGATGATTGTGTTGGGAGGGAATAAGAGGCAAACCCTAAATCCCAATATCTAAGCTCGAAATTCCGCTTTTCCCGCAACTTTCTGAAATATAGAAAGAGCGGGATGTCCCGCTTTCCGGATTCCGCTACGAGATATACTGGATACTTCAGCGGGATTCCTGAGAAGCGGAACCGTACAGCGGCACTGAATCCCGCTTAGTAGCGGAATCTCTGGAAGGCGGGACAATATCTAAGCACGAAATTCTAAGCACCTGCCATTCCACTGCCCTGAGCCCCCGAAATTTCGGCTGCCTGTCCGCCGAAGCGCAAGCGTAGGCGGAAGTCCACCGTAGGTGGACGCAGGCGGGTGTGCGGAGGGCGGCTTAATCGTGCATTTCGATTTCGGAATCACCGCCCCGGGATGAATGATTTCGGATTGCGGATTGACGATTTCGCCCGCCCGACCGAACTCAACTGAATCTCATGCGGTCGTTCGGGCGGGGACTGTGAAGCTGTCGATGTAGCTTACTGCAGTGTGCTTCAGCCATGCCTCTAGCCCCCGAAATCGCCGGCTGTGTGCGGAGGGCGGCTTAATCGTTCGTTTAATTCCGGCACCGTCCAATGGTCGAGTTCGTAATCTCGTCGTGTGCCGGAATTTCGGCCAATCTCCGTTTAACAATGGGTGCGGTGGGGGTGGTTTTACAACGTGCGTTGCGATTTCGGAAGAATATTCTCTTTGCTACTTTCTCTTTTGAAGAGAAAGTAGACTAGCGCTAGTAAATGGGCGAGATTAATCCAGCAGATCGGGCGTATTCCCTCTTGAACATCCTCATCCAAAGTACCACGCCGTAAGCCCCAAGCCGAACAATGGTTTAAACCCAGCCTCCCCCTCACTAACCCACATTTCTAAAGAGCTTAACCCTTTCCTCAAGCAACTCCGGATCCGGCTCCCAGTCAACCCTATTTTCCAAACAACCGGATCATCAATTCGTCTTTCGAGATCTCAAAGTGATCTGCAACATCTGAAAGAACGGAGGAAAGTGTACCGATTCGGAGGGAGGGGTGATTCGGGATGGTGATGTGATGTTGACCTTGTTCTGTCGTGGTGAGACGGAGGTGACTGCCGGTTTGGCGGGTGATGCGATAACCGAGCGTGGAGAGTTTCTTAGCGAGATCCTCCCCCGAGAGATCCCTGGGTAATTTCATAGGTTGAAGACTTGTTCCCTGACGTGATGGAGGCGAATGACTTTAGGCCCTTTACCGTTTTCAAAGTGGCAACGGACGGCATCTTTCACTTTCTCCGGCAGGGTCTCAAGAGTGTCGGCCTCGGTGAAAATCGACTCACCCAACGCACGGGCGGTAAACCCACCTTCAGGGGCTTCCTCGACCAGGAAAATCAACTCGTTCACTGTTTTCTCTTGTTTGTCCATACACGAATATAGCAACTTTGACACCTTCGGTCAACCACTCTTCTTGTCAGAATCAGAATTCCTTGGATTTCGGATTTCGCCCCTTCATCGCCCCGGGATAAATCCCCGCTTGCCTTTATGGCTCAAAAAAGTCGGGCAGGCCGGGGCTAGTTTACCTCCTGTAAGGCACAATTCCCCTGAAGGGGAATAATTGATTTCGGATTTCGGATTGACGATTTCGGACTGTGAAGCTGTCGATTTAGCTTACTGCAGTGTGCTTCAGCCATGCCTCTAGCCCCCGAAATCGCCGGCTGTGTGCGGAGGGCGGCTTAATCGTTCGTTTAATTCCGGCACCGTCCAATGGTCGAGTTCGTAATCTCGTCGTGTGCCGGAATTTCGGCCAATCTCCGTTTAACAATGGGTGCGGTGGGGATGGTTTTACAACGTGCGTTGCGATTTCGGAAGAAAATTCTCTTTGCTACTTTCTCTTTTGAAGAGAAAGTAGACTAGCGCCAGCAAATGGGCGAGATTAATCCAACAGATCGGGCGTATTCCCTCTTGAACATCCTCATCCAAAGTACCACGCCGTAGGCCCCAAGCCGAACAATGGTTTAAGCAAAGCCTCCCCCCTCACTAACCCACATTCCTAAAAAGCTCAAACCTCCACTCAAGCAACTCGGGAAATACCAAATCCCGAAGGGATCACTTCGTGACAAAACCGAAGCCAAATTGTGATGGCATTTCGCAAACCTGGGGTCACAAACTGTGACCTCAATAAAACGCGCGGACAGAATTCGAACACTTGATGTTCCAATTTGGTACATCAAGAGGGCGAGCCCGGAAAGCCGCCGCGAACAGGTGACAAATTGGCACCGGTTCAGACGATTCAATGGGAATTCTGGTTTTAGATTTACAGAAAGGAAACAGCTATTTGAGGTACCCGTTTGGCACCTCAAGGCGAGGTGGATCTAAGGTCGCAAATCCCGACCTCAAAAGAGTACTTGACTCAAGCAACTGCGCGGACATGCGGAATCTCCCCTTTTTCCGCTTTGCGGACATCGGAGGAAGTGAGGGACAGGACGCCGAGTGTTTCACCGTCGAGGGTGACAAATTCAACCTCATATCCACCGCCGGGGTGGACGGCTACGATGGTCCCGACATCGCCGCGTTTCAGGCGATGGTTCAGAATATCGCGCGTCAGCACCACCGTTTCAAGTTCTTTTATCATGGCGTCACCGTGGATAGGCAGTTACAAGATGCGGAATCCGACTTTGATTGTCAACAAACCAGATAGTCCGAATGGGAAGGGGCCTTCCTGATGGCGTTCTAAGAATTCCATCAATAATGAACCGGGTGCCAAACGGTGTTTGCTCCTCGAGAGTCACCTCATATTCCCGGGCAAGGTTACACAAATCTTGTGCAAGCACACTCCATCCCTCGCGATCGTAGCCAAATCGTCTGAAGATTCTGGCTTTTGTCCTGCCCACGGGATGCTCCTCCGAAAGCAGATACTCCGTCAGTTTTGTTTCCGATACGAGAGCCTGATAAGCGAACGGTAATTTCAAGAACCCCCCAGGGTTGGCAATTGCCAATGTAGCAGATTCAGCCCACTTCTGCAATAGGATTGCGGATTAACAACCCTCGCCCCGGGATAAATCCCCGCTTGCCTTTATGGCTCAAAAAAGTCGGGCAGGCCGGGGCTAGTTTACCTCCTGTAAGGCACAATTCCCCTGAAGGGGAATGCGGGAAAATTCGAAATCTCAATGTCGAAATTCGAAACAATATCTAAGCACGAAATTCTAAGCACCTGCTATTCCACTGCCCCTAGCCGCCGAAATTTCGGCTGTGCGGGGAGGTCTATATGTGCGTTTAAATTCCGGCGCACTTTTATCATTCGTCAGGAATCGGACAATTCTTGGGCGCCGGAATTTCGGCCATCATGTTTTATGACTGCTGCGGGGGGAGCTTAACCAGGGTGCGTAAAATTTCGGAATGTTTTCTTTGGGCACTTTCTTTTCAAAAAGAAAGTGCCTCGCCGAAGGCACATTGCATAACCATGGTTTAAGCCCAGACTGCCCCTCACTAACCCACACTCCTAAAGAGCTTAAACCTTTTCTCGTGCAATTCCGGATCCGGCGCAAGCCCAGACCTCTTCGGCGCCACATCAAACATCGCGATGTTGAGGATTAGATATCAGGATTTGTTTCGGATTTCGGATTTCGGATTTCAACTGCGTCGTCTTTTGTGTCACAAGAGGTCTGCGAATTCCCTTACGGTAAGTCCGGTCTCCCTGATGATTGCCCTCAGGGTCCCTTTTGCAATTTCTTTATGGTCCGGAATGGTGACGCGTCTGTGGGGGGATTTGTTCTGGCGAAGGATGATATGACTGCCTTTTTGATGGTCGAATTCGTAACCGATCTTTGCCAGGGCTTTGACGGCTTCCTTGCCGGATACGACTGGCAGTTTGGTCATAGTTCCACGATTTCCTCCATAATGGGGGGCGGAACTGGTTCATTCCGGGCCTTCAAGCTTTCGAGGTAGCCCTCCATCGCCTCCTGAATATTGGTGATGGCTTCTTTTCTGGTTTTTCCCTGCGAAATACATCCCGGAAGAGATGGAACCTCTGCAACAAAGACCCCATCTTCATCCTGGTGAAGGACAACGCGGTATTTCATGTGGCTTTCGCTCCTCATGTATAAAATGGAACTGATGCAAAGTAGGATTTTTGCCTCCGTAAGTCAACGCTTTGCCAAAATTTCGGCTGCCTTCCTGCCGAAGTGAATTCCCCAATGATTCGAGAATACGAAATGGTCGGCACGCAGGCAGGTGCGGGGAGGTCTACACGTGCGTTTAAATTCCGGCGCACTTTTATCATTCGTCAGGAATTAGACAATTCTTAGGCGCCGGAATTTCGGCCATCATGTTTTACGACTGCTGCGGGGGGAGCTTAACCAGGGTGTGTTAAATTTCGGTGCCCTTTTTGCCGCATCAATTAAAACCCAAAAGAGCGGCATCCCGTAAAGCGGGACTTTTGGTTACTTTTCTTTTGGGCAAGTCCCAAAGGGATCCCTTCGGGACAAAAGAAAAGTAACACGCCGTAGGCCGCAAGCCGAACAATGGTTTAAACCTAGACTCCCCCCTCACTAACCCACATTCCTAAAGAGCCCAAACCTCCACTCAAGCAACTCGGGATCAGGAGCCAACAAGGCTGGCGGGGAGCGAGGATCTTCAGAACAACCTTGACTCTCCCCCGCTTTCAAGCTTGTTGATAGCCTCTTGGAGGGCTTGGACGAGTGGCGGTATGTCTTTTGAGACGATTTGCCACAGGATTTCCAGGTTCACCTGGTCATAGCCATGGATAAGCCTGTTTCGTGTACCGATTATTTCGCGCCAGGGAATCGCAGGGAACCTGCCTTGAACATCTGGGGAGACCTTGGATGCTGCTTCGCCGATTATCTCGACAAGTCGAACGAGAGCGAGCGTCAGTTTTTCGTCGCTGTGGAGATCGGAAGGGGATTTCGAGGAGGTGAACTTGCTGATTTTCCGCGCCGCGTCGAGCATATGACGCAAGCGGATTGTATCACGGTTGGGTTGCGGCATAGATTTGATGCGATTCTCTCACCGCCGATTCCCGAAAATATTTGCTCAGGTCGCCCGGCGTGTTCAAATCGACGTTTCTGCCGAAAATGGCGGAGAGTTCATCTTGAAGACTGATGAACGAAAAGCCGGGTGTGCGGCCAGGTTCAAATTCCACGAGGACGTCCAAATCGCTTCCTGATTGATCCTCGCCCCGGATAACAGAGCCAAAGATCGACAGTTTGCGAACATGATAGCGTGTGCAGACTTCTGCAAGCCGTTCGGAGGATTTTTTGTCAAGTTGCATGACCATGGAGGAAAAATAGCCAATTCTGTGTCAAAAATCCAATTCTCGTTCTTCTATGCCCCGGGATAAAATTGACTTCGGATTTCGCCCCTTCCTTCGGGACAATTTCGGAATCACCGCCCCGGGATAAATCCCCGCTTGCCTTTATGGCTCAAAAAAGTCGGGCAGGCCGGGGCTAGTTTACCTCCTGTAAGGCACAATTCCCCTGAAGGGGAATGCGGGAAAATTCGAAATCTCAATGTCGAAATTCGAAACAATATCTAAGCACGAAATTCTAAGCACCTGCTATTCCACTGCCCCTAGCCGCCGAAATTTCGGCTGCGGGGGGAGCTTAACCAGGGTGTGTTAAATTTCGGTGCCCTTTTTGCCGCATCAATTAAAACCCAAAAGAGCGGCATCCCGTAAAGCGGGACTTTTGGTTACTTTTCTTTTGGGCAAACAAAAGAAAAGTAACACGCCGTAGGCCCCAAGCCGAACAATGGTTTAAGCAAAGCCTCCCCCCTCACTAACCCACATTCCTAAAAAGCTCAAACCTCCGCTCAAGCAATTCCGGATCCGGCGCCACCCAGCCCTCTTCGGCGCCACAATCTTATTCGAATGCAGTCCCTGCAACCCATGTATCAACATCGGCCTAATGGGACCTAGAAGCCAACACGTTTTTTCTCAGGTTCCGGACCCGGTGGCGGATCGATAAGGTCCATGATCCGATGCAAGATGTCGACAATGGCTGTTTCGTGCAAATCCAGCCGTTTCTTCAGCTGCCTTTCCAAATGCGCTAATCTGACCGCCAGCGCGTCGTTCTTCATCAATATCCCACGCATTCGGACGAACGCTCTTACAACAAACACAGACAATTCAATCGCACGATCGCTCCGCAGCACATTCGCCGCCATGATAGTGCCATGTTCTGTAAAAGCATACGGCCGATACTTGAAATTGCCGCCTCGTTTCATGGTCACATCTTGTGATCTTGAAGACTATGGGGGAAAATACGAAATCACAAATTCGAAATACAAAATCCCGAAGGGATCACTTCGTGACAATACTAAAATACTAAATCTCAAACATCGCGGTTTTGAGGATTAGATATTAGAATTTGTTTGGCCCGCCCCTTTCTTGCTTGACAAGGGCCGGGAAATTTCGTGTTTAGAATTTCGGATTTTACTCGCGCCTTACCCTCGAAACACCACTTCTCTATGATACTCCAAATAACCCAACTGCTGTCTGTTGAATGACCCAACATTCCGTCGCAGATCAAGCCCCCACTTGGTCATGAGCAGTTCAACTTCCTCCGGAGTACAGATCAACCCGTTACTCCCGATGACCGTGATTTCTCGAACCCTCAATTTCATTGACATTTCTTGTGCTGCCTCTTTGAATCTGATATCTGTGGTTGAAAGCGAGACAAATTCATGTTTTCTAATCTTCCTTCCCCCATTTAGTTCGCCGTTTATCAATCTCCCCCCTGGGAAACCAGGATCGTTTGCTGATCATCATCTCCAGGGCGCTCAAGGCATTGGTCGTAGAAAGCAGGTCTCTACGAATTAGCTCATCGAGAATCCACAGCGTTCCATGGACATCGATCTTCTCCCTGGTTGCTGCCTTTCTTAAAGCATTATCTTCTGAGAGGAGACAACAGCCAAGTTCTTTCGAGCAAGCAAGAGCAAAAAGGTCAGCCCTCGAGGGTTTGGTATATCTTTTGCTCACCGTGACAACATACTCCACACCTTCTGATGAGAGGGCCATTACCTTGACTCCCAAGGCAATCAATTGATCCATTGTCGGATCTATGAGCTCATCGGCCACAATGACATCCGGGATCAGGAATTCGAAGGGTAGAGCGAACGTAAGTTCGAGAATTCCCCCATTCAAGAGGTCAACGCAAACACTAGAATCAAGAATGAACCGCGTTGTTGACACTCTCGTCCCCCAACTTCTGACGGAATTTGGTGAGTGGTATGCCCAGCAGTTCAGCCCCTTTGGAATCAGAGATCAAGTCTTCTTCAACCGCCTGGATTGCGAGTCGCTCGAATCGTCTGGGTTCTTCAACCGGCAGTTCAACTCCCAGTTCCTGGTCGCGAAGTCCTTTCGATCTCAAAAATGCGAACAACTGACGGTAAAGAGAATTTGAGATAATGGCAAGATCATGCGCCCGATAAATCCAGGCCTGAACACTCATACCGTACTTCTGACGGAGATCCTTCAGCTCATAGAGGCTCAGTTTATGCCTGTTCTCACCCAACTCTGCGAGGACTGCCTCCTTCGGAACAAGAAAAGCTCCAGCGAATCTGTTCGCGGCCTTTTCTGCATCAATGGCTTTTGAAGTTCTCAACAACAGATGGCCTAGTTCATGCATAATGCTGAATCTCAAGCGATCACTTTTCTGGTTCTTTCTAACAACAATCACTGGAATGTTACGGTTTGCCCAACAAGACAATCCGTCAAAATCCTTGTCGGCGTCGAGCATGATCATCTTAATTCCCCGGTCTTCAAGGACCTCGGTCGGTTGCTCAATCGGATCAATCCCAAGCTTCCATTCTTTCCTCAGTTTCCTTGCAGTAAGCTCTATGTCTTCCTGCTTTCTGATGAGTTTCTTTGAACTCTTTGGACGGCTGGGCCTTTCAAATCGATTATCAGGGAAGAATGATTCGAGCTCCAGGTATTTCTCGAGGTGATCCTTAACCTTGGCCCGGATCGACTGAAGCTCCTTTTCAGAGACGGCCGAGCCCTTTCGGTAGGCCGGTTCACCCAACTCGATCTCAGTCTTGTTGGAACGAAAGAAGAACTCGACCTTGACATCGAGTGCTTTCCCAAGCTGTAAAAGCACTTCAGAACTCGGGACAGACTTGCCGAGTTCATACTTGTGAATCGCCTGAGCAGAAATGTAATTGTTAGTCCTATCGGCCAGATCGCGCAGGGACATTCCGGCCGCAATCCGTGCCTGCTTAATGCGTGCCCCCATCATGGTGTGGTCCTCCTGATTATGGTTGACAAAATACACTTTTTTGTATATATTGTCAACCGTCGTATAACCTTAAGAGTTCCGAAAGGAGGTGAAAAAACATGGCAACCAATCCCCCAAAGGGCGATAACGCCAGAAAAGGGGCTGTCAGAGACCGATCCCAGACGTTTAATCCGTTGAAAGACCATTGGGTTAAACGAGACACGGAAACTGGTAAATTCATCGACCAGAAGTCCGACAGCAAACCCTTCAAAGGTGTGCGGAAAGAGAAGTAGATCGCCCTAAGCAGAATCGGGCGGTGACTGATCGCAAAATCAGGAGTCGCCCGTTTCTGTCTGCTACCTTGCCAGATCCAACAACCCCATTTACACCGTCAGAAGTGTTTCCAGCCCTCAATAATCATCACCATCGCCATCGGGCGGGGCATCCCTAACGCACTAAACCCAACCATACAGCAAGAAGAAGAGATTGGTCTATCCCATTGTTACATCGTCTCAAACCCAATCCGCTTCAAATAGTTAAATGTCGGATCGTAGTATTCGGACCGACGAGTTGGATCACCAGGGTCGCCATTGGGAACCACAATGACCATTCC
>JBBEEC010000051.1:85007-87143 GCA_040880975.1 Bacteroidota bacterium | reverse complement strand
TGAAATGATCTGAGGAGAATTCCTGAATGACCACCGCCCAATACAAATCCCTCCGTACCGCCGCCCTTCTCTATCTCCTGATGGCCCTGAGCGCTCCTCTCAGTCTCCTGTATGTTCCGGGCAAGCTCATCGTGAAAGGAGATGCAGCGGCGACGGCGGATCTCATTCGCGGATCTGAATCGTTGTTCCGCCTGGGTATCGCATCCGAATTGTTCCACCAGGCGATCGCGGTCTTTCTGGTCCTTGCTCTTTACCGCTTGTTCAAGCCGGTGGATGAGAACCAGGCGAGGCTGCTGGTCATGCTGGGCGCGCTGGTCTCGGTTCCCATCATGTTTCTCAACGTGCTTAATAACATCGCCGTCCTCATTCTTCTCAGTGGTGCTGACTTCTTGTCGGTGTTTCATAAAGATCAACTGGTCTCCCTTGCCTACCTTTTCGTCCGTTTACATGAGCAGGGAATCAACATCGCCTCGATCTTCTGGGGACTCTGGCTCTTTCCGTTCGGCATTCTGGTCATCAAGTCCGGATTCATTCCGCGTATCCTGGGCTACCTGCTCTTCGTGGCCGGTGTCGGCTACGTCGTCGCATCATTCACATCTCTGTTGGTACCGAATTATGCTGAAGTGGTTGGTGAGATCACGCTCGTCCTTGTGATGGCCGAATTGCCGATCCTCTTCTGGCTTTTCTATAGAGCAGTACGGCCGCCGCACATCGCGGAAGCATGAATGGTCCCTTCTTCATTCGACATTCAACATTTCTTCCATCCCTGCGTGAACAATGTCTAAAATCCGCCAAATCACCCCTTTCCTCCACGTTCCGAATCTTCAGCAAGCGCTGGTATTGTTATGCGATGTACTGCAATTCGAGGTCACGTACACCGAGCCAGGATACGCGTATCTTGAGCTGGAGGGCGTCGGACTGCGCGTTTTGGAGGAGCCCGGCCGAACGATCAATCCGGACGCCAAAGCCCGCATGACGGTGTACATCGATTCCTCCGACGTAGATGCGCTCTATGAGCGTTTTCGGCCGAAGCTGAGCGGCCTTCCGAAAAAGGATGTCGAGCCACCAACGGACAAATCCTGGAAACAACGGGAATTCATGGTTCGGCTGCCGGATGGTGATTGGATTGCGTTTGGGCAGCCGGTCCGCCGCTCTTGATTTCCATCAACAAAACCCCAATCAGTCAGATACCGCCATCACATTTGCTATTGCTGCCAATAACTGATAACTAATCGTTACCCAAATGCCTCAAGCGCTGGAGGATCCCTAACGCGAAAGATAGACTTCAAGATCTATAATCCACTGTTTGTCGGCAGCAGCAGTTCTTCGAAGGAATAAACATGAGAGCACATGTTCGATGTTTTCTGTTGATCATTATTCTTCTAAGCTCCTTAACGTCTCTTTCGGTTGCTCAGGATGGCTCAACCCATTTAGCAGCGGCCGTGGAATTTCTTTCCACGTTGAATATGCAACAAGTCCTTTCGCAGACATTAGACGGCTCATTGAGGTATCAATTACAGACCAATCCGGAACTCGAGCCATATCAAGATGTCATGCGTAGTTTCCTGACAAAGCACATGAGTTGGGAGTCTCTCAAGGACAGCCTGGCCACAATCTACGCCGAGGAATTTACCGAGGATGAAATACGAGCATTGATCGGTTTCTATAAAACTGCCCTCGGCAGAAAAACTCTTGAGACCTTTCCGGCCCTTTTTGCAAAAGGTTCTGAATTGGGAGAGAATGCAGTCAAAGCGCACTTACCTGAACTCACAGAGGCAATCCAGAAACGGTCTTTGGAACTGAGCAAACAATAAGAAAGCCGCTGCCTCACCGGTCGCTTTCGCCAGTCCGCCAACTCTTGAATTGCGATTTCCGAAATCTCCTCTTTTTGTAGTTTTTTGCCCGAGAGTGTAACTTTCTCTGTGGAACCCTGTGGAATAGTTCAAAGGAGGGTTTGATGGACAAAATCTTCAAATCTGGAGGGGCGTTCATTGTCCTTGCGATGGTGTTCATGATCATCGGAGTCATGGCCGAGAAACCGGCTATTTACATTGCACTCGGCGCAGTTTGGTTGACCATAGGGATCGGCATGGCCGCACAGCACAAGAAACAATCATCGCCTGATCAGCCGAAAAA
>JBBEEC010000051.1:83396-84907 GCA_040880975.1 Bacteroidota bacterium | reverse complement strand
TATCAGGAGGTCCTATGCGCACTCTTCGATTTACAGTCCTCATCTGCTTCGGCTTGCTCGCGGCCGGGTGTCCGGCACGATCCATATCACCGCTCTTCTCAGAGAAGGACATCGCCTTCGATCCCTTGTTGGTCGGAAGCTGGAGCCAAACCGGCGACGAACCATTGATCTTCGAGAACTCCGGAGATAATACCTATCGTGTCACGCTGCAGGAAAAGGATCAGAAGACGACGTACACGGCACATCTCGGCAAACTGCGGAATGCCTGGTTTATCGAATCATTCGCTGATAACTCCGGAAACGACTACCATCTTCTGCCTGCTTTTATCGTCCACAGAATCTGGCTCGAAGGTGACAGCCTGAAACTGGCCGCCCTGAGAAGCGACTGGCTCAGGGAAATGATCGACGCCCGGAAGATCTCCATTCCGCATATCCGCCGCGACAGCGAGATCATTCTCACCGCGTCCACCGAGGAACTGCAGAAATTCGTCGCCCGGTACGCCGATGTTGCATTTTTGGACAGGGAGACTTTTTTCCGAGTGAAATGAACAAATCTTGTCCTAGTTTTCTCACGCGGAGACGCTGAGGGATAAAGAGAGACGCGAACGTCCCATCAGTCAATGGATGGCCAAGCTTACATAGGCGACTGCCTCCTTCAATTGAAAAAACTCAAGGCACAGGCCGAGCAGGCCATCGCTCAAGTGAAAGACGGGTACTTGTTTGCCGTCCTTGATCCCGAATCGAATAGCATCGCCATCATCATGAAACACATGGCGGGTAATATGCGGTCACGCTGGACGGATTTTCTCACAACCGACGGCGAAAAGCCAAGCCGCAACCGCGATGCTGAATTCGAGACGCAATCGTCAGAGACCCGCAAAGAAATCCTTGCCGCCTGGGAAAGCGGCTGGACCTGTACTCTGGATGCCATTGCTTCGCTCACACCCGATGACCTCGGGAAGACAGTGACCATCCGGGGCGAGGCACACTCAGTAATCGCGGCCGTCAACCGCCAGTTGATCCACTACGGTGCCCACGTTGGACAAATCGTGCTCATGGCGAAGCACTATGCCGGAGCGGATTGGAAGACACTCAGCATCCCGCGCAAGAAATCATAGGAGTGGAGAAGGTTATTGGTTCTTGGTTGTCAGTCTTGTTTTGTGCTCTTGACCAGAACTATGGACCATAACGACGACGACCGTTAAGCATAAACCAACAACCTTCCTGTCAAAAGACAGCTTTCTTCCCAAAACTTTCCGATATTCCTCTTGTCATCGTTCCCTCGCATCCGATAACCTTAAACCTGAAACTTTCATGACCAAAACCACGCTTCTTCCCAACGCCATCCAAATGCCCGCCGGTAAGATCAAAAGCGAGCGTGTGATTCCACATCTGAGTCCCGCAAAGCCCACCGGGTTTGTCGGGATAAAATCCGGAAAAACACATCCGCACGGGTTGCTTGTTGAGATCGAAAAGCCTTTGACGGCCGATGACCTGCTCAAGGCCTTCCA
>JBBEEC010000051.1:81627-83296 GCA_040880975.1 Bacteroidota bacterium | reverse complement strand
ATGTCCATCCGCCCCGTCAAACAGATCATCCAATCTCAACCGACCATCGAAGGCGCAGGAGTGCGGTTACGGCGCGCATTTGGGTTCGGGAAAACCGAGGATTTCGACCCGTTCTTGCTGCTCGATGATTTCCGGAACGATAACCCGGACGACTACATGGCCGGATTTCCGTGGCATCCGCATCGCGGGATCGAGACCATAACGTACGTGCTTGCAGGCACCGTTGAGCACGGTGACAGTCTCGGCAACAAAGGCAGACTCGGCGCCGGCGATGTCCAATGGATGACAGCCGGGCGCGGGATCATGCACCAGGAAATGCCGCAGGGCGACCCAAAAGGACGCATGCACGGCTTCCAGCTCTGGGCCAATCTGCCATCGCGCTTTAAAATGACAACGCCGCGCTACCAGGACGTGCCTGCAACAGAGATCCCCGAGGTTCAGGATGACGATGGAACGCTTGTGCGAGTCGTCGTAGGAAATTTCTGGGGAAAGACAGGACCGGTGGACGGTATTGCAGCAGATCCGCGTTATCTGGATGTCTGGGTACCTCCCGGAAGGCGCAAGATGCTTCCCGTTGACACCTATCAGCGCGCGTTCGCTTACGTCTTCGAAGGATCTGGAACCTTCCGCGACGCTTCAAAACCGCAGGCGGTGAAAACAGAGGTCACGGGAAATCCAGGCGGAGTCGCACTCTCGGACGTCGCCGACCGCTCCCTCGTTCTCTTTGATACCGGGGACGAAGTAACCGTGCAGGCAGGTGAAAACGGAATGCGGTTCCTCCTGGTCTCAGGTCAACCCATTCAGGAACCCGTCGCCTGGCACGGTCCGATCGTCATGAACACCCCCGGCGAGATCCGACAGGCGATCATAGACCTGCAGAATGGAACGTTTATCAAGGATTAGGGGGAGATTCATTTTCATTGGAAGACTCCCGGCGATAGTAGACTCCCGGAATCTCACGGGTTTGGCATATGAAGATTCCGGGAGTCTACCTTGTTCCGGGAGTCTACCGCTGTTGAAAAGGAATCTCCCCCACAGTTGATTCAACGAATCTCTTATACCCCTCCAACCCTCCTGCGATGTCCAATGTAAGTGAAGTTTCGATCTCGAGGTCCGAACCGCTCGGGTTCTTCCAAACACTTGTACCCTCTATGAAGCACCGGTAGCTCGAGAACTCCCAGTTTTCCGGACTCGAAACCAGCCCTGCGACAACAGGATTCAAATGAATATACCGCGAAGCGGTCAGAAAGTACGAATCCGTGTCGATCAGATCAGCGTGAAACCTCCCTTGAAACAAATGTCCGCATCTGCTATATGTTGAATTAATCGTTTTCGCGTAAGAGATCAGAAACCTTCTGAATTGCTTGTCAAATTCCATCGCATCGAGGATGGAAGCCAGGAAATGATAGTGATTGGGCATGAGGCAGAAAGCATGAACCTTGCAAACCTCGCCTGAAGCATATTTTGCAAACTGCCGAAGGAAAAAGTAGTAGTTGCGGCGTTCAAAAAAGAGCGGAGAGCGGTTGTTTCCCCGATTGTAAAGATGGTAATACTGCTGATCGACGAGCTTTACGAGGCGTCTCGGCATTTCACCCCCCCCTATTTTACCTGCTGGTTTTCCCTCCGCACATTAGTAAAGTTTTTTGTACAATTCAAACACTTATTGGAC
>JBBEEC010000051.1:0-81527 GCA_040880975.1 Bacteroidota bacterium | reverse complement strand
AGACTCCCGGAATCTTCATATGCCAAACCTGTGAGATTCCGGGAGTCCACAATGCCTAAAAAGGGAATCTCCCCACCTTCAACCTGAAACCTTAAGCCTTGAACCCCTCCCCTTTCTCCGTCGCGATCCCCCAATCCGTTCTCGACGATCTTCGCGATCGTCTGCGCCGCACACGATGGCCGGATGAAGTGCGGGATGCCGGATGGGATTACGGAACGAATCTCTCCTATCTCAAAGAACTTGTTTCGTACTGGATTTCCGGATTCGAATGGCGAAAAACAGAAAAAGCCATGAATCGCTTCCCACAATTTGTCGCAACGATCGACGGACTGCAGATCCATTTCGTACATGTTCGAGCAAAGCATCCCAATTCCTACCCCTTGATCCTCACCCACGGCTGGCCGAGTTCATTTTACGAAATGCACAAGATCATCGATCCGCTCAGCGAGCACTTCGACGTCGTCGTACCTTCCCTGCCCGGATTCGGATTCTCCGAGCGACCTCTTTCGAGGACCATGGTGTCGGTGGATGTCATCTGGCGCAAGCTCATGACCGAGGTTCTGGGATACAAGAAATTCGCTGCACATGGCGTCGATATCGGAGCGCGGATCACAAGCGCCCTCGGCCGCAACCATGCGGATGTCGTGACCGGAATCCACATCGGCTCCGTGGATCTCGATTGGCCCTCTCCGATGCCCGACGAAACCACGCTGTCGAGTGCCGAAAAGGATTACCTCCGCCGGGTCGCGCGTTGGGAAAAGGAAGAAGGTGCGTATATTGAAATCCAGGCTACGCGTCCGCAAACCCTCGCCTATGGGCTGACAGACTCCCCTGCCGGATTAGCTGCATGGATCGTGGAGAAATTTCGGGCATGGAGCGATTGCGGCGGAAATATTGAGTCCAGATTCAGCAAAGACGAATTGCTCAGCACCATTACGCTTTACTGGGTCACCAACACGATCAATTCATCGAATCGGCGCTATTACGACAAGCGACATCTGAAAGTAACACCGGAAATGATGCGGAAGGTCATGGTGCCCACCGGCATTGCGATGTTCCCCGGCGAAAAGGAGCTCGTCGTTCCGCGTTCATGGGCCGACCGGGCCTACAACATCGTCCACTGGACCGACCTCCCCCGCGGCGGACACTTTCCCGCTCAGGAAGAACCGGAGCTGCTGGTGAAAGACATAACGGCATTTCTATCTGAACCTGCAGTCGAGAGAGCACATCCGAAATTCTAATCTCGACAATTCAAACAAGATCTCGGGCACAATTCCTAGAAGATACTTTTTGAAACTTGAATTTGGACTTTAGTTTCGGTTTCAGCATTGAGAATGTTGTATTTTCTTTCTACCACATCCGACAAGAATCCGATGGCAACGAAATTATTCTCCGAATCCATCCTTAACACCATCCGCAAAGCCCAGGTCATCGGCATCAAAGCCGGCAAGGGGCGGCATCGCGTCATTGCCGTGTGGGCTGTAGTGGTGAACAACCGCGTGTTCATTCGATCCTGGAGCCTGAAAACACAGAGCTGGTACGCCGCGTTCCGCGAAAATCCAACGGGAGAGCTTCATATCGCGGGCCGAAAGATCCGGATCAGGCCGGTGTTCGTCCGGAGTGAGTCACTGAAGAATAAGATCAGCGCTGCCTATGCGGAAAAATATCACACACCGGGATCGTTGAGATTTGTCAGGGAAATGTCCCGGCGAAAATCCCGCAACACTTCCACGGGCCTGGTTCCGATCCGTTAGGTGCGCCTTTCACACAAAGCTTTTGTTTCCTATTTTTCTGAAAACACAAACCCAACCAATGACTCCAGAGACCCAATCGGCGACTTCCGACGAGCGCTTCGAGATTCCGGTTGCCGTAAAAGCAGCGGACATCGACCGGATGGGCCATGTGAACAACGTTGTGTATGTTCGCTGGGTTCAGGACGTGGCCGTTGCACACTGGAAGGCGCGCGCCACACCGGATCAGCAGGAAAATTTTCTTTGGGTCGTCGTTCGTCATGAGATCGAATATAAGCGCTCTGCGCAGCCCGACGACGGCATCATCGCACGAACCTGGGTCGGTAAAGCGACCGATCTGACTTTCGAGCGGCATACGGAAATTCTGAGGGCGAGGGACCGTAAAGTCCTTGCCCAGGCCAGGACCATCTGGTGTCCCGTCAATCCGAAAACCCTGAAACCAACGCGCGTATCCCCCGACGTACGAGCGGCCTTCTCGACCGGCAGCGGGGATCCCGCTTGAATTGGCGAGACTTCCAATGAATGCCTATAGAGCACTCGGGCTCGTATGATCAATAACGAAGAAATGGCAGAACAATGGCTGTTCGTAAAGGGTTATGTCCGCCGGTCGGGACGATGGCGTGTCACCTCATGGCAAGCACATGAAGCAGAACATTGAGCGGGATTTCCTGAAGCATTTCCTTGCCGCAATTGCCTACCGGACGCAGAAGGCTGTTCGGGATGCACCGCGGGAATACTGGGATTTCTCCGCGGGAAACAAAGCCCGAACCCCCTCTGAAGTGTTACGGCATATGACCAGCGTCCTTGGCTATGCAAGGACGTTCATGATCGGGGGCCAGTATCCGATTCATCCCGATCCTTTGCCAAACGCGGATGAGGAAATCAACCGATTTCATGGTGTCCTGGAAGATATGGGACGATTGCTGGCCGAGGGCACTCCCCTCAAAGAAATCACCGAACGTCAGCTTCTGCAAGGCCCTCTTTCGGATGTCATGACCCACGCGGGTCAGCTTGCTTTGCTCCGGCGTCTTCATGGCTCCCCCGTTCCCCCCGAAAATTTCATTTTTGCCGACATCGCACCCGAACGACTTGGGAGGAATCAATCAGCCCCCCACCGCCCCGACAAGGATTGGCCGGAAAAACTGGATTGAAATGAAAAACCTGTCTCCATTGATGTTCATTGTTGTTGCGACGACCGGACTCCAGTTCGGTTGTCAACCTGACAGCAGCCGTCTCAGTGTACCGTCATCCTACCCCATCAAATACAGTGTCGGAGAAGTCGACCCCCGGTTTGGAATCTCCCGCGAACGATTTCTGACCCTCGTTCGTGAATCGGAAGAGAAGTGGGAGGAGCCATTGGGAGTTTCCCTCTTTGAGTATGACCCCACGTCGGACTTTCTTGTGAACCTTACGTTCGACCACCGTCAACAGCGCACCCTCGATGCCCGCCAAGCCAAGGCGGCGCTGGACGACCGAGAGACCTCCATACAATCGCTGATGTCCGAATATAACAGGGTTGGAGAAGAACATCTGCGACTCAAGAGACGGTATGAAACAGAACTCTCCGCGTTCACGCAGAGACTCGACCGGCACAACGCATCCGTTGCCAATTGGAACCGCAAAGGGGGCGCACCCCCGGAGGAATTTGAGAAGCTTCAAGAGGAGGAAAAACGCGTCGCAGAGGCGAAGCTGCTGCTTGATGGAACTTTAGCGTCTCTGAATGATGCCGTCAACCTGCAGAATACCCTGGCACAAAGGGTCAATGCTCTCGCCGATGAGTTCAATCTTGACGTGAATCTGTATAACGGTCGGTTTGTGGAAAGCAGAGAATTCGAGCAGGGACAATATGACGGAAAGGGAATCACCGTGTTTCAATTCACCGAAGAATCCGATCTGCGGGTCGCGCTTATGCACGAGTTTGGCCATGCACTCGGATTCGGCCACGTTGAAACTCCGGAGGCCATCATGCACCGAAGACTCGAGAAACAGGAGATGCAGAATCCGGTTTTAACGGAGGATGATTTGGATTTGTTGAAGAGTAAGTTTACGAATTGATTTTCGAACTCCTTTTTCTTACACATCTGATGTTCGTTCCGATGGGAAAGGAAAATTACTCCAGAGTTATGAGGTCATTCAAACGAAAGGTGGCGCGGGAGATTAATGATTTGGGACAGGGATTATTACAACCACCTTGATTGCATTTATAACAATGCCGTTAAAAACGGGCTTGCGGCGAACCCCTGGGATTGGCCCTCCATGTGAATCGAGGGAACGAAATGGCCAAAAAGGTAAGCATGATGCGACGCCTTTCAAACCCTGTCGCGCGGTTTATATCAACGCTGGAGAGGTCAAACAACAAGCTTTGGGGTGCCCATTTCGCCGTTTCCCTCAAGAATGCTGCGTTGCTCATTCAGGGAACATCCCGGCGTGTGGTGTGCTCTATCAACGGTTCACCCGAGCGCCAATGTGCCCTCATTCCGGATGGCAAGGGTGCATATGTTATCACCGTCAACAAGGGCCTTCGCGATTCGATGGGGTTAAGTTTCGGGGCGAGGCTGGATATAACGCTTCGTTTAGACGACAGCAAATATGGGTTACCAATGCCGCGGGAACTCCAGGAGGTCTTTCGGCAGGACAAAGCCGCCGAAAAGCGCTTTCACACGCTTACACCCGGCAAGCAGAGGACTCTCCTCTACATAATTAATTCCGGCAAGACCATGCCCGACCGGGTGTTCAGGGCTGTAACGATCGTAAGACACCTCGAGGAGAACAGCGGAGTGATCAACTACAGAAAACTCGGTGTCATGCTCAGGAAATCTACAACAAAATTCAAGAAGGATACCCTATGATTCAGGACCTTATCGATCTCTACTCAAATTCCGGCGAATGGGGTGATCCGATCCTCCTCGTTACGGGAACTCTGTTTGCGGCCGGATGGGTCATGCTGTTTACCGTCCGACTGATCAAGAAATTCATCCTGTATTCGATCGTCGCGCTGGTCCTTCCGAATTCCATCGGTATCATGGGTTACGTGGAAAGCGCCGAAGACCTTCATGAGGTCGTCATCGAGAGGGGGGAGGAAGTCACGGATGAGATCGTGGAATCAGCCGAAGATCTTACGTTTTCTCCGGTGTATCTCGGCATGATCGGCTCCGTACTCACTCTGGCCCTCGGTATCACCGGCATCATTCGTGGTCGAAAGAAGGAGGCTCCGTCGCCTGATCAGAAAAAATAATTCAAGGTCCCTCAATCCGTCATCTGCGCCCCATCTGCGTAATTCCTGTATGGCCGATCGGGCGGGAGCGAAAATCATTCCAAACCTTGCATTTGTGAACCAATTCTTCTATCCTCTTACACTTCTTATTTCCAAATTTCCAGGAGATTTTATGAAACAGTTCATCCTTTTATCCTCCCTCCTTTTCCTCTTCATCGGAACGTTGTTCTCCTGCCAGTCGATGACCGACGATCAGCTTCGCCAAAAGGCCGTCAGGCTGGCCCGCGAGTATGTCATGGTGGACGGACATGTCGATATCCCCTACCGGCTTCATAGCCGATATGAGGATATCTCCAAAAGAACACCCCGCGGAGATTTTGACTATGTGCGTGCAAAAGAGGGCGGATTGGATGCTCCGTTCATGTCCATCTACGTTCCATCCAACCGGGAGAACAACGGCGCCAAAGCCCTCGCCGATACGCTGATCGACATGGTGAACGGATTCGAAAAACAATGGCCGGACAAGTATGCCGTCGCGACTTCGGTCGACGCCGTGCGGGCGCAATTCAAGAAGGGACTTATTTCCCTCCCCCTGGGCATGGAAAACGGCTCCCCGATCGAGGGCGATCTTGCAAACGTGAAATACTTCTATGATCGCGGAATACGCTACATAACCCTCACCCACGGCAAAGACAACCACATTTGCGATTCATCCTACGACACAACACGGACCTGGAAAGGCCTTAGTTCCTTCGGAAGGAAGGTCGTGGAAGAAATGAACCGCGTGGGGATCATGGTGGATGTGTCTCATATTTCGGACGATGCGTTCTATCAGGTGATGGAGATCTCTAAAGCGCCGGCGATCGCGTCGCATTCGTCCTGCAGACATTTCACGCCCGGTTTCGAAAGAAACATGTCCGATGATATGATCAGGCTTCTTGCCAAAAACGGCGGAGTGATCATGATCAATTACGGATCATCATTCCTGAGCAAGGAATACCAGGACAAAGAGGACAAGGTGCGACCCGAGATCCGGGATTTCATGCGAAAAAACAATCTGTCCTTTGGCGACCCGAAACTCGATGAGTTCATCGCCACCGTGAGCAAGAAGCACAATTTGCGCAATGTCGACATCTCCCTGGTTGCCGATCATATTGACCATGTTGTCAAACTGGTGGGTATCGACTACGTGGGCCTTGGATCCGATTTCGATGGCGTTGGACCTTCCCTGCCGGTGGGACTTGAAGATGCGTCAAAGATGCCGAATTTGATCTACCTGCTGCTTAAGCGGGGATACTCCGACGGGGACATAAAGAAGATCTGCGGGGAGAATGCCCTTCGCGTTTGGAGTAAGGTGGAGGAACTGGCGAGAAAGGGTTGAGTTTCAGGTTTCAGTGGTCCTCATGCCCGATGGAATCCACTCGGAGGATTCTCACAGTGGATTCCATCAGCCTTATGTTCACCCAGTTTAATAATTGACTCTCTCAAATGACCCGTACCATTCTGCTCTTCATCTTTCTCGCCGCTTCTGCTTTTTCCCAGCCGAAGCTCAAAGTGCTCATCTCGGTCGACATGGAAGGCATTGCCGGGGTTGTCACGGGCGATCAGCTTTCTCCGGAAGGCTTTGAGTATCAGCGGTTCCGGGATTTTATGACCAAAGAAGCTGTCGCAGCCGTTCAAGCCGCCAAAGAAGCGGGAGCGACCGAAATCCTTGTTGTCGATGCCCACGGGAACGGGCAGAACCTTCTGATCGAACAATTTCCCAAGGATGTTCGCATCATCCGTTCATGGCCGAGACGGTTCAGCATGGTGGCCGGGATCGACCGGAGTTTCGACGCGTTGATTTTCATCGGCTATCACTCGTCAACGAATAACCCAAAAGGCGTCCGTGCACATACATTTTCAAGCGCCCGATTGACCCGGGTTGCTGTCAACGACAGAGAAATGTCAGAGGGGTCATGGAATGCCGCGATAGCCGGGCATTTTGGCGTTCCGGTCGTGATGATATCCGGGGATGACGCTGCGGTTCAAGAGGCTCGAGCGCTTATCGGCAACATCGAAGCAGCTGAGGTCAAGCAAAGCCTCGGATTCCATTCCGCAAAAACCCTTACCCCCGAAGCTTCCTGCGAACTCATCGCTCAGAAGGTCATCGCTGGTCTGCGGCGAGTGAAAGACTTTAAGCCATATACCGTGAGTAATCCGGTGATCCTGGATGTGAGCTTCAAGCATTACACTGTTTCGGAAGTGCTGGCGTATCTGAAGGGAGTGGAGCGGACCGATTCACATTCGATCCGGTATGTCGGGAAGGATATGACAGAGATCGCAGACTTCATGGTTGTTGTGACGAACTACAGCCTCTCCCTCGAACCCTAAGGCTAGGGTTGGGTAAGGCTGCGTTTGTTGCTCCCGTCGGGGTCCATGATCCACAAACCTCCATCCCCCTCCTTCGTGCGCGTGTACACGATCCGGGTACCATCCGGACTCCATGCCGGATAGTCTCCACCGTCGACGGTGAGATCCGTCAACTCCTGTGTGGCAATAGTAAGTTTAATGATCTGTGAGTGGCCGGAGAGATCTATAGGTCGCGCGCTGAACACCACCGCGCTTGAATCCCGGTTCATTGACGCAAAGTCGCAAAACGAGCCCGACTGAAATCCCGCCACCACGCGCAGAATCGAGCCGACGGTATCGATGACCTCGAACGTGTAAGAGATCTGTTGAGGACTGGACGCGTTCTCGACGACTCTGAAGATGGTGCCTTCGGGGGTCCAGTGCGGAAAGTTTCCGGCAGCATGGACGAGCGAGGTCATGCCGGTGGAAAGCCGGAGGAGGTTGATCCCTCCCGTTCCCATGTACACAATCGACGAGCCGTCCGGCGACCATGACGGCCGGATATCCGCCGCGGTGTTTGTGAGCTGAACCAGGCTGTCGCCGTTCACCTTGATTGTGTACAGATTGCTCAGGGCCGAGAAGATCAGCCGGTTCGAGGAGGGGGACCAACTGAGGCCGATGCCGCCGCCTTGGATCACGAGCGTCATGTTCGCACCGGATGTATCCATAACGTAGATCCCCAGTCCCCCGGCGGCCATGTTTGTGAAGGCAATGGTATGGCCGTCAGGAGACCATGCCGCGCGGATGTGAACGCGGGTCTCTTGTTGTACGGGCGTCGGGTCTCCGGGGTTGGAGCAGGAAGAAACGAAGAACACCCCCGCCGTCATCACAATTTCGGACAGACGTCTCACCAAGGAAGGGTACGCGACGGCGAGGACAATTTCAACCCCTTGATTTTGCAGACGCCCTTCCCCATATTGACTCCCCCTGAATTGTGGAGACCTCATGAATATCCCCCGTTCCATCGCATTCCTGACCCTTTTTGCTGTTTCTGCTCATGCGCAGGATCGTCCCCGCGCCAGGGATATCGGCTTGGAGGTGGGGATCTTTCTGCCCGGACCCCTGAACGCCATCACCGACGTCAAGGGCGTGCTTGTTGGACAGGTAACGCTCATCAAAGGTGACTCCGTTCGGACCGGCGCCACCGCCATCCTTCCGCATAACCGCAACATGTTCGCCGACAAAGTCCCTGCCGCGATGTTTGTCGGAAACGGGTTCGGGAAACTCGTCGGCTCAACACAGGTCGGCGAGCTGGGCGAGATTGAAACTCCGATCGTCCTGACCAACACACTGAATGTGTGGGAAGCGGCAAACGGTATTGTGGACTTCATGCTCGCAATCCCTGAGAACCGCGAGGTCCGGTCGATCAATCCGGTCGTAGGGGAAACAAACGATGGATATCTTAACGATATAAGGGGGAGACACGTTACCCGTGGAGATGTTGTCAAAGCCCTTCAGTCGGCGACCGGCGGGCCTGTTGCGGAGGGCGCTGTGGGGGCAGGAACGGGAACGATTTGCTTCGGGTGGAAGGGCGGAATCGGAAGCAGTTCGAGGGTCCTCCCGGCATCGCTGGGCGGTTTCACGATTGGCGTTTTGGTCCAGACAAATTACGGGGGTATTCTCGATATGGGCGGAATTCCCGTGGGAAAGAAGCTCGGAACATTCAGCTATCGCAATCATGTGCAATCAGAGTCGGACGGATCGTGCATGATCATTATCGCGACCGATGCACCTCTCTCTCCCCGTCAGCTCGAGCGATTGTCAAAACGCGCTCCCCTGGCACTTGGGCGAACGGGGTCAGCGATGAGTCACGGCAGCGGGGATTATGTCATTGCATTCAGCGTTACAAGGACTGGCTCTCTCGACGACGACAATCTCTCCCCCCTTTTCCAAGCAGCCGTCGAGGCGACCGAGGAAGCCATCTACAACTCCCTTCTAAAGGCAACGGACATGACAGGACACCGTGGGAGCGCCGTCAAGGCACTTCCCGTGGATGAGGTCAAACGTCTGTTAAAGGACTACGGCAGGTAATTACGGGGTGACGGTGACGTCTTCGTGCTCCATCATGGCGACGAAACGAGCGAAGAGATAGTCACTGTCATGCGGACCGGGGGATGCTTCCGGATGATATTGCACGGAAAAGACCGGGAGTTCCCTGTGGCGGAGACCCTCGTTGGTGTTGTCATTGAGGTTCACATGCGTAATCTCAATGGCAGAAGAATCAAGGGAGGCCGGGTCGACGGCAAAACCGTGATTCTGTGATGTGATCTCGATCTCGCCGGTCTGCAGATTCTTGACCGGATGATTGGCTCCGCGGTGACCAAACTTCAGCTTGAATGTTTTTCCCCCCAACGCAAGCCCCAGCAACTGATGCCCGAGGCATATTCCGAAGATGGGTTTCTTCCCGATCAGTAATTTCAAATTCTCAATGGCGTACTTCACCGCGGCCGGATCTCCCGGGCCATTGGAAAGGAAAATACCGTCAGGGTTCATGTCCAGAACCTGTGCCGCAGAAAAGGAAGACGGGACAACGGTGAGAGAACATCCGTACGACGCAAGACGCCGGAGGATATTCCGCTTCACGCCGTAATCGAATACCACCACGTGGCGCTGTTTTCCATTCACTTTTTCAAACGCCTGAGGAACCAGCGCAAAAGGGGTTCGGTCGACTTCATCCCAGCGGTAAGGCTTCCCTGTTGATACCTCGGTCGCAAGGTCCCATCCGGTCATTTCGCGGGATTCCTTTGCCCTGGCGATCAGCCTGGCATCATCGAGTTCCTTGACCGAAATGACTCCGCGCATTGCTCCCGTGTTACGAATGATCTTGGTGAGCATCCTTGTATCAATCCCCTGGATACCCATGATCCCATTCTTTTTCAGCCATTCTCCAAGGCTGCTTGTTGCCCGGAAATTGCTGTAGTTGTCAAAATATTCCTTCACGACAAAACCGGCGACCTGAGGCTTCGCAGATTCAAGATCGTCCTCATTTACGCCGCAGTTGCCGATTTGCGTATACGTCATCGTTACGATCTGCCCGGCATACGACGGATCCGTCAAAATCTCCTGATAGCCCGTCATGCTCGTATTGAACACGACTTCTCCCGAAACCTCCGACGGGGCGCCGAATGCCTCCCCTTCGAAGACAACTCCATTTTCAAGGGCCAGTTTTGCTTTCACTTCTCGTCCGATTTTTTTGATCCAGCGGGGTTTTTGCATGCACAAGATAGTCAGAATTGCCGGTCGAATCAACAGAAACGGCTCAACGTGAAGCGGATCGATCAGTTGAATGAGGATCGAGAGAATATTTGATTGAATCGGAGACAGAGAACGGCAATGAATGTCAGTTGCTGCAACAATCATTTGGCAGTCTCAGGAGAAGACTTGTCGGCCAGCCGTCGGCCTCCCCTTATTCGCACTGTGTAATCGCGGTCAGATGGGCTCTTATGATAAGCACATCGGTTGTCGGGGTGGGACGTTTACCTTGACAAGGGACTTAAAAATCGTTAAATTTCATTGGGTTTTTCGGGATTTTTAGAAAGAATCGAGCAAAAGAGTGGAAGATCTCAATCAAAGAGAACGCGGTATTCTCAGGCATGTAGTGTATAACTACATCCAGACGGCTACGCCTGTCGGATCGCGTTACATTTCGAAGCATTTCGAGTCTCACCTCAGTCCGGCGACGATCCGGAATGTCATGGCAGACCTTGAAGAGCGCGGATTCCTATCCCATCCGCATACTTCCGCCGGCCGTGTTCCGACCGATATCGGCTATCGGTATTACGTTGACTATCTGATGGAAATCGAGGCGTTGACGGAGTCCGAAAAGCAGGCGATCCGTGAGCAGTTGGGAAATATGCCGGATCCCAAGGAACTCCTCCGGGAAACTTCCAGACTTCTGAGCAAGATCTCCCGCCAACTCAGCATTGTGTCATCTCCTCACCTCAGCGCGGGGGTTTTCGAAAAACTTGAGCTCATTCCCGTAAGCAGTTCGCGCTTGCTGGTGATCCTCTCCATCCGATCGGGCCTCGTCCGGACGATCATGCTGGAAGTCGGCTTCGAAGTCCGCCGGGACGTCCTGGACCGGATTTCGTCGATGTTGAATGAGCGGATTTCCGGCCTGACGCTTCAGCAGATACGCGATTCCTTTGCCGAGCGTGTCAAAGACGTTCCCGACGATCAAACGGGCCTTGTACGATTGTTCATCGAATCTATTGATCAGCTTTTCAGTAATGACCGCGATGAGCGGCTCCATATTTCGGGAACCAACGCTCTCATCGAGCAACCGGAGTTTGTCGACCCCGCGCATTTTCGGAGCGTCATCGAACTGGTGGAGAATGAGGACTTCATCGTTCACCTCCTCGAGAAGCACGAGGACAATTCCAGAAATTATTTCATTACCATCGGCTCGGAAAACGAAGAGCCCAGCGCCCACGACTACAGCATCGTCACATCACACTATGATATTAACGGCATCAAGGGGAAAGTGGGGGTCATCGGCCCAAAGCGGATGAACTACCGTAAAGTGATCCCGCTGGTCGACCACGTCGCCAGAGCTATTGCACGATTATTGAACGCATGAACCGTGAAGAGGATATGAATCAGGAACAGCAGCCACCGGACGAGCGGCAGAACGAAGAACCGGGTCAGGAACAGTCAGGCCAGAATCCCCCTGACCTCAACCTGGAAGCCCTGTTGGCAGAGGCGGAGAAGCAAATCGCTCTGTACAAGGACCAATTCCTCCGCAAGGCGGCGGAGTTTGACAATTTTAAACGGCGGGCGGAAAATGAAGCCGGCCTGATCATCCGGTACGCCAACGAGGACCTTCTGCAGTCGATCCTACCGGTCGTTGATGACCTCGAACGCTCATTGAAAAATGCCGACAACAAAGATGGCGCTTTTTACAAAGGGATTGAACTCATCTACCAGAAGATCCTCAAGTCTCTTGAGAAACAAAGCGTCCGGCCATTCGAAACTGTCGGGAAACCGTTCGACGTCCATTATCACGACGCTCTCCTCCAGGTTCCCCGAAACGGCGTTCCTCCGCACACCATTTTGGAAGAGGTCGAAAAAGGGTATCTGTACCATGACAAGGTCCTCCGCCACGCCAAGGTCGTAGTCTCCTCCGAGCCCGCCGACGAGGGCGAAGTCAATGAAGCAGAATCCGGTGCCCGGCGGGACGAATCGTAACATCACCCCATGACAAAACGAGATTACTACGAAATCCTCGGCCTCAACCGATCAGCGTCTGCCGACGAGATCAAGAAGGCTTACCGCAAGCTCGCGCTGAAATACCATCCCGACCGCAATCCGGGAAACAAACAAGCCGAAGAAAGCTTCAAAGAGGCCGCTGAGGCTTACGAGGTGCTGAGTGATGCGGAAAAACGTCAGCGGTACAACCGCTACGGGCACGACGGCGTGCGTGGTGCCTCCTCGCGCGAATTCACGGACGTCAACGATATCTTCTCCGCGTTCGGCGATATCTTTGGGGGAACAGCGGGCGGGAGTATTTTTGATGAGGTCTTTGGCGGGGGCGGACGAGGCCGGCGACGCAGCGGGCCTCGGCAAGAGGGCACGCCCGGTGCAGACCTTCGTGCGACCATCCGGTTGACCCTGGAAGAGATTGCTTCGGGAGTTGAAAAAAAGATCAAGATCCGCCGTATGAAAGGTTGTGACATTTGCTCGGGTTCCGGGGCGAAGCCCGGTTCGAGCAAGACCACTTGCCCGGAATGCAACGGAACGGGTGAATTGCGCCAGGTTTCCCGGTCCATGTTCGGTCAGTTCGTCAACATCACCGCCTGCATTCATTGCGGGGGTGAAGGACGGGTCATCAAACAGCCATGCACCACATGCGGGGGTGAGGGGCGTGTGCAGGGAGAAACCACCATCAAGGTTAATGTCCCGGCAGGAGTGGCTGAAGGCAACTATATTCCCTTGCGAGGTCAGGGCCATGCAGGACGCCGGGGCGGGCATGCAGGCGATCTGCTGGTTTTGATTGAGGAAGAGCCGCACGAACATTTTCAACGAAATGGGGATGACATTCTGTATGATTTATGGGTAAGTTTCCCGACAGCCGTTTTGGGCGGAAATGTCGAGATCCCCACCCTTGGCGGCAAGGCAAAGCTGACCATCGATCCCGGCACGCCTTCGGGCCGTGCTCTTCGTATGAGAGACCGCGGCATTCAGCGCCTCAACAGCCATGGCCGGGGTGACCAGATCGTCCGTGTGAATGTGTGGATTCCCAAACATCTTACTGCTAAAGAGCAGGAACTATTGCATCAACTCTCTTCGTCTCAGAACATGGTCCCCAGCGAAGAGGAAAAGAAAGCAACATCAAGGAATTTTTTTGAGAAGGTAAAGGACGCTTTTTCGTAAACCCGATGTTCAAGCGCTTACAGGATTGGCTGGCGTTGACCGCCACCGAGCGCAGGGTGTTGTTGTTTGTCACGGGCGCCTTTGTCGCTGGACTGGGGATTCGTCTCTACCAGGAGACCTTCCCGGCTACGCCGTGGTTTGACTACTCGGCATCGGACAGCACATTCGCTGCCTTGAGTTCCGCCGCGATACGAGATGACAAAGAGCCGGGGATTGAACTTTTCGGACCCCTGAATCTCAACACGGCCACGAAACCTCAGCTTGTCGCGCTGCCCGGTATCGGCGAGGTTATGGCAGAACGGATTTTGCGGCACCGTGAAGACCACGGGCCATTTAAGGATATCGAGGCGCTGAGGTCCGTCAAAGGAATCTCGGGACGTTCACTTGAAAAAATCAAACACCTTGTCACTGTCGATTAGCATCCATCCATAGGGAGGAACAATGTCTGTCTATCACGAGTCAAAAGGTTCACCGATTCTGAAGGGTGTGATTGTCGTGTTGCTGGGGATCCTGTTATACGTTCTCTACGAGCCTTTTCAAATCCGCGAAGAGGAGGAAGCATTCAAGCGCGAATCCCGCGCACGGCTGATCAACATCCGCCAGGGCCAGTTGTTGCATATCGGCGCGACCTCAGCCTACGCGGCATCTCTTGACTCGCTCGTCGCGTTCATCCGCACAAGGCCCGACTCCGTCCTCGCCTCATACTTTCAGCCCCTCACCATGAGCACATTTGTCCCGGAATCTCTTCTGCACACTCCAAAGACATGGCGGCCTTATCGGCTCACCGCTGTGGACACGACGGTCATCAAGAAATATCTTGTGGATGATCCGGACGGATACGGGTCCATCGGTTCTCTCACCGACGATCAGCGCGTGAACAAAGCCTCCTGGGAGCAGTAAGCCGGAACCCGGGTTCCGTCTTCGGACTATGAAAACCAGCCGCCATCTTGGCATTTCGTTTTGCAACGGCAGCATTCAGCTTGCGGAAATCGAGCATGGGAAGAAGTCTGTCCTCATCGCTCTTGCCGAACGCGAAACGAATATTGACCTTGTTCAGGCGGGGATCCACCTTTCTGCCGAACACCCTCAGGTTGCCACCCTCGTCGGCGAATTGGGGGACCTCCTCAAACGAAACAAGATCGCCTCACGCCAGGTATCGTACGCACTCCCGGCCGATCCTGTGTTCATTAATATCATCCCCATCGCCACAACCCTGGAAGGCCCGGCCCTGGCCGAATATCTCCGCTGGGAAGTGAAACAATATTATCCCGAATCGGGGCCAAAGGACTTCATCGTTGATTCCCACCCACTTCCTTCGAAAGAGAAGACCGCAAAATCCGGTTTCGTTGTCGGTGTGCGCCGTGGGATGATTTCTTTTCTTCAGAAAGTCACTTCCGAGTTGAAGCTCCAGCTGCAATTGATTGACGTAGACCACCTCAGCACGGAAAAAACCCTTTCCTTCAATTATCCGGAGGTGGGCGGGCATAACGTTGCCCTGTTCTGTGTGCGCATGACCGGTGTGATCGCCAGCGTTGTCCGCGACGGGGAGATTATCGAATACCGGGCCTTTAAAACGGATCCTCCCGGCGACCTGCCAAAAACTGTCTCAGCATACCTGAAGCATCTGAAGCAATTGGAAGGCATGGAAATGCCCGATGCGCTGTTCCTGTACGGCCAGTCGGTGGTACCGGATGTGGTCAGCCAAATTCGCTCGGATACTAAAATCCAGACTCTCGTCCTCAATTCCCTGCGGAAACTTCCGGTGGCCGGTAAGGTGTATGCGCAATTCACAAAGGAGAGCTACCGGTTTGCGCCGGCGATCGGCTTGGGATTGCGGTCTGTCTGATGAGGATCATCGCGGGCATGTACCGCGGGAGAAAGCTCGCCGCCCTGCGTGATCTCTCCATCCGCCCTACCACCGACCGCGTCAAGCAGACGATCTTCGACATTCTTAATTCAAGAGTTGAACTGGAAGGAACGCAGGTGCTTGATCTGTTTGCCGGAAGCGGCAGCCTGGGTTTGGAGGCGCTGAGCCGCGGGGCTTCTCACGTCACATTCATCGAAAAAGTCCGGCCTTCTCTCGAGGCTTTGGAGAAGAACATCAGAACGCTCGGCTGTGAAAACCGGTCCACGGTACATCAGGCCGACGTGTTCTGGTTCCTTCGCAATGCGCACCAGCCGTTCGACATCGTGTTCGTCGATCCGCCCTATGCACTGGAAACTATTGGTACCCTGCCCGCGGTGATCGCAGGCTCGGGAGTCGTTCACAAAGGATCGTACGTGGTCATGGAGCACAGCCGCGAATCGGACGTGCCGGTTCCGGAGGAATCATTCGAGGTATTGCGTAAACAATTCGGTCAAACCGTACTCCTCATCCTCAAAGCCGTTGGCTGAGCTGGAAAGGACGATGTATTATGAAAACTGCCATTTATCCCGGGACCTTTGATCCGATAACCAACGGCCACCTTGATATCGTTGACAGGGCCGTAAAGCTTTTCGACAAGGTCATCGTTACGATCGCCCGCAATCTCGAGAAGAAGCCCATGTTCACCGAGGAAGAGCGCCTGGACATGATCCGGGAAGTGGTGAAACCATACAAGAACGTGGAAGTCGACTCGTTTGACGGACTCCTTGTTCATTACGCCCGTACCAAAAAGGCCTCTGCCATTGTGCGCGGATTACGAGCCATTTCTGATTTCGAATTTGAGACCCAAATGGCCCTGATGAACCGAAAGCTCGATAGTGAAGTTGAAACCGTGTTCCTCATGCCGAATGAAAAGTATACCTATCTGAATTCGAGCATTGTGCGGGAGATCGCGAGGCTGCAAGGCGACGTGACAGAGTTTGTTCCTCCCGTCGTACGGCTGTCCCTTGAGAGAAAATTAAGAGCAAAGCAATAGCATCAGAACGTGATTTTCTGTTCACTCTTCACGGTGTACTGTTTGCAACGGTTTACCGTTCACCCTGAATGGCCAGCTCTAAGCCATTCCATTGGAAGTCGAGCCATTACTCTTCACTCATGAAGCCCCTATCCCGAAAAGCACTTTCGATTGAGCCGTCACAGACCCTCATGCTCTTTGCCCGAGCCAAGAAAATGAAGGCCGAGGGCCATGACGTTGTGAGCTTCACAGCCGGTGAACCGGATTTCCCCACTCCCGCCCTGGTTAAAGAGGCCGGTATTCGGGCGATCAACGAGAATTTCACGAAGTATACGCCGAACCGGGGTATTCCGGAATTGCTCAAGGCGATCGCGGAGAAATTCTCAAGAGACAATCAGATTGAAACCAATCCTTCCCGCATCCTTGTCTCAACCGGCGCCAAGCATTCAGTATACAATGCCCTTCAGTCGCTCTGCAATAAGGGAGACGAAGTGATCATTCCGACTCCCTACTGGGTAAGCTATCCCGAGATGGTGCAAATGGTGGACGGGGTACCGAAGTTCGTCCGGACGACACTGAAGAACCAGTTCAAGATGACACCGGGCGAGCTTTCAAAGGCCATATCGCGCAAGGCAAAAGTTCTCATTCTGAACAGCCCCTGCAACCCCACGGGAGCCGTTTATAGCAAGGATGAACTTGAAGCTATTGCAGAAATCGTGCAGAAAACGGGAATCTATTGGATCTCCGACGAAATCTATGAGAAGGTCATTTTCGATTCGCAAAAGCATTTTAGCCCCGGGTCGATATCCGCAATAAAGGATCTGGTCATCACCGTCAATGGAGTGTCCAAGGCGTTTGCCATGACGGGGTGGAGGATTGGATTCATGACAGCGCATGAAAGCATCATCACGACCGCCGACACCTTCCAGGGACAAGTGACTTCCAACGCGAATTCGATCGCCCAACGTGCCGCTCTCGCTGCACTCACCGCCAATTTGGACGAGGTCATCAAGGGAATGGTGACGGAGTTTGACCGGCGGCGCTGCTTCCTTGTCGATGCGATGGGAACGATCCCCGGCATTCGAATGGTCAATCCGCAGGGGGCATTTTACCTGTTCTTTGAAGTAAAAGCGTACCTTGGCAAAAGGGTGACCGGAACGTTACTGAAGACGTCAGACGATCTCTGTGAGTATCTTTTAAACAAGCACCATGTCGCTATGGTCCCTGGAACCGGATTTGGCGAAAAGAACTGGGTTCGGCTTTCCTATGCTTGCTCGATGGCAGAATTGGAGAAGGGCATTGCACGGATTAAGGCGGGATTGGGTGAAATAGGAGAAGGAATGTAATGCCGACCTACGACTATAAATGCACGCTCTGCGGACACGTGCTTGAGGAATTTCAATCGATGTCTGCTGCTCCCCTGGTAAAATGTCCGGAATGCGAAAAGGACGGATTGAAACGGATTTTCAGCATGGGGGCGGGAATGATCTTTAAGGGGCAGGGATTCTACCTGACGGATTACAAGAAGAGCAGTGATCCCGCCAAGACCGCGGCGAAAAAGGAAACACCGGCGGCGCCGGCAAAGACCGAATCAACCGCCACAAAGGAATCGCCAAAGAAAGATTCGTAACTACCGTCCGGTTTCAAATCCGCTTTTCTGAAGCACCCGCCTCGCTTTTACACGCTCTTCCGACGTTTCAAATGAAAGGCGGAATGTCCCTCCGGTTCCCTCGCGGACTTTCATCAATTCTATGTCTTTGATGTTGATCTTGTGTTTTGCAAGCGCTCCCGTAAGACGGGCAAGGTTTCCAGGCCTGTCGGAAACAAAAACCTCGAGGGATTCCAATCGATGGAGAAACCCCTTCATGTCTTTCGGAATCCGGTTTCGCAATGTGCGCGATGAACGGAACTCCCTCGCCAGCAAACCAATCCTCCCTTTCCCGATCTCTCTCCCGTAAGAAGCCAGGATCCTTTGCAAAAGCCTGAGCGAACGGCTGATCTCCTTTCGGTTGGCTGGTAAAATCTGCGACCAAAGCCCGAATGAGCTTGAGGCAATGCGGGTGAGATCTCTGAATCCTCCTGCTCCCAGGCGCAGGTGCCGTTTGGCCTCCTGATGGTCCCTCCCGGCAAGGTTCATCAGCGCCACAGCGACAAGCTGAGGCACATGACTTACGGCTGATGCCACAGCGTCATGGCGCATTGCATCCATGAGCAGCGGCCGCGCACCAATGGACTGAACAAATGAAGCAAGCCTCTGCACGTGCCTGCGCGGGGTGCTTTTTACCGGCGTTAACACGTAAATGGCATTTTCGAAGAGAAGTGGATGAGCAGACTGGATTCCGGACAATTCAACGCCGGCCATTGGATGCCCCCCAATGAAATTTCCGGACGGAAACCATTTTTTCGCTTCATGGTCAATGTCTTTCTTGACGCTGCCTACGTCGGTCACAAGAGTTTCCGGTGAGATGAGACGGGCAATTTTGCGAAGGTAGGATTGAATTAAGTTTCCGGGCGTCGCAAGAATCACCAAATCCGCCCCTGTCAGCGCCTTAGAAAGGTTCCGTTCAACCCGATGGATTGCTTTTCGACGCATTGCGGCCTGCAAGACCGAGGGAAGGTCGACACCGGTCACTACGACGCCAGGGAGATGCCTGCGCACGGCCATGCCGAGCGAGCCCCCAATGAGGCCCACTCCGATGATAGTGATGCGCCGCAATGGGGAACGTTTTGGCATTGTTCAAGTGGGAATGAGAGGGGATCGTCGAGACTCAGGCGATGTGCCTTCCGATCGCCTCGGCGATAATGCGGACTTCGCGCATCATTTGTTCGAATTGGTCCGGAAAGAGCGATTGCGCACCGTCCGATTTTGCGTGATCCGGATCGTTATGGACCTCAATCATGAGGCCATCGGCTCCGGCTGCAACGGCGGCGCGGGCCATGGGGATAACCTTGTCCCGAATGCCGATCCCATGGGACGGATCTGCGATGATAGGCAAATGGCTCTTTCGTTTTACCACAGGAATTGCACCGATATCCATGGTGTTGCGCGTTGACGTTTCAAACGTACGAATACCCCGCTCGCACAGAAACACATTGCTATTGCCACCCGAGAGAATATACTCTGCCGACATGAGCCATTCCTCAATCGTGGCGGATAATCCGCGTTTCAACATGACGGGTTTCGATGCCTTACCGAGATCCTTAAGGAATGTGAAGTTCTGCATATTCCTCGCCCCGATCTGCAGAACGTCCGCATATTTTTCGACGAGATCGATCTGGCTTTTGTCCATCACCTCCGTGACGACCTTGAGGCCGTGGGCATCGGCAGCTGAGCGCAAGAGCTTCAATCCGTCTTCCCCCATTCCCTGGAAAGAATAGGGAGAAGTCCGCGGCTTGAACGCGCCTCCCCGAAGTAATTTTGCACCGGTTTTGGAGACATGCTCCGCCACCGTGAACATCTGGTTCTCGCTTTCCACCGCACACGGCCCGGCGATGATCACCACGTCATTCCCGCCGATCTTCACGTCACCGACATGGACGATCGTCCCCTCTTTTTGGAATGCACGGCTGGCAAGCTTATAGGGATCGGTAATCCGAACAACCTCTGCCACGCCCGGCAAGAGCTCAACCTGCCGGTGGTCAAAATCGGGGTGGACACCAATGGCCCCAAGGACCGTTTGGCGCACTCCCGTTGAACGGTGTACATCAAACCCATGCTCATGCAGGGCTTTGATAATGTCTTCTATCTGTTTTTCTGAAGCACCGGGTTCGGTTACGACGACCATCTGGTTATTCGGTAAGGTTAAGGGTTAAAGGTTATGTGACAAATGAAAGTGTTACACTTTGTGCTTGACAACAGAGTTAAGGGCAAAGGGCAGAGTTCTGATTTTGACAGCCTTTTTGTTGTTTTCGAAGTAGATCACAAAGATACATTGTCAAAGAACATAAAATCAACAAATACGAAAATCAAGGTGTACTACTTTTATTTGTCACCCAACCGTTAAGGTGTTGTAAAGGGCGATTGGTCGTTGTCATGGTCCTTGTTGTCAAAGAGCGACCACGATCTCGAACGATCAACGACAATCAAAATCCATCGATCAGGAACGTTTTTCCATACCAGAGATGGCTCCGGCGGGTCCCACAGGCCTCCATCAATATCTATCCAGCTTGAACTTCTCACCAAGATACAGTTTTTTCGCTTCAGGATCGTCCGCGAGATACTCGGCACTCCCGGACTTGAGGATTCGTCCCTCGAACAACAGATACGAACGATCGGTGATCGATAACGTTTCATGCACATTGTGATCCGTGATCAGAATTCCGATGTTCTTCTGCCGCAAAGCGCCGATAATCTTCATAATTTCTTCCACGGCGATCGGATCGATCCCGGCGAACGGTTCATCAAGAAGCATGAAGCGCGGATCGAGAGCAAGGGCCCTTGCGATCTCCGTCCTGCGCCTCTCGCCGCCCGACAGCACGTAGGCTTTGCTTGATGCCAGGCGTGTCAGCCCAAAATCCTCGAGCAGGCTATCACATTTTTCTTCCTGTTCTTTCCGGGAAAGCGAACTCATTTCCAGTACGGCCAGGATATTCTCTCGCACGCTCAGGCGCCGGAACACCGAAGCCTCCTGCGGCAAATAGCCGATGCCCATCCGAGCCCTGCGATACATCGGAATCGCAGTGATCTCATCTGAATTCAGGAATACGCTCCCGCCGTTTGGCCGGATCATCCCGACGATCATATAGAACGTCGTGGTTTTCCCCGCTCCGTTGGGCCCCAGGAGGCCGACAATCTCGCCCTGGCGCACGTCGATGGCAACCCGGTCGACAACCGTTCGCTTCTTATAGATCTTGACCAGTCCTTCTGCCCGAAGTACGGCGGGGACATGACCTGCCGGTGGCTGGGCGATTCCTATCTGTTCCTGATTCATTTCCATTCCTAGTATTGCAAATCCTTAGTCCTTATTCAAGCACGATTTTTGCACCGAGTCTCTTCGGCCGGAATCCATGCCATCGAAAACCGTCAAGATTCAAAGTCCGTTCCCGCCGGGCAACCAGATCTTCGGGTCGATACGTTCCTTCGACCCCCCCATGAACGGTTATTTCATCGACTTGCCCATCAGTAAACTGCACAATGACCCTGTCTCCGCTGGAACGATTCACTCCGTTCGGCGTCATCACATCAAAAAGGTAATACAGACTGATGGCGTTCCGAATGGCTTCAATCCGCTCGAGCTTATCCCCCCCAAAAAAGAGGGTCAGTTCCCGGCCGGTAAGCTGGTCGAATCGATCCGGCAGACTGGTGTCGGGACGGGATACGGCCATGGCCTTGCCGGAAACATAGACTCTTCGCAGACGCTGATTCTCCATCGTAATGGCTACGGAATCACCGGTGATTTGATTCTCCGCATACCACACCACGGGCTGCTGCATGAGCACGGCAAGGCCGTCTGCAGGCCAGTAACCGGCATAACCGCTTCTCGCCGAAAGGTCATTTCTGGCAAGAAGAACGCTGTCTTTGACGATGTACCGAACTGATGTGTCCCGGTACGATTCCATCGTTCTACCGACAACCACCAAGGTATCGATCCGATCCCAGGCAACGCTGTCTGCATGGACCATTCTTGGGTTTTTCGGAATGATCGTGTAATCGATGTCGCCGAAGTGAACAAGAGAATCGCCGAACACCGTCATCCTGTCACGCGGACTGACGATGCTCACGCGTCCCATGGCGATCGTACGGTCACCTTGCTCGAAATATGTAAGCGAATCACACCGAGTTGTTGAAACGGAGTCCACCACGACCACTTCGCCGAAAAACCTCGCCTTCCGGGCATCGGCATCATAGTAACCTTGAAGCGCGGTCAGCGTCATGTCGTCCCGCTCGAGTGTCACTCCGGCCAGCATCACGGCATTGCGTGTCCTGCTGAAATACGTGCCCTGCTTTCCCCGCAGCGTCACACTATCCTGAATGATTTTCACATTCCCCGTCAGTTCGATGCGTCCTTGTTTCGTGTATTGCTGAGCCCTGTCACACCACATTTGCACCAGGCCTCCGCCTTCCGAGGGCTGGACAAAATGAACGTTGCCGACGAAATCACGGACCTCTTCTCCCGCCACTGTCCGAACATTAAGCTGTCGTGCCGACCGAAGCTCCACGGGGCGGCCGGACTGAGCCGCAAGCGGAATAGCGAATCCTGCAAGGCCAAGAGTCAGAAGCGTGTAGAGCCGGACCATCATTGCGCCTGGGACTCGCCGGAAACCTTGAAGATCCGGTAGTTTTTCAAATTCTGCTCGGCCTCGAATCCCGTCCCCTGGATCTTCTCATGAGGTGAAACAATGCGTACAAATTCCGGTGTGTGGATCAGCTCACGGCGATTATCCCAGAACAATCGTTCCGTTCTGAGAACCGTACTGTCCGATTGCGACACCACAACAACATTCCTCCAGGCCTCGAGATCGTTGGTCACATCATTCACGCTTGCCTCGAGAGAGGTCAGAACGGATGTTTTCACCCCCTCCTCATCGTAAAAATCCACTACAACTCCTTCACTCAGCAACGTGCGCCGCGGTTCTTCATAAACACGAATGTACCCGGCGCTGATAATCGCCTTTACGATCCCCGAGTCGGAGATCGTAATCGTGCTCGTCCAGCTTTCTTGGTGCGGAAGAGTCTTACTGTCGATTTCGGGTAGTACCGTGGGTTTGACCTTCTCTTCACACGCTGTAAGCATCACCGATAGAACTGCAAGAAAGAGCGTCACTCGCATGTCAGGCCGAGGTTTCATTTCTCAATCCGGCCTTCACCAGGTCATGAATGTGGATCATGCCCACCGGTTTATGATGTTCTTCCACCACAACGAGTTGAGAGATGCTGTACCGTTCCATGTCTTCCAAAGCGACCACTGCCAACAGGCCTTTTCGGATCGCTTTCGGATGTTTTGTCATTACTTCTGCAGCGAACACATTGGTTACGTTGGTCATCCGGCCCAGGAGCCTTCGCAGGTCGCCGTCCGTGATAATCCCCGTGAGCGCTCCCTGATCATTGACAACGCAGGTTGCCCCAAGACGCCCGGAGGTCATACTATAGATCGCTTCAGAAAGAGTTGCCGACTCGCGAACAGCGGGAACATCCTTTCCCGAAACCATGATCTCTTCGACCTTCAGCAGAAGCTGCTTCCCAAGGTTTCCACCCGGATGAAACATCGCAAAATCTTCCTTGGTGAAATTCCGCTTCTCCAGCAACGCAACGGCGAGCGCATCACCCATCGCCAGAGTCGCCGTGGTCGAAGCCGTGGGAGCAAGATCATGCGGGCAAGCTTCCTCTTTCACGCTGATATCAAGCACAATGTCGCTTTCTTTGCCAAGATGTGACCGCATGCTCCCAATCATCGCAATGATGCTGACGCCCATACGCCGCAACAACGGCATGATCTCACGGATCTCTTCCGTGTCTCCGCTCTTGGAAATGCAGATCACAACATCTTCCTTCCGGACCATCCCCAGGTCGCCATGGACCGCGTCTGACGGGTGGAGAAAGATCGCCGACGTGCCGGTCGAATTCATCGTTGCAACAATTTTCCGTGCAACGAGCCCCGATTTACCCATGCCGGTGACGATCACTCGTCCCTTGCACTGGTAGATCAGTTCTACGGCCTTTGCAAAATTGGCATCAATTCTCGATACAAGCGCGGCGACCGCCTCAGCTTCGATCCTGATGACCTCCCGGCCTTTTTCTATACTGGAATCCATGGGTAAAATCCTTTACTCAGTCGATGATCCAAAGAACGCGCGGACACGGTCGAGCATCTCCTTGCGCTTCGCTGCCGGAACGATGATCTCCTCTTCCAGCGGAACCTTCGTTCGGATCATATTGTACGACCGGAATGCCCCGATGAGCGCCGCATCCTCGTATTTGTTGAGAGCTGAAAAAAGCCTGTCGGGATGGAGAGCGATCTCCGGATCGCGAATGTGCTGCCGAAACATCAGTTCGTTGTAGAAATTCGTAATGGGAACGGGATGATTGACCTGCGTGCGTTCATCGCAAACCCACAGGCGCTTGTCCGCCGCACATATTGCGAGAACCATGCGTCGGCCCGATGCGGTCGCCATCACGACTTCCCGGACTGCGCGGGAACAGATCGGGCAGGGCTCCCCGGGGTTCCACGTCGAGAATGTCCAGCGGCGGATCTCATGAAACGGAACAACCACATCACCCCTGCCCAGTGTTGCAATCTCGAATTCAACCTGATTTCCGAGGGGCTCCCGAATCGTGACAGAGATGCCACCCTGGTCGGTTTCCACAACACCGTATGCAAAAACCTGGGGCAACGGAGATTCACCATCTACGCGTTCGTCAAGCGCAGACAGGATGTAATTTCCCGATCCCCTTCTTCCCCGCGACGTGACTTTCCATTCCTTCACCAACGAGCGAATCGCCCGGTACCCCCAGCGCTCGTCCGGGAGCACCCACATCAACAGACCCCGCTCGGTCGCGGTCAGATCTCTCGGGAATACTTCAACCGGCTCATTCATTTTCTCGTTGCGAGTATCAGATCGATCACTTCACGCACGGCTCCGGCACCTCCCGCACGCTTGCAGATATAGTCAACAGCACTTCGGACTGCGGGAACGGCATTTGCCGGAGCCGCAGAAAATCCCACTTGTTCCAGGACGGGCAGATCGGGTTCATCGTCTCCGATGTAAGCGATTTCCCTGTCGCTGAGATTCAGGCGTGCTTTGATCGCAGAATATGTCTCGGCCTTATTTTCCATGTTCTGATACACTTCGCTGATGCCGAGTTCGTGAGCGCGCCGTTCAACAAGCCGTGAGAACCTGCCAGTGATAATTCCGATCTTTATGCCGCGGCGCTGAAGCTGAACGATCCCATAGCCATCCTGGCTGTTGAACTTTTTCAATTCTTCCCCCGACTCGCCGTAATAGACACCGCCGTCGGTCATCACCCCGTCGACATCCAGGAGAAGCAATTTGATGGGCTTGAGCTTTCGGGAAAGAGTGGATTGACTCGGCATGGGCGATGAAGGTGGCTGGATGGATCAAAGTTTACGCAAAGCCCCATCGATGGCTTGAACCTGGCGGAGGAGCGAATCAAGCAAGGACAGTGGCAACTGACTGGCGGCATCACTAAGGGCCTCAGCGGGATTAGGGTGAGTCTCGATAAACAAGGCATCACATCCGACCGCGACTCCCGCCCGGGCGATCGGGGCGATGAATTCTGGCTGGCCGCCGCTCGCCTGCCTCTCGGCTCCCGGCAATTGAACGGAATGCGTGGCATCGAGGACAACAGGAAAACCAAGCTGCCTCATGATCGGAAGGGAGCGCATATCGACCACAAGGTTGTTATAGCCGAATGTTGTGCCGCGTTCCGTTAGCAGGACATTCCGGTTTCCCGTTGCGGTGACTTTCTCGGCCGCGTGCTTCATATCTCCAGGGGCAAGAAACTGCCCCTTTTTGATGTTCACGACTCTACCCGTTTTTCCGGCTGCTTCCAGCAGTTCCGTCTGTCGGCAAAGAAATGCGGGAATTTGAAGGACATCGGCAACTTCGGCGGCAGTCTTCGCTTCCTCAGGGAGATGGATGTCTGTGAGGATCGGCATTCCGAATTGCCTTTTTACGTCCGAGAGTACGGACAGTGACTCATCCATTCCGATGCCGGAAAATCCCGACTTGCTTGTCCTGTTCGCCTTCTTGTATGACGCCTTAAACACTACGGGCATACCATGCTTCGATGCCAATTCGCGTACCTTTTCCGCGGTTTTGAAAACCACATCCCTGCTTTCGACAACACAGGGGCCGGCAATCAAAACGAGGGGAGAGCCGCCTCCGACGACGATATGCTGAATGGCTACTTTCATGATGAAAAACATGACAAGATAGCAAAAAAACGCACGACAATCAAAAGACGGCGTTTCAGCTTTTTTCGGATTAATTCCCTATGTTTGTTCACTCCATGACGACACGCGCATACGGCAAGATCAATCTCGGCTTGCGCATTCTCCGCAAACGATCCGACGGATACCACGACATCGAAACGGTCTTTCACCTGATCGACCTGTTTGATGAGCTCTCCTTTCGGCTCCACGAAAGAGACATCATTCTGAATTCTACCGCTTCTCAACTTCCGACGGATAGTTCGAATCTTTGTATCAGAGCCGCTCATCTTCTGCGAGACTTGACTGGAATTCAGGAGGGTGTCGAGATCGTGCTCAAAAAGAATATTCCTATGGGCGCCGGCCTCGGGGGCGGGAGTGCTGACGCCGCCGCAACACTCCTCACCCTCACTCGCCTTTGGAACCTCGAGATCAGTCCCAAGGAACTCCATACGCTGGCAGCGAGCCTCGGGTCAGACGTTCCTTTCTTCCTGGTCGGGAACACCGCCTATGCAATATCAAGGGGTGAACAACTTGAGCCGATGACGCTGCGTCTTCCGTACTGGATCGTCCTCGTGACCCCGCCGGTACATGTTTCGACGGCCTGGGCATACAAAATGCTCGGCCGGGACGAGCATGCAGTCCCGCTCGCCGGATTCAAATCTATCCTCCTGGAGCATGCAAACGACCAGGAGCTACTTTCCCGAACCCTGACAAATGATTTTGAACGGGTGGTATTCGAAATTCATCCCGAAATTCGTGAGATCAAAGAAACCATGCTCAGCGAAGGGGCGGAGGTTGCTCTCATGAGCGGAAGCGGGTCCTCCGTTTTCGGGTTGACAAAATCAGAGGCCATTGCAGGCCGCCTTGTAAGCCGACTTGACCAGGCCGGCAGGGTATTTCTGACAAAACCCCATTTCTTAGCACCGAACTCTTAATGTTTGCAATCCGACCAGAGATGTTGCGCCTCCAGGTATTCCTTGCCGTAATAAGTGCTATCCTGCTTACTCCGCGGCTGCATTCCGCACAACTCCAGGATTCCCTCACCGTTGCCGCCCCTGACACGACCGCTACGGACTCCGTGAGAGTCGTCATGATCCGCGGAATAGGGAATATCTTTCCCGAGGGAGACACCACAGCCCTTTTCTATTCCAGCTTTCTCTGGACCGATGCTCGAACCCTTGGGGATTTGTTTCGGTTCACACCCGGTGTGTTTCTTCGCGAACTGGGCACTCCCGGAAAGCCCGATCAGCTGACCCTCCACGGCCTCGACGCTAGGGGATTGACATTCCTGATGGACGGCAAGCCGCTCAGAAATCCTGTGACCGGCGCCGTCAATATCGCCGAAATTCCGGTTGAGTTTGTTGACCACATCGAAGTGAAAACGTATGAAGAATCATTTGTGGCAGGGGAAAGCGGCTCGGCAGCACTGATGAACATCGTGAGCCGGCAGTATAACACGGGCCGGCCGATCACCAAGATCAGATTCATGCAGGGACCCTACGAACACCTCCTGACCGACGCCATGTTTACCCAGAATATCATTCAGGGTCTCAATATCTTTGCCGGGCTGCAGCGGCACGTCAGCGATGACCGCTTCACCAATAGTTCGTATGATGCTTGGAGCGTCCGTACCCGGCTTCGCTACAATGTGTCCGGATCCCTGAACATCAGCCTGACAGACTTCTATCGGACATCGGTGTCGGGCATGAACAACGGAATCGACATCGACAGCACTCAACGGAGAGGACTCGACGAATTCAGCGAAGCCGAGGCTGCTGTGTTCTCTCGATCGGCATCCGACGAGAGAACGCAACGGGATGTCACCCTCTCGGCCATTGCCCTCCTGTTCTCCGATTCAGCATGGAGAACAACCGCCCGGGCCTACCTCACAACGGCAAACCGCCAATATTCACCTTCAGGATTGACTCCCGGCTCCTTTGATCGCTACGCATTTGAAATTCAGGGTGTTGCTGTAAATCAAGTTCTTCGGTTCGGATCTGTGCGCGGCCGCTTCGGGGGACATCTTGAACGGCGAATCGCCGGATTAGGCCCGCTTGGCGTCAGGGACTTCACAGCGAGTGCATGGAATGCCGATATGGGGATCGATGTACATCCATTTCGGCCATCAGTATTTGCCCGCGGAGAGCGCGTACGATCGGTCAGCGGATTTTCCTGGGGTGCAAGGACTGAAGCGTCACCTGTGAAAAGCGTGAATCTCACCACAGGTTTCAGCCAATTCTATCGGTTTCCAACACTCCAGGAATTGAACTGGGCCATGTATCGCTTTCAAGCCCCCCCGAACCTTGTTGAGTCTCATCGTAAAATCCATCTCGGGGCCGAATTGCGGACTGCAGCAGCAGATCTTTCCATCCACACCTCTCACCAGACCGTAAAAAACGCCCTCTTGTTCAAAGTGGTCTCCCCCGTTGCAAAGCTCCCGGACGTACTTCTCGACGTTGTGCCGGAAATGACGATCGCGCAGATCTCGGGCAGTCTTCTTCTGCGTTTTTGGGGTTTGGAAGCAACGGGAGGGATGACGTGGACGGAGGTCAGGGAGGGATCGGCGGTGAGCAGCGCGCATCCCCGCATTATTCTCACCGGGGAGCTGGCATACCGCGATGTTCTCCTGAACGGGGCTCTGGAGGCGCGTTTCGCTCTTCAATCAAGATTTGTGGGAAGGCACACACCGGCTCGGTTCTTTCCCGGTGGAGAACTGTATGCAGAGAGCACGGGGAAGTCCGTGAAGGCCTTTTCGACTATCGACCTTTACGGTGTGTTCAACGTCGGAGATGCATTTGTGAACATCACGTGGGAAAATCCGCTGGATCGCCAGTTTATGACGGTGTACCCCTATCCCGCCATGGGGCGAAACATCAAGGTGGGAATCAACTGGATATTTCTGGATTAGACGAAATGACCATCACCGTTTTTGGGAGCAGCAGATGTGCTGAAGGATCAGAGGAATACAAACTTGCCTATGAACTGGGCAGGGCCATTGCCGCAGCGGGCCATTCAGTCTGCAACGGGGGCTTCGGGGGAACCATGGAAGCCTGTGCCCGGGGAGCTAAGGAAGCCGGAGGATCGACCATCGGCGTCACGATCCAACTCTTCGGCCAATCGGCCAACCCCTGGATTGATCAAACCATTCGGACAAACACACTTGTTGAGCGGCTCCTCAAGCTCATAGAATTAGGGGATGCCTTTGTGACGCTTCGCGGCGGCACGGGCACACTGCTGGAGCTCGCTGCGGTTTGGGAGATGATGAATAAGGGCATCATTCCGGCCAGGCCTCTTCTCACTTTCGAACCTTTTTGGACCCCCCTGATACGAATGATGGCCGAAGAACTCTATGTGTGGTCAACCGGATCCCCGGTTATCGTACAACAGGTCCGAACACCCGAAGAGTGTGCCCGGGCGCTCGAAGAACTTCTCCCCAAAACGTAACGCTACTCCCCTCGTCGGTTCCGGATCACGCCTTCCAGGAATCCGATCATCGAGTCAGCAGAACGTTCCCAATTGAATTGGCGGGCCCACAGAACGGCTTCATTGCTGAGCCGGGAACGCAGATTGTTGTCTCGCAGTATCAAGAGTATTTTCTCCGCAAGCTCCTCAATATTCCCGTACTCGTACAACAGTCCGGTCTTTTCGTGTATGACGGAATCCCTCAATCCGGGGACATCGCTCGCGATGACAGGGACTCCACAGGCGTTTGCCTCGATGACAGTCAACCCCCACCCTTCCTTTGCAGATGTATTGACGACGACGCTCATGGAATGCAAACGGCGGATCTTCTCTGCGGGCGGGACATAACCCAGGAAATCCACATGAGACGTAATTCTGAGGTCGTCGGCTACGCGTTCGAGTGACGGCCGGGCATCTCCGTCTCCCAGTATGACAAGGCGTACATCCGGCGTTTCTTTGAGAACGACGGCGACCGCAGAAAGGAGATCTTCGACGCTTTTGTATTTCTTCAGGCGCCCGAGATATCCGATGAGATTTGGCTGCGGGGGCTGGCCCGCAGGAGTATACAATGCTTGATCAACGCAATTCGGGACAAGGCTCAGCAGGCCGTCATCAAATCCGCTCCCGAGCAGCTCCTGGCGCGTACTTTCCGAGACCACTGCCATCGGAGTTTTCCGATACACGCGAAGCGCCAGCTTCTCGGCACCAAGTACATACAATGCGGGGAGGAAGAAAGTCTCCGAAAAAATACTTTTGCCGAAGAGATGATGGAGAATCCCTGCCAGAGGTTCTTTCACAAAGAGAGGAGTGAAAAACGGGATCTTGTTCACATCATCGACGACCACATCATACCTCTCATGCCGAAACTGACGTAGGTATTTTGGGTAAACCCGGTAGTTAAAGAGATTGCGTCCTCCCTCCCGAATGACTCTGATACCGTCGATGACTTCTTCGGCCGGAGCTCCGGGAAACCGTGAACAAAATAGTGTGACACTGTGCCCGCGGGCGGCGATCCTCTTAAAAATCTCGTGAAGATGCACCTCTGCTCCCCCGCCTTGTGGGTTGCGGATATCCTGCCAGTTCAGTACGAGGATTTTCATGGGGATGGCCGGAAAGCCGGTCTATTTGCGGGAGATGACACCGATGGAAATCCCGGTATACAAGGAAACAGGGGTCTTGCGAAGCCCCGATCTCAGTTGTGCCCGAAGGCGCGTGAGAAACGGAAGAACGGTCGGAGACAACGGGAGACGGAGGCCGGCCTTCTTAGCCGCCTCGCGCATGGCACGATAGAAGAAACTCGGATACATCCATTCGCCGTAGGAGAGGACCGGAGTGAGTCCAAGCCCCCTGAGCTCTCCGGCGAGTTCCCTGATGGAGAACGAACGCTCCCATCCGGCAAACCATTGATTCATCGCCATCAGCATATGCTTTGCCAGCGTGTAGACATGGTAACGCTGAGGAACATCGACGAGCAGATGCCCGCCGGGCTTTAGTACTCTGATATTTTCGCGGAGGAGTTTCTCCGCCTGCGGTTTACGAAAATGTTCAAGCAGTCCCTGGTGGAATACCACGTCGAAGGTGTTGTCGCGGAACGGAAGCTGAAAGGTATCCCCTGCAACAATGGATGTCTGGAGCCCCCGTTGTCTGGCGAGGTTTTTGAGGATCAAGAGGGAGTTCTCTGCGTAATCCAATTGAATGACATCGGCACCGGCTTCCGCGAGCGGGAAGCTATCCCGGCCCGTTCCGGCACCGATCTCGAGGATCCGCTTTCCCTGCAGTCCGATAACCCGCTGAAGGTTCCGAATGATCCGATCTTCATTCGAATAGACCTCCTCGATTTCCTGCTTCTCCTGCCAGAAGTCTTCCCAGTGTGACCGCCGGGATTCCTTGTCGCCGAAATTCACGCCGATTATTTCCCTTGCCCGCTGCCCGCGCTCGTGTCCTGCCGGGCCGAGGCCTTCATCAGCATTTCCAATTGCGCACGCCGCTCGGCAACAAATTGATCCACCCCTTGTTCGGTTGCGTACACCTCACGAAGCGCATCAAGAATTTCCAATGCGTTCTTGTGATCCTGAAGGGCTTCGTAGGCCTGCAAGAGAAGGATATACGGATTGTCCTGAGAAACCGGGGGGCGGTCTCTGCGCAGGACAATAGGCCGGGTTTCAGCAATAACTTCATTCACCAGGGTGGTGAAAGTCTCTTCGCGCCCGGCGATCTTATAGTAGTTCGCAATGTCCATTTTCATTCCCAAGGGCATGCGGATCACTTCGCGCGGGATGACGGACTCCATTCTGTCCAACACGTCGGCAAACCGTGCCGGTTCTCCCCGGATATTCGAGAAGAAATAACCCAACGAAAAGAATGCCTGGCGGTAGTTCGCCATCAGCCGCCGGGAGTCCTCGTCCAGGTACACTGTGGAATCCTGCAAGCCCCTCCAGAGAAATCCAACCTGCGGCTCTTTCGAGGCCTCCTGAATATCCGTCGAGAAATGCGCCCACATTTTTACGGGGTCAAGATTCTGCCAGTACGCCCCTCGGACCGGTACAAACCGGAATGCGAGGCCTTCCAGCCGCATGTGGTCGCGCAGCCCGATCTTGCTGTCGTCGGAAACCGTCATCGCAAAATAGACCGGCCGCTCCCAGTTGGTTGTTCGGATAATATCATACACCATGATATCCTGAACCCGCAACAGGTTGTATTGGCCCACGGAAATTGTGGGGGCGAGCGTGAACTGAAGGATCCCGCGGTTGATCATGGAGGTGTCTTTGATCCCGTATTGGTCGATGACCGGCCGCGGCAATGGAATCTCCCGGACCTGGGCCTGCCAGGGCAAGGGGCCAATACCATTGATGCGAGCGTCGGGAATGCTGATCGGCACCTTCTTTGCTCCATAGGGCTCAAGGTTTTTCAATTGCTTGATATACCAGTCAGTATTCAGCAGGCTCAGGTTGACAACTCGAATGTCCCTGCGCACTCCCTCGACATCCTGAAGATACCAAAGTGGGAATGTGTCATTATCACCATTGGTGAACAGAATAGCATCTCTTTCACAACTCTGAAGGAGATTGTACGAATAATCCCAGGCGACATAGTTGCCGGTCCGGTCCGCTTCCCCGAAATTCACACGGAACATGTTCAAAGGAGAGAACACGAGCGCCAGCGTGAGCACCCCAAATGCCATGGGCGCCGGATTTTTCCCCGAAAAGAATCTTTCCTTCAGCTCATCGATGATCCCCACCACACCCATGCCGATCCACAGGGAGAACGTGAAAAACGATCCGACATAAAAGTAATCGCGCTCTCTCGGTTGAGGTTCCTGCATGTTAAAATAAAAGACAAGAACGACGCCCATGATCAGAAAGAACGTAATACCCACAAAGGCCATCTTCCAATCACGCGACCAATGATGAACGGCCCCGAGGAGACCGAGGAGCAGAGGGATGCCGTAAAGTTTCGACCAATCGACCCCCGCTTCCTTGAAATCTCCCACCTGCCCGATGAAATTCCATCCGAAATATCTGAAGTACATGTGATCAAGCTGAAACCGCCAGAAATAATCCCAGTCGCTGGAATACCTCTGATGCGCGGCCGCCTGTTCGGCCTCCATCGTGTTCCATCGCCGGTCCCAGAGTGGCGCCGTACCGTATTGCTCACGGTTCAAATAGCTGACCAGGCGCTCCATGTTGTTCGGATTATTTTCGTTCATCGGCGGATTGGCATTCGCGCGGATGTATACCATCGTGTAGGTGGAATATCCAAGGACGATAAGCAGAAACGAAAGGAGGGCGACATTCAGAATCCGTTCGTTCTTCTGGATTGACCGGTACACGCCATAGATGGCTCCTGCGATTGCGACGATTGGAATGATTTCAAAGACGCCGCTGCGGCTGCCGAAGAACTCGCCATCCAGAAGACTCGGGAACCATTTCACAACGCCCGGATAGATAACGCCGAAAACTCCGACCGCGACAAGGCAGAACTTAATGAATCCGTTCACCGAAAACTCATACAACCGGAAGTAGACGATCAACATCACGGAGAAAAGCGCGAGAATTGCCAGGAGATGCACACCGACCGAAAGGCCGATGAGGTAGGCGATAAGCAGAAGATAGACATCCCCTCGCTTCCAGTCCGCTTTTTCATACCACCGCAGGGCGAGCCAAAACACGGAACTCACAAACAACATGCTCAGGCCATACACTTCCGCCTCCACGGCGTTAAACCAGAACGTCTTGCTGAATGCCAGAGAAAGAGCTCCGATCACCGAAGCTCCATAAACAACAACCTTGTCATAGGAGGACTCTGGCCTTCCGCGCCACATGCTGATGAACCGGACGGAAATGAGATAGAGGAACATGATCGATGCGGCGCTGGAGAGGGCCGAAATGAGATGCATACGGACCGCTATGTCGCTGGCAAAGGGGATCATGCTGAAAATGCGCCCGATAAGGAGAAACAAAGGCGCCCCCGGCGGATGCGGAACCTGGAGGGAATACGCAGCTGCCATGAACTCACCCACATCCCAAAAGACCACCGTGGGGGGAAGAGTAATGATGTAGACAGCCAGAGAGGCAAAAAAGAGCGCGACAGCGATCAGTCGGTTCAATTTCCAGTCGTTCATTCGTTCCTCATGAAAGAAAGTCAGTAAATCTAAGGTGAAATGGCTTGAACTTCAAGGAATTTGCAGGATAAAGGGAGGCATCACAGTTCTAGAAAGAGTTTGGGGAGGATAACACACCGTCACTTCATGAACTCAGTGCAAATCTCGTCGCACAGGGCATATCCCCGCGAAGTGAGCCGGAGGGTCTTCCCGTCTGATGTTGCGAGGCGGGACTCAAGGAGCCGGTTGATGATTTCACGGTAGTCCCGTTCAAGGTCGCTGCCGTATCGCCCCTTGAATTTCACCAAGTCTATGCCCGAACTCCGCAATCCGAGAAACACCTCTTCTTCCTTCTGCTGGTCGTCCGTCAGGGTTTCTTTTCCCCCCACCGGAATTTTACCTCCCTCAATGGATTCGGCATATTTCGTCACATTCGATGAATTCCACCAACGTGTGCCGTTCCAAAACGAATGTGCGGAGGGGCCAAACCCCAAATAGTTACCATGATCCCAATACCGGCTGTTGTGCTTCGAACGAAACCCCGGTTTGCAGAAATTTGAAACTTCATACTGTTCGTACCCATGCGATTCCAGGAAGCCGATCGTGAATTCGTACAACTCCGCGTCCCGCTCCGCCGCAAGCGGCGTTACCTGCTTCGAGGCTACCATCCGGTAAAGGGGCGTGTTTTCTTCCACGATCAAACTGTAGCATGAGATGTGGGTTGGCCGCAAGGTCATTGCCGTGTCCAGATTGGCCCGCCAGCGATCCATTGTCTGCCCGGGAAGGGCAAATATCAGATCGAGACTCACGTTCTCGAACCCTGCCTCGTAGGCATTTCTGACACAGTCCATGGCCTGGCCGGCCGAATGGATGCGCGTGAGGAATTTGAGATCATCTTCATGAAACGATTGAATACCGACGCTGAGCCTGTTCACGCCTGCATTGCGAAACGCTTCGAGCTTGGAACGGTCCACGGTTCCCGGATTTGTCTCCAGAGTGATCTCAGCCCTGTCGATGATGGAAAACCGGTCTTTCAGACGCTCCAGGATTCTCTCAATATTGGCCGGCTCGAGAAGGGAAGGCGTTCCGCCTCCGAAGAAGATTGTTTCATAAGCGGTCTGGTATTGGGGATCCGACCCGCGCAATTCGATCTCTTTCTCAAGCGCCGAAAGAAAGCGGCTGATAAGCGATCGATATTCCGCCGATCCATCCCCGTTCGGGGCAACGGAATAGAAATCACAATAGATGCACTTGTGCTCGCAGAAAGGGATATGGAGATACAGGGATGAGTTCATGTCAACGCACGAGAGTTCCGATTCTCTCCCATCGTATGCTGCCCAGCTTGTCCCAGAGACTCAGAAAGGAGAGGTCCGAATCCCATGACCAGTAAACTATCAGAGCTTCCCCCACGAGGTTTTCCCTGGGAACGAATCCCCAAAACCGGCTGTCAAGACTGTTGTGACGATTGTCCCCAAGCATGAAGTAGTAATCCCGTTCCACGGAGTACGATGAGACCGCAATCCCGTCTATGGTCACCGCCCCGTCGGAAGCCATTCGCGGCCTGCGCCCCTCCCGTTGAATGAACTCCTGCCAATCATCAAACGTATCACGATTTAAAGGAATGATATCCCCTTGCTTCGGCACAACCACGGGGCCGTATTCATCTTCTGTGTAACCCCGCCCTGAAGGAGTCAACCTGATCCCTCTCTGCCACGCCGCGTACCCGTCTGACCCATTGGCCTTGACGTTCCGTGAAAACAACAGCTCACGACCGTTCACAAAGACACGGGACCGCCGAATTTCCACGGTATCTCCCGGGAGACCAATGCAGCGTTTGATGTAGTTCACATCGTTCATGGCTCCCTCCGCGTCGCGCGGGTTGCCCGGGAACTCAAACACGACGACGTCCCCTCTGCGAACATCAGCAAAAAACGTCATGGACATAACGGGGAGAGAAATTGATGTCAGCGGAATCGTGGGGGGAGTCCTGACACCATAGGCGAGTTTGCTGACGAGAAGGAAGTCGCCCACCTGAAGCGTGTTTTCCATTGAACCCGACGGAATACGAAACGCTTCAACCACAAAAACCTTGATGACGATGGCTACCAGCAGGGTGGCCAACACTGTCTTCGCATACTCCAGTAAAGACCGGATAGGAAAAGAACTGTCCCGATGTGTCGATTGCGACTCTATGTCGAGAAAGTCGGGCTTCACGATCGTCTTATCGTATGAGAGTCCCTACCCGTCCCCAACGAATAGAACCGAGCCTGCTAAAGATGTTGTAGATTGGAATGTCCGTATTCCAGGACCAATAGACGAGAATCGGAGACCCAACCAGGTTCTCGGTTGGAATAAAACCCCAATACCGGCTATCCAGGCTGTTGTCGCGGTGGTCTCCCATACCAAAGAGATAATCCCGCTTCACGATGTATTCCGAGACCGGCGTACCGTCGACAAACACTTGATTGCCGGCAAGTCCCGGTTGATGACCCTCACGCCTGATGAATGTCTCCCAAGTTCGGTAGTTCTCCGGGCTGAGCGGGATTTGCATTCCTCCATACGGCACAACAAGGGGGCCATAGTTATACTCGTTCCAAGGTGCTCCCGGGGGGAATATCCTCTCTTCGGCGAACATATCGGGGGTTCTTCCGGGCTGGCTGAATTTGAGGTTCCGTGGCAGCGGTGCGGTCTGTCCGTTTACATACAAGACCTTGTCCACGATTCGAATCGTATCCTTTGGCATTCCGACGCACCGCTTCAGATAGAATTGAAACTCTTCCGGAAGAACCTCATCCCTATACCCGGGAAATTCAAACACAATCACATCCCCGCGTTGCACGTTCTTGATCGCCGGGATTCTGAACCACGGAAGGCGCACATTGGTGAAAGGAATATTCCGGGGAGAGGTTCCGCCGTAAATGAACTTGTTGACGAAGAGCAGGTCGCCGGTCAGCACTTCATTTTCCATGGAACCGGTAGGCACGAGAAACGATGCAATGACGAAATTGTTGAGGACCAGAAATGCTCCGAGGACGATTCCGAATTCCTTAAGGAACGCGAGGACTTTCGTCTTCCACGTTGCCGCTATCATCCCGGCGGTTGACTGCTTTGCCTCTTTGTTCTTGCTCAACGATTGATTCCTTTCTTCGGATTTTTGGCCCGCTGATCTTCGGCCTCTGACCTCTGCTTCTAATCTTCCATCGACAGTACTGCCAGGAATGCCTCCTGCGGCACTTCCACCCTTCCAACCTGCCTCATGCGTTTCTTTCCTTCTTTTTGCTTCTCGAGAAGTTTCCGCTTCCGTGTGATGTCGCCGCCGTAGCATTTGGCCAGAACGTTCTTGCGAATAGCGCCCAGGGTTTCCCGGGCAACCACCTTGCTTCCAATGGCCGCCTGAATAGCCACCTCAAACATTTGACGTGGGATCAACTCCTTGAGTTTGGCACAAAGCTTCTTGCCCCAATCATGGGCTTTGGCCCTGTGCACGATCGTGGAAAGTGCATCGACGGGCTCCCCGTTCAGCAGAATATCAAGTTTCGAGAGATTAGATTCACGGTAATCGAGGAAATCATAGTCGAACGAAGCATATCCTCTCGAAAGAGATTTTAGCTTGTCATAAAAATCAAAAATGATCTCAGCCAGCGGCAATTCAAAATGAATGTCTGCCCGTTCGGGACTGAGATACGTGGTATTCCGGTGGACGCCACGCCTGTCCATGCAGAGTTTCATGATCCCGCCGATGTATTCGACCGGAGCAATGATCTGCGCCTTAACGTACGGCTCTTCAACCCGCTCGATGACGCCCTCGGGAGGCATCGATGCCGGATTATCCACCTTCACCAATTCCCCGTTCGTCTTGTGCACAATGTACTCGACGTTCGGAACGGTATTGATCAGATTTTGATTGTACTCACGTTCCAGCCTTTCGCGAATGATCTCCATGTGAAGCAAGCCAAGAAACCCCGCCCGAAATCCGAAGCCGAGGGCGACGGAGGATTCAGGCTCGAATACGAGGGACGCGTCGTTCAGTTTGAGCTTCTCCAACGCCTCTCGTAGTTCCGCAAAGTCGTCACTAACGGCAGGATACAGGCCGCTGAACACCATAGGCTTCACATCTTTATATCCCGGCAAAGCTTCCTGTGCCGGCCTGGCAGCGAGGGTGATCGTGTCTCCCACTTTTGTCTCATGGACGTCCTTGATGTTCGCGATCACGTATCCGACATCTCCGGCAAGAAGGCGGCCCGTCCGCTTACGCTTCATTTCAAGAATGCCAATTTCGTCGGCACCGAATTCCCCGCCGTGAGACATGAACCGGATCTTCTGACCCTCTTCCAGCGTTCCGTTCATAATCCGCACATAGGCAATGGCGCCACGGTACTCGTCGAAGATCGAATCAAAGATCAACGCTTGCAGCGGAGCCTCGGGATCGCCCTGAGGAGGAGGGATCCTCTGTATGACCGCCTCAAGAATTTCGTCCGTGCCGATCCCGGACTTAGCGCTCCCAAGGAGAATCTCGTCTTCTTTGCATCCGATGAGTTCCATAACCTGATGTTTGACGTTTTCCACCATGGTTTTGGCGCTTGGGAGATCAATTTTGTTGATAAACGGGATGATTCCAAGCCCGGCATCGATGGCCAGGTACAAGTTCGATATGGTTTGCGCTTCCACTCCCTGAGTGGCATCGACAACGAGGATCGCGCCTTCGCACGCCGCAAGCGATCGCGAGACCTCATAGGTGAAATCAACATGCCCCGGAGTGTCAATCAGGTTCAGCACGTAGTCTTGCTTGTCTGCGGATTTGTAACGGAGCTGAATCGCGTGCAGTTTGATCGTAATTCCACGCTCCTGCTCCAGCTCCATGTCGTCCAGGACCTGTTTCGTCGTCATTTCGCGGGGCGTCAAAGCCCCGGTGCGTTCCAGCAACCGGTCGGCAAGCGTGGACTTGCCATGATCGATATGAGCAATGATACAGAAGTTACGCAGGTGTTTCATAGTTTTGTACCCGACCGTCTCTCCACAATCCCCTAAAACGCAAAAGAGTAAAGAGCGGCCATCACCCTTTACTCCTGACTGATGAAGTGAAATATACCGGAAAATCGACATAAGAGCAACTGAAGTCGATTCCCTCAAGTGCACCCAAAGGTTCAACGCAAAAATCGCTTAATCCGTTCACCCGCTTGCTGAGGCATTTTGACTCGGTGGTCGGGTTTGAGTAACTTGAACACAGAAAAACAGAGGATGACCATGAAAATTCTTATTGCAGGCGGGACGGGGTTCATCGGAACGCATCTCGCGCGGTGGCTGGAGACCGAGGGGCACACGCTCTCCCTTCTTTCCCGAAAACGCGGGCCGGGGCTGATTGTTTGGGACGCGGTCCATGCCGGCGCATGGGAGCAATCTCTAGAAGGAACCGACGCGGTTATCAACCTTACGGGAGAATCTGTGGGGGCGGGCCGGTGGACCACCCTGCAAAAGGAGCGTATCCGGAACAGCCGGATCGAAGCAACGCGGGCCATCGTGGAGGCGATCAGAAAGGCGGCGAAGAAGCCACAAGTCATGATCAACGCATCTGCTGTTGGCTATTACGGACATGTGGAAGATGGCGATGTTAAGGAGGATGCCCCGGCGGGCAACGATTTCCTCGGCCAAACATGCCGGGTGTGGGAATCCGAAGCTCGCAAGGCAGAACAATGGGGCGTCCGGGTTGTCCTCATGAGAACGGGTTTTGTGCTCGGCTCAGACTCGGACGCTTTTAAGAAAATGCAACTCCCGTTCAAACTCTTTGTCGGCGGGCCTTTCGGCTCGGGGAAACAATGGTTCCCCTGGATCCACATCGACGATGTGGCGGCAGGATATGCTTTCGCGATCGGGCAATCGGCACTTTCCGGACCTGTCAATCTCTCGGCCCCAAACCCTGTTCGCGTAAGAGATCTTGCCCGGGAACTCGGCCGGGCACTCCACCGCCCGTCGTTCATGCCAGCACCGGCCTTTGCCCTCAAGATCGCACTTGGTGAAATGTCCGATCTCCTTTTGAAAGGTCAGAAAATGATTCCGGTCAAACTCCTTCAGCACGGATTTGCTTTCCGGTTTCCCGAATTGCCTGCTGCTTTAAGTGACGCGGTGGAATGAATTGGAGAAGGTCGGACAACTCAGCGGATTGGGATACGGAGTTCGGCTCTTACATTTTGCTCCCCTCCCAGATCCTCACTGACATCGAACGCGTAGAGGCTTGCACCAACGTATGCGTCGACAATGTTCAGGATGTACGTAAGAGCAAGATAAAAGGCGAATCGGTCACGTTCATTATGGTAGAAATCCCGAAGCCCCTTGACGGACGGATCTCCCGTTCCGGCAAAGATCCCTTGCTGCAGGGACAACGTATAGGTCGCCGACCATTCGTCATATTTGCGATCCAACTGGATGTAATTCCTCACGAACCAATAGCCAAATCCCCAGATCAGCGGAATGGTCCAGTATCGCTCGGCGTAGATCTGGCCGGCACCGGGTGCTAGGGCAGAAAGGACTATCGCGAGGGCGGGAGAACGTGAACTGACGGAGGCAAGGCTCTCAGGGGGGGCTTCCAGGAATTCACTCCCGATCGAATAGAGCAGCGATGACCTCAGCGATACAGGAGGGGGTTGTGCCCGAAGCCCTTGAAAGAGGAGAACAAGAAGGATACTGACAAACAATCGGTGGACCATGTTCAGGCGCCTTACCCGACGACGGCAATCGCTTCGATCTCGACCTTCACATCTTTTGGGAGACGCGCCACTTCCACCGTACTGCGTGCCGGAGCCGATTCGGAAAAGAACCGTGCATAGACCTCATTCATTTGGGCAAATTCACCCATGTCTTTCAGGAAAACGGTTGTCTTAATGACTGATTTCATGGAAGTGCCGGCCGCCTTGAGAATTGACTCAACATTTTTCAGGGCCTGCTCGGTCTGAACCTTGATATCCCCTTCCACGAGGTTCTTTGTAACGGGATCCAGAGGGATCTGACCTGCGGTGTAAACAAATCCCCCGGCGATGATCGCCTGACTGTAAGGACCGATCGGAGCCGGAGCCTGATCTGTGAATACTCTTTTCGTTGTCATCAGCGATGCCTTTTTTCCAGAATGATTTCAAGAATGCGTTCCAGGTCGTCCGCGGAAAAATACTGGATAACGATCTCTCCCCTTCCGCCGCCCTTCCCGTGCACCTTCACCTTTGTCCCAAGTGCTCGCTTCAGTTGTTCCTCCGCATGATGCAGACCGGTGCCGTGGGAACCTTGACGGGTGGTTTTTGACTTCCGTGACCGCGCCGTACGTTCAACCGTGCGAACGGTGAATCCACCGCTCAGGATCTTCTCATACAATCGTAACTGTTCCCGCTCTCCGTCCATTGCGAGCAGCGCGCGTGCGTGCCCCATGGAGAGCTTCCCGCTCCGCAATCCTTCGCGGACCTTTTCCGGCAACTTGAGCAATCGAAGGAAATTTGCAACCGTCGAGCGATCTTTGCCAACTTTCGCCGCAATCTCTTCCTGCGTGTAATTGTACTCACCGATCAATCGTTGATAAGCATGGGCGATTTCAATGGGATTAAGTTCTTCACGCTGGATGTTCTCGACAAGGGCAAGTTCAAGGAGTTGCGTCTCACCCTGAACTTCGATGATATAGGCGGGAATGGTCGGCAAGCCGGCTTTCTGAACCGCCCTCATGCGCCGTTCGCCGGAAATGAGCTGGTAGCCTTCCTCAATCCGCCGGACCGTGATCGGTTGAATGAGCCCTTTTTCGACGATTGATCGGCTCAGTTCTTCCAGGGATTTCGGGTCAAAATCCGCTCTCGGCTGGTACGGATTGGCTGTGATGCGGCCGATCTCAATGCTTGCGATCACTCCAATCCCACCGCTGTCCGCGCCGATTTCCCCCATGCTCACTTCTTTTTGCGCAGTCTTGGGAATGAGAGCACTCAGCCCCCTGCCAAGCACCGATTTGCGTTGGTTGGTCATGGATGGATGTTAGGAGGAAACTCCCGTGAATGATGAAACCTCAAACGGCTTGCCCCTCTTCGTCAGGATTTCCTTTGCAAGTTCCATGTAGTTCCTCGTTCCGGAGGACAGCGCATCATAGAGGATAATGGGCTTCCCGAAACTGGGCGCCTCGCTCAAACGAATATTCCGGGTCACCATAGTCTTGAACACTTTGTCTCCAAAGTACCGTTTGACCTCCTCGTAGATCTGATTCGATAACCGGAGCCGCGAATCGAACATGGTCAGGAGAACACCCTCGATGTCCAGATTTCGGTTCAAATTCTTCTTTACCATGTTGATGGTATTAAAGAGCTGGCCCAGGCCTTCGAGGGCAAAATATTCGCATTGCACGGGGATCAGGACCGAGTCGGCTGCAGAGAGGGCATTCAGCGTGAGAAGTCCGAGCGACGGAGGACAATCGACGATGATGAATTCATACTCATCTTTGATGGACTGGAGAGCATCCGCCATCCGGTGTTCGCGGCGGTCGAGATCCACCATTTCAATTTCCGCGCCAACCAGATTGATATGCGATGGGAGCAGTGAAAGGTACGGCACCTGCGTTTCGAGGACCGATGCACCGGCCTTCACGTCTCCAACCAAAACTTGATAGATCGTCTTCCCTTCGGCTGGCGTCAATCCAATTCCGCTTGTCGCGTTCGCCTGGGGATCCGTGTCAACGAGGAGAGTTTTCCGTTCCGCCACTGCGATGCAAGCTGCAAGATTGATCGCGGTCGTGGTTTTTCCCACGCCGCCTTTTTGGTTCGCTATGACGATGATTTTGCCCATGTCAGCTTACAGCCATGCCCGCTGCACAGAGCAGCGAGAAGATTCCAAGAACGATGGACCTTCGAATGAGAGTTTCCAGCGTGAGGTACCAGGCCTCTGCTGTCTCCCGTTCTCCAATGGCCGCTTCGATAGTACGAACAACTCTTGCTGCCTGCCAGGATACGAACCAAAGCATCAGAAACAGCACCACCTTTGCGGTAAGGAGTTGTGACCACAGTGTCGAGAAATCGAGCCAAAGAAATCTCGGATTCAGGAGAATCAAAAAGAGCCCTGTGCCGAATAACGTCCAGAGACCCGACCAGAGAAAAGGGAAAAACCGCTGCCGGATGGCAAGTGCCGTAGGCGAGAGCGATTCGTGCCGGTGATGGAGAACCGGATGGAGCACCGCATTCATGAAAATCAATCCGCCTATCCACACCACCGCCGAGACAACATGCATAACACGGGAAACCCAAAGAACGAAGTCCATGATGTGGTTCGAATATACCTCTTTTTCGCAGGCCAAGCAAGAAAGAGCCCGGCCTATCCGAACAAATCTCCTTCGTGAATCTCAAACCCCCGCAGAAATTCCTGAGCCGGCATTCTCCTTCGTCCTTCCTGCTGAACCTCGAGGATTGAAATTGCGCCGTCTTTGGTTTGAAGGACAAAGTCTTTTTCGCACCGCGCAACGGTGCCGGGCCTGTCCCCTGCCTGCACTTCGGGAGTCTTCAGGGACGTCCGGTAGATACGGATCAATCTCCCTTTGAACAATGTCCAGGCGCCCGGCGAGGGAGAAAGACCGCGGACGAAATCGTGCACCTCACGACGGGATTGATCCCAGACAATCCTGCAGTCCTCTTTGAAAAGCTTTGGCGCAGGCGTTGCCAAAGCATCATCCTGCGGCCGCGGCCGGGCCTTTCCCATCTCGATCAATCGAACCGTTTGCAGAACAATTTCCGCACCGACCTCTGCCAGCTTGTCGTGCAATTCCCCCGCGGTTTCATCCGGTCCGATTTTCAGACGCGCCTGGAGGAGTACCGACCCGGTATCGACGGTCTCGTTCAGAAAAAACGTTGTAACTCCTGTTTCCTTTTCACCCCGGAGAATGGCCCAATTGATGGGAGCGGCTCCCCGGTATTTGGGGAGGAGAGATGCATGAAGATTGAAGGCGCCCAGCGGGGCAAGGGAATACACTTCGGGCGGAAGGATCCGAAACGCTACAACAACAATGAGGTCCGGATTGAGAGATTTGAGATCGGAAAGGAAATTCGGGTGTTTCAGTTGATCAGGTTGCAGGAGGGGAAGGGATCGTTCGATTGCGGCACGTTTTACTGCGCTGATCCCGGTCTTCTGCCCCCGGCCCTGCGCCTTGTCCGGAACAGTAACCACCCCGGTAATCGTGTAGTGATTCTCCAGAAGGATGTTCAGACTGGGGACCGCAAACTCGGGCGTTCCCATGAACACAATGCGCATGCCGAAGGTCTACACCTCCACCTTTCCGGATTTCTTTGCCTCAGAGGCAACAACGACAGGATACACGGCTTCCGTTTCCCCCCTTTTGATCTTCCGAAGCTTCGGGCTTAACAATCCGCGCTTTGCAGAAGAGAGATGATCGATAAACAATACTCCATTCAAATGGTCGATCTCATGGAGGATAACACGGCCGAGAAGGCCCTCTGCCACGAGAACCTCTTCTTCAAAGTTTGCATTCCGGAATTTCACTCGGATGCGCTCTGACCTGGTGACGTCCGCCCTCACATCCGGTATGCTCAAGCACCCTTCCTCCATCGGCCAGGAGCCCGATTCTTCAACAATTTCCGGATTGATCAGAACAACCCGCGTTGGCCCTTTGGGCTTTTCTGAAAATGCCGACGGATTACCGGCACCGTCTTCCTCATCTTCTTCTGCATGTGTCACATCAATGACAATGACTCGTTTCATCGAGCCGACCTGATTTGCTGCAAGGCCAATTCCGCCGGCCTTGTGCATGGTCTCCATCATGTCGTAAATAAGCTTGATGGTATCATTCGAAAGGGATTCGACTGATCGCGCCTTCTGCCGAAGCACATCGCTTCCGTAGAGATAAATGGGGAGAACAGACATTGGTGTAAAATCCGGTTTTTAAGTTTTTGCCGTTGTCAATGTACGAGGGGGAAATTCTTGATGCAACCTATTCGGGAACGACCACGAGACGTTTTGCCCCTTCATAACGCTTCTTGTAATATGAGCTTTCAAGGGACGAGATGGTCACCCCCAGACTGACACTCGCATGCGCAAACAGGTCGTCTCCAAGATAAATCCCGACGTGGGAAGCCGATGTCCCCGTGGTGTTAAAGAACACGAGATCACCAAATTTAAGGTCCGCGAAGGAAACGCGTGTGCCGATCCTTGCCTGTTCGTGAGCGCTCCGCGGAAGGAGTTTTCCAATCGACTCTTTGTAAACCGTCATTGTGTATCCCGAGCAGTCCATTCCGCTTGAACCGGATCCGCCGTAGGCATACGGCACTCCCATATAGCGTGAAATCGACCGCATGATCTTGCTTTGATCGAGCGGTGTGATGGCTTTGTTTTTTTCTTTGCGAAAATCTCTCGATCCCGTGACAACTTCATCGACAACCTTGGGATCGGGTCTCCGGTCATCTTCCCTCTTTTCCTCCTGGGCCTCGCGGGAGAATCTTGGCGACGCCTTCCGCTTCGGCTCAGGTGCCTCCGTTTGCCGCTTACCGAACCTCGGTGAGGACGATCCGCACCCAATCAAAGCGACCGTAGCCACCAAGGCGATGGCGAGGATGAGAACGCGAAGGGACCGATAGGAGCGAAGAAGCCTCGACCCGCGTTGTGCCGATCGAGGCTTCTCGTGATGATTGGATCCCGTCATTTATCCCAGATACGCCCGCAAAGCCTTGCTCCGAGAAGCATGGCGCAGGCGCCGAATGGCTTTTTCTTTGATCTGACGAACTCGCTCGCGGGTCAGATTGAATTTTTCCCCGATCTCCTCGAGCGTGAGCGAATGTTCCTGATCCAGGCCGAAGTAAAGTCGAATGACCTGGGCCTCACGTTCACTCAACGTCGCTAACGCACGTTTCACTTCAACCTTGAGCGACTCATCCATCAGAATGGAATCCGGCGAGGGTTGCCGCTGATCCTGGATCACATCCAGGAGGCGATTGTCTTCACCTTGCGCAAACGGCGCGTCCATCGAAAGATGCCGGCCCGAAATCTTCAGTGTATCCGAAACCTCGAACAGCGACATGTCGAGTTCTTCTGCCAATTCGCTTGCGCTTGGTTCGCGCTCGAACTCCTGCTCCAGGGTGCTGAAGGCTTTGCCGATCTTGTTCAGAGCTCCCACGCGGTTAAGCGGAAGACGGACGATCCTCGACTGCTCCGCCAAAGCCTGGAGAATCGATTGCCGGATCCACCACACGGCGTACGAGATAAACTTGAACCCTCTGGTTTCGTCGAAGCGCTTGGCTGCCTTGATAAGGCCGAGATTCCCCTCATTGATCAGATCACCGAGGGATAGGCCCTGATTCTGGTACTGCTTGGCAACGCTCACGACAAACCTAAGATTTGCCTTCGTCAGTTTCTCGAGTGCTTTTTGGTCGCCCTTTTTGATCCTCCTCGCGAGATCGATCTCTTCCTGGGGGGTCAAAAGCTCGACCTTGCCGATCTCTTGAAGGTACTTATCGAGAGATTGGCTTTCCCTGTTCGTATATTGCTTGCTGATTTTCACCATTTCAGTCGTTCACCTGTCAATTTCCTGTTGATACCAACACAAAATGCACTCAAAAGATTCACTTCGAGGCCAGGTCAATCCTGTCGACAATGCCTACGATGCTGGCATCGACGGGAGCGGATTCCACCGGAAGGGGGATGACGGCTTCCCGTGCTGTAATATAAAACACGGTTTCACCGGGGCCCGCACCCACCGTATCAACTGCAACGATGGGGCTCCCCGCCTTTTCTCGGGTTGCAGTGAGCGGTTGGACAAACTGCAATTTGAAGGAACGCAGTGCTTCGTCCTTGCGCGTCGCCCAAACAGTGCCTATGACTCGACCAAGAAACATATGATCCTCACTCCCTTCGACACAGCCCGCATTACACAACTTTTCACTCCATACTGCTCACCCGCTCTATGACTCCTCCACATCCAACTTGTCCACGACCGCGATAATCACCGCATCCACAGGCTTGTTTTTTGTCACTGCGGTCTGTCGTGCGGAGCTCCCGGAAGTCACAAGAACGACATCTCCGACACCTGCCTGCACGGTATCAACAGCGACAATGAAGGTGTCCTTGACCTTGAAGTTCAGATCCACATGCTTGACAATTTGAAACTTCATTCCCACAAGGTCTTCATCCTTGCGTGTCGCCCAGACAGTACCGACCACCTTTCCCAAGATCATAAGATGCCCCAGCGAAATGTTACTGCATCATGGATAGAAAACTTGTGCCCGAAAGAGTATTGGGCACTTCAAAAAAGTCCGCAACCGTTTTGCCTGCATCCGCGAATGTCTGGCGTGTGCCAAGATCGACCCCCTTACCCCCCGCGGGGCTTGTGACAAGCAGTGGAACATATTCACGAGAGTGATCCGTGCTTGCATCTGTTGGATCGTTCCCATGATCTGCAGTCAAAATCAGCAGGTCCTGACCATTCAGCGCTCCCAGGATCTCCGGCAGGGACCTGTCGAATTCCTCAAGAGCCCGGCCAAACCCTTCAGGATCCTGCCTATGTCCATACAGCATATCAAAGTCAACAAGATTCGCCATGATAAAGCCCGATGAAACCGCCTTCCCCTCTTTCACAATGGCCTCTACTCCCGCAGCGTTCGTCTTCGTATGAATCGTTCTGGTGAACCCGCGTCCGGCAAAAAGGTCGGTGACTTTGCCAATCCCCACGGTTTCAATCCCATCCCGCTCCAGAAGATCGACTACTGTATCAGACGGAGGTTTCAGCGAAAAGTCACGCCGGTTCTGCGTTCTGCGAAAATCGCCGCTTTGACCGAAAAATGGCCTTGCAATCACTCTCCCTACGGCGTGCTCACTCACCATCACCCTCTGCCTCGTCGTATCACAGATCCTGTACAACTGTTCCAATGAAATCACTTCTTCATGAGCGGCAATCTGAAAAACCGAATCCCCCGACGTATAGACGATCGGATATCCCGTCCGAACGTGCTCCGTTCCCAGCTCGTTGATGATAGCAGTACCGGAGGCGGGGCAATTTCCCAGGATTCCCTTGCACCCGGTTGCGTCGAGAAACCTCTGGATGACTTCTGCAGGAAAGCCGTTCGGGTAAAGGGGGAACGCCTGTTCCGTAATAATTCCTGCTATCTCCCAATGACCGGTGGTGCTGTCTTTCCCTTTGGACCGCTCCATCATTTTTCCAAAGCATCCCTCCACGGGATTCCTCGGATCAAGTCCCTTGACCGGTGCAATGCGGCCCAGGCCCAGCCGTTCGAGATGCGGAAGATGAAGGCCGCCAAGTGCCCGTGCGATGTTTCCGATGGTGTTGGTTCCCTGATCGCCGTACAACGACGCATCCGGGAGCTCGCCGATGCCGACGCCATCGAGCACCACGAATATGACCTTACGGCCGATCAACTACCTCTGAGTGGGAATACGGGGAAAGATGCCGAACGTTACGCGTAGATTTCCTTCTCGTTACACTTGCAGACCTGCACATGTTGCCGGTTGAACCGGTACGATCGATGCGCTGAACGAACGGATTGGACGTAGAGCAAGGGAACCTTGATGGTACCGCATTTCGGGCACTTGGAGCCTTTCTCCAACATGCCTTTTTTAACCTTTCCTGCAAAATCCTGTTGCTTCGCCATGACTTCTTACATCCTTTCTGACGTTTTAATACACACGGACCATATTTCCACCGGCCTCCACGGCTTTCGACAGCACGTGTCCGGCGTTTTCGAGTAATTCAAGATCATTGATATCGCTCACAGCTCCGCACACCCCGACGCTGACCGTCACCGAAAAACTCTTTTGTTCGAGATTCATGACGTTGCTTGCCATGTTCTTGCGAAACTTCTCTGCCCAGAGATAGGCGTCGTTGGCCGTGGTGTTTACGAGCAGAATGGCAAACCGATTGAAATCCACCCTACCGACAAGGTCATACGGCCGTATCGCCGAACGGAGCATTCGGCCGACATTCTGCAGTACAAAATCAAATCCCTCCTTGCCGTACCTCCCAAGATGCTCGTTGACCCCGTCGATTGAAATCATGACCAGCGTGATGTCGGCCTCGAAATCGTTTGCACGCTGAACTTCTTCGTGCACCCTTTCCATAAAATACTTTCTGGTGGCCACCCCGGTTGCCTCATCCAGCAATACATAATTGTTGACAACATCGGTAAGGCTCGAAACCTCAAGTCCCCACGAAGCACTGTCCACCAGTTTCTGAATCACCTTGATGTCGGATTCGGAATACGTCTTCCCATCTTTACTCTCGATCACCAGGGCACCGTAACATCGAGTCAGAGAATTGATCGGCAGAATCATCATCGCACCGGCCGATTCAATCCGCTCCGCACGATAGAACCTGGGCAACGCAAGCCCCGCTGCATCGTCAATCACTTTCGGCACCCCGCTCTGAATCACACCTGCCACTGCGCTGTTGTTGGGGTCGATCTCCTGGCTGATGGAAACGTACGAATCGTTCATCCGGTTCATGACAAACTGGATCAGCCAGGTTTTGCGCGATTCATCAAACAGAACCACGCTGACGTAATCCCAGGCCACCAGCCGCGAAGTCTCTTCTGCAAGCGCCCTCACGATCGTGTGAGTACTGAATTCCATCTTCATCTGGTCGCGTATTCTTGTCACCGACCGGAGCACTTCTGAATCCAGCAGGAGGTCGTATTTTCCCGTGTAACTCTTGATCAGTGCTGAGATGAGCTTCGCGTAATCTCCCAGCATCGTCATTGTTTCGGGGCCGAAGGCATCCTCGCCGAGGCAGTCGATCACCAGCACCGCGACCGGATCCTCCGGCTTCACGGTGTTCCTCGGATAGAAAATAGGAACGGCCGTAAAAGACTGGATGGGAACGGTCGTTTGATAATAACCCAGCAAATCAGATTGACCGGCGCTGTTGACGGTATTGAGGATCCTCGGTTGCCCGGTTCGCGCCACCTGACTGATCAGGTCGGATCCGAGTTCCCGTCGCCGATGGTTTGTGAACCATTCGCTGTCGGTCACATAGCTGTCAAGCACGAGCTGCTGCTTGTCCGCATTGATCCAAAACAACCCCACGGTATGCCCAAAGGTGACTTCCTTGACAACCGTTAGCACTTTCTTCATCAGATAGCTGAATTCCGACTTCGGGCCCATGTCCTTCAGCAGAACATCTTCCTGAACGTCAAGGAAATCAGAGAGCTTGAATTCGTATTCGATTTTGGCAGCTGGCCGCCCCATCCCCGCGAAGGATGGGATCGCCGGCTGATCCGGCTCATTGGGCCGCTCTGACTCTCCCGCGTTCAACGAATCTTCGTAGTCAGGACTTGACATCTCGAGTTCTGGTTCCTCGTTCGTGATAGGATATACTTCCTCGGATTCAAGATCGGGCAGGGCTCTTACCCGGGTTGAAACGACCACATAGGCAATGCTCCCGCCAGCCGCCGCCAATGCCAGGAACCTCCAGAAAGGATCGGAAACCACAAATCCGGCAATAAAAGCCACAACGCCCGCTGACGCAATTAATTCCTGTGCTAACGTCATCCGGTTCACCCAGGAACGAATTGTGTCAAACACGCGGGCGTTGGTCATTGAAAGTAGAGAGTGTGATTATAGCCCTCAAGTCTCAATAAATTTACCCATTGTACGAAGGAAAGTCAAGGTGAAAAACAGAAAGAGGCCGGCAACCCACTTGTGGCTGTGGGAGTTACGGTCCTTGGTACGCTGATTCAGGTTGCGGGAACAGGTTTTTTTCCCTACTTTTTGAACACAGTTGGTTCCGTTCTCATTCTCCCTCCTCGATTATGAAAGCAGTCATCATGGCGGGCGGATTCGGAACACGTCTTCGACCGCTCACGTGCAACATTCCGAAACCGATGGTCCCCCTGGCCAACCGTCCGATGATGGAGCATATTGTCTCTCTCCTGAAGACGCACGGCATTACGGACCTCATTGCCACCCTCTATTACGAACCTGAAACGATCTCCTCTTTCTTCGGCGAGGGAGCACCCCTGGGTGTACGTATGCAGTACCGCACGGCGGAAGCTGACCTTGGAACGGCAGGCAGCGTGCGTAACGCAATGGACTTTCTCAATGAAAGATTCCTCGTCATCAGCGGGGATGTACTCACCGACTTTGACCTCACCGCAGCAATTCGCTTTCACGAATCGAGGAAGGCGAAGGCGACGATCCTCCTCACGCGGGTCGCAAATCCACTCCAGTTCGGCGTCGTCCTCACACGTGACGATGGCCGCATCACGCGTTTCCTCGAAAAGCCCTCCTGGGGCGAGGTTTTCAGCGACACGATCAACACCGGAATTTATATTCTTGAGCCCGATGTTCTCGACCTGGTTCCTCCCGGAGAAGAGTTCGATTTCAGCAAGAATCTCTTCCCTCTTATGCTTGAGTCGGATATGCCGCTCTATGGGACCGTGGTAGACGGATATTGGCGCGACATCGGGAACCTGCACGAGTACCAGGACGCCCACGCGGATGCACTCCATGGTATCGTAAAGATCCGGATCGATGGGCGAAGGCGGGGGTCCGTCTATGTCGGTGAAGGAAGCCGCGTCGAAACGGGAAACGAGCATCTGATCGGCACGGTCGTGATCGGAAAGAATTCGAGAATCCATCCCGATGCCGTGATCGCAAATTCGGTCATCGGAGACGACTGTGAGATCCTGTCCGGGGCCCTGATCACGAACTCCGTCATCTGGCACGGGTCACAAATTGGCGCCAAGGCGGAACTCTCTTCGGATGTGATCGGCTCAAAGTGTATTATCGGAGATGAGGCGGTCCTGGCGGAAAACGTGTTCGTCGGTGACCGGTGTGTCATTGGTAAACGGAGCAGCCTCTTCGCGAACATCAAGCTCTGGCCTGAAAAAGTCGTGGAAGAAGGAGCCACGGTCACGCGCAGCCTCGTATGGGAAGACCAGTGGCTCCGCGAACTCTTTCGCAATTCAACGGTCACCGGCATTTCCAATATTGAAATGAATCCCGAATTCGCCGCGAAACTTGGCGCGGCCTTTGGCGCTTTTGTCGGCACGGGTTCCACGGTCGTGGGAAGCCGTGATTCCGACAATGTTTCGCGTATGATCAACAGGGCCATTATGTGCGGATTGATGTCCTCGGGGGTCCATTGCAGCGACCTCCGCGCAACCTCTATCCCCATTGTCCGGCATGAGTTGAAATCCGGAAAAGAACGCGGCGGATACCACGTCCGCAAGTCCCCGTTTGACCGGAATTTCACCGATATCATTTTTTTCGACAAAGACGGCAAAGATCTTCCAACGGGAAAAACGAAATCCGTCGAAAGACTCTTCTTTGGAGAAGATGTACCCCGCACATCCTACGACACCGTCGGGAGCGTGAGGTTTCCGGAACGCACGACCGAGAGTTACATGGAGCGATTCCTCGCGACCATTGACACGGAGAAGATCCGAGCGGCCGATCTCAAGCTCGTGATAGACTATTCCAATGGGATCGCGTCCACGATCTTCCCCAACATCCTCGGGAACCTGAACGTCCAGGTGGTTTCTCTGAATGCCTATCTTGACAGCCGTAAGTTGACACGCAGCAAGGATGAATTCGAGCAGTCTCTCCGGGAACTTTCCTTTGTCGTCACCTCCCTGCACTACGACATCGGGATCATGCTGGATGCGGGGGCGGAAAAGATCTTCTGCGTGAACGAAGCCGGACACCCCATCGACAGCGACCGCCTTGTGACCCTCGTGGCGCGCCTTGCGTTTGCCGCAAACCCGTCACTCAAAACTATTGCCGTCCCGATCTCGGCATCGAACGAAATCGACATGTTAGCAGAGGAATTTGGCGTCAGTGTCGTCCGTACGCGGGACAACCACCTGGCGCTCATGGATGCCGCCATCGAGCAGGATATCCGGTTTGTCGCTGGTACAAAGGGCGGATTTATTTTCAAGGAATTTTTGTTTGCATCAGACGGAATGTATTCCGTGGTCAAGATCCTCGAGTTTATGGCCCTGACGGGAAAGCGCCTCGGGAATGTCGAGGAAGAGACTCCCCGCTTGCATTTTGTCAAAAAAAACATTCCTTGTTCGTGGCACGTGAAGGGCCGGGTGATGCGGCGCCTCATGAAGGATTCAGAGGCCATTCCGCGGCAGCTGGTGGAAGGGATCAAGCTCTTCCCGAGAAACAAATCCCGACATACGTCCGTATTTTTGAACCCGGATCAATCACGACCTTTATTCCATATCAATGCAGAATCAGAGGACCTGTCGCTCGCTCAGGAGCTCTCGGCTGAGTACGAGGCAAAAATCGCACAGTGGATCGGCGAGGACTAGTCCGACGCAAAGAATTTCGGAGTATCCATGAGAATAACCGATATCCTCACTGAACAATTCGTTCGCACCAACCTGCCCGGGACGACGAAGGACGAAATTCTGAGTGCCGTGATCGACATCGCGGCCGCTTCGGAAAGAGTTCTGGACAAGGGGAAGCTTAAAGAGGCTATCTTCGAGAGGGAGAAGATCATGTCAACCGGTGTCGGCTCCGGATTTGCCATCCCTCACGGAAAAACCGACGCGGTCACCGATATCGTCGGCGCATTCGCAATCACCGCCCAACCTATCGACTACAAATCCCTCGACGAGCAGCCCGTACGCATAGTCTTTCTCCTCATTGGCCGTGAAAGCATGGTGGGTCCCCACATAAAATTACTGAGCAGGATCTCCCGGCTCATGAACAAGGAGGATTTCCGCAAGAAACTGCTCAACGCCCAATCCCCCGCCGATGTGCTCGACATTTTCAAACAGGAAGAGGCGACTTATTTTGAAGCATAATCTGCTCCCGCGTTCGCCCTTTACTTCACTCGCCGACGACACCCAATCGTGAAATTCCGCTCAATCAAAGGAACTCGGGACATCCTTCCGGATGAAACGGAACGATGGCAACATGTTGAACGTGTTATTCACCGTGTTCTCAAGACCTTCAACTACCGCGAAATCCGCACACCGGTTTTTGAACCCACCGCACTCTTTACCCGCAGCATCGGAGAATTGACGGACATCGTCACCAAAGAAATGTATTCGTTTACGGACCGGAGCGAGGAAAGCGTGACCTTGCGGCCGGAAGGAACCGCCTCCACCTTGCGGGCTTACATTCAGAACAACCTCGGTGAACAAGGCGCTTTGACCAAACTTTATTATATGGGACCTATGTTTCGCCAGGAGCGGCCTCAGGCAGGCAGATTACGGCAATTTCATCAGTTCGGCGTGGAGGCCATCGGTTCGACGGCTCCCGAGCTTGATGTCGAAATGATGCTCATCGCCCTCCAGATCTATTCGGACTTGGGTATCACGGAAACGAGGCTCATCATCAACAGCGTCGGATGCGAACAATGCCGGCCGGCCTACAAGGAATTGCTCACCAGGGAGTTGCTGAAACTGAAAGACAGGCTCTCACCTGACAGCCAATCACGGATAGAGCATAACCCAATGCGCGTGCTCGACTCCAAGGACGAGAAGGACAGGGCCGCCACCGTCGATGTTCCGCTGATGAAAGATCATCTTTGTGCCGAATGCGCCGGGCATTTTTCCACGGTGCAACGACTCCTCCAATCCCTGAGCATTCACTTCACGATCGACGGCAGGCTTGTGCGCGGGCTGGATTATTACACAAAGACCGCCTTCGAGATCACGAGCTCGGACCTTGGATCACAGGATGCCCTCGCCGGCGGAGGCCGTTATGATCTTTTGGTCAAGGAACTCGGCGGAAAACCGACTCCCGGCACCGGATTCGCAGCCGGCATCGAGCGGCTCATGATGGTGTTGGAAAAGCGGGGGGGCGAAGTGACCCCGGCTTCACGACCGCGTGTTTTCCTGATCGGGCTCGATGCAGCTTCTCGCTCCTGGGCTTTCGTCAAAACCTGTCTGCTGCGAAAACAAAGCATCCCGGCTGAAACAGATTATATGGCGCGGAGCCTGAAGGCGCAAATGCGCGAGGCAAACCGGCAGCAGGCTTCTTTTGTAGTAGTCGTCGGAGAACAGGAATTGCAATCCGGATCCGCAAAGCTGAAAAACATGCAATCGGGTGAAGAAATGACAGTTTCCCTCGATGCGCTCGAACAATCCCTGAAGTAACCCTTGGCACGGAAGAGAAAGCTGCCGGAGGCCGAATACCGCCTGCGCGTGTTCCGAACGCTGAACGAGCGAAACATGAAATCTGCGATTGCAGTGGTCGTTGAAACAACGAAAGAGTTCGTGAATTTCCATTATGAAGTCCTGATCTCAGATAAAAAGATTGGCAATACCCTTACTGTGAAGATCCTGGGACTTCATACGCCGATGTCGGTGATGCCGGGGGTCGGCCCGGCCCGCGCGTTTCGAGTGTATGAACATTCCTCGGGAACACTTACGGTGGTTGTCCACTCGCCAGACGGGGACGAAAACATCTACAAATTGAATTTGCGTCGGGCTTCCCCCGAGGTTCAGGGGGCTCCCTCTCATCCCTTTATTCTTTTTTCCTCTCAACCAGTCGAACTTCCGGAATAAAATCATGTGCCCTGTTCTCTTTGAAATTGGCCCTGTCACCCTTTATAGTTACGGGCTGATGCTCGCCCTCGGCTTTATCACCGCAAGCATGATCATGTCCGTTGAATACAAGCGGAGGGGCCTTCCGAAAGAGCTCGCCGGAAATATTACGCTCGTCGCGCTGATTTCAGGCGTGGTGGGGGCAAAAGGGCTGTATGTGCTGGAGCACTGGCGACATTTTCTTGCCGATCCGAGCCTGATGTTCTCACCCGGAGGTTTATCCTATTTTGGAGGGTTTCTTCTGGCCACCGCATGCATCTGGTGGTATGCACGCGGAAAGAAACTAAGTTTTCTTCTTGTTGCCGATGCAACCGTTCCCGGCCTGATGCTCGGCTACGGAATTGCCCGGCTCGGTTGCCATTTCGCGGGAGACGGCGACTACGGATTTCCAACCACTCTCCCGTGGGGTACCGATTACTCGGGCGGAACCATGCCACCGTCGGAAGCCTTTAGAAATTTTCCGGAGATCACAAGCCTGTATGCTGATGGTATCGTCCCGGACACCACTCTTTGTCATCCCACCCCAGTGTACGAATTGCTCATTTGTGCCTTGTTCTTTTTCGTTTTGTGGAGGTTTCGAACCCGTGTGGGTACGAGGGGCGGACTCTTCATGTTCTACCTCATTCTTGCCGGCATAGAACGATTTGTCATTGAGTTTCTCCGCATTAATCCGCGGGTGTTTGCCGGTCTCACGCAGTATCAGCTTCTTGCGGCAGGATTAGTCGTCGCTGGGATTGTTGGATGGTGGATACTTTCCCGAAAGCCGATGGGAAAAATTTCCAAATCATGACGTACGTTGAAGTATTCTCGAAAAAGGACTGTTCGTTATGCGACAAGGCTAAAGAGGCATTGGCGCGGGTCAACGCGGATTTTAGGTTCGAAATTCGCGAAACACTTCTCGAACCGGAGAATCCCCTCTTTAGCAAATACAAAGACTCTTTTCCGGTTCTTGTGGCCTCAAACGGCAAATCCGTGTCCGGAAAGGTGACGGACGAGCAATTGAGCGATCTCCTGGTCTCCCTGGCGCCTCCGCCTGCAATGTACTATGTTGCCAAGTTTCTGCAGGCTCTTGCAATCATCGTGGTGTTTTTTGGGTTCATGTACGGCCTTATGGGGGATATGTGGACCGATCTGTATTTCTTCCTGGGCGGCATTGCGGTGTTTCTGGCCGGATGGGTGCTTGAAAAGCAGGAGCAATACTCGCGAAAGAAAAGGAAACAACCGGCGTGAGCGAGACCATCATCGGCCGGAAGCCCGTTCTGGAGGCTTTGCGGTCGCGTCAACCCCTGGAAAAAATCGTCATTGCCTTTGGAACGCATGGCAGTCCCATTGACGAAATCCGGCGCCAGGCAAGGCAAAATGGCGTACCGATCACTGAGATCGATCGCGAAAAATTCCGGCAGATTGCCGATGAGTCGTCCGCGCAGGGAGTAGCTGCGATCGGAGCGGTCAAAGCATATGTTGAGATTGAAGACCTGCTGGAATCCGCGCGGCAGAAGGGGGAGAAACCTTTTTTGCTGATCCTGGACGAAATTGAAGATCCGCACAATCTGGGAGCTCTCATCCGCACCGCCGAATGTGCCGGAGTCCATGGAGTCGTCATTCCGAAACACCACAGCGCATCAATCAATGAGACAGTGGCAAAGACATCGGCCGGAGCTTCTCTCCATGTGCCGGCAGCCCGGGTGGCCAACATCGCTCAGACGATTGATTTCCTGAAAGAGAACGGGTTGTGGGTTGTCGGAACGGATTCGTCCGGGGAGAAACTCTACTCTGAAGCAGACTACAGCGGTCCGATTGCGATCGTGGTTGGGAATGAAGGAAAGGGCATCCGAAAACTGGTGAAGGAGAAGTGTGATTTTCTCGTGAGGATTCCCTTGCGGGGGAAGGTCGCGTCGCTCAATGCGTCAGTTGCCGGAGCACTCGTACTATTTGAAGCGGCGAAGAAACGGTAGTTTTGCTTTTTCATTTTGTCCCATCTCATACTCACTCCTTCTCACTCCCACCACCCTCCTCTCCCTCCTTCATCAAGCCATATCTCTTCATCTTTGTGTACAAGTGGCTCCTTTGAATATCGAGCGCTTCGGCGGTCTTGGAAATATTCCAATGATGAACATCCAATTGCCGTTTGATGAACGCCGCCTCTGCGCGTTCCTTGAATTCCTGAAATTTCCCGCCTTTTGACAGGACATCCTCGAATTCCCCACTTCCGCCTGCGGACGGGGGATCGAGCAGACCGGGGTCAATCTCACTTCCGGGAGACAAAATGACCATGCGTTCGACGGCATTGCGGAGTTCCCGAATGTTCCCGGGCCAATCACGTGTTTCCAACTTCCTCGTTGCCTCTGTTGTAATTCTCTTTTCCGCCATTCCATTCCTGACGCACACATCTTTGATGAATGAACTCACGAGAACCGGAATATCCTCACGCCTCTCTCGCAGGGGAGGGACATGAATGGGAATGACTTTCAAACGATGATACAAATCATCGCGAAAGGACGCATTTTTGACAGCTGCATGAATATCCTTGTTGGTCGCCGCAATAACCCGAACATCCACGGAAATGAGCTTCGTTCCGCCTACGCGTTCAATTGTTCCCTCTTCAAGGGCCCGCAGGACCTTCGCCTGGGCGTTAAGACTCATGTCACCTATTTCATCTAAAAACAGAGTCCCCCCGCTTGCCTGTTCGAATTTGCCCATTCGCTGCGCCGTTGCACCGGTAAAGGATCCTTTCTCGTGCCCAAAAAGCTCCGACTCGATCAGCTCAGCAGGAATCGCGGCGCAATTAACCTCAACAAACATCTTCCCGGCTCTCTTGCTTTGACGATGGATCGCCCGAGCGACAAGCTCCTTGCCGGTTCCATTCTCTCCTGTAATCAAAACGCGGGCGTCCGTGGGGGCTACGCGGCTCACGAGTGAGAGGATTTCCTTGACCTTCTGACTTTCACCGAGGATCTGCCACTTTCCTTCAACGCTCTCCTGCAGTTTCTTGTATTCCGTCGTCAGCCGGGCCTGCTGGAGGGCATTCCGGATTGCGATAATGAGCTTGTCGCGATCGAGCGGCTTTGGGAGAAAATCAAATGCACCGAGCTTTGTTGCTTCGACCGCTGTTTCGATGGTGCCGTGGCCCGAGATCATGATGACCGGCAATTCTGTGTTCTTTTGCCGTATAGCCTGGAGCACCTCGAGCCCATCCATGCCCGCCATTTTGACATCGAGAAGTACAAGATGCATGTCGCCCCCCTGAACCTTTGCGAGCGCTTGCTGTCCGTTCTCAGCGAACTGGATGGCATGCCCCTCATACTCCAGAATCATCTTAATGGAATCGCGGACGCTCTTTTCGTCATCAACGACAAGGATTGTGCTCATTATTCCCACTTCGACATTTTACATTCGGCGTTCGTTATTGGGCATTTCTTTTTCGAAGCAATCTTAAAAACAATATCGAATGTCGAATGATGAATGTAAAAATGCGTCATCGACATCCTACATTCGATGTTCATCATTGGACATTTCTTTTTCTCAGCCATGTCAAAAACAATATCGAATGTCGAATGCCCAATGTCGAATGGAGAAGTATTACTCTATCTTCACCGGAAGAGTGAGATAGTCCGACGGGAGCAATGTCTTCACATAAAGCAAATCATGGCCGAATGTTTCTCCCTGCTTGTTGGCACGCCGATCGCGAACATCGTCGGCTCCTCCTACGATCATCCTTGCCTCGCCCCACTCCACAAAATTTCCAGTCGCCCGCGCGAGTTCCGGAGAACCTGAAACATACGCAATGTAGGCAGATCCGAAGAAATGCTGAAGTTTGTCACGGTCCCCGTGGCCCGAATCCGGAGAGTCTTCATAAATACGGGAAGGCAGGTTCCTTGTTCTCGCGCGAAACAGGCTGTCTTCCTCAAAGGTCAGGGGTAATCCGACTGCCCCGACAACTGGCAGATCGACGTCAACATTTTGATGTTCGAGGCAAGCCATCATCGAAAGGAACAGGGCTCGCGCAATGTTGAATTCGGCTACCCGAAGGGCCTTTTGATAAATTCCATCGACGGCCCGCAGATCTCCGCAACGCCGAAGAAGCTCTCCAAAACGCCCGTCACGAACATACGTTCGTATGTTCTTCGTGTCCTGAATGAGCTGGGGGGTGAACAGGCCGCCAAGAAGCCCGCCCAAAGAGAACGCTTGCGCATCCTCCAAGTCGAACTCCCAGGTGAGTCCGCCCGGACCCGGTGCACCATCGCATTGGGCCCTCGCCTCGGGCAAAGCAGACAGAATCGTTGCAAATGAGAGCAGAGGAACCAGCAGTAGCCCTAGACACCTGTTCATGAGACCCCAGGTTCAGGTTTGAATGACTCCCGGATTGAACCTCGGAATATCCGGGTTCTGATTGGCCATCTCTATTCCACGGGAAATCACTCCGCGAGTTTCGATAGGATCGATGATCCCGTCAACCCACAGACGCGCGGCGGCAAAGAAAGGATCCAATTCCGATTCATAGCGATCCTGAATCTCTTTCAGGAGAGCAGACTGTCGTTCCTTGGAGATCGAATCGCCGCCACGCTCCATTTGCTGGAGCTTGATAGAAAGCAGAGTCTCACTTGCCTGTTTGCCCCCCATCACCGAAATTTGCGCCGTCGGCCAGGCAAATATCAAACGCGGATCATACGCTTTTCCGCACATAGCATAATTACCCGCTCCGTAGCTGTTCCCTACCATGAACGTGAATTTCGGGACGACAGAGTTTGCAACGGCATTAACCATCTTTGCACCATCCTTGATGATGCCCCCCTGTTCGGCTCTGCTCCCCACCATGAAGCCGGTGACGTCCTGAAAGAAGACGAGAGGAATTTTTTTCTGATTACAATTCATGATAAACCGTGCTGCCTTGTCTGCACTGTCACTGTAAATTACACCGCCAACCTGCATTTCGCCTTTTTTTGCCTTGACCACGGAGCGCTGGTTTGCAACCACTCCAACGGCCCACCCGTCGACACGTCCGTATCCGGTAACTATCGTCTTACCGAATCCCTCTTTGTATTCGTCCAGTTCGCTGCTGTCAAGGATACGAGCGAGAATATTGTACATGTCATACGGTTTCGCGCGATCGGACGTTATGATGGAATGCAGGTCCGATGCGGGGAACTTCGGCAGCTGGGGTTCGATGCGGTCAAAACCGGCAACAGACGCGCGGCCAAGCTTTCCAACGATCGAGCGGATCTTGGCGAGGCATTCTTCGTCGTTTTTCATGCGGTGATCCGTAACGCCGCTGATCTCGCAGTGCACCTCGGCTCCGCCGAGGCTCTCGTTGTCGATTTCTTCTCCAATCGCTGCCTTGACGAGATGTGAGCCGGCAAGAAAAACGCTTCCGGTCTTATCAACAATCATCGCTTCGTCACTCATGATCGGAAGATACGCACCTCCTGCCACGCATGGGCCCATGATAGCGGCGATTTGGTTGATTCCGAGGGATGACATGACGGCGTTGTTGCGAAAAATTCGGCCAAAATGTTCCTTGTCCGGAAAAATCTCTGATTGGAGGGGAAGAAAGACACCCGCGGAATCAACAAGGTAGACGATCGGGAGCCTGTTTTCGATGGAAATTTCCTGGGCCCGGAGGTTCTTCTTGCAGGTCATGGGGAACCACGCCCCGGCTTTCACCGTGGCATCATTCGCGACAATGACAACATTCCTGCCATGAATCGTGCCAATACCGAAGACCGTTCCCGAAGATGGAGCACCCCCGTACTCTTTGTACATCCCGTATGCCGTAAACATCCCGATCTCCAAAAATGAAGATCCAGGATCTATAAGCTTCTGAATGCGTTCCCTCGCCGGGAGCTTTCCCTTCTTTCGGTGTTTCTCCATGGCCCCCGGCCCACCACCGGCACGAACCAAGTCAGCTTCTTTCTGGAGACGCTTGAGCAGCGCATCCATCGCCGATTGGTTGTTTCGGGCGGCGTCTGTGCTCTGAAGTTTCGTTCCGATGATTGCCATGGTTCCCGTGCTCAGAATAGAAGGTTCTTGGCTATGACCATTCGCTGCACCTCCGACGTCCCCTCTCCGATCGTGAGGAGTTTTACATCGCGGTAGAATTTTTCCACCGGAAACTCTTTGATAAAGCCGTACCCGCCGTGAATTTGAACGGCCTCGCTTGCAACGCGCTGCGCTACTTCGCTCGCGAAGTACTTTGCGTATGCGGCTACAAGGGTGAGAGGGGAGCCTGCGCTTTTGGCAACTGCCGCGCGATAGGTCAGCAGTCTCGAGGCTTCGATTTCCGTCGCCATGTCTGCAAGTTTAAACTGAATTCCCTGAAATTCTCCCAACGTTTTTCCGAACGCCTTGCGTTCCCCGGCGTACTTGATGGACGCTTCCATGGCCCCTTGGGCAAGCCCCACGGAAAGTGCTGCGATGCCAACACGCCCGCTGTCCAGGACAGAAAGGGCCTGCTTCAATCCTTGTCCTTCTTCCCCCAAGAGGTTGGCAGCGGGGACCCGGACATTTTCGAATACCAGCTGAACCGTGTCGCTCGAGCGAAAACCCAGCTTGTTTTCCTTTCTTCCCACCTGAACACCCATGCCTTTTTCAACGATGAAGGCGGAAGTTTGCAACTTCCCCTTGTCGGTTCCAGTCTTGGCCATTACGACGAAGGTCGAGGCATAGGAGCCGTTCGTGATAAACGATTTCGACCCGTTCAAGACATATTCGGAACCCTTCCGCTCCGCCATCGTGAGCATCGCTCCGGCGTCACTACCCGAACCGGGCTCTGTAAGGCACCAGGACCCGATCTTCTTTCCCGTGGCAAGGTCGGGGATATATTTCTTCTTCTGCTCATCGTTTGCAAATTGCAGGAGATGCTCGAGGCACAATCCGCTGTGCGCCGCAAACGTCAGCGCGACCGAAGGATCGACCCGGGCTAATTCCTCCATGATCACAATGAATTCTTTCGCGGTCATTCCGGCCCCTCCAAGATCCTCAGGCGTCACCGCTCCCAGAAATCCCAGGTCGGCCATTTTTTTCATGATGTCCAAATGGAATTCCTGAGATTCATCATACTTCATGACGACGGGCCGAATCTCAGATTCCGCGAACTCCCTGGCAGATTGCTTCAGGAGCTTCATCTCTTCCGTCGGCTCGAAACTGATGCTATCTTCGGTGATCGTTGCATTACCCATGATATCCCTCAGGTGTTTGAATGCGAGTTCTTTTTGAAATCTGCAATGAGTTCTGATGCCAACTCGTACGGAGTTTGACCCTTCTTCACAACCTCCTGGAGTTCTTTTTTCAATGCCTCGGTCCGTCGCGGAGTCCAGAAATCGACTTGTAGCTGCTCCTCCACCAACTCCCTGATTCTTCGCTCCAGGCGTTTCGCTCTTTTTTGGACGAGCCCACCGGTGGCGGTCAGAAAATCGCGATGAGACCCGATACATTCCGCTACATCCTCGATCCCCTTTCCCTCGCTCCCCACCGTCTTCACCACCTCAGGGGTCCATTGTTTTGATTCGTGTGATTGTCGGAATCCCAGGATCATCTTGATGGACTGTACCGCCTGATCCGCCCCTGGCCGGTCCGATTTATTCAGCACAAAAAAATCTGCGATCTCCATCAGCCCCGCCTTCATCGCCTGGATGCCGTCTCCGGATTCCGGCACGAGCACGACAACGGTGGTGTCCGCCGTCCCTGCAATATCCAACTCAGATTGGCCAACACCAACTGTTTCCAGGAGGATCATGTCGAATCCCGCTGCATCGAGGACATCGGCGGCCTCTTTGGCCTTTTTGCTCAATCCGCCCAGGCTTCCCCGGGAAGCCATACTCCGGATGAACACCCCGTCATCAAGTTCCACATCGGTCATTCTTACCCGGTCTCCGAGAAGAGCTCCACCGGTAAACGGGCTCGTGGGGTCGACAGCAATAATGCCGACTTTCAGTCCATTCCTTCGGTAGTGCCTGGCAAGTTTGTTCGTGAGTGTGCTCTTGCCGGCCCCCGGAGGGCCGGTAATGCCGATGCGGTATCCCTTTCCCGTATGCCGGAACAGTTCATGGAGCATCGCTTGCGATCCCTCCTCCTCGTTTTCCACAAGCGATATCCCACGGGCCACCGCCCTTCTGTTCCCTCCAATGATATCCGCAACGATGGATGGCGACTTCATTATAGAGAGCTCTTGAAGTTGGCTTTGAAATATTCCGTGGTCGCTTCGAGTCCCTTCTGCAGGCTGACCTCCGGTTTCCAACCAAGTTCTCTTTGGATCCTCCGGAAGCTGATAACGCTCCGCCGCTGCTCACCGGCTTTTGCCGGTGCGTGCTCCTCGCGACAAGATGGACTCAGGATTTCTTTCAAGGCCCGGAACAGAGTATTGACGTCCGTCTCGATTTCCGTACCCACGTTAAAGACGTTCGACCCTTCGACCTCCAACGCCCGGAGGTTTGCCTTTGCAACATCTCCCACATAGGTGTAGTCGCGGGTTTGTCCGCCATCGCCATTGATAATCGGCTGTTGGCCGGCAAGCATTTTGCTGCTGAATATCGCTACGACACCGGCTTCGCCGTGCGGATTCTGTCTCGGACCATAGACATTGGCGTAGCGCAGCACGACAGAATTCATACCGAATACTTCGCGATAGTAAAAAAGGTACTTTTCGCTGGTCAATTTCGTGATGCCGTACGGCGACAGCGGCCTTGTCGGATGGTCTTCCGCTGCCGGAAATTGCTCCTGTTCACCGTAGATCGCTCCGCCTGTTGAGGCAAAGATCACTTTGCGAACACCCGCTGCGCGGGCATTCTCAAAGACATTCAGTCCCCCCAGAATGTTCACTGATGCATCAAAAGCAGGATCCGCCACTGACCGTCGCACATCCATTTGCGCGGCGTGGTGGTTCACGACGTCGAATTTCTCTTGTCGGAAAACTTCTTCCAATGCCTTATCACGAATATCCATTTGGACAAACCGGGCTTTCGGATTGACCTGGTCACGCACGCCGGATGAAAGATCGTCGACCACGGTCACATCATGTCCGGCCGCAATATACGCGTCCACAAGATGAGAACCTATGAATCCGGCGCCGCCTGTTACCAGGATCTTCATGGCCTGCCGCCTCCCGTTCTTTGCACAAGCTTGAGGCCTTTTTTCCCAACATCGCTCCGATAGTAGGCCCCGTCAAAAGCAACGCGGTGGACAATCCGATAGGCGGCCTCAATCGTTGCGTCGAGTTCGTGAGCATATCCCACAGCAGTCACGCCCAGCACCCGGCCTCCCGCCGTAACAATGTTTCCATCCTTGTGGGTAGTACCGGCGTGAAAAATAATTTCGCCTTTCTCAATGTCTGCAGTATCCAATCCCCGGATCACTTTTCCCGTCTGATATTCATCCGGGTATCCGTGGGAAGCCATCACCACGCAGACCGACGACGCCGGATGCATCTGAACCGTTTGTCCCGCCAATGCGCCTGTGGCTGCAGACTGCAGGAGAAGAGCAAGGTCACCATCGATGAGCGGGACCACTACCTGCGTTTCCGGATCACCGAAACGGCAATTGTATTCCAGCAGTTTCGGGCCATCCGCGGTGATCATCAACCCGGCATAGAGGCAGCCACGGTAGATCGTTCCTTCGTTTTTCATTCCCTCAAGAGTCGGGCGGATGATCGAGCGTTCGACGGTTGCAAGGAGCCCTGGTGTCATGAGAGGTGCCGGTGCGTAGGCACCCATGCCGCCGGTATTCTTCCCCTGGTCACCGTCGAAAATGCGCTTGTGATCCTGCGCAGGTGCGAGGATGACGTAATCCGTGCCGTCGCTGACTGCAAAAACCGAGACTTCCTCCCCCGCGAGAAACTCCTCTACGACCACACTATCACCTGCCGAACCGAAGGATTGCAGCTCGACCATATCCCGGACTGCCGCAATCGCCTCACTTTGTGACTTACAGATCAAGACTCCCTTTCCCGCGGCAAGGCCGTCGGCTTTGACGACCAGGGGAAGGGAAAGTGTTGCGATGAATCGTTCTGCTTCCCGAAGGCTTGAGCGCATGAATGTGCCGTACCGGGCGGTCGGAATGTCATTGCGGCGCATGAAGTCTTTCGCAAAAGCCTTGCTTCCCTCCAGCCGGGCCGCCGACGCGGACGGGCCAAAGATCGCGAGTCCCTGCTGTTGAAATCGATCGACGATGCCCGCCACCAGGGGCTGCTCGGGCCCTATCACGGTCAGATCAATCCCATGATCGACTGCGAACCGCAGGAGACCATCGATGTCGGTTGTCTTCAGCGGGACCAACGTGGCAACATCCTGAATCCCTGCATTCCCCGGAGCGCAATAAAGCTCCCGCACATGGGGGCTCTGACGGATTTTCCACGCAAGAGCATGCTCACGACCGCCGGAACCGACAATCAGCACCTTCACGCTGCCCCCACTTTGGTAAATGCGTGCCGATCGATATCCATAAGGGTCTCGAGGAGTTTGGCAAGCTCCCCAGTCAGAGCCTGTCTGTCGAACCGTTTGATGAACTCGTTCGACGGCAAAGGAAATTGTTTTCGATCAAACATCGCGAGGAATTCCTGCAATGCTTTTTCGTGCGCCGGAATATCCGTGAAAGGTACGCACGTGGCAACGCCGCTTTCCCCGAGAAGTTGTTTCGTATATCCCTCAGCAACAGAGGCAAGGATGGGTTTGCGGATGGCGAAGTATTCGTAAAGCTTGCCGGGGGATTGAAAGTCGTTGTCCAGAACAAACCACAGGACGTCGGCCTCCAGGAGATGTTTGAGGCAAACACGATGATCGAGATACCCAAGAAAATTCACGTCATTTTGAAGCCCGAGCCGGGAAACCAACGCTTGATCTTCCCTTCGCGTATTTCCTACAAAGTTCAGTTCGATCCTGCCCCGAATCCCGGGAGTGGCTTTGAACAACGAGTGCAAAGCCCGAAGTAACGGCTCCGGAGTGCGTCTGGCATAGAACGTTCCTGCGTGAGTTATTCGGAGCTTATGCCTCGGTCCCGATTGATCCACCACGGGGATGTCCAGATCCAACGGATCGAATCCCTGCGAGATAATGGTCACATCCAGATATCTCAGAAACGGATGGCGTTTGACGAGACTCTCCTTGACCCTCCGGTGTGTGACGACAATCCGATCACAACCACGCACGACCTTGCGCTCAAGTCTTCTGTGTATCCACCGATGCAGAGGTGTCGGAAAATACTTGAAAGGGTATTCAAGCCACGCGTCCCGGTAATCGAGCACCAACGGAACTTTAAACCTGCGTTTCAAGGTCAACCCGATAAGGAAATCCGTTTGTGGCGGAGCCGTGGCAAGAATTGCATCGATTTTCCTCGTCTTCAGGATTTCTGATGCGGCTTTCACAGCCTTCCTCTTCCAGCCGATCTTCGTATCCGGAATAAAAAAACAATCGCCAAGAAATTGAAGCATCTTCCGGACGAATTCCCGCGGTTGGCGCACCCGACCTTTGTTCTTGAAGATCCGGTTGGGGTCCAGGGAACTGGTCCTTACGACTTCGATCCCACTTTCCTCCACCTCCTTGAGAAGCGACTCATCGAACGCATAATATCCCGTCGGTCCCACGGTGAGAACAATGGGACGCCATCCGAACTTCGGAAGGTACTTTGCGAATTTCAAAATTCGCTGCACGCCTCCCAGGCCCATCGGGGGAAAATAGTATGCAATGATCAGAATATTTCGCTGATGGTCGGTCATGGATCGTTACAGAATAATCAATTCTCTGGGTGAAGTGGTAAGAACCTCGGCGTATCGATCGCGGATCACCACATCGTCTTCGATGCGGACACCGCCAACGCCCGGCACATAGACGCCCGGCTCAATCGTGATCACATTCCCCGGTTGAAGCCGATCGACGCTCAGGGCAGAAACCCTGGGTCCTTCGTGGACCTGCAAACCAAGGCCATGCCCCAACGAATGCGTGAAATACTTTCCAAACCCGGCTTTTCTGATCCGATCACGTGCAACAGCATCGAGGTCTTTCGCCTTCATCCCACCTCTTGCGGCGTCCACCGCCCTTTGTTGCGCATCTTGTACCGTTTGGTAGATCTTTTTCAATTCCGGCCTGGGCTTCCCGACAGCAAGGGTTCGTGTCAGATCACTATGATATCCGTTGAGCCGGCATCCGAAATCCAGTGTGACAAGTTCACCACGTTTGATCCGTTTCGCCGTTGCTCGGGCATGGGGGAGGCACCCGCGCCTCCCGCTCGCCACTATCGGCTCAAAGGCATCTGCCTCGGCGCCCAGTTTTCTATGCTGGTACACAAGTTCTGCTGCGATATCAAGTTCCGAGACACCTTCTTTGATGACCCCGATAATATAACGAAAGACGGTGTCTGAAACGGCCGATGCCTCCCGGATGCTGCGAATTTCACCTTCGTCTTTCACAGCGGCAATCGCGCCCACGATGTCGCGTGTTTTAAGAAATTTTGCTCTTCCAAAAAGTGATTTCAGGTTTGCCAGCTCTGCAACGATTAATTGGGCAGGGTTGAAGCCGATCCGTCCTTTGGACGGAAGGACCCTGCGCGCGTGGAGTTCCTGAAAGAGACTTCCTCGGGCTATAAAAAGATCGAAATCCCTGACTTCCGATCGAACCTGCGTCTTGTATCGGCCGTCCGTCACCAGAACCTGGCGGCGGGATGTGACCACACAACAGGCATTAGACCCGGAGAATCCGGTCAGATATCGAATATAAGGGGGGAACGTCACGAGCAGGGCATCGAGCCGAAGTGCGGCGACGTGTTGACGAACCACCGACAGCCGATGCGCATACATATCCCGAAGGGAGGGCTTCGCCACGAGGAGTTACAGGTGGTAATTGGGTGCTTCTTTGGTGATGCTGATATCGTGCGGATGGCTTTCACGCAGCCCGGCGTCCGAGATGCGGACGAAGCGGGCATTCTTCTTCATCTCAGCAATGGTTTTTGCGCCACAATACCCCATGGCTGCACGCAAGCCTCCAACCATCTGGTGCACGGTCTCTTCAAGAATCCCTTTATAGGGAACCCTTCCTTCGATTCCTTCAGGAACGAGCTTTTGAATGTCATCTTCAACATCCTGAAAATAGCGGTCCTTGCTTCCGGCCCGCATCGCTTCCAAAGAACCCATGCCGCGGTACATCTTGTAGCTCCGGCCCTCGTACAGAACTTTTTCGCCGGGGCTCTCGTCGACGCCGGCAAACAACCCGCCGATCATCACAGAATCCGCTCCGGCTCCGATGGCCTTGGCAATATCTCCGGTTTGTTTGATGCCACCGTCTGCAACAATGGGAACGTTACTTTTCCGTGCGGCCTCTGCACATTCCATGATCGCGGAAATTTGTGGAACTCCGACACCGGCGATCACGCGGGTCGTGCATATCGATCCCGGCCCAATACCGACTTTTACCCCATCTGCCCCTGCTTTGATAAGATCGCGAGTTCCCTCTGCAGTGGCGACGTTTCCCGCAACCACGTCGATATCGAATTTCGACTTGATCTTCTTCACCATGGACATCACACCCTCAGAATGTCCGTGCGCGGTGTCGACGAAAATGACATCCGTGCCTGCCGCGATCAACGCGGTGACCCGCTCAAGGGTGTCGGACGTCACTCCGACGGCGGTGCCAACCCTCAAACGGCCGTGCTTGTCTTTGCAAGCAAACGGATGGCGCTTCTTTTTCTGGATGTCCTTGAAGGTGATAAGACCCTTCAGTCGTCCATTTTTGTCCACGATGGGCAGTTTCTCGATACGATGCTTTTGTAGAATAGCTTCTGCTTCCTCCAGCGTTGTTCCCACGGGCGCAGTAATGAGGCTTCCATGAGTCATGATATTGCCGATCTGAAGCTCGAGGTTTGGTTCAAATCGCAAATCGCGGTTGGTGAGGATCCCGACAAGTTTATCCTCTTTCACAATGGGAATTCCCGAGATACTATATTTCTTCATCATCCCCATCGCCTCACCAACGGAACGCTCAGGCTCAAGCGTTATCGGCTTCTGAATCATTCCACTTTCTGAACGCTTCACCCGATCTACCTCTTCGGCCTGTCGTTCGATCGTCATGTTCTTGTGAAGGATCCCCAAGCCACCTTCTCGGGCCAGGGCGATCGCCATTTCGGATTCGGTCACGGTATCCATGGCGGCGCTCAAGAGAGGGATATTGAGTTCTATATGCCGGGAAAGCCGGGTTCGAACAACGGTTTGCCGGGGAAGAACCGATGAGCGGGCAGGAACGAGGAGAACATCGTCGTAGGTGATCGCTTCGCCTTTGATCTTTTTCATTTCGAGAATTAATCTTTCGGTTTACGGGTTTTGATCTATGAGAACGCCTGGAATCCGGTGATGTCTTCGCCGAGAATCAATGTGTGCATCTCGTGTGTACCTTCATAGGTTTTGACCGACTCCAGATTTGCTGAGTGGCGCATGACTGGGTATTCATCGAGGATGCCGTTTGCACCAAGAATTTCACGGGACATGCGCGCGATTTCCAAGGCGTGGAAAACATTGTTTCTTTTTGCCATAGAAATCTGCGTGAACTTCGCCTTGTTGTTGTCCTTTAAACGGCCAAGCTGAAGACATAGCAGCTGTGCCTTCGTAATCTCCGTCAGCATATAGACAAGTTTTTCCTGGGTGAGCTGGAACGCCGCGATGGGTTTGTCGAATTGAATTCGGGATTTTGAATAATTGACCGCTGTATCGTAACAAGCCATTGCCGAACCGATAGCTCCCCATGCAATTCCATAGCGAGCCTGACTAAGACACATCAGGGGGGATTTCAATCCGCCCGACTTAGGGAGCAAATTGTCTTCTGGGATGTGACAATCCTGAAATACAAGTTCGGAAGTCACCGACGCCCGCAGGGAATGCTTACCCGTCATTTCCGGCGCCTGGAATCCTTTCGTCCCTTTTTCGACAAGGAACCCCTTTATTTCCCCATCCAACTTGGCCCAGACAACGGCGACATCGGCAAGCGTGCCGTTTGTGATCCACATCTTCGCCCCGTTAAGAACATATCCGTCCTTCACTTTTTCAGCCCGCGTTTTCATTCCGCCCGGATTGGAGCCATAGTCCGGTTCCGTCAGTCCGAAACATCCGACAGCTTTTCCGGAAGCCAACCTGGGAAGCCAGTGGTCCTTTTGTTGTTCGGAGCCGAAGGTAAAGATCGGATACATCACCAGCCCGCTTTGTACCGAGGCAAAACTTCGCACCCCGCTGTCACCTCGCTCCAGTTCCTGCATTACGAGACCGTAAGCAACATTGTTCATTTCAGCGCAACCATATTTCGCTGGAAGTGTGGATCCAAAGAGGCCAAGTTCTGCCATCCCGGCAATAAGATCCATGGGGAACGTCCCGGAGCGATAGTGCTTTTCGATGATCGGGATGACCTTTTCATCCACGAATTCCCTCACGGTATTGCGGACGAGGATTTCATCTTCGGACAGGAGGTCATCCAGATTGTAATAGTCAACGCCCTGGAACTTCGGCATGCGTGATTCCTCGGCGGGAGGTGTCTATTTTAGGAAACAGAAGGGTGAAAAAACTGAGAAAGTTTAGTAAAAATAGAGATTTATCGGGCGAAAGTCAACGGACTTTGGGAAGAAAATGGCGGGAGATGTAACAAGCGGAGACAACTGGTGAAGATAAAAGAGGCATCGGAGATTTTCCAGCAGTACTTAGACCTCGGCCCCGAAATCACGGTGCCCCGAGCTTGGAATTTCAGGCCCTAAAAAACGACGAGCCAGTTTCTCAGGAAACCCACCACAGGAATCCCGATAACTGGCTCATCATTGAAGGAGGTAGATATGTTACCCTACCTATATACTGATTAGACGCCCTAAAGTTGCATTTGGTTGCATTATTAAGGGCTTTTAATTCCAAAAAAAGGATCGCAAAGTTTGCCTTGAGAAAAGCGAGCAGGGGAGGGTGTTATCGGACTGCGTTCGTACAGGTGACCTTTCCAAGGTTAGGCCTTCGAAAGGTTTTCAGCCCGGTGTTTTGATTCCGTACTTCTTGATCTTAAGGTACAGGGTCTTTGGAGTTATTCCGAGGGTTTCTGCAGTTTTAACCCGGTTAAAAGAGTGGTGGTTCAAAACTTTCTCGATATGAATGCGTTCGATTTCTTCCAGCGACTCTATCTCACCCTCCCCGTTATTCCGGCCTCCAGGAGCCTGAGAAACCCGATGAACCTCGGGGGACGACGCAGAAAGGGCTGTGCTTACCCAAAGGTCTCCGGGCTCTATTGTATCACTCTGGGAAAGCACCGCAGCGCCTTCAATGACATGTTCCAGTTCCCGTATGTTCCCTGGCCAATCATAATCCATAAGCACCTTGAGAGCCCTTGGGCTGATCCGCTTCATTTTGGATTTCCGGTTAAGGAAATGTTCCACAAGAAGCGGAATATCTTCCTTACGTTCTTTGAGGGGAGGGACCTTGATCGTCACAATATTCAGGCGATAAAGCAGGTCTTCGCGAAAACGACCGGATGCTACTTCGGCCTGCAGATCTTTGTTGGTCGCAGAGACAATCCGAAGGTCGGTATGCATCGACGCCGTACCCCCTACTCTTCTGAACTCACCGGTTTCGAGAAATCGGAGAAGTTTCGGCTGAGTGGACGGACTGATATCACCCACTTCGTCCAGGAACAAGGTTCCCCCGTTGGCAACCTCGACAAGTCCCTGCTTCGTGGAATAGGCATTCGTAAACGAGCCCTTCTCGTGCCCAAAAAGTTCGCTTTCAAGCAATTGGTCAGGAATCGAAGCACAGTTTACGACCACCAACGGTCGGTCGCGCCGTCCTCCCTCCTGATGGAGCATGTGAGCGACAAGTTCTTTTCCCGTTCCGCTCGCACCTTGTATAAGGACGAACGCGTCGCTCGCTGCCACTTTCTTGACGTTTTTGGTTAGCTCCTTGATCGCATCACTTCGACCAACCATAACCATCGATCCACCGACCCTCTGAAGCTCGTTTTTCATGACCTCGGTTTCGATCATGAATCGACGCCGCTCAATGGCCCGTTGAACCGTTGCGAGCAATTGTTGCGTTTCGTAGGGCTTGCTGATGAAGTCGTACGCACCCAGCTTTACGGTTTCGAAAGCCGTTTGCATATCGACGACGTTGGTGAGCATGATCACCTGCGTCGTGGGCGAGTGTTCTTTGAGAAACTTCAGGACTTCAATGCCCCCGACACGGGGCATCTTGATGTCGAGGAGGACGACATCGTAGAGGTTGGATTGAATGAGGTTGATGGCTTCTGTGCCGTTCTGGGCCACATCCACCTCATAATCGGTGAGTTCTTCGAATTCTGTCTGGAGCAGGAAAGTAATGGAATCTTCGTCGTCAACGACGAGAAGGCGGTACTTCTTAGGCATGAATCGACCCCGATAAGAAGTTAGCTGGTCCCCAGCACGCGTTCAACAGTTGTCAGCAGATCAACGAGGTCGTAGGGTTTGCTGACAAAATCTTCTGCACCGAGTTTCTTTGATTCGATGGCATTTTTGAGATCGGCAAACCCGGTCAGCATGATCACTTTCGTCGCAGGCTGGTGCAGCTTGACAAACTTCAAGACCTCAAACCCATCGACGTTTGGCATCTTGATATCCAGCAAAATCAGATGAAATTGCTGAGTCCCGATGATCTTTATTGCTTCGTCTCCATCGCCTGCCGTGCTGACTTGATATCCCTCCCCTTCCAGTTCCGCACTCAGCACCGTCCTGAGGGCTTCCTCGTCATCAACGACCAGAATCTTGTTCTTTACCGCCATGGATTGCTCTCTTGGTACTGAAGCGTCTATTTATCGTGCGCGGGGAGGATGATTTAAGTGCGATTATAGAGAAATTCCGCTAGAAATGCAACCATATCATCAGATTGATTCTCAGGGAGCTTCTATTGCCCTGCAACTGCCGCAATTTGCAACTCAAAATGGTATCCAGTACCTTGTGTCATGGAAACCTTGGGAACACCTAAACTTATCACGCTGCTCCTCGTCGACGATGACATCACGTTCGTGAAGATTGCGCAGCACCATCTGCAGAAGTTCCAAGGACGTGAATTCAAGCTGATTTGGAAGGAACGCGTCGACGACGCATTGTCGGAAGTCCGGGCGAACAAGAACATCGACATCATCATGACGGACTTCAACCTGCCCGGAGCCAATGGGCTTGAGTTCTGCCTTCAATTGAACGCCATGCAGAGCGAGGTTCCGATCATTTTCATTACGGCGACCCGGGATTTCAAGCTCGCCGTGGATGCGATGAAGCTGGGCGTCGAGGATTTCCTTGTTAAAGAGGATATCTCCGAATTGCTTCTCCCCAAAACGATTATCAATGCCCTCGAAAAATCCATAACCCGCAAACAGCGGGAAGCTGTCGAAAAACGCATGTTCATTGCGGAAAAACGCGCCGAGGCCATTCGAGAACTCGTCGTCACCGTGTGCCATGAGTTCAACAATCCGCTTGCCGCCATTAAGATCAGCGCCGACCTCCTTTCCCGCCAGTTTACCGACAGCGATAAGATTCAAATGCGTGAATTCGAAGGCCATTTCCAGAAGATCGAGCGGGAGATCAAACGGCTCCGCGACATCAACTTCGAGCGTATAGACTTCAAGAAAGTAAAAATGCCAACAGAGAAAAAACCCCCTGCTTGATTCTCTCGACCGTCTTTCGTACATTATTGACCCACTCAGACGGAGGAAGTACCCAACGATGGTGATACCGGGAAGGATGAGGAAGCGCGGCTCCGTCCATCACAATGACACCCAACAGAGTTTTTCCAAGTGTCCCGCCCAAAAAGCGGGACACTTTTTTTGTGCGGGACGCGCTTCATGACCGTGAAGGATATTGAAGAAATCATGGAACAATGGGCCCCGCGATGGATTGCCTGGGAACGCGATAACGTGGGCCTCCAAGTGGGCGACCGATCCGCCCCTGTCCGCCGGATCCTTCTCTGTCTTGACGTCACCGAGGAGATCGTGGCAGAAGCCGCCTCCACGAAAACCGACCTTGTGATTTCTCATCATCCTCTTCTCTTTCGGCCGGCGTCCTCTATAACTTCATCTGACCCGGTCGGCAGAATGATCCTCAAACTTGCGCGTCACGGAATTGCACTCTACTCCGCCCACACGAACCTCGACTTCACGCGGGACGGCGTGAGCATGGTGCTTGCACAAACGCTCGGCCTGCAGAATATTCACTTTCTCGCGCCGCTGAAAGGACTCCTTGCCAAGATCGCGGTTTTCGCTCCCGGCAAGTCCATCCAAAACGTCCTTGACGCCATGGCAAAGGCCGGGGCCGGAGTCATCGGGAATTATTCGCATTGTTCGTTTCAAATCGACGGCCAAGGGACGTTCCTGGGTTTGGAGAAGTCGAACCCTGCTGTCGGAACGAAGGGAAAACTCGAATCGGTTGGAGAGGTTCGATTGGAAATGATCCTTCCCCGCGCGAATGTCCCCGTCGTGGTGGCAGCGATGAAATCGGCTCACCCGTATGAAGAGGTTGCCTATGACGTCTATCCGGTGGATAATGAGAGCGTTGAGTTTGGCATGGGAGCCGTTGGAGAACTGAAAACCCCCGTAGCACTCAAATCGTTTCTGGCGCACATCCGCAAGACTCTGAACGCTGAAGGACTCAGAATGAGCGGAAATCCGGCGACGCGTGTGAAGACAATTGCCGTGTGCGGTGGGAGCGGCTCCGATCTGATCCCGCAGGCAATCCGCGTGCACGCCGATGCCTTTGTCACCGCCGATATCCGCTATCATTCCTTCCATGATGCAGGGTCCCTCGCACTTATCGATGCCGGACACTGGGAAACCGAGGTCCCCGTCCTTGGTGTTATTCGTTCGCGGCTTGCCGCGGCCTGCGAGGACCGCCGGGAAACAATTCATGTTTCAATAACGAAAAACAAAACAAGCCCCATTCACTTTTCTTAAGCGAATCAGAGGAGTCACAGTTGGAAAATCGTTTGCGGTTGTTATACGGTCTTCAACAGATCGATTTGGGATTGGATGATCTCCAGGAAATGAAAGGCGACCTCCCGGGAAAAGTTGCAGATCTTGAAGCAAAGAAAAAAGCCGGCGAGCTTGCCCAGGCACAACTGAACGACACGATCAAGCAATCGACCATTCGTCGGGACGCGGTGGATGTGGAGATTCTCGCGCTCAAAGAGAACATCGAAAAATACAAGAGCCAGCAGTTTCAGGTTAAGACCAATAAGCAGTATGACACGTTGACCAGGGAAATCGATACGGCCCAGGAAAAAATCACCAAACTCCAAAAAGAGATGGAGAGTCTCGAAGGCAAAGTGCATATTGCCAGGCAGGATCTGGAAACAATGGTGCCGGAAATCGATACCTTGAAGAAGGAACTGGAGGAACGGGCCGCGGAGCTCGAACTCGTCGATAAGGAGCATGAGGAAGAAGAACTGAAGCTCAATCATGAGCGCGAAAAGTATGTCGTCCGCATCGACAAGAGTGATTTTCGAACATACGAGCGGATTCGAGCGGCCAAAGACGGAAGAGCAGTCGTGCCCGTGCGGCGGAATGCCTGCGGCGGGTGCTTTAAACGAGTTCCACCACAGACGGTACTTGAGCTCAGAAAGAACTCCAAGATTCTCCAATGCGAACATTGCGGGAGGATCCTCGTCTCCGACGAAATTGTCAACAGCCCCGCTCCGGTATGACCGTTGTTGCTTTTACGGACGGCGCATCCAGGGGGAATCCGGGGGAAAGCGGAATCGGAATTCTGATGAAGGACGAAGCCGGGAAAGTCCTTGTTTCTCTTTCCGATTATATCGGCACGGCGACAAACAACATTGCCGAATATACGGCCCTGATCAAGTGTCTGGAAATCGCGCAGGAAACCAAATGCGCCCGGTTGATTGTTCACTCAGATAGCGAGCTTATGGTTCGACAGGTTCAGGGCTCTTACAAGGTGAAGGACAAAGGACTCAAGAGGCTGTTTGCGGATGTGCAGGGGATACTTGCTTCTGCACCTTACGAATTTGAAATCAAGCACGTCGCACGGGAGGAAAACGGTGAAGCCGATGAACTGGCCAACCGGGGAATCAATCTGAAGCGTCGTGTCAACGATCCGCCTCCGCTTCTCTAAAGAGTCACATGGATGGCTTCGATGATTTACCTGCCGAAGCCATTACAAAGCTTGATCAGAGAGGCGAAGGCAGGTGTCACGGGTTTAATTAACGTTACCTAAGGCAGGAGTGGTGTCAGGCAGCCGCTCCGGTGAAAGCCGGAGAGGAAAGTCCGAACTCCACAGGGCAGGGTGCCCCGCGTCAAGCGGGGGTCTCATGGGCCAAATCCCATGGGAACGGATAGTGTCACAGAAAACACACATCCCTCTCTTTCGGGAGAGAGAAACAGGTGAAAAGGTGGTGTAAGAGACCACCGCATCGACCGAAATGTCGATGGCTGATAAACCCCACCCGGTGCAAGACCATGTAGGTCACGCTTCAAGTGGCCCGCTTGTTTCCGTCCCCCGGGACGGAATGCGTGACGGGTAGGTCGCTCAGATAAATGGCTGCCTCTCCCGGATAAAACCGGGAAAGACAGAATTCGGCTTATCGACATCACTTCCTGCCTCCGGTAACTATTGCTGTCAACACCTCCCCCCAGAAGGAGCTGTTTCCGTGTCACCTGTCCGAGAGTACCGCTGGACCTCAAAGTCCAACGGGTCCGTCCCTTCCGATGATCCGGATTTTTCCGGAAAAGTGAAGCGAATCACCGACGAACTTACGGTCTCACAGATCCTTGCTGAGATTCTGGTTCGCCGTGGAATTGACACGCGTGACCGCGCACGTCAGTACTTTCGCCCAACCCTGGATGACCTCCACAATCCCTTTCTTATGGACGGCATGCAAACCGCCGTCGAGCGCATTCTGCAGGCGGTGACCAAGGGCGAATCTCTGCTGGTCTATGGCGATTACGACGTCGATGGAACCAACGGCGCAACTTTGCTGACGACCTTTCTCAAGTCCATCGGCGCCAACGTCACGGCATTCATTCCGGACCGCATCAAAGACGGCTACGGACTCTCGAAATCCGGCATTGAGCGGGCAGGCCAGCTTGGCGTGACGCTTTTGATCGCCATCGATTGCGGGATCACGGCCGTCCAACAGGTGGAATTCGCCGCTTCTCTCGGCATTGAAGTGATCATCTGCGACCACCATGAGCCCGGATCGACCCTCCCCTCCGCGACAGCGATCCTCAATCCGCTCAAGCCCGGTTGCCCCTATCCCTTCAAACAACTGTGCGGATGTGGTGTTGGATTTAAACTTATCCAGGCACTCTGCACAACCGACCTCGTCCAATCAAAATTCGGCGGAGATGCAGAACACAAGCTTTCTTCTTACCTGGATCTTACCGCCCTTGCATCCACTGCCGATATCGTCGCCCTTTCCGGAGAAAACCGGACAATGGTGAAACTCGGCATCGAGCTGATCAACACTCAGCCCAGGCCGGGAATAAGGGCACTCATGGAAACTTCCGGAATGAAACCAGGTCGGCTGAGTGCCGGGCAGATTGTGTTTATCATTGCCCCGCGCATCAACGCCGTGGGGCGGCTCGGGGATGCGAACAGGGCTGTCGAATTGCTTTCCTGCGAATCGTATGAAAAAGCCCTCGAACTCTCCAAGGTCTTTGAAGAAGAAAACCTAACCCGGCGCAAGATCGATGAAGACACCTTTTTACAGGCACAAGATCTGGTCGAAGCATATTTTGACATCGAAAAAGACAATGCCATTGTGCTTCATCAGGATCAGTGGCACCCCGGCGTAATCGGCATCGTTGCCTCACGACTGGTCGAGCGATACTATCGCCCGACGATCATGATGACCACGGTGGACGGAGTGGCCAAAGGTTCGGCACGCAGTGTGGCGGGATTCGACATTTACCAGGCGCTCAAGCGGTGTGAAGATAAGATCCTGCAATTTGGCGGCCATAAGTACGCTGCGGGCCTTACTGTTGCCGTGGACCGCCTGGACGAGTTCAAAGAGGCGTTTGCCCTGGTCGCGAAGGAACTGCTTACCGACGAACTTCTCACACCAGAAATCAGAATCGACGCGGAAATCGACCTTTCGGAATTGACCCCGAAATTCATCAGAATTTTGAACCAATTTGCTCCCTATGGCCCACAAAACATGCGGCCGGTGTTTGCCGTTCGGAATGTCGAGGTCCTCGGCACACCTAGAATCGTCGGCAAAAACCACCTGCGATTCAAGGTCCGTCAACAGAATCGAATTTTCGATGCCATCGGATTCAATCTCGGCCAGCTCTTGGAGAGAATGGCCAGCCGGCGGGTTGACCTGGCCTTTTCAATCGACGAGAGTGACTACAACGGTGAGGTCATCCCTCAGCTTAAAATCCGGGACCTGAAGGCAAGCAATTCAGCATAGGTTTTATTAGTTTCTATACTGTTTACGGTTCACTATTCACTATTCACCACGCTTCAACCATGATAATCCTCGGAGTCGATCCCGGCACGCTCGTCACCGGCTATGGCGTCATTGAGATCCGGAACGGGAAGACGCATGTGCTTGATTTCGATGTGGTGAAAAATCGGAGTTCGGCCTCGATGCCGCTCCGGCTTCATGCGATCTACTCAAAGCTTTGCTCTGTGATCGAGCGCTACCATCCGGACGAATTCGCCATTGAAACGGCTTTCTACGGCAAGAACGCCCAATCTGCCTTGAAAATCGGACACGCTCGCGGGGTTTCTATTCTGGCCGCTGTCAATTCTGAAATCCCGACCTCCGAGTACTCCCCACGTGAGGTCAAAAAAGCGGTTGTTGGAAACGGAGCCGCTTCAAAAGAACAAGTCCAGGGAATGGTGAAGAGTCTTCTTGGAATCAAGCAATCCCCGAAGTTGTTCGATGTGACCGATGCGCTTGCTGTGGCACTCTGCCACTTTCACCGGCGAGGGACCCCCAAGGCAGTGTCTCCGCGCAAAAGATCCAATGGAAAGATGCGGAACAATGACTGGCGGGAATTCATTAAGAAACATCCGGAGCGAGTGATCGTCCGTCCATGATCGCCTCGCTTACCGGCATTCTGAAGATCAAGTCCCCCACAGAGGTCCTTATGGACGTCAACGGTGTCGGGTATGCCGTCAGTGTCCCCATCTCCACATTTGAAACTCTCGGAGAAACCGGATCCACGGTTACGCTTTTGACTCACCTGCAGGTCCGCGAGGACGCGTTGCAGCTCTACGGCTTTGCGAGCGAGACGGAACTTGTACTCTTCAAACTCCTCATCTCCGTCACAGGAATCGGCCCGAAACTCGCCCAGGGAATTCTTTCCGGCATGTCGGCCCCTGATTTAAGAACTTGCATCATGCAAGGGAACGTCCCGACATTGACGGCCATTCCGGGCATCGGACGGAAAACCGCAGAGAGGCTCATTCTGGAACTTCGCGACAAGGTTGGCAAATCAGAAACAACAAGCGCCCTCTCGATGCAGTCATCGTCAAAAGAAAGCGTCCGGACCCAGGCCCTCCTCGCTCTCACGTCCCTTGGATATTCCCGGCCCGTTGCAGAAATGGCCATTCGCAGAGCCCTCAATGATGGAAATGGAACGGACCAGTCCCTTGAAGACCTTATCAAGTCAGCGCTGAAATACACAAGTTCAAAATAAATGCGCTCCGACTACACCTCCCCCGAACGCCTGGAAAACGAGCTTGAACTCGATCAGACTCTCCGGCCTTCCGCTTTCGCAGATTTCATTGGCCAGGAAAAAATCGCCGAGAATCTCAAAGTTTTCATTACCGCCGCGCGGCAACGCGGCGAGGCGCTTGATCATGTCCTGCTCACGGGACCACCGGGACTTGGGAAGACCACCCTCGCGTACATCATTGCCAACGAAATGGGCTCCGGCATCAAGATCAGCTCCGGCCCTGTTCTCGACAAGCCGGGCGACCTTGCCGGAATCCTTACGAATCTCCAGGAAGGCGACGTTCTCTTTATCGACGAAATCCACCGCCTGAATCCGGTAGTCGAAGAGTATCTTTATTCGGCCATGGAAGAATACCGACTGGACATCATCATCGACGCCGGGCCGAATGCAAGGAGCATTCAACTCTCCCTGCCAAAATTCACCCTGGTCGGCGCAACAACACGGTCAGGATTGCTGACCGCCCCTCTGCGGGCCCGGTTCGGAGTGACAAGCCGCCTGGATTACTACGGACCGGACAACCTCTTCCGGATCATCAAACGCTCGGCGGGGATTCTCGGTGTGCAGGTGATCGATAACGGAGCGATGGAGATCGCCAAACGATCGAGAGGAACGCCAAGGATCGCCAACAGACTGCTGAAGCGATGCCGCGATTTCGCGGAGGCCGATAAAAAGCTCAACCATCACAAAGGTGTCATTTCGAAGGAAGTCGCCGAGTATTCACTGAAGGCTCTTGAGGTGGACGACCATGGGCTGGACGAAATGGACAAGCGAATCCTGAAGAC
>JBBEEC010000050.1:8744-19351 GCA_040880975.1 Bacteroidota bacterium | reverse complement strand
CCTTCGGCCACATCATACATCACCCCGCCGCCCAGGGTGTATTGTTCTTCACTCTCCGTCATGCCTAAACCCTTATATCCGCCCCGCACGGAAAGGAGACCCGAAAGGACCGTATACTCACCCCCGAGGTTTATGCTTTCAGAATTATCACTTGGATGGGAAGCATCCACAACAAGGATAAGGCTTTGCTCTTCCGACTTCATAGCCTCGTATGCGAACCCGATCCGCAAATTCAAGGGCATATCAAACCGGTCTGTGGACAGGTTTGCGTTGATATTCGGATTATTGCCGGCGTTCTGCGAAATATCCTTTTGCACAAGCAGGTCATCACCGTTCATTTGAAGTTTTTCTCCAAAATTCGAAATACCTGCGCCAAATTTCAATCCGGGAAACGGCGTGACAAACAGGGTTCCGATATCGACAGCGATCCCTGTTGCCGTGGAATTCCAAATATGTTCGCTGACATATTTCACGGTTCCGCCGATTGAAAACCATTCGGTAAGATTCCTGGCATACGTTATCCCCAGTGCAACGCTTCCGGCCGAAAAGAACTCCCCCGTTCCATCCGGCTGTGTTTCCGTAGTTCGTTCCATTTCTCCCATGGAAAGGGATGTCAGGCTGATACCCAGGCTTTGGTTATCTCCCAAGGGAAGGACAAAACCGGCGAAATTGAAACTGATCCCTGCAATCCATCGCGAGTGGGACAGAATTGCCTCATTTTGGGTGATCCCTGAAATCCCGGCAGGATTCCAATAGATGGCCGAAGCGTCGTCGGCAACAGCAGCAAAGGCTCCTCCCATCGCAAGGGCTCTCGCTCCAACGGGTATCGAGAGAAACTTCGCCGCTGTGGTGCCCGCCTTTGTCACCTGTTGTCCCTGCGTTTGCGGCGCTGCGAAAAATGCCAGCACAGCCATCATGAACCATTTCATGGAATTCTTCACGCCACGTCTCCTTGCTGGAAACCAAAGTTCATACGCATCAGACTCATTTGATCAAGGCGAACTTACCCACTTTTTCACCAACTCCCGGTGCATCGATGTGATAAACGTATACGCCATACGCTGCGGTGAGGTTTTCGCGCGTCAGGAGGTTCCACTCCGCCGTCCCATCTTCCATGGGGCTATCGTGCTCGATGGTGGAGACATGCTCCCCGCTCACGGTATAGATTCTGATCGTACAGCGCTGCGGAAGATGTATGAAATGAATTGCACGGGGTCCCCGCCCGGTATTGTACGGATTTCTTCCTTCCCACGTCGCGGCGCCGACATAAGGATTCGGGACGACACGAACAAGATCCATGCCGGATTTCGCAAGATCCTTGTCGACATACTCCGCCCTCGTACTAAATTCGAAAACATCCGTCGAACGAAAGAGTTTCGACAAAACAACCGTGAGGGTATCTCCGGCCTGAGGCTGACGCCGGATCAAATCGTGCTTCATCCTCAACGACCAGGTTGTTACCAAAGAATCCTGGGTGTTCCTTTCCAGCAATACAATAATGTCCGTCTCGCTGCTGCCAACGGTGAAGAGGCCTGCCCCTCCGGTGTTATCCAATTCCCAAAAAGCAAATTCGATTTCCTTGTTTTCGGAGGTATTGAAGACCTTGAAGTTCACCGGAACAGAGGGACGCGTCCCCCCCGTACCGGTTCTGATTGTATACGCCGTCGAAGTTCCGAAGCCAGCATTCCCAAAAACGAACTTGTAATCCGATGGCTTTTGAACTCCGATGATGAAACCGCCCTTCCATTGGCCAAAAATGTAATCCTTGATCCCCGTCACCGGCCATCCCGAAAGGACGGTATTCACGCCAAAACTTTGTTCATTGATGAGCACGAGTCTGAACCCGTCCGTCAAGGGTTGTTCCACACCCTGGGCAAGATCCGTGCTCCGGCCTATCAGCGTGTCCACCGTACCACCCGTAACGTCCGCAAGGGTAAAATGCGTTGTGCGAAAAGTGTCAGGGGCCGCCGTTCCGCCGGCAATTGTTGTGTCCTCAAATGTCACCCGGTAGGTGTGATCATTTCGAATGAATCGGCGATCAACAATCTCGAATCCCACTTTTCCCGTCGTGCTTCCGCTTACCAATTCTGCCGTCGTGATATTGGCCGGAACATAACCTGCAACCGGTGCTTCCGGCGTCACCACGACGACGGAGCGCCCAAGGGATTTCACTTCACCGGTCACATTATCAATACTGATCCGGAGATTGCTTTCTGCCGGCGAAATACTCAAAGGTGAGTAGCCCTGATCGTAAGCCCGAATGGCATAGTAATATGTCTGTCCGTTCTGTACCGTCGTGTCGGTCCACGTGTGAACGAGTCCCCCATCATTCCCAAGATGGAACTGGACTCCATTATAGGGCGTTGGGTGGAATCCCGTAATTCCGTTTGCGAGATCGAACTGTACGAGCGGTTTGAGAAACGGTGCGGGATTTCCGAAAGCATCCGTGATGACCCTGGCATCTTCAAAGGCGGGATCTGTTGACCGGTATATCCGATATCCTTCAAAATCTTCCGCCACGGCTCCGGGAATTCCCAGGAGAAACCTATCGACTGATTTCTCCGCAAGGTCATCCCAATAAAGTATTACTCTTCGATCACCGGGAACTGCCATAAGCGTCGGTTCAAACGGCGCCTGAGCGAACTGATAATCCTCGTCATACGCCAGCTGGGCATACTCCCGCTTCCGCAATGCATCCGCCTTTGCTCCGCTTACATCGGCGTTTCCGGCGCTGGAGGCGTTTCCGAACACCACCGCGTAAGAGATTCGCTCTATCTGACCGGCCTCGAGCGGGAAGACTCCCGATGACACAAAGAGGTCGCTCTCTCCCGTCGGTATGAGGGTTGGATCCACAAAGCTCCCGGGAAGCATGAAATTGGCCCAGAAGAAAACGTCCGCCGTCGTGCTGAAGTTGATGGCTCCGGCAGCAAGATATTGAACGTTTGTCAAACCTATCTGATCAGCCTCGGAAACATCCGTTTTGTCGATATTGGGTTCTCCCGGGAAGGGCGTATTTGCGCCCGACGTCGGCCGGCCGTCTCCTTCGCCCGTATCACCGGTCCCTGCGGCGCCGTCAAGGCCGACATCATCCGTCAGGGGATCCCAATCTCCATCATTGTCGATTCCGTCGTCACGCGATTCATCGATCATCTCATCGATACCCTCGTCAATCCCGGGATCACGGGCACCGTTACGATTGAGGTATTTTCTCCCAAGATCCTCGGGACCCACATCGTACAGGATGACACTGGTTCCCGGAACCCTGTATCGGCGGTAGAGCGTGTCCATTGCAGCAGTATCGATCATCCCCTGCGTTACCGTCGGCCAGTTTCCGAAAGAGTTTCCGTCATTGTCGATATTATCGGCAAACGCCCTTCCGACGTCCTCCACACCAACGCTTATAAGATGCACGACGCCATTTTGGAATCCGTCGCTTTCCGGATTCGGGGGCCAACGGTCCCAGTTATGCGTATGAGAGACTGTGGGACTGACCGTTTGGACATATTGATCATTGGATGCGTCCGTGACCATCTGATTGGTTACTGTCGGGCTTCCGGATTCCTCATTCCCGCTATTGTCAATCCGGTCTGCAAACGTCACACCGAGCTGTTGTCCGAACGGTACGTGGGTTGAGTCTTCATCGACGAATCCGTTGCGGTTGTTGTCGATTCCGTCGGCCCCGATCTCGCCCAGCAGCATTGACGTGGTGATCTTATCTCCGCCGGTCTCGCCGTCGCCGTCATTATCGATCCGGTCCACGGCGTTCCCGGGCGTTTCCAGATACAAGGTTGCGGCGGCGCCGACAAACACCCCTTGAAAAGCGGAATTGGAGCTTATGCCGTCACTATCCAGAGAGAACGCAATATCAGCGAGGAGGTCAAAGCTCGGACTATCGTCCTGCGAATCACCATCTCCGCCGACAAAATCCGCCAGCCAGAGAGTCACCGCGGCTTTGTTAATTCTCTTCGTACCATCGTTCTTCACTTCATGGATAAAAAACACCGCGTCGGACACAGAGGCCTGAGACCACTGCATGACCCGCGAGTCGATGACAATGCCGAGGCCTTTCCGGGAGGGATCCGTGGTATCCGGGGTATAATCCCACCGATCATAATTGTTATCTCCGACACGATAGAACATTTCCTGGTCCGCGCTGAATTGGTTCTTTCCGAAATATCCGTTCCATGCCCCACGGGCCGGATCCTCATCCATATTGCCGGCACTTTCATATCGCCATCCCGGATCGCTGGCATCGCCGAGTTTATCCGGCCAGAAAGCGGGCCAGGTGGCAGGCTCATCGCTTTTGGCAATCTTATCCGCCTCAAGATTGAAATAGCCCGGCAACGGTTCCATGTTCCATGATCCGCCCGTCGCCGGATTCTGCCTGTAGGTCGGTAAATCGACGATGCGTGCAGTCTGCCCGGAATTCAGCGTGACCTCGCCTCCGACAAACAGTCCGACCAACGCAATATAGTACCGGTTCGTGTTCTTGGGCCACTCATATGGCACGCCCTGACCCACACCTGTTCTCCCTGAGAAACAGAAGTTAAACACCGAGGTGCGCACGTTATTGCCGTCGATTTCCGTCCTTCTCCTGTAGGAAGAGTTCACACGTTCCGTTGTGGGGACATGCTGAGCAGAGATCTCCATTATCAGGAAGCAGACGGCAGCCGCTACGAGTATATTTCTCTTATTCAGGAACATTCCTTTGCTCCGCGTTCAATCGCTAGTGCCGCTTCCATTAAATAATATTGTGTTTTCGAGCGTGAACTTTCACATAGAAGCGAGCCCGCCTGACCTTCATTGAGCGGTCACAGTCGCCCGCCCGAACGACTGCGATGAACTAATGCCGTTCAGTCGGGCGGGGGCAGGCACTAGTGCCTTTTTTGAAAGGCTCGTATTCAAAACACAAGATTTCTTTTTTGAAGTGGCACTAGAAACTCAGTTCAAAGCCAATTTGAATTTCACGGGGTTCAGAGTAGAAATCGGGACGAACAATGTACTCCTCCACAGAATTTATCCGGTTGGGGTTCTGATTAACCGGTTCGGCGCCCAAAGAGCGGACCGAAGCAAATGCGCGCCCTGTCTGTCCATAGACGGTCGTCTCGTTGCGCCGGTCGAGCACATTGTACACTTTTACAAAAACCGTAGCATTGATCAATGCCAGGTGAAACGATTTGAAAGCATGGAGATCAAACGTATACATCGGCGGTTGTCTTCGGCTGTTCTTTTGTAATGCCCTCGACGCATCCTCTCCTCTTCCCTCCGCCTGATTCAGCGCAGGCGAATACGGAAGGCCTGAGCCGTATCGTCCGAGAAAATTGAGACCCCAATCCGCTCCCGTGATACCTGCAGAGAAATTCAGAGTGTGAGTCTGATCCCAATCAAGCGGGACGAGGTATTGCGACGGTGCATCGTTTCTCGCGAGCGCTCCCTGTTCCTCGTCGGGCGCTGAATTGATCCCCTCAGCCACCTGGAACGTGTAGGAGAGATTGAAATAGAGAAGGCCCGTGGGCCGCTTGTTCAGCCAAAGTGTCAGGCCGCGTGTATTCGCGTAATCGCGGTTGACAAAGATTGTGTAGAAAGAGGTAGCTGTCTCAAGATCGCGGACGGGGATGACGGCGCTGGTCGAGACCCAGTCTCTCGTATCCCGATAGAATCCTGTGACATCGAAGCTGATATCTTCGCTGATCTGCTGCTGCAGGCCGAATTCGTACATCACGGTCCGCTGAGGGTCAAGGTTGGGGTTTCCGAAAACTCCCTGCAGGCCGCTTGCTGTTGTGACTTTATAATCAGGCTGCTGGTAGAGATGCGAGAACGTCGGAATTTGCAGGAAATGCCCGTACGAGAAATGGAGGACACCCTGATCGGTGATGGGATAGGAAATGCCCAGTCTTGGGCTGAAGCTGTATTTTGCCTCTGCGTCCACAAACCATTTTGCAAGCCTTTGTTCCAGCGTCAAAGCCTGGTTCCCGGGTTTCTGCGGCAAATAAACGTTCGGGTCCTGCAGATCAGCAGGGTATCTTCCCTTCGAGTCGAAGTAATCGAACCGTAAACCGATGTTGACAATCATCTGGTCGAATTCCAATTTGTCCTGAACATAGCCGGAAAACTCGACCGGCCTCTCGAGATATTGGTGCCTGAGAGGTGTATTGAGCTCCGGAATCATGGGAACGTACGTTGAGTCGTTGATTTGAACAGGCACGAGGCTAAAGTCGTCAAAAAATAACTCATGGAATTTTGCTTCAATTCCCAGTTTCAACTGGTGTAAACGCGTTATCTGGTTTGTATAGTCTCCTTTGATGAGGTCGGTTGTGGTCGTACGGCGAAACCTGTGATTGTTCGTCCCTCTTCGAAGAAACTCATAGAGGTCCCTGTTTGTCGCTGTCGGATCCACTTCGTAACGGGGGTCGAAGGGATCGGTGTAGAGGTATTCCTTGAAGCGTTTGTAAAAGTGCGACACGTTGACGGTGTAGAAAGAAGAGGAACTCAACGTATGAGTCCAGGTTCCGGAGAGGCTCCACCCAAGATCATACTTCTTGACATCCCCGTCGGGATTGTATTTCCAATCGTGGCCGTAATCCCTGAACCGGACGTCACTGCCGATACCGGAAAGAGTGATTTTCATCGTCGGCGCAAAATTGTAGGAAACCTTTCCCTGTCCCGAGATTCGGTCTCTTGTATTCATCGGTACAGCGGCTCCGTCTCCCGCAGACCCGTCCGGATTAAACCGGCGAATTCCGTAAAGGTGTCCACCACCTTTGTAGTAACGCGCATTTCCATAGAAGGTCATGTCGTTAAAAAACGGAATCGGCCCGCTCAGGCTTCCTTCGATGTTTGCATTGCGTGTCATGGTGACATTGGAAAAACCGGACGAGAGATTCGGAAAGAAAGACGGGCCCGATGTGATGTAATCCCCCCCATACAATGATATCGATCCGCGAAGGTCCTGCCCCCCATCCTTTGTGACGATGTTCACGATCCCCGACATCGCCTGACCATATTCCGCGTTAAACGTACCGCTGATGACCTGAAGCTCCTGGATAGCGTTATTGTCGACCTGCACCGATTGCGAGCCGTCAAAACCATCAGAGATGGAAATACCGTCCACCCAATAGGCCACTTCGCTGCTTCGCCCGCCCCGGATATGGATCTCCCCGCCTTTGCCCACGGTCACACCCGCCTGAAGCGAGAGTATTTCCCCGATCTCTTGCACCGGCAGATTGCTGATTTGATCAGACGTTACGCGTGATTCCGAGGAGGTCAGGTCCTTTCGAATGATCTTTGATTCTGCCGTTATGATGACAACATCGCCCAAATCGACGACCGCAGACTCGAGTGTAACATCGACGGTGGTTGTCAGATCAACCGAAACAGAAATATCTTTTACCATCTTTCGTCCATATCCCATGGAAGAAGCTATGAGATTATATTTTCCCGGAGGAACATTCAGAATCACATAGTATCCATCGAGGTCCGTGGCAGCCCCGAGATTGGTTCCTTCGAGAAGGACGTTCACACCAATCAGCGGCTCTCCATCGACGTTGTCTGTGACGCGCCCTCTGACTTTTCCCGTTGTACCGGCGTCAAGATGTCCCGCCGCGAGAACGGCCAGAATGAGCAGACGTGACAACGATCGTCTCATTGCATACGCTCCTTCATCGTGTTCATTGTTTCAATGACCGTGTTCTTCACCGCATCCTCATTAATTGTGTACACCCCCCGCTCTCGCAATTCCTCAAGGCCTGCTTCCGCCGCCAGCTTCTTTTTTTGAGACAGTAATTCCGATACAATCTGCTCCCTGGCTTCCTCGAAGGATTTTCTCCGTCCCTCCCGTTTTTCCGTTACCATGAATATCCCGTAATACGGATCGACCCGTTCCGGTCCGATCACCCGTCCGATCTTAGCATCGAAGAGTTTCTCCGCCATTGTCGCAAAAGCAGATCGTGTTCCAAACCCAAGATCGCCGCCCCGCTCAGCGGCCCATCGCCGAATGGACCAGCGTTTTGCAGCGGCCGAGAAATCGAGCCCCGCGCGGATCTCCGAAATCACTGCTTCGGCGGTCTTCCGGTCGCGGACCAGGACTTCCTTCACCCTCACCTCCGGAGCGACCACATGCGAATCTCGGTTCCTTTCGAACTCTGTGAGAAGTTCTTCTTCACTTACCCCCTCCTGTTCCACACTCTCCTCGACCGTCTTCATCCAGCGCGTCATCAAATAGTTCATCCGAACGTTGTGAACCTGACCGGCCACGCCGGCATGATTTTCCAACCCCGCCTGTTTCGCCAACGCAAGGAGCTTCTCCCTCGCGATCAGGCCCTGTACCGCCTGCCTGAAATCGTCCGGAGTCCGGATCCTTTTTCTTTGCTTTTCGGACATGGAACCAAGACGCAGGAGAACCTCCTGCGAAGTCCATGCTCCATGGTCGAACCGAACGGCAACTTTGTCAGAACGAGGGACAGATGAAGGCACCTCAAGATCGGCGGGCTTCAGAGATTTCCATGATTCAAATACACCGTTGAGAACCGTTTCATCCATGACCGGATTTCCCCATCGGCTCAGTTCTTCCGCTTTTTGCTCCAAGGTTTCCCTCGATCGCCTCTCCCGCACGGCTGATTCCAGCTCGTGCTTCACTCGTGCGTAGTCCTGTTCTGACTGAAGCGGCAACACTTTCTTATCCTCGACCCGGAGAACGGCATAGCCGGCTTCAATTCGGACGGGTTCAGAAAGGGAACCCACCGGCAGATTGAAAGCCGCGGATTCAAATTCTTCGTCCATTTCTCCGGGGCCGAAGTATCCGACGTATCCGCCGTTTCCCGCAAGACCAGGATCATCGAATATTTCACTCGCGATCTTCTCGAAGGACTCGCCCTGCTCCAACCGGAGCTTCAGAGACCTTGCATGTCCTTTCGTTTGTCCGTAGACGTAACGGGCGCTGACCCGCGTGTTCCTCTTCCGAAATTCTTTGTGCAGGTCGTCTTCTGATATTTTTACGTCTTCCATCAAGAGTTTTGCATACGCGTCCAAAAGGGCCTGAGCATGAATCTCATCCATCCTTCTTTTGCCTTCCGGATCTCTTTCCCACCCCAAACGCCCGGCATCTTCCAAAATCAACGATTCGTGGATCATATTCATAACAACGGTTTGCCGCAAGGGAAAATTGTCGCGGACGCCCGTTGCCTGAATGTACGTTTCCAACCTGGACTTGAATTCCGACGCAGGAATTTGCCGTCCGTTCACGACTGCAACCGAATCCTTCTCCGGCGCAGAACACGATGAAAGGGCGAAAGCAAGCGCCAGGTATGCGGGCAAGCGATTCTTCACGGCCCAACCTCGGCTCGAATGACAGATCCATTCTTTGCCGAAAGAGAAAAAATCAAATCCGATCCCCTGCGCCGGGGATTTTCGCCGAAAAGGGTCGTCCAGCGCTTGAAGCCGCCCTTTCGGGATATGACCACTTCCCGCGGTGTCGAGGCTTTGTTCAGAACCACCGTTGATGTCCATGTTCCAAGAGAGCGTTCAAATGCGACGACATCGGGCGAACCGGTGGGTATCATCCGCAGGGTTCCGAGAGAAAGCTCAGGATGGCTTTTTCGAAGACCGATCACCGTTCGATAGAATTGGTACATTTGCCGGTCAAACACATTTTCATCAACAGGCCTTGTTCCTCCGAAAGGATGGTTTGATTCCGGAACAAACTGCATGTCCTCCCACAGCATCGGTTTCCGGCAATCAGGGTCGTCTCCACCCCACATTCCGCTTTCAGAACCGTAATAGATTGTCGGGGCTCCGGGGAATGTCATTTGGAAAAGAATCATCAGTTTCTTTGTTTCCAGAGCATCCTTTCCGGGTTTTTCCGCTCTGTAGTTCCGATTATCACTCAACCCGACGCGATGGTCGAACGGCAGATCAGCATTCAGTATGTGTGAGGAAAACCGATCTGTGTCGTGACTGCTGTACAAATTAAGAAGCACAAAATTTGTTTCTGAAGGATGATTGGAAAGCAGGCGGTCAATCCGTTTGGAAAATTCATCGGCCGTTATGCCAATTTCCCTTGCCGCAAAGAACAAGAACGCCTCATTCGCCCACCGGTAATTCATGACCGCGTCAAACACATCTCCTTGCAGCCACGGGGCCGGGTTGAACATTTTGCCGGCCTGCCAGTCCTCCCACCATACTTCCCCGACCAGATAGGCCTCCGGATTAATGCCTTTTACCCATTGGCGAAATGTGCGCCAGAACGGCAATCCGACCTTTTCCGCCACGTCCAGCCGCCAACCGTCGATGCCATCGGATGGATCTCCATCCCCGTTCGGGTCCATCCAACGTTTTACCACATGAAAGACGTGTTGTGCAAAGGGCTCAACGAGGCCATTCTGATCTTCCCGGATCTCGGGAAGTTCCTTCACGCCTGCCCACCCCTCATAGTCGAACTCGTTCTCAGATGTGGCAGGATCATCCCACCGGTGGATCGTGAACCAATCCTTATAAAGAGAAGATTTTTGATGTTTCAGGACATTCCGAAAGGCCCAGAAATTCAGTCCGACATGATTAAATACCCCGTCGATGACAATCCGGATCTGGCGGTCGTGGGCCTCCTGTAATAG
>JBBEEC010000050.1:0-8644 GCA_040880975.1 Bacteroidota bacterium | reverse complement strand
TAAATACCCCGTCGATGACAATCCGGATCTGGCGGTCGTGGGCCTCCTGTAATAGGGTCAGAAAGAGTTTGTCGGCAGACGTCCATTTCCAGGATGCCGGATCTGCCGGGTTTTCTTGAGCTATGATCTTCCGGTCGCCAGCGGGATCGGGGCCGAAGTTCGCGTCGATATGGTGGAAAGACGCCGCATCATACTTATGAAGGGAGGGAGATTCAAAGAGCGGATTGAAATAAATAGCGGTGATCCCAATATCCTTGAGATAATCGAGCTTGTCGATCACACCCTGGAGATCCCCGCCATATCTGCGGTGCTGAACGGAGAAATAAAAGCCGCGGCTGTTGGACCGCTCCCAAGCCTGGGGCTCGTACCAATCTCCGGTCCAATTGCTGATCTGCCAGTTCGCGGGAAACTCATGGGGCCATGACCCAAGAAGGTCGTCACGCCTTGGGTCGTTTGAGGAATCGCCGTTTCGAAACCGTTCAGGGAAGATTTGATACCAGATTGCTGACTTTGCCCACTGGGGAACGGAGTTGGGTGTGGATGGGAGCAGACCGGGTCGGGAGTCCGCATGGATGAGCAGTCCTGCGGCAACAAGCAGGAGAAATGTGGAGCGCACCGTTCTGAGGGTCCTGTTGCTCATTTCATGCTACGCTAAGGATTCCCGGTTCTTTGATCGAAGCGGAAGTTGCACCGCATGTTTTTCTTATGACCAGCCTTGGGGTGAACGTGACCTGCGTGGCCGGCATATCCGGATGCTTCATACGCTGCATCAATTTCTCGATCGCCAGAGTGCCCATTTCGTACATCGGCTGATGCATCGTTGTCAGGCCAAAGCTCTCGGCAAGCAAGATACCGTCGAACCCAACGAGAGCGACGTCTTCGGGACAGCGGAGACCGGCCTCATTGATTGCCGCCAGGGCGCCGACAGCCTGGATATCGGAAGCAACGAAGATGGCCAACGGCATATTTCTCCCCATAGCCAGAAACTCTTTCATCAGATCATAACCGGTTTCCCGGGTAAAACCATCGAGGTTTGGAGAGGCGCTTCGTTTCATGAGAGACGGTTCCACATTCAATTGAGCTTCCTGCATTGCCCCCCGAAATCCTTGGAGGCGTTCGCGCGCGGGGATGCTCTCAAGGTTTGCGTTGAGCATGCCGATGCGTTTATGGCCGAGAGAAATGAGATGCTTCGTCGCCGTTGCGGCTCCCTGGACATTCGCGACGGAGAATGAATCAAAATTCTTGTGAAAAGCATCGACGAGCACGACAGCTGTCTTCATGCGGCGGTAGTGTTCGGCAAATTCGTCAGGCATTTTCATTGAAAAAAAGAGCATGCCATCCACACGCCCCCGGATCCCGTTTCGTCTTAAGGATTCCGAAATCTGGTCGGGGTGGTTGACGCCGTACAGGATAAGGTCGCAATCGAATTCCCTGAGTTTGGATTGCACCCCCTGCAGGATCTCAGTAAAGAAGAAGGTTGTAAAGAATGGGATGACCGCCAGAATTGCGTTGGTTCGTCTTCGGGCGAGGCCTCGTGCGTACGGATGAGGTTGATAATTGAGTTTCCCGGCAACTTTTAGTACCCGGTTTCGAGTGGCTTCAGAGACGCTGGCGTGATTATTCAGAACCCGTGAGACGGTGCCGATTCCTACTTTAGCTTCGCGCGCTATGTCGTAGATGGTGGGTGGCAACAACTCCTCCATGGAAGGGCTTCCAAATATGAGGCAAACTAGCTTTACAGTCAAGAGGAAAGAGAGGGAACTATCCCCACTTGCTGGAGTTTATGGCCGAGGAGGAGTGAAATCAGCGGATCGGAGTGTCGCTTAATCCAGAATCGGAATCATTCTTAATATCTGATCATCGTCTGAAGATGCCCGCCCGCGGCTCGTGTTGCTGGTTGAGAAATAGATGTATCCATCAGGGCCTGTCGTAACTTCACGGATCCTTCCGAATTCATCCTCCAGAAGGCTCTCTTCTCTCAGTACTCTTCGCGCATCGGATTCATCGAGGATTACACGCTGAATGCGTGTGCCGCGGAGACATCCGAAGAAGAAATTGTTTTGAAAACCCGGGAAGGCCCTCCCCGCGTAAAACATTCCGCTTGCGGGTGCCACAGCCGGAGTGTATTCGAGAAGAGGCGATCGATATCCGGCCTTTTGCTCCCGATGGTGAATGATCGGCCAGCCATAATTTCCGCCGACGTCAACAATGTTCACCTCATCTCCCCCACCCGGGCCATCAAACCCTGATGGGCCGTGTTCCGTTTCAAAAAGCAGACCAGTTTGCGGATGCCAATCGATGCCCTGAGGGTTCCTGAAACCCATCGCGTAGATCTCAGAACCCGGCCTGGGATTGTCTTTTGGGATCGAGCCGTCATCGTTCAATCTGAGGATCTTGCCGCCAAGCGAAAACGGATCCTGGGCGATCTGCCTTTCTGCAGCGTCACCGGTGGTAACATAAAGCTTGCCATCGGGACCAAACCGCAAGCGGCATCCGTTGTGGACCGCTGATCCCGGAAGATAGCGCACAATCACGACTTGTTCCCCTAATTTTCTATCCTTGAGCGTGTACCGTACGACCCGATTTGCGAGTGAGCCCTTGAATCGGAAGGTGTAGCTAACATAGAGGAAACCATTCTTCTTGAATTGCGGGTGGAGAGCCAAGCCCATCAATCCGCCTTCCCCTTGATGCACCACACCGTCAATTTCCGCAATAAGCCCGGCGTTCGGGCTCCCCTTTTCAAGAACCATGAGCCGGCCGGAGCGTTCGGTGAAATACATCTCATCGCTTGGGCCGAAGACAATGGACCAAGGAACCTCCAAATTGCCGAGAACCTTCTCCACCCGGAATCCTATCCCATCGCTCGTCCTGAATTCCCCAAGAACCTGCGATTCCAGCGAACACGAAGCAACGATCAGGGCACAAAGGACATGAAGGAACCCCGATTTCAGACTCGTTTTGACATGATGAGTGATCACAATCCCTCAGTGGAAAAATGAAACATCAAGGAGCAAAGAGAAATGAAACAGCAAAAAGAAAAGAGAAACTTGTTATCGGGGTGTTTTCGCCTCTGTTTTTGGGTCTTTCTTTTTGCCTTTTTATTTACGTTTGTTTTATTGCCTTTTTCCGCTTAATCAATGCTTACACAGAGTATCTTTCAATGATCCAGTCCGGAATCTTCTCGGCCCGGCCAGTTTCAGTGTTCACCATCGTATAGTGGAAATATCCGTCGCAACTCAGCTTTCCCGTTGATTTCTTTATGATCTCAAAATGAACAACCACGCCATTTTCTTTCACCTCATCGATCCAGGTGCGTACAATGAATCCATCCCCCAATCCCAACGGTCGTTTGTACTCGATGAAAGCCGCCCGTACGACCCACCCGAATCCCAATTTCAGGAACTCGCCCATGGGCATTTTGTAACATCGTTCCATTTGATCGTATCGAGCCGCAAGAACATAGTCAAAATAGCGGCTATTATGAACGTGCTGATTCATATCGATATCATCGGGGCGAACCAGCATTTCTGTCTCGAATTTTGAATAAGGCGGCGGCATGGATCTGATGGGTTGGTGAGACAATTGCAATTTCAATGTTCAATAGTGAAAAGGCAAGAAAACAAAACGCCCCGGTTTAGCGGGGCGTTGGAATGCAGTGAAAACCAGCTGTTTATCGTGCGCCCAACACTGCTTCTTTGGCGGCCTTTGCAACACGGAATTTCACGACGGTCTTTGCAGGGATCTGGATCTGCTCGCCTGTTGCCGGATTGCGGCCCAAACGTGCCTTCCGGTTCACGAGGACGAGTTTTCCGATTCCCGGAAGTGTGAACGAGTTCTTGGCTTCGCGATATGATAATTCGGCCAATTCCTCAAGAATTCCGACGGCCGTCTTTTTCTTGAGCTCAAATTTGCTTGCAATATGCGCAGCAACCTGGCTCTTTGACATTGATTTTGGCATAATTGGACCCTTTGTGATTAGTTTGAAGATATTGGAATTAGTTAAACCTTCCTTGAAGCTAACCCTGCTACCTATTTGAAAACAAACGACTCCCTAATTTTCCCCAGAAATATAGGGGTTTTGGAGAGAATGTCAATAAGAAAATGCAAAAACCCTTGACAGCATTGCCTGATTTCGACTATTTGCGATTTTGTTAGGAAACTCTCAGATTCTGTAAATCTATTGGATTCAAGTATTTACGGGCTCAAAAATAGAAAGGAAATGGGGAGTTTTTTGACTGAATTTTTTTTTGAGTTTACAGTCAAAAAGTTGGGAAATCTTGAGGGTTTAAGGTTTCAAGTTGAAGGTTTCCCGCCCGAACGACCGCAGGAGACTCAATCTCGTTCGGTCGGGCGGGCAGGTTTCAGGTTTCAGGTTTCGAGTTTCAGGTTGAATATGAAGGATACAGGTTGCTGCTAGAGATCAGAATGGCGGGTTAGGATAATTCATTCGTTAGTGTCATAATTGAAGCATCGGATGTAATCCGTACCAGAGAAATACCAACTTGTCCCTCTCTACATCATGGGTAGTAACAAGTTATCCACACAGGGTGCTTGATGAATCAGGATGTATGGCCTTCCATCGCAACCATCCCCTGAGTTATCCACACGTTACGATTTCACAACTGAGAGTTTACAATTTCTTGTTCATGTACTACTTGTGTTTTTGTACTTTCTTCGGTAGACTTTCATCGCCGATCATGCAGGCAAGAACTTATTTCGGCATTGAACCCCCCTCATTTATACGTTTCACAATTCAAACTCATTCTAAATTCTTAGGAGGATCCCATGAAGGTATCGTCAACAAGGTTCATCTCCTTGTGGGCCGTTGCCTTGCTTGTTCTGTCAGGATCGGTATGGGCGCAGAACGCGACCATACAAGGACGCCTGACGGATGCGACGACTTCACAACCTTTGGTCGCGGCTTCTGTTATCATCGTTGGAACCAATATTGGTTCAGCGAGCGATGGTGACGGAAACTACGCGATCACCAATGTGCCGCCCGGCATCTTTAACCTTCGGGCGACGTACCTCGGTTACGCACCGCAGGAACGCGCGGTAAATGTTTCTCCGGGCGCATCGATTACGGCAGACTTTACTTTGACCCAGACTGTTTTACAATACGGCGAGGTCATTGTGGAAGTAAACCGTGCGAGAGACCGCGAAACACCGGTCGCGTTTACGGACATCGGCAAAGACAGAATTGACGAGCGGATTCACGGGCAGGATGCCCCGCTCCTTCTGAAGGGAACACCCGGACTATATGCGTATTCAACGGACGGCGTCGGAAACGGCGAAGCAAAATTGTTTGTGCGGGGCTTCAATCAGAATTACGTCCAGGTTTTGATCAATGGAATTCCCACCAACGATCCCGAATCAAACTCTGTGTATTGGTCAAACTGGGGTTCTGTTTCTTCGGCGGCTGCGTCGGTGCAGGTTCAACGAGGCGCGGGTTCCTCCTTGTATGGGTCAGGAGCGTTTGGAGGTTCTTTCAATATTGTGACAGGTAACGCACGCCCCGTACGATACTACGGTATCAATCTTTCGTTCGGCGACCCAACCAATACAATGTATGGCGTCGATATCAGCAGCGGCTTGATCAATGATGCCTATGCGTTTACCCTGAGAATGGACCGAAAGGTCGGCAACGGAAACCGGATCGGCAGCAGATACGAAGGGTACAATTATTACTTCTCCGGTTCGTGGTTCATGGATGATCAGCAATCCCTTAAGCTCGTCCTCCATGGCGCGCCGCAGGAGCATACCTACGCATTCACGAACGACATATCCTATTTCAAATATTTCAATTACAAAGCCAACACCGCTCCCTGGCTCCCTCGTTCTATTGTCAATCAACTTCCCGCTAACGCAACAACCGGGCTTCCGAGCTACGGACTCCTTGATGGAGCTCGGGAACTCGTCACGGACGACATTGTCGGCCTTGCACACAATCACTTCCACAAGCCGCAGATCGAATTCCATTACAGCAATGATTTGACGAGCAATTCGGCGGTTCGGGCCACGTTCTTCTTTTCACGAGGACGCGGGGGTGGATCGAGCCTGAATAGACCAGGTTCCGTCGCAAACAGCCTGCGGGGTCCAGACGGTGAAATCAACACTCTTGCGGCTGCCACGACCTACTTGGGAAGCAATGCCTACCAGCGAGACAGCTATTCCCTCCACCAGCAATGGGGAATCCTCGCCAGCTATTCGTCCAGGCCTACGGATCAGCTGGATCTGACTTTGGGCGGAGAGTTTCGTTCATGGAATGCCGACCACCCGGGTCATTATGTCAACCTCTACGAACAAACGTCCATTACAGACCAGACCTATGGCGCCGTCAGCACGACGGGTACCATAACGTCTTTAACGTCTTTCACTCGCAGAACGTACCAAGGTGATGTCGCCCAACAAAACGACATGGCTGTTTTTGGCTGGGACCTTTCGAGCACTGATCCTCAGTATCGGACTCAGTATCGGAACTACCGCGGGGAAACGCCGCAATACACGATTTTTGCAAACGCCAATTACAAGGTATTGCCAAATTTCATGGTCACGGGAACTGTTCAATACGTTTGGTACAAGTACGAACTTATTGAGAACATGCCGAGCGAGAATGCCATTGGAAGACAACTCACGGCAGGGGAAATCACTTCACGCGGACTCACCTCGGCGACTCAGGAAGGCCCCACGGGTAACGGAAAATTTCTCATGACCAACAGCACAACGACAAACTGGTATGAATTCGATCTCGTGAATTCCACACGATCCCGCGGATTTATCCAGCCGAAGTTCGGTGCGAATTACAATATGGATGAGAATATCAATTTCTTTGCCAATTATTCCCATGTAGAGAGGTTTGTCGATCTGGGTATCTATTATAACTCAGGCCGCCTCAACCCCGACGCCAAAGATGAGACGTCCAATCAATACGAAGTCGGCGTGGGCTGGACCTCACCGGAAGTCCAGGCAAAGCTCAATGCCTATAAGATGACATGGGACAACAAGGCGGCCAGGATCACGGATGTCAGCCAGGCCGGGCAGCCCGGATACGACCGCAACGGAAACAAGTCGATTCTGGTCGGCGGTTCTGTGTTCCAGGGAATCGAATTCGAAGGAAACATTATTCTTGGCAAGATCCTTCCCGCACTTTCCGGCTTTGAAGTACGCGGATCGGCCACGTTCTCTGACAACGAATGGACCTCTGTTGTCGAAGAAGCTAAAGTTGTTGGCGGAGTTCGGGCTGTGTTCAACGCCCGCGCCCTCGATGCGGCAGGCAACACGAAGATCCTCTACGTCGATGAATTAGCCGGCACGAAAGTCGGCGGCCCGCCGCAGATGATGATGTCCTTCGGCGCCACCTACAAGTTCTCCGATTTCTTTGTTGGCATGGATGTCAATTACTACGAAAACCACTACGGTCTGGATGGAGGAACGTGGATCCGAGTAGACGGTTCATGGGATGCAGCGAAGACCACGTTCATGGCCAAGGTGAAACGGAGATTGCCCCCGAGAACTCTTTTCGATGCCCAGGCCGGGTACCGATTTGCGTTTGCAGGATTGCGAGGGGTGGTTTCGACTCAGATGCTGAACATCTTTGATACCGAGCACCTTGCCGATGTGGACAATTTCGGAGTTCAACCCGGAATGGCCCGCACGCTTCGCTTTAACGCAAGCATTGGCATCTGATCGGTAGTAATGTTTCACAAAAAAAGCCCCGTCGGGAGTGTCCGGCGGGGTTTTTTTTTATTGCGGATTTCGCCTGCCTGCCGGCAGGCAGGGATTGTGGAACGCGGATCGAAACATACCTCGCCCGCAACCCTGAAGGTTGCGCCTACCGGTTTCATCCGACATAATTGCAACCCAAAAAGCTCGACAATTCAACTCGTCAATCCCATGAATCCAAATCGTACTTTGTTGAGCCTCTGAGCTTATAGGCTTTCCAATCAGTGACGAGTCCTGCTCTCACGGGATTATTGAGGATATAATACATATGCTTCTCGACCGACTCGTCGGAACGAAGGATATGGTCGTAATAATCCTTTTGCCAGTGGACAGAGGGCTCGTGGCGGCTGAGCCAGAAACCCGAATATTGTTTGAACAGGTCAATTGAGCGGCGAGTATCGGCCTCCTTGGTCTCTCCGCGCACAATGAAATGCACATGATCCGGCATGAAGAGATAAACATCGGCCCCGCAGGAATACTGTGCCAGGGACTTGAGCAACATGTCCTCGAATATTTCGAAGATTCTCTTGTTAAAAAACGGGACACGATTCTTGAGACAAGCGGTAAACGCCACGACAACGTAACCCTGGTAACACTCAGGGTCTAATCGATGAGGCCTTTCTCGAACCATGGATCCCCCCAATGGCAGGTTGATATTCGGGTATTGGCTAAAAAATCATCGGTAGCCGCAGACTTTATGTCTGCGTCATCCGCAACCTAAAGGTTGCGGCTACCGCTTTCTCACACTCGGAACCCTCGAGGTGGCTACTCCCCTAAGAAAATGTCTGCAATTTCCCAGGCGTGGTGTATAAAGCGTTGGTCTGAATTGACCAAGAGGGCTACAACAATGCCTTCCTTCGGATAAATCAACAGGTTTGCCGTTCCGCCCATCGATCCGCCGGAATGTGTTATGACCGTTCGT
>JBBEEC010000049.1:15084-20036 GCA_040880975.1 Bacteroidota bacterium | reverse complement strand
CAACCTCTCGAAGGAACAGGTGATCGAGCTGAATATTCCGACCGGAGTTCCGTTGCTGTATGTGTATGATGAGAAAGGGAACATCGTAAAGAAAGGGTATCTCTAAGGACCAGAAAACCTCCCAACGCGCGCAAATGTTGGAATGATGGAAGGCGATTGCAGTCCCTGGGTTTGGAACAATGGAATGGATTCCATTGTTCCATCCTTCCAGTATTCCGGCACAGGCCTCATCCTGATGTTCCGTTGAATTTCGCACAACTAATTTCTATACTGTCATTGATGGACGACCGGTTTCACAAGGGTTTGGACGTATTCAACAGCCGGGATTACTTTGAAGCGCATGAGGTGTGGGAGGATCTCTGGCACGAATATCGTGAAACCGACCGTACGTTTCTCCAGGGATTAATCCAGATAGCGGCCGGGCTCTATCACCTCGATTGCGGCAATATGCGAGGAGCCCGGAGCCAGCTTTCCAAGGGTATTCAAAAACTCGAGCCCTACAGGCCCCTGCACAAGGGCGTCGATATTTCTGCGTTGATGAATGCCATCAATATCTGCTTAAGTCAAATGGCCTCCGTTGAGAGTGGTGAACACCAGTCTTTCGATCTGACGCTTCTTCCTCAAATTCACCTTCGATGACCCATCCCCGGTAACCCAATGCGAATCGGCCCCTACGAGATTCACCCTCTGGAAACAGGGCGATTTGCCCTGGACGGCGGTGCCATGTTCGGAATTGTTCCCTATGTGTTCTGGAGCAAAACCAATCCGCCCGATGATCGGGGCCGGATCACTCTTGCGGCTCGATGTCTTTTGATCCGGGGAAATGGAAAAACTATTCTCGTCGACAACGGGAACGGAACGAAATTCAGCGACAAGCTCAAAGACATCTACAAACTCGATAATTCTCAGTCTGCATTGGACACTTCTCTTGCCCGGTTGGGAGTCAAACCGGCGGACATCACCGATGTTATTCTGACGCACCTCCACTTTGATCATGCCGGCGGGTCCACCATCCTCGTTGATGGCAAGCTCGTTCCGGCGTTCCCGAGCGCTCGTTATTATGTGCAGCGCGAACATTGGGAATTGTCGCAACGGCCGACCGAAAAGGATCGAGGCAGCTTCATGAAGGATGACTTCATGCCTTTGTATGAACATGGGGTTCTGGAATTTCTGGAAGGCGAACAGGAGCTGTTTCCGAACATCCGGTTCGTTGTCTGCAATGGCCATACGAGCGCACAACAACTCCCCCTGATCTCTGACGGTAAAACCTCCCTTTTGTTTTGTTGTGATCTCGTTCCCACCATGTCGCACATTCCCATTCCTTACGTCATGGCCTACGATGTTCGGCCTCTTGTCACGATTCAGGAAAAAAAGAGACTTCTCGGCAGGGCTTCGGAAGAAAAGTGGATTCTGTTCCTGGAGCATGACCCTCAGATCCCGGCCATTACGGTAAAATCGACAGAAAAAGGATTTACGCCGGACCTCATTCTCGCCGATGAGAAACAGATGAATTTCGAGTAACGGGAACCCAGATTTGTTCTATGGAGAAGAGGGACACCATTCGTGTTGGGCGAAAGGACGGTATGCGGCAGGGAGTAGCGGCCACTTTTTCTATGGGGAGTGAGCAGGGTGTTTTGTTTCGTGTTGGGGAAGAGTTTTTTGCAGTCCGAAACAGATGCCCGCACCAGCAATTTGAGAAACTGCATGAGGGTGAAGTTGAAGGAACAACAGTCACGTGCCCCATGCACGGATGGAAATTCGATTTGCGGACTGGTGACAGCGGGAATGCGGGAGGGAGACTCAAAGTGTGGCAAACAGAAGTATACGGGAATGAAGTTCTGGTGCATTGTGAGGGCGACTGTTGACTGCGAATCTGACAGAGCGGGTGAAGCAGAAGGCGCTGGAGTCGGGATTTGCGAGCGTTGGAATCGCACGTGCAGAAGTTTGTTCCTCCGAATACGAGCATCTCACGGAATGGCTCCGCCGCGGGTACCAAGGCTCCATGAGCTGGATGGAGCGTAACGGCCCGAAACGGGAGGATCCATCACAAATAATTCCGAATGCTCGTTCCGTTGTTTCCGTCGCGATGAATTACTATACAGACACCCGGCACTCCGGAAATCCTGAGCATGGGAAGATCTCGCGGTACGCGTGGGGAGATGACTACCACGCCGTTATGGAAAAGCATCTTGATATGCTCGTTGCATTCCTGGAAAAGGAAGTTCCCGGTTCGAATTCCCGCCGGTATGTTGATACGGGTCCGGTGATGGATAAGGCCTGGGCGGTTCGGGCGGGGTTGGGCTGGTTGGGGAAACACACGAACGTCATCACGAAGGAGTACGGATCGTGGGTGTTCCTTGGCGAGATCATTACCGACATTGAACTGGATGTGGATCAGCCCATTGAGGATTTCTGCGGGACGTGCACGGCTTGTCTCGATGCATGCCCGACCGGGGCTATCGTCGAACCGTACCTTGTCGATTCGAACAAATGCATCTCGTATCTTACCATTGAACATCGCGGCCCCATTGACGAGAGTCTGAAGCCGCAATTTGAGAATTGGGTCTATGGCTGTGACATCTGCCAGGATGTTTGTCCGTGGAACAGATTTCAGAAGGTCACAACGCATGAGGCATTTCAGGCCCGGCCGGACAACATCGCCCCTCCTCTCGAAGATCTTACCGCAATAACGAAGGAAGAGTTTTCCAGACGGTTCAAACGCAGCCCGATAAAACGCACGAAACTTGTAGGTCTTCGGAGAAACGCGAAGGCGGTATTAGAGGGCAAGAGGTAATTCGTTAATTCGTTGGTTCGTTGTTGCGATTATTCACCATCCTCCATCTGAGGATATCAATTCTTCACCTTTACCCTTCACTCTGGACGTGAGCCAAAAGCCCTCTCAGAGGAAGTCGAATCATCACCCATCATCAACCAGAATATCAAATGTCCAACTCAAGCAACAAAGTCATCATCATCGGATCCGGCCCTGCTGGTTTCACAGCAGCTCTCTACACCGCTCGTGCAAATCTGAATCCCATCGTCTTCGAGGGCATTCAGCCCGGCGGCCAACTGACGATCACCACCGAAGTGGAAAACTATCCCGGGTTTCCGGAAGGAGTCATGGGGCCGGAATTGATGGATATCTTTCGAAAACAAGCATTGAGATTCGGAGCCCAGAGTCTCTACAAAGAAGTCACGACCGTCGATCTCTCGAAGCGCCCGTTCCGGGTCGTCTCTGACGACGAGGAGTACTTCGCCGACAGTCTGATCATCTCCACCGGTGCCAGCGCGAAGTTGCTCGGAATTCCGACGGAGTCAGAATACATGGGATATGGCGTCTCGGCCTGCGCGACGTGCGACGGGTTCTTTTTCAAGAATCAGCACGTGGTGGTTGTCGGAGGCGGAGACACGGCGATGGAGGAGGCGACATTTCTGACGAAGTTCGCTTCGAAAGTCACCGTTGTCCATCGGAGAGAAGAACTGCGGGCTTCCAAGATCATGCAGGACAAAGCTTTCAAGAACCCGAAGATCGAATTCGTCTGGAACTCTGTGGTGGATGAAGTTCTGGGGAAAGAGGAAAATGGAAGAAAGTCGATCACAGGCGTCCGGTTGAAGGACCTGAAGTCCGGGAAGACAACGGATTTCCCTTGCGATGGGTTGTTTCTTGCCATAGGCCATGAGCCGAACACAAAGCTCTTCAAGGGACAGTTGGAAATGGACGCGGTGGGATATTTGAAAGTAAAATCCGGTTCCACGAAAACAAATGTACCCGGAGTCTTTGCGGCTGGTGATGTTGCAGACCCGGTGTATCGCCAAGCCGTGACCGCGGCGGGAACAGGGTGCATGGCGGCGATCGATGCCGAACGATTCCTCGAGCATGAGGTCGCTGGACATGACTAAATCCCAAACAAAACGCTCAAGGTTTGCTGCGAACACGGCAAACCGGCTGGTAGGAAACATGTCAAAAATCGGCATTCGCCCTGCTATCGACGGGCGATTGGGAGGAGTACGCGAATCACTGGAAAAGCAAACGATGGCAATGGCGAAGAGCGCCGCAGAGTTCCTCGAGAAGCATCTCAGGCATGCGAACGGAATGCCGGTCGAATGTGTGATCGCGGACCGCTGTATCGGCGGAGTGACCGAAGCCGCCATGGCTGCAGCGAAGTTCGAGCGGGAAGGAGTGAAGGTTTCGCTGACTGTGACGCCGTGCTGGTGTTACGGGTCGGAAACAATGGACATGGACCCGTTTATGCCAAAAGCGGTCTGGGGATTCAACGGCACGGAGCGTCCGGGAGCCGTTTATCTTGCCGCGGTTTCTGCCGCGTATAACCAGAAGGGCCTGCCGGCCTTCAATATTTATGGCCGGGATGTTCAGGATTCCGGAGATACAAGGATTCCCGGTGATGTCCAGGAAAAGCTCCTCCGATTTGCCCGAGCCGGCCTTGCGCTTGCTGCTATGCGAAATACTTCCTACCTGTCCATTGGCGGGGTGTCGATGGGAATTGTCGGGTCGATCGTCGATCATCCGTTCTTCGAACGCTTTCTTGGCATGCGCGTGGAAACCGTTGACATGTCGGAACTCGTTCGTCGCATGGAAGAGAATATTTACGACTCGGAGGAATACAAACGCGCACTTACCTGGACGCGAAAGAATTGCAAGGAAGGTGAGAACGTCAATCCGCCCAAGAAGCAGCGGTCTCGAGCTCAGCTGGATGCGGATTGGGAAACATGCGTCAAGATGACGCTGATTGTGCGCGACCTCATGGTTGGCAATCCGAAATTGGAGAAGCTTGGCTTTGGCGAAGAGGCGCTCGGGCATAACGCACTTGCGTCGGGTTTTCAGGGACAACGGCAGTGGACGGATCATTTCCCAAACGGTGATTTCCTCGAAGCCATCCTGAATTCCTCGTTTGATTGGAACGGGATACGTCAGCCCTACATTGTGGCGACGG
>JBBEEC010000049.1:0-14984 GCA_040880975.1 Bacteroidota bacterium | reverse complement strand
CTGAATTCCTCGTTTGATTGGAACGGGATACGTCAGCCCTACATTGTGGCGACGGAGAATGATGCGATGAACGGGGCCTCGATGCTGCTGGGGCATCTCCTCACTGGGTCGGCCCAGGTTTTTGCCGATGTTCGAACCTATTGGAGTCCCGCAGCAGTCAAACGGGTCACCGGCACAGCATTGTCGGGGAAAGCAGCCGAAGGGTTCCTTCATCTTATCAATTCGGGATCTGCTGCCCTTGACGGTACAGGCGAGCAGAAACTCAACGGCGTGCCTGCAATGAAGCCCCACTGGGAAATTTCAGAGGATGAGGCCAATCGATGCCTGAAGGCAACGACATGGTATCCGGGTGTGACCGAGTATTTCCGCGGAGGCGGGTTTTCATCCGGATTTCGCACGAAAGGCGGAATGCCGGTGACCGCGTGCAGGATCAATCTGGTCAAAGGCCAGGGGCCTGTCTTGCAGATTGCCGAAGGATGGACGATCGACCTGCCGGAGAAAGTGCATCGAACGCTGGACCGGCGTACGAATCCGACGTGGCCGACGACGTGGTTCGTTCCAAATCTCACCGGCTCAGGCGCGTTCCGTGATGTTTACAGCGTGATGAACAACTGGGGGGCCAACCATTGTGCATTCAGCAGCGGACACATCGGTGCGGATCTGATCACCACGGCTTCAATGCTCCGCATTCCCGTCTACATGCATAACGTCGATGAAACAGCTGTCTTCCGTCCAAGCGCGTGGACAGAATTTGGAACAAGCGAACCGGAAGGGGCGGATTTCCGTGCATGTGCAAATTTTGGACCATTGTACGGAAAATACTAATTGATAGATCTTTCTCGTCGGAAATCCAAAATCACAATTTCTAAATTCAAAACAATATCTAAATACGAATTTCTAAACAGCTCAGTTTAGGATTTGTGTTTTAGAGTTTGTTTGGAAATTCGTATTTGGCATTTAGAATTTCTACCCCTGAACTCTCATTGAAGCTCCGTCACTACCTTGCATGTGACCTTGGCGCTGAAAGCGGCCGGGTGATTCTCGGTTCGTATGACGGTGAGAAGCTCACTCTTCGGGAGGTCCATCGTTTTCCCAACGGGCCGATTTCCGTCGAGGGAACTTTTCGCTGGGATATTGAACGGCTCTTCACGGAGATCAAACACGGACTTGCTTTTGTCGCCCGGGAGGGTCTTGCTGTGTCAAGTGTCAGTTGTGATTCCTGGGGCGTGGACTACGTCCTGCTGGCGGGAGCGACTCCATCAGTGCCGTATCATTACAGGGATCACAGAACGCACCATGCCTACGATCGGGCGTTTCCTCTCGTTTCGTCCCAGCAGATATTCGAGGAGACAGGCATCCAGTTCATGCCGATCAACACCCTGTATCAGCTTCATGATGATCTGATCAACCGGCCTGAGACGCTGGCCAAGGCCGAAACGATGCTCACGATAGCCGATTATTTTAATTACCGGCTTTCAGGTGTTGCAAAAATGGAAGTGTCGCTTGCGAGCACCACACAGCTCTACAATCCCCGGGAGCGCTCCTGGTCCTCGGAATTGATATCGAAATTCGGATTTCCCTCCCATATCTTTCCGGAAGTGGTGCCGTCAGGAACGATCCTGGGAGAATTGCTTCCTGCGGTTTCGCAGGAAACGGGCCTTCGGGAGTGCAGAATTGTGGCCGGTCTCTCTCACGACACAGGCGCAGCCGTGGCGGCTGTTCCGTCGGAAGGTCTCTCATGGGCGTACCTCAGTTCGGGAACATGGTCGCTCCTGGGAGTTGAAACGGCATCTCCGGTCATCACGCCAAGAAGCCTTTCCTACAACTTTACGAACGAGATCGGTTTTGGTGGATCGATCCGGCTCTTGAAGAATATTCCCGGAATGTGGATCCTTCAGGGATGCCGGCGCTCATGGGCAAGGCGCGGCAAAGAATACTCCTACGAGACTCTTGCTGCGATGGCGGAGAAATCAACAACCACGGCAACGATCATCGACCCCATGGACGAACGATTTGCCAATCCTGACGACATGCTCGTTGAATTGGAGGGTTTTTGCAGTGAAACCAATCAGCGGATCCCGGCTTCACCGGGGGAAACTGTTCGATGCGTGCTTGAGAGCCTCGCCGGATCGTATCAGCAAAAGCTCGATCAGGTCGAAGAACTTATTGAACGTCGAGTAGAAACACTGCATATTGTTGGTGGCGGAAGCAGGAACCGGATGCTCAACCAGCTTGCCGCCGATGCCGTAGGGCGGACGGTAAAGGCGGGCCCTGTCGAATGCTCTGCCATCGGCAACATCATCATTCAGGCAATCGCACTCGGCGATATTCCATCTCTTACCGCTGCCCGAAATGTTGTTCGGAATTCCTTCAACGTTGAGACCTATACACCTGCCATGACCCAGAAGACCACGGCCGCAAGGGGATCTCATCCATGAAAGTCTCTCTTGCGTACGGAAAAGGATCTCTTGAAGTGGATCTGCCGGAAACCGCGGATGTCATTGCGCCAACCCATCAGCAAGGTATTTCCGACGAAGCGGCTGCCATTCTCCAGGGACTCACGAATCCAATCAGAACACAGGCGCTTGAGGGTTGGCTCCGTCCCGGTTGCAGTATCTGCATCTCATTCACCGACCTGACGCGCCCGACTCCCAACGAACGGATCATTCCGGTTCTCCTTCGATATCTTCACGATCACGGTGTTCGTCGCGAACAGATCACCCTGCTCAATCAACTCGGGACTCATCGCCCGAACACGAAGGAAGAACTCATTCAACTTCTTGGCGCCGATATCGTCCGCGAGTATCGCGTGATCAACCACGAACCGGATAATCCGGATGCTCACGTCCAATTGGGCGTTACAAAGTCGGGCGCCCCTGCGCTGATCAATCGGCATTTTGTGGAAGCGGACGTTCGGATCGTCACCGGTTTCATCGAACCGCATTTGTTTGCAGGGTTCAGCGGAGGTGTCAAGTGTATCATGCCCGGTGTAGCGTCGCTGCAGACGGTCATGAGTAATCACGGATTCCGCCACATTGCCGATCCGCATTCCACGTTTGGGATCACGGAAGGCAATCCGATCTGGGAAGAAATGCGGGACATAGGACTTCGTTGCGGTAAGAGTTTTTTGCTGAATGTGACACTCAATAACGACCGGGAAATCACCGGTGTCTTTGCGGGAGATCTGCTCGAAGCACATCGGACTGGCTGTGAATTCGTCCGGACTTCTGCCATGCAAAGGGTGGATGAGCCGTACGATGTGGTCATCACGACCAACAGCGGATATCCGCTCGATTTGAATCTCTATCAAACAGCCAAGGGAATGGGTGCTGCAGCGAGGATTGTGAAGAAAGACGGAACGATCATCATTGCATCGGAATGTCGGGAGGGTGTTCCCTCGAACAGTGCCTTTGAACAATTACTGCATAGCGCCGGGAGTCCCGGCGAACTTCTCGATCAGCTTCATAAAGCCAAAGGCCCGACACCGGACCAATGGCAGGCACAGATTCAGGCTTTATGCCAGCGTCAAGCAAAGGTTCTGCTCTACAGCACAATGACCGACAAGGAAGTTCTGGGGGCGCATATCACCCCCTGTCACGACATTGCAAAGGAAGTGCAGGACCTCGTCGGCCGTTCCCCCGAGCCCCTCCGCATTGCAGTTCTGCCCTATGGCCCCCTCACCATACCTTACCTTGCCCAAGAAGAATTCGCATGACGACACGGAAGCAGTATTCCTCTGTACACTATGGCTGGGATGACAATACGGCAATGAATCTCGATCCGCTTGCCCGGCTCGTTTATCGTTCCAATGCCCTCGGATCCGACCAACGCATTACAAACACCGGCGGCGGCAATACATCATCCAAGATCACAGAGAAGGATCCTCTTACAGGAGAATCAGTCGAGATCCTCTGGGTCAAAGGATCCGGAGGCGATCTTCGCACATCGAAGAAAGAGAATTTCTCTTCCCTGTATCAATCGCGCCTCATCGGTCTCCAGGAAACCTACAGAGCATTTTCCAAGCGTGGGGCAAAAACCGAAGCCGAGGATTCGATGGTGGCAATGTATAACCATTGCACTTTTAATCTGAATTCGCGGGCCCCCTCGATCGATACTCCGCTCCATTCCTTCATTCCGTATAAGTACGTCGATCACATGCATCCGAATGCCGCTATCGCCATAGCCGCTTCGAAGAATGCAAAAAAACTTACACAGGAAATTTACGGTGATGAGGTCCTTTGGACGCCGTGGCAAAGGCCCGGATTCGACCTGGGGCTGATCCTGCAGGACATCTGTGCCAAGAATCCGAAAGCCAAAGGCGTCGTGTTGGGGCAGCACGGACTGATCAATTGGGCAAATGACGACAAAGAGTGCTACGAATTGACCCTCGATCTCATCGAAAAGGCATCGAAGTTCATTGAAAAGCATGACAGGGGATCGAAGACATTTGGCGGTGAGAAATTCCGTTCAATGGATCCGGCCAGGCGTCGTCAGACTTTCATTGAACTTCTGCCATGGCTCCGCGGACAAGTGAGCAGAGAGCGCCGGTTCATTGCCACCATTCAGGACGACGAGCCGACACTGCAATTCGTGAACAGTGCTGATGCTCCTCGCCTCGCGGAACTCGGCACCTCCTGTCCGGACCACTTCCTCCGCACGAAAATCAAGCCTTTGTACGTCGACTGGAATCCGCAAAAGGAGTCCGTGGAAACTCTGAAGAAAACCATGGAAGCCGGGCTTGTCCAATACCGGAAAGACTATGCGGCGTATTACAGTCGCTGCAAACACGCCGATTCACCTGCGATGCGGAATGCAAATCCGACGGTGGTTCTTGTGCCCGGGCTCGGAATGATCGCATGGGGAAAGGACAAGAGTGAATCGCGAGTGACGGCGGAATTTTATACCTGTGCGATCGATGTGATGAAAGGCGCCGAAGCGATCGATGAGTATGTTGCGTTACCCCAGCAGGAAGCGTTCGACATCGAGTATTGGCTTCTGGAAGAAGCAAAACTGAAGCGCATGCCTCCGGAAAAAGAGCTTGCGCGCAGGATCATATGCGTTGTGGGAGCAGGGAGCGGCATCGGCAAGCAGACGGCTCATCGATTGGCGAAGGAAGGAGCCCACCTTGTCACCGCTGATATCAGCGAGCAGTCAGCGAAGGAAACATCGGCAGAGATCGAGTCGATTCTCGGCCCGGGACTCGGAGTGGCAGGAAGCGGAATTTCGCGATGCGGGCCTGTCATTGGCGTCAAGTCCGATATTGCGTCACGGGCAAGCATCCGGGCAATGTATGAAGAGGCCGTACTTGCCTATGGAGGACTCGATGCGCTTGCGGTGACCGCCGGGATCTTCGTGCCGCCGGATTCCAAAGGTTCCATACCGGACGACCAATGGGCTCTGACCTATGCGATCAATGTGACCGGTGCTTACATGTGTGTGCAGGAGGCAAACGCCATCTGGCGAGATCAGAATCTTGACGCAAGCGCGGTTCTTACAACAAGCGTCAATGCTGTCGTCGCCAAGAAAGGAAGTGTTGCCTACGACACCAGCAAGGCCGCAGCGAATCATCTTGTGCGTGAACTTGCCGTGGAACTTGCCCCGCTCGTGCGCGTGAACGGTGTTGCCCCTGCAACAGTCATCGAGGGTAGTCTGATGTTCCCCCGCAACCGCACCATCGCCTCATTGCAAAAGTACTCCGTTCCGTTCTCCGAGAATGACCCGGACGACGTGCTTCGGCAGAAACTCGCGCAGTTCTATGCCGACCGTTCCCTCACTCGGAAGCCGGTCACAACGGCGGATCAGGCCGAGGCGATCTTTTTGCTGATCGGTAATCGTCTTGGGAAGACCACCGGCCAGGTGCTTGCTGTCGACGGTGGATTGCAGGAAGCTTTTCTTCGGTAGGATGGATTGAGAGGAAACGGATTAACACAGACAACGCAATGGGCCGGCAAGTAACCATGCTCGCAGTCCGTAATCCCCGGCCGAATCCGCCAATCCCGCCACAAATCGGTTCCGATCTTTGAATTCCGCTCTTGAAGCGAAATCCTGAAAAGCGGGACGGGACACAAAAAACGTGAGAGCGGCGGGCGCAATTCGAAATCCGCAATCATCTGGCATTCGCTTGCGTCTGTGGTGATCTCCCAAAAACTCCGGAGATAAAATGGAATCATTGGATTGGCTGGTCATAGGATGCTATTTCCTCGGATTGCTCGCGTTGGCATGGTGGGTAATCCGGAAAGGAAAGGACACGACGGACGACTACTTCCTGGCCGGCCGTGATCTCGGTTGGTGGGTCGTCGGTGCGTCGATCTTCGCATCCAACATCGGGTCTGAGCATCTGGTGGGCCTTGCCGGGGCGGGAGCAACAAGCGGGGTCGCTCTGGCTCACTATGAACTCCACGCATGGTGCCTTCTGGTACTCGGATGGGTGATGGTTCCGTTTTACCTTCGCTCAAAAGTGTTTACCATGCCGGAATTCCTCGAACGGCGTTTCTCTGCGACAGCCCGGTGGGTCCTTTCGCTCATCTCTCTTGTGGCGTATGTTCTCACCAAGATCGCCGTCGGCATCTTCGCGGGAGGGATCGTATTCAGCACACTGCTTCCGGAACTGCATGTGCAGATCGGATCGGTGGTCTTTGACAGCTTTTGGGTCGGATCCGTGGCGGTAATACTCCTGACCGGGCTTTACACGGTATTGGGCGGCATGCGCGCGGTTGCCTATACCGAAGCGGTCCAGACTTTTATTCTGATCTTTGGATCCCTTCTGCTTACCTACTTCGGCTTGCAGAAACTGGGCGGATGGTCTGAACTGCGAATCGTCCTCGGGCCCGAGATGTTCAACCTTTGGAAACCCCTTGTTCCGGACGGAATGACCGGTACGTGGGAACCGGTGAAGGAAACGACACGGATCGCGTGGTACTTCAACGGGAATTATCCGTGGCTCGGAATGCTCCTCTGCGCTCCGATCATCGGATTGTGGTACTGGACAACGGATCAATACATCGTTCAGAGGGCGCTCGGAGCGGCAAATGAGAGGCATGCAAGGCGCGGAACGATCTTCGCGGCGTTTCTCAAACTCCTGCCCGTGTTTATTTTCATCATTCCCGGAATGATCTGGCTCGCGCTTGCGAAGACTGGAAATGTGCCTGGACTGTCGGGATTGGTGGATGCTGAAGGCAACGTCAGTGCTTTGCAGGCTCAGGGAGCCTTTCCGATGATGGTCCAGTATGTGATGCCGGCGGGATTGCGCGGGCTCGTGGTGGCCGGACTGCTCGCCGCGCTCATGAGTTCTCTCGCAGGGGCGTTCAATGCGTCGTCAACGCTCTTCACGATCGACTTCTACCAGAAATTCCGACCGCAATCAACGCAGCAACAGCTCGTGTGGATCGGACGAATTGCCACTACGGTACTTGTTCTCATCGGCTTGCTTTGGATCCCTGTGATCAAGGGTGGGAGAGGGCTCTATGATTATTTGCAAGGCGTGCAGGGATATCTGGCGCCTCCGATTTTTGTGGTGTTTTTCTTCGGCGTGTTCATGAAACGCCTCAATGCCAAAGGCTGCCTTTCGGCGCTGATTGTCGGATTCATTCTCGGATTATTCCGATTACTGGTGGACACGCCGGTCGCGCTTCAATTGTCCGGATTTGAACATGGTTATACCGAAGGGTCACTTTTCTGGATCGTGAACAATACGTATTTTCAGTATTACAGCCTGTTCATCTTTGTGGTTTCCGTCGTGGTGATGATTGCCGTGAGTTATGCGACAGAAGCGCCGCCCGTTGAAAAACTGCGTGATCTCACGTTCGGAACGCTCTCGGAAGATCACAGAACCGAATCACGCTCAAGTTGGAACAAATGGGACGTGATCAATTCGACGCTGGTTCTCGTCCTCATACTAGCAGCATATCTTTATTTTACGGGATGAGGTTGTCGCAACGTAAGCACTGAGGTAAATTCGAAATTCAAATCTCTAAATTCCAAATTCCGCATTTCCCGCAACTTTCTGAAATATAGAAAGAGCGGGATGCCGTACAGCGGCACTGAATCCCGCCTAGAAGCGGAATCCATGAAAGGCGGGACAGTATCTAAGTACTAAAATCAAATTGTCCGGCTTTTGTGCTTACAAATTGGAATTTGTTTCGTATTTAGATAGTGGGATTTAGAATTTGAATAAGGAACGTTTTTCAACGCTTGATCATGTCATCCATCACCTATCATTCCGGGTCATTCATAGGATTCACATATGCCAATAAAGCTCCGATCATCTTCTGATTGCGAATTCGACGTCATTTCTCTTGGCGAATGCATGATCCGACTCAGTCCTCCAGGACATCAACGCATCGAACTTACATCTGTTTTTGAGGCCTACGCAGGCGGAGGGGAATACAATGTCACCTACGCGCTGGCCCGTTATGGGCTTCGTACGAGCTGGGTCTCACGGTTAGTCGAGAATCCGCTCGGAGCATTCATTCGGAATCACGCCGGGGCAAGCGGAATGGACCTCAGCGAGGTGATCTGGGTCCCTTATGACGGAAGCGGAAGAGCCGATCGGATCGGCCTGAATTTTACGGAAGTAGGGATCGGTGTGCGGCCGAGTGTGACAATGTACGATCGAGGTCACACAGCCATCGCTCATATGAAGCCGGGTGAAGTCGACTGGAAGAACATCTTTGGCAAGCGCGGGGCGCGATGGTTTCATACGGGGGGGATTTTCACCGCCTTGAGCGAATCCTGCGCGGCGGTCGCCCTGGAATCCATGAAAGCCGCCCACGACAGCGGCACGATCGTGAGTTACGATTTGAACTTCCGGAGCAAGCTCTGGCCAAGCAAGAAGGCAATTGAAATCACGAAAACCCTCATGCCTTTTATCGACGTGTTGATCGGCAACGAGGAGGATTTTCAGAAGGTATTGGGGTTTGAAGTGGAAGGATCGGATGAACATCTGAGGTCCCTTCCGATTGAGGGGTACAAGAAAATGGTTTCGAAGGTCGTAAAGACGTTTCCGAATGTCAAGGCGGTTGGGACTACACTCAGAGAAGTCGTGTCGGGATTGGTGAACAACTGGTCGGCGATCATGTATTACGATGGAACGTTCTACGAATCAAGAAAATACAACGGGCTGGAGGTCGAGGACCGCGTGGGGGGTGGAGACGGATTCTGCAGCGGATTTATTTACGGACTGTTGCACGGAATGACGCCCCAGGAATGTGTGGAACTCGGAACGGCGCATGGAGCGCTGTTGCAATCCACTCGCGGTGACACGAGCATGGTAACGATGGAAGAAGTGAAACATGTGATGGGAGGGGGAAGCGCGAGGATAAAGAGGTGAGGTGATTCCCGACCAATGTGTAGACCCCCGGAATCTACCAATGACTAACAGGGAAGATTCCGGGGGTCTTACATAGACGGGAATCACACCGAGGATTAAACCAAGGAACGCTAATGAATCACAACGAAACCCTGCAACATATCCTCACCAACGGTGTTGTTGCGGTTATTCGTATGAAAGACCCGGCGAAACTCATGAAGGTCATTGAGGCGATTCGCGTCGGCGGAGTGAAATGCATCGAGATCACCATGACGGTCCCGGGAGCCGTGGAGGTCATCCGGGAAGTATCGAAATCCGCACCGTCGGATGTGCTCATCGGCGCCGGAACTGTTACCGACGTCAAAACGGCGGACGCCGTGATTGATGCGGGGGCGACATTCGTCGTCGGCCCGATTCTGAATCTGGACATTGTTGCCCGGTGCCGGGAGCGGAATGTCGTCGTGATGCCGGGATGCTTCACTCCCACGGAGATCTTCACTGCGTGGAAAGCAGGAGCGGATATCATCAAGGTGTTTCCTGCTACTTCGTTGGGGCCGAAGTATTTTAAGGACATTGCCGGCCCATTTCCGGATATTCGCATGATGCCGACCGGCGGGGTGACCATCGATAATGTCGGAGAGTGGGTGAAAGCCGGAGCGGTGGCGGTGGGCATAGGAAGCGATTTGCTGGATAAGAAGGCGATTGAAGAAGGGAAGTACGAGATTCTGACCGAACGTGCACGGCGGATGGTGGGGAATTTCAAAGAAGCAAGGAAATGACAGGTTCCGCGGATGTTGTCGTCACCTAGCTGGCCGTTACTGACCACTCCGTGAGGGCGTGGAGTTTCAAGCGTTTTTGCTCGCAAGGAAGTGTCACGGTGGGACCGTGACACCGGCTCAAGTTGGTTTTGTCGCCGCCTAGCCCGCCGTCATGGACCACTCCGTGACGGCGTGGAGTTACAAGCGTTTTTGCAGGCAAAGCGACAGGTTAAAAACGAAGATACGAGGCCCACTTTATCAACAAGTTGACAGACTGCGACGGCGAAAACAGTGAAACCGATACCGCGTTGGACTTTGCCAGGGATTGCGGTTACATATCACCGGATCAACACTTGGACTTTATCAAGAGATGCTCTCAAGTCGGCAGAATGATTGGGGGCGTGCTCAAAAACCCAGAATCCTTCATACTTTAACGAATTTATCCTATAGACCAACCTCCGACCTCCGACCTCCGATGTCCGACCTCCGTTCCCCATTGACTTTCCCCAGACCGTTTCTTATAATTCTAAGAATATCAACAACTTACACCGACCTCCACCCCCTGAATGTCCACATCTGCGAAATGGGTTTTAGGAATTATCGCAGGCTTAATCGGTCTTGGTTCAATCTTTTTCCTCCTGATCTTCCTAACTTTGTTTCCTGACAGGGATTACGACGAATCGACGTCAACATCCGGGGAGAAAATCGCGATCGTCGATCTCAAAGAACCGATTCTCAGTTCTGAAGAGGTGGTCCGGCAGTTCAAAAAGTACCGGGAAAACCGGTCTATAAAAGCCATCGTTTTTCGCGTTGAATCTCCCGGCGGAGGTGTCGCGGCAAGTCAGGAGATCTACGAGGAGGTAAAGAAGACCCGTGAATCCGGGAAACCCGTTGTGGTGTCCATGGGTGCCGTCGCCGCCAGCGGGGGATATTATGTTGCCTGCGGAGCGACGACCATTGTTGCCAATCCGGGCACTCTCACGGGAAGCATTGGGGTCATTTTTCAGTACTTGCACGCCGAGGACCTTCTTGAGAAGATTGGCATTGATGCCGCCACGTACAAGACCGGGCGGCTCAAAGACGCCGGCTCGCCGTTCCGACCGCCATCGGAGACGGACAAACAGTTCTTCAACCAGCTTCTTGCAGATGTGTACGACCAGTTTGTCGATGTGGTGATCAAGGAAAGGAAACTCCGGCGATCCCACGTGTTGAAATATGCTGACGGCCGGGTTTTTACGGGCCGGCAAGCAAAAGAGTGGGGATTTGTGGATACGTTGGGAACCTTTGAAGATGCCATTGCGCTTGCGGCTGAACTCGGCGGAATCGAAGGCAAGCCAAGAGTGGTCAAGGAGTACAAGCGGCGCTCGTTCTGGGAGAACATGTTGGGCGAAACGGCGGCCGGCCTGTCCGGAATCCGCGACGAGCTCTTCCGCCAACCCGTGGTTCAATATAAGCTCACGATCCCTTATTAGGCACGAGATCCTGTTTCCATCTAAATTTTCGATTTACGTTTTCCAATTTTCCATTTTTAGGGAGGCAGCTTGACCAAAGCAGACATCGTTGACGTCATCGCGTCGGCCACAGGGTTGACAAAGGTGGAAACAGAAGCCGTGGTGGATGGATTCATTTCCACGGTCATCGACGCTTTGAAGTCCGGAAGGAATATCGAGATCCGGGGATTTGGAAGCTTCAAAGTGAAGAAGCGCAAAGGCCGCATGGCGCGCAACCCGAGGACCGGCGAACAGGTCATGGTCGATGAACACTTTGTTCCGATCTTCAAAGTCTCGAAGGACTTGAAGCACGTGGTCGATCAGAACCTCAAGAAAGAAGCTGTCCAACCGCAATCATGAAGCCACTTTATCTTTGTTCTGAATGCCGCACGGAACTCCGATGGGGCGAAAAATTCTGCAGTAGCTGCGGTCGTCCCGCCGAATGGCCCTCCCAGCGCGAAGCGGAACGCCAATCGTCCTCCAAACCCAAATCCGAAAGAACCAAACCTCAAGCAGCCCCCGCCCTTTCGTGGAAAATGATGGCCGGGTTTGCGGCGTTCCTTGTGGGCGGAGTGATCGTACTCGAATTGCTCACGGGCACCGGAACAGTGCCGGTTCAGCCCGCGCAGCAAGCGCAACAAATGGGAACCGGCGCAAACATGGAAGCGGTGAAGCATCTGAATGAACTGGAAGCGCAGGTAAGCGCGAATCCGGATGATACCGGCCAGCGTCTGCATCTGGCGAATTTTGCGCATGACAACCGGTTTTACGACAAGGCGATTGAGCACTATCAGAAGTACCTGGAAAAGAAACCCAAAGACCCCGACGCGCTGGTGGATCTTGGGATCTGCTATAACGACATAGGTAAATTTACGGAGGCAAGGTCGTTTATGATGAAAGCTTTGGAAGTTTCTCCAAAGCACCTCCTCGCACATTTCAATCTGGGAATCGTAAATCTCAAGGCGGGCGATATTGAGCAATCCAATGCGTGGTTCAAGAAGACCGTAGCGCTTTCACCCGATTCAGAGATAGGCAAAAGGGCGCAGGCGCTGTTGGAACAGCATGGAACAATTGCGAATCCCGGGATGTAAATACAAAATTCTAATTTCGAAACTCAAAACAATATCAAAATTTCAATTTCGAAATCTAACGATTAGCGGTTAGTATTTAGGACTTGTTTTGGATTTAGAGATTTGGATTTAGTGTTTGGTCATGAAAGTTGTTGCAACCTTTGAAAATCCACTAAACTAAAGGAGTACGCGTATGCCGAGCGGCAAGAAGCGCAAACGCCACAAAATGGCGACGCATAAGCGCAAAAAGCGCCTGCGGAAGCAGCGGCACAAGAAAAAGAACAGATAGATGAATGAAGGTCGGGATATTGTAACCCGACCTTTGCTATTTGAAGATTGTTGAATTCAAGAAATACGAAATTCTAAATCTCAAGTTCTAAACAAATACTAAATCCGAACTAAGAACCCCATGAGCCGTGTTGGCACGAATAGGTTGATGCGAAATTGCAGGTTTAGAATTTGATGATTTAGATTTTGTTTAGGATTTTGTATTTTGGATTTAGAATTTATCATTATGAAATTCCCTCTTGCATCCCTTCTGCTCTTTTTGTCCGTTCTGCTCCCCACAGGGTCCTCCCTTCCCTGGGGCTATCGTTCGCACGAGGAAATCCACAGACGTGCAATCAAGGCGCTTCCACCGGATGCCCGCTCTTTCTTCGAACACCATGCCCTGGAACTCATCGAACGGTCCACGGAAGCCGACAAACGACGGTTTGCGGACAAATCTGAGAGCCGAACCCATTATATCAATGTCGATCGGTACGGCAAGTATCCTTTTTCCGATCTTCCCCATTCCTATGAAGATGCCATCGCGAAGTTCGGAAAGGACTCCGTTGACGCAGGCGGCACGGTCCCGTGGAGAATAGCGGAATTCACCCGCGGCCTGACGGAAGCGTTTATGCGAAATGACACATCGGGCATCATTTTTTACGCTGCCAACCTTGGGCACTATGTAGCCGATGCCCACGTGCCATTGCATGCAACGGTGAACTATGACGGGCAGCTGAGCGGCCAGCATGGCGTACACGCCCGCTGGGAATCCAGGCTCCCGGAGAAGTATCTGCCTTCGTATGATCTGGAGATTCGCCCCGCCCGATTGATTACCGACCCCCTTGAGCACGCATTCGGAATTGTCCTGAATTCATTTCAGAAGGTTGACTCTGTATTGGCAGCCGATAAGAAAGCACTTGAATCGTTGCCGATAAACCAGCGCTTCGTTGAGCGAAAGAGCAAGGGGAAAGTCGTTTATGAATATCGGAAGGAATACTATGAACGATTTCATGGGTTTTTGAACGGAATGGTCGAAAGGCAGTTGGAAAATGCGATCCAGGAGGTCGCAAGCTACTGGTATACAGCATGGGTAAATGCAAAGAAAACAGATAAATGGTAAACGCTTGCCCTGAGTCCCGCTTTTTGGACGAAGGGTAAACGGCGAACGGTGGACACTTCCCTGAGTCCGCTGTTGGATGATGGGGTGAACGGTGGCAAGAGAACTCAGCTTTCTTGAGCAAAGTTCTTCAATTGCCACCATTTACCATTCACCATACTCCGTTCACCTTGCTCAACACTTGAATTTTACCCCCTTATTTTCTATATATAAATGTCAGAATTTTCTCACAAGGACGTGTTTTAGACTGGAGGAATACCATGGGACAAGAGAAAGACGGAATGGCCAAGGGGCTGATTGTCGGCTTTTTAGCCGGGAGCATCGTGGGTGCTGTGACCGCATTGCTGTTTGCCCCCATGACCGGCCGTGAGATGCGCGACGACATCAAGAAGCGCGGCGGAGAATTGGCAGGCGATGCGGACGAATACCTCGCGAAAGCAAGGAAACGAGCCGTTGATATCGTCAACGAGGGCAAAGAACGGTCGGAAACTCTCGTCACCGACGCTCGCAAACGCGCGGAGAGCCTCATGGATGATGCTCAGAAGATCATGACTGAAGCACGAGGCAAAACAACTCAATCAAGGTCGTAACAACCGGCCACAATGTGCAATAGCAAAGGATCCCTGTGGAAACTTTCCGCTCTGTGGTTGAAGTCGTAGCGCTGATCAGCGTCTCGGCGCTGTGTATCTACCTCATTGTCGTCCTTGTCCGTACAAGAGAAGTGCTGACGGTCATGAAAAAGGACCTTGAGGATCTGGGCACTAAAGCCGGGCCGGTTCTGGACAACCTTGGGGTCATCACGGAGCATCTCAAGTCCGTATCAGAAAAGGTCGATGACCAGGTCGGACTTGTCAAAGGCTCGCTGGAATCCGTGAAGCAGGCCGCTGATAACTTTGTGAACCTCGAACAGCGTCTGCAGGACAGCCTGGAGGAACCGGTGATGCGCCTCTCTGCGATTCTGAGCGCTGTCGT
>JBBEEC010000048.1:0-92331 GCA_040880975.1 Bacteroidota bacterium | reverse complement strand
GTGATTCCGCAAACACACATCTGGTCGATCTATCGTTACGGCAGCACCAGTGAAGCTTGCATGAAGAATGGTGCCTTGTATGCCGAGCTTCAGTTGAGAGCTTTGCGGGACTTCGGTTGGGACGGAATTTTTGTCGCGACGGATAGTGTTGCCCTGGCTCATAGTCTCGGTGCTCCGGTTGAGTATACCGAAACCGGCGTGGCGCCGGCTTCAAGAGGGTTGCTTGAGGATTTAAAAGGAGTCGACGCGCTCATTCACCCCGATATTCGGGAGACACGCCTGAACGAGTGGATCACTGCCACACGGCTGCTGGTCAAAGAGGTGGGAGACAGAGTCTTAATTATCGCCCGGGCAGATCAGGGGCCGTTTTCGCTGGCCTGTCAGGTACGCGGAATGCAGGATTTCATGATGGAGCTTGGCACGCGGGAACATCCCGACGATCTTCACGCATTGCTCCGTTTCAGTACGGAATATGTCTGGCAATTTGCCGACTTGTTGCTCGAGGCCGGGGCTCATGTGGTTTCGATCGGAGATGCGCTGGCAAGCGGAAGCCTGATCGCTCCCGCAACGTTTGAAGAATTCGCATTTCCGTATCAGAAGGAAATAGCCCGTCGCGTCCATCAACGGGGAGGCCTGCTCAGCATTCATGTGTGCGGACACACCACGTCCGTCATGAACCGACTTGTGGCGACGGGGGCTGACATTGTGGAATTTGATGCGCAAACCGATTTCGATACCGCGATCACTGCGGCAAGAGGAAAATCCTGTTTGTTAGGCAACGTGGATACTTCGGACGTTATGACATTCGGACGCCCGGACGCTGTTGCCGAGGAATGCCGTTGGCGTCTTAAAAAAGTACAACCCGCGAGCGGCTACATTCTCAGCTCCGGTTGCGCCTTGTCCCCGAACTCACCGGCGGAAAATATTCAGGCGATGATACATGCTGCGGCTGATTATGGAACGTATTGACTGAACGGAATTTATGATGCAACATCTTTTTAAAGGAGGAGTGCTTCATGAGTGAACAAAAGATTGTGTTGACGCCGGAAGAATTGACTCATTTTCATGAGCAAGGCTTTGTCGTTGTTCCCAATCTGCTCACAGCGGACGAGGTGGATGCGTTCGTGGACTACGAGGCAAAACAGGACCCCGAATGGCGTAATCATCTCGATAACCACAAACAGGATGGTCATTGGGGCAGTGTGGCCCGGCATCCCAGGATCGTCGGAGGCATTCGCCAGATCCTCAAATCTGAAAAACCGATGATCGTTCAAACCATGTATCTCGAAAAACGGCCTGCAGAGCCCGGAAAAGGGACTGCTTTGCATCAAGATAGCCACTACCTCCCAAATGAGCCTAATACGCTTATGGCATGCTGGCTCGCAATGAGCGATACGGATGGCGAGAATGGCGGATTGTGCGTCGTTCCGGGAAGTCATACTCGTGGACTCTATCCAACCCATAAAGCAACCGATTCGAAGGATCATCAGGTGTGGGAAACGGAACATCTGATGAGGGATCGTGCCGGAAAGGAATGGAAACAAAAGTTTTATTCGTTTGAAATCGATGGCCTTGACCGGAGCACAGTCGCAAATCTGGAGGTTCCCAAAGGTGCCGGTGTATTCTTTTCGAGTCACACCATTCACGGCTCGTACGGAAACAGGTCGGCCAACAGGGTTCGACGGGCCTTCGCGACGCATTTTGTGTCGGAGGGAACATGGGTCTTCAGAGCGGATGTGCAGAATGTCGTACCGGCTGTTTGAACACTCTGCGTCCTCTGCGATTCTCTGTTTATCCCGCTCGCCTTCACGCTTTTTGTGTCCCGCCGCTTCTTGGCGGGATGGCGGGACGCCTCTGCGTTGAAAGACGAGGAATAATCAATGAGTGGTATTTTATCGCAGAGCTGCAGAGGGAGAAAAAGGAGTCCCGGAGGAGAAGCGCACTATGAAACTTAGAACGAGAAACTGAACATATGAAAGAAACATTTATTCGTTGTGGCGATGAGAAACTTGATGCACTCTATCCGCGGATTAAGAACTTTTTACTGAATGATATCTCTGAGTACAACATGTTTGGCACCAAGGTTCGGGGATACCGAACCCCTGATGCTCCCAGCCTGTGGTTGCGCGATTACTCGGATATGATGCGCGCCTTCCGCTATTGGGAGCATGACATGAAGAGTATTGTGGATCATTTTGCGGAAACTCAGACCGAAAAGGGTTGGATTTTTGATTACTTCACAATGACGCCGGAAAAGGTTCCCTGCGAAAGGGAGAATTGGGCCAAGTACGTTCGCGTACCCGTTGAAGCCGACGTCGAATTCCGGTTCATCAAGGCCATCTTTATGGCATGGCAGGCAACAGGAGACGATGCCTGGATGCGGAAGCTTCTTCCGCGGATGGAAAAAGCGCTCGAATACATTCTAACCGATGACTGGCGTTGGGATAAGAAAAACAAATTGGTTAAGCGCGGATTTTCCATCGATACCTGGGATTTCGATTACACCGCGGGTAGGCATCCGTGGCTCAACTTTCAAATCAACGAGCACACCTTTTGGGGGATCATGCACGGGGATAATTCCGGTTACTATGAGGCCTTCTTGCATATGGCGGCATTCTATCGCCATCTGGGGAATCATGCCCGGGCACGTTATTGGGAAAAATATGCCGCTGCGTTTCGCAATCGCGCGAACAAATTATGCTTCAACGGACGCTTCTATACTCATCAGGTGCATCTGGTTCCGGTGAAGATCGACGGTGTCGATGAAAGCGAACAGTTGAGTCTGAGTAACCCCATGGACATCAATCGTGGAATGGCAACGCACGAGATTGCCGTGGCCATCTTGCGTGAATACCAGCGGCGCGGAGAGACCACGAAGGCTTTTGCGGAATGGTTCAGCATCGATCCTCCGTTTCCAGATGGGATCTACGGAGACGAAAAGATCGTCAAAGGGGCGTATTGTAACGGAGGGATCATGCCGCTTGTTGGTGGCGAGCTGGCTCGTGCGGCATTCGAGCACGGATTCGAAGAATACGGAGTCCGTCAGCTTCGCAAGTATGCCGATCTCAGCCGGAACAACGAAACCTACCTTTGGTATTTTCCCGATGGCAAGCCCGCCAGCGTTGAAACAAGCACCAGTCCCGATGCATCACCAACGGATGCATGGGGCTCGTCGGCCATGGTGTATGCGCTGATCGAGGGACTCGCCGGGATCGTCGATATGGGCAAACTCTACGAGCGTGTGCGCTTATCTCCGCGATGGCTTGCCGCTGGACGCAACGAGGCCCAGGCTTCCGTTGTGTACGGCCCGTCCGGAGCGGGATTTGAATATGCCTTCATCCATGACGATTCAGCGAGAACGATCGAATTGGACGTCAGGGGAAATTCAGATGTTGATCTGCATCTCCTGCTTCCCGGGACTGCGAGATCCGCCGTTGTTTCGATCAATGGGAAAAAAGTGAAATCGGCGGTTCGAAGGATTGAATCCAGCCCGTATGTTGATGCATCGATCCGGGTAAAAAAGAAGTGCAAGATTGTTGTCAACTACTCGTAGCATCGAACATATTTCTCACTAAACGAACCTCAGGCCCCATGAAACGAAAACAATTTATCAAATCCGCTCTTGCAGGCGTCGCAGCAGCCGGGTTTGTCTCCGGCCCGCGTTCTTTAGAGGCAAAATCTGCCATCACATGGCCGGACATCAATACAAATGATGAATCCTTCTGGAAATTCGTCCGCGACCAATTCCCGCTTACACAAGAGCGGGCGTATTTCAATACGGGGGGATTAGGTGCATCTCCTTACGCGGTGATCGATGCGGTCAAGGCAAAAATGGATGAGTTGGAAAAGATCTCTGAGACCGGGCATACAGAACAGCTGTGGAAGGACCTCAAGGCCACCGGAGCGGACTTTTTTGGATGTGGCCCTGATGAGCTGGCGTTCATGCGCAATGCGACGGAGGGGATTAATGTGGTCTGCAATGGACTTCCCCTCAAGAAGGGGGATGAGATCATTACATCGACCCACGAGCATGTCGCCAACGCCGTGCCCTGGATTGCCCTTCAGCAACGCGAAGGGATCGTTGTGCGGTTTTTCACGCCATCGACCCACTCTGCTCAGGAAAACATCGACCGGATTGAAAAACTCATCACCCGGCGGACAAAGCTCATCAGCATTCCGCACGTCACTACCACCACGGGGCAAATCCTCCCGATCCGACAAATCGCGGATCTTGCAAAGCGTCGAAAGGCCTGGTTGTTTGTTGATGGAGCCCAATCTGCAGGGATGTTTCCGTTCAGTCTTCACGCAATGGGATGTGATGCCTATGCCGCATGCGGCCATAAGTGGCTCCTGGGACCCAAGGAAACGGGATTTCTTTATGTCCGCAAAGAAATTCAGGATGTTCTGGCGGCAAAATTCGTGGGTGCCTATTCCGACAACGGATTTGATTTCCAGAAGGGCGAGTTGAAGTTCCACCCGTCAGCCCAACGGTATGAGTATGGTACCGTCAGCGTCCCTCTGCGCGTTGGATTCGGGGCCGCGCTGAACTTCCTCAATCGTATCGGAATGGAAAACGTATGGAAGCGCGACAAGCAGCTTTCCGGGTACTTGTACGAACAGCTGTCGGGGCTCTCGGATATCCGCGTGCTTTCTCCGGCAATGGATTCAGAAAGAAGTGCAATGATCACATTTCAACACGTCACGATTCCCTATCTGGAAATGCAAGCCCATTTGAACACGTACAAGCTCAGGACGCGCGGTGTGGCGGAAGGCGGCGTCAACGGACTGCGGATATCGTGTCACATCTATAATAATCATGAAGAGATCGATCGGATGGTGGAAGGGCTGAAAAGTCTAAAGGCATAAGATGGAGGATGGAAGAGGGAAGATGAAAAGAGAGCTCTTTCTCCATACTGATTTCTGCATACTCCTTACTCGAGGCACTTTATGATGAAGTTCCAGCCTGGACCAGAACCCCAATTTGCATTCGGCGCGTGGGCGTTTATGGGCGGAATGGATGATCGATTTGGGAAAGGATATAACCGCTTTCCGCTGAATCTGGAAGAAGTGTTTGAACTGACTTCGAAGATTCGCGCGATGTCCTACGTGTGCGGACATTTTCCAAGTGAGTTCCCGGATGACGCGGAACGTCTGGCAAAGCTTGCGACGGACCATAATGTCGGTATCGGCAGCGTTGTCGCGAAAACCTTCGGTGCCGAATACAAGAACGGGGGGTTCACGAATCTGAATCCTGCCATACGGAAGGCGGCCATCGACAACGTCAAACGGGCAATGGAACTGAACAACGCCCTTCGACCTGTGATGGAGAAACTCAAGAAACCCCTCGGCTGCCGGCACTCCGTTCTCTGGCAGGGAAACGACGGCTCCAATGGGCTTTTTCTTTGTGATTATTCGCAGGCGTGGAATCTTCTCGTGGACGGATATATCGAGGTCCTCGAAGCTGTACCCGATTGTCAGATTTGCCTCGAACCAAAATCCGGCGATCCGGCGGAGGACATGTTCGTACGCGAAACCGTCCATGGCCTTTTCATCGCAAGGACAACGGAAGACCGCATCAGAAAACGGCTTCGGAACCGTCTTTTAAAGGACGAGCCAGGCCTTCGTGCGGACGCGTTCTTTGAACGTCTCCACGGAATTCTCGCACGCACACGCGGACGCATTGTTCAGAATATTGAGTATGGCCATGCACATATCGCAGGCGGAAAACTCGCAGAAAGCATTTGCCTTGCATTGGATTTTGGAATCTTGCGTCAGATCGATTTGAATGATAACCGGAAGCATTGGGATAACGACCACATTCCGGGGAACGACAATTTCCAGGAAGTACTGGAAGCCGAATACTGGCTTTACTGGAAAGGATTCGACGGTCTCTGGAATTTCGATATCTGGCCGCAACGGGTTCCGGGGGAAACCAAAAAGGACACCATCCGTCGATTTTCAGAGCATTTGGTCGAGTGCATCAACGCAACACGGTACCGGCGTGAAATTGTCAAGCGGCTTCCTCCCCCCGAAGAAATGCAATCGATATTTAGAGACCCGGACGAAACCAAGGTGAGCAGGCTCCTGAGAAGCGTCATCAATCAGAAGATCGACTTTGAAGAGGCGAGGATTTCACTGTAATGCATCTAACATGCCCCGATCACTCATAACGAGGCCCTGATACCATGCGGATGAGCACAATCAACATCTACGACCTGATTGTCGTGGGTGTTTACATGGCGTTTATGCTTGCGGTCGGAGTGTATTACTCCAGGGTGAGCAAAGGCGGCAAGGATTTTTTTGCCGGCGGGAATATGCTTCCCTGGTGGGTTTCCGGCATGTCCCTGTACATGACGAACTTCAGCGTGTGGATCTTCACCGGAGGTGCCGGGTTTGCGTATTCGGTCGGATGGTTCGCGCTGATCTATTTCGGGATTGGCGGCTTTGCGTACTGGGTTGGGAGTGCAATGACCGCTGCGCTTTGGCGCAGGTCACGATCGATTTCACCGATCGAATATACCTACACGCGCTACAACGGGGTTACACGGCAACTGATTGGCTGGGTCATCGCAGTCAATTTTACACTCTCGGCAGGTGTCCAACTTGCCTCCACGTCGAAACTCCTGGCACCAGTGTTTGGATTTGACATTACGGCGGTGGTGCTGATCACGGGCATTGTCATTCTCACGTATTCATTCCTGGGCGGATTATGGGGCGTAGTCGTGACAGACACGCTCCAGGGTGTTATTCTGCTTGCGACCGTCGCAATCGTTGTTCCTGCAAGCCTTTATTTGGTGGGCGGATTTGATGTATTGATCGAAAGTCTCCCGGCGATTGCTTTTGAGCACGATTACAACGGCGTCCACTACGATGAGCATTGGTTGATTTCGATTTTTGTTATCTCGTCAGTCGGTTTCGCGGCAGGCGGAGCTCAGCGGTTCTATTCCGTGAAGGATGAGAAAGACGCCAGAAAGGTAGGCTGGTTGGCCGGAGCCATGGCGTTAACAGGGCCGATCGTGTTTGGAATTCCACCGCTTGTTGCCAAAGTGATATGGCCGGACCTTTCGCAAGTGGAGTTTTTCAAGCCGTACGCTGACAGCAATCCCCAGGACTTGGTGTATCTTGGGATGTGCATGCGCATTCTTCCCAATGGACTCATCGGGGTCTTTCTGGCAGCGATGCTTGCGGCGACAATGAGCACACTGAGTTCCGTCTACAACCTGGTCTCGTCCATTCTTTCCCGGGATGTCTATCAGGGTGTGTTCCGGCCCAACACGACTGATCAGGAACTCCTGAAGATTGGCCGTGTCTTATCCATCGTGTGTGGACTCATTGTCACCGGCCTTGCCGTGTTTTTTGTGAACAGTGAGTTCGGCATCTTTAATCTGCTCGTGGCCTTCTTTGTTCTGTTCAACACACCCGTCACCGTTCCAACGGCCTTCGGACTGATATTCCGTCATGTTCCCCGGTGGTCCGGTGCAGCGGCAATTACCTGGGGATTGGTAACCGGAGGAGTAACCCGGTACATTCTCGGGTGGGACATCGGGCCGCAGGTCTATCTGGCTTTTGTCATGACGTTCGGGGTCTTCGTGACATCGCACTGGACAGGCCGGCTCTACGAGAACAACAAACCTGTGCTCGGGGTTTTGAGCGTTGGTTTGGCAGCCCTGCTCAGTTGGCTGTTTACCGGTACGGCAGTGGCAGAACTCACAACGATTCAACTCGTCTTCGGTTATGGGGCGGGGGCGGGCCTGGGTTTGAGTCTCTTTGCTTTTGCGCGACTTTTTGCATCCCAGACGCCGGAGGAAAAGCAGGTGCTGGATGAATTTTACAAGAAACTCGACACGCCGATCGATGTTGCGAAGGAGGTGTTCGGACAGGGGAAGAAACAGGTCTCGACCTTTCCGCTTGTCGGTGCAACGGTGATCGGTATGGGACTCCTCATGACGTTGATCTTCCTGACGGAACTGACGAAAGGGGAAGAACTTATTCTCGGCACGATCATCTTTCTGTTGATTTGTTTTGGGGGAGCGATGTGGTATTTTGGAAAGAAATCAGAAATTCGCGATGCGAGTCGGTATTCAATAGAATAACATTGAACATCCCACATTAACCCTCAACTACCCTGGGCTCTTCCATGAAAGCCGTCAACATCTACGATTACCTTGTCATTGCGGCATATTTCGTTTTTATGCTTGGGATCGGATTCTACTTCATGAAGGTGAACAAGGGCGGAAGGGATTATTTCGCAGGGGGGAACATGATCCCGTGGTGGGTTTCCGGCATGACCCTGTATATGGCAAATTTCAGCGCATGGACATTCACCGGCGCAGCCGGTTTCGCCTATGCGACAGGCTGGTTCGCCATCCTCTATTTTGCCACCTGGTCTGTTTCTTATTATGTCGGATCACAGATCACGGCGGCAAAGTGGCGCCGCACCCGGTCCATTTCTCCGGTGGAATACACCCACACCCGCTTCAATGTGACGACTCAGCAATTCCTGAGCTGGGTGATCGCAACGAACTTCACTCTTTCTGCCGGCGTTCAGCTCGCTGCGACGTGCAAACTCATCGCTCCGGTGATGGGCCTCGATATTGTCATGGTGACCCTGGTGACCGGAATCGTTATTCTCCTCTACACATTTCTCGGAGGCCTGTGGGCGGTATCCATCACAGACGTCGTGCAGGGGGTCATCCTGCTGAGCATCACGTTCATCGTCATGCCACTTTCTCTGAACCTTGTCGGCGGTTTCGGCAATCTCATCGATGCGCTCCCGGCGTTGACGCTCGAACACAACTATAACGGGGTGCATTACACTGAGCACTGGCTGGTCTCCATCTTCATCATCATGTCCCTTGGCACTGCCGCAGGCGGCGCACAACGGTTCTACAGCGTGAAAGACGAATTTGACGCCAAACGCGTGGGCAAGTTTGCCGGTGCATTGTTCCTCACGGTGCCTTTTGTCTTTGGGATTCCGCCCCTCGTGGCAAGCGTCCTCTGGCCGGACCTGACGCAGGTCGAATTCTTTCAACCCTACATCGGCAATAACCCGCAAGACCTGGTGTTTGTGGCTTTGTGTCTCAAACTTCTTCCGAATGGGCTGATCGGCGTCTTCCTCGCGGCGATGCTGGCGGCAACGATGAGCGCGTTAAGCTCGGTGTACAACATGGTATCGTCGATCATGACAAGAGATATTTACCAGAGTTTGTTTAAACCCGACATGACGGACCAGGCTATGTTGAAAGTCGGCCGGATATTCTCGATCTGTATTGGACTGATCGTGACGGGGCTCGCTGTTGTGTTCGTGACGAGCCAATTCGGACTGTTCAATCTCATGCAGGCGTTCTTCACCCTTCTGAATATTCCTGTTGTCGTACCAACAGCGTTCGGATTGATCTTCCGGCGGGTTCCGAAGTGGGGCGCAGTGGCAGCAATTACCTGGGGTCTCATTATCGGGATCACGGCGCGATACATCCTGGGATGGGATATCGGCCCGCAAGTATATCTCGCCTTTGTCATGACGTTTGGGATCTTCGTCGCCGCTCCTGCCCTGGGGAGACTCTACATCGCAAACAGGGCGAGGCTTGGGGTGATCAGCCTTGGCGTCACTGCCGCAGCAGCCGCACTGTTCCTGAATACCATTATTATCGAACCAACGGCCTTCACGGTACCGCTGGCCCTCATCAGTGCCCTTGCGCTTGGACTGAGTCTGTTCGGTTTCTCCCGGCTCTTCTCTTTGGAAACAGATGAGCAACGAAAGGCCGTTGAGGAGTTCTTCCGGAAGCTCGATACGCCTGTGGATGTCGCTAAAGAAGTATTCGGCGCCGGGAAGAAGCAAATCTCGACGTTTCCCCTCGTGGGAGCAACCACCATCGTCATGGGCCTCCTCATGGGCCTGATACTCTTCACCGATATCGAAACGGACGAGAGGATGATCCTGGGAGTTATGATAGCGATCATGGTCGTGTTTGGAAGTTTGATGTGGTACTTTGGGAAGAAATCAGAAATTCGAAGTGCAGCGCAATATTCCGAATGAAGTTTCACCGTAATTCCTGAAGGAGAGGACGATGCTCCACCCGTTTGGTACCACTGCCCTCGTCACGGGCGGGTCAAGGGGTCTGGGACTTGCGAGCGCCGAGGCGTTGGCGGAGGCCGGCTGTGATGTGGTGATCAACCACCACGGCGACTCTGCCAAAGCGCGCAAGGAGTGCGATCGGTTGAAAGCAAGCACAGGCCGCAAAGTGTTCGAGATCGATGCCGATGCGGGAAATGCCGCCGCCGCCCGCGCCATGGTCTCCAAAGCGGCTGACCTCCTGAGCGGCCTCGCCATTGTCCACAGTAATGCAGGGATCTGCCGGTTCACTCCATTTCTGGAAATCGACGATGAGAACTGGCGGGCGCACATCGATACGAATTTCAACGGCGGTTTCTACGTCACGCAATCGGCGGCGAAGCTTATGGTCAAGGCGGGGAACGGTGGCCGGATTCTCTTTACGACGAGCATCGGCGCTTTTCGGTCCAATGCGACACAAACGCATTATTGCGCGACGAAGGGCGGATTGCACATCCTTGCCATGGGGATGGCGATTGAATTGGGTGCATACGGAATTACGGTCAATTGCATCGCTCCCGGATGGATGCATACGGACATCAACGACGTACAATCCCGTGATGAGGCGTCGGTCAAATCCTGGCTGCCTTCGCATGTTTCCGTCGGCCGGCTGGGCAAGCCGGGCGATATGAAATCTGCAGTCTTGTTTTTAGCCAGCAAAGAAGCAGACTATGTCAACGGGTCCACGGTGCACGTGGACGGAGGCTGGAACGCTCAATTATGAAACCATATTCCATACGTGCTTTGAGCATGGGCGAGACGAAGGTCCCCTGTGCTGAACTCTACTGGATGACGAAATTGTACGGATGGGAACCGCTGACATTTTGGGCGATCCTGATCGAGAATGCCGATCGGAAGGTGTTGATCAATACAGGATTTCCGCAGGATTATTCAGCCCTTCACCAACATTGGACGACGTGGGCAAAGTCGGCGACGGGAGAAGAAGGTCATGTTCCCGTCGTGTCCGAAGAACAGTGGATCGTCAATGCACTGAAGAATGCGGACCTTTCACCGGAGGATATCACTGATGTCCTGGTCACTCCGTTGACATCGTACGCGACGGGTGGACTTGACCAGTTTCCAAAATCACGCATCTGGGTTTCGCGGCGCGGGTGGGCTGATTTCAACACTCCGGATCTCGAAATCCCCCAGTTGCCGAAGCACATTGTCTTTCCGGATCACGTTCTGCAATGGCTGCAATCAAAAGGCGCGGACCGATTGAACCTCCTGCCGGATGAGGAAGTCGAGTTCCTGCCGGGGATCCGGTCATGGTTTTGCGGCGCTCATCACCGGTCGAGCATGACGTTCGTTGTCCAGAGCGCAAAGGGGCGCGTCGGCTTTACGGACGCGGTTTTTAAGTACCGAAATTATGAAGAAAAGATCCCGCTGGGGCTCTCAGAATCGTTGGAAGAACATTATCGCTTGTTTGCGAAATTGAAGAGAGAAACGGATATCGTCATTCCGTTGTATGATCCGCTTGTCATGGAGCGTCATTTAAAAGGAGTCATTGCGTGAGTACTGAATTCGAAAAGAAAACAGCTCTTGTCACCGGCATCGGCGGCGGAATCGGACTTGAAACAGCGCGCCAGCTTTCGGGGTTGGGCTGCCGTATCGTCGGGGTCGATCGAAATGAAGGGAAACTTAAAGAAGCGATCAGTTCTTTGAAACCGGTGGCAGCCAGTCATATCGGATTGTTGAAGAACCTGCAACATATGACTGAAGTTCGATCCGTTGTTCCTGAGGCACTCAAACAGGCCGGGTACATCGATATTGTCGTGAATGCAGCCGGCGTCTGTTACTTCACGAAAATGGCAGAGGTATCGGAAGAAGAATACAACGATATCATGGACGTAAATGTCAGGGCGCTGTATTTCATTGCGGTGGATGCTGCAGAGTCGATGAAGAGTCCCCGCGGAGGCCGCATCATCAACATGGGCTCCAATGCCGGGAGGAAGGGGCGCGCGTTGTCTGCCCACTATGCCGCTTCCAAATCGGCGGTCAAGAGCATCACCGAGTCTCTTACCCTTGCATACGGATCACGGAATGTGGCAGTAAACACCGTCTGCCCCGGCCCCATCGACACGTCCATGTGGGAAGTGAATTTCAAGGGACTGAAGTCCATTACCGGCAAAGAGCCGAAGGAGTTCTGGGAACAATGGAAACAACAAACGCCCCTGGGGAAGATAGGAACGACGGCGGACGTGGCAAATCTCATTGTTTTCCTGGCTTCCGAGAAAGGATCGTTTATTAATGGGCAGGAGATCAATGTGTGCGGCGGATTTATGCTCAATAGCTAGTGCCAATTCGTGGGAGAGAAGATCAAGAACCTGAAACCTGCCCGCCCCCGCCCGACTGAACGATGATAGCTCTTCACAGTCGTTCGGGCGGGCGACCGAACGAGATTGAATCTCATGCGGTCGTTCGGGCGGGAAACCTGAAACCTGAAACCTGAAACCAACCCATGAATATCAAACACTCTCCTCTCATTAGCCGAGACCTGCGACACGATGAGCCGCAGGAAGTTGGGATATCGACGCTCAAACAAGCGTATGATGCCATGGATCGCGGGGATATCGCGGAAGCGAAGAAGATCGCCGAATATGCACGGCTCGAATGGCAGGTCGTTCATGATATGTATGTGAACTGGTCCTGGTCTTTCTTCACCTATATCGCCGAGCACTTCGGTGAAGCGGAGCTTGAGAAAGCCATGCGGTCGGTTCTCGGCAGCTATTACAAAGCCCGATATGACAAAGTGATGGCGAGTGATGTCAAAACGCAACTTCAGCTCACCGTGGAAGGCCTGCGCGGGCACTTGATGGGAAAAGATCGTCAGGGAGATATCGGGATCACGGAAGAGAAGGACCGTTATGTCCTCCGGCTCGATCCGTGCGGAAGCGGAGGAGTCGCACGCCAGCGCGTGGAGAGCGGCAAGGAACCCCGCCCCGAACTCTTTGGCTATACGAAGAAAGCCGGGCCTCTTTCCTGGGGGAAGGAAAAAGTCTGTCACTATTGCGCGCACTGTTCCATGGTGAACGAGATCCTTGCGATCGAGAATTACGGCCATCCCATGCGAATCACCGAGTACCCTGAAAAAGCAGAAGATGCCTGTGTCTGGTACATCTACAAGGATCCCAAGAAGATCCCGGCTGAGTATTACGAACGTGTGGGCAAACAAGCCCCGGCCGGAGCACCGAGATTGAATCCGGAGAACCGTTCATGAAATCCCGCAACCCCAAAGATACATTGTCCACGCCCTGGGACGCTCCCCTCGTCCCCGAGTTTCCTTTCACCTTTCGGAATATAGAAGTTCTGACCCTGTCCTACAGAACAAGCCGGGAAGCAATCAGCGCGTTGCTCCCTCCTCCGCTACAGGCGACGGGAGATCAGGTTGTGATTCACATCTATAACATGAACGACGTGGAATGGCTTGGGAAGTACGGCGAATGCAATGTGATGATCGGTGCGGAAATTTCCAAAAAGGCCCGCGGGGGATACTCTCCGTATCTGTTCTTGAACAGTGATGTCGGGCTCGCACATGGAAGAGAAGTGCATGGTCAGCCAAAGAAGTATGCGGACGCCGGCGTTGAGACCCGCGGCGATCTGCTGGTCGGAACTGTTAAGAGAAATGGGATTGACATCGTCACAGGGACCATGGCCTACAAACAGCAACGGGGGACAATCGAAGAATTCAAGAATGAGACGTTCGATTTTGGAATAAATCTGAACTACAAGGTTGTTTCACACATTGACGGAACCACTGCCATCAGACAAATAACGAGCCGGAGTCTAACGGATGTGCGTGTCCATGAAAGCTGGATCGGGCCTTGCACGGTGGAGTTGCGGCCGAATGCACAGGCACCGGTTTTCAAACTTCCCGTGATTGAACATGGGCTGGGGCTTTATTGGAAAGCTGATTTTACCCTCGTCGAGGGGACTGTTGTCCATGACTATCTCAAATGAGCGCAAAGATCGTCATCACAGATTGGGGATTTCCCACGCTTGATCCTGAACGAAGTGTCTTCGAGGGAAAGGGTGTTGAGCTTCTTGAGTACCAATGCAAATCCGAGGAAGATGTCGCTCGGGTTGTCGCGGAGGCCGATGTCGTGATGGCGCAGTGGGCCCCTGTAAGGGCAACTGCCATGGCTGCCATGAGCCGCTGCAAGGGTATCGTACGGTACGGCATCGGATTGGATAACATCGATCTTGAAGAAGCCCGGAAGAAGGGCATTCCCGTCCGGAATGTTCCGGACTATTGTGTCGATGAGGTGGCCGACCACACGATGGCGCTTGTGCTCGCCGCTCAACGTCAGGTGGTGAGTGTGTTTCAGCGTCTCAAGGAAGGGACGTGGAAGATAACTCCCCCGCTTGCCTTGCTCCCTTTGCGGCAAAGTGTGCTCGGGCTGGTCGGATTTGGACGGATCGGCAGGTTGGTGGCTGGGCGGGCAAGGGCTTTCGGAATGACGGTGTTGGTGTCGGATCCGGTTGTGCCGGAATCCGACCTTCGGCAATCGGGAGCAGCTCCCGCGGCGTTCGACCGGATCATAAGGGAATCCGATGTGATCAGCCTGCATTGCCCGCTTAACGAAAAAACCCGGCATCTGATCAACGCATCGACCCTCCGGCAGATGAAATCAACGGCAATTCTCGTCAATACGAGTCGGGGAGGATTGGTGGATCTGGATGCGGTTGTCGAGGCATTACAAAGCGGAGTTATTGCCGGCGCGGCGCTTGATGTTTTTGAGCAGGAGCCGCTTTCGGCCGGCCATAAGTTCCTGACTCTGCCGAATGCCATTGCGACAAGTCACATCGCCTGGTACAGCAGTGCCAGCATACAAGAGCTTCAGCGGCGCGCGGCCCTTCTTGCACTGGAATTACTTCAAAAGACCTGATCATGAACGATTTCGGATTCAAAATTCCATCTTCCCTCGTGGAGGAAAAAAACAAGGAAAGCGCTGCTTCTCTTGCAAAAGACTATGAAGCCCTTCGGAGTCAATTGGAGCGCAGATCGATTGACATCGACGCTGTGACTCGCCTGGCCGTGTCCTTTGAGGTTGCGTTGCCCTCATGGGGCGTGGGGACCGGAGGTACCAGGTTTGCAAGATTCGCGGGGGGTGGCGAACCGCGGAACATTTTTGAAAAGTTCGCGGACTGTGCGACGATTCAGCAGTTGACTCGGGTGACTCCCCGCGTGTCTCTCCATATTCCCTGGGACAAGCCGTCCGATACCCACGAACTGAAAGAGTATGCTGCTTCGTTGGGATTGGGATTTGATGCCATGAATTCCAACACGTTTCAGGATCAGCCGGGCCAAAAGGTGAGTTACAAGTATGGAAGCCTGACCCACACGGATCCCGCGGTGCGGCGGCACGCCATCGCCCATAACAAAGAGTGTATTGAAATTGGGAAACAACTGGGGTCCGAGGCGCTCACGGTGTGGATTGGCGATGGAGCCAACCTTCCGGGGCAATCTGATTTTCGGGCAAGTTTTGAACGTTACCTCGAAAGCACGCATGAGATCTATTCAACCCTTCCTGCTTCCTGGAAGCTGTTTCTCGAATACAAACCGTATGAGCCTGCCTTCTACTCAACAGTCGTCAATGATTGGGGAACGGTCTATCACGCGACAATGCAACTGGGTCCGCAAGCGCTTGGTCTCGTTGATCTCGGACATCACCTGCCAAACACGAACATTGAAATGATTGTTTCTCGACTCATTCAGGTCAAGAAGCTCGGCGGATTTCATTTCAATGACAGCAAGTATGGAGATGACGATCTGGATGCGGGAAGCATCAAGCCGTTTCAGCTTTTTCTGATATTCCACGAGTTGGTCAGTGCTTCGACGGGTGGACCGGCAGGAGAATTCCGGCCGGCGTACATGATCGATCAGAGCCACAACATCACCGATCCCATCGAATCACTTATCTGTTCTGCGGAAGAGATCCAGCGGGCCTATGTGCAGGCGCTGCTTGTCGATCGGAAGAAATTGAGGGCTTGCCAGCAACAGAATGATCCGCTCATGGCCCATCGGACATTAAAGGAATCATTCCGAACGGATGTTTCGCCAATTCTGCGGAAGGCGAGAGTTTCCGGCGGGGGAGCCGCCGATCCGATAGATGTTTACCGTGCGAGCGGGTATCGGGAACAAAAGTCTGCTGAGAGGCCGTCGGGTTCGGGGTCTGGTTCCGGGATCGTTTGATCTTCATGGAAAGCGCTTGACAAAGGAGCGGATTAGCTTTATACTAAATTAAACACCATTCTATTAGCAAAACGACATGCCAGTCGATTACACCGTCCCCGCGATCGATCGCACTGTCCGGTTGCTGGAGATCCTTTCGCTTTCGCCGCAGGGCCGGTCCCTCGCCCAGCTCGCAGAAGAACTGCGTGTTCCTAAAAGCACGCTGTTTCGCATTCTGCACACCCTCCAGGAACACGCGGTGGTGGTGGAAGACCGCGAGAGGAAGCTCTTTTCCCTCGGGATGAAGCTCCTCGAGTGGGGGCACGCGGCGCTCTCCCGTATTGACCTCAAAAGCATTGCCCACCCGCATCTCCAAAAACTCGCACACCAGACCCGCGAAAGCTTCTATCTTGCGATTCTGGATCAGGACGACGTCATCATCATCGATCATGTCGACACTCCGGAAGTCTGGAAAATGGTGACCCGTCTCGGACATCGGTCCCCGATTCATTGCACCGCAACGGGATTGGTCCTTGCCGCAGGTTTGGATGACGGGGAGATGGACGGCATTATTCAGCGCAAGGGGCTTCGCAAATTCACGGATTCGACTATTACAAGTGCCGCGAGGCTTAAACGCAGGTTCGCGCAGATCCGCAAAGATGGATTCTCCATTGTGGACGGAGAATACAAAGAGGACCTTTGCGCCATTGCGGTTCCCATCTTTGACCACAACAACAGCGTCGTCGCCTCACTGATGACTGCCATTCCTTCAGAACGCTATAAGAAGGATAAGCGGAATGCCAACCGCCTTATTGGGATCCTGGCGGAGAACGGGGAACTCATTTCACGCCTGCTTGGGCATAAAAAGCCCAGAAAGAAGCGCGAATCGTGAACCTGGCCCTTGGTATCGTCAGCGATGAAATATCACCCGACTTCAAAGAGGCCCTCCGTTATGGAACGGAATGGGGCCTATCGATTTATGAACTAAGAGTGCTTCGATCAGGGAGAGTGCCAGCGGTGGACCCAGAGGAATTCCGGGAAGTCCTTGGCCTTGCCGCGAACCGCGGAGTGACCATTTCTGCCCTCTCACCCGGCATTTTTAAACATCATCTTTCAAAGAAGAACGAGATCCTTGCCGAACTCAAAGACACCCTTCCGCGTACGATCGATATGGCGGGGCAACTCGGCACCAAGCTGATCATTGTCTTCGGATTTCGGCGTGAAGCCGGAGAACCGGAAGGCCGCGTGAACGACTGGCTCGAGTATATGCGTCAGGCATCCGAGCTTGCCCAAAAAGGCGGAGTGAAGATTGCGATCGAAAACGAGCCGGGATTCTGGGCCGACTCCGGCTCCAATACAGCAGCGCTTATACGCAGGGTCGGCATGCCGAACCTGGGTGCGAATTGGGATCCCTGCAACGGCTATGGAACCGCAGAACTACCCTACCCCGAAGGATATGAGGCGGTCAAGGGAGTCATCTTCAATGTCCACGTTAAAGACACGCGAAAGGGATCCCTCATTCAGTGTGTTCCAGTCGGAGAGGGCGCCATCGATTGGAAAGGCCAGATCGCGGCGATCGTCCGCGATCAGATCGTAAACCACGTCACGATTGAAACCCACTGCCTCCCCCTCATCGAGAATTCCAAAAAGAACGTGGATATTCTCCGATCCTATCTTCGCGAGCCATAAACCGAAAGATCCTCCCATGAAACTGGAACGCAGGCATTTCCTCAAAACCCTCGGAACGGGAGCTGTCCTGTCATCGCTTCCCTCCGCCAGGCTTCATGCCGATGCCGGACCCGACGACCAACTTCTCCATCAGGATTATCAGTCGAATAACTCAGGTACCGAATACTTTCTCCTCGGGAATGGATTGATCTTTGCCGCACTGCAGACGGCGAAAGATGCCGCCGCGGGTACGCATTGCGGACTTATGGTGATGTCCCCGGAGCATTTCGGACGAAAGATCAGCACGTATTTGTACCACCCCGAACGCGGACTTCAAAATTCCCGATGCACCGTGGCTCATGGGGCGGCTTCGTATGTCCCGGACCCAACCTCTTCAACGGTACGATGGGAATATCCCGATGGGGTGCCGACCGTTGTCGCTGAATGGAACGCGGGTGGTTGCATCGTTCGCGAGGAGTACTTTGTTCCCCCCAGTCACGCCGCAGTCGTCAGGACCGTCAGCGTCAAGGCGCCGGCGACAGGGGCCTCTGATGTTCGGTTGACCGTGCTGCTGTATCCGAATCTCATGTACTTTGACGAGTACGATGTTGACAGGGTCCATGGGACCCTGACGGCAAGAGGCTACAAGACCTTGCGCCTTTTTTGCCTGAAGCCCATCAATGTCGGCGACCGGCACATGACGGCGGTGTTGGGATCGATTCCTCCCGGCGGTGAACAGTCTGCCACGTTTGTTCTCACTCTTGACACAGAACGGCATATTCTCGAATCCAGGGGATTGGACTCTCTGAAACGCGAGGCTGCCCAGTACTGGAAAGGTGTCACCTCGGTGAATTTCGGACATGCAGGGTTGGATCATTTGTACCGGGTTTCAGCCAGCGGCCTCCGAAGCGCTGTTTCCCGCTCGGGCAAAATGGACGGCAGCATCTGGCAGTATAATCTCGAATGGGTGCGCGATCAAAGCATGGTTGCCGCCGGTTCTGCGATGGTGGGTTTGACCGATGTGTCGGGATCCTTGCTCTCCAGGATACTCTCACAATCCGTTGATGAAACCGGGAAGACCGTCGATGCAAGCCGTCATCGGCCGCCGGAGACAATGGAACTTGACCAGAACGGCGAATTGCTGTATGCCCTTTACATGCATTGGGTGTGGTCCGGCGATGACACGATTCTGCATACGCAGTGGCCGAAGATAAAAAATGTTGCCGACTACGTCCTCAGGCCCGAATTCCGGGACCCCGCGATCGGCCTTCTGAAGAATTCGCGTGAATACTGGGAACGTGACCCGGGATTCGGAATACGGGAGGGATATGAAAACTCCTATCAGTTCTGGAATATCCTGGGACTTAACCTGGCGGCGGAGATGGCCCTGCACATGAACGATTCCGGTAAGTCCCGGGAATGGCGTGCGGCTTCGGAGAAAATGCGGAAGGCGTATATCGGCCACGGAAAGTATTCTCTGGTCGACAAGGGGAGATTGATCAAGCGTCGTCTGGCAAACGGAGAGGTCCAGCGGACCATGGAGCCTGTGAATCGAAAATCCATGCCGGAGGGCATGCCGCTGAACGTCGAATCAGTTTCGTATTGTGATCCCGACAGCTCGGTGGTTCTCCCCATTGCCTATGGTGTTGTCGATCCGCGCAGCGATCTGGCATCGAAAACCCTGCAATCGGTTGAGGAACTCTGGAACCAGCGCTGGAAATACGGCGGATACGGCCGCTATCACGTAACATCGGAGCCTGATTCCCCGGGACCCTGGCCGTTTGCGACCCTTTTTATCGCGAGGGCCTATTACGAGGCCGGAAACGATGAGAAGGTCTGGCGGGCGCTCGAATGGTTGCTCGGATGCCAGGGCGCCAACGCAGGGGCTTGGTTTGAATTTTACGGCGAGCGCCCGACGCCGCCGCTTCCCCCCGTGGGAATTGTCGTCTGGACATGGGCCGAATTTGTTGCTCTCTTCGTGCACCATATGCTTGGTGTTCGTCCTTCACGGCGAACGCTGACCCTGCGTCCGCGTCTTCTTTCCGGGATAAACGAAATCAAGGCGACAGTGAAGCTGCGCGGAAAAAACATTGACATAAAAGTCGTGAGCGACAAGAATCAGTTTGCCCTGATCGATGGCAAGCAAAAACCCCTGAAGCTGGGGGCAATTGACCTGCCGATCCCCACCGTCGACACCAGCATCGAGATCCACGTCTCATCATGATCGAGAAGTTCTTCGCATATAAAACACTGGCCGACCTCCGCAAGGACGTGGACTCCATGGGGCTGAATATCTCGTTTGAGGAGAAACCCGAGATGGTCTTTCGAAAGGTCAAGGTGGGAGGCCGCGTTCTCGGCAATTCTCTGGGTATTCATCCGATGGAAGGCTGTGACGGAACGCTTGACGGAAAACCTGGTGAATTGACATTTCGCCGATGGGAGCGGTTCGGCGACGGCGGAGCAAAATTGATCTGGGGAGAAGCAACGGCTGTAGTTCCCGAGGGACTGGCGAATCCGCGCCAGTTACTTATCAACGAAATCAACTTGCCGGTCTTTGAAGAATTGTTGAAACGTACGCGTCGCGCCCATCGTGGCGCCTACGGGTCGGATGAGGATCTTCTGGTCGGACTCCAGTTAACGCACTCGGGCCGCTATAGCTACCAAAAACCCCTCATTGCTTACCATCACCCTCAAGCCGACGAGCTTACGTACCTTGACAAAGCCAAAGGGATCAAGATCCCAAAGGATTATCCCGTTCTCAAAGATTCAGATCTGGAAGGAATTGAAGACGCTTACGCCGAGGCGGCAAAACGTGCGTTCAAGGTCGGATTCGACTTTGTCGACATTAAACAATGTCATACGTATTTGTTGAATGAACTTTTGGGGGCGCGAACGCGGCCGGGAAAATACGGAGGAGATTTCATGGGGAGAACCCGTATGGTCCGGAATATCTTCGGGAAGATCCGGAATGAAGTTGGAAGCGAGCCTTTGCTCGCATCCCGAATGAACGCGTATGACGGCGTGCCGTTTACAAAAGATCCGATCACAGGAGTTGGCCGGGTCATTCCATTTGCAATTCCGTACGAATACAGTTTCGGCATCAATAAGAATAATCCGATGGAAGAGGATCTCACAGAGCCAATAGCCCTGATCAGGTTGCTACGCGAATTCGGAGTAGGCCTCGTGAACGTCTCTCTCGGAAGTCCCTACTATAATATGCACTACGGGAGACCGTTCGAGAGGACCCCGGAAGACGGTTATTACGCGCCTGAACACCCGCTCATCGGAGTTGCACGCCATTTCAGGATCACCGGCGCAATTCAAGCGGCCTTTCCGGATTTGCCCGTAGTAGGAACGGGCTATAGCTGGCTCAGACAGTTCCTGCTCGCGGCGGCGGAAGCAAACATCCGGAACAAAATGGTGACCATTGTCGCCACGGGGCGCGGGGCCATTGCATATCCGGAGTTTGCCCGCGACGCGATGAAGGACGGAGCTTTGAAGCAATCGCGCGTTTGCCTTGCAATAAGCTATTGCACCAATCTCATGCGAGCGAAGAACAACGAGCTCGGTCAGTATGAAGCCGGATGTGTGCCCCGCGACGACGTTTATACGGCCATTTATCAGGATCTTTTGGCGAAGAAATCAAAGTCCCGCACGCTTCAAACAAAAGTAAGCACCTCAAAGGCCTGAACCTCGATGGCAAAAACAAAAATTCGCATTGCGCAAGTCGGCATCTTGAATCATGGGCTCACGATTCTTCAGGCCATACGTGATTCCGAGACGCTCGAGCTTGTTTCGGTGTTCGATATCGAAGGCGAAGAAGCCCGCAAGGCGACGAAGGGCCTCAGTGTGCGTCATGCCGATACCTACGAAGCGATACTAAAGGAGAAAGATGTCGAGGCCGTCGCGTTGGTTACCCCGAATCACCTCCATGCCGCGCAGATTGCCGCAGCGTTCAGTGCGGGAAAGCACGTGTTTGTCGAGAAGCCGATCACGAGAACTGTTGCAGAAGCGCACCAGAGTATTGCGCAGGCACGATCTGCGGGAAAACTGCTCATGGTCGGCCACAACACGCGCCGCAGACCCCTGTTTCGGCGGGCAAAGGCAATACTGGAAGAGGGCAGGATCGGGGTGATCGCGGGCGTCGATATGAATATGTCACGGCCGGTGGGCATACGTGCCGGATTGCCCGCGTGGAAAACGGATGCGAACGCTGCGAATCTCATCCCTATGACGCAATTGGGGATCCATTTTGCCGATACAATCGATTATCTGCTCGGGCCGGTCGCACGCGTCGCGTGTGTTGCAAACAATGCCGCCATGCCCGGCGGGGCCTGGGATTCTTCATCATCCATTCTCCAGTTGGAATCGGGAGTACCCGTCGCGTTGTCCGGATCGTACGTCACCCCGGATGAGTATTTTCTGCGGATCTATGGCACAAAGGGAATTCTGCATTGTCACGTAAGCGGATTGAAAATGGAGCTTCTGGAGGGAGATGCCCTCCGGACGGCGATGAGTGAGGACTTTCCCAATGAAGGGTTTGCCAGTTATCGGGAAGAAATGAATGAATTTGGAGAGTGTATTTTGCATTCAAAACAACCGGAAACCGGCGGCGGAGAAGGGCTCCGGGCCCTGGCGGTGATCGAGGCCATGGTGCAATCGATTTCCACCCGCCGCGTCATCGACATGAAGGAGATCCTTCAATCATGAGCAACGAATCTCGCAGAGATTTTCTCAATCGCACAGCCTTGGTCGCGGCCGGGCTTTCGCTTGGGTCATGGAAATCACTGAGCCACGGATTACGCCATTCGCCCGAAGGTTCCGTCGGCCTGCTCTTCGACGAAACGGACCTGCCCCGCATGCGCGAAACGGTGAAACATCCGCGGTTCGCTCCATACTGGAGATCGCTTGCGGACGCCGATCTGGATGCGGATATGAAATTTCTGCGCGAAGAACTCAAACTCACAAGTCATGTCTACGACATGGCGCGGGCGAGGGTCATTCTCGAACGCACGTCTTTCGCCTATGTAATTTCCCGTGACCGGAAGCAACTCGAAGTTGCAAAGCTTGCGATCGAAAAAATATTGGCATACCCCAAATGGGATTATTTCTACGAGGGCGGCGAGTTCACGATCGGGCTACAACGAGCCCCCGAAGCAACGATCGCCATGGCGTTTGCCCTGGATTGGATGGGGAGTGAGCTTTCGGCAGAAATGCGTTCGGAAATGGAAAGGCAAATAGGGGAGAAAGGGGCGCCCGCCTGCTATCGAACACTTTGGGGCATGCTTCACCCGGACCGCGTGCGCGGCTGGACCCTTGATATCAACAGCGACTACCGTTATCGCGGGACCATTGACTTGAGCCGTTGGCCGATCATTCTCAATTCTACAAATCTGAAGGTCATTCCCATCGCCGGTCTCGGAATTGCCGGATGCCTTCTTGCTGGAAAACATCCGCAGGCGGATCGGTGGAGAGATCTGGCCATCCAGAGCGCACGCGCATTTGCACCGATGTTCGGGTCTGACGGAAGCTACGAGGAAGGCGTCAGTTACTGGGGATATACGGCCCTGCATCTTGCCTTATTCGCAGAAGTGCTCCACCGCAAACAAGGAACCGACATTCGATCGCTCATCGATTTTCCGGGGTCCGTTCGATACGGGTTGCAAATGTCCATGCCCACGATCGGAAAGCCGCGCGATTGTGTCAATTTCGGCGATGCAAGCCTGGTCGGCGATACTTCGGTTGCGGCCTGGGTCGCAAGAAATCACAAGGATCGGATCTCACAATTTGTGGTCACACAGATTGGTGAGATCAGCAGCCATTATTCCATCGTGTGGTTTGATCCGGCGGTGACTCCCCAGACACCCGGTCCCGAACTCTACGACGCACGGTTTGCGATCGATTGGGTGGTGTCGAGAACGGGATGGGATGAAGCAAGTACGGTGGTGGCGATGAGAAGCGGGCTTCCGGCAAATCATGAGCATGCCGACCGGAACAGCATCATTCTGAAAACCCGCGGTGAACGGCTGTTCCACGATCCGTTCAAGGCCTCCTATTCCTACACCGAGCCGGATTGGCTGTTGCGAAAAACGGAGGCGCATTCGGCCATTCTCATCAACGGCAAAGGGCATCAGTATCATGACGGGAAAGAGGGGACGAATTCTTCCTGGGCCGAAGCGCATATCACCAAGTACAAATCCAACGAAGGGTACATGGTGACAACAAGTGATGCGTCGGAGGCCTATCGGCTTGTGAGTCCGTCGGTGGACCACGTGCGCCGGACTCTGGTATTCGTCAAGCCGGACGTCTTGATCGTTCATGATGATGTCAAACTCAAAGAGCCCGGAAGTGTTCAGGCCAGGTTCCAGATCTACAATGAGGACGGAAAAGGCAAGGGATCTGCAAGGAAATCAGGATTCTCCATCGGGCGTCCCAGAGCATCCCTCGCGGCAACAGTTCTGTCTTCCGGCACCCCAACAATAAAGGTAAGCAAGCTCGATCTTCCGGAAAAAATCGGTGTGTTTCCTTTTGTCGAAGTGGAAAATCCGACTTCAACGGAACATCAAATCATCACCGTATGCTCTCTGGGCGGGCCGGGCGCCAAAGGCATAGATTTCAAGACGAAACGGGATAAAGACACCTGGACCATTTCAGGAAAACAGGGAGCAAAGAGCTTCACGGTTGTGTTGTCCCCAGGAAAAGAAGTCGAAGTTCGACAGGAATAAAACATGCGTCTTTCCGATAAGCATTTTCAAGAAGCCCTCAAGCTCATTCCGTGGGGTACGCAGACGAATGCCAAGCGGCCGTACCCTGCCTTCGATGAGACCATGCCAAAGTACATCGTTCGCGGCAAAGGATGTCGGGTGTGGGATATGGAAGGGAAGGAATACATCGATTACCGCCTGGCCCTCGGTCCCGTGACCCTTGGCTATTGTTATGACGAGGTGGATGATGCCGTGCGTAGGCAAATGCAAAACGGCGTTCTCTTCAGCATGGCCAGCCCGCTCGAGTTGGATCTTGCCCGTCTCGTGCATGAGGTCATTCCGAATGCCGAGATGGTCCGTTTTATGAAAACCGGGGAAGACGCGAACCTGAGCAATATTCGCATTGCCCGCGCCCACACAAAACGGGATATGATCCTTACCAGCGGATACCACGGGTATCCAGATTGGTTCGCGGTGGAAGAGAGCCCCACGAACGGGGTTCCGAAGATGCTCCAGGATTATGTGAAGGTCATTCCATGGGGTAATCTGGAGGAGGCTGAGCGGCTTATCCGCACCTACAATGAGCGGATCGCCTGCGTGATTTCGATACCGTACGATATGAATGAAGACACCAGTGGGTCGTACATCAAACATCTTCGAAAGCTGACGAAGGAATACGGGATCCTCCTTGTCATCGACGAAGTGTGGACTGGCTTTCGCCTGGCGTTGGGCGGAGCTCAGGAATTCTTTGGCGTAGACGCAGACCTTGCAAGCTATGCCAAGGCGATGGCAAACGGGTATCCAATATCGACGTATGTCGGTAAGAGTAAGTATCTCTCCGAACTGAATCACTTCAAAATGACAACCACGTATGCCGGAGAGACTCTCTCCACCGCCGCGGCGATCGCCACCATCAGCATCATGAAGCGTGAACCGGTCCATAAGCACTTGTATTCCATGGGGAAGCGATTAATGGATGGTTTCAATGCAATCGCAAAGGAATTGGGAGTCGAAGGATACGCAGCCGGCCTGCCCGTGTCATCCTATCTGAAATTTAATACATCTGATCCACTCTACAACTCACGACTCGAATACCTTTGGTTCCGCGAATTATTCCGCGAAGGGATCTTCGTCATCCTCCGCTGGTTCATTTGTTATTCGCATCAGGAAGCAGACATTGATCTCACGATCGAGCGGGCGCGCAAGGCTTTGAAGCGGGCTCTCGATGCGGAACCGAAAGAACGATCCTCGATTAAACCTTTTTACTGGTAGAAAGAAACCGACAAAGCATGGCAAACGGACGAACATATATTGACTGTTACGCGATGGTGGGTAAAAAAGGCCCGAAAGATGTGGAGGTCATTGTCGACACGGAAAGCCTTCTCGAGGAAATGGAATGGTGCGGAATTCACGGCGCGTTGATCGCTCATTCCACGGCCAAGGAATACGATCCGAATTATGGTAACCGCATGCTTCTGGATGAGCTTCGGAAAAGTGAGAGAATGTTCGGCGTCTGGACGGTCATGCCGCATCATACCCGGGAGTTCAAGAAACCCAAGGATGCGGTGCGTGAGATGCTTGACCATGGAATCCATGTCGCCAAGATGTACCCACGCGCTCACCGCTACCCGTTCACCGTGGATTTCTGCGGCGAATTGCTGGCGGAATTCGAGAAGAACGGCATTCTCCTGATGCTTGAGGGCGGGCATTGTTATCATCCCGATCTGCTCGAACCTATGAATCAGGTACTCTTGTCCGACCTGGATGTCATGCTCAGTCGCTATTCAAATCTGAATGTCATTCTGCAGGGATCACGCTGGGAATCCACCCGGTTTGTCAATCCGCTGATGCGAAAGCACCGGCGACTGCACCTCGAATTGTCGAACCACCAGGGAAATCGCGCCATGGAAGTGTTCGCGGACTGGTACGGTGCCGATCGGATCCTCCTGGGAACGGGCGCGCTGGAGAAATCCCCAGGCGCAGCGAAGTCTTTCGTAGACTACTGCACACTCAATGAGGAACAGAAGGCGAAAATCAGTTCCGGCAACATACGGCGGTTGGCAAAAATCAACCGCACGCTTCCCGCATACACCGGGAAGGAGCCGAACGATCCCATTCTTGCTCTGGCAAAAGAAGGCAGGCCGCTGGACAATATGCTTGTGATCGACTCCCATGCCCACATGTCGCACGACGGGGCTGAAGGCATCGGTTTTCTGCACCAACCGTTCGGCGATGCCCAAAGCATGTATGAAAGAGCCAAGCTCATGGGTATTGATGCCATGTGCGTCAGCGGTTTCCTTGCTGTGTGGACCGACTATGAAGAAGGGAACAAGATCATCGTGGACGCGATGAATCGCTACCCCAATTTCTACCACGGATACGCAGCTCTCCAACCACAATACGTGAAAGATTGGAAAAAGGAATGCAATCTGTGGTACGGGAAACACAAAATGGGCGGAATGAAGCCCTATTATCCGCGGACGTTCATTCCGTACAATGACAAGGCCTGGGCTCCGTGGTTTGCCTATGGAAATACCATGAATGCCTATGCGTTGATCCATCCGTCCCCCAAAGTTGTTGGTGAAGCGTCTGATCTCGCACGGAAATACAAGAACATTTCGTTTATCCTGGCGCACTCAGGGGCTTCGTTCCCGGATGCCCGTCTTGCAATTGAAGTGGCAAAGAAACACAAGAACGTCTTCCTCGAAATTACCCTGACTTCGGTGACGTACCGTGTCATCGAATACATGGTCAAGCATGTCGGAGCAGACCGCGTACTCTTTGGAACGGATCAGCCCATGCGGGATCCCATTCCGCAATTCGGCTGGATGGCATATGCACACTGCACGTTTGAAGAAAAGAAGAAAATGTTCGGGCTGAACATGCAAAAGATTCTCAAACGGGTGAAGAAGCGAAAATGACCGGAATTCGAACAGCCGCTGTCGCGATTCTCGTATTTGCCAGTGTAAGCCTGACCAAAGCCCAGGAGCCGGCGAGGTATGAGATCAGGAATAACAAGCTTATGGTGACGGCGGAAGTGATCGACGGATACGTTGTGGAACACATTTCTGCTCAATCAGGAAGCGGATGGACGCGGGTCCTCATGAGCGGCAACGCTGACCGGCGGGATCCTGCACTGAAACTCAAAGGCGAAGTCATTCCTGTCCGCTACACACATGTAGCGGTGCTCGACGCCCGCGGGCCTGCCCCGTCTCTTGTGCTGAGCGGCGAAACTGCCGGCGTGGTGTTGCGCAAGACGATCCGGATTCAACAAGGCACCTCCTATGCTCATGTGCTTGTCACTGCAGAATTCAAGGATTCGGTTTCGCTCGAATACCTGCTGTCGACGTATTCGTTTGCACCAGGAGGTCCGCTGGACTTTGTGTACACTCCGCAACTGCGTCCCGGGCCTGACGAGGTCATCGCTGATCACACCTTTCGCGCTCCTGCGTTGATGATGCAAAAAGGGTCTTTGTTCGCTGCCATGGTCCCCGACCTTCCAACGATTGATGGCAAGAACAGGGCATCACGAACGGGGGCGGACGTACAGGTGACTGGATTGCTTCCCATGATGTCCTTTGGCCTCCTTCCCTGGGAAAAGAAGAACCATGTGTACTATTCTCATTCGGAGGTATCGCTTGCAGCAATTCCAAAAGGAACCGTTGAGTACGGATATTTTCTCAATGTTTCGGCCACTGCACCAGCCCGGAACGGATATCGTGATATTGTGAGATTTCATTGGGAGCAATTCGGACGCAGCAATTTCCTCGATCCGATAGGCCCACAATCCTTTCCGTTTGCTGCGTATGTTCGAAAAGCCTGGCACGAGTTTATCCCATTGATAGCACTTGATGCCACGTATGAGGGAAAGCAGGTCACATTACTCCGGCAGGAGAGGCTTGCCTGGAGCAACAGGCTTCACAAGGCAGCAAACAATGACAACTGGTTTAACGTATGGTTCAATTCTCTGCGGTCAGCGTACGGGATGTACCTGTTTGCCGTCGAGAACAAGAACGACGGGTTGAAGCAACAGGCGCTGGGTAATCTGAACCTTGCGCTTCTCGCCCCCCAAAAAGAAGGGATCGCTCCGACGGTATTTTACATGGACAGCTCGGGAGGCCACTGGGTTGCCGATCACGCCTGGGGCGGAATACGGGACGGATCTGCCTACGCCATGTTTCACAATGCCTGGACAGGATACTGGCTTCTCCAATGGGCCGATATTCTTCCGGAACGGCGCGATGAAATTATCGCTTACACCGGCCGGTTCGCTGACTTCCTTGTAAAACAGCAAGCCTCATCCGGTGTCATTCCATCCTGGTACGATCCGGTGACCCTCGAACCGGTCCCGGAATTTCGGGACGAGAATGCCGAGACGGCCGGCGCTGCTTTCTTCCTTGCCGAATACCACCGCAGGACAGGACAGGGCAAGTATCTGGATGCAGCTGAACGGGCGATGCAATACGTCGTCACAGACATCCTTCCCCATCACAAGTGGTTCGACTACGAAACTTTTTTTTCCTGCTCCCGGAAGCCGCTCGGATTTTTTGACACCTACACAGGTCAGCATCCGCAGAACACGCTCTCCATGCATCAGGCCGCAGAAGCATTCTTGAGCTTGTATGAACTCACGGGCAAACAGGAATACAAAGAGCAGGGCATCGCCGTCATGGATTACCTCTGTCTGTATCAGCAAATCTGGAGTCCGGAATGGCTTTCCTGCGAGTTGATGGGTGGATTTGGAGTGCAAAACACCGACGGAGAATGGAGCGATTCGCGCCAGGGATATTTTGCCGTTACTCTCGTTCGTTTTTACGAATTGACCGGTAAGCGGGAATACTTTGAGCGCGGCGTTGCTGCCCTTCGGGCGATGTTCTCACTCTTTGAATCTCCCGAGTCTCCGAGGACGGCAGAGAACTATGCGCACGCGGCAGCAGATCAGCTGGCAGGGGTCACAGGATTCCACTGGGGCACAGGCAGTTCGGTGGTTTCCATTCATCTCATTGGCCAAAAATACGGGGAAGCGTTTGTCGATGTCGCGGGGCAGTGGGGTGTCGGAATTGACGGATGTAGAATTCCCTCGGTGCGCACGAATGGCACGCGTGTGGAATTTAATGTTGCAGACAACGTTGCCTCCCCACGAACCATCCGTGTGACGTTCGGAAACATGAAAGAGAAATCTTACAACCTGATCGTGAACGGCGAAAGCAAGGGAACTCACAGCAAAGAGGAATTACAGAAAGGCATCTCCATTGCGATCTAGATTGCTCATTGTGCTCTCCGGGCTGATGATCATAAGCACAGTCGAAGCCCAGGAGACCATCGTCATGTCTGTGCTTAACTCGAGAAAGCACCGGCTGAATGTGAGCGACAACCCCGTGGTTGGAGTGTTCACGAGTACCGATACGGGGAACACCTGGCAGCACAGGGGATGGAAGGAGTACATCCGCACCTTCTACACCGAGGCCGATGAGCGCGGAATCCTGTGGTCAGCTTGCGGCAATGGAGTATTGCGCTCGTCCGATAACGGGGACCGTTGGGTCATTACCACGGGGTGGGAAATGACGGAAGTACTGAAAGTCGCTGTTGATCCTTCGAACCCTTTAACGGTCTATGCGGCGACTGCCTATGGGATATTCAAAACAACGGATGACGGCAAAACCTGGCAGGAAAAAAATATCGGACTCACAATGCCGTTCACTTCGGATGTCGTGGTCGACCGATCAAACGGGAAACGGGTCTTTGCTGCAACCGAAGAAGGAATTCTGCTGTCCACCGACGGAGGCAATTCGTGGAAATCGGCAGGGTTGAAAGGACTCGGTGTCCGGACCATCGTTCAGGACCCTTCGGATACAAAGCGCCTTTGGGCAGGCACCCAGGATGACGGGATTTTTGCTACAACCGATCACGGAGCGAGCTGGAAGAAAACGAACAGCGGACTTCAACACAAAACGGTGTACGCGATCGCAGTAGATCCGAAGAGTTCCTCAACTGTTTACCTCGGAACCCACGGTGGGGGAGTGTACCGAACAACAGATGGCGGAAAGAAATGGGAGCAGATTGTCAACGGACTCGGAAACCCGGATATCCATTCTCTTCTCGTCCTCAAATCGAACTCCAATATTGTTTTTGCCGGTACGCTGAACGGCGGACTCTTTCGCAGCACGGACAGCGGCACCACCTGGCAGTTTAACAGTCAGGACGAAGGTCAGGTATGGGGGCTCTCATCCCAATGAAGAAGATATTCATACTCCTTCTCGTAGTCTCTCCTCTGTCTCTTCAAGCACAGAATGACTCGCTCTTTGAAGCGAGAAGGGGGCGCCTGATCGATGTGGTCAGTCAGGAACAGGAAAAAAGCCCTTACGTCATTGCCTCGAAAATCCGCAGGCGCTTTGAGGTTGACCGCGCATTGCTGCTCCTCGACTCTTTGACATACGACAAGGGGATCGGCGGAATGTTTTACGCCTACTCTTTGATCGGTACGTACCTCTATACAAAGGACGCTCTTCCCGATTCTATCAAACAAAAGGTGCGGTTGGCGTACAAAAACCGAATGATGTATCGGGGTGATACGGAAAATCATTGGGTGATGTATTACACCGGCTTGTATCTTGCAGCCCAGACATGGCCCGGTGAGCCGGGGGAGGCATGGTTCAATGGAAAGTCATCCGACGAAAACATCCGGGAAGCCGGTGGGTGGCTGAATGAGTGGTTCCGCATCTCGAGCACCATCGGACAAGGAGAATTCGATTCCCCCACGTACTTCATCACGTTTGTCACGCCGATGATCGCTTTGTACGAATTTGCGGCTGACCCTATGATGAAGGCAAGGGCCCAGCTGATGCTCGATCTGCTTTTTGTGGATTTTGCGGCAGAACATCTTGAAGGAAATTACGGTGGAGCCCACAGCAGGGATTATCCCGAAGATATTATCAATCCGCTCGGAGCTCCCAGCACAATGTGGGCTTGGCTCTATTTTGGTGAACCGCAATTTGAACAGTGGGAGGAAACGCGGTTTCGGCCAAGGAACAGGGGCGGATGGGAGGCCGTGTTCGGTGCGTTGAGTTCGTATCGGCTTCCGGCGATCATCAGGAAGATTGCCACCGATCGTTCCGAGCCGTACGTACACACGGAAACAAAGAGGGTCCGGAATATCATCCGATTCGGGAAGGAAAAGAATCCCCCCGCGTACAAATACACCTATGTGACAAAGGACTACGTGCTTGGTTCCTTGCACGGCGGAATCCTTCAGCCAATTCAGCAGCACACGTGGGACGTTACGCTGTCCTCGGAAAAACCCTACAATACGATCTTCACGCTTCATCCTTATTATTCCGGCCACGAACTGGGTATGTTCTTTCCCGAGGAGCTGAAGTTCCTGTCCGATGAGGTGGATCGTTATCACAAGGTGTACACGAACCCCGGCAAATGGAATTCCAGTTCGCCGTACGAGCAAACGTTTCAGCACCGTAACACGCTTCTGGTTCTCTACAAACTCGAGAAGGGTGTGACGCAGCCTCACGTTGACGGCTTCTTCCCAAAAACTTTGGACGAACGTTTTGTTCATCCGAAGGGATGGGTGTTTTGCAGGTTGGGAGATACGTATGTCGGATTGTATTTCGTCAGGCCCGGGGAGTGGACGGAAGAATCTGTGAACTGGCGGTGGCGAAGCCGGTCGTTGAAGAATGGCGTCGTCGTCGAGGTCGGGTCGGAATCTGAGGACCAATCCTTCCAATCCTTCCAGAAGAAGATTCTTTCCAGTACGATCGACCTGAAAGGGTTCGATAAAAAGAATGCCATCCGTTACATCAATCGTCACGGAGTAGAAATGAGATTCTCCTTCAACGGCCCGCGGGTCCTCAATGGGAAGGAAATTAACCTGAACGATTATCAATTCTTCGACGGTCCTTTCGTCCAAAGCCGGCGGGGAAGCGGTATCATCACCATTCGATACAAGAACCAAACCCGCGTACTTGATTTCACGAAAGCAACAATACTCGAAAGCCCCTAAGCATGATCTCTCGCATCGGTTTCATTTCATTGTTGGTCGTTTGCGCGGTTGCGGCTCTTTCAGCGCAACCGCAGGAGTCCACGGTCTATGCAAGCGTCATCTCCACGAAGCTATTTGTCGTCGGGGCGGCGAATCCACGCACCGGCCTGTTCTATCAGAAAGCATCCGAAGACACGGTCTGGCATCACACAGGATCCAAAAATATCCGTGCCAATGGAATGGCGGTCTTCCAGGGATCCAAGGGGCGCCTGCTATACACGGCCTCTGGGAACGGATTGCATGTTACCACCGACGGCGGCGGCTTCTGGCGTATCACCACAGGATGGGAAATAACGGAAGTCTGGAACGTCTGGGTTGATCCAAAGAATTCCTCGAATGTTTACATCGGTACGGCCTACGGCGTCTACAAGTCGACAGATGGATGTGACACATGGAAGCAGGTCCTGCGCGGATTTGTTTCGTCGGTCATTGTCGATCATTCGAATTCCTCGGTGCTGTATTGTACGACGGAGGACGGAGTCTTCAAAAGTACAGATCAAGGGGAAACCTGGAAGCGGACGGGATTGTCGATCAACCGCATTCGAACCATCAGCCAGCATCCGACCGATCCGATGATCCTCTTTGTCGGAACGGAGTACCATGGGTTGTACAGGAGTTCGAACGGCGGAAAGACCTGGACAAAAGTTGAAGCCGGAATCGATCATCCGACTTTCTTTACGATCGCTTTCGATCCCGTCGAGCCAAAGAACATGTATGCCGCCGGATACGCAACCGGAGTTTACAGGTCGACCGACGGAGGTTACTCGTGGAAACGAAGCAATAAGGGACTGGATATAGAGAATATCCGGACCGTGGCCGTCGATCCGGCGAACACGAAACGCGTGTTTGCAGGCACCTATGGGAACGGCGTGTACAGGTCGGAGGATTCGGGCCTTACATGGCGTTGGGCGGGTTTGCGCGGTGCTCAGGTGGGAAAAATTGTCATTGAACCTTCATGAAAGTGCCCAATATGCTCAATATGATTACTATGAGATTTCTGAAATTGTCGTTTGTTGCACTCGTGTTGTCCGCACAACTCCACGCCCAGATCCCGGATCGCGCGACCTATCTGAGGGAATTCAAACAACGTGTTGAGACCCTTCGCTCCGTGTATGACACTGCACAAGGTGCGTCGTACTATACTGTTGCGGCACGGTACGCACGCAACCGGGACATCGCATGGGCAGACAGTGTCTTTGAGTACGTGTTGAGGGATCCCGCAGGCGACATGTTCTGGATGTTTCCCGTGATGGGGGCCTATCTTCACGGAAAAGATGTGATGTCCGAGAAAACGAAGGCCGTTGTCCGCAATGCGTGGAAAACCTATGCCCCGTACCGCGGCGACACGGAGAATCATTGGGTCATGTATTACGGTTCCTTGTTCCTCGCGGCGGAGCAATGGCCGGGGTTGCCCCGTTCTGAATGGTACAATGGAAAAAGCTCCGATGAAAACCGGATCGAAGCAAAGGGATTCCTTATCGACTGGATGAAGACCACGACAACCATCGGACAAGGGGAGTTCGACTCACCGGATTATTTCCCTGAGTACGCGATCCCGATGATGCTCCTGGGTCAGTTTGCTCAGGACCCCGAGATGCGTACCCGCGGTCAAATGATGACTGATTACGTCTTTGCCGATTTTGCCGTGGATCATTTGGAAGGCCAGTATATCGGCGGATTCAGCCGGATTTATGAGCCGGCGGTGTATAAACCGCTGCTTTCCCAGGCTTCGGCATACGCCAATATCTATTTTGGAACCGGCGTTCCCACGACGTCAGGATGGGTCTTTTTGTCGACGCTCTCGTCTTACGAACTCCCGGAGATTATCTACAAGATCGCTGTGGATCGATCCACCCGCTACGTCCACAAAGAGCGGAAGAGAGTTCGCAATATCATCCGTCTTGGCACTGAGAAGAATCCCCCTGTCTATAAGTACACGTACATGACGAAGGACTATGGGCTGAGTTCGTTAATGGGAGGTATACTTCAGCCCATTCAGCAGCACACATGGAGCGTTCGGTTCACCACGGGAAGGCCCTACACAACGATCTTCGGCCTTCATCCGTATTGGTCTGCATTAGAGCTGATCATGTTCTTTCCGGAAGATGAGAAGATGATGATCAGCGATGTTGTTGCATCAAAAGGGACATACAACAACCCTGACAAATGGACCGGAAGTTCGCCATTCGAACGGACGTTTCAACACAAGAACACTCTGATCGTGCTGTACGATATCGAGCCGGGGACGACCACGGAACATATTGACGGATTTTTCCCGATGAATCTGGAGCGAAGGGAAATTGATAAATCCGGATGGATCATTTGTAAGTCCGGCGACACCTATGTCGGGTGGTATCCTCTTCAGGAATACGATTGGATCGAAGAGTACGAGAAACCCGGGCAGGCCAAGAACTCCATTGGAAGGCCGGAGATGACGTCCGGTTCACCGCTCGCCGGCAATTGGAGGCTTCGCAGTCATCAACTTCAGAACGGATATGTGATCGAAGTGAGTTCGGCGGCGGAGATCGGATCGTTTGACAAATTCCGTGCCCAGCTTACGAAACGCATTCCGAAAGCCACCCTGAAACCCGGCTCGGTGTCGGCGGAATATAAGACCATCGGTGGGAACACGATGAAATTCTCGTTCCCGAACGGGCGTACGCTCGACGGCAAGAAGATCGATCTTACGAAGACAAGGCTCTTTGACGGCCCTTATCTGAACGCTGACGTTGGCAGTCAGAAACTGACGATTACTTACAAGAACTCCAAACGCGTCCTCGATTTCAAAACGTTGCGCGTTACGGAGTGATCGCGTGCCCGTCGTCCGAAAAGAACTCGATGTCGTCGTCGCGGGGCTGGCCGTCGTTGATATTATCGGAAAGCCCGTCGATCTGCGGCGGCCCCCGAAGGCCGGCGGACTGCGGATCATTGAATCTTTGCGGATAACATCCGGCGGGAATGTCTCGAACGTTGGAATCGATCTCGCCAAGCTCGGATTCCGTGTCGGAGCGATCAGTCGGGTCGGAGACGATACGTTGGGACGGTTTTTGCTCCAGGAGTACAAGGAATACGGCATCAAGACAACAGGGATCGCCGTGGATCCCAATGCGCAAACGTCGGCGACCATCGTTTCCGTCGACAAGGCCGGTGAACGAACGTTCCTCCATACACGCGGATGTATGGCAAAGTTTCGTGCGTCCGATGTTCTTAAGCACCTTCCGCTGATTCGAAAGTCGTCATGGTTCGCCTTCGGCTATCTGGGGTTGGTCCCGGAAATGGAGCGGGGGCTGTCGTCATTGTTTCGCAGGATCAGAAAAACAACTGGCGCGAAGATTTTTCTCGACACTGGCGGGCGGCCGGCACGCTTGTCCCGTGAAGGCTTGGCAAAGCTCGTGTCTTCAGTGGATTGCTTCATCCCAAGTTTTGACGAAGCAGTTCTCGTGACCGGCCGAACCTCGCCGGAAGCGATCGTGAAAACACTTTTTGAATCAGGATCGCTCGGGATCGCAGGCGTTAAACTCGGATCGAAGGGATGCTATATCGCCACCCGTTCCGGAGCGAAATATATTCGAGCACGGCGTGTTCGCAACGTTGTTGATACGACCGGCGCAGGAGATGCGTTCGCCGCAGGGTTCATGGGGGGACTGATCAAAGGGCTGGACGTTTTTGATGCAGCCCGGGTGGCGAATGCCGTCGCAGCATCCAGCGTCACAATGCTTGGGGCTTCGACAGCGGTCGGGGCGTTCCATACATATTGGAAATGAAAAGGAAAAAACCCACATACCATATTGTTTCGCACTCTCATTGGGACCGGGAGTGGTATTTTCCGTTCGACCGCTTCAGGGCCATGTTGGTGGATATGGTCGAAGAGTTGTTGGTGCTTTTTGAAAAAGACAAGGAATTCCGATCCTACACGCTCGACGGCCAAATGGCAGCGGTGATGGATTATCTGGAAATAAGGCCTGACAGAGCGGACAAGATCAGATCGTTGGTGCGGAGCAGAAAGCTGTTCATCGGACCCTGGTATGTTCTGAACGATGAATTCCTTTCTGGCGGCGAATCGCACATTCGGAATCTTCAGTTTGGCTTCCGGCTCGGAAGCCGGCTCGGCGGAGTGATGAAGCTCGGGTACATTCCGGATCAATTCAGCCACATCGCACAATTGCCCCAGATTTTGCTCGGCTTTGAACTGGAGAGCGCAATGTTCTACAGGGGATTTGGCGGCGAGCAGGGGCAGGAACCTTCAGAGTACTGGTGGAGGAGTCCTGATGGATCACAAGTGCTGCTGCATCACATGCCGAAAGATGGTTACAGCGCCGGATATTTTGGCACGCACGATCCGGATGTCATCGTCCAGAAATTCGACAGGCTTCGCAAGGAGCTCGATGCCCGGGCGACGACGTCACAAAGGCTCTTCTTTAACGGCGGAGATCATCATTGGCCTGATGCTGCCGTGACTAATGCGGTCCGTGTTTTGCGAAAGCACTATGACGCGTCCGTCATTCACAGCAATTTTCCGGATTTTATCGCGGCTGTGAGAAAAGACCTGGGGCGAAACCCTGTTTTGCGCTTACTGGAAGGGGAAACCCGCTTCGGATTTCGTCACGCCTACGCCGTGCAGGGGGGCGTGTTTTCAAGCCGGATGTACTTGAAACAAATGAACGCCGAATGCCAAATTCTTCTGGAGCGGCTCCTGGAGCCTCTGAACGTTCTGGCAATGACCAAACGCTCAAGGAGCAAGACCCCGCAGATCGAACAGGCGTGGAAGTACGTGATTCAAAATCAGGATCATGACGCGATTTGCGGCACGAGCACGGATGAGGTTCACCGTGAAATGATCGTTCGTTACGAAAAGGCGAAACAAATTGGAGCGTTCGTCATGCAGGAATGCTTTGCCGCACTCCTTCCGTATGACGAACGTGCAAAGGAAGACGATCGGTTCGTGTTTGTCTTTAATCCGAATCCATTTGCCCGTTCAGAAGTCGTGGATGCTGATGTGGATTTTTATCTCCAGGATATTGTGGTGGGATTAAATCCGGAGGTCAGCGTCTCACCAAAGCGGCCCTTGATTTCCGGATTTCGATTATTGGACGACAGCGGCAACGAGGTTCCATTCAGCACGATTCGCCGTACAGAAGCGTTTGGCATAACATACTCCAAACACGACTATCCGAGTCAGACACTTGTTGATCGGCATTCGATTGTCCTCGCAGCAACGGATATTCCACCGTTGGGTTGGAAAGGGTATAGTGTTGTAAAAAATGAAGCGCCAATGCCGGTTCCCTTCGGAGTGGTCACGGGGAAGGATCATTTGGAGAACCGGTTTCTCCGTGTTGAGGTTCGCAGGAACGGTGAGGTCTTTTTGAAGGATAAGCGCTCCGGTCGGGTGTACGGGCCATTGAATGTATTTGAGGATTCAGGCGATGTGGGGGATGAGTACAATTATTCATATCCGCAACGCGATGAGACCTTTCGATCTACGCAGTTCAAGCCGACGGTGACAATCAAGGAACAATCACCTTTTCGAGGAACGCTTGCGATCCGCTATTCCATGAGGATTCCCGTTTCGGCATCCCCCGATGAACGAAGCCGCACATCGGAGAAGACAGCTGTTCCTCTTGTGACGGCAATTTCCCTCGGCCATGATTCGGAGCGGATTGATATTACGACTACTGTCCACAATTCAGCCAGGGACCATCGGTTGAGGACAGCGATGTTCACGGGTGTTCAAAGCGTCGTTTCCTTCGCGGACACACCATTTGCAGTTGTGAAACGAGAACATAGGGAATATGATGTATCGCAGTTCCCTTACGAACACCCTGCTCTTGTTGCTCCCATGCAAAGATTTGTGACACTCTCCGACGGGGAAAAGGGAATGACGCTTATTGCGAAGGGTCTGCCGGAGTACGAGCTGAGTGTCCGTGAAAAAGGAAAACTCTCCCTGACACTCTTGCGCTGTGTCGGCAAACTGTCAGGCCGCGACCTGATCACACGTCCCGGCGGGGCGGCAGGATGGTGGACGGAAACGCCTGAAGCGCAATGTCCGGGCGAGCACACATTTGAATACGCTCTTTTGCCGCACTCCGGAAACGTTGAGTCCTCCTGGCCCCTTATTCTGCGCGAGGCTGATCGGTTCTTGGCCCCCGCAGTGACGGTTAATCGGAAAAACGATCAGAAGGTTCTCGAGTACTCGTTCCTGTCGATCGATCCGGCAGTTGCGCAGGTCACGGCCGTGAAGGAAGCAGAGAATGGTAACGGCATCATTGTTCGAATTTGCAACCCGGTTGGCCAAAGCCGGCGTGCGACACTGCGCTTTCATCGGCCAGTACTGAAAGCACATCGCTGTTTGCTCAACGAGAAGAATATTGAGCCCTTGAAAGTCCGCGGGAAGAACGCAATTCCTCTATTCCTCAAGCCTTTCGAGATCTTTACGCTGCGAATTCGTCTCGCACCCCACAACCCGAAATCAAAAGGTTAATCCATGTCTCATCTCGCAGGAAATCAACTACGCCAGAACCGGATCCTGAATGCGGAAACGGGCAAAGGTATCATTGTCGCTATTGATCACGGATTATTCATCGGACCGCTCCCTGGCGTCGAGAATCCCCGCAAGGCCGTGGATGCTCTGCTTCCAGGGAATCCGGATGCAATTCAAATGACTCCCGGCACGACACGGGCGTGTATAGACAAATTCTTCGGCCGGAACAAGCCAGGAGTTGTTGTTCGCCTGGATGCAACAAACATATGGCGCAAAAAGCCCGCTCCGAAAGAGGGCTACTACGCACAGGTGGCGTCGGTCAGGGATGCGGTTCAGCTTGGGGCAGATGCCGTTGTGACTTTCTTGTTCGCCGGATATGACACCGATGCACAGGAAGCAGCAAATCTGGAGGCACTCGCAGCCATCGGCGCAGAAGCAAGAATGTATGGAATTCCCTTCATCGTTGAACCCCTGGCGATCCAAAAAGGGGCCAACGTTGTGCGGGATTTCGAGATCATGAAGCTGATTGTCCGTATGGCGTCGGAAATCGGAGCCGACCTCATCAAAGCCGATTTTCCGGAGTCACGCGCGCAGTTTGAGCAAATGGTTTCGCTGGCGACAGCCCCGATCCTTGTGCGAGGGGGCCCGAAAATGGATTCCGACAAGGAGATGCTTCAGATGGTCAAGGACGCGGTGGATGGAGGAGCGAGCGGGATCGTGTTTGGTCGAAACGTCTGGCAGCACAAAAGCCCTGCCGGTATTCTGAGAGCCCTCGCTTCCATCGTCCATGAAGGTGCAAGTGTCCAATCGGCTCTGACGCGCATCGGCAAGGGGAACAGGTCATGAAGGAAATTCGCGTTGGCATCGTCGGCTTCGGCCAAATGGGACGCATCCACGCATATGCGTACCGGTCCATTCCGCTCTACTATGACGGTCAGCCATGCAAAGTCACTCTAAAAGGAGTTTGCGATTCGAACGAGGCTCTGGCAAAGAAGGGGGTGGACCAGGCCGGGTTTGAGTTCAGCACGACCGATTTCCGGCAACTTGTTTCACGCAAAGATATTGACGTTATCAACGTCTGCACGCCTAACAAACTGCACCGCGAAGCACTGTTGGAGGCAATTCGGAACGGAAAGCACGTTTACTGCGAAAAGCCTCTCGCTTTCAATGAAGCAGAGGCAAAAGAGATCGTCAAGGCCGCGGATGCAGCCGGCATAAAGCATCAGATAACGGCCGAGTACCGCTTCATTCCGGCCATTATGAAAGCACGGGAACTGATCGACCTGGATTTCGTTGGCCGCCTGTTCCATTTTCGCGGGGTGTATCTGCACTCAGGTTATATTGATCCGAAACGCCCGCGCGAATGGCGGATGCAGAAAGACGTGATCGGCGGCGGCGTGCTGGTGGATCTCGGTCCGCACCTCCTGGACATCATGCACTACCTTGCCGGGGATGTTGAAAGCGTCTCTGCAACAATGCAGACGTTCTTCAAAGAGCGGCCTCTTCCGGAGGACCCGTCGAAAATGGGACCGGTGGAGGTCGAAGATGCTCTCACCGCGGTTCTTCGATTCAAGAATGGCGCCATTGGCACTGCAGAGTTTTCCCGCGTGGCTACCGGAGCGGAAGACGAAATGCGGTTTGAGGTCCATGGGCAAAAGGGGGCTCTTGGATTCAATCTCATGCAACCCAATGAACTTCATGCGTTCAACGCTTCCGATCCAAAGGGTAATCAGGGGTTCAAAAGGATCACGACAGTCCAAAAATATCCATCCCCGGCTGTCATGCCTGCACCGAAATTCACCATGGGTTGGGTGCGCTCGCATGTCGCGGCCCAGTATCACTTTCTCGATTGTGTTGCAAACGATCGCATGCCCTCGCCAAACTTTCACGATGCGCTAAAGCTGCATCATTTGCTCGAAACGATCTATGCTGCTGTGGAAAAACGGACCTGGGTTTCGGTGTAAAGAGACAAGGGGAGCACTTCTATGAAAACATTCACTGTCCAGGAAAATCTTCAGCTCCTGGGAAAATACCGGTTTGCCGAGATCCAAATGATGGAACTGATGGGAAGCTGGGCTTATACCATGGTCCATCCCGAGATCAAGGTCGCCTTTGGCAGACATATGTATCAAGATGCCGTCCATGCAGATCTGATCGGAAAGCGGATCCCGGAACTCAAGGGCCGGTCGATGCAGCATCAGTACATTTCGCCTGGCGACGAGTATGTTCGCATCGTTGAAACCATTTGGAAGGCGGAGGACGAAGCGAGACGGATGATCGGGCTTTATCGGATTCTCAAGCCCGCCGTCATCAAGGCGCTGCGGGCGCATCTGGAGAACATCGAACTTCCGGCCGACGAACCAACGGCGTACATCCTTCGACATATCGCCGATGAGGAGCAGGATCAGGTGGCTTGGGCTGAGACCATCATTCCGAAGATCCTTCCGGCAGCCGAAGCCGGCACCATCGGCCGATGGGAAACCGAATTGAAACAACGGATGGACAGTATTGCAATTGGAACGACCGGAAGCGCCGGTACATACTCCTTCAAAAAAACTCATTCGTACAGCACATTACCGAAGAGGGACTCCCGGTGGACCCTTGTCGGCGAAAGTGAGCAGTTTGCCGAGAAGAACTGGTCGTTCGACACCAACGAAGGAAAACTGCATCTCCTCCACGATCTTCTGAACAGCGAATTCATCACCGTCGAGCGAATGGGGCGGATTCTCGCAGATTGCCCTGAAATTCCCTGGCAAATGAAAATGGACATGGCACACCAGGCATGGGACGAGGCCCGGCATGCGGAGATTGTTCAGCGAAGGCTGGAAGAACTGGGCGGTCATGTCGGGATGTATCCCACGAGCTTTTTCGGATGGGAACAAGACGTCAACCGGCCGGATCCGCTTGAGCGCCTTGCACTTTCCAACATGACGTTCGAAAGCGAAAGCTGCAAGCATCTCCGGGATTGGATCGCAAAAGCGAACAAAACCGGAGACACTCGGTCAAAACAGCTGGTCGAATTCCTCTTAGCTGACGAGGTCAACCACGTTCTTTACGGCATTCACTGGATCGATGAACTGACAAAAAATGATCCCGAACGCAGAAAACGTGTTCTCGCATATCCTGATCAGGTTCTGGCTGACCAGCACCCGGTCGGTGTATACTTCAAGGAAACAATCAACGCAAAAAAGGATCCTCAATGAGAGTTGCTCAGTTTACACAATCAACGGGGGAGTGTATCGGAGTGGATATGGAGAACGCCTGGGTGGATTTCACCAAGGCGCTTGCGCTTTACGCCCTGGTGAAGTACGGCAGTGCAGGTGAGATGCGGAGGAATCTGGGTGAGTGGCTTCGGCAAGGGACATTCGATATCGATCTCGCAACGTCTGTTGTGACGTTTGTGCGCGAACGACAATTGGAAAACATGCTGAGCCTCGGGAAGAAGGCCGTTATGAAGGCGCCAATTTCCCGGCCTCCAAAAATCGTGGCCCTGGGTTTGAACTATGCTCTTCACGCGGCCGAAGGGGAATTTAAAGTCCCCGAGGAACCCATCACCTTTCTCAAAGCCGGGTCTTCGGTCATCGGTCCCGGGGAGCCCATTCGGCTTCCCAGGAAGCTCGGAAGAATGGATCACGAGGTGGAACTCGCGGTCGTGATCGGCAAGCGGGCAAGCGAGGTCAAGAAGAAGGATGCGTTCCGTTACATCGCGGGATATACGATCCTCAATGACGTCAGTGCGAGGGAACTTCAGACCAAAGACCTCGAAAAACGGCACCCGTGGTTTAGATCCAAGAGCTTTGACACGTTTACACCGTTGGGGCCCTGGATGGTGACGGCCAACGAATTTCCGCCGCCGATCCATCTTGACCTGCAGTGCACCGTGAACGGCTTGATCCGCCAGCAGGCCAACACCCGGGATATGGTGTTCGATATTCCGACGCAAATCGAATTTATCACGAAATATATAGCCCTTGATCCCGGTGATATCATCTCAACGGGCACACCGGAAGGCATCGGTCCCATAAAACACGGAGACATGGTGGTGTGCCACATCGAAAAGATCGGGGAGCTTAAGAACCCTGTGCGCCATCGATGAAAATCGATCGCGTGACGCTCACGCATATCAGGATACCATTGATTGAGCCGTTCAGGATCAGCAGTGGTGAAGTAAGCGTCAAGGATGCCATACTCGTTGGGGTGTCTGCCGAAGGCGTGACGGGTTACGGAGAGGCCTCTCCTATGGAGGGTACCTTTTATTCCGGCGATACGCCGGAAAGTGTTTGGGAAGCCCTGACGAACACCATGGTGCCGGCGACCCTTCGCGGAAAAGCCGATTCGATTGACAGCGTCAATGCTATCCTCGACGGCATCGAAGGAAGTCCGTTTGCAAAGGCGGGTATCGAGACTGCATTCTGGGATTTGGAGGGTCAGCGGACATGCAAGCCTGTTTTAGAATTGCTCGGCGGTCAGTATCACAGCCTGGAGTCCGGCCTGGCTGTGGGAATTTATCCTGATATCAAAAGCCTTCTTGCTTCCATCAATCGGTATATGCCCGAGGGATACAAGAGGATCAAGATCAAAATCGAACCCGGATGGGATGTGAAGCCGCTGGAGGCGGTTCGAAGAGAATTTGCCGATTTCCCTTTGATGGTGGATGCAAACGGCGCTTATTCGGACGAGCACATGGATCATCTGGGGAGTCTCGAGAAATTCGGCCTCATGATGATCGAACAACCTTTTCCCCGGAACAGGCTCCAGTGGCATGCAGAACTCCAAAACAAAATGAAGACGCCGTTGTGTCTTGACGAAAGTGCAGAGGATATTGCGAGCCTGCGGGAGGCCTTCGCGTTGAAAGCTTGCAGGATTGTCAATATCAAGATTCAGCGAGTGGGTGGATTGAAGAAAGCGAAAAACATGCATGACATGTGTGCGGAAGCCGGGATCCCCGTCTGGGGCGGGACGATGCCGGAGCTTGGTGTCGGAGGTGCACAGACGCTTCATCTGGCCACACTGGCCAATTTCAAATATCCTACCGATGTGGAGTCTTCGCGTCGATGGTTTGTGGATGATATTGTCGAGCCGGCATTGGAGGTGCGTAACGGAACGTTGCAGATTCCGGTCGGAAGCGGAAATTGCCATCGAATAGCGGAACCCGTCTTGAAGAAATATAAGATCGCTGAAATGCTGTTCAAAGGTTCTGAATGAGATCGCTCAACACATCGTTCGCCGGTTTCACGATGAAGAATCCGCTCATGGTCGCTTCCGGCCCCGCCAGCCATGATGTAAATCAGATCAAGCTGGCCGAAGAGCAGGGGGTCGGCGCAGTGATCCTGAAGACTGCCTGCTCGGACAAATATGAGCATATGCGTTTCTGGCCGCGTCCCCGCTATAAATTGCTGGATTGGGACAAGCAGATAGAGGGAAGGTCCAAACAATTTACGTTGTATTCGTACGAACAGGGCTACAGCGGGACTCTCCAGGACTACTGGGAGTTCATTGCAGCGAGCAAAGAACGCGCAACGGTTCCCATCATCGCCAGCATTTTTGCAGATGCAGCCGAGGATTGGGCCGACCTTGCGAAGAAATCCGAGAAGAGCGGGGCGGACGGCCTCGAGCTCGATATCTCCTCCCCGCACCGCCCGGGCAGCCTGGACTTCGAAACGACATTTGTCGCGGCCATCAAAGCGGTCCGGAAGGCCGTGAAATGTCCCGTCATCGTCAAGTTGGCCGCCGGGCCCGACGTCCTTCACCAATGCATCGTTGCGGAGGGATGCAAGGCAGACGCGGTAACCCTCTGCAACAGGATTCGCGGATTCGATGTGGACATCGAATCACAACGTCCCATCCTTCATGGAAATTTCGCGGGTGTGGGCGGGCCTTGGGCGAAGTATTACACGTTTCGGCACATCGCAGAGGCTTCCCAAACGATCAAGATTCCCATCAGCGCCACAGGCGGAGTCATGACCGGCGAGGATGTGATCAAATATGTCCTCTTGGGAGCCACCACGATCCAGATCCTTTCTGTTATCATGGTGAACGGTTGGGACTCTATTAAGAGAATTACCGGTGAGGTTAATGAATACCTTGATCGAAAGGGCCTAGCCTCGCTTGACCTCATTCGCGGCAAGGCACTTACATCAATGACTCCCCCCGATGACATTGTGCGATGGTCCGGAGAGCCTAAATCGGGGCCCCGGAATCTCTGGAAGAACAAGAAGGGGAACTAGCGGTTGTTGTATGGATGAAAGCAAGAAAAAATATCCGGGATTGAATCCGCTTCCGCCCCAATTTGACGGTCAGTACGCCCCGGTGGCGGTCGTCGCGGAGGAGGAATGTATAGCATGTGACCGATGTCCCCCCATGTGTTTTTTTGATGCGATTGTCATGGAGGATCGTACCGGACACAAATACGGCCGAACGGCGGTGATCATTGAACCGAATTGCACAGGATGTGGATTGTGCTTTGAGGCATGTCCCGTCGATGCAATCAAGTGGAAGCCCGACACGACGGGTGAGCCGCACCGTGGGAAGAACTCTTCTGAACCCGTCGAAGACACCGATTTATGAAGATCGTCGATCTTACGCATCCCCTCACGAACGAAATGCCGGTGTATTTCCCCTGGCATCCGGCAACGAAGTTGGAAGCCACGGCAAATTACAGGGACCATAAATGTGTGGTGACCAGAGTGAGTGTTGGCACGCACAGCGGTACGCATATCGATGCTCCGTCTCACGTGTTCGAAGGTAAACCGACCATCGATGAGTACGATCCGCGCCTCTGGTTTGTCGAGGCTCATGTTCTCGACTTCACTCCCCGTGAACAGAAGAAGGCCATTACGGTCGATGAAGTGCGGAAGAAATTCAGGAAGAAGGGTGTCGGCGTTCTGATCAAAACAGGCTGGGACGTTCATTTTGGTTCAAAGGATTTTTACACGACCTATCCGCCCTTGAGCAATGAAGCGGCGGAGTATTTCGTCAGCATGGATGTCCCTGTCATTGCTTCAGATACTCCCTACACATTGGACGTCCATTATATTTGTCTGGGAAAAGGAATTCCCCTCATTACGAACATCAACAACACGGGGTCATTAAAAGAAGGATCGGTCAGGCTTATCGCTGCCCCTCTCTTGATCCGCGGCGGCGACGGCGCGCCTGCACGTGTTTTGGCGGTGATTGACTAGCATGGACAAAGTCGCAGCGTTGCTGGCAGATCTCGTTGCCATCCCAAGCATGAATCCCATGGGGAGAAAGCTCGACGGAGATCGCTATTCTGAACGCACGATAGCCGATTTCATTTCATCGTATCTGCGAAGCGCATCCGTTGATGTGGAAGTGTACGGTGGTTCTGATTCGAGGCCGAATGTTGAAGGATTTATCGATGCAGGATCCGATGAGACACTCCTGCTCGAGGCGCATCTGGATACGGTGCATGCCGATGGGATGTCGATCGATCCGTTTAAACCGGCCATACGGGATGGAAGGCTCTACGGGCGCGGAGCGTGTGACACAAAGGGATCCATTGCCGCATTCCTTTACGCGGTAACGTCACTTCTCGAAAGCGGAAAAAAACTCCGCCAGAACGTCCGGTTCTTGTTTGTTTCCGACGAAGAATATCGGTTCTCAGGGGCCCAGGCGGCCGTTCGAAAAGGGCTTCGTGCTTCGTTTGGCATTGCGGGAGAACCGACGAATTGTTCCATCGTCCGGGCCCATAAAGGTGTGACCCGCTGGAGAATTACGGCAAAAGGAGTCGCGGCTCACTCAGCGTTCCCTGAGCGCGGACGGAACGCGATCTATCTCATGGCGGAAGTTATCCGGAGAATCGAAGGATATACGCGTGATCTGGTTCGACAAAAGCCCCATCCGCTTCTGGGGCCGGCGACCATGAGTGTGGGCGTGATCGAAGGCGGACAGGCTGTGAATGTCGTGCCGGATTCCTGCTGGATCGAAATAGATCGGCGCTCTCTCCCGGGAGAAACGGCGGAAAGTATTCTGCTCCCTTTGAAAGAAATCCTGAAAGGCCTTGCGGACGTGGAAGTATCCACGCCTCATATTACCGTAGGCGGAATGGAGGTTCCGGAAAGCTCCCCCATTGTCCGGAAGCTTTCGGCGGCAATCGGTCGGAATGCGGAGATCACTTCGGCTCCTTATGCCACGGATGCCGGCATTTACAACAATGCGGGTATTCCTACAGTCGTGTTCGGGCCAGGGGATATCGCCCAGGCGCATACGGATTCCGAATGGATCTCTCTCGACCAGGTGAATCAAGCTGTCCACATTATTCAAAACCTCGTCACTAGCTGATTGACAACATTCATGAAGAACTTGTTCGCACGTTTTAACACTGACCTCTTGCGTCTTCCAGTCTTGATGCTCGTATGGAATTCCGTGGCTTCGGGACAAAATGCCATTTACCTGGAGGAAATCAAAAAGACGGCTGAAAAGGGATGGCAGGAATATCCCGGCATTATCGAGCGATGGAAACAAACGACAATGCCGAATGTCCTTTGGGGCTATGATTCCCCGGGCCATCCGCTTTACCTCGCATGCACGTTCGCATACCTGTTTGAGCAAACCGGAGAAAAAGAGCATGCTCGCAAGGCGGCGGAACTCATTTCGACGTACGGAAGCCTGCGCTCGGTGCTTCCGAAGGGTTATGATACTTCGCGTGCAGAATACATGAGCGGTGTACCGGCGATAGCGAATTTCTTCTACATGCCACCCTATATTCGTACGTATCTCAGGATTCGAAATGCCGGAGTCATTGATGCAAAAACAAAAGGCGTGATTGAACGCGACCTGGCCGGGAGTGCGGATTTTATCTTTCATTTCCCCGAGTGGGGAGCTCACAATCGAGCCATGCTGCGGGCAGAAGCGCTCATCTATGCTGCCCTTGCCCTGCCCGATCACAAGAATGCCGGTAAATGGCGCCAGATGGCAGCGATCATCGCAGAGGATAACCTTCGGCAATGGGAGATCGAAGACGCGACCGTTTATCATCCGGTTTGGCTGCTGTCGCTCTATTCCTACGCCGAGGCGGCCAACCGTCTGGATTTATTTGATTCCCCGCTGACGAAGTACTATCTGGAGTACTACAAGAAACTGATTGGCCCGAACGGCACTGTCCCTGAATTTGGCGACGCCCGATGGAATTCCGGCTGGGAGGGACTGAGACTGGTTCCTGTGTTTGAAAAAGGGGCTGCCGTGTTTCGGGATCCGGAACTTAAATGGGCTGCCAAGACGATTTTCGAAAGCGCAAAGAAGCACTCTTCTGTCCTTGGAGTGGTGGATGCGTATTCGCTTTCAGACGCGATTCGTTGGGGCGACGAAACGATCGTTTCTCGCCGTCCCGTAAGTCTGAGTCAGGAAGTGCTGGAAGATGTTGTCGGAAAGAAGATCGTATTCCGGAATGGTTGGGAGGATCAGAGCACCTATCTTCTTCTGACCTATCGCGACGAGGGAGATGGCGGTTGGCTGCACCGTGAGTTTCTCCGGCGGACCATTTCTGTGGAAGAGGAGAAAATGCATCACGGTCATGCAGATGAGAACAGCATCCCGTTGCTCATGAGCAAAGGTTCCGTGCTTCTGCATGATGCCGATTATCGCAGCGATCTGCCGAGCGGAAAATTCGGGGCCTGGAGGCAGGATTATTTTCACAACAGAATTGTCGCGCGGCTCAACAAACGGGACGCCAACCAGTCAGTTCTGGAGTTTGTGCAGAACTCCGGGGCCTACAGACCTGTCGTAACCCGCAAGATCGATTTCCTGAATCTTCGGGAGGTCGATATGAGCAGAACGCGGCTGATTGACAATGTCCTCGGATATCAGTGGGATAGGATCATCACCTATGTGAAGGAGGAGGACTTGTTCGTGGTTGTTGACGGCATCAAAGTGCTTCGATCGGACTTTTTTACGTTCACAAATTTCTGGCATGGCCGTCATATACTGTCCAAAGGTCCGGATTACTTCGACATTGCCACGGATTCGATCCAGAGATTTCAATTTGCAACGAATCGTTCGCTTTTCGTGTACTTTCCGGAGACGTATGCGAAAACCATCGGGTCGGAGACGATCAGCAGAAGCCATCAGCAGGAACAGGCGGTTTATCAAACCCAATCGAGCCATTACAACGCCGGAGATACCGAGGTGTTCGTGACGGTCCTGATTCCGCACGACAGGAAAGCGAGCATTGCGAGTCTGAAGGAAAAGATCAAACTGACCAGTGTCTCAAAGCCCTATCTCGCCGTAGGTCTCGAAATTCGCCGTGAGGGAAAAACGTCCGTTCTTGGCGTGAAGATCGATCTGGATATGGATCTTGCCCGCGAGAACATCCGCCCGCGCTATTTGTATGACCTGGGAAAGGTCCGTTATGGAGATTACGAGACTGACGCCGATTATTTCTTTGCAACCACAAAGAATAAACAAGTGGAATACAGTGCTTCTAATGTGCTGAAGGTGATCTATAAAGGGAAACCTCTCATGGAAGCCCTGCCGAACACCCATGGCCTCCAGCTCGATGGGGCACCCCCCAGGGTAGGGTTTGTGAAGTGGAGATATTGGGAAGACACGGTTCCGCGTCCATAATAACCACGAACGATCAATGATGAACACAGGGAAACAACTACGATTAAGAAGAATCTGGCGCCATAAGCGCGCAGTGATCATTCCATTCGACCATGGGCAGTACGGCGGTGTGCCCGAAGGGCTGGAGGATCCCGGAAAACTTACGACGGCGATCGCAGCCGCCGGAGCAGATGCGGTACTCGTGACGCCCGGTGTGCTTGAACGGGTCAAGGGAGACCTTGGCGACCTGGCCGTGTTCCTTCGGCTCGATGGTGCGTTCACCAAGTACACACCTGTGGCCGGGGACTACGAATCGGTTTGTACTGTTGAACACGCCGTCCGACTGGGCGTTGATGCAGGCATTGTCTTCACATTCGTCGGAACGGAATTCGATGCAGCGTCGCTCAAAAGACTTGGCCAAACGGCCGAGCAAGCTGCGATTTGGGGGCTCCCGCTTACGTCGGAAATTCTTCCCCCCGGATTGCTGAATAACCATTTCGAGCGCGAGATCTTCAAGATATCGGGATTGACAGGAAGCATTGAGGATCAAACGACGACGGTTGCCCGCATCGGGGCGGAGCATGGAGCCGATATCATCAAAACCCGATATCCCGGATCGGTGGAGGCTTTCAAAAAGACCGTGCGCACATGCGGTGCGAGGGTCATCGTTGCGGGTGGGCCGCCTTCCAGCGATAAAAGCGACGAGGCCTTGCTCAAGTTTGCCCATGATTGCGTTCAGGCCGACGCCGCGGGCATCGTGTTCGGCCGATCGGTTTGGCAGAGGCCGAATCTGAAGCCCGTGATCCATGCCCTGTGCGCCATTGTTCATGAGGATGCAACGGTCGCCAGTGCTTTGAAGCTTCTTCGATGATCACGACGGTTACCCTGAACCCCATGTTGGACAAGACCATCCGCGTTGAGGCTTTCCAACGAGGAAGCATTCACAGGGGAACCTCCCTGACGATGGTTGCGGGGGGAAAGGGAATCAATGTCTCCCGGCAACTCGGAGCTCTTGGCGTAGAGATATTGGCAACGGGTTTCCTCGGCGGATGGACCGGGCAGGTGATCAGGGCACTCATGGATCAGGAAAGGGTCCGTCATGACTTTGTTGAGACCGGGATGCTGACGCGTGAGGGAGTGACCTACCTCGAGGCCGATGGAACTTCAACCGCGGTGTTTGAGCCTGCGCAGAGGCCTTCGGTCGAAAGTGTGCATGGTCTGAGTAGAAAACTCGATGCACTTGCAAAAGAAAGCGAATGGGTCGTATGCAGCGGAAGTTCACCGGGAGGAGAGGCGGATGATGTGTTCTACGAAGGGGTCCTCTCCGCTCACAAGGCAGGATGCCGGAGCGTTCTGGATTCCTACGGCAAGGCGTTTACGCTGGCCCTCAAAGGAATACCAACGATGGTCAAGACGAATAAGGCAGAGTTCGCTCAATCCTCTCGGACGGAACTTCACAATGAAAGCGACACACGGCGCGAACTTGGGAAGCTGATTCAGGCCGGAGTCCATTACGCGATTTTCACGGACGGTGCCCGCCCGGTGTATGCGGCTTCGAAGGATGGGGAGTGGAAGGTGTCTCCGCCGGAGATTCGTTCGATAAATCCTGTCGGTTCAGGCGATGCAATGCTTGCAGGCATGATCTTCGGATTTGTGAAGAACTGGGATTTTGAACGCTGCCTGAGGTTCGGTGTTGCGGCTGGTGTGGCAAACGCTCTCATTTGGGAAGTGGCAAGTTCTTCGCATGAGGCGATCTTGAATGTCGAGCCGAACCTAAGCGTCCAAAGCCTGTAGGTCACGGGAATGAACAATCGACTCCCGGATGCACTGGATTGCAGGAACCCAGGCCGGGTCCCGTTCATACCTGCGATCTACGAGCACAAAGCCTGGTTTGTCGGTGAGACGCCTTCTGCCATTTGTCGCGATGCCGGGCTCTTTACGAGTGCCGTTCTCGCGGAATTTGAACTGGTGCGGCCCGATGCTCTCGTCATCGGGATCGATGTCTACAACATCGAGGCGGAAGCGTGCGGCAGTGAAGTGACTTATTTTGACGGGGAGGACACGTCCATACCGGCGATCGGTACGGAGGGGGCTGTTCTCAAGGAACAGGCTCCTGTAAGTTCTTTGAAGATTCCAGACCCGAAGATCAGCGGAAGAATGCCGCTCAATCTGGAGGTCGCTCGTCGGGTGATGAAGGAACTCGGCCGGGAGGTGCCCATTCGGGGCGCGATTTCAGGTCCGTTTTCCCTGGCGGCAAATCTTCTTGGGGCGGAGAATCTGTTCCTCATGACGCTGACAAACCCCAAACGGGTGCATGAGATTCTGGAGTATGCCGTACAAGTCGCCGGGGAATTCGGAAGAGCTTTTTGTGAGGTCGGCTGTGGAGTGATTATTTTTGATTCTCAGTCTTCACCGGATATTCTCAGTCCCGCGATGTACAAGGAGTTTATTCTTGGTCCCACGAAACAATTGATCGCCTCTTTTCATGATCTCGGAATCAGGCACATTCCGCTCATTATTGGAGGAAACACGACGACGATTGTCGAACTCTATGCCGAGACCGGAGCGAACAATATCCTTTGTGACTCAACCGCCGATCGGGACGTGTTTCTTTCCGAATGCTCAAAACGAAAGATTGCATTTCGTCGGAATATCAGCTCAAGAGACTTTCTGATTGTGCAACCGGATGAATTACGCCGGCAAGCATTGCAGTACATCCACGCGTCACATGGGTATCCGGGATTCATCATGGGCACGGGAGTCGTGCCATACGGGACGCCTGTTGCCGCGTTGGCAGCGATTCGGAGTGCAGTTGAAGAAGTTGCCGCGGACGCTTCTGCGAAACCCTGATCCGAAATCGACCCTTAAGTTCGGTCGCTCGCCAAACGACAAACGAGAATCTCGCATTTGGTCGGGCCTGCCCGACTGTGATTGTACAGCAAGGTCAGGCGGGCGGGGGCGGGCAATTCGAAATCAGCAATCACATCGAATGTCGCTTGACCCGATTACGCGATTAATTTCATTATCACAGATTGATTCACTCTTTCTCACTAAAATCCACTAAGGAGTCTTAATGCCGTCACTTCGCGAAGCACTAACGCAATCGCAAACCATTCATTATTCCACGCGGCATAAGGTGGAACAAACCGTGGCAGAGGAGCTTCAGGCTCTTATCGGGCGTGTTCCGCTTTCGGCAGCGCCGGTTTCCGACCCTCCGATGCGTTCGATCCTCGTCAGCGTTGCGGGAGATGCCAAATCCTGGAAAGCGATCAATCCCGGACTCGATGCGTCGAAGGACTGGATGATGCTTCGGGTGCAGGAAGGCAAGGGCGTGGAATTCCGTTCTTCGAGGCCTCATTTGCTTTACACGTTGTTTCGAAAAGCATTGGATGAATGGATGGACACGGATGTGAAAGAGTTCTCAAAAGGGAGAATCCTTCATCCCGCATTTTCCAATTTGCGGCCCGTCTATGATATATTCCTGATCCAGCACGCCCGGTCCGTCCGCAATTTTGATCGTCCCACGTACTTCAAGGAACTTGCCCGGCTCGGATTCTCGCATGCCGAAGTGAACGGACTTGCGTACCCCGTCCCGTTTGAGCAGGGCCCAAAAGGCGAACTCCTTCACAGGTTCTACACCTATTGCCCCGCGCTTGATCAGTTCGTCACCAGCAAGCTGACGAAAGGGTATTACGATGAGGACTACCTCCAGGCAAACCTCAATCTTCTCAAGACCAATGCTGAGCTTGCAGAGAAGTACGGACTGACTCCCGGGATCGTTTCGTTTGAACCGCGGTCCGTTCCGGACGAACTTCTGCAAAAATATCCGGTTTTGCGGGGAGCTCGTGTCGATCATCCCTTGCGAAGCTTCCGCCCGAGATTTAACCTTTCGATCGCTCATCCGGTCGTCCGCGATCATTATGCGGAAATGGTGCAGAATTTACTAAAGGAGGTTCCGACGATCAGTTATATGTCTGTTTGGTCTAACGACAGCGGCGCCGGATTCGAGTATACAAGCTCAATGTATGTCGGTCGGAACGGTGGAGGATACGTCATCAGAGAATGGAAAGGGGATAAGGAGATAGCCGAAGCTGCGGCGTTAAACCTCGTTCGGTATCTGCGGACACTTCGCGACGCCGGCCGTGCGATCAATCCGTCCTTCCGCACCCTGATCCGCCTCGAACCTTTCTGGGCCGAACACGATTACATTTGGAAGGAACTGGAGGATGGATTGGATGTGGAAGTTTCCTCGCTGCAAACAAAGGGGTGGGGACTCTCTTATAAACATCCGAAGTATCCGGAGGCTCGTGAAATTCATCAAATGGCCCTCTATAACCACTTTACAAAAGAGGAAGTCCCTCTGATCAGCGAACTTCAAAAAAAGGGATCGAAAACCGACGTGTACTTCACGCCGGGGATCATATGGAATCACGAGCCTCTGATAGGCATTGCATTCCCTTGGCTCGTCTATGATAAACTAAAGGACATGGCCGCTGCCGGAGTGGAAACGGTCGCTTTACTGGGCGGCGCCGTCCCTGAATCGTTCGCTCCCTGCAATATCAACCAGGAACTTGTCCGCGCTTTTCAGTCCGATCCGGGCTTGCAACTCGATGCGTTCCTGAAGCAAAAAGCTGCGCAGTGGGTCGGTCCGGATCACGCTGACGACCTGGTAAAAGTATGGAAGCATTCGGACGAGGCTTGCCGTTCGTTCCCCATTCCGATTTGGATCTACGCGGGTTGGGGAGTGTGGTATCGGCTCGCCATCCGCCCGATTATTCCCAATATCGAAGCGATCCCGGAGCCCGAGCGCAGATATTATGAGGACTTCATGCTTGCAACGACGCATAACAGGACGAGGATCGACCTCCGTTATGACGTTGGATTTGACCTCGTGGATCCTTCGCACGCGTCGTTCTGCGTCAAAGTGATGGACCGTGATCTCTTTCCGGAACTTGACAAGGCTCTCGCCCTCCTGAAGCGAATGAAAGAATCCGGAAAAGCTTCGCAGGGATGTGTGACCGACCAGTATGATCGGGTGCGCGCTCTGAAGAATTGGTATCGCACGCAGCGAAACGTGACGCAATGGGTCTCCTGTGTGCATGGCTATCTCGAATCCAAGGATCCCGCGGCGAAGAAGGAATTCCGCTCTCTCCTGAAGGAAATGGTCCTTGATGAGATGGAAAACGCAAAGGACCTCCTGGATCTTTGGGAGACGTCGAAGACAAACTGGATGATCGTTTCCGGAGTCGGGGAAACGACGTTCATCTATTACAAGAACTTCGGCGAGCTGGTGAAAAAGAAGCTCGAGCTGATGCGGGGGCATGAGAACGACGAGCCGTACGTCGATCCGCACTTCCAGTGGCGGGTGCCGGGATTTGAGCCTTCAGGAAATCATTCCTGAGCAACGGCATGCCCGAGTTTAATACCGTTAACGGGATCGATTACGTTCTCATCGGATTCTATTTTGTCGCCATCGTCTGGGTCGGCGTTTATGCCGCCCGGCGCAGCAAGAATACCGATGAGTATTTCCGGGGCGGCGGGAGAATCCCGTGGCTGGTCGCGGGGCTCTCGAACTGGGTCTCCGGCTATTCGGCTTTCATGTTTGTCGCAGCGGCGGGATTCACGTACTTGAACGGCATGGGCGCCGTGGTGATTTTCACGACGGCGTTCTGGGCTTACCTGCTCGGGTATTTTGTTTTCGGTGTAAAGTGGAGAAGGGCCAGAATCCATTCTCCCCTGGAATTCCTCACGAAACGCTTCTCGCCGTCAACGACATACTTCTATTCGCTCACCGCGATCATTCCGCAGATCGTCGGGATCGGACAAGGGCTGTATATTCTCTGCATCTTCGTTTCGACCGCTCTCGGGTTCAGTGAACGAGTGTTTGACTTTGGGATCATGGACGTCAGCGGGTTCCAGCTCTCGATTCTGCTCACAGGCATTGTGATGGTCCTGTATTCAGTGATCGGCGGATTGTGGGCGGCGGTGCTCTCGGATTCAATTCAGGCGATCATCATCACGGTCATGACGATCATCATCTTCCCGGTAACATTCATGTACCTCGGAGAGGGAGACGGGTTCCTTGGCGGCTTTCAACGATTGTTGGACGAAGCTCCGGAGGGATATCTTACGGTCACCGGCGATGCGGCCAGTCCGCTGTTTCTCCTTTCATACTTTCTGAATGTTATTCTGGGTTACAATGTTGGCTGGCAGCTTGTCCAACGTTATCACAGCGTTCCTGATGAGCGGGATACAAAAAAAATGGCACTGCTTTGTGCCGTCCTTTCGGTGGTCGGACCCCTCCTTTGGATTCTGCCTGTCATGGGTTCCCGGATCATTTTTCCCGATATAAACTCCCTTTGGCCGTCCTTTGCCGTGCCCGCCGAGGCTTCGTTTGTGAGCCTCGCTCTCAAGCTCCTTCCGCACGGCCTCATCGGATTCGTGGTCTCAGCAATTCTTTCAGCAACACTCGGCCAGGCAAACGACTCGTTTAACTGGTTGTCGGCAACTCTCACCCGGGATGTGTACGCTCCCCTCAAGAAGCGGCTGAGCGGCACTACTCCTTCGGACCAGACACAGCTCCGCGTTGCCAGGCTTACAATGCTCGTGGTTGGAGTGCTCGGCATTGGGGTAGCACTGTATATTCCCACACTCGGCGGGGCGTTTCAATTTGCGCTTGTGTTCTACTCACTCACCGCCGCATTTGCCATGCCTGTGGCCCTGGGAATCCTCTATACCCGAACTCCCTGGTGGTCCGGGATTGCGTCCTGCTCGTCTGCAATCATCGTCGCTCTGTTTCTGATGGTGACGAATATTTGGGAGGAACAGACCTTCGTGCGGAATATGCTCAGCGAGTCGGTTGTTGCCTGTGCCGTGTTCTTCGGATCCGCATACTGGTTCCGTGAAGATGATCCCCGGAATGCCACTATTCTTGCTTTCGCGAAGGATCTTGCGACCCCGGCGTTGGACTCGAGTCATCAGGATGTGATGTCCGGGCTTCGTATCTATGGGTTGCTGGGCCGGATCTGTATGGTGTTTGGAGGCATTTTGGCGGCATGCGCGTTTCTTCCTTCAACCGAGGTTGCTCCCGCAAGCCTGAATCTTGTTGCCGGAACGATGTTGTTGACCCTGGGCGTTGTTGCATGGTTGGGTACGCGCAAACGAATTAATGCCGGAGAATTGCACTCATGAAAAACCGTGTTGTGAGAATCAGTGCAGGCCAGCTTCCTGCCGTTCTTCCGGAATTATCCCTGTCCGCGAGAAGAAAGCGGAACCTGCACGAAATTGCCGCTATGATCCAGGACGCCGGAAGCAAAGGCTCGGATCTCATCCTCTTTGGCGAATATGCAAATCTTGACCACCGTTCGATTTCGCAGGACCCCAAGGACTATATTGCAGACCCGATTCCCGGCGGGTTCGTTGATGCTGTTGCTTCCATGGCACGGAAAAACAAGATCAACGTTGCTGTGCCTGTGTTCGGAGAATGGAAGGGGGAGGTTTCAAGCTATGTGGTGTTCATCAATCGGAAGGGGAAACTGGTCGATTGTTACCAGAAGTCGCATCCAACAATGCCCGAACAAGGGTTGGGGATCGTCGCGGGGAACGACCTGAAAATTGTCAAACTCGATTTCGGGTTGGTGGGAACCATGACCTGCATGGATATAGAATACCCGGAAGTCGCTCAGGTTCTGATGCTCCGCGGGGCCGAGTTGCTGTTATTCCCCCACGTCCAGTCTGGATGGGGGGAAGTGGACTGGGAAATTCGGTATCGCTCCCGAGCAATCGATACAGGTCTCCCGATTCTCTCGGCTTGCTTTGGCTTTCCGGAAGGAGAGTGGCGGCCGGGAAAGATGATCGGGAGAAGCGGGATCATCGGTCGGGACGGAGGAATACTTTGTGAAGCGGGGCGCGGAATTGGTGTGGTAACGGGGGAAGTCGACCTCGCCGGAAAACGAGTCACTGAGTTTTACTTCTCGTTCCCCGTCGATAGAACGGCAGCCGTGCAGGCTTCACGCCGGCCGGAACTGTATGCTGATTTAGCCCGACCGGACATCAGAGATCGGGCTCTCAAGAAGCTGCAGGCGAACAAGAAAACCTGAACACGTAATCGACCAAGGATCAATCATGTCACAACCAGTACCCGTTGTTCTTATTACAGGCGCAAGCCGCGGATTGGGGCGCGGAATTGCCCAGCGCGTGGCAGAAATGGGTTGTTCGATCGTTGTGAACTACGCGGCGAATAAAGCTGCCGCGAATGAAACAGTTGATCTCTGCCGGAAAAAGCAAACACGATCAGATCAACAATTTCTTGCCGTGAAGGGTGATGTCGGAAAATCGACAGACCGCGAAGGAATCGTGCAGAAGACAATGGAGACATTTGGCCGGATTGACGCCCTGGTCAACAATGCCGGTGTTGGTCCGAAGGAACGCAAGGATCTTCTGGAAATGGGGAAGGATTCGTTTAACCATGTCATGACGACGAATCTTGAAGGCCCGCATTTTCTGACGCAGCGAGTGGCAAACTACTGGCTCAAAGAGCGCCCGCAACCGCTTCTTCCGGGCGGGCTTGCGGTCGTGTTTATTTCGTCGGTGTCTGCCGAGTTGATTTCCACAAACAGGGGAGAATACTGCATGTCGAAGGCAGGACTCTCGATGTGTGCCAAGCTCTGGGCGGTTCGCTTGGGCCCTGAGGGAATTCTCGTTTGCGAAATTCGTCCAGGCATCATGGCAACGGATATGACAGGAAGTGTCCGCCAGAAATACGACGCCTTCATGGCCGATGGGGTTGTTCCGCAGAATCGCTGGGGTCAACCGGATGACGTGGGGTTGACCGTGAAAGCAATTTTGAGCGGTTCCGTTCCATTCTCTGCCGGAACGGTCATCCATGTGGACGGTGGTCTTACCATTCCGAGGCTCTAACCTATGGTGAAAATCGATACGACGCTGAGAACAAGCGATCTGAGACAGCAGGTCGTGCGGATGTTCGAACTTTCCGCGCGCAAAATACTGAGCCTCGAAAAATCCTGGGATTCCTCCCGCGGAGCACCGGTCTTCACGGTTGCAGGATCCTATACCTCCCGCGGGTGGACCGAATGGACTCACGGTTTTCAGTTCGGGTCGGCCTTGCTGCAATTCGAAGCAACCGGTGACCGGCAGTTCCTGAAAATTGGCCGCGATGGAACGACGGCCCATATGGCCCGTCATGTCAGCCATACCGGTGTTCATGATCACGGGTTCAATATTGTCAGCACCTACGGCAATCTCCTGCGAATGATGCAGGAAGGAGTCATCCCGGAGAATGAACCGGAACGGCGGGAGCTGGAACTGGCTCTCAAAGTGAGCGGCGCAGTGCAGGCTGCGCGATGGACTGATCTACCGGGCGGTATGGGATACATTTATTCCTTCAACGGACCGCACTCGCTCTTTGCCGATACTGTCCGCACCCTGCGGTCTCTTGCTGTTGCTTATCAACTCGGGCATGTGCTGATGGCGGAGGGCGATTCTCAGGTGGATCTTCTTCATCGGCTTCTGACGCACGCGGAAACAACGGCTCGATACAGCGTCTATTTTGGCAAGGAACGTGATGCGTACGACGTGCGGGGCCGTGTTGCTCATGAATCGATCTTCAATCTCAATAATGGCTCCTATCGGTGCCCGAGCACCCAACAGGGGTATTCTCCGTTCTCCACCTGGACCCGGGGCCTGGCATGGATCCTTCTGGGATTTGCAGAACAACTGGAGTTTCTTTCCACCCTACCCAAGTCAGGGTTCAAACCAAATTGGAACAAACGCAGCGTCCTCCGGAGATTTACAGATGTGGCCAACGCCGTTGCAGACTGTTATCTAGATGAAATGCCGGCCGATGGGATCCCTTATTGGGACACCGGTGCTCCAGGGCTCGTTCAACTCGCAGATTACAGAAGCAAGCCGGCAGATCCCTTCAATGATTATGAACCCGTTGACAGTTCTGCGGCCGCAATTGCAGCCCAAGGTTTCTTTCGTCTCGGCAGATACCATGCAATAAACGGACAGAGGAAAACTGGCCTGCGATATGTCAATGCCGCCTTGACGGTCGCCCAAACGCTTCTCTCTCCTCCATATCTTTCAGAAAACCCCCGGCACCAGGGACTTATTTTACACTCAATCTATCACCGTCCCAACAACTGGGATCACACGCCGTCCGGCAGCCGCATTCCGCGCGGCGAATCGTCGCAGTGGGGAGATTACCACGCGCGGGAACTTGGGTTGTTGCTCCTGCGGGAGATGGATTCGAAATCGCACCTTGCGTTCTATTCTCCGCGAAAGTAAATCTCCGGACATTTTAAGAATTTCATTCATCACCAGGGGAGTCAACATATGAGTTTTGGGGACGCCGACTTAAGAAGTATTATCGATCACCTGCTGGAAGGATGTCAGATCATTGGTAGGGATTGGACCTATCTGTATGTCAATGATACCGTTGCTCGCCATGGCCGAAAAACAAAACAGGAGTTACTGGGCCGGAGAATGATGGATGTTTATCCGGGCATCGAAACCACACCCATGTTCGAAATGTTGCAACGTTGCATGGAAAGCGGGGTGTCGGATCGTTTGATTAACGAATTTGTGTTTGAAGATGGCGCCAAAGGTTGGTTTCAACTTTCTGTGATGGCCGTGCCACAAGGCATTGTCATCACTTCGCTGGATATAACGGAACACAAACGTGACCAGGAAGAAATCCTTCGGCTCAATGCGGGTTTGGAGGAGAGGGTAAGTCAGAGGACGGCGGAGATCAAGGCGATGAACAGGGAGCTGGAAGCATTTGCGTATTCCGTGTCGCACGACCTTCGAGCACCCCTTCGCGCGGTTGAAGGGTTCTCGAGGATCCTGGGGTCAGATCACGCCGCACGGCTCGACGACGAGGGAAAGCGCCTTCTTTCCGTCATTGTATCGAATGTCCGAAAAATGGATCAACTTATTTCCGATCTCCTGGCTCTCTCCAGTGTGACAAGGGTTTCCCTGAACTATGATGTTGTCGACATGAAGAGGCTTGTTTCATTGGTTGTCGAGGAGACAGTATCAGGAGCAGGCAAATCTGTTGAAGTGGTGATCGGCGACCTTCCACCGGCTTTCGGCGATACGATCCTGTTCCGGCAACTGTGGATCAACCTGATATCCAATGCGGTCAAGTATTCATCACCTCGCGATCGGCCGGTGATCCGGATCAGTGGAACCGCCGGAGAAACTGAGACCGAGTATTCAATATCCGATAACGGTGTTGGATTTGATTCAGCCTATGCTCACAAATTGTTCGGATTATTCCAGCGCCTCCATCGGGACGATGAATTTCCGGGGACGGGAGTTGGATTGGCCATCGTCCATAGGATTGTGGAACGTCATCATGGCCATGTAGAAATCGATGGAAAGATCGATCAGGGGGTTGTGGTTAAAGTAGCATTTCCAAACGAACGTCGGTGAATTGAAGCTGGAGAGCAGGGAGGGAGGGGTTGTCGAAGGTCTCTAAACACAAAACCCCGCCGGGTGGCGGGGCTCTGTGATGGTCCGATTCGTTGATTAGACGGCCGTGACGTTCTTGGCCGAGGGGCCTTTGGGGCCATTCTCGACTTCGAATTCAACGGCGTCGCCTTCATTCAGGGTCTTGTACCCGTCACCATTGATGGCGCGAAAATGCACAAACACATCGCTGCCGCCACTGCGTGAAATGAATCCGAAGCCTTTGGCTCCGTTGAACCACTTGACTGTTCCTTTTTCCATGGAACGAGTCCTTTCGATTAAGTAACCTCCGGCTCAACCGCCGGAGAAGGTGTACGCCGAACTTACCTGAACATCACTTCCTTCCCACGAGACACATCTCGTGAGCTCTCATCTGACTGACGGCGTTGAACCTTGGAAGGTACCTAAGCGGGCAGCAGTGGATCCGTTTCCGATTTCTCAGAAACAGGGACTTGAAGATGTGTAGACGGTGTACTGTTAGTTGACAATGATAAGATACGAATTCTCGCACTCAATTCCTAATACAATCTGCATTTTCGCTCCCGCAAAACCCGATTCCCCCCCTCGCGGTCTTTACTTTCATTCCAATTTTCCATAAACTTCACTGTAGAAAATCAGCAAATTCCGCCTTATTTCCTGCTCCCATGGTCGAAAACTATATACCGATCTTCCTCATGCTGACCGCCGCTGTCATCTTTGGCATCGTGGCCGTCAAGGTCAATGAGTGGCTTGGTCCGAAACGCCCCACGGAGGAAAAGCTGACGACCTATGAAAGCGGAATGGAGCCGATCCGCACCGCCCGTGAACGTTTCTCGGTGAAGTTTTACATGGTGGCGGTTCTCTTCATTTTGTTTGACATCGAAATTGTGTTCATGTACCCCTGGGCGGTGTCGTTTTCCGACCTTGGCCCGGTGGGATTTTTCAGCATGGTGACATTCATCTTCGTTCTCCTCGTTGGATATTTTTACGTTTGGAGAAAAGGAGCGTTGGAATGGGATTAGAACAAGCCTTGGGCGATAGCCTGATGTTGACAAAGGTCGAAGATGCCATCAACTGGTGCCGGAAGAACTCGCTCTTTCCCATGCCCATGGGTATCTCGTGTTGCGCCATCGAGATGATGGCATTCGCGGGGCCAAGATTCGACTCTTCCCGATTCGGTTCCGAAGTGTTTCGATTCTCTCCGCGTCAAGCAGATGTGATGATCGTGGCCGGTACGACCACCTATAAAATGGCAAAGGTTGTACGGAAGATCTACGATCAGATGCCGGATCCGAAATGGGTGATTGCCATGGGGGCGTGCACCTCATCCGGCGGAATGTATCGTACCTATTCCGTCGTGCAGGGGATCGATCAGTTTCTCCCTGTGGATCTGTATGTTGCCGGATGCCCTCCACGGCCGGATAATCTGCTGAATGCGCTGATGATTCTGCAAAAGAAAGTACAAAACGGAGAAAGCCGCGGCAGTGCCACCACTCTGATCGGAGATTTTCCGCATCGCGATCGGTCCCCATCAATACCCGCGTAAATGAATCAGATCGTCCTTCAGAAACTCCAATCGTTGTTCGGTGAGGCCATTCTTGAATCGGGTGAATTCCGGAACGAGATGAGCATCGTTGTGGCTGCCGACCGTCTCGTGGAGATTTGCCGATTCCTGAAAACGGGAGAGTTTCGCTACGAACTCCTGGCAGACGCGTGCGGGCTCGACATGTACACCCCTGTGAAGCGTTTTTGCGTCGTGTACAATCTCTACTCCTTTCAACACCGCCATCGCCTTCGTTTGAAAGTGTTCGTTGAGGAGTCGAACCCCCATCTCTCCACGGTGACAACCGTGTGGGCGACAGCGAATTGGCACGAACGGGAAACCTACGACATGTTCGGGATCATTTTTGACGGCCATCCGGACCTCCGACGCATCTATATGCCCGACGATTTCGAGCATTACCCGCTGCGCAAAGACTTCCCTCTCATGGGTATACCGGGTTCTCTGCATCTTCCGAAGAAGTGACCTCATGGAAACCACCGCGACCCGCGAACCCGTACGAAAATCTAAAATTCTCCAGGCTCTGGAAGATCAGAACACCTCGATCTCGTATGCCGATCCGCTTGAGAACGACCTGATTCTGAACATGGGTCCGCAGCATCCGGCAACGCATGGCGTACTCCGGCTGCTCGTCCGCCTGGATGGCGAAACAGTCACTGGGTGCGTACCTGAGGTGGGGTACCTCCATCGCGGGTACGAAAAACTCGCCGAGGCATCGTCATACCACGAGTTTATTCCCCACACTGACCGACTCGATTATCTCTCCCCGCTCTCGAATAACGTTGCCTACATCCTTGCCGTCGAGAAACTTCTCGGCATTGAGGCTCCGCCGAGAGCCCAGTACCTGCGCACGATCATCACCGAGCTTGCACGCTTGTCCTCGCATCTCCTTTGGTTGGGATCCATGGCAATGGATGTCGGCGCGTTGACGGTCTTCATGTGGAGCTTCCGCGAACGGGAAAAACTCTACGATATCTTCGAGAACCTCGTCGGTGCAAGGTTTACCACGAGCCATACACGCATCGGCGGCCTTGCCCATGATATGACACCCCAAGCGGAGGGGATGATCCGGACATTTATTAATGATTTTCCGGAAAACCTTCATGAATGCGAGCGTCTGCTGAATAAGAACAGGATCTTTGTGGAACGCACCGATGGGATCGGCGTGATCACCCGGGAGCAGGCCATTGATCTTGGCGTGACAGGGCCATGTCTTCGGGCTTGTGGCGTGGGCCACGACCTGCGGCGTGCCAATCCGTACCTGGTATACAACCAGCTTGAGTTCAACGTCCCGGTTTATGAGGGCGGTGATACGCTCGCGAGATATTATGTGCGTATGGACGAGATGAAAGAAAGCCGCAAAATGCTCATTCAGCTCCTCGAAAAAATTCCCCAGGGAAGTATCCACGCGTTCGAGCCGAAGAAAGTCCTTCCCAAAAAAGAGCGGATCTATACCAGGATGGAAGAGTTGATCCACGATTTCATGCTCATCAATTTCGGCGTCGATCCGCCGGTCGGAGAAATCTATCACGCGGTGGAAGCCCCGAAAGGGGAACTCGGATTCTATTTTTACAGCAACGGCGACGGCAACCCCTGGCGCATGAAGATCAGATCCCCGTCGTTCGTGAACATCCAGTCGCTCCCCGTCATGTTACAGGGTTCGATGATCTCCGATATCGTGGCGATCATCGGAAGTCTTGATCCGGTGATGGGAGAAGCGGATAAGTAGATTTCGAATTTGGAATTGCCAGTTGCGAATTTGAGGATGTGAATCTGGCATAAGTGGTCACTATTGCATGGGGGGTACGGATGCAAGCGAGTTGGGGGCACGGACTAAACAGTTCGCCCTGCGAGTAATTCAATTCGTTGGAGCTTTCCCAAGAACGAAGGCTGCCGATATTATCGGGGGACAACTCCTTCGGACTGGAACATCAGTGGCTGCAAATTATCGCTCAGCCCGCAAGGCTCGATCGCGGCGTGACTTTATTTCTAAGATCACCATCGTCGAAGAAGAAGCTGACGAGTCGCAATGTTGGCTTGAGATGGTCATTGATTCAGGGATCAATTCTTCTGAATCGGCCCACGACCTTCATCGAGAGGCAACGGAGTTGACGGCAATGTTTACGGCATCTGGAAAGACCGCAAAACTCAATCGATGATGTACACTATTTTGCAATTGCCAATTCGAAATTCGCAATCCGTATGCTAACTCCTCAAAATCTCCAACGTATCGAAAACCTCAAAAAAAGTTACCCCCACTCTCAGGCCCTTGTCCTTCCGGTACTGTGGATCGCCCAGGAGCAGTACGGGTTCATCTCCCAGGATACCATGAAGGAGGTCGCCGCCCTTCTGAAGCTGCCCTTCGGACATATCCTCGGCGTTGTGACGTTCTACACCATGTACCACACGAAGCCGGTTGGCAGGAATCACATCGAGGTGTGCACGAATGTCTCTTGCATGATTCGGGGATCCCAGAAGATCGTTCGGGAGCTTGAAGAGAAGCTTGGTATTAAAATGGGCGAGACCTCAAACGATGGAGCCTGGACGCTCTCGGAGGTGGAATGCATGGGGGCGTGTGGCGGGGCACCGATGTGCGCTATCGGAGAGGAATATTATGAGAACCTGACCCCCGAGGGGGTCGAGCGGATGATCGAAAGTGCATCGAAACGGAAGGTGGGAGCGTAATGGACCCTGTTATTCTTCCGAACATTCCGAAGCTCCATACGATTGACGTCTATGAGGCGAACGGCGGCTACAAGGCGTTCAAAAAATCGATTGGTATGGCCCCCGAAGCGGTGACCGACGAAGTGAAGAAGTCGAATCTGCGCGGCCGCGGAGGAGCATGTTTCCCCACAGGGCTTAAATGGACGTTCATGCCGAAGAAGACCGACAAGCCAAAGTACCTCTGTGTCAACGGGGATGAGTCGGAACCAGGAACGTTCAAAGACCGTCAGATCTTTGAATCCAATCCGCATCTGCTTCTCGAAGGCACACTGGTAGCATGCTATGCGATGGGAATCACGACCGCTTTCATTTACATCCGGGGAGAGTACGGGAAGTGGATCCGGATGGTGGAGAAAGCCCTTGATGATGCAAGAACTCGCGGCTACGTTGGAAAGAACATCCTTGGTTCGGAATTTTCCGCAGAGATCATCGTCCATAAAGGAGCAGGAGCATATATCTGCGGCGAAGAATCCGCTCTGATGAATTCTCTTGAAGGTGAGCGCGGGTATCCGAGGATCAAGCCTCCGTTTCCGGCACAGTACGGATTGTGGGGTTGCCCGACGACCATCAACAATGTGGAAACGCTCAGCAACGTTCCGTGCATTATCAACAACGGGTGGGACTGGTATTCGAAGATTGGAGCTCCCAAGCATCCCGGTCCCATTTTAGTGGGAGTGAGCGGTCACGTGAATCATCCGGGCGTATTTGAAATGCCGACGGGCGTTCCACTTCTGGAGATTATTCACAAGTACGCAGGAGGAGTTCCGGGAAACAAAGCAATCAAAGCGGTCATTCCCGGCGGCTCTTCAACACCGATCTTACGAGGAGACCAGCTCGAAGGCGTTTCGATGGATGCAGACTCGATGAAGGCTGCCGGCTCTGCCGTCGGTACTGCGGGGCTTATCGTCATGGATGAAGATACTGACCTCCTTGCGGTGCTTGCGCGGATCGCAAAATTCTATCATCACGAATCCTGCGGACAATGCACGCCATGCCGGGAGGGAACCGGATGGCTTGAGAAAGTTCTGAATAGATTTGTGCGGGGCGAAGGACGAGGGGAGGATATTGATCTCCTGATGGATATAGCGAACAACATCGAAGGCAATACGATCTGCGCGCTCGGTGACGCCGCGGCATGGCCCGTCCAGTCGATGATCCGACGCTTCAGGGATGAATTCGAAAAAAGGGTGGGGGCCCACCCGGTCAAGGAAGAGGCCGCGTAACGGAGAACTTTCCCGGCAAAAACCCGTATGACTCTTCAGGAGGCGCATTTCTTGGAGAATCATACGGGTTTCTCATTTAACCCCCGGGTACATTCCGGGAACTCCACCATGGATTCAGCCGTCTATATGAATGAACCCCGGCATAAAGCAAGTGACCATTCCGCGAGCATGCTTGCACAAACGGCCGATGATCGGCTTGAGAGTAAAAGCGATGAGGTCCTTGTTTCCCTCTTTCAGGCCGGGGATGACAGTGTGTTCCGTCTCCTGGTAGAGCGACACCAGGAGCGGATCCGGAATCTCCTGTATTCGATTTTTCATGAACCCGCGACCATTGATGATCTGGCACAGGAGATCTTTATCAAGGCGTACGAAGGCCTCGGACGGTTTCGGTTTGAAGCGTCGTTCTATACGTGGTTATACCGGATAGCGGTCAATCGAAGCCGGGACGAGCTAAGGAAGCGCAAGGTCCGCCGGTTCTTTTCATTCCAGTCGTTGGAGGAGTCAGAGGATCGTGAGTTCAGGGAGCGCACCACGGTCGATCCGAAAAACTCTGAAACGCAGGAGCTGGTGGAAAAAGGGCTCAAAGCACTGCCCGAGAAATTTCGCCTTCCGGTGATTCTCAAGGACCTCGATGGCCTCTCGTACGAGGAGATCTCCGAGGTTCTTCAATGCGAAATCGGCACGGTCAAATCCCGGCTTTCACGCGGAAGGGCCATGTTGAGAACGATTCTGAAACCCCTGCTCGAGGAGGCAGGTGAATGAAACCCTTGTCACAACGTGTATCTTTATTACTTTTCCTTGCTGTCGATGGCACCCTTGATGAGAATCAGAAGAGGGAGCTCGAGGAACTTCTTGCGGCCAATCCGGAAGTTGCACAAGAACTTCGGGAACGCAAAGCGCTGAAGGAGCTCCTGCATGATCGTCGAGCCGTTTCGCCTAATCCATACTTCTGGACCAGGCTGTCTCAGGCCATCGATGCGCAAAAGGAAGAGGAAAGGAATCTCCTTCCGTTCCCCCGTAAGTACCTGCCGGTTGCCTCTGCAATGGGAATCCTGGCTTTTGTTGCCTTGGGTGTCACCGTCTTTGTGCAACGCGAGCCACTTCTTCAGTATCTTTCTGAAAGGTCTGCCGTTGTGCAGGAGGTGTACGAAAGCAGTATCCTCAAGGGGGCCGTGATGCCCCTCTTTGCGAACATCGGCAATGATGATGTGCTTCAGTACGCCCTGTTTGGGACTCTTCCGCTCGACAAGGAATCTGAAACGGCCCTGCGAGTGGATGAAGGAATTGCCGAGGGATATCGGATCGAAGTCGGGTTGACAGGCGAACAGGTGAGGCCGAGAGTGACGGTCCATGAGTTGCTTGAGGAGGTGCGGCCTTCGATGGTACAGGCAGTCAAGATCGATTCTGTTCTCGGGGAGGCTCGCAAACTCATTGAGCAGGCGGTGTTTTATTCCGAGAATAATGCCCTCGCCATTGATCCCGAACTGACCCGGCTGAATCGCGTGGTCCTCACAAGGATCGCAGCTGTTCTCGCTCCGGCACAAAGGGATCGATTCGACAAGTTCTTGCAGAGACGAAACGCATCCTATGCGATCGCAGCAGGCCATCGGGATACCCCGATTCCTCCCGATGTCCCAATGGGCCACCTTGTTGTCCCGCATCAGCCGAAGGATTTCATTGTTATCACACCGGACTCATTTACAGTCGCAGTACTGAATCTCAACGTTGATAGTATTATGCGCCCCGGCACCATGGTTCGTACGCGGTTTCCGGATATGGAGCGCAAACTGGAAATGCTTATGAGGTCGCGTGCCGTAAGTGCCCCCTCCGTACACCAATCAAAGGGTCTCTCCAGGTCACCCGTGCGTGTGGTCGGCGAGACAGATATGATCAAGATCGAACTCGATGCCGAGTTCATGGCGAAAGAGGCTGAGGAGGCGCGGGTCGTGGTTCAGCCCCGGGGACAGCGCGACAAGTTTTTCCGATTTGAATTTCGGACCGGAGTTGAAGGCATCGCTCCTGTGATCCCCGAATCGCCTGAAGTGTCATCTGGGATACGCGGCGAGCTGGATTCCATGATGCGGCAATTGCAGAGGGAGCAGGAAACCCAAGTGCGAGAGCTTATGCGGATGGATTCTGTCTTCAAGCAAGGGACACAATCACGCCCAAGAAGACAAAGTGCCGGCGTCTGGGTCGATTCGCTTAAGTAAAGCTGGCAACATCGGATTTTCCGGAGAAATTGCTCTTCTCTGACGACCTTCCTCTTCATTCCCTGGTGCTTGCAAAGGCAAGCGTTTGATTCGAATTTAAAATTCGTCATTCGTCATTCGACGTTCCGTTTTAACTCTCTTGCATTTGCGCCCACCTCTCTCTATATTTTCAAAACGAAAGTCCTTCCACTAACCCCTTTCAGTTGTGTCCGATCACGTCTCGGTAAAGATATCAAGGGTGGGTTCGAATGACCTCCCGTTGCCTGCATATGCCACAGAGGGTTCGGCAGGAATGGACGTATGCGCTGCGGTGGATATTGATACGACGATTCCGCCTGGAGAAACTGCTCTTATCCCCGCAGGGATATGCGTCGAACTGCCGTTTGGTTTCGAGGCGCAGATAAGGCCCAGAAGCGGACTCGCCCTCAAGCACAATGTCGGCATTCTCAATGCTCCCGGCACCATTGATTCAGACTATCGCGGTGAGGTAAAAATCCTCCTGACGAATTTCGGCAAAAGGAATTTTGTTGTTAAGCGCGGCGACCGGATTGCCCAGATGATCATTGGTCGCTATGCGCGGATTGAGTGGAAGGAAGTCGCTGAACTTGCCGGGACCGCCCGTGGCGAGGGTGGTTTTGGACACACAGGGATCAAGGCAGGTGAACAGGCGTATGGCTCAAAGCAGAAATAAGCAGAGGGCCCGCTCTGCGCAGAGGGCCGCCCGGGAAAAACAGGCGGATACGTGGGAATCTCTCTTCCAGTCCATGGGCCGCATTGAGGTGGTGCTGCTCGTAGGGGCGGTATTGCTCCTCCTGGTCCTGATGTATACCATCCAGGCAATTTTGTCTCCCTTTTTGGTGCTGGGGGCAATCCTTTTCCTCCTGGCGCCCATGCGCCGCTATGCTCTTGCGCGGAATCTGATGTGGTTGAGTTCCATCCTCTTTGGCCTCTGGTTCATCCATACCGTCTCCAGTATTCTCGTCCCGTTCATTCTTTCGATCATTATTGCATATTTGCTCAATCCGGTTGTGACGAAACTCGAAGGGTGGAAGATCCCGCGATGGATATCTTCGCTTGTCCTGATTCTCGTTGTTGTCGCTGTTATTGTCTTAGTCTTGTTCTTTGTCATGCCCATCGCGGTGGCACAGTTTGAATCTATGCTTGATGCCCTTTCTGGCGTTTTTGCCGAATTCCGGCAGTGGGTTTGGTCCTCCAGAATGGCAACTATACTGGAACGATATGGCGTCTCCGCTGAGGAACTTCGAACCACTGTGTCGAGGGAGCTGGTTCCGAAGTTCGAGGATATTCTGCGGAACCTTCTCCAGGGAATTCTGACAGTGATGAGCAGCCTCTCGAAGTTTGTAACCCAGGTACTCTACGTGATCATGGTTCCGTTTTTGACGTTCTACGTTCTCGCGGATTTTCCGAAGATCACCCATAGATTCCTGATGCTCTTTCCCGGCGGCAAGCGCGACAGGGTGGGAGAGTATCTCAACCGGGCCGACGAGATCATCGGCCGGTACCTGAGGGGGGCTTTGCTGGTCGCCTTTCTTCAAGGGATCATGGTCACGCTTCTTTTCAGCCTGTTTAACATCAAGTATGCGTTGCTGCTCGGCATCATGGCCGCGCTTCTCGATCTGGTACCCTATTTCGGCCTTATCATTACCATGATCCTGGCCGGTGTCGTTGCTGCCTTTAGCGATCCGCCGACCGCACCGAAGATCATCTCGGGCATGTTTTCTGTCGGAATATTGCATCTACTTGAAGTAACCCTGCTGTCCCCGCGGATTGTCGGGAGTCGCGTTGGTTTGCATCCACTCCTGATCATCCTGTCCCTTCTTGTCTTTGCCTATTTTCTCGGATTCGTCGGTCTTCTTATTGCCATTCCCGTAACGGCGCTGATCATTCTGGCAGTCAGGGAGTGGGAAGCAAGCCGGCGTGGAGTCCCCCTGCGGCACTACCATTCTGTTGAACAGGATCTGTAATGGCCGGCGTTCTGTACCTCGTTGCAACTCCGATCGGTAACCCCGAAGACATTACCATGCGCGCAGTTCGCATTCTGAAGGAGGCGGACATTGTTGTGTATGAGGAGCGAAGGGAAGGGGCGAAGCTGCTTCACAGGTATGGGATTCAGGACAAACCGGTGGAAAACCTGAACGAGCACAATGAACCTGCGGCTTCCAGCATCATTCTCGAGAAGCTCAGGGAAGGAAAGAACGTCGCGCTCATATCGGACGGTGGAACTCCGGTTTTCGCAGATCCAGGTCAGGTCCTTGTTCAACGCGCGATCGCGGCAGGAATTCGCATTGTTCCCATTCCCGGGGCTTCATCCATTTTGCCCGCGCTTATCGTCTCCGGGTTTCCAATCCAATCATTTGTCTTCTATGGCTTTCTTTCGCCAAAACGCAATCGTCGTATCACGGAACTGCAGCAATTGAAACGCGACTCCCGAACGATCGTCATTCTTGAAACGCCCTATCGCCTTGTTCAACTCATGCGAGACGTTAGCGAGGTGATCGGTGGTCTGCGAAAAATCTGCGTCGCTTTTGACCTCACCTTACCTACCGAAGAGATCTTTCACGGGACGGCACCTCATCTTTATGCCAAATTTCAAAAGCAGGGGAAGAAAGGGGAGTTTGTGGTGGTACTGGGGCCTGGGTAGATCAAGACTTCATCATTCTGCGGTTCGGCGTTGGACATTCGGCATTGATTTTGAAATCACAGATGTCGAATGTTAAAGTCTGTGAAAATCCTTGATCTTCAACAATCCTCAATCTGACCGAGCCCCTCGCAGTCCGCGTTCCACAATCCCAATCCGAAATCAAAAAAGCCCGGCTCATCACCGGGCTTTGCTCTTGCTTGCCGCTGGAATATGGAATGAGTGATAGGTGATAAGCCGCTCCCCGACTCTTTCACCATCTCGACTTTTCGCCCCTTCACCCGCCATCGGCGGACTCAGAGCAAGTCTTTACCCTTCACTATGACCTACACAGGCTTTTGCCCTTGATTCTCCCACTCCTGCGGTATAAGAACCGCAGTGGCGATCACTGTTGTCCAGAGTCCATTCTTGTCACCTTCTGCGGATTGAGTGATATTGAAGGTACGGACGATCTTGCCTGACATCTTGAAGATCTTTTCTCGTTCGTCCCACGCGGTATTAGGGTCGAAATCGATCCCGAGGGTCGTCGCAAGCATTGTGGCCGCGAGATCTTCGGAGTATTCACCAGCGCGTTCATCGGTCTCACCGTACGGATGGTGCTCGGAAAGATATCCGTACGTGTTCGGATCGGACGGCTGAGCGACCCCGATAGAGGCCGCAATAAGCCGGTTTGGCTCATTTGTGGCATTTCGAGCCATGACGCAAAACGTTATCGCTCCGGGTTGAACCACTTTGAGGCCTTCCTCCTTCGTGATCCGCTTGCAGTAGGGAGGATAGATGCTCGAAACGGTGACGATATTGCATTTTTCAATACCGGCATCGCGCAGGGCAAGCTCGAAAGACTGAAGATAATCCTTATGCCGCCCGACCCCTTTGGTGAAAAACATCTTCGTTGGAATAAACACTTCCTCATCTCCGACTTTAATGGTGAAAGTATGAATCCGGATCAGACGTTCCTAACTGATGACCCTCAGGAACCTCCGTTTGCCGACTTTAACGACAAATTCTTTTTTGGATGGAAGGGGGGCGTTGGAATCCAAAACCCGCTCTCCGTCGATCGAAACGCCGCCCTGCTCGATGAGCCGTCTGGCCTCACCGCGTGATCCCGCCAGATTTGCGGCTGTCAGCAGTGCTACCAACGTTTGTACGCCGTTTCCCGCTTTTAAATGATACTCCTCGATCTCGTCGGGAACGGTCTTCTCTATGAAAATCCTATCGAATTCCTTTTCAGCTTTTTCGGCGGCTTCGGCGGAATGATACAGCTCGACAAGTGTTCTGGCAAGGCGACGCTTGATGTCCCGCGGGTTTGCCGATTTGCCCGAGAGCTGGCCCTTGATCTCTTTGAGGTCTTTGCTGGATACGTTTGTCGCAAGTTCAAAATATTGATAAATCAACGAATCAGGAATCTTGAGGGACTTCCCGAAGATCTCTTTGGGAGACTCATTCAATCCTATATAGTTGTCGAGTGATTTACTCATTTTCTCGACGCCGTCTGTTCCTGCCAGGATGGGCATTGTCAGAATAACTTGCGGCTGAAGTCCGTACTCTCTTTGAATATCCCGGCCGACCAGGAGATTAAATTTCTGATCCGTACCTCCAAGCTCCACATCGGCCTCGATGGCAACGGAATCCATGGCCTGGGCGAGGGGATAGAGAAACTCATGGACACTGATGGGTTCACCGGCCTTGTACCGCTCTGTGAAATCATCACGTTCGAGCATCCGTGCAACCGTGTACCGGCCCGCGAGGGCGATCACGTCGGCAAAGCTCATTTTGCCGAGCCATTCGGAATTGTACAGCATCTGAATCTTCTGCGCCGCGAGGATCTTCGTTGCCTGTTCAAAATAGGTCTGTCCGTTCCTCCTTGTTTCCTCAAGCGAGAGCGGGGGCCGCGTCTTGCTCTTGCCGGAGGGATCTCCGATCATGCCCGTGAAATCTCCAATGATGAGGATCGCCTGATGCCCGAGGTCCTGGAATTGACGGAGTTTGCGCAATACCACGGAATGCCCAAGATGCAGGTCGGGGCGGCTCGGATCACAGCCGAGTTTTACGTGGAGGGGTTTCTTGGTCTTGATGGATTTCTCTAGCTTGCGGACCAGGTCATCCTCGGGGATGATCTCGGCGGTGCCGCGACGAATGAGATCCATTTGCTCTTGGAGGCGGGGGAACAATTGTTAGGAATTACTCCTTTTTAGTCGCTGACGTAACTCTCGCTCTGCGTCGCGCCGTGCAATGGCCTCGCGCTTATCATAATGCTTTTTCCCTTGGGCGAGGGCGAGCTCCACTTTGGCGTACGGCCCCTTGAAATAAATTGAAAGCGGGATAAGGGTCAACCCCTTCTCCCGAACGTTTCCGATGAGTTTGCGGATCTGCTTACGCTGCAAAAGAAGCTTGCGGGTGCGGGTGGGCTCATGATTGTTAATGTTACCTTGCTCGTACGGACTGATGTGCAAACCGAGAAGCCACACTTCGTCGTTCTTCAGTACCGCATAGCTGTCCAGGAGGTTTGCGTTCCCTTTTCGAAGCGACTTGACTTCTGTTCCCTTGAGACTGATCCCTGCCTCGAAGGTGTCCAAAACATGATAGTCGTGACGCGCTTTTCGATTCGAGACAACAACCCGCCGTTCGTTCTCCGCCATCCAAAATTTTTTGAATCAAACTTAACAGAAAAGTGAAAAAGAATCAATTCTGGAAGGAGGTAATTGTTTGCCTTTCTCGGTCACCCTAATCTCCTTCGAACAACCCGAGGACTGTTCCAACGTTCATCAAGCGGGAGCGAGCATATCCCTGTCGCTCTGATCTCACAGGTTGTCAGATCCTGGGAGTATCAGTCAGTATCTGTGACCATCGTTGATTATCCCGCTCAGGTTGCCTTTTGCGACACTTCTGGGTATATTTTTCAGGTTTTTTGCAAAGTCCTTCTTTCGCCGGAATTCACACCACCTCAAAGGCATTAAAATGGCAGAACTTCAGTACGATGTGACAGTTGTTGGGAGCGGACCTGGCGGGTACGTTGCCGCTATCAGGGCATCACAACTCGGAATGAAAGCCGGGATTGTTGAGAGGGATCGGTTGGGTGGAATATGCCTCAATTGGGGGTGTATTCCATCGAAAGCTCTCCTCAAAAGCGCTGAACTCCTGAACCTGATGAAACGGTCGGAGGAATATGGGATCAGTCACAAGGACCTGAAATTCGACTTCACGAAAATCATCAAGCGCAGCCGGGATGTTTCTGACCGCATCGTCAAAGGTGTCGAATTTCTGATGAAAAAGAACAAAATCGAAGTCATCCGTGGTTCGGGAGTTCTGAATGGCAAGAATTCCATCCAGGTTTCCAAAGACGGAAAGGTCACAGATACCATAAAGAGTAAATCCATCATCATCGCAACGGGGGGCCGCCCAAAATCGATTCCGGGTGTCGAGATTGATCGAAAGAAGATCATCACGAGCACCGAGGCGATGACCCTTCAGGAACAGCCCGAAAGCATGGTGATCATCGGTGGCGGAGCGATCGGCATCGAGTTTGCCTATTTCTACAATTCCCTCGGCACGAAAGTAACGGTCGTCGAGATGTTGCCGACGATCCTTCCGATGGAAGATCGTGAAATGACCAAGATCGTCCTTTCCAGCCTGAAAAAATCCGGCATCGAGATATTGACGGATACAAAGGTTGAGGGTGTGAAAGTGGGAAAAGACGTGGAAGTCCAGGTGTCATCCGCAGAGGGGAAGAAAACTGTTAAAGGCAATGTGGCGTTGATGGCCATTGGCATTCAGGGAAATACGGAAAAGATCGGCCTGGAGACGCTCGGTATCCAGATTGACCGCGGTTTCATCAAAGTGAATGAATTTTCGCAGACATCGGTCCCCGGAATTTACGCGATCGGCGATGTCAGCGGACCCCCGCTCCTGGCGCATGTAGCTTCTCATGAAGGGATTGTGGCTGCAGAGCATATCGCCGGCAAGGCAAAACACGGAATTGACCGCAAGGTTTTTCCGAGTTGCACCTACTGTCAGCCGCAGGTCGCGAGTGTCGGGATGACAGAAGAAGCTGCCTTGGCGGCCGGTCACAAGATCAAGATCGGAAAATTCCCGTTCAGGCCGCTCGGGAAAGCACTGGCCATTGGAGAAACCGAAGGGCAGGTCAAACTGATCTTTGACGAAAAGTACGGAGAACTTCTTGGTGCGCATATCGTCGGTTCGGAAGCGACCGAGATGATCGCAGAGCTGACCACAGCAAAGGCGCTGGAAACCACCTACGAGGAGCTTTGGCGCACAATGCACGCGCATCCGACCCTCGCCGAAGCAGTGATGGAAGCCGCCGGGAACGCGTACGGCGTTTCCGTACACATCTGATGAATGTAGCCATCACCGATATCGGCAGGACACGATATGCCGATGCATGGGAGCTCCAGCGAAAGCTGTTTGATCTCAGGCATTTCGGAATGATCGGGGATGTTCTTGTCTACACGGAACACGAGCATGTCTACACCCTCGGCAAGGGAGCAGATCAGGACCACCTTCTTGCCAACGATGAAGAATTGTTGAAGGGCGGAACAGAGGTCTTTCGGATCGATCGCGGGGGGGACGTTACTTACCACGGTCCCGGACAAATCGTGGGCTATCCGATCCTTGATCTGAGTCAGTACAAAACCGATCTCCATTGGTATCTTCGAAGCCTTGAAGAGATGATCATTCTCGCTTTGGAAGAATTCGACATCGAAGCAGGGCGGGAGGAGGGAATGACCGGAGTGTGGGTCAAAGGAGAAAAAATTGCCGCGATAGGCGTGAAAGTGAGCCGATGGGTGACGATGCACGGCTTTGCATTGAATGTGAATACGGACCTGGATCGATACGGTCGGATCATTCCGTGCGGAATCTTCCATAAGGGAGTGACTTCAATGGCACAGATTCTTGGAAGGGAAGTGGAATTGAAAGAAGTTCACAAGTGCCTTGGAAATGCCTTCACGGCCGTGTTTGGCCGCCCGGTGGTTTCGGTGTCAAAAGCAGATTTGTTTCGAACAATCGAAGAACGGTCGTTGGAAAGGGTCTGATGGCTTCGAAAACGAGAAACCAGCAATCAAGAGGAGTTCAGGAAGCGATGGCCTCACCACCGGTGATGACCGAAACAAGAGAATCGACGGGTGAACTCTCGAAGGAGCAACTCATTCGTGTTTACCGCACAATGCTCATGGGCCGGCGGATCGACGAAAAACACCTGATTCTCCTGAAGCAAGGCAAGTCGTTCTTTCACATCGGCGGCTCTGGACATGAAGCGGCCCAGACAGCGGCTGCGTCTGCCCTCAGGCCGGGCCATGATTACTTCTTCCCGTACTATCGTGACCTGAGTCTCTGCCTTCTCCTTGGCTATACTCCTGTCGACTATTTTCTCTCAGCCCTGCATCGGGCAGACGATCCCGGCACCGGGGGTCGACAAATGCCCGGGCATTACGGAAAAGCGGAGCTCCGGATCATTACGCAGTCCAGCCCCACGGGAACCCAGTACCTCCAGGCCGTCGGGGTGGCGATGGGAGCTAAGAAGGAAGGTAAAGGAGAGGTAGTGTATGTCTCCTCCGGAGAAGGCTCGACGAGTGAGGGTGAATTCTTTGAAGCGGTGAACTGGGCGGCGCGTGAATCGTTGCCTGTACTTTTCTTTATTCAGGACAACAAATATGCGATCTCTGTTCCGGTCAGCCAGCAGACAGCCGGCGGGTCTGTCTACGAAGTGACAAAAGGATTCAAAGGGCTGGACCGGTATAATGTTGATGGGACGGATTTCTTTGACACTTACCGCGCCGCGACTCAGGCTGTTGAGAAAGCCCGGAGAGGCGACGGCCCGGCCCTCATTGTTGCGAACGTGGTTCGACTCCTGCCCCACTCGTCATCGGACGACGACCGGAAATACAGGTCAAAGGATGATCTGGAACGCGACAAAGGCTTGGATCCAATTCCGAAAATGGCGGCGATGCTTATTGAACAGGGTCACCTGACGGAAAAGGAAGCTGCGAATATTCCGGATGAGGTTCGTGCGGATGTTGATGCCGCTGTGGAGGCCGCCGAAGCCCGTTCAATGCCTGACGCGGGAACAGTCACCCATCATGTGTACGGGACAGCACATGAAAATCCGCCTGAGAGTTTTGTCGAGCCCGATCATGGAGGTAATAAGATCGTTATCGTCGATGCCATCAATCACGCGCTTCACGAAGAGATGGAACGTGACGAACGGATGCTCGTATTCGGTGAAGATGTTGCCGACGGAAAGGGTGGTGTGTTTACCGCGACCAAAGGGCTTTCGACAAAGTTCGGCGCAGATCGTGCCTTCAATTCGCCGCTTGCAGAAGCGAGCATTGTCGGTGTCGCAATCGGGCTTGCACTCAAAGGATGGAAACCAGTGCCTGAGATCCAGTTCGGCGATTATATCTGGCCCGCATTCATGCAGATCAGGGATGAACTTGCCATGATGCGGTACCGCTCCAACGGAACATGGTCGGCACCTGTGGTGATCAGAGTGCCTGTGGGCGGATTCATCCATGGTGGTCACTATCACAGTCAGTGCATCGAAGCATTCATGGCACATATTCCCGGCATCCGGCTGGCATTTCCTTCGACAGCCGCTGATGCCAAAGGGCTGCTGAAAGCAGCCATCCGCGGTGATGACCCTGTGATCTTCATGGAGCACAAAGGTCTTTACAGGCAAGGCTATGCCTCCACGCTGGAACCTGACGCCAATTATGTCCTCCCGTTCGGCATCGCATCTGTGCGAAAAGAGGGGTCCGATATCTCAGTGATCACGTACGGCGCCATGGTGCAGAAGTCCCTGGAAGCAGCCAGGAAATTAGAGGAGAAGGGTGTGAGCGTTGAGGTGTTGGATCTGAGGACGATCAATCCGCTTGACGAATCTGCCATCTATGCCTCTGTCCGTAAGACGGGAAAAGTCCTGGTGGTTCACGAGGATACCCTGACGGCAGGGTTCGGCGCCGAAATTGTTTCCCTCGTTTCATCGAATTGTTTCGAATCGCTGGATGGCCCGGTACTCAGGGTCGGTGCCCTCGATACACCTGTGCCGTACAGCCCTCCGTTGGAAAATGCCATGCTCCCGAACGAGCAAAAGATCCTGGCAGCTCTCGAAACATTGGCTTCGTACTAAGGAGAATGTGATGCAAGTAGAAGTCGTCATGCCGAAAATGGGCGAGAGCATCCAGGAAGGAAAGATCCTCCGCTGGACAAAGAAGCCGGGCGACAAGATCCAGCGCGATGAGACCATTCTGGAGATCAGCACCGACAAGGTCGACTCGGAAATTCCGTCTCCCGCAAGCGGCATCCTGACAAAGATCATTGTTCCAGAGAACGAGACGGTGGATGTCGGAACGGTCATCGCGATGATCGAGACCGATGCTTCCACTGCCACCGTTGAATCCGGACCTCCCCCCGCAAAGGACCGCCCGGCGGCAATCGAACCCAAGCCTGTACCGCAGGCAGCATTGCCCGCAGCGGCGGAACCGCGTCGGCCCGTTCGTCGTGAGAACGGCCAGCGATTTTATTCTCCGCTTGTGCGGACAATCGCAGAGAAAGAGGGTCTCTCTCAGCAGGAACTTGAAGCTATCGCAGGAAGTGGCATCGGGGGGCGAGTGACAAAGAAGGATGTCCTGGGATATCTCGAAACAAGAACCGCAAGACCGGCCGCTGTGTCCGTTGGGCTTCCGATGAAAGCCGTTGATCTCAAGGAACTTGCAAAGAAGTATCCTGCGCCGAAATTTGAGATCCGCCAAATGGATAATATCCAGCAGAAGATGGCGGAACACATGATGCGGAGCATTCAGACTTCGCCGCATGTGCAGGCGATTTCGGAGTGCGACTTCTCGCGGATCGCTGCGTATCGTTCGGCGAACGGAGCCGCGTTTGAGAAACAGGAGGGCTACAAGTTGACCTTTACGCCGTTCCTGCTCGATGCAACGGTTCGGGCGTTGAAGCAGTTTCCGATTGTGAATAGTTCCGTCGAGGGTGACAAAATCATCCTGAAGAAGTTTATCAACCTTGGGATGGCTGTCGCAGCTCCTTCAGGGTTGATAGTGCCGGTTATTCGAAATGCCGAGGAAAAGACCTTCATCGGCATCGCAAGGGCAGCCAACGACATCGGTGTTCGGGCACGAAACCGCAAATTGACCCCGGACGATATTCAGGGCGGAACGTTCACCGTCACGAATTATGGCGTTTTCGGAAATATTATCGGCATTCCCATTATCAATCAGCCCCAGGTCGGCATTCTTGGATTCGGCGCGATCAAGAAACGGCCGGTGGTCGTCACGGACGGCGATGGGAACGACTCCATTGCAATTCGTTCCATGTGCTATCTTACGTTGTCGTTTGATCACCGGATTCTCGACGGAGCCATCGGCGGACAGTTCATCCAAACGGTCGTAGCGAATCTTGAAGGCTACGATTTAACGAATTTGATCTAGGAACGAGGAAGAAGGCAACCTTCATCTTAGGTCAATTCGAGATGAAGGTTGCCTTCAAGCAACGATCTATGTCTTTTATCATTGACGAAATACAGGCCGAACCACAGTCACCAGCCCCGCGTAGGCCGGATTGGCTGAAGGCAAAGATCCCGGGAGGAGAGAATTACGCCCGAATCAAGAACCTTGTGGACCATCAGCGTCTTCATACCGTATGTGAAGAGGCTCGATGCCCGAATCTTGGCGAATGCTGGAATTCCGGCACGGCGACGTTCATGATCCTCGGGGATATCTGCACACGGTCATGCGGATTTTGTGCGGTGAAAACGGGCAGGCCTGATTATGGACTCGACTGGGATGAGCCCCGCCGCGTGGCCGAGACCGTCCGCTCGATGAGTATTCGCCATGCGGTGATCACTTCAGTGAATCGTGACGAACGCAGTGACGGCGGGTCACCGATATTTGCGGAAACCATCCGGCAGATCCGTGCCGTGATGCCGGATTGCAGTGTCGAGGTGCTGATCCCGGATTTCAAGGGGAACGAAGATGCTTTGAACATCGTCCTCGAAGCAAAGCCGGCCATTCTGAATCACAACCTCGAAACCGTCCCCCGGCTGTACAACGTCGTACGTCCGCAAGCCAACTACCGACAATCCCTGGAAGTCCTCGAGAGGGCAAAAAAGAAGGGTGCGGTGACAAAAACCGGCCTTATGCTCGGGATAGGGGAGAAGACCGAAGAAGTCCGGGAGGTTCTCAGGGAAATCCAGGAAGTCCGATGCGACATCCTTACGCTTGGACAGTATCTCCAGCCGACGAAGGAACATCTTCCTGTTGATCGTTATGTTCATCCTGATGAATTCAGAACGCTGAAAGAAGAAGCCCTTTCGTTGGGCTTCCGGCACGTTGAATCCGGCCCGCTTGTGCGCAGTTCCTACCACGCGGCAAACCACGTTTAGAAATCCGCGGAATCTGCCCATCTGCAATCTGCGTTCCGCGGAAATCAAATTGACTTTTTAGATGTTTTCCGCTATATTTAAAGGCTTTGTAACAATTGATGAACAAAAATCGGTTTTTGGAGCTCTGAGATGGAAAATACATCACGCACACATTTTTTCAAGCCGGAAGAGGTAGAACAGAAGTGGTTTGTGGTTGACGCCGCCGGCCAGACCCTCGGGAGAATCGCCTCCCAGGTTGCCCGCGTGCTTCGAGGGAAGCATAAGCCGCAATTCACACCGAACTTTGATCTCGGGGATTTTGTCGTCGTCATCAACGCCGAGAAGGTCGTAGTGACCGGGAAGCGCGAAGAACTGAAACAGTTGTACCACAACACGTTGTATCCCGGCGGGGCACGGTTCGAGTCGGTGCGGGACTTGCTGGCCACGAAGCCGGAAATGGTGATGGAGCATGCCGTCAAAGGGATGCTGCCACATAACCGCCTCGGCAGGAAGATTTTCAAGAAGTTGAAGGTGTACAAAGGAGAGAAACATCCGCATGCGGCGCAGAAGCCCGAGCCGATGTCCCTGATCTCCGGAAAGTCGTCATAACAAGGAATGTCCATGCAACCACAGGTAAAAGTTGGCCGTCGGAAAACAGCCGTTGCCCGCGTAAAAATTGTTGAAGGCTCGGGGAAGGTTCTCGTCAACAACAAGCCTATTGAGCAGTATTTCCCTCTGGAAATGCTTCGCAGCGAAGTCCTTCGTCCGTTTACCGTCACGAATACTACCGGCCGATATGATGCGAAGGTGAATGTCGAGGGTGGCGGATCCACCGGTCAGGCCGGTGCGGTGAAGCTTGGAATTGCACGCTCTCTCGTGGCCCTTGATGAGGACCACCGGCCCGCATTACGCGGCGCAGGACTGTTGACGCGCGATCCGCGTATGGTCGAGCGAAAAAAATACGGCCAGAAAAAGGCCCGCAAACGGTTCCAGTTCAGCAAGAGATAAGAAGCAATTTCGAAATTCAAAGTTCTCCCGAAGAATTTCGAACACCAATGCTTCTGCCTTTTGGATTTTGGATTTAGAGTTTGTTTCGGATTTAGAGTTTAGGATTTCGATTTTTACCAATCATATCCTCCGATCCAACCGGAAGTGTTCCGCCTTGGCGGAATCCCGTGCGGAAACGACGGGGATAGTCGAACAACTAAAAAAAGGAATACCCCATGCCTCGTGTAGAGTTGGAGTCCCTCCTGACCGCGGGTGCCCACTTCGGACACCTTACCCGCCGGTGGAATCCCAAGATGAAGCCGTACATTTTCATGGAACGGAACGGGATCCATGTCATCGACCTCAAGAAAACCCAGGAAATGCTTGACGCTGCCTGCAACGCGGTCTCCAACACCGTAGCGGAGAACAAGCGTATTCTGTTCGTCGCTACGAAAAAGCCCGCACGCGAAGTCGTTCGAAGCGAGGCCGTTCGCTGCAACGCGTTTTATGTCACCGAACGCTGGCTGGGCGGAATGTTGACGAATTTCACAACGATCCGCAAGAGCGTAAAGCGCCTTACGAACATTGAGAAGATGGAGAGCGACGGAACGTTTGAAAGCATCACAAAGAAGGAACGATTGTTCCTGAACCGTGAACGGGAAAAGCTTCAGGGTGTCTTGAGCGGAGTCGTGGAAATGTCGCGATTGCCCGGGATGATCTTTGTTGTCGATGTGAAGAAGGAATCGATCGCCGTTAGCGAAGCCCGCCGGCTGAATATTCCGGTGGTGGCTGTTGTCGATACGAACTGCGATCCGGAGATCATCGACTACCCCATTCCCGCCAACGACGATGCTTTGAAGTCGGTCCATGTGATCACGAAGGCAATCTCGGACGCCGTCCTGGATGGAGCACAAAGGGCAACGGCAGCGAGAGCTGCACAGGCGGAGAGTGCAGCAGAAGCGGAGAGAATCGAATTGGAACATAAGACATCAGCCTAGGAGAGGTCTCAAGCATGACAGTGGCAGTGAGTACGGAACTGATAAAAGAATTACGCGAAAAGACAGGCGCGGGAATGATGGACTGCAAGCGGGCTCTTGAGGAGTCCGGAGGCGACATGCAGAAGGCCATCGAGGTTCTCCGCAAAAAAGGTGCAGCGACCGCGGCAAAACGGGCGGACAAGGAAACCAATCAGGGTGTGGTCGAGGCGTATATCCACGCCGGCGGCCGGATCGGCGCGATGGTGGAGTTGAATTGTGAAACCGACTTTGTCGCCAAAACGGCGGATTTCAAATCCCTTGCGCATGACATTGCCATGCAAATTGCCGCCATGACCCCGCGCTATATCCTGCGCGAACAGGTCGAGCAATCGGTGATCGAAAAAGAATTGGAGATCTACAAGGTCCAGGCACAGAATGAAGGCAAGAAGGTCGAGATAGCGGAAAAGATCGCTCAGGGCCGGCTGGATAAGTTCTATCAGGAAATTTGCCTGATGGAGCAGAGCTTCATCAAAGATTCCGGAAAGACGATCAAAGATCTGCTCGATGAAGCAACCGCGAAAGTGGGTGAGCGGATCTCCATTCGCCGGTTTATTCGATATCACCTTGGCGAGGAAACCGCATAACTTCTTCAAACAAAATCCCGGAGCGATTCGGGATTTTTTCTAACCTATGGCGCAACTTCGATACAAACGCATCGTGTTGAAATTAAGCGGCGAAGCACTCATGGGATCCCAGGAGTACGGGATCGATTCCGCGATTCTGAGTGCCTATGCCGAAGAAATAAAAAACATCAAGGAACTCGGGGTTGAAGTGGGGATCGTCATAGGAGGTGGGAACATCTATCGCGGCATAGAGAACTCCTCCGACGGGATCGACAAGGTCACGGGAGATCATATGGGCATGCTGGCGACCGTGATCAATGCGCTCGCCCTGCAAAGCGCCCTTGAGCACAAGAATGTCACGACACGCTGCCAGACCGCGATCAATATGGAGAAGATCGCAGAACCGTTCATTCGGCGGCGGGCGATACGCCATTTGGAAAAAGGAAGAATTTTGATCTTTGCCGCAGGGACAGGAAATCCGTACTTTACCACAGACACTGCTGCGGTCTTGCGGGCCATCGAGATTGAATCGGATGTGGTCCTGAAGGGGACGAGGGTGGATGGAATTTATGACAGCGATCCGGAAAAAAATAGCTCGGCGGTTCACTTCCCCTCGTTGTCCTATTCTGATGTTCTCCAGCGTGATCTGAAAGTAATGGATCTGACGGCGATCACCTTATGCAAGGAGAATAAGCTTCCCCTCGTGGTCTTCAATATGAATAAAAAAGGAAACCTGAAACGCCTCGTTCTTGGTGAGCAGGTTGGCTCGCTGGTGACCGATGAACCAGCCAAAGCAGCCCGAACAGTCTGAGATGTGCAGGCCTAAACGATAAAAGAGGACTCCCCATGGTCAAGGATATCCTTCTCAATGCTGAGAGCCGGATGAAAAAGGCAGTCGAGGTCGTCCGTGACGAGCTCTCAAAGATTCGCACCGGAAAAGCGACGACCGTTCTCCTCGATGGAGTCAAAGTCGACTACTACGGAACAATGACGCCCCTGAAACAGATCGCTAATGTCAGCACCCCGGACACGCACACGATCGCGGTACAGCCCTGGGAAAAAGGAATGATTCAGCCCATTGAGAAGGCGATCTTGAACGCCAACCTCGGGCTCAATCCCGCGAGTGACGGTACGATGCTGAGAGTTCCTATCCCGCCCCTGAACGAGGAGAGGAGGCGGGAACTCGTTAAGCTCGTCAAGAAGTTTGCTGAAGAAGGGAAAATTGCGGTCCGGAATGTCCGCCGGGATGCCATTGAACATCTGAAGAAAACAGAGAAACAGGAGCACGTGTCGGAAGATGAACGGAAGAGGGGGGAACAGGAAACCCAAAAGATGACCGACCGTCACATCAAGGATATCGATAACCTGATCGCCATGAAAGAAAAGGAAATCATGGAAGTATAGTGGGTTCGGGACTCTTCCGAAGGGATGGCTTCGCCACAGTCCCAAATCAGAGTAGTTGGCTTCCTTTGGAGATGAGTGAATTGTTCTTTGATCCCGGCGCTGTGCCGGGATTTTTGTTTTGTGGGTGAAGCAATAGCCGGTCCTCGTTAAAGAAAAACGCAGAGGCGCGAAGGACGTCCCGCCATCCCGCCAAGAAGCGGTTCCGCCCTTTGAATCCCGCTTGGGGGCGGAATCCCCGCTCTTGGATCCCGCCCGGGAGCGGGATCCGGACAGCGGGACGGGACACAAAAAGCGTGAAGGCGGGCGGGGTAAACAGAGAAACGCAGAGGGTTCGACGTGAAACAAGTCGGATTCCCTGCGACCCTCCGCGACCTCTATGTCTCTGCGTTGATCTTCTTTCCGAGCCACGCACATATCCCGATCTCCGATCTCTGACTTCTGATTTCTGACCTCTGACCTCTGACCTCTGATGAAACCTTGCACCCCCTTCCTGCGTAGCTTTACTGACATCCCGGAGGACTCATGCAAGACAAAACGAAGCGTCTCTACAGAAGCTCATCCAATAAGATGATCGCGGGAGTCTGCGGTGGAATTGCCGAATACCTCAAGGTTGATCCGACCGCTGTCCGTGTAGCCTGGATTCTCCTGTCGGTCCTTCCGTTTATTCCGGGGATCATCCTCTATGTTATTGCATGGATGGTTATTCCGAAACATCCGGCAGGCGACCAGAAGGTTGCAGCTCCGGTCGGTTCGTCAACAGCCACTGCTTTCCTCGGTTTCTTCTTTGTCGCGATTGGCGCCTTGATCTTTCTGGGCAATCTGGACATTCTCGATTGGGAGGAATGGTGGGACTTTTCGTGGGAGTATGTGCTTCCGCTCCTTCTGATCGCCGTTGGCGTTTTCTTTATTGCCAGGCCTGCCAGGGTTGTGGAAGAACCAACAGCCTCTTTACAGGTTGAGGCACCGGCCACACACGCAACCGCCGGGCCGACCTTGCGTCGTTCAAAGACGGATCGGAAAATCGGCGGGATTTGCGGAGGACTTGGTGCCTATCTCAATATCGATACGTCGCTCATCAGAGTCGCCTTCGTCTTCTTTACCATTTGGCCGTTCGGACTGGGGGCCGTTGTGTATCTGATTATGCTGCTGGTCATTCCGGAAGATGATCCCAGGCCGGCAACAGCGAAGGGCGTAAAGTAGACCCGTCTGTCGGCAGGGAAAAGGAAAATGAAAAGACACCGAGGAAAACAATCATGAGGAAGTTATGAGCCTGAGATTAGTACTCAATCGAGAACCGCGGATCCTCATCATAGGTTCTCTCTTCATCATTCTTGGGGCAACTCTGCTTCTGGATCGACTCGATGTGATGGCATTTCGTTGGGATAAGTTGTTTTGGATTGCCGCAGTACTCACAGGGGGATTTCTGACGGGGGATGGATTTATTCGCAGGAAGAGGGGTCGGTTATTTTGGGGGAGCCTGCTCTTGTTCTTCAGTGCCTTTCAAACACTCACGGGTCTGGGAGTGATTGAACGATACGGCTTCTATACGCTTCCCGCTTTGTTTATTGCCTTTGGGCTCGCTTTCGTCTGCCTGTATGCCCTCGAACCCCGGGAGGTAACACTGCTCATCCCTGCGTTGCTCCTGTGCGGAGCCGGTACCGTTTCATTGCTCTGGTGGTGGGAAATAGTGGATATGTATGAGGTTCGCTCGATTATTCGCACCTATTGGCCCTTGGTGCTCGTAGCTATCGGAGTGTCGATCATGGTGCGGAGGAGATCCCAGCCTGATCATGCGGTTGAGCAAGGCAAATAGAAACCGTGCAAGCGCTGTCTCATAAACCCTACTATTGTTCCATCAAAGGTTGCGACTTCTCCTGCCACCCGGAATAGTTCCGGATCTTTACACACCTCTGAAATAGCACAATTCCGCTAAAGCGGAATAGAAGACGGCCCTGTTCCGATCTCTGCTGTTCGACCCCTGATGTCTGACCTCCGACCTCTGATCTCTGGCTTCTAATGCGCCTCCAGCCAATTCCCCCCAACCCCAATCTCAACTTCGATCGGCACACTTAACTTCATCGAGCCCTTCATAAGCTGTTCCACAATCCGCTTAACATCCTCCTCTTCCTTTCTGGCAATTTCAAAAACGAGCTCGTCGTGCACCTGAAGAATCATTGCACTCTTCAGCCCATCATCTGAAAAGCTGTTGTGTATTGCTACCATGGCGGCTTTGATCATGTCGGCCGATGTCCCCTGAATAGGCATGTTGATCGCTTGACGCTCTGCGTTTGAGCGCACATTCTGGTTTTTGCTCCTGAGATCCGGAAGATACCTTCGCCGCCCAAGCAAGGTTGCCACATAGCCCCTTGTCCTCGCCTCTGCCAACGTGTCGTTGATATACTGCCGCACTTTGGGGAATCGGTCAAAGTACCGATCGATGATTTCTTTCGCTTCCCCCTGGGATATCTCCAGTCTTCGGGAAAGCCCGAACGGCCCAATCCCGTACATGATCCCGAAATTCACTTCCTTTGCTTTCCTCCGCATATCACGTGACACATTCTCATGCGATACCCCAAACACCTTTGCCGCTGTGGTCGTGTGGATATCTTCACGCTGCAGAAAGGCCTCTCTCAATCCGTCATCCGCGCTGATGTGAGCCATCACCCGGAGCTCGATCTGCGAGTAATCAGCCGAAAGGATCTGGCGGGATTCGTCGGCGGGAACAAAGGCCTTCCGGATCGACCTGCCAATATCTGTGCGAATCGGAATGTTTTGCAGATTAGGGTCACTGCTGGAAAGTCGGCCCGTCGCCGCAACGGTCTGATTGAACGAAGCGTGAACGCGCTTTGTCGCAGGGTCAATGAGCAGCGGAAGGGCATCGACATACGTCGATTTCAGTTTCGCGAGCTGGCGATATTCCAGAAGTTTCTCCACGATCGGATGTTCACTACGGAGCGATTCCAGGACGGCAACATCTGTCGAGAAACCGGTTTTCGTTTTTCTGACGGGCGAGAGCTTGAGTGTCTTGAAAAGGATTTCGCTCAGCTGTTGAGTCGAATTAATATTGAATGGGCCTCCGGCAGCTTCGTGGATGTCGGTCGTCAAGCCAAGGAGGGTCTTTTCAAGTTGTGACGACATCGTTCCGAGATACTCCACATCGATTGCCACTCCCGTATGTTCCATTCGGGCCAGAACATCGATCAGCGGGAATTCGATCGAATGGGCAAGTTCTGACATCCCTTCAGTTTCTATGCGCTTTCGCAGGATCGAACAAATCCGGTGTGTTATATCAGCGTCTTCGCAGGAATACTCCGCGAGATCCTCCAGCGGAATACTTCCAATGGGCTTACGGTCTTTTCCGGTGCCCGTCAGATCGTCATAGCTGATGATCTTATACTGAAGGTGTTCACGGGCCAATGCTTCCAGAGAATGCTGGCCGTCTTCTCTAAGCAGGTAGCTGGCAACCATGCTGTCGAAATCAATTCCCTTAACCCAGATTCCGTGACGCGAGAGGGCGAGAATGTCATACTTCAGGTTCTGGCCGATTTTTTTGATCTTATCATTTTCGAGAACCGGCTTCAGTAAGTGTAAAACTCTCTCAATCGGCAATCCCTCAACCTGTGGCCCTCGGGTTTGCTCAACCGGAGTCCCAAAGAGGTCAATGTCTGCGCGTGGGCTGCTTATCGGAACGAAAAACGCTTCGCGTTCCTTCAATGAAAATGATATGCCGACAAGCCGGCTTTGCAAGGGGTTCGTGGAGGTGGTTTCCGTGTCAAAAACAAAACTCTTCGCTGAACGAAGCCGCTCGACAAGAGGCTTCAGTTGGGACTCCGTCCGAATCACATGATAGGAGTGCTTGTCGGCTTTTGTGTCCGTCAAATCCACAGGCGGGGCAGACGGTTCGGCGGCAGGCATTGGTTCGATCGGACCGCCGAGTTTTCTAAATAGCGCCCGGAATTCGAGTCTCTCAAACAACCGGGACAACGCTTCGCGATCGCGCACACCCGTTTTCAGAGTGTGAAAATCAACTTGCACCGGTGCCTGGGTGTCAATGGTGACGAGCTGTTTGGAGAGAAGGGCCATGTCGCGGTGGGTTTTCAACTTTTCTCGAACGCCTTTTTGCGGAATCGACTCCGCGTTTTCCAGCAAGGCTTCTATGGTTTTGTATTCCTGGATGAGCGGAATGGCGGTTTTTTCTCCGATGCCCGGCACACCGGGAACATTATCGGAACTGTCGCCGATAAGCCCAAGGACATCGATGACTTGATCGGGTCCAACGCCGAATTTGTTTTTAACACCCTCGAACCCGACAATCTCCACCTCTGTTCCTTGCCTTCCCGGCTTGTAGATCTTGACCAGATCGGATACCAGTTGCATGAAATCCTTGTCCGATGTGACAAGATATGTCTCAACATTTTCCCGTTCTGCACGGCGAGCCAGCGTGCCCATAATGTCGTCGGCCTCGTACCCGTCCAGTTCGAGCACCGGTACTCCGTAGGCCCGAACAACCTCTTTCAACGTGTCAAGCTGGGCACCCAGATCTTCGGGCATTTTCTGACGGGTTGCTTTGTACTCTGCATAGGATTTGTGCCTGAACGTGGGTGCTTTCGTGTCCATTGCAACTGCGATGTAATCTGGTTTCTCTTCGTCCAGGATTTTCTCGAGAAACGTTACAAATCCGTACACTGCACTCGTATTCTCGCCTTTGGAATTAATCAGAGGACGCTGAATGAAGGCGAAATAACTGCGATAGGCAATGGCCATGCCGTCAATCAGGAACAATCTCCCGCGTTTCACAGTTTTTTGGGGCATGGATTCAATGAGGTTCGTCGGTGATCGGATTGGTTTCAGCTGCAGGATCGGTTGTCGGGGCGGTGAGATCAATGAAAAAGAATTTCACAAAGATCATTGTGAGAAAAAGAATTCCGCCCGTGAGGAAGAAATTCTGCCTGATTCCGAAAGTCGCGGCAAGCTGTCCGCCCGCCATGGGGCCAACCATGTTGGCAAGGACGTTGAAACTCGAGGCAATCCCCATAATGGCCCCGCGGCGCGCCAATTCTGCATGTTTGCTGATGTAGGAATAGAGTGTCGGAAGGATTCCACCCATGCAAAATCCCTGAAGGGCCCGGAGTGGAAGGAGTTCATATGGCGAAGCGGCAAACCCCTGTAGTGCATAGGCAAGTGATGCGCCGGTGATCGCAAGAATGAGGTTGTTCTTGTAGCTCTTGATATCGTTCCGCTTTCCCCACCAGGGTGCAGAAATGACCATGAACACCCCGGCAATGGAAAAGACCGCGCCGGCGAGTGTTGCAAGGAGGGCTTGGCCGGGAGCAAGTTCTTCAATGTAGAGCGCAAAAATTGGTTGGATCATTAGAACTGCAACCTGAGAGAAGAAAATAATGACCAGTGCCAGTCGAATCGGGTGAGACCGGAATGCTGAACTGTAATTCGACATCATCGATAACCCCACCGTCTCCTGGGTCCATGATTTCGGGTCTTCATGCACCAGTTTTATCACAAGAATGCCCGCGGTGGTGCAAATGGCGGCAACGATGAAGAAGAGGGGACGATACCCGAACGCATCGGCAAGACTGCCGCCAACGAGCGGGCCAATGATATTACCGCTCGCGCTGGCGGTCTGCAGAAGGCCGATAGCGTAACCGGAACGTTCGGATGGCGTGTTGGCAGAAACGAGAGCCAAAGCCGCTGCGATGAATCCGCTGATGGCTCCCTGAAGCATTCTGAAGAAAAACAGCATTTCGACACTTTGGGCAAGTCCGATCAATGCCTGTGACACCGCCAGGCCAAAGATTGCCCGGACGACCATGAGTTTTCGCCCATAGCGGTCCCCCAGATACCCCCAGACGGGAATGATGAAAAAAGACAGGAAAAACGGGCCGGAGAAAACCAATCCGCTCCATCGCGCAACCTCGTCAGGTTGCGTGACGCCAAGATCCCGGATATAGAAGGGAAGGAAGGGAACAACGAGACTCATACCCATCATGGCAATAAACTGGGCGCCCCAGATGGTGTATAGCGTTCGTCGCCATGGCTGGTGATTCTTGAAGAGCATGGATTGCGTTGAAAGGATGAGAACGGGTGTGTCAATATACCAATTCATGCATCGGAAAACAAAGAAAGACCGCGGTGAATCAAGTAGATTGGTCCACAGGGGCAGGGGGGAAACTCCAACTGAATTGGAAAACAATTTAAACTATATTCTGTCAAATCATGAACGTCTATATCGTCCTCAGTATTCAACTCCTCATCGCTGGCGGAACACACATTGTGGCAAAGGCGGTCGTTTCTTCCGTCGATCCGGCTCCGCTTACATTCCTTCGATCCATTTTTTCAACCTTTGGTCTTATTGGTATTTTGTTGCTGAAACAACGAATACCCAGAATCGATCGTGAGGATTGGAAAAAGTTGATCTGGATCGGTTTCCTGGGATTACCGTTAAACCAGTTTCTGTACCTTTATGGCCTGCAGCATTCAACCGCGGCAAACGGCGCACTCCTGTATGCGACGACCCCCGTTTTTGTGCTCCTCGTCTCCCGTTTCTTGCTTGGAGAGCGATTGACACCGGGGAAAACTCTTGGTGTTACACTCGCTCTGGCGGGTGTCTCCATCGTGGTGTTCGAACGCGGAGTGGATTTTTCTTCGGAACATACGTTTGGGAATCTTATGATCCTCATGGCCGTTGTGGCCTGGGGGTTATTCACGGTGCAAGGGAAGCCGCTTGTTTTGAAATACGGTGCGATCCAGACGATTGCTGTTGCCATGACCATTGGCATGCTCCTGTTCCTCCCGGTTGGTATCTATGCAACGGCTCAGACACCGATTGTCCTTCTTGATCTCTCGCAATGGACAGGAATTGCGTATCTCGGACTGGGAACCTCGGTATTCGGCTATTTGCTCTGGTACTACGCGATTGGAAAAATCGAGGTGAGCAAAGTGGCCGTGTTCACGAACGGCCAGCCGATCTTTGCAACAATTCTCGCGGTGATATTTCTCGACTACACGATAACCGGAATGTTCGTCCTGGGAGGATTGATCACGCTGGCAGGCGTGATTACGACGCAAAGAAGCTGAGGTCGCATGCCCGTTGAAAATTGGGGTGATTATCAATATCTTGAAGTAGAAGTCGTCGGAGGCTGGCCTGCCTGCCCTTTCGGAAGTTCGGCGGGCAAGCAGAACGGTGCCGCCAGTGCCGACCCAAAGGGTTCCTTCGGAAAGGCATTCCTTCGGGACAAACGGCGGGATTGATCCCAAAGAACGGGATCAACTATTGCACCATCATCAGAGAGCTGGCAGAACGGTCCCGCCAAAAAGGCGGCGGGATTGATCCCAAAGAACG
>JBBEEC010000047.1:51066-93047 GCA_040880975.1 Bacteroidota bacterium | reverse complement strand
AAAGGGATCCCGCACTTTATGGTTTTGTCGTTGCGGGAAAATCCTGCACGGCCTCGCAGGGATCTATGCGCTTTGGACACGCAGAAAAAAGGCCGGTTGGACCGAGGGGATCCTTGCCTTGGCATTTGTCGGCGTAGTTTTTTCTGTAGGTTGGACCATCATGACCATGCTGGCGAGCCTGGTTCTTCCGCCGGAAGGGTTTGGGGAGTGGTTCAAAAGAGACACAATAACGCTTATACTCCTGACGTTCGCGGAAGGAATCTTCTACTATTTTTTGCTTCGATCAGAAAAGCCGCGACAGGATCAACCGGAGGGAAAACCGCCGGTTAGCGCAGAGTGAACAGGAAGGTGACAACGCAGGTTTGTTCCTGCTGAGGCTGTGAAACACGCAAGGGTTCAAATTTCCAAAACCGCACTTCTTTCATGGCGGCATCTTCCATAGCCGTGTTTGCTTTTTGGGCCGGTTGTGTGGATTTAACGGAACCATCCGGTAAGACAACTGTCAGGATCTTTATCTGAGCTTCGACATTGGTTCCGGCCGGGTATTTCGGAAGATCCCCGCTCAGTTTTCTCCTTGTCCCCCCTTGCATCCATTGAATTGAGAACGAAACTCCCTTTTCGAGATCCCCGCCCGGGCCTGAGATGCCGCTTGATGGGGTCAGCGAGGTTCCCGCAGTTGTCCCGGGAAGACCAGACTGATCCCGGTCACCCAGGCTTGTGCCCGTCCTTGTTTCACGGTCCCCTACGCTTCCCCTTTCCACCGTCCCGCTTGTCGTTCCCCGTTCGGATACCTCAAGTTTTTCCGAACGCGGTGTGGTGAGAACTTCTTCTGCGGGATTGGATATTCGACGCTCCGGCAGGAACACCGGCTGGGAGGGTTTTTTCAGTTCTTCCTTCTTTTCGTTCGCTGAAACAGAAGGAGATACATCTGACGAACGTGAAGCAGTTTCCGTCAGCGTCTGCGGAGCCGGAGTACTGACCGCCGGCGAACCCCAGCTCACTTCGATGAAATCCTGATTCTCGACGACTTCAGGAATACTGACGAGCAAGAACAACAGAAGGAGGGCCCCATGCAGCATAAGCGAAGTGATCCAGCCGGCCGTGGTTTCGCGGGAGACTCTCATTTCACACCCCGGGCTGCGTGGCGATCAGGAGTCGAAGAGCCCCGACGCCCTTTGCGATATCCATCACCTGAACTGCACTTTGCAGGCTGACGGTCTGATCTGCTTTGATGATCACCATCTTGTCGCGGTCCTCACCGATCAAAGGCGCAAGTTGCGCTCCCAGGGATTCGGTGGTCACTTGCCGATCGTTCAAAAAAATCAGCCCTTTTTCCGTCACCGTGATGACAATCTGACGTTGCGTTTCCTGTTCGGCAACAGTTGATTTCGGAAGCTGCACCTTGATTCCGCTTTGGATGACAAAGGACGAAGACAAGAGGAAGAAGATCAGCAGGAGGAAAACAATGTCCGTGAGGGATGAATAGGAAAAAACGGCGAGAGACTTATGCTGCGTTGAGAATTTCATCGTTCAGCCTTTCCGCTGAAAATACTCCTCGGTTCCGCCTGACTTGCGCCGGACCGGTTCGTTTTCAGCCTCACCTTCCAGTTTCCCTGACACCATAAGATCCAGAAACTCCTCTGAGCCACTTTCCATTTCAAACACAAATCTCCCCACGCGGTTGACAAAGTAATTGTAGAATCCATAGGCAACAATGCCCACCATGAGACCGAACGCGGTTGTGATAAGAGCCTCCCAAATTCCGCCGGCAAGATCGCTCGGATTGACCGCGCCGCTGAGCTGTTCAATGACGCGGAACGCCTGAATCATACCTGTTACGGTTCCGAGAAATCCGAGAAGGGGGGCAATACCGGCCACCGAGGCCAGGAGGCCCAGGCGGTGTTCAAGTTTGAAAGTTTCTTCTTTCCCTGCGTTTTCGATAGCTTCCCGCACCCGATCGTGGCCTTCAGGATACTTCGTCAGTCCCTTCTTCAGAATATGGGCGAGGGGGGCGTCGCTGCGCGAACAAAAATTGATGGCTTCCATGATATTCCCGCGCTGGAGAACACTGCGGAGTTTCAGCATGAACTGCCCTGCATCGACCGCCGACTTCCTGAGAACCAGGAAGCGCTCAACAACGATCACGACTGCAAGCAGGGAACAAAAAAGGATGGGATACATGAATACCCCACCCTTCAAGAACAGATCAAGGAGGTTCATAATGCCTTTTTCTTAGTGTTCGTCAATTCGAACGTACTTTATCGATCCAATAGTTCCTTTTCAGTTCATAGGCAAAACTATCGACGGCTTTCTTCGCTTCCTTCAAAGACGAATAGCGGCCGATGCGAACGGTGTACCAATTGCCGTCCTTGAACCCGCGCTCCTCCACAAAAGCAGGATAGCCGGACTGTTCGAGGCGACTGACATATTTTTCGGCAACCGTCCTGTCTCGCCACGCCGAAACCTGTATCGTGTAATTGCCTGTCATCCCGGCTAATGCATCAGAGCGGGTGGACGTTACAGGCCTGGACGAAGTGATTCCCCTCCCAGAACCGGTGACCAGCGATGACTCGTATTCAGGCTGGGTCAACGGAGGCGTCTCGACAAAAGATACGCCCAACGTATCCTCCATCATCAACGCCGAATCGACCTCGGCATAAGTGGGATCATCCACGATCGGTTCCTGGATCTGGGTGATAGCGGGTTGCTGCTTCTTACCCCAAAGCTTGACGATTCCAAACTTGTTCAGGGCAAAAACTGCGCCTCCAATCACTACAACAATGATAAGGATCAGGAGAACTTTTGACCCGCCGCCTCCGCCACTACGTCTGGCGGGAACTGCGACAGTCTGCATTTCGCCCTCTCCTCCTTCCTCCTCGATGAGATTAACGTTAGGCATTGATGGTTCCTCCTAGAAGATTGCTGAGACGCATGAAAACATTTACCAGCGGTACGAGATACCGACATCTGCACGTAAAGGCTCGATCCTGTATCCCCTCCACACCTGGTCCTTCCGATTCAGCACATTCTCAAAATTCATGAAAAGCGTCATCCTCTCCACGCCGTCATATTCGGCCTTCAATCCGGTCCAGAATCCGCCGGGAACGGTACGCGCGACAGAAGCCGCCGCGCGTCTGTCCGAATACGCCCCGATCTCCCCCGTCAACGTCACGTTGAAGGGAAACCTGTGACGGTAGCTGGCAGAGAACTCAACCCCGGGCAGATAAGGGACCTGAGCACCAATCAGGTCATTCCTGACCGAACGGGCCGTGATTGCAATGCCAAAATAATCAATTGGTGTGATGTTTGCAACTGCATCCACCCGTACTCCCGCCACGGTCGTTGTACCACCATAAGCGAGAAGCCCGATGCCTGAATCCGACGAATCGTCGTAGAGCGGCTCGTCGGTCGACCGGCGGAATTCAAACGAAACCCTTGTACGTATTCGGTCAGACCATTCCGATTCGATTCCCGATGAGAACGCAAGCCGGTTCACCGTGTGTCGAATGGCGGCTAACGAAGACAGGTAAGGAAATCGGCTCGTTCCTTCACGAAGAGTCGCAAAAATGACCGAAGGATGGAATCCGAGAAATGCCTTGTGGGTATGCGACAACGGATGTTGCACGCGGATATCCGGATAGAAGTACGTCCCCTTCTGGCCATTCATTCCTTCCAAAGCGTAGCCGTTCACTGCAACACGCATCGAGAAATCCCCCCACACCCACCGAGGAGAGGCCACTGTGAGGCGGAAAAGAGAAAGCGGGTTTGCGGTTGCACGCGCGATCGTGGCAAGATCGGCGACGAAGCGAACATCCAGCGGCACATCGAAAACCGGCAGTTCACTTCCCGCAGCGATGGTCACGTGATTCTCCGTGACCGTAGCGGAGCTATCCTGAAGGGTGTGCCCGCGGTATTCAAGTCCCGCATGAAACGAGAGCGGAGATGCAATACCGGAAGAGGCACCGACGTTCAGTCCCACCACCGACCAATCCCGCTGAACGGATGGGGTTTGTGATCCGTAGAACTTATACTTACGAATGTCATACCTCGCTCCGCCGCTCAACCGCGTCTCGTCAAAATACTCGTTTGAACTCCTGAGGACCATGTTGCCGTCGGCTGCCAATGCGGCTGCCGATGCATCCGTAAATTGCGCGAATCCTTTGGTCCGGCGATACGACGCTTTCCCAAGGATTCCATGTTGCGTCGAAGACACACCGTACGATGCCATGACCAAAGGCGTGAAAAAAGTCCCGAGACTTCCAAGGATCATCCCACTTCTCACCTCTTCCGTCGCAAAAAGTGATTGCTTGAATCGCATCCCCAGGTCTATCGTACCCCGATCCCGGGCACCAGGCATGTTCTCAAGCGGATGCCTGTTGTAAAGACCGGACTCATCGACGGGCTCCTTGTCGACTGCCGGGGGATCGAGAGAGGCCTTGCCGGTGATGACAAATTCCGGAAGATTGATCTTGGGGAGGGGAGTCTGCCCCTGAGGTGTCTGGACCTCAACAGGCCGCGATGAAGGTTGTCGTTTTCCTCCGGACTGGGTCTCTCGCTCCTGCCCGAGTGCTGCAGTTCCAACGATCAGGATGACCAGGAACACCACTCGTATCATGGGCGTTCCATCCTGCGGAGGCGCTTCCGGGCCTCTGCCACGGCACTTGCTTGCCGCTCCATCTTTACGACACTCTGATAAGCTTCCTTTGCTCGCCTGACGTCATCTGTTACCTCGTACGCTTCTCCAAGGTTCAAGTAGGCCTTTGCCAGCCACTCCTCGTGTGCGGGGAAGATGTACCGCACGCGCAGATACGCCGGGATGGCATTGGCCCAATCTCCCTGCTGCGAGAACTGCAGGCCGATGAGATACTGGGCCTCCGCCCCAAGTTGATCCGTGCGGCTCGTGGCTACCTGCTCCGCAAGAGTCTTCGCTTCGGAGTAATTTGTTTCCCTCACGTACATTTGCGCAAGCGCAACCCTTGCTTTGTCCGACGGTAGTGAACCCGGGGAACGAGCGATGAGTGTATTATAGAGTCGGATCGCAGAAGCCAGATCTCCGCTCTCCTCACTCACTTTCCCCTGCAGGTAGATGGCCTCGAGGCTGAGTTCCGATCCTGAGCTGAGTTTTTCCGCCTGGGCAAGCGCCTGGCGTGATTTTTCATAGCTCTTGAGTGCCCGATAAGCCTCACCCGCCTGCAAATAGGCCTCGGCTCGAATTCGCACTGCGCCATCCTCGAACGATGCTGCACGTTCGAACGCGTTGGCGGCGTCAAGCAGCCGAGTCATTCCCTCATAGGATCGTCCGATCCAATACCAGGCATGAGAAAGGAGGGGCGATTGCGAATAGCGGTCGGCGAATCCCCGATATTCCTTGATCGCCGCATCGAATTGTTTTTGACTGAAAAGGAGATCGCCCTTCTTCAGCAACAACGACTGCGCCTCCGGGGAGCCGGGGTTTTCCTTCACATACGCGTCAATGATGCTGAGGGCCTCCTGTTGCTTTCCTTGGGCAAGGAGGCAGTATTGGATCCCCGATATAGCATCGACGACCAACGGACTTTGCGGAAATTTGCGGAGCACTTCGCGGTATGATTGTTCCGCAGAAGCGTAGTTTTGTTGATTAAACAACGCATCTCCGATACTATAGTGGGCCCGGGCGATAAGGTCACTTTGAGGAAACTTCCGGATCAGATTGCGAAATTCGTTGACCGCCTCATCGTAATTCTTCCCTTGAAACCAAAGCCAACCGATGGCATACTGGGCGTCATCGGCGAGCAGGGAACCCTGCATGCCCACGACACCCTGGAATTGCCGCAAAGCGTCTTCATAATTGTTGAGCCGGAAATACGTTTGGCCGAGCTGGTACATGGCATAGTCCCGGTCGTTTCGATCGGCAAATTGCCGCAGCACGGTTCGGTAGGCACCCTCGGCACCCCTGTAATCCCTAAGAAAGAAATAGCAATCGGCAAGCCGGACACGAGCATCAAAGCCGAAGCGGCTGGAAGGAAAATCCGTCACCAGGCGCTCAAACCGCGATGCCGCATCCTTGTAGCGCCCGCCTTTGAATAACGAATAGCCTGCACCGTACCAAGCATCGGGTTTCTTCGCCGAGGAGGACCTTGTCACAGCATCATAGTCTTCGAGAGCCGCTTCGTAGCTACCTTCTTGATAGGCTGCCTCCGCCCGCCAGAATTGAGCGTCGGGAGTCTTCGGGTGATTTGCGAACTCCTGAAGAAACTGGCCAAAGCTCTGGATGGCTTCTTTCCGTTGCTCCATCTTGTACTGGGACCAACCAAGTTGGTACAACGCATTTGCCCGGGTATCAAAAGGCACATCCTTTATTCCCACTGTCTTGGCAAAAGCCTCTTTCGCAGCACGGAAATCCGACTGAGCCACCAGGCATTCCCCGGTCATGCGGTAGGAATCTGCAAGAACGTCGCTTGCCGGGAATTCCCTGGTCACTCTTTGAAAGAAGGCCAGGGCGCCGGCGTAATCATTCCGCTCAAAAAGGACAAGTCCGGTTTCATAAAGCGCGTTATCGGTTGATTCCCCCAGGGGATCTTGTTTGAGAACTTCGCCCCAGGTCGTGAGGGCTTCGTCCGATTTTCCGCCCAATCGTTCAGCAACACCCCTTCGAAAGAGCGCCGAGAAGGCCGTGGCGTCATTTCCTGAACTCATTCGGTCGAAGGTCGCTTCGGCAAGGAGAAAATTGTTCAATTTCAGGTAGGTCCACCCGAGCGCATACACCACATCACGTGTGAGTTTGTGATCCGGATGGTTCTTCAGGAAATCCTCGTACCAACGCCGTGCGGCATCGTACTCTGCCAGATGATAATGTGCTTCACCGATAAGGTACTCAGCTTCGCCCTGTTCCGCAGGCCTTGTGATGCCTTTCCGGGAATAAGACAGTTCTTCAATGGCCTTTCGATACTCTCGAACGGAATAATAGCATTCCCCGATCCGAACCAGCGACGCGGAGATCAGATCACTTTCAGGAAACTGGCCGGGAAGTCTCTTATACCAATCCACGGCAAGGGCATACTCTCCTTTTGTTTGATACGCCCATCCCACGGCATACAGAGCATAGTCGCGAAGACGGCTTTTGGGATAGTGTTCAAACGCCAGCATGTAGTATTTGATGCCGTTTTCATAGTCGCTCATGCGAACGTACGAATCTCCTATCCAATACGCCGCTTCTCCCGCCAATTCGCTGCTGCCAAAGTTGTCCAGAACCTTCTTAAACGAAGGAAGTGCTGACTCCGGCTTGTTGAGACGAAGATAGGATTCCCCCATGCGAAGATATGCGTCATCGGATAGTCTTGACGAGGGATAATCGGCGAGAAACCGGGCAAACAGCTTTGCGGCCGTGTCAAATTGCTGCTGCTGAAAACGTGATTCAACACTCAGGAAAAATGCATCCAGACGTTTGAGACTTGCCGGGTATTTTTCAAGGAAGGTGTCAAACTGAACGGAGGCCAACTGGAATAACCCGTCGCTGTAAAGGCCGTACGCAAATGCGTAATCCTGTTCCTCTGCAAGCGATGCCGAATTCCCGGCTGGCGGGATCTGGGAGTACAACCCTCGAATCGGTAAAAGCAGCAAGAAAGAAATGAGCACCAATCCGCCAAATATCCGCATCCGTCCGCTCCGATTGGTCTTTGAAGGTAATTGATTTATCAGGCAGCTAGCCACTCTACCTTAAAGTATGGTGTGAGATGATTGAGCTAACGGTAAAATTTACAGCAAACCGGTCTCGTTGTCAAGTTATTAGACGAGAAACGATCGAATTTTGTTCGTTTTCGGGGTGATGGGCGCCACGAGGAAGCATTTATTCGGTCAATCGGAAGTGAGGGCGGCGTGGTATTCCTGAATCGTGTTCACGGTGAGGTTCCCCTCTTTTTGGCTTTCGATTCCTTTGACAGCTGTTGCTGCGGCAGAGAGGGTGGTAATGAAGGAGACTTTGTTCTCGATGGCAGCCCAACCGATCGCATATTCATCGTATCGTGACTCTTCGCCAAGAGGCGTGTTGACAACCAGTTGGATCCTCCCGTCTTTGATAAGGTCCACAACATTCGGTCGCCCCTCGTTCACCTTGAACACGCGCTCGCTCGCGATTGCATTCTCATTCAGAAACTTGGCCGTTCCTTCCGTTGCAATGATGGAAAATCCCAGTTTCACAAAGCCGCGGACAATGTTCAATGTGATTTCGTTCTTATCGCTGTTGTTTACGCTGATAAACATTACGCCTTCGGTGGGAAGAGTGTTGCCGGCACTCATTTGGGCTTTCGCGATCGCCCCGCCGAAGGCACGCGAGATTCCCATAACCTCCCCGGTCGAGCGCATTTCCGGCCCAAGAAAGATCGGCACTTTGGGAAATTTCGAGAAAGGAAAAACCGCTTCCTTGACAGCGATGTGCTTGATGCGGCGAAAGTCAAAATCCTTTATTCCCAACTCTTCGATTGTCCTGCCGACCATCACCTTTGCGGCGACCTTCGCCAACGGGACGCCAATGGCCTTGCTCACGAACGGCACGGTTCTCGACGCCCTCGGATTGACCTCCAGGACCTGCACCACTCCGTCCTTGCTTGCGAATTGAACATTGATCAACCCCACGACTTTCAGGGCCTTTGCCAGTCTGACGGTGTAGGCTTTGATTTCCTCGAGGCTTGAGTCCGGAATCATGTAGGGCGGAATGACACACGAGCTGTCTCCCGAATGGATTCCCGCTTCCTCGATGTGTTCCATTACTCCACCGATCATAACATCCTTGCCGTCGGATACCGCATCAACATCGAATTCAAACGCATCTTCCAGAAACCGGTCGATCAGGACAGGATGTTCCGGAGACACATCAACGGCTTTCTTCATATATTCGCGGACGGCATCGCCGTTGTAGCAGATCTCCATTGCCCTTCCGCCAAGGACGTACGAGGGGCGCACAAGGACCGGATATCCGATATTCTCCGCGATGAGAACGGCGTTGTTCACGGAGTAGGCCGTCCCGTATTTGGGATGCGGAATTCTCAACTTCCGGAGGAGGGCTCCGAACCGTTCGCGGTCCTCTGCGAGGTCAATTCCCTCGGGGGATGTTCCGAGGATCCGCACGCCATTCTGCTCCAACGCCTTCGCGATCTTGAGGGGTGTCTGTCCTCCGAAACTCACGATAACCCCATACGGTTTTTCGTGGTCACAAATATTCAGAACATCCTCGAGGGTGAGCGGCTCAAAATACAGCTTGTCGGTCGTGTCATAATCCGTGGAAACGGTCTCCGGATTGCAATTGATCATGATCGACTCGATCCCCTCTTCTTCCAGTGCCATGACTCCATGAACGCAGCAGTAATCGAACTCGATCCCCTGCCCGATCCTGTTCGGCCCGCCGCCGAGAATGATCACCTTCTTGCGGTCGCTAACGATGGATTCATTTTCGCGATCATAGGATGAGTAGTGGTACGGTGTATGAGCATCAAATTCCGCCGCACACGTATCCACGGTCTTATAGATCGGCAGAATTCCCAGGTCTTTGCGAAGGGCCCGGACGGCGAGCTCGCTGGTACCCCAGAGATGGGCCAGCTGGCGATCTGAATAGCCCATCTCCTTCGCTTTCCGAAGAAGCTCAGGCGTTACACGTCCCGGGGGGGATTTCTTAGCGGAGATTGTTGATTTCATGGCCTCGAAGGAGAGCAGGGAGATGCCGTTGTTCCGAAGTAAAAGCTTCTTTCATTTCAAGATGACCCTGCAAATGCCGCTTGCGTGAGTTCTTCCTCAAAATCGACCAATTGCTTGATATTATGGAGAAACCATCGATCGATCTTCGTTATTTCGAACAGTTCATCGACCCCAATTCCCATTTGAAAGGCATACCGGAGATAGAAAATATTATCAGGCCGGGGCTTCTTCAACCGATCTGTCACTCTTTTGCGCCATTCGGCTTTCTTTGACTCAGGAAGCACACGCACATCGACCACATCCTTGCCGTCTGCTCCGAGCCCGTGCCTGCCATGTTCCAGGGATCGCAATGCCTTCTGCAGCGCTTCTTTGAACGTGCGGCCGATGGCCATGGCTTCCCCGACGGATTTCATTTGGACCCCGAGGGTGTCGTCCACCCCCTTGAATTTCTCAAAATCCCAACGGGGGATCTTCACGACGCAATAATCAATGGTCGGTTCAAATGATGCGGGAGTTTCTTTCGTGATATCGTTCGGAATTTCGTCCAGGGTGTAGCCAACGGCGAGTTTCGCCGCGATCTTGGCGATGGGAAAGCCGGTGGCCTTCGAGGCCAGCGCCGAGGACCGCGAAACTCTTGGATTCATCTCGATAACGATCATCTTGCCGTCCTCGGGATTGACGGCGAATTGAATGTTTGATCCACCCGTTTCGACGCCAATCTCTCTGATGATCTTCTTTGCCGCATCCCGCATGGACTGATATTCCTTGTCCGTCAACGTCTGCGCAGGGGCCACGGTAATGGAATCACCAGTGTGGACTCCCATCGGATCAAAATTCTCGATCGAGCAAATGATCACAACATTATCCTTGAGATCCCGCATCACTTCCAGTTCGTACTCTTTCCATCCGATGACGGATTCCTCGATCAGCACTTCATGAATCGGGCTGCTCGTAAGTCCGTGTTCCACTTTCTCGCGGAATTCTTCCATATTATAAGCGATGCCGCCGCCAGTCCCGCCAAGCGTGAAGGAAGGGCGGATGATGATCGGGAGGCCGATCTGCTCTGCGACCGCCATCGCCTGATCAATGGAGCGCACAAATGCTCCGCGAGCCGACTCCAACCCGATCCGCTGCATGGCTTCCTGGAAGAGCTCGCGATCTTCCGCCATTTTGATCGCTTCGAGTTTTGCACCGATGAGTTCAACGCCGTACGTTTTGAGAACCCCGCTCTCCGCAAGGCTCACCGCAATATTGAGTGCTGTCTGGCCTCCCATGGTGGGAAGAATGACATCCGGGCGCTCGCGCTCGATGATCTTCTCGACAAACTCGGGAGTGATGGGCTCGACGTAGGTGGCGTCCGCAAGATCAGGGTCCGTCATGATCGTCGCGGGATTGCTGTTGATAAGAATAATCCGGTACCCTTCTTCTCGTAACACCTTGCAAGCTTGAGTACCGGAATAATCGAACTCACAGGCCTGACCGATCACGATCGGGCCCGAGCCAATAATCAGGATGGATTTAATATCGGTGCGTTTCGGCAAAGCTGTTTGGTATTCCTTTCAGGTCGGGGTTCAATGTACGAAGAGCAAATTTCGTAATCAATACTTATAGAAAGGTGAGGGTTAAAGAATGAAGGTGAGTGATGATGGCTCTATGACTTTCGCTTCTTGCCGCGGTGGTCTGCTCCGCCCATAGTCTCCATGGCGTGAGGGAGGACCGGCAACAAGACGTCCATTGCCTCGTTCACGCCGGCTATCGATCCGGGAAGATTGATGATGAGCGTCCTTCCGCGAATTCCGGAGATCCCCCTCGAGAGCATCGAAAAAGGGGTTTTTCGGATTCCGGCCGAACGGAGGGCTTCTCCGATTCCGGGGGCCTCCCGGTTGATGATCCTGGCAGTCGCCTCCGGGGTCACATCTCTTGGCCCAAGTCCCGTCCCTCCCGTGGTTATCACGAGATCCAATCGAAGGGAATCAGCATAGCGTTTCAACGCCTGTTCAATGGCAGGGGCATCGTCAGCAATGACTCTTCGCCCGACCACGGTAAACCCTGCCTCTCGGAGCCTCCGTTGAAGGATCTTTCCCGATGCATCAGGATTCCTGCCCCTTGCGATCGAATCCGACAGAACAAGAACTGCCGCCTTACGAGGTCTTCCTTTGCGGGATACTTGGAAATCAGATTTTCCCCCGGTTTTTTCAATGAGGCGAATGCCGGATATCTCCATATCGGCATCCACACCCTTCATCATATCATAAAGAGTGAGGGCAGCTGCAGATGCCGCGCTCAGGGCCTCCATTTCGACGCCTGTCTTATATATGGACTTCACTTCCGTTTCCACGACGACCGTCGTGGCCCGAAGAACAAATCGGCACTCGACGAAATCGATCGGCAAGGGGTGGCAATAGGGAATCAGAATGCTGGTCTGCTTTGCCGCCTGCACTGCTGCCACTTTGGCAACAGGAAGTGGATCGTGCTTCGGCAGCCGGTTCTTCTTGAGCAATCCGATAGCGTACCGGCTGGCCTTCAGGACTGCGGTGGCCCTAGCCCTTCGCAATGTGAGATTCTTGGATGAAATATCGCGCACGTTAGCTCCTCAATTGGTTCGCAACGATTTTGAGAAGATCGTCGGTTTGATATGGCTTGCCGACAAAGCCTGCCGCCCCGTCCGAAAGCAACCGTTGTACAGTGTTCTCCTGCGAAAACCCGCTCGAAATAAGAACCTTGAGAGACGGGTTGATCGCACGAAGGGCACGAAACGTTGCCTGCCCGTCCATTTCCGGCATGATCATGTCAAGAATGACCAGGGAGGTCTTTTCCTTCTGGGTTTGGTACAATTCCACAGCTTCTTTTCCGTTTGAGGCCACGAGAACCCCGTACCCTTGCCCTTTCAGCACGTCGGCAACGAGATCACGCAACATCGGTTCGTCCTCAACAATCATGATCAATTCACCATTCCCCTGCGGAAGTTCCTCCACGTCGGCCGTTTTCTCCTCCTGCGGATCGACAGCAGCCGGAAGGAAGATCTTAAACTCGGTACCCTTGCCGACCTCGGTATGCAGGTCGATGAATCCGTTATGATTTCTGATGATTCCATAGACCATAGAAAGTCCGAGTCCCGTCCCGCGCCCTTTCCCCTTCGTGGTATAAAAGGGTTCAAAGATCCTTGACCGGACCTCCTGTCCCATGCCGACCCCGTTGTCCCTGACCGTCAGGCAAACATAGTCACCCGGTGCTGCGGAGAGATGAAGATCGATAAACCCTGCATTGGCGGAGAACGGCGTTGTGGTGATGATGATGTTCCCATTGTGACGGCCCGTGTGTTCTGCAACGGCATCCCGGGCATTGATGCACAGGTTCATGACAGCCTGTCCCAGGAGGTTTTGATCACCGAGTACCAGTGGCAGCGCCTCGGCGAGATGTGTTTCAATGGCTATATCCTTGGGAAACGAACTGGCGATGATATGGATCGTATCTTGAATCAGTTCATTGACCGACACAGGTTTGATCTCCCCGTGCGTCTTATGGGAAAAGCTTAGAAGCTGCTTCGACAACGATGCGGCGCGCTGCGCCGATTTCTCAATAGCTTCGAGGTACCGGGATGTTTGCTCGTCAGCTTCGACCCGTTTTTTAATGAGGGAGGTATATCCGATCACGGCTCCCAGAATATTATTGAAATCATGAGCCACTCCGCCGGCAAGTGTGCCGAGGCTTTCCATTTTTTGCGATTGCGCCAGTTGCTCCGAGAGCTGTTCTTCCCTCTTTCGCCGCAAAAGCATTTCGAGCTCCGAAGCGAGGCGTTGGGCGATGACGGAGATTATCCGTTTTTCATGATCGGAAAACTCATGCGCCTGTTCATCGAGAAGACTGACAATGCCGATAACTTCGCGGCGACTGTCGAACATGGGTACGCCGACAAACGCCTGGATATTCCAGCTTCGAAGGACCAGATCGTTCGGATGCCGGTCAGCCGCGCCGTCCGAATGAATGCACGTGTCCTTGCTCATAAGGATCTTCTCACAGGGAGAACCGATGAGCGAGTGAACCGTATTGTGCTCCGTCACCCCCTTACGGAGGAGGGTCATGGAGTGCACTTCCTGGCCCCGTACTTCCCCGATCGACACATAACTCATGGACAGCATCTCGGCCAGCGCTCCTGCCGCCCTGTCGAAGAGTTCCTGTCCATGAAACGTCGTGGCAAGCGTGTAGATCTTGTCGAGTTCCTTTTCTGCCTGCTTCTTTTCCGAAACATCGCGGATAATGGCCTGCAGCAATCCGTTCCCGAGGAGCACCGCGCTCATTTCTGCCGGAAACATGGTGTCATCTTTACGCCGCATGGTCCGATCCGCGACGGCAACGCGTTCTTCCACGATAAGCTGTGAATAAAATGTCCGGTATGCGGCGAGGGCCTCTTCCGGAGGGAGCTCGGAAAGGTCCGCGGCGGACAGTTTGAGCAGTTCCTCACGGGAGTATCCGAGCAGGAAACAGGCTGCCTGATTCACCTCGACAAATCTCCCATTTCCATCGGACACAAGGATGGGATCGCTTGCCTCAAGAATGAGCCTCCGGTATGTTTCCTCGGATCTTGCAAGCTCTTCCTGCGCCTCCACTTCGACCGTCGTATCCCGAATTTGAACCTGTAGGAGGATCTCCCCGGCCAATTCGAAACGGTTAAGCCTTACTTCTGCCTCAAACCCCGATCCATCGCGACGGATATTCCGCCAGGAGAACTTCTGCGGATTTCCTTCGAGGCCTGCATTTAGATATTCCAGCAAAGTGCTTCTCGATTCCTTGCCGTCCACCTGGTAGGGTGGGGAAAACGCATACAGAGACTGCCCGAGCAGGTCTTCTTTGGAGCTTCCGAACATCTCAAGCGCCCGCGGATTGCAGTCGGTGATCAACTCTCCGCGCAAGACCAGCACAGCGTCATTTGCATGCTCAAAGAGCAAACGGTGTTTCTGCTCGGAGAAATAAAATTTCTCTTCGAGCACCCGGGATTGAGTGACGTCCTCCATCATCCCCAAGAGAATCTGACCCCACCCGGTCTTATCGCTTACCACAAAACCCCGGTCGTGCATCCAGGCATACGAGCCGTCCTTGCGGCGATAACGATACTCTGCATCATACCGTCTCGTCGTGGCCAGGGCTTGGTCGAGTTCCTTGAGTGCCCGCTCGCGATCTTCCGGGTGGATGAATTCCTCCCATTCTTTGATTTCTCCGCGCAAATCGGACAGTTTGTATCCCAAAACCGCCTCGATGCTCCCCCCCCACAGGATTGCCCCCGTTCGAATGTTATATTCGTAAACGATCTGAGCTGATGAAGCGATGATCAGTTCGTAGCGGCGCTTCCACTCGTCGATCTCAGTTTGTTGCCGGTGTTCCTGGGTCCGATCGAGGATCGTACCAATGACCGCCGGCTGACCCTGATAGACAGAGCGTGTCCCAAACACTTCCACCTCGATCGCCATACCATCTTTCCGGAGTCCCCGAAATCCGTATTTCATGCTCTTGACATCACCCCGCATCCGTTTCCGGATATTCTCGATGACGGTCGTTCGATCATCGGGGTGGACAAAATCCCCAACATGCATGTCCGAAATCTCGACGACAGGATATCCAAAAATCTCTCCGAAACGCGAATTGACGAAAGAGAACTTGTCATTCTGAATGATATAAACGCCGACGAGAGCGTCTTCGACAAGACTCCGGTACTTTTCTTCTGATTCATGAAGGCGCCGCTCATCGTCTTTTTGCCGCGTAATATCATGCAGGATTCCCTGGAGGGCAACAGGGCGGTCTTCGGAGTCCCGTAGAGAGGTCACGGTGGCATGCACAAGAAGGCGATAGCCGCTTTTTTTCTTGAGACGCAGTTCCACATCCTTGAGAAACCCCTTGGCCGCGAGTTCCTCCAACAGGTCATCGCGATCAGAGGGATCGAGATAAAGATCGCGCGCGATGTCGACCTTCATTAACTCCTCTTTGCTTGGATACCCAAAAAGATCGACCGCTGCCTGATTGACATCCAGCAGGACCCCTTCAATCGTGCTGATGTAAATCGCATCCTTGGATTCCTCGAAAAGGCGGCGGAACTTTCGTTCGGAATCACTCAGGGCCGTGATCAGCCTCTGTTCCGCGAACGCTCCTGCGATTTCCGAAGCGACAGCCGATTGGGTCTGAACATCCGTTTCCTTGAATCCTCCGATGCGATTGCTTTCCGTATTGATGACACCGAGGAGATTCGCCCCCGCATCCAGAATGGGTACGCACAGTTCCGATTGAGTGGAAAGTTCATTGCGGTTGATGAAGTGGGGATCCTGGACCGCGTTTTGCACAAGACGGGGCTTGCGCGTACGAGCGACCCATCCGACCACACCGTCCTGAATGGACTGCTCATAGTCTTTCGGGATCTTCGATGCTTCGGATCCGCCGGCTGCGGCGAGCTTGAGTGTCTGCCTCAGGGGATCGTACAACAGGACGGTCGTAAGATGATATCCATATGCTTCGACCATAAGGCGGCATACCTGACGCAGGAAGACGGACGTCGACGAGCCGCTGCGCGTCAGCGCTTTGATATCCCGCAACAGCTTGATCTTTTTGACTTCCTGTTCGAGCGACGCAAGAAGTTGGGCATTGCGAATTGCCAGGGAGGCATGGAGGGCAAACAACTCAAGCCGCGTAACATCATCCCGAGTGAAGGCGCCCTGTCGGGATGTACTTCCCAACTTAAGAACCCCCATTGCCCTGTTTTTCGAAAGCAAGGGAATGACCACCAAGGAAGCAGCAGGATGCTTTGCCCCTTCCGGATTCCATTCCGCCAATGAAAAAGCGTCCTCGACAACGACACTGCGCGCCGATTGTGCCACCTTGGCGATACCCGCAGCACCCCACGGAATGCGCACGTCCGCGACTCGTCGGTCGGCACCGACATCAGCAGCCAGGACAAGATCTTTCGTTCCTTCTTCCACCAAATAAATGCACCCTCGCTCAGCCGCCGGAACAACACGCCGGGCCTCGGCAAGGACCCGGTCGAGGACGGTTCGCAGATCGAGCAATTCCGTGATGCGTGTGCCGCTTCGTTGCAATTCCTCCAACTCTGCTTCTCTCTGTCTCTGCTTTGCAAAGAGCTGTGCATTCTCAATGGCCAAGGCTGATTTTCCGCCGAATTGCTTTGCCATTTCGAGATCAGATGCCAGGAACGGTTCGTCGTGGAATCGGCCGACATGGAGGACACCAACAAGATTTTTCCCGACGATCAACGGAAGGCAGATCAAATGCTCGAGGCGGGGCTGGCTTCCTCTTGGGTAAACGGACCTCCGATCTTCGTGCGCGTTGTTGACAATCTCCGCTTTACGTGTCCTCGCCACCGATCCGATAATGCCGGTCCCAATGGGAAACTCAAGATTCCGGAGCTTCTTCGCATACGAGCTGGCAGGCCAGGCAACGGAATGAACCATTGTTTTTCTTGCAGGGTCATGGATATAGACGCCCGCAAGATCGCAGGAAATGACACGATGAATGTTTCCAACGATCGCTTTCAGAACCTTCCGCAGTTCCTTTTCTTCGAGAATATGGCTGTCCACTTCGCTCAGCAGCCGATATCGCTCTGTCGCGGCGGATTTTTCTGCAAGCAGGCCGGCTTGGTGAACCGCCAGAGCTGCGTGTTGTGTAAAGGCCTTGAGAAAGGCGATCTGACGCTTGGTGAATGATTCCGCTTCTGTTCCAACGATCATTGTCCCCACAAGATGATTCCCGCTGAACAGGGGTGAATTATAGATGCACCGGACTTTGAAAATCCTCTGCACAAGCCGGGCAGGCTTTGCAGCGAACATCGGCTTGATGATTTCCGAAAGGTCTTTTCCGATCCAAACCTTTCGCCTGAGCAAGAGCTTCAAAACGCTGTTTTTATCAGGGCGAAACGGAAAAACAAGCCGATCGAGGTTGATTCCCAACAACTGAGTAGCCGCTGAGAGCGTTTTTCTTCGCGGGGCAATGCCAAGCACCGTGAATCCCTTTTGCGAGGGAATGAATTGCGTCACAAGGGCCGCTTTGAACCCGAATTCTCCCACAAGCGCATCCGCAAGCTTCTGCATAACCGGACGCACCTGTTGCTTGCGAATAATGGCCCGTGCGAGGGTCTCCAAGAGCCGGAGTTCCCGGCGGCCGTCCGAATCGATATGTTTTCTTCTGGTCATCGCTTATTCGCTCAAATATAGGGATAAAACTCTTAACGAACATTTTTCTTTTTTTCTTATATTGATGATTGCATTCATCACGGAGCAAGAATGAAAAACCAGAACAGCCTTGGCACCAGGACCACTCTCAAATCCGGCGGCACAACCTACACTATATACTCTCTGCGAAAACTCGAAGAAACTCTTAAAACTTCCCTCGCGCGACTTCCGTTTTCCCTCAAGATCCTTCTGGAAAATCTTCTCCGGCAGGAAGACGGGAGGATCGTGCGACGTGAGGATATTGAAGCGCTTGTTCACTGGCAGCCCAAGGCCGCGCCGCAGAAGGAAATTGCCTTCATGCCGGCCCGTGTCCTTTTGCAGGATTTCACCGGAGTCCCGTGCATTGTTGACCTTGCCGTCATGCGCGATGCTATGGTCCGCATGGGTGGAGATCCGAAGAAGATCAATCCCTTACAACCTGTGGATCTTGTCATAGATCACTCCATCCAGGTTGACGAGTTCGGAAATCCCCGCGCGTTTATGGTGAACGCCGAGATAGAGTTCGAACGCAATAAAGAGCGGTATGCCTTCCTTCGCTGGGGGCAGCAAGCCTTCAAGAATTTCCGTGTCGTCCCTCCCAACACCGGGATCGTCCACCAGGTGAACCTCGAATATCTCGCACAGGTTGTTTTTTCGCGCCAAACGGACGACGGGCTCACCGCCTTCCCTGATACCCTTGTGGGAACAGATTCGCACACGCCAATGGTGAACGGGCTCGGGGTTCTGGGCTGGGGAGTTGGCGGCATCGAGGCAGAGGCAGCCATGCTGGGCCAGCCTATCTCAATGCTGATTCCCCAGGTCGTAGGATTCAAGATGACAGGGAAACTTCAGCCGGGGGCAACGGCAACAGATCTCGTACTTACGGTGACTCAGATGCTGCGTAAGAAAGGCGTTGTTGGAAAGTTTGTGGAATTTTTTGGGCCGGGATTCGGAACCCTGGGGCTGGCAGACCGTGCAACGATCGGCAATATGGCTCCGGAATACGGTGCGACCGTTGGTTATTCCCCGGTAGACAACGAAACGCTGAAATACCTGCAATTCACGGGCAGAGGGAATCTTGTCCCGCTTGTGGAAGCGTACTGCAAGGAACAGGGCTTGTTCCATCGCCATGATGCACCTGAGCCGGAATTCTCAGATACGCTGGAGCTGGATCTTGCCGACGTGGAACCCAGTCTCGCAGGGCCGAAACGCCCGCAGGATCGCGTGCCCCTTTCAAGCTCCAAGAGATCCTTCCGTGCCAGCCTCCTCGAAATGGTGAAATCCAAGACCACGGCAGTAGACCAGAAGGAGCTTGCCCGATGGATCGATGAAAGCCCTGCTCCACAACCCATCGAGGAACTCGTTGTTCCGCCCTTCCTTTCGGACGTCTTTCCGTGTGTGACCGTACAAAAGAACGGGAGTAAATTCAAGATCGGACATGGTTCGGTGGTGATCTCTGCGATCACGAGCTGCACGAACACATCGAATCCGTCGGTGATGATCGCTGCGGGTCTGCTGGCAAAGAAGGCCGTTGAACGCGGATTGAAAACCCGGCCATGGGTAAAAACAAGCCTTGCTCCCGGATCAAAAGTTGTCACGGATTATCTGAATGAGGCGGGACTGACCGGACCGCTGGACGAATTGGGATTCAATCTCGTTGGCTACGGATGCACAACGTGTATCGGGAACTCGGGCCCTCTTCCCGAGCCGATCGCAAAAGCGGTGGAGGATCACGAAATCGTGGCGGCAGCGGTTCTTTCCGGAAACCGCAATTTTGAAGGACGCATCAATTCTCACGTACGAGCGAACTACCTCGCCTCTCCGCCGCTTGTTGTTGCGTACGCTCTTGCAGGGACCATGGATATCGACCTTCAGAATGAACCGCTTGGCAAGGATAAGTCCGGAAAACCGGTGTATCTCAAAGAGATCTGGCCCTCGCCGCAGGAGGTTTCCGAGACAATGGGAAGAGCGGTGAAATCGGAGATGTTCGAGAGGCAGTACGCCAATGTCTTTGAAGGAGAACCGCGCTGGCGGGATCTTCCTGTGCCAACAGGCGACCGATTCCATTGGGACGCATCGTCAACCTACATCAAAGCAGCGCCGTTTTTCGACGACATGCCCCGAACCCCGAAGCCGCTCGCGGATATCAAAGGAGCCAAAGTTCTTGCGTACCTCGCGGATTCCGTCACCACCGATCACATTTCCCCCGCCGGATCAATTTCCTCGAAGAGCCCGGCCGGAGGGTATCTGCAAAAACACAACGTGATACCGAAGGACTTCAATTCGTATGGATCGCGACGAGGAAATCATGAGGTGATGATCCGGGGTACGTTCGCCAATATTCGCTTGCGGAACATGCTCGCCCCCGGCACCGAAGGCGGGTGGACGGTACATCCATCCTCAGATCAGCCAATGCCGATCTTCGAGGCATCAGAACGATTTCAAAAAGAAGGTACGCCTCTGATCGTCCTGGCGGGCAAAGAATACGGATCGGGATCTTCCCGCGACTGGGCAGCCAAAGGCCCTCGTTTGCTGGGGATCAAAGCGGTCATCGCGGAGAGCTATGAGAGGATCCACCGCAGTAATCTGATCGGACTGGGTGTTCTCCCACTGCAATTCCGCGAAGGAGAAAATGCCAAGAGCCTCGGACTTTCAGGTTTTGAAGTGTTTGATATCGAGGGGATCGCGGGTGATCTCCGCGTCGGCAAGGCCATGACGGTCCATGCAACAGCCAAAGACGGATCAACAAAGACGTTCACCGCGCTTGCACGGCTCGACACACCGAATGAAGTGGATTACTACAAGCATGATGGGATTCTTCAGTTCGTGTTAAGGCAGCTGTTGGAATAGAGTTGAGGTTTCGTGCTGAACGCTAAATCTCTTGAGCTGAACACGGCGGAACCTGCCATCATTAAATCACCCCAGCTCGTTCCGTTGTTGACCGCCGTTGTTGACCGCCGTTGTTCCGAAAGAGAAGCTCCGTCGTTTTCCGTGCCTTCCTTTGAGGGCGAATTCGCTAGGACGAAATATTTCCCTTGAGCCACATCATCACCCATTGCTGCTTATCGCGGAATTGCTCTTCCGAGGGCGCTTGCTTGCTCATCACCGGATGAGGCAAGTTGAAAAACGAACCTTCTCCCTTCACCGCCTGCCCGCCACCGATTTCGATGTAACAGGAGCCTTTTCCGTCAAATGTGTCATCAGGGGATTTTCCTAGAATTTCAGCTGCAATGCGCCTTGCAACCACCGCACCCTGCGATGCTGCAAACACTCCCGCTTTCGGAAGCACAAGCGGCGATTCCGGTTTGTAACGGCCTGGGAGCGGAAGCGCAGTCACGTCGCCGATTGCATACACAGGAATGGCTCCGACTTGGGTGGCGACCTTAAGAGTTCCGGGATCGACAGGGATCCAACCTGACTGGTTCGCTAGGCCCGCTTCACGAACAGGATATGAAGATTCATGTGGCGGAATGGCAATGAGCAGATCATAGCGCACTTTCTCTCCGGACTCGAAGAGGATGGTCTTATGTTTTGGGTCAACAGATTTGGTCACCTTCCCCGGATGGTATGCAATAATACGTTCGGCCAGAAGATCCCGGATGAAGGCCCCCATCTCGGGCCCTGCCGCCGGCATGGGGGCCGGTTCCGTCGTGTAGATGGAGATCCGTATATGTTCACGAACCCCGCGTTCCTTGAACATCGAATGCAGTACCATGGCCGCTTCATACGGCGCCGGGGGGCATTTAAACGGTGTACGGGGAATCAGAAGGGCGAGTTCGCCCTCCTTGAAAGCATTGAGTCTCTCTTGAAGGCGGAGGGCGTCTTCCAGAGTATAGAACGACAAGGCGGATTCGGCCAGCCCGGGTACCGCGCCCATGTTCAAATCGGCTCCCAGAGCGATCACGAGAAAATTCGTCCGTAGCATGCCCATCGAAGTAGTGACTTCGCCCTTGACGACATCGATCTTTTGAACCTCAGCATGATGAATCTCGACATTGGGTGGAATGACGGATTTGAGATCGCTCGAGATGGCTCCGATATTCCGTTCTCCCGTCATCACCCAGGTTTTTGCCGCGCCCACGACAAACTGAGACGATTTGCTGACGAGGGTAATTGAGTGCTCAACGGGAATGAGGGGCCTGAGCGTGTGCGCAACCGCCAATCCGCCAAACCCCCCGCCTAAAATGAGGGTATTCGTTTTCCGTTTCATTGCCGTTTGTTTTTTGATATTTTTTGCTCCTCTTGAGCCGCCTTGTTCTTCTCAAAGTGTTAAGAAAACGTCGATTTGCCTTTGAGAGCGAAGAGTGCAATTGAGGAATATAAAAACGAATACAGAGAAAAAGAAACGGGGAACGAGGAATCCGATCTGAACCGGACGGAATCGGTACCCTGACGCAACGTGGGATCTGTCAAAGCCGCTTTTTGACGGCGAGCTTGTTCGACTTGTGGCTGCAGTAAGACAAAGCCCGGCTCATCACCGGGCTTTTCCATCTCAACTCTTTCATATCGCGGCAAGTTACCCTGCTTTCACTCCTCCATCCACCGATCCCTGACGCGTTTTCGAGTATCTCCTATAGAGATACAGGACAACAACCAGCATCACCACCGCAATGATCACGTAGACCATCGTCAACGGCGGGCTGACAATATCCTTCCATTCGTCAACTTTGTCATCAATTTCGTCCACCTGCGCCTGCGTGAGACTCCCGCTTTTTACCATGGAAGGGATCCAATTCGGCTCCACGTTGCCGTACCACACAGAATCGGCGAATGACTGGTAGCGGTAGTACCGCTGACCATCCTTGTCATCCCTGGCTTTCCTGATTTCCTCATCCAGATATCCGTTGATATTTGTGTGAAACTCTGACGGAGTGGAAAACGCCTGAACCGGAACCTCATTCCGAGCAAAGACCTCGTTAAGAGATTTCCAGAAAAGGCTTCCAAGCTTGCTCTTCCAACGATTGAGCATGGTGTCGACTGTGGCGAGCTCGGCTCCCCGCTTGGATTTCGCAGCCACGTATACATCCGCCAGCTTCTTTCCCAATCCATTCCACTTTGAAGCAAAGGCCGCCTGCTCGTCCATGAGTTTCGCCAAATCGTTCCCCGTCAGGCTCGTCGATTCGAGAAACCGGATGTTATCGTCAATCGATTGCTTGATGCCGGTGAAGACGTTCCTCCGCTCCAGCCTGGCCGCCACTCCCCTTTTCTCCTGATCGCTCATCGCAGACACATCCTTGTCGTACTGGAGGAAGAGACTATCCACAAGCGAGAAAATGAGGTTATCGCGGTCGCGAAGCCCCTTTCGAAGGGTCAAAATGACGGCATTGAGTGAATCGATGAGAAGCCTCGAGGCACTCAGACGCGTGACCTCTGCGAGCATTTTTGTGTTCTGCCCGCTCAATTGGTCCACCTGAGAACTCAATTCGCGCACCTGCGCTTCAAGCTCCGTGATCCGATCATACTGCGTTTCGATGATCGTGACCTTTCCTTTCGCATAAGTGATCTGCCCCGTCAGCTTCGCAAGGCGTCCTTCGAACCCGTCCGGATACAGCGCGCGGTCAAGAAGAGCCTGGTATTCGCGATAGGTGCTGTCCAGATCCATAATGCGGGATTCAATATCGACACATTCGACGACGGTATTCGCATCGGTCACCGCCCTGGCAATGGCATCCGACTCGCGCTCAAAAGCCTGAGTGACCTCATAGTCAGACCGAACTTGAGAGACGAGCAAAGATGGAATAAGGATGAGTCCGGCTATGACGGAAAACGCTCTGAGGGTTTTCATTATTTGCCCCCTTCCTGGATGCCGCTTTTGGTCAGCATCCGGGGCTTATCGCTCCCGTTAAGCAACTGGACATGCGGAGGGCGCGCATTGAACGCTGGGGATGTCATTCCGCTCTCCGAAATCAGGATCTTGGATTCGAGCGTGAGTGCTCCATCTCCAGTTCCAAACACATAGACGTGCTTGAACCCCGGGGCGGATATGAAATAATACCCCGCACGATCTCTGATCACCCGGACAGAAACAGAAACGTTGGATGAATCACCAGTCTCAGCGAAGAACATCGGCCTGACGTTGAAACTGAGCTGATAACGATTCTCCTGAACCATACCCTTGCTGTCCGCTTTAAGCACACTCTCAACCGGCCAGCCAAAGTCCGCCGGTTTGAGCGAAAGAGGGTTGCAGCCCGCAAGGAGGCCCATGAGCAGTGCCAACGTCGTGAACATAAGGAATTTCATAAAAACCCCTGGGTGGTAAGTGATCAGTACGATTTGAATGAAAAAAACTCTGTCGAATATAGACAACAAAGGAGTGTGAATCAAGAAGCTCCGCATTCCCCCCCCGTGAACCTCGTTACTGACTGAGCTTCTGTTCCCCGAGTGCCCGCAGCAATTTTGGCCTGGCAAAGAACCAAAGCCTGATACCCATCAACACGGCGAGGATCGCTCCGTAGACCAGCGGCGACTGCGTATCCGCCTTCACAAGCCAGAGATAGTGAATGACGCCGCCAAGAGCGCTGAAGTACACCAGCCGATGCAATCGAGTCCAGGTTTTTCCACCAAGCCATTTTGTCATTCGGTCAGTCGATGTCGCGGCTAGCGGAATCAACAGAAGAAAACTTGCGAATCCCACTGCAATAAAAGGCCGCTTGGAAATATCGGAAAGTATCTCTTCCCAAAGAAAGAATTGATCGAGGTAGAGGTAGGTGAAGAAGTGAAGACTCACAGAAAAGAACGCGAAAAGTCCCACCATGCGTCTGATCTGCAGGAGCCAGTTCCATCCTGCAATTTTTCTCACGGGAGTGACGGCCAACGTGACCAGGAGAAAGCGCAAAGTCCAGATGCCGGTCGCATCGGTGATGTCATCGATCGGATTCGCACTCAGATTTCCCGTGTAAGCATTGAATCCAAGCAAGAGGAAGGGGCTAAGACACGTCAAAAAAACGACGGGTTTGAGAATGAAGCGAATGCGTTGGGGGGTAGTCAAAAGAAAGGAGGATTAGAAATGAGTCTCCAAGGATACGATAAACTTCACATGAAATCCGAAATTCCACGGAAGAATCGCCGAACAAGAGCCGGGCAATTAAAAATTCTTCTTCAGATCCATCCCTCCGTACATCCCCGCCACCTGATCACTGTACCCGTTGAACATCAGCGTACGGCGTTTACGGAACTCGCCAATGCGCCGTTCGAATTTCTGACTCCACCTCGGATGGTCAACATCCGGATTAACATTGGAATAAAATCCGTACTCGTTCGATGCAGCGATGTTCCAGGTCGTCCGGGGTTCTTTTTCCGTAAAACGCAGCTTCACGATCGACTTGCCGCTTTTAAATCCGTACTTCCAGGGAACCACCATGCGAAACGGCGCCCCATTCTGATTTGGCAGTTCTTTCCCATAGAGACCCACAGCGAACAACGCCAGAGGATGCATTGCCTCATCCAGCCGCAATCCCTCCGCATACGGCCAGCTCAGCACGGGGCGCTTCTGACCCGGCATTTGCTGCGGATCGTAGAGTGTGGTAAACTCAACAAACTTCGCCCGAGAGGTCGGTTCCACTTTTTTGATGACATCGGCAATCGGAAATCCGAGCCAGGGAATAACCATGGACCACCCTTCAACGCATCGTAAACGATACACGCGGTCTTCGAGCTTGTAGGATTTAAGGAAATCTTCGAGGTTGTACGAAGCGGGCTTCTTCACCTCCCCCTCGATGGTGAGTTTCCACGGCTTGACCTTGAGCGTCCCGGCGTTTTCTGCCGGATCTTCTTTGTCGGTTCCGAACTCGTAGAAGTTGTTGTACGTCGTTACGTCCGAATACGGAGTGAGTTCTTCGTCAGTGCTGAACGGTCCTGCCGGTGGACGCTGAAACGGGGGATTTTGTGGGGGAAATGCCTGGGCCAATCCGGGAACGGCAAGGCCCGCGGCCGCTCCTGCGGCAGCCACAGCTGCTGCCTTGAGAAAAGACCTTCGATTATTGTAGAGAGATTCCGGCGTAATCTCCGACGAACGAATTTCCGGCGTGGTTCGTATCAGCATTCGGCCTCCCTCATGTGTCGCATTTGCAACGTTCCGGCGCTCCGTCCGGTTCCTTCAATCTATTCCCCGGTGCTGGTACCCTTGCGTTCCTGTTTCCACCAACGCTGAACAACATCCTGAATATATGTCTTGGACTCACTCTGTTTCCATTTATCGAAGAACTTGATGTCGCCGCTTTCGGGCTCGGGGTTCGGGAAGTCCACCTGCACCCTGAGGGGCATCGGCAGTGCATCTCCCACCACAAGAGCCTCTCCCTGCCGCAACGACGGGAGTACGTCGACGAGTCCGACAAACGTATCCGGAACCAGTTTGCGCACATAGTTCTGATCGACGGGGTTCGTCAAACGGAGAACGACGTAGTTACTGCATTGCGAAAGAATGGTCTCGGAAACTTCGGCAGGTCTCTGGCTGACGATCATACAGCTCACACCGTATTTGCGCCCCTCCTTGGCAATGCGCTCGACGGTCCGCCTCGCCGCCTTGGTAGATTCCCCCGTAGTCGGGAGGTAATTATGCGCCTCCTCGAACACAAGCAATACGGGAAAATCTCTGCGGTGGGGATTCCAGAAATTGAAGTCAAACGTTACACGCGCGAGCAACGACACGACCGTGTTGACAATATCGAACGGGACGCCGCTCATATCCATGATCGTTACTTTGGCGCTTCCGCCCGGTCCGAAGATCTTTTGCAGAAAATCGCTCAGAGAGGAGGTAGCCACGAATTGCTTCGGTTTGAACATAAACTCGTAGCGCGCGTCGTTCAACCTGCTGTCGAGCCGTACAAGAAACCGTGAAAACTTGCCGTAGAAGGGACCCTCTTTGGATGCCCCTTGCATGCCCATGCCGGTGATTTTCTCCGTATCGAGAAACTGCATGCGGGCGCGGATCTCCGCGATATCGAAGAAGGCCGGCGTATCGACGGTGATGTACTCCGCAATTTCCGGATTCTTTCCTTTCTTCGACGCGACAATGAGGTCCTTCAGGACGGTGATCTGGCTCGAGGCATCCAAGTCCCGTTCGTCAATGAACATTTCCTGTATCTCTTCGAAGTTCATAAGCCAATACGGAAGTTCAAGATCAGCAATAGGGAGATAGTTCGCATCCGCACCGAAGGCTGCGTGATATTCGTTGTGAATATCGATAATAATAATGTTCGTATCAGGAAATGGAGCCACTTTTTGAAGAATGGAAGCCACCGTGCAGGATTTTCCCGATCCGCTGGATCCCACAACGGCAATGTGCTTGCTGAAAAAACGGTTTGGATCGAGGAATGCCCGTTCCTTTTCGAACATGGACAGCTGACCCAGGGAAAACCCGAATTTTTGAAAAATGGAAAAGACAGCAGTGAGGTCCTGATCTTCTGCGAAAAACACAGGAGCATCAATGGGGGGAAGAACCGAAACGCCGCGCTCGTAGCGGCCAGCCTTGACGGTACCGACCAGGGTGACGATGACCCGAACCCGTTGATGAGCCTCGCCGTTGATGGCCACGTCGCATTTCTCGAGCTCGGCAACCATGGCAACAACGATCTGTTTCCCAACCGGAATGAGCACATAGCTTCCGAGCTGGCCGACATAATAGACCTTGCCGCCGATTTCTTTCTTAAGCGACCCTATCGATTCATCGAGGAGGACGGTCAGGGAACCGCTGGTCACACCGATAACCTGGCCAATCTTTTTTTGTTCGGTCATACTGGACTCCGTCCGATAACATGATTAAATAAAATCTGGAATGTGTGATGTCAAATCCTTGCCTTCCACATTTCGGGGGTTCTCATGTATTTCTCTTTACTACGACAACGGTCTTATCATCCGTTTCCTCCGAGCCGCGGGCAAATGTCTTAGCATCCTCGTGGATTCCTTTGCAGATCTCCTCGGCACTTCGGGCAGAATGATCCTGGATGTAATCAGAGATGCGTTGTTCTCCGTACTCGGCATTGCCGGTGCTGTCTCTCGCCTCACTGATCCCGTCCGTATACATGACAAGGATATCCCCCGGCTGAAGATAGGTATTTTCCACCACATATTTTTCATCGGGGAATGGACCCATCACCTGACCGGTGGGTTCAAGGACTTCCATGCGCTTGTCGGCCGCATGATAGACAAACGGACTGTTATGGCCCGCGTTCGCATAGAGGACCAATCCGTTCCGATCATGAAACAACTCGGCGTAAAACATGGAAACAAACTGCTCCTCCGAGAATGTCAGATTGAGAAGCCGATTCAGACGGGTCATCAGCGTGGTGATTTTCGCTTGATAACTCACCGCCATGCGCAGTCCTCCCACGAGGTACAATGCCTGGGAAGCTGCCCGGAGGCCTTTGCTCGCTGCATCAGCAATGACAATCGGCAGGCGGTCAGTTTCCCCATCTGTCTGCAGGTAATCAAAAAAATCGCCTCCGACGATGCGGTCGGGAATAGAGATCCCGTACACGTCATAATGATGAAATTTCAACGCTGACGGCGGGAGGATGCTCTGCTGAATCTCGCGCGCCTTATCGATGTCTTTCGCAAGCAACTTCGCCTTTTGCTCAATTCGTTTCCTCGTTAACAGCGAAGAAACAGCAATGCTGATGATATTGAGCGTCGGCAGAAGGCTCTGATCGAGTCCATCGGAATTAAACGCGAGAAGGTATTGGAAGACGGACCCCTCCGGGTGAGGGAGCCTTTCGCCGACTCCTGTGACGGAATATTTGATGATTCCCTTTTTGCGGAGATAAGTGTCTGTTTCATTTGCGATCAGGGACCGTTGATCGCCCAATTGCAGAAAAATGGGGTAGTTCGCAACTGCGATCTTGTATCCCGGTTCCAGTTTTTCGATGACGCCGATCTGATGGACAAGCCGATAGGATTGCGCGGTCGGTTCGTACTGCCAGATGCGCCCGCCCTTAATATCGATGTTTTCGTCCTTGACGATCTCATTCAGAACGTGCTTCAGGATCTCTATGTCGCTCTTGAAATGATCCGATGCAAAGCTTTCAATAGTACGATACAGCCTTCGCTGATTCACGCTTCATCCTTCACTTTCTTCATGTTCTCGGTTTATTATCCGCGCAGTTTGGGACCACGCCTGTCAATTCACTTCATAGATCTGCACGGGGGTTTGCTTTCCTTTGACAATCAGCGGTTCGAGTTTCCTCAATGTGAATTCGGGATTACCGGCAAGGATTTGCGCCGAAACTTCCGAAAGAAGTATCTGTCCGGGACGGGCTGCACTGCACAGCCGCGACCCAAGGTTCACGCTGTCTCCGATGACCGTGTAATCCATCCGATCTTCGCTTCCCATCGCTCCCATGACCATGTCACCCGTATTGATGCCGATGCCGAGCTCAAGTCCCTGGTCGCGAGCTTCGTCTCCCCCGGCTGTAATGACCCTCTGAATTTCCCGGGCCGCCCTGACGGCGTTCTCCACCATCTTCTCACCTTCGAAAACGGCCACCAGTTCATCGCCCACATACTTGTCGATATCTCCGGAGTACTTTCGGATGATCGACGCCTGGCGCGAGAGGCATTCGTTCAGCATTCCGATCACTTTTTCGGGCTCGTTTTTTTCCGCAAAGGATGTGAACCCCCGAATGTCCGAGAAAAACACCGTCGCACGTTTACGCTGTCCGCCAAGCCGCACTCCGGACTGATCTGCCGCGCGTACAGCTCTCACAGTTTGTTCTGAAACAAATTTTTGCAAATGGAATCTCTCCCTCAATCCCTGGACCATTTCGTTGATCCGCAAGGCGAGTGATCCTATCTCATCACGTGACCCCACCGGGGCCGAGGCGCTGAAATCACCTGCTCCAATCCGTGAAGCGACCCGCTCGATCGCACGCACCGGGTTCACCACCACAGACTTCATGAATTGTCGCAAGACACCCCAAACAAGAAAAATCGTCAAGGCTCCCACGGTTGCCGATCGGACCTTGTTTGCAGCGATGGCGTCGTTGATGGCCGTCATGGAGGCCGAGACCTCCACAACGCCGCGCACTTCATGGTTTTTGCCGTGGCACGAGTAACAACGGACTTCATTGGGAAGAGCGGTCAGCCTCACCATGTATTCGGTGTCTCCAACTGTCTCGACAAATTCGACAGGCTCCTTCGAGGAGACAAGACCGGCGATCTGGCTTCGTTCCCGAATCGGCGGATTCAGAAACCTTTCGTTTCTGTCTTTGTCGAACACACGCACCGTGCCGACCAGGGGATTTGCCCTGATCGCATCCATGTAATAACGGGTCGAGCTTGCCCTCCCGACGAGCATAATGCTTCTGAATCCCTCAAAAATAGTCGATTGAAGAACGGCCGTTGTGGACTCATGCCCTTCACGGAGCGTGCGCTCAAGAGCCGGCCGGTCGAAATCCACAACCATGACCCCCCGCATGGGGTGCCGGGATCCGTGACACACCTGACAACGGTCTTCATTGACCAGAGGAAGAAATAACCTCAGTTCATTCTTCCGGTCTTCGAATACCAGATCTGCGGTTTGCCTGGCGACAACCGGAAGAATGTCCTCATCCATGAGCTCTTCCTCCTCCGGGCCAAAGGCAAGCCATCCATCCTTGGCGTACACCTGGATTCTCTTGATCCCGGGAATAGCGTTGGCCTTTGCCGTGAGCGTATCCATCATTTCGCCCTGCCCGCCCAGCATGATGGTGCGAAATGCCGTTGCAACAAAGTGTCCCATGGCTCCTGCAAGTTCGCGGACCGCTGACGCGCCCCTCATACGGATCGCGTCCGGACGAAGCCCAAGAAGCAAGACACCCCGGATCGGTTCCTGTGGAGGATGGCATCGCCAGCATTCGGTACGGTTGAGAAGGGGTTCATAGCGGGAAAAAACATCGCCATTGCCGGCACGCGTTGTTGTCGAGTGCATGATCCGGCGTTCCAGCGTACTTTTGAGCAATTCGTCCTGTACATTATGGACAATCCCTTCTCCTTCGCGGAGAAACACTTCACGCCCAAACCGGTCGTAGATGGTGACAGAAGCAAATGGGAGGCTCTGCCGCGTATCGTTGACAAAGGAAACGGCATACGGCGATTTGCCGGTCAGCATGACATTCTGGATCCCCGCACTCACAGACTCGGAAAACAGCTCGAGCTTTTCACGCATTTGCAGCAGGAGGACTTCAGATTCCTGGCGGATGGTGAGAAAGACATAGGTGCCAAATCCGGCGATGAGGACGCCAATAAGAAGCAGAAGGATCTTAAGTTCGATTCGAGTTTGGATAGAGCGGAACAAATTTGACCCCTCTTTTGGGCGAAAAAAGCAGTTCAGAATTAAAATATAGCGGATTTTTCCCCCAGAATCAAAGAAGGCGGAGTGTTTCTAAACGCGAAGGCACAAAGAACGCAAGACAGAGCCTTATGATCTTTGTGCCTTCACGGTATTCGTTTTTTCGGACCGATCAATAGTGACCGCGTAATGCCGTTGCGCGGGCAACGCGTTCGATGGCTACGACATAGGCGCCGACACGCATCGTCACTTTGTGCTCGAGCGTCTTCTGCCAGACCTGCCCGAACGCCCTCACCATGATCTTCTCAAGTTCCTCATTGATCCGATCTTCCTCCCAGCGAAACTGCTGGAGATTCTGTGCCCATTCGAAATAGGAAACAGTCACCCCCCCGGCGTTGGCGAGAATATCGGGCACTACATGCGTGCCCTTTCCCTCGAGAATGTCATCCGCCTCATAGGTAAGAGGTTCATTGGCTCCTTCCACAATCAATTTTGCCTTCACACGCCCGGCATTCTCCCTGGTGATTTGCCCGCCCAGAGCCGCCGGAATAAGAACGTCACAGTCGCACTCGAGCAGTTCCTCGTTCGTAAGCGGTTCCGTGCCTGGGAATCCCTTCACACTTTTCGTTTTTCGCATGTATTCCAAGAGGGCCGGGATATCAATTCCCTTCTTGTTGTAGATCCCGCCATACACATCGCTCACAGCCACGGTGGTTCCGCCGAATGATGCGAGGATCTTCGCGGTGTTCGATCCGACGTTGCCGAATCCCTGGATCGCCGTGCGGGAGGATTTCATATCGATCCGAAAGGCTTTTGCAGCCTCCCGGTACGTGATGACCACCCCGCGTCCCGTCGCTTCTTCTCTTCCATACGAACCAAACAGATCAACAGGCTTTCCCGTCACACACGCCGGAGAAAAGCCGTGGCGGCGGGAGTATTCATCGAGGAACCAGGACATCACCTGGGCATTTGTGTTGACATCCGGCGCCGGGATATCGGTGTTGGGTCCGATGATCGGATCGATACCCTTGGTGAAACTTCTGGTGAGCTTTTCGAGCTCCTTTTCGGAAAGCGTTCGCGGGTCGCAAGTGATTCCACCCTTCGCCCCGCCGAAGGGCAGATCGACAATGGCAGTCTTCCACGTCATCAAGGCCGCAAGGGCCCGGACTTCATCCAGATCCACTTCGGGATGATAGCGAATGCCGCCTTTGAACGGTCCGCGAACGTTGTTGTGCTGAACGCGAAAACCCGTATACACGTGCAGGGTCCCGTCATCATGCACAAGCGGAAGTTCCACCTTCAGTTCGCGGTCGGGATTCTTGATCAGGGTTGTCACATCGGCATTCAGGCCGATTTTTTTTGCAGCGAGATCAACGTTGTGCAGGGCGATCTCAAACGCGGAGAGGGTTTTGGGAGACGATGGAGTCATAAGCGTACCTCCTGCTGGAACCGTTGGGATTCAGGGAACCGTCAAGGTCCCTCCTCATCGCCTGTCTTGTCAAGCCATTGGAACGCTTCTTCGTCGTTCAGAAACGGCTTGATGCGTATTCCGCCGACACCCGCGTACGTGGAAACAATACGGGCAAGGCCATAGTGAAGAGGGTTTGAGACAGAAATTGCAATTTTTCCGGTAAGGCTCTTTTTCAGGCTGCGGAACACGAGTGCGAGTCGCCAGGTTTCGTCGGGGGTAGGCACAAAATCCATTTCGCGCAAATCGAGATGCAGCGTCATTCCCGGAACGTACCGCTTATCCCGGGAAACACTGATCATCGCTTCTGAACTTTCCTGAAACTCGAAATTCCCGCGTCCGTGAACGGTAACGTGATTCCGCTCTTCGTCGACGTGAAGCTCGAAAGGCATCTGGAACCCTCAAGTAAAGTGGGAGGAGGTGAAGCCATTACTTGGGCCGTCCCTTCACAGAGCATCTGCGCGATTCTGCGTGAAAGCGCACACAAACTATTGAAACGAGGGGTGAATTGCAAGAGAGGGAGGAAATTATTTTTGCGAACCTGCTGCCTCCTGAATCTCGGCGAACCCGTCCTTCCCAAGGACGTGTTCCAGTTCCTCCGAGCAAACATCAAAGATGGTGCGAACACCCTCTTTGACGACGCTGCAACAGGCTGGCCGGCTGACAAAGTCGGCATCGTCGATGATCAATTCGCCGTGCTCGATGGTTAGAGGATACGCGACACAGTAGAACGGCTTCAGGGCAAACTTGTGCATCCCCTCGCCCACCGCGGCTTTTTGCAGAACGCACTTTCCGCCACTATCCAGGAAAACACATCCGTAATCGCGCGCCTGGGTCCCCACTGCTTTTCCCGAGGGAAAATCGAGATCCTGCTCCTCTTTTTCAAACCAACGGGAGGAATCGTGCTCTTGCTGGGGCTCCATATACCGTTGAATCAGCTCAGTATGCCTGAGAATCAAGTCCCGCTCCTGCAGGTCCACCATGACCCCGTAATGACAGCAGTCGGCATTGCAATTGTACATCGAACAACCGGAAGCGAATTGTTCTCCAAAAAAGGAGGGGTGAACCCTGAGCGCAGGAATATGACGAAGGTGGTGCTTACGAAGCTGAATGCTTTCTTTGTCAGGCATGCTTTTCCTTTTCCCTGTAATAATGGATCAAATCCGTGCCCACGGGTGTGACACCCATGATGCGCAGCAGAGTGACAATCTGACCGCGGTGATAACTTCCATGATTTACCAGATGTTGCATTTGCTTCCACAAGACGGTTGCATATGCGTTCCCCTTCATGTCTTTATAATGAAGCGGTGAGCTCAGTTGTTCATCGGAAAGGGTCTCAAGGTAAGCGGCCAGCGCCGCTTGAATGGTGTCCCATGCTGTCCTGAGATCCGCAAACGATTGGAAGTCCGCATCTCTCCACGGCTTGGTCGGACTCTCGCCCTGCCACCGACGCAGCCATACGTCGCAGGCGCCTATCAGATGGACAAGCGTCCCGTGAATCCCGCCGTGACTGCTTCCCAGATCCTTTCGGTAGAGATCATCCGAAATGGTTCCAATGACGCCCAAAAGTTTTACGGTGGCCCATCGGTCATAATCGAATAACGTCCTGATCTCGCCGGGTGTCATTTCTTTTCCTTGAGTTTGTCCTTCAACTCCGCGAGTTTTCGAAGTGCCTCGAGAGGAGTGATGGAGTTCAGATCCAACGCACTGATCTCTGCTCTCAGTTCGTCATCCTGAACTTCAAAGAGAGTCATCTGGAGTTTCTCCGACGCATCTTCCTGTACGCCTCCCTTGTTCCCCTGCATGCTGAGATCTGTTTGTTCCAGGTTCTTCAGGATCACCTTCGCACGTTCTGTGACTTCCACGGGAAGGCCCGCCAGCTCGGCGACTTGGATTCCGTACGAATGATCGGCGAAGCCCGGGACCACCTTGTGCAGGAAGATCACCTTGTCTTCATACTCCCGAACATCGACCTTATAATTTTTGACCCTCGGAAAAAGTTCCGCGAGCTCGTTCAGCTCATGATAATGCGTCGCAAACAGGGTGCGGGCACCCACGCGCTGATGCAAATACTCCGTGAGCGCCCAAGCGATGCTTATTCCGTCAAACGTGCTGGTGCCGCGCCCGATTTCATCGAGCAGCACGAGGCTGCGCCCGGTGGCGGTGTTCAGAATATTCGCCGCTTCATGCATCTCCACCAGAAATGTGCTCTCCCCGGAAGTAATATTATCGCTCGCCCCAACGCGCGTATAGATCTTGTCCACAATGCCGATTCTTGCCGACGTTGCGGGTACGAAGCTCCCCATCTGTGCGAGCAGGGTGATGAGTCCTACCTGCCGGAGATAACTTGACTTCCCGCTCATGTTCGGGCCCGTAATAATCAGAATTTGCTGGCCGGCCACATCGAGCACCGTGTCATTCGGGGTGTACCGCTCGCCCGGCGGCAGCAGGCGCTCGATCACCGGGTGTCTCCCCTGGCGGATCTCGATCGTGGACGACTCGTCCACCACAGGGCAGCAATACTCATATTCCGCTGCCACATCCGCGAGCGCAGCATGACAATCAAGTACCGCGATCACTGCAGCGTTCGACTGTATCTCCTCCGCAAACGAGGAGATCTCCTGCCGCAACTCGTCGAACAGCTTTGTTTCCAGAGCAAGAATCCTCTCCTCCGCGTGCAGGATTTTTTCCTCGTACTCTTTGAGATCCGGAGTGATGTATCGCTCCGCATTCGTCAAGGTCTGCTTTCGGATGTAATCTCCGGGAACTTTGTCTTTGTGAGTGTTGGTGATTTCAATGTAGTAGCCGAACACATTATTATAGCCGACTTTCAACGACGATATGCTTGTCCGATGACGCTCCTGTTCCTGCAGCCGTGCGATCCAATCCTTGCCGCTGAAGGCAAGGTCGCGCAACTCATCAAGCCCGGTATTGTACCCTTTGCGAATGACTCCCCCATCTGCCAGTGACAGGGGGGCATCGTCGCTGAGGGCGTTGGCGATTGTCGCGATGAGATCGGGAAGCGGATGGAGCTGATCGCGGAGAGTCGCCAGGGTTCCGGATTTGAACAGATCGAGCACTCCGGCGAGGGCGGGAACCCGCCCGAGATACACGCTGAGCTGATGAACGTCGCGCGGCGTCCCGCGGCCTGTCGCAATACGCCCGATGAGCCGCTCGAGGTCTCCGACGCTCCCCAAAACGGCGGTCAGCTCTTTCCGGGATTCCCTGTGCTCGAAGAGTTCCTTCACCGCCGACAAGCGTGCCCGGATCCCCCCCAGATTCTTCAACGGCCTGTGAACCCAGCGCTGCAAAAGACGCCCACCCATCGGTGTTTGCGTTCGATCGAGAACCGAGAAAAGCGTCCCGTCCGATTGGCCTTGGATCGTCGACGTGATTTCGAGATTGCGTTTGGTCGACCCGTCCAGGATCATGGTGTCACCGGCCTGGTGCACGGTGATCTTCCTGATATGCAGCAGGTTCGCTTTCTGCGTTTCCTGAAGATAATTCATGATCGCCCCGGCCGCGACGATTCCCTGCTTCGCCTCTTCGAGTCCAAATCCTTTCAAGGATTTGGTCTTGAAATGCTGGATCAGAAGATCATAACCATATCCTTCATTGAACACCCAGTCGTCCGCATTCGTCATGACCGTCCGAAGCGCGCCCTTAAGAAGATTCTCCATGGTCGTCCGGTCCCGCTTTTGGACAATCAATTCCGCCGGCTGGAGGTTCTCGAGGTGATCCTTGAGGTGCCGGAGCGGAAGTTCCACCACACCAAATTCCCCGGTGGAAACATCGACAAACGAAAGGCCGATCTTGTCGTTTGCATTGGCAATAGCGGATGGCAGGGAGACACAGGCGAGAAAATTATTGTGCCGCCGCTCCAGCACCTTGTCCGAGAATGCCACACCCGGCGTCACCACCTCGATCACATCGCGTTTCACAATGCCCTTGGCGAACTTTGGATCTTCCAATTGCTCGCAGATCGCAACGCGGTGGCCGGCCTTCAGGAGTTTTGGCAGGTAGGATTCGAGGGCGTGGTACGGAAATCCGGCCAAGGGGACCTCCCCGGCAGCACCGTTGCCCCGCTTTGTCAGAGTGATTCCGAGTACTTTTGCCGCGATCTTCGCGTCCTCATCAAATGTCTCGTAGAAATCCCCCATGCGAAACAAGAGGATCGTATCCCGATGCTTCGCTTTGACCTGTTGATATTGGCGCATCAGGGGAGTGGACATTTGGAATTTCGAATGGCGAATTTCGAATTGTTTACGAGCCGAAGTCCGACAACAGCGGACGCAGCCGGGCGGACTTCGAATCGGGTCAGGATTCGGGTTCGGATTCGATGCTTATGGAGTCATTCTCCGGATCGATCAGAATGCGCAAAACGTTGGGGCGGCAACAAACAGTACAATCTTCCACATACACCTGCCGGGATCCGCCTGTGGGATCGACCACTGTTTCGTTCGACTCCCCGCAATACACGCAATGGTACGACCCGGATTTCGCTTCAGTCATCGTGAGAAGATAGAGAAACTTTCGTAGGAAGAAAAGGATGATGGTGCGGTTTCGTTTCCCTTGCGTTCTTAACGTCTTCTTTGAAGGAAAGCACTGGTTATGACTTTGATGGTTGCTTGCCAGAACGGCTCAGCGCCATTTCCACAATGCGCTTCAATGTCTGCGAAAACGAGTATCCTGCCTTCTCCGCAGACTCCATAAAGGAGACTCCTTCGGTAAGATCGGGATTTGGATTCACCTCAAGGACATACACATGATTATCTACCGAGACCCGCATGTCGATGCGGGCATAGTCGCGGCAGTTCGTCATCTTGTAAGCCTGCAATGCACGTTCGCGAACCTTCGCTTCGAGCCGTTTTGTCAACGGAGCAGGGCAAACGGTATGTACCTTGTGAAACTCTTCTTTGAGCGGTTCCCATTTTGCGGCATAGGTGATCATCGCGGGAAAATCGTCTGGAAGTTGGGAGAAATCATACTCGAGAATCGGCAGGACCTCGGGAGGATCGTTTCCGATGACCGCGACATGGAGTTCTTTTCCTGCAATAAATTCCTCCACCAGGATCGGCGGAGCGAACTCCTGGAAGGCATGGTTGACACGCTCGTGTAAATGTTCCTGATTGTAAACCACCGAGGCTTTTTCGACTCCCATACTGGCATCCTCACGGGCCGGTTTCACGATAAGCGGATAATGCAGACCATGCCTCTTGCGTAGTTCCGGTTTGAATAACAGGTGAAATCGCGGTGTCGGTACGCCGTTTTGAAGAAGAAGTTGCTTGGTGTGCCCTTTTCTTTGGCAAAGCGCCAATCCGAAAGGAGCAGCCCCAGTGTAGGGAATCTGGAAGAGTTCGTACAGGCCGGCGACATAAGATTCCAGCTTCGGATCCTCCCGAACATACTCAACGAGGTTAAATATCACATTCGGCGGATCTTTCCGGAGAAGATCGTAAAGCCGGTCGATGTTGTCGTCCACATTGAACATCGAGGGCTGGAACCCCTCCTTCTGAAGGGCCTTGACGATCTCCTCATATTCCTCAAGCACCGTTGCGACATGAATGTCATACTCGGGCTTGAAGGTGAGGGAATTCGGATCGACCTGTTTCAGCTTCTCGTATTCGTCCTCGCCAACGTGGTTGAACACCACGGCGACAGTTGGTTGGGCCATGCTTCTTTCCAATCCTCAATGTTGGTATGAAAAATAGGAACATTTTCCAAGGAGGCAAGCGGATTGAGGATTTTCAACTGCCGATTGCCAATTGGCAATTGAAAATAGCAGATTGGCAATCCACTTCGGTTGCTATTCCGCCAAAGATTGGGTAGTTTCTGTCCGACTTTTCCCCCAACCGAGAACATCCCGATGGGTCTCTATCCCCAACCAAATCAATGGCAGTGCGGCCCCTTCGCCCTCAAACATGCGTTGGTAGCCCTCGGTATCTCCGCGGACGAGAAGGCCATTGCGCGGATCGCCGGAACAAACTGGTGGTACGGAACGGACGATATCCAGCTCGGGAAAGCCGTCAAGCATTTTGGCTGCAAGATGCTTATGATCCGGAGGCACGATCCGGAACGCGCCCGCATGGAACTCACCGGCTACCTCCGCCGCGGGATTCCTACGCTTCTCTGCGTATACGAATGGGGCCATTGGGTCACGGCTGTCAAGGCGGAATCGGGGAAATTCATTCTGCTCGACAGCAAGGACAAAGCCGTTTTGACGATTCAGAGCTGGCGGGAGTTGAAAAGTAACTGGGTGTTTCATGAACGGGATGAGCATGACAAGCGGCATGTGGAAACTATCTACGATTTTCATCCTATTGTCCCGAAATTTCGGGTTCACACCAAGGCAAAATTCTCACTTGCGCGTGCTAAGTTCCTCCGACGCCCGGAAAACCGGCGACTTTCAAGGGCTTGGGACGATTACGTTTCCGATCTTCTGACACTCTGCACTCCACGGACTCCCCTCAGCGAAAAAGTTATTTCCCTCGGCGAATTTCTTCGACGCCACGAACAGATGATCCTCGATCAGGTGGACCACTGGCACGGATCAATCGATCGAAGAGCTGCAGAACGCATCCTCGAAAACATGCACTTCGTCGCCGATACGTATGGGCTCGTGATTCGAAAGGAAGATGAGAAGCGTACCATTGCGGGGATAACTTCAATTCTCGCTCTCTGGGCAGCGGCGGAGTTCGGAGTACATGAGGTGTATTAAGGTTTCAGGTTTCAGGTTTCAGGTTTCAGGTTTGAAATTTTGGTGTCCACAATTGGGCGACCTCTTGATTCGTTGTTGCATTGCATTGTCCCTCCTCTTCTCATAACCTTCACAGAACCGGCAGTTTCACTTCACTCGACTGATCGATCGCTCTGAGCGCGGCGCGGATGGTGTCACGCAGAAGCGCGACATCAATACCAAGAAACCGTTCAGGAAAAAGATCAAGTTTCTCAAGACCTTTCACGAGATTCTTTGACGCCCCCCCAGGCCGGGGTTTTTCGACAATAAGGTGAAAACCGGCCGCTGCCTGGATAATCCCTTGAAAGAAAATCCTGCTCTCCTCTTCCCTTCTCCTCCAAACACTCTCCCAGCACTCGTGCGCCTCCCAGTATCGCCTGGCATTGAAGAGGCGGATTCCCTCCTCAAAAAGAGCCCGTTCCTCACGGTCAAGATCCGGCTCCTGCAACCTATCCTTCCTGATCCCCGCAACGCGTCTCTTCGGGATGTGCATTTTGCCCATCATTCAATATACACAGCTGCTCGCCGTTCATCAACTTTCCGTTGATTCTCATTCTCGATTTTGGTATCATGCTCGTCAACTTTTTCAGGAGTATTCATGGAGGATACTGGACGCGGAACGTGGGGATCGAGACTCGGATTCATCCTCGCGGCTGCCGGGTCGGCCATCGGACTCGGCAATATCTGGCGCTACCCCTACATCACAGGTGAAAACGGCGGTGCGGCGTTTGTTCTATTGTATGTCGGTTGCGTCCTCCTCATCGGACTCCCGATCCTGATCGCCGAATTGTCGCTTGGCCGACACACGACACTGAATCCTGTCGGGGCCTTCAAAAAACTCAGTTCCTCAAAAGCATGGCCCCTCGTCGGTTACCTCGGCGTGATCACAGGCGCGGGCATCCTCTCATTCTATCTGGTCGTTGCCGGATGGACCCTTGGGTATATCGTTCGCACGATCATCCCATCATCCGAATCGTTCGGTCAGTTCGTGGCAAATCCGCTGGAAGAGATGGGCTACTTCCTCGCGTTCCTCGGCCTGACGCTCTATGTGGTTCTTGGCGGCGTTGAAAAGGGAATCGAGCGATGGTCAAAACTGCTCATGCCGGCACTTCTGATTATCCTTGTGGCCCTTATCATTTATAACCTCACGCTCGATGGAGCGATGAAGGGCGTCGAATTCTATTTAAAACCCGATTTCAGCAAGATTCAGGGTTCGACGTTCCTTGCAGCGTTAGGACAGGCCTTCTTCTCGCTCAGTCTCGGCATGGGAACGATGATCACGTACGGCAGTTACCTTTCCAAGAAGGAAAACATCGCTCTCGCGGGAACAGCGGTAGCGCTGTTCGATACGTTCATAGCCTTTCTTGCGGGGCTGATGATCTTTCCCGCCCTTTTCTCGGTCGGCATTGCGCCAACCCAGGGACCATCTCTGGTTTTCGAAGTGCTTCCGCGAGTATTTGAAGGAATGCCCGGAGGAATGTTCCTTGGGCTCTTCTTTTTCATTCTACTCGCCATTGCTGCACTCACTTCAACGGTCTCGCTTCTGGAGGTCCCGGTTGCATTTTTGGTCGATGACAAAAAGTGGACCCGAAAGAAGGCCGTGTGGGTTGTCTCCGGAATTGTCTTCATTCTGGGAATTCCCTCGGCCCTTTCACAAGGTTCCGTGGAATTCCTCTCCTCGATGAACATTCTCGGCCAGGCGGACTTTCTAAGTCTCATGAGTTTCGTTTTCAGCGATTTGTCGCTGCCGATCGGCGGTTTGTTCATTTGCATTTTTGTGGCGTGGGTCTGGGGGGCATCACGTGCTTTTGAAGAGATTAAGATCGGGGCTGGATCCCTGACCATCACGCTTCTGGGACTCTGGAAATTTCTCATCAAGTATATTTGCCCGGTGATTATCGCCGTCGTTCTACTCAATGTTTTTGGAGTCTTTTAGTCCGCTCTCACCACTTCGGAGAACTCCATGGAAGGATTTCTAAATACACTTCTTGAAATAACTACGGTCATAGCCGACAACATCTGGTGGCCGGAAATCCCGGGAATTCCATTTTTCCCGGGTGTGGTGGTCCTCCTTGCCATCACCGGGATTTACATGACCTACAAGACCGGGTTCATTCAGGTCCGGCGCCTTGGACTGTCCATAAAATTCATGATTCGCGGAAGAAACAAGTCGGACATGGAAGGCCGTACGGGCGACGTTACTCCGTTTCAAGCTTTGATGACGGCCCTTGCCGCAACGGTAGGCAACGGAAACATCGCAGGCGTTGCAACGGCAATCGCCAGCGGCGGACCCGGAGCTCCGTTCTGGATGTGGATGACAGCGGTATTCGGAATGGCGACCAAGTACGCTGAAGGGATGTTGGGGCTGAAATACCGGATCAAGACGGCGGATGGAACCTTTAGCGGCGGAGCAATGTACTATCTCCGGGATGGGCTCAAGCAAAAGGGCCTTGGAAAATTCCTCGCGCTGTGGTTTTCTGTGGCAGTTGTCTTGATGGCCACCTTCGGCAGCGGCAACATGGCACAGTCGAATTCGATTGCCCTCGCCCTGAACAGTGATTTCGGATTTCCGTTTATTATCACCGGGATCGTTCTCGCGTTCCTGACAGGGATCGTCATCATTGGCGGAATCAAGCGGATCGC
>JBBEEC010000047.1:0-50966 GCA_040880975.1 Bacteroidota bacterium | reverse complement strand
TGGTCGTATTACGGCGAACAGGGAGCAAAATACTTGTGGGGAATCAAAAGCGTCCTTCCGTATCGTTATACATTTTGCATCTTCGTCTTTATGGGCGCGGTGTTTCAAGGCGACTATCTTCGGATCGTCTGGAACTTCGGCGATATCGGCAACGCCCTGATGGCCATTCCGAATCTCATCGGCCTCATTCTTCTCGGAGGCGTTGTCAGTCAGGTGACCAACGATTATCTGAAGCGGTGGGATGAAGGGAAAATTACGAGTCCGTTTGGAGACTGATTGAATTTTCGGATTTTGGGTTGTGGACTGCGAGGAACTTGCGATTGAGTATGTAATGGATTGACCATTTCAGTGAAAGGCGACCTTTCGGGAAAAGGCGCCTATTGCCTTTTTTGGGCGACCTACTTAAGAACAAAGAGCTGCGTGAAGTAGAACGTCCCCTCCAGGTCCTTCGCAATCCCCACCCCCGTAAGATTGTACCGCCCTTCGATATTCACCTTGTGCCCCTCGCTCATCAGCCAGTTCTTGAATGCGGTCCTCGCAGGATTGGGATACCCGAGGTTCGTTGCGATGTTCTCTGCGATCGACCGGAAATACATCTGTGCTCTGATCGCAGAAGACCGACCAGGAAATCCATCGTGTCCTATGGGCAAAATACCTTCTGCCATGTTCCGACTGTGAGTTCTTGCAACCCATGTCAGGGTTGAGTCCATGATGAGCGGCTTCAAAGAAAGCCCCGCGCGATACTGATTGACCAGGTCATGGACTTGCAGTTCCATGACCTCCAGTTCATTCGCAGGAGCTTTTTGAGCGGGGGGAGGGGCAAGACAGGAAAGGGCAAGAAAAAGAAAGGAACCAGCGGCAACCAGGTGAATATTCCTAGTTGCCCATAGCGCGAAGGGTGAACTTCGGAATCGCTGCCTTGAACTCAACGCCATCCTCCCGTTTCATCAGGTAAGTGCCCTCCATGGAACCTTCGAGGGTCTCCAGAATACAATAGCTGTTGTAGTCATGTTCGCCGCCGGGAGGAATCACCGGCTGCTTCCCTATGACCCCCTCCCCTTCAACCTCCTCAAGCTTCCCGCTCGAATGCCGAATGATCCAGTGTCTCCGTAACAGCTGGACAGAAGAGCGGCTTTGATTCTCGATCGTAATGAAATACGCAAAGACGAACTTCCGCTCGAGCGCATTGGATTGACCATCGAGGTACACGGGCCTGACGGCGACTTTGATGCCTTCGGTGGTGGCGGTGTAAGATTGCATGAGCGAAAGGGGGAGGGATTCGCTCTAACGAAGCTGGTCCAGGTCCCAATCAGCCATCGAGTCCATCATTTTGTAATCGGTCAGATCGTATTGTATCGGTGTTACGGAGACATACCGATGTGTGACCGCCCACTGATCAACGTTCTCCCCGATATCCGATTCCTTGAGGGCGCCGGTCAGCCAGTAGTATTCTTTATTGGCAGGATCCCTGCGCGCATCAAAGGTATCGTCCCACGTTGACTTCCCCTGTCGGGTAACCAATATTCCCCGGATATCCTTTTCCCTGATCGGAGGAATGTTCACGTTCAGCAGTGTTCCTTTTGGCAGACCGTTCCGAAGCACGAGAGAGGCGAGTTTCCGCGAGAATCTTGCAGAATAGGAGAAATCAGCCGGGCCGAATGTTGTGAGGGAAACTGCGATCGAAGGAATCCCGAGAATCGTCCCTTCTGTGGCCGCCGAGACGGTACCCGAGTAAATGACACTGATCGCGGTGTTCGATCCGTGATTGATCCCTGAGACGATCAGGTCGGGCCTTCGTTTGAGGAGGGAAGATTTTACGGCGAGTTTCACCGCGTCAGCAGGAGTCCCTTCCACGGCGTAACCAAAGAATCGCCCGTTTCTTGAGAATTTCTTCACGCGAAGCGGAAAGTTCATTGTGATCGCATGCCCTACGGCGCTCTGCTGCCTGTCGGGAGCAACCACGGTCACCACACCGATCTTTTGAAGTTCCCTGACAAGAGCAGCGATGCCCGGCGCATCAATGCCGTCATCGTTGGAAACAAGGATGGCGGGTTTCTTCTTGGTGCGGAGGTGTTTCATAGAACGTGAATAGTGAAATCCGAAACTCTAATAGCCAAATACGAAACAAACTCTAATTTCAAAATCCAATAAATCAGGATTTGATATTGGGATTTAGAATTTGTTTTGATTCTCGTGCTTAGGGTTTAGTGCTTACCCTAATAGCTTTCGTCTTTCGAGGGAAATTTCTTGTCTTTGATGTCCTTCACATACCGTCCGACAGCTCCGCGGATCTCGTCTGCAAGGTTCGCATAACGCCGGACGAACCGGGGATGGAAATCCTCATAAAGCCCGAGCATGTCCGAAACGACCAGGATCTGTCCATCGCACTGCGGACCGGCACCGATTCCGATCGTGGGAATGCGAAGAGAAGACGATACAGCAGCCGCAAGCGATGCCGGAATTTTTTCGAGAACAAGCGCAAAGGCCCCTGCTTCCTCGAGAATTTTCGCGTCGCGCAGAATCCTCTTCGCTTCCGCCTTTGACGCACCACGCGGTTGATAACCTCCGAACTGGTGAATCGACTGCGGAGTCAGGCCCAGATGCCCCATGACCGGTATGCCAGCCGCCGTGGTCTTTCGGATCATCTCCGCGACCTCTTCTCCCCCTTCAACCTTGACTCCCCCTGCCGTCGTTTCTTTCATCACCCGCCCCGCATTCCTGAATCCTTCTTCCGGAGTGGCCTGGTAAGACATGAACGGCATATCGACAAGCACCATTGCCCTCTGCACACCCATCATGACCGCTTTTGCATGGTAAATCATCTCATCGAGCGTTACGGGCAACGTGGTTTCGTGGCCTTGAAATACCATGCCGAGGGAATCACCCACCAGAATAATATCCACTCCGGCCTGATCAACGAGTTTCGCCGTAATGGAATCATAAGCGGTCAGACACGCGATCTTCTTTCCATCACGTTTCATAGACATCACCGTCTTTGTGGTAATACGCTTGGGTGAGTCCTGCTGCTGGGTGGTCATAGGAAGTGTGCCTCGAGAATCGTTGCTGGCTGAAATGTCACGCCCCAGGCTTTTTCAAAACCGGATCGGATGGCGCGGGCGGCCTCATCAAAAGTAATCCTGCGCCCAAGAATTGTTTCCAGATCGGTCGACCGCTCACGCAGTTCCGTCGTCAGAGTCTCACACTCCGATTCCGGGAGCACGAGGTAGTCCGCGATGGTCTTGTGCTCACCTCCGAGAAGAAGCGACCCGTGTTGAAGCACAACATCTTCCCCATGGGCACCGGCATACCTCCGTTGGGCACTCCCGACGATCTTCTTTCCATTCGCTTTTATTTCAAACCGGGCGGCGCTCACAAAGCAGGCGGCTCCGCGGTAAAGCGCGGACGCTGACGGATTGCCGGTTTCGATCGAGGCCTTTACACCCAGATCCTCCACCCCCTCGATCAAACCCTGACTCACGATCCTGTAGATCTCACTCACACTCCGCCCCTCGAGTGGCATGACGACAGAATACGTCAGTTCCCTCGCGTGAAGCACGGCCCGTCCCCCGGTGGGCCTTCGGACGATATCGATGCCATCGGACTGCGCCTTCTCAACACGAATGTCATCCATCGGCTGGTTCCATCCGAGCGACAACGCCCACGGAGCCCACGCGTAGACGCGCACGGTCGGGACTCCCTCACCGCGGCCAAGAGCAAGAGCCAGGGACTCGTCGGTCTGCATGTTGACGCTTCCGGTTTGAAATCCGCTGTCGAGAAATTGCCACATGAAGGTACGTTTGTGAAAAATGGGACCGTTAGTCGCGGCGGCCGGCGGATGGAATAATGCCGCGCTTGCTGTTGGCAACGAATTCCAGCAGTCGTTGAACCTCGGGGACCAGCTCCACTTCCTGCCGGATGCGCTGAATGGCCTGGGAGACATTCAGGTTGGATTTGTAGAGGATGCGAAACGCCTGGTCCAATGAACTGATGGCGGCGTCGCTGAATCCCCGTCTGCGAAGACCCAGCAAATTGAGCCTCTCGAACCCCAGAGGTTCCTGCCCTGCAAGAACGTACGGCGGGACGTCCTTCGACACGCGAAATCCGCCGCCGATCATCGCATGCTCTCCGATGTTGACAAACTGGTGCACCGGCGTCAATCCGCCGATGATGACCCAGTCCCCCAGGACCACATGTCCGCCCAGTGATGCGCAATTCGCGAGGATCACATTGTTGCCAATTTGACAATCATGCGCGGCATGCGTGTAGGCCATGAGTAAACAGTCGCTGCCAATACGGGTGACGCCGCTTTCTGACGTCGCCCTGTTCAGCGTGACAAATTCCCGTACTACCGTCCGATCGCCGATTTCGAGGTAGGTGGCCTCCCCTTTATATTTCAGATCCTGGGGCGGGCCGCCGATCGAGGCGCCGTTGAAGATCCTGCAATCCCGGCCGATGCGTGCTCCGGAATAGAGCATGGCGTTGGCACCGATCGACGTACCTTCGCCGACCACCACATCGTCTTCGATCACGGCGAATGGCCCTATGGAAACGCCTGCCCCAAGCTGAGCCTTTGAGCTGACCGCCGCTCGGGAATCGATAGTTGAACTCATAGATTTCCGAGAATTAGGAGACAGGGTCCTGTTTACGATCCATAATCATGGCTGTGAATTCACCCTCCGCGACCACCACCCCCTCGACGTAGGCCTTGCCCTTCACTGAAATGACCTTGCTTCGACGGTTGACCATTTCCACGTCGAGGATGAGCTGATCTCCGGGAATGACGGGACGGCGGAATTTCACGTTGTTCATGGCCATGAAGAAGACAAGCTTTTGGTCGGGGTTCTCGATACCGTTCAGCAGAAGGACACCTCCGGCCTGAGCTAGCGCTTCGATGATCAGCACACCCGGCATCACGGGAGCGCCGGGAAAATGGCCTTGGAAGAAATCCTCGTTCAGTGTTACGTTCTTAACGCCCACAACCCGTTTATCCAATTCGAAATCGATGATCTTGTCGACCAGGAGAAACGGATAGCGGTGAGGCAGGATCCGCTTGATCGCTTCTGTGTCAAAAACGATTCCTTCTTTCTTTTCATGCTGGTATTTCCTGACGAGCTTCTTCTGCTGATAAAGCTTCCGCACTTTGCGCGCGAACTCCACGTTGCTCGCATGACCCGGGCGCGCAGCTAAAATCTGCGCCTTGAGAGGGGCGCCGATCAATGCGAGATCGCCGATCAGATCGAGGAGCTTATGCCGGGCCGGCTCGTTTCGATAGTGAAGCTTCTTGTTGTTGAGGGTTCCACTGGTCCCGAGGATAACGGAATGGTCGATGCCGAGCTTGTGGGCAAGGCGCTTCATTTCGCTTTCGGTGACCTCCCGGTCGACAATGACGATCGCGTTGTCAAGATTGCCGCCTTTGATCAGCCCCTGGCTCCGAAGAGCCTCCACTTCATGGAGGAAACAAAAAGTCCGGGCGGAAGAAAATTCGGAAACGAATTCCTTTTCGAGATTGAAAAGACCTGTGTGTTGACTGCCCAACGCCGGATTGTTGTAATCGATCACAACGGAAACGCGGAAATCGTCTGTCGGCAACGCGACGATATCCACCCCCATTTCCTCATTCTGATAATGGATGGTCTGATCGATGACCAGATAATCCTTGGGCTCTTCCAATTCCACAAACCCAGCTTGCAGGAGCATATCCACGAACGGTTTCGCACTGCCGTCGGCAATAGGCGGCTCGATGTTGTCGATCTCGATGATAATGTTGTCCACCTGGAGGCCGACGATAGCCGCCAGCACATGTTCCGTCGTATGGACGCGGGCATCGCCCACGGCGAGCGTGGTTCCCCGCGCAACGTCAACCACATGATCGACATCCGCGGGAATTTCCGGCGCTCCGCCCAGGTCGATCCGGCGAAAGCGAATGCCATAGTTTTCCGGCGCCGGCTTGAAGGTCATCGTGGTCGTCACTCCCGTGTGGAGGCCGACACCGTGCAGGGAAACCGGGTTCTTGATGGTCCGTTGGTGAACTAACATGCAATCCTCATCTTAGGATTTTGATTCGAGTTTTTTCAGGAGTGCTTCCATTTGCTGTTTCAGGGAATGAACCTCCTGAGCCAGTTCCGGCAACGAGCGAAGTATGGCTTCGATGCGCAACGCTTTTCCGCGCTCTTTGGCGGGATATCCGAAAAACGTTTTCCCCGCTTCGCGGATGGATTTTGGAATGCCGGACTGGGCCATGATGACCGTCCGATCGGCAATCTCCAGGTGCCCGGCGAAACCCACCTGCCCGGCCACCATCACATTGCTTCCAAGTTTCGTACTGCCGCTGATGCCGGCCTGAGCGGCAATGACCGTGTTCTCGCCGATCACCACGTTGTGGGCCACCTGGATGAGGTTGTCAAGCTTGACACCCTTCCTGATGAGCGTCTCTCCCATCGTGGCGCGGTCAATGGAACAGTTTGAGCCGATTTCGACATCGTCTTCGATCACCACGATCCCAAGTTGAGGAATTTTTTCGTAGGTCCCCCCGGGATTGGGAGCAAAACCAAAACCGTCGCTGCCGATCACTGTGCCGGAATGGACATTCACTCTGTTCCCAAGCCTGCATTGATGGTAAACCGTTACGTGGGGAAACAAGCGGCAGTCACTTCCAATTTCTGCCTTGGCCCCGATGACAGACGCCTCTCCGATGCGGGTACCATCGCCGATCCGCGCCCCGTCACCAATCACGACATAGGCCCCGAGATCCACATTCTTCCCGAGTATCGCCGTCGGTGAAACCACGGCTGTGGAATGAATACCATTGCCAAAGGGATCGATCGAAGGCGTGAGTCGGCGCAGGACCTGGAGAAAAGCTCCATAGGGATCATCGACTTTGATGAAAGCGAGAGTGCCGGGGGCCTTGATCTTGAGGTGGGAGAAGGAACGGGAAACGAGGATTGCCGAGGCCCGGGTTGTTTCCACGTGTTTCTCGTATCGCGGATTCGCGAGAAAGGTCAGGTCCTGCCCTCTTGCTTCCTCGATCTTTGCAACCCGCAGAATGTCCGTTGATCCGTCTCCGACGAGATCACCCTGCAGCCATTCAGCGATGTCGGCGACTGTCATTGCAGGCTGGTGTTACTTCCAGGAGATTGCCGGTGCGGATCTTTCAAAAAACCGCGAACTCTCGCTTTCCCGTGAACGTCCACCATGGAAAAATCTCTATGGCCGAGTGGAAACATCATTAGTTTTTTCCGGATGCCACCGAGGTAAGGATCTCGAGCACCTTCGCAGTGATGTCGTTGCGCGGATTGGCATACATCATCAAAATCTCGCCGCTTTGGTCAAGGATGTAGTCAAATCCATCTTCCCGTGCAACCTCTTCGATTGCTTTGAACACACGATCCTGCACGGGTTTCATGAGATCATTCTGCTTCTGAAACAAATCCCCGTTCTGGCCGAACTTCTGATTCCGGTATTCCCCAATTCGGCGATCCAGGTCCCGAAGCTCTTTCTCCGCCTCTGACCTTCGCGCATCGGTCATGATGAGCTTCTTCTGGTCGTAGTCGTCAAACTTCTTTTGCCAGTCCGATTGCAGCTTGTTCAGCTCCTCTTGCCATTCGGCCATGAGCACATCCAACTGCTTTTGCGCATCGGCTGCATCTGGCAATTGCTTCATGATGGCTTCAACATTCACATGCCCGATCTTCTGCTGACTGATCGCAAGACCGCAGAAGAAGACCAGAAGAATTCCCAACCCCGCGATTCGTTTCATAAAGTATCCCTTTATCGCACCATTCCACTCAAAGCGAACGGGCGTTTATTTTCCCTTGGAGGTCGTACCACCACGCTTGAGCTGATCAAGCACCTTGTAGGTGAGATCGAACTTCGCATCGGCATAAAGAAGGACCACATCACTCGCTTTGTCGAATACGAAATTGAAGCCTTCTTCTTTTGCCACAGCTTCGATGGACTTCAGGATCTTTTCGCGGATGGGCGTGAATCGCCGTTCCCGCATTTCCGCCATTTCGCCCCCCTGGCCGAACTTCTTCACCTGATACTCCTGTGCCTTCTGGCGCATATCCCCAAGCTGCTTCGTTTGGGTCTCTCTGGCTGCCGCTGACAGCACGGCTTCCTTCTTCTGATATTCCTCGACGGCTTTCTGGAATTCGTCGGACATCTTCTGCAGTTCATCCTGCCACCCCTTCACGATACTTTCCAGCTCCCTCTGAACCTGCTGCGCTTCCGGCAGATCGGTGAGAATTTTTTCGGAATCGACATACGCCAGCCGCGGAGCCTGTGCGACAGCGACCGTGGCGAACAGCACAACGCACGCAATGATAATTGCATTCTTGATCACAATGCCCTCGTTGAATTAGTTATTGAGTATTGAATTCTCGTTGATTTGTTGTTTCGGTGAATCGCACTTTCGTTCATCTTCTTGTTTTCCAATTCTTTTTTTGCCCTTTCCTCCTCACCCTTGCCCTTTACAATCCCGTTAAAAACTCCGTCCAAACTGGAAGTGGAATCTCCACCCTGCCGGCGGTTCACCCGGCGCTATTCCGTCAAATCCATACCCGTAGTCAAATCCGATGAGTCCTATCGGATTGATCAGCAGACGTACGCCCATACCGGCGGAGCGTTTCAAATCCATGGGGTCCATCACTCTCGGTTCGGCCCACACGTTTCCTGCTTCGGCAAAGAGAAGCGTATAGATCGGAATAGGATTCAAGGCGAGAGCAAATCGAAGCTCCGCCGAATGCTTGATCTGCCCTCTCCCGCCGATGATCCCCCCGATGTTGCCAAAGGCCGTGGGTTGGCGCGGACCGACGCTGCGGTCATCGTATCCGCGAAGCGGCGTTGTGGCAAACTGGCCGAGCCCGGTTCCGCCCATGTAGAAATAATCCTGGATCGGAATAAAGGAGTTCTTGTCAAATCCGAAAATGAATCCATAGCTTGTGGAAAAGGCAAGCGCCAAGCGCGAGCTGTTGGCAATCGGAATATACCAGTCGGCATTGAAGACGTGTTTATGATACCGTGCGGAGCCGGGGAGAAACGGTCCGCCGGAGATTTCCGTGAGCAGGGAGAAGCTCGACCCGCGCGAGGGGAAGATCGGGCTGTCCACGCTGTTCCGCGAAATAACCTGCGTAATGCCGACCTGATTGCTCACGCCTTCCGAATAGAACCCGCCTCCGGTATTCACTTCATTCCGTTGGTAGCGAATCGTCCAATCACCGCGGAAGAGATTATCGGGCCATTTGAGTCTGCGGCCAATGCGCAGCGATGCACCTGTGATCCGATAATCGTAGTCGAAATAGATGACGCGTGTGTCGAACAGGTTCACGCCAAGAAGCGTTGGGGTATCGAACATCCAGGGCTCCGTGAACCCGATGGTAAACGTCCGATAGCGGTTTCCTTCCCCGAACTGCCACTCGAAATTCAGAATCTGCCCAGCACCTCCGCGAAACGGCTCCGTGAGGGAAAAATTGTTGAAGGTCAGTCCCAGGCCGCCGTTGAACCCGAATGCTCCGCTGTATCCCACCGACATGTTGAATGTGTCGCTTGATTTTTCCTGCATCGAGTATTCGATATCGACGGTGTTATTCTCCACGTTAATACGTGTGTCGGGCTTGATCGTCTCTGGATTGAAGTAGTTCAGCTGCGAAAGCTGGCGGATACTCCCAATAATGGCTTGTCGGCTGAAATAGTCTCCCGGACGCGTGTACAGTTCCCGCCGGACGACCTTTTCATACGTCTTCGTGTTCCCGCTGATCAACACCCTGCCGATCCTGAATTTATCCCGTTCCCGCACCCGGATGACAATGTCCACACTGTCTTCCGCCACCGGAACCTCCTCGGGTTCGGCCTGGAACAAAAGGTAGCCGGCGTCATAATACATTGAGCCGACATCGCTCTCTTCCTGGTTGCGATAGAGATTCTGCTCGAATTTCTCCCTGTTATACACATCGCCCAGCCGGAATCCGAGCCTCGCCGTAAGAGCCTCGGACGTATAGACCGTGTTTCCTTGCCAGACGATATTTCGGACCTTATACTGCGGGCCTTCGTACAGGTAGATGTCCACCGCCAGGTACTCGCGCTTATCGTCGTACGTCAACGAGTCCGCGAGGATCTCGGCATCACGATAGCCGTTCTTTCGATAGAAATCGATCAGGAAGCCTTTATCTTTTTCGTACTCCTTCTTCTTAAATTTTCGGCTCACCCAAAACTGCCACCACGCGGGATCACTTGTTTCCTTCAATTCACTTTTGAGGTCACCGTCATCGAAATCCTTGTTCCCAAAGAAATTAATGGACCCGACCATGACGACAGAACCCTCGTCAATAATGACGCTCAGAACGACTCGTTGCGACGCTGTGTCTTCGGAAGGGGTGATACGCGTCTCAATCGTCGCATTCAAGTGTCCTTCCTGCTCGTACTCGTGTTTCAAAACCCGTTTGATCGAGGACAATTCCTGAGCCGTGACCAGTTGGCCTCTCGTCAGATTGATCTTTTTGAGAATATCGTCTTCGCTCAGTTCGTCGTTGCCGGTAATCATGATCAAATCGAGTCGGGGGTTCTCTTTCACACGGATCAGCAGGTACACACCATCCTGGACACGGTTTTCAATGAGGATCTGAATGTCGGAGAACAACCGGAGCTGATGCAGCCTGTTGATCGCGGTCCGCGTCTCTTCACCGGGAACGCTGATCTCGTCACCGACTTTGAGGCCGGTATTTGCGATTATAGCGCGGGGCTCAGCAGACGTCTGTCCCTCCACCGAGATCCCAAGGATCTTGAAGACCTCCGGCTGTTGTTGCGCAAAGGAGAGGGGGGAGGAAAGAAGGACGAGCCCGGCCAGTACGACCCTACAGTTTTGCCACACTTTTTAGAAACCTTTCCACAGTGTCCATCCGCGAACCGGGTTGGCGGATCTGTTCGCTTACCATACCGAAACGCCGTTCCCGCTTCTGAAATTCCGCGATCGCGGCATACAGGTTTTTTCGACGAAATGAAGGCCAGTATTCCTCGGAAATCACAAGTTCCGAATATGCCAACTGCCAGAGGAGGAAATTACTGATTCGCACTTCTCCGCTGGTCCGGATGAGAAGATCGGGGTCCGGAAAGCCCCTGGTGGAGAGATATCGGGCAACGAGTTCCTCATTGATGTCTGCATCATGAATAACCCCGGAACGAATGTCTTCCGCCATTCGCTTAATGCCGTTGGTGATATCCCATCGACCGCTGTAACTCAAAGCCAGAATCAGGGTTAAACCGCCGTTATTTTGCATCACTTTGATCGCATCGAGCAGCTCATCCTGCACATCGTGGGGAAGCTTGGCGATATCCCCGATGGCCTTCAGCTGAACTTCGTTTTGGTGAAGCCGGTCTCTTTCGTTTCTCAATGCCTTCAGAAGAAGGCGCATCAAAAGGGAGACCTCTTCTTTCGGGCGACTCCAGTTTTCTGTTGAAAAGGCATACAGGGTGAGGTATTTCACTCCAAGTTGTCCGCACGCTTCAACGATGTCCCGGACTGAATTCACACCTTCCCGGTGCCCTGCGATCCTGGGCATCCCCCGACGCTTCGCCCACCGCCCATTCCCGTCCATGATAACCGCAATATGACGCGGAATGTCTCCGCTCTCCAGGAGCTTGTCCTGGAGTTTTTTGTCATGTCCGATGGCCTTCTCGAGCGGCAAAATCTTCTCCTAAGTCATTTTTAGGCGCGAAATGAAATTTACTCTTTTTTGGCTAGAAAGTCAAAGAAGAGTCTTAACCAAACCTGCTTTCTCATTCTGTCACAACGCCCTGCAGATTCCCTGAATTGTCGATTTCTTGACTGCGCCTCCGAATTGTAGTATATTGATGGTGAAACTTTTGGCGATTGAAGGCGGTTTTACTGGTGGGTCCTCAATTTCCCACTTACTTCAGTGAGAGGTCTATGGAAGGCAATTTCTCAAACCGAGTTCAGGATGTCATTCGACTAAGCCGCGAAGAAGCGCTCCGGCTCGGCCACGACTATATCGGCACCGAGCATTTGCTTCTCGGAATTATCCGGGAAGGCGAAGGAATTGCGGTCAAAATCCTTCGAAATCTCGGCGTCGACCTTTACAAGCTCAAGAAGGCCATTGAAGACACTGTTCGGACCTCCGGCGGCACCCTGACCATTGGGAACATTCCGCTGACAAAGCAGGCCGAAAAGGTCCTCAAAATCACCTATCTCGAAGCAAAACTCTACAAATCCGATGTTATCGGAACGGAGCATTTGTTGCTCTCCCTCCTTCGCGACGACGATAATATCGCCGCTCAGATCCTGCATCAGTTCAATGTGCATTATGATGTTGTTCGGAATGAGCTGGATAATATCATTTCCGGAAAGCCCTCTACTCCCCCGGCCCAGCATTCCCAGGAAAAGAAGGTTGATAAATCCAAGACACCGGTTCTGGACAACTTTGGCCGCGACCTGACCAAGCTGGCAATGGAAGACAAACTCGATCCCATTGTCGGAAGAGAAAAGGAGATCGAGCGTGTGGCCCAGGTTCTCAGCCGCCGAAAGAAGAACAATCCCGTCCTCATCGGCGAACCCGGCGTTGGAAAATCCGCGATTGCAGAAGGACTTGCCCTGCGCATCACACAGAAAAAAGTCTCGCGTGTTCTCCATGATAAACGGGTCGTGACGCTCGACCTTGCCGCTCTTGTTGCCGGTACCAAATATCGGGGACAGTTTGAAGAGCGCATGAAGGCGGTCATGAACGAGTTGGAGAAGGCGAAGGATGTCATTCTCTTCATTGATGAACTCCATACAATCGTGGGAGCCGGCGGTGCAAGCGGTTCTTTGGACGCTTCGAACATGTTCAAGCCTGCCCTGGCACGCGGCGACCTGCAATGCATCGGCGCAACGACTCTGGACGAATACCGGCAGTATATAGAAAAAGACGGCGCACTCGACCGAAGGTTCCAAAAAATCATGGTCGATCCGACATCGGTAGATGAAACCATCAAGATCCTTCAGAATATCAAACAAAATTACGAAGAACATCATGGGGTTCGGTACACGGATGATGCCATCGATGCCGCGGTTCGGCTGAGCGATCGGTACATCACCGACCGGTACCTCCCGGACAAGGCCATCGACGTCCTGGACGAGGCCGGATCAAGGGTCCATTTAGCGAACATCGTCGTGCCAAAAGAGATCCTCCATCTCGAAGAAGAGATCGAGAAGATCAAGCTCTCCAAAAACCAGGTCGTCAAGAACCAGAACTTCGAAGAGGCAGCCCGGTTGAGGGACCTCGAAAAGAAACTCCTGAGCGACCTTGAAATCGCGAAACGTGAGTGGGAGTTAAAGGCTCAGGATACGGTGTATGAAGTATCCGATGAAGATTGTGCTTCCGTGGTCGCCATGATGACCGGAATTCCGGTCCAGAAGGTCGCCCAGAGCGAATCGGAAAAACTGCTGAAGATGGTGGATGCGCTGAAGGCGAACATCGTGGGCCAGAATGAAGCCATCGAGAAGCTTACAAAGGCCATTCGACGCACACGGGCCGGCCTGAAGGATCCCAAGCGGCCCATCGGCTCATTTATTTTCCTCGGCCCGACCGGCGTGGGAAAAACCGAGCTGGCGAAATCATTGGCCCGGTACCTGTTCGATTCCGAAGAAGCGCTGATTCGCATCGACATGAGCGAATACATGGAGAAGTTCTCCGTCTCCCGCCTTGTCGGGGCCCCTCCGGGATATGTGGGATATGAGGAAGGTGGACAGCTCACGGAAAAAGTGCGCCGGAAACCATATTCTGTCGTGTTGCTGGATGAGATCGAGAAGGCCCATCCCGATGTGTTCAACATTCTTCTTCAGGTCCTGGATGATGGAATTCTGACGGACAGTCTGGGCCGGCGGGTGGATTTCAAGAATACGATCTTGATCATGACCTCCAACATCGGCTCTCGCGACATCAAGTTCGCTGGATCGTTCGGATTCGGCAGCCCGACCCCGAAAGACCTCTACCAGACGATGAAGGGCAGCATCGAAGATGCACTGAAACGTGTTTTCAATCCGGAATTTCTGAACCGTGTCGATGAGACGATCGTGTTCCACAGCCTTGAGCGCGAAGATCTTCTCAAGATCATCGACATCGCTTCGAAAGATCTCATCGCCCGGATGGCCTCGATGGGCATCACCATCGAGTTGACCAAGGCCGCAAAGGAATTCCTGGCCGACAAAGGATTTGACCCTGCGTTTGGCGCACGCCCCCTGCGGCGCTCAGTTCAGAAATATGTCGAAGATCCTCTGGCCGAGGAGATCCTCAAGGGGAATTTTGCAAGCGGCAGCAAGGTCAAGGTCAAATTCAACAAAAAGACCGAGGAATTGAAGTTTCTTGATTCCAGCAAAGATAAGGGAGGCGACGAGCTGAAAGAACACGATGAGGAAGTGGCCGACCTGACATAAGAAGGAATGAAAGCGGAAGTGAAACAAAAAACCCCCGACAGTGATGCCGGGGGTTTTTCATTGCTGTGAAAAAGGGATCAGACTTTCACAACGTTTGCGGCCTGAAGTCCTTTCGGTCCCTGCTGCACCTCGAATTCGACGTTGTCGCCTTCTTCGAGGGTCTTATAGCCTTCACCGCTGATCGCACGGAAATGGACGAACACATCCTCTCCGCTCGCTCGCTTGATGAAGCCGAAGCCCTTGGCAGCATTGAACCATTTTACGGTTCCGCGTTCCATAAGGAACACTCCTTTGCTACGTTGAACATATGTACGACCACTAGAGCCTTTGACGACCGGCCTGCGCACTCCGAACAACCAGGAGAGACAAAACCGTCCCGGGAACCGGGCGAACTCTTCAGGCAACAACGGTGTACTGTTAATTGCGTTACAAAGATAGACGGTTTGGAAATCAAATGCAACTGCGGCTTCCCCGTTCATCGGAATCATTCTGACCCCGGCCATGAGTGCAAAAAACCCTTTGGTTATTCTCTTTCATAAACCCTACAGTGTGCTCTCCCAATTCACCCGGGAATCCAAGAAACAATCGCTGGCGGATTTCGGACCGTTTCCTCCGGACGTTTACCCGATCGGCCGCCTCGATGCCGACAGCGAGGGGCTCCTCCTCCTGACGAATGACGCCGCCCTAAAGCACCGATTGACGAGCCCCGACCACGGCCACACGAAAACCTATCTTGTTCAGATTGAAAGGATCCCCGATGCCGATGCTTTGGAGAGATTGCGGAAGGGCGTCACGATTCAGGGCAAGAAGACGCGGCCGGCGGAGGTGAAGTTGCTCGAAAACGATCCCAAACTCCGGGAAAGGTCAGTACCAATCCGTTTCCGCAAATCTGTCCCGACTGCCTGGATTGAGATGACGCTGACCGAGGGACGAAACCGGCAGATTCGGCACATGACCGCGGCGGTGGGGCATCCGACGCTCCGGTTGATCCGGGTTAGGATAGGAAGTCTGCGGTTGGGAGAATTGGCGACGGGGAAGAGCAGGCGGTTGACGGAAGATGAGATCAGACAGCTCCTCGAGTAGCAGATGGTGGAATAATGGAGAACCGGGAAGAAGCTTGTTTTGGAATATTGGAATAATCAGATTCCATTATTCCATCGTTCCAATATTCCATCATTCCAATATTTCATCATTCCATTGTTCCACTATTCCAACATTCCAACATCTGCCTGATCAAGCCAACTCCGCGTTCTCCAGAATCCCGTCTAGTTCCGCTTTCTGGTTCGCCGTCAGCGGAAGGAGCGGACTTCGCACTCTGCCGCCTTCGAATCCGCGCTTCTCACACACATGCTTAAGTCCGGCAACTCCGTACGTTGCTGTGACTGCCTTGTTCACCGGAAGAAGCCGGCTGTTGAGCTCGGCCGCTTCTTTGAACGATCCTGCATCGTACAATTCTCTGACTTGGACGCACTCCGTTCCGCAACAATTCGCCAGCGCCAGGATGCCCCCCTTGATGCCCATCTCCAACGCGGGGAGCCATCCGGATGCGGTGCCGACCAGAATGTGAAACCTGGGATCAAGCGTCTGTTTGAATGACGCCAATTGTGGCATGTTCCCCGAGCTGTCCTTCATTCCGACGATGTTCTGATGCCCCTGTAGTCTCGAAAGCACAGAAGGCGAAACATTGATGTGCGTGAATTTCGGAACGTTGTAAACAAGGATTGGGATCGATGTGGCGTCTGCCACGGCTGAGAAGAACTTCACAAGGGCATCGTCCGTCATTTGCTCGCCGTAGTACGAGGGCGTAAGCACCAAAGCGGCCTGAGCTCCAGCCCGTGCTGCATCATTCGTTAGACGTATGGTCTCCCTCGCTGACTCCATTCCGCTCCCCACGATCACTGTGCGTCCGGAGGCAGCGTTCTTCACCGCGAGTTCCGCCAACCTGAGCTTCTCTTCCCTGCTGAGAAACGGCGCTTCGCTGTTGGAGCCGAGGACAAGGTAGCCGGATAACGGCTGATGATTCCAGCGGTCGATATTCCGAACAAACGCCCCTTCGTCAACGTCTCCGTTGGCTTTGAAGGGAGTGATCATGGGAGGAAATATGCCGGTGAGGTTCATTGTAGTGAAGGGTGAGGGTGAATGGAAAATGGTAAATGGAAAATGGACCGACGAGTTCTTACGATCCTTCAGGATCGTTCTTTCGATGAGCCTGCCCGACTGACCGAGTTAGAGCTCTTGATCAGTCAGTCGGTCAGGCGGGCGTTGGCGTTTACGCCAACGCGTGCTTTACGAGCGACTCCATGAGGGCCGAGACCCCCGATCCAATCTTGACCTTTTGCCCGCATCGGTGAAGCGTTCGTTCGATCGCGGCCAGAACAGAAACCAGGTCATGCTGATCGATGTTCCCCATGTGCCCAAGTCGAAACATCTTTCCTGCATAGGCGCCGAGTCCTCCTGCAACCTGAACACCCTCTTCAGCCAGGATGCCTCTGAATTTCACGTCTTCAAGGCCTGCCGGATAGAGCACGCCGGAAAGCGTCGATGCCCTGGCGCCCGGTGCCGCAAGAATGCCGAATCCCAAAGACTCGAGACCCGTGCGAACCGCGTTTGCAAACCGTGTGTGCCGCGCGTATCGTGCCTCAAGGCCTTCCTCTTTGATAATCCGGACGGATTCCTTCAAAGCCCACACGAGATTCACGGCCGGCGTGGCAAAATATTTCGATGGCTCGTGCATGATCGGTATCCATTTGTCAAAGTCGCAATAATACTCGGGGATCATCCCCAGATCCTTGCGCCTCGCCATCGCCTTCGGACCGGCCCACAACATCATGAGTCCGGGAGAAACGCCAAAGGCCTTCTGCGATCCTGTGAAAAGCACGTCAACACCCATCTCGTCAACCTGTTCCGGTTCCGCTGCCGTGGCGCAGACTCCATCGGCGATCAGAATCGTCTCCGGATGCGTGCGCATCATTGCCCCGATGGCTTCAAGCGGGGCGGCAACTCCTGTGGATGTATCCACATGAGTCACGGTCATCGCCGCGTACTTCGTTTTACGCAGGGCAGATTCAATCTCGGCGACAGAAACGGCTTTTCCCCATTCGCTCGCCAATACGTCAGCCTCAAGGCCCTTTCGTTTGCAAATTTCGACGAACCTGTCCCCAAAATACCCGTGCGAGACCACCAGGACGCGGTCGCCCCTCTTCGTTGTGTTGGCAATTGCCATTTCCATGGCGAGGGTCCCGCTCCCTGCCACGACAAAAACTTCACCTTCTGTCTTCCACAATTCGCGAAGGTCCGTCAGAAGGGTTTTGAAATCACCGACGAAATCCGGATCGCCAAACGCGATCGTCTCACGCCCCATTTGGTCCTGAATGGTGCGGGTGACCGGACTCGGCCCGGGAATCATTAACAGTTTTCTTGTTTTCATGAGGTCGCGCCGTCTCTCATCGTCTGCCGCGTCCCGCGTTCTCCGCGGGTTTGAACACATCCTCGGGAAACGGTTTTTCCAGAAGGTATCGGTAGTAGAAACGCATCGACTCCGCCCTTGAATGTGCGCCCTTCGCTCCGCCCCATCCGTGCCTTCCTCCCGGATAGACCATGAACTCGAAATGTTTGCCCATTTCCTGCAGCGTGTCGATGAGTTGAATGCTGTTCTGCATGTGTACGTTATCATCCATCGTTCCATGAACGATTCGCAGCATGCCTTTGTACTTCGATGCATGGGTCATCACCGAGCCGAATTTGTAGCCATCCGGATTCTCTTCCGGAGTGTCCATGAACCGCTCGGTGTAGTGCGTGTCGTACAATTGCCAATCGGTAACCGACGCCGAGGCTATCCCATGCGTGAAATAGTCCGCTCCGTAGGTCAACGCCATGGTAGTGGTATAGCCGCCGTAACTTCCGCCGATGATGCAAATCTTCCCTGCATCGACGAATGCCTGGGTCCTCAACCACTTGACCGCTTCGATGTAGTCATTCATCTCCCACTTTCCGAGATTCCGATGCATCAACGCAACACCTTTCTTGCCAAAATGCCCGGATGCGCGGTGGTCAACCGACATCTGAATCATTCCCTCCTGCGCCAGCCATTGGTTCGCAATACCCCTCCAGGTATCGGAAACCGTCCCGGCACTCGGCCCGCCATAGACGCTGATGAGAACCGGATATTTCTTTTTCGGATCAAAGTTTGTGGGAAGGGTCCAGTACGCGGGAAGGTCATACCCGTCGGGCGTTCGGATCGTGAACATGGACGGCACGGCGACATCGTATTCGTCAAACACTTTTGTTTTGGCGTCACCCAAATCCCTTACCTTCTTTCCGGCTCCGTCGTACAGCGCCATTCGGGACGGAGTGGCATTGTTTGAATAGGTCGTAATGAAGTAGGATGCACCGGTTGACAAACGAACGCTGTGGGTAAACGGTCCAAACGAAAGCCGCGTGAGGTTCTTCCCGTCAAATCCCACCCGGTAGAAATCCGTCCGTGTCGAAGATTCCTTCTTCGCAGTAAAATACACTGTCTGGTTTTTCTGATCCACATGCGAGATCCCGCCAACAGCCCAGGCCCCTTGTGTCATCTGGTTCTTGAGCTTTCCGTCCGCACCGTACCGATAGAGGTGCATCCATCCACCTTTATCCGATTTCACGATATACTCTGAGTTTCCCTTTATGAACTCAATCTCCTCAAGCCAATCGACCCACGATGGCTGGTGTTCAAAATAGATCCGTGATTTCGTTCCTGTTGACGGATTCACGTTGTATACCACGAGCGTGTCCTGACCGCGGTTCATCCATTGGACCAGCAGGCCTTTTCCGTCAGGTGTCCAGAAGGGCGTTCCGAAGTACTGATCCGCCTTTTCGTTGAATTCCGCCCATGTCGTCTTTGCTGTTGCTACATCTGCGATTCCCACTTTCACTTCGGGATTCGTGTCCCCGGGTTTGGGATACCGGGTGCGTTCGAGGTAGCCGTGCTGGCCCGTCGAACCGTAAATGGGAAACATAGGTACCAGGGAATCGTCAAAGCGGTAATACGCGATCCTCTTCCCGTCGGGTGACCACCAAAATGCCTTGTACCTCGAGGAACGTCCCAGGATCTCTTCGTAATAGACCCAGGATGCCCAACCGCTATAGACGACATCGGATCCGTCATGAGAGAATCGGATTTCTTTCCCCGAGCTCAGCTCAATGGCATAGAGATCGTTCTCCCTCGTGAAGGCCACATAGCGTCCGTCGGGAGAAAGCGTCGGATTTTTTTCTTCCGCCTTCGATTCCGTAAGACGTTTGAACGACCGCGAAGGTGTGTTCAAGTAGTAAAGATCTGCATCCTTCGTATAGATGGCCTTTGAATTATCATCGGTTGATGCAGCGGGAGCTGCCGCGTTGATCCCTGACCCCACAAGTTCGGCGTATTGCTCGAGGCCCTTATATTCGGTCTCTTTGCCCGTTTTCGCATTCACAAAATAGGTCACCGGCTTCCCTTCCTCCCCAGGCCTTCGTGTTTCCAGATAATGAACGTCGTCGAGCCACCGATTGACCGAAGGAAGCGGTGCGAGGAGCCGCGGTTCGGCGTTGCGATAGATCTGATCGGCTGTGAGCGGTTTCTTCTGCGCGGGAAGGGATGGGGCAACAAGGAAAAGGCAAAGAAGCCCAAGAACGGTTCGAAGGGTTTGAGGGGAGTGCATGGTTTCTCCTGTCATCAGTTTGGGATCGAGTGTGCAATGGGGGGAATCGGTGCGGACCGAAGGATGATCCGGCAGTTCAATCTAGGAGGAAGTCCGGGAGAAATCAAGGCATCTGTACCCCCGAAATTTCGCCGTCCTTCGTCTCCCCTGGGATAATCCCGGGTCTTGATCACCTCTCGAAAGACGCAATTCCCCTGAAGGAGAATCTTACCGTAAACAGAAATGAAAAAGAACAAACTGAAATCAAACAGTAAGAAGAAAACAGAAATTAGAGGCGGGGGGTGTTGGGATTTCTGAATAACAACTCCTTCACTGCGCGTGCCGTTTACTCGCCCCCAGCCCCCGTCCCACCCCGAAGGGGTCCCTTTCCCGTCCCAAAGGGATGGCTTCGCCAAAGGGATCACTTCGTGACGGGAAAAATTTCGGCCTCTTTCATCGCCCCGGGATAAATCCCGGGGCTAGATCACCTCACGTAGAGCACAATTCCCCTAAAGGGGAATGGGGAACAAATCCGAAATCACAAATTCCAAATACGAAACAATATCTAAGAATAAAATTCTAACGCATGCAATTCCTCTGCCCCTAGCCCCCGTCCCACCCCGAAGGAGTCCCTTCGGGAAAGGGATGGCTTCGCCAAAATTTCGGCGGTGCGGGGAGGTCTTCCCCTGCAGTGCGTTCCCCTTCAAGGTCATTTCAGAGAGGGGTCCCTTCGGGAAAATTCCGGCGCAGATTCATCCATGATTGAGAATTGATTCAACGTCGGGCGCCGGAATTTCGGAATGTTTAAGCTCAAACACTGTTGTGCTGAGGGTAACATAAGGTGCGTTTCAATTTCGGAAGAATGTTCTCTTTGCTACTTTTCCCGCTCTTTGGATCCCGCCATGAGCGGGATCCTGGGAGGCGGGACTCTTTTGAAGAGAAAGTAGACTAGCGCTAGCAAATGGTCGAGATTAATCCAACAGATCGGGCTTATTCCCTCTTGAACATCCTCATCCAAAGTAATTCGCCGAAGGCCCAGAGCCGATCAATGACTCACCAAGTATCCCGATCACTCAACAACGCGTTTCGAAAGATCACCGCAAGGCATGCCCGCCGTCTACCGACACCTACCGGTCGCTTCTTAAGAAGTGAAATAAAAAGCCCCTGCGCTGCTTGGGACGCCGGGGCCAGGGAGGTTGTCACGGAATCCACCAATGAGGGGATAATCGGCGGATCCAAAGATAAAACGATCAGAAATTCACCCAAGTTCCCCCGGCGTGGTCGATACATCTCCTGAAGCCCGTGGGACGTCGAGGACCGTTACTCATCTACCAGTACCGCACCCTCTCCTTCAATCCGCACAATCGTCACCGATCCGACAATTTTTGAGGGATCGAATTCCTTCAATGTCCCCTGCTCTTCGGCTTCGTGTTCGGCTCTACTCCTTCTTTCCTCCTCCGTCAATACGGAAACGCTCACGACCCCTTCGGCCCGGACTTTCTTCCCCTTCCCGTCCTTCGGGAACACGATCACGTCATCCTCAACCTTTACCTGGAGTTCTGTGTCCGAACTCGAGTCCTTGACCTTTATCCAGCACCCCTTTTTCTGGCAGACTTCGGTTATTTCACCCTCCAGCATCACTGTTTTGTCTTTGAAGGCCTCAGGCTTGGCAAGCAATTCGGCGATGGGCGTGGCTTTTTTCAGTGTTAACGGCTTTCCGTACTTTTTGTCTCCGGCAGCCGCAAACAACAGGGGTATCAAAATCACACCAACAACCATCAGAAATCGGTTTTTCATGAATGACCTTTCAGAAGATTTTTTTTTGACCCTCGCAATATACAAAAATCCTGCAAACGTTCCGACGGTTCTTGATATCCGGAACCGTGATTCCTCTCCTCCCCTTCGAGTTGTTTTGCCGATTTTACTGGAGGATTTCAGAAAAATTTGATTATCTTTCGAAGAATTCACATCGATTTTCAGCAGGAGCGTACATGCCAGAGACCCTAACGATCACTGACAACAGAACCGGAAAAAAGTACGATGTGCCGATCGAGCACCACACGATCCGTGCCCTCGATCTGCGGCAAATAAAAGTGAAAGATGACGATTTCGGACTCATCGCCTACGATCCGGCGTACATGAACACTGCTTCTGTGAAGAGCCGCATTACGTTTATCGACGGTGAAAAAGGAATCCTGCGCTATCGGGGATACCCGATTGAAGAACTCGCAGAGCATTCAACATCCTTTATGGAAGTGGCATATCTCCTGCTGAAAGGCGAGCTCCCTTCTCATGCACAACGCGAAGGCTGGCGCGATACGATCCGTCACCACACTTTTGTTCATGAGAATGTGAAGAAGGTCATGGAAGGATTTCGTTACGACGCCCATCCGATGGGAATGTTCATCAGCACGATCGCCGCTCTTTCCACGTTCTACCCCGAAGCAACGAAGATCTTCGATGCCGAAATCCGCCAGCGCCAGATCAACCGGCTGATCGCCAAGGTCCCGACCATAGCGGCATTCTCCTTCCGTCACTCCAAGGGCATGCCTTACGTCTATCCCGACAACCGGCTCAGCTACGCCGGAAATTTTCTGAGCATGATGTTTCAAATGGGAAGCGCACCGCACGAGGCGCACCCGGCCCTCGAACACGCACTGACCGTCCTGTTTATTCTGCATGCGGATCATGAGCAGAACTGCAGCGCGAACGCCATGCGCAGTGTGGGCAGTTCCTATGTGGATCCGTATTCTGCTTGCGCCGCGGCTGCGGCAGCGCTCTGGGGCCCGCTCCATGGCGGCGCAAACGAGGCCGTCCTGAGAATGCTCGATGAAATAGGGAACAAGAAGAATGTCCCTGAGTTCATCAAGAGCGTCAAAGACGGCAAAGGCCGTTTGATGGGATTCGGGCACCGCGTTTACAAGAACTATGACCCCCGGGCAAAGGTCATCAAGAAACTCGCCTACGAGGTTTTCGAAATAACAGGCAAAAATCCGAAGCTTGATATCGCCCTCGAACTGGAACGGATCGCCCTCGAGGACGACTACTTTGTGAAACGCAAATTGTATCCCAACGTGGATTTCTATTCCGGCCTTATTTATCAGGCCATGGGCTTCCCCATGGATTTCTTTCCGGTACTGTTTGCGATTCCCCGGACCGTCGGATGGCTGGCTCAATGGGAAGAACACATTCTGGATTCTGAACAAAAAATCGCGCGCCCGCGGCAGATCTACCTCGGTCATGCCGAACGCCACTGGGTTCCGATCGACAAGCGCACATAGGCGACCTGATCACCGTTCCTCTGTTCGCATTTGCAGGTTCTGAAAAGTATGGCCCACCGTCACGAAAGCCTTGTACCCCTCTCAAAGGATCATTACCACGGGTTGCTCCTCGCCCAGCAGATCAAGACCACCGGGAGGGTCATGATGGTCGGATGGCCTTCCGATCCCGCGCAACAGGCGGCTTTTATCTGCGCGTTTTTCGCCGAGCATCTCACACCCCACTTTGCCGATGAGGAAAGGGCACTCTTTCCTCTGGTCGTAAAGCATGTCCCTTCCGCTTCTGCCCAGGTCGACGATCTCCTGCGGGACCACCGGGATATGAAACAATTTGCACGGAGTTTCGAACAGCCCGACCCCAAACGCGTGGCTGTCCAGATCGCAGAATTCGGAGACCTTCTTGAGCGTCACATTCGTAAGGAGGAACGCGAACTGTTCCCATTGTTTGAAACTCAGGCGCCCGCTGAAGTCCTTGAGCGCGTCGGCCACCTCCTCCATCGGTCGAACCCTCCTCAAATCCGGCCCGCAACGTGAAACTGCCGTACTTCCTCATTCTCTCTGCTTCAGGCGGAGCCGGGCACTTGCGTGCCGCTTCGGCGCTCCATCAGGCGGCAGCAACATTCCAACCGCCGCTCAAATCACGGAATGAGGACTGCCTGGATTTCACCTCCAAAGCATTCAAGCGGCTTTATTCGGAATCTTATCTCTCTCTCGTCAACAAGGCGCCCGAACTGTGGGGATATCTCTATTCCAAAGCCGAGGCGAAACCGTATTCCAAAAAAGGGCTGTTGCAAATTTTCGACGACATGAATTACCGTTCGTATTTGAAATTCCTGAAGGAGGAACAACCGGACGCGATTCTCTGCACGCATTTCCTTCCCTTCCTCTCTCTCTCCACGAAAATGCGGCGTGAAGGTGTCACGGCGCCGGTGTTCGCCGTGACGACAGACTTCGATGCACATCAATACTGGGTCGATCCCGTGGTCGACCGCTACTATGTCCATTCGGAGGAATCGGCATGGCAACTGCGATCAAAGGGTGTTTCCGCGGATAAAATCCATGTCAAAGGGATCCCCATCCTTCCGCAATTCGGACGAAGGGAACCTGCGGGCGAGGTGCGACGGCGCCTTGACCTTCCCGACAACCGTCTGACGATCCTCATGGTCTGGGGCGGATTTGGAGTGGGCAAAGCTGAAGAAATGGTGCAAGAGGTCATGGCTATGCTTCAGATTTTCCCGGAACAGTCTTTCACTCTCATCGCCGTTTGCGGGAAGAACGAAAAACTGGTGCAACGGCTTTCTGCCGGGAGTCCTCCCGCGAACGTCTCCATGCGCATCCTTGGTTACGTTGACAATCTGCACGAACTTATGAACGCCGCAGACCTGTTGGTGTCCAAGGCGGGCGGATTGACGTCTGCGGAGGCGATGGCCATGGGAGTCCCGATGCTCGTTGTCGATCCCATTCCCGGGCAGGAATCCCGTAATGCGGAAATGATCGTCGAACAGAGGGCGGGATGGAAGGCGCTGGATATTGCCAATATTGGATACAAGATCAAGAGAATCATCGAAGAGCCGCGTTTGCTGACTGAAGCACGAGCGGCAACGTCACAGCTTGCAAGGCCAAACGCCGCGGCAGATATTTTGCAGGATGTGTACGATTTCATTACAAAGAAAAAAGGAGAGCAGGCATGAACATCAAGATCAATGGTTTGACCATGAATTATCAGGAACGCGGGCTCCCGCAGGGACCGCCTGTCGTGTTCGTTCACGGGTTTCCCTTCAGCCACGCCATGTGGGACGCCCAGATGATGTCGTTGCCGCAGGAGATCCGCGCGATCTCCTATGATGTCCGCGGACACGGGCAAAGCGACCCGGGAGACGGACAATATTCCATCGAGTTTTTTGTCGATGACCTGATCGGACTTCTCGACCACCTGGGGATCAAACAATCGGTGATCTGCGGCCTTTCCATGGGCGGGTACGTTGCCCTGCGAACTGCGGAGCGCCACCCGGAACGGGTTCGCGCCCTTGTCCTCTGTGATACCAGGAGCGAAGCCGATCCCAACGAGGCGAAGGTGAAGCGTGCCGGGCAGGCAAAAACCGTGAAGGAAACCGGTGCCAAACCATTTGCAGAAGGTTTTGTCAAGGCTGTCTTTGCTCCTGCGAGTTTTCAGAGTAATCCCAAGGCCGTGGATGCAATAAAAGCGGTCATTTCGAATACATCGCCGCTCGCGATCGCCGGTACTCTTCTTGCCCTCGCGGCCCGCACTGACACGACTGCCTCGCTTTCCGCCATCAAAGTCTCCACGCTCATCATGGTGGGCGAACTTGATACGCTCACCCCCCCGGCCGCGTCGGAATCCATGCATAAGCTCATCAAGGGTTCAGCTCTGCATGTCATTCCGGGAGCGGCCCACATGAGCAACTTAGAAAATCCGGCTTTCTTCAACAGTCACCTGGTCGACTTTCTGAAAACCATCGCGGGATAATGGCCGGCAGGGAGTTTGCAGTCCTTGAAAACAAGATCCTCCGCTGCACACAATGCCCGCGTCTTGTCCGCTGGCGGGAAAAAGTTGCGCGGGAAAAAACCAGGCGGTTTACGGAGTGGAAATACTGGGGAAGACCGGTCCCCGGATTCGGCGACCCGAAGGCGCGCCTTCTTCTGGTAGGCCTTGCCCCCGCGGCACACGGCGGCAACAGGACAGGCCGAATGTTCACCGGAGACCGGAGCGGCGATTGGCTCTACCGCGGGCTCCACAAAGCAGGATTTGCGGCCAAGCCGGAGTCGGTCTCCCGCGATGACGGACAAAGGCTTATCGACTGTTACATCACCGCCACGTGCCGGTGTGCGCCTCCGTTGAATAAGCTTCTGCCTGCGGAGATTCGCAGATGCCGGCCGTTCCTCCACCGGGAATTGCAGCTGCTGAAAAATCTCACCGTCATCATCGGACTTGGGAAGATCGGATTCGAGACAGCGTTTCAAAGTTTTCAGGAGTTGGGATGGACGGATCTCAAGAAGAAGCCTGCTTTTCACCACGGGGCAGCAGTTTCCCTCAACGGCAAAGTCACACTTCTCGCATCGTTCCATCCAAGCCAGCAGAACACTTTTACCGGAAGACTTACCGAGCCCATGTTTGATGCGGTTTTTGCCCGGGCTTCCAAACTTTTGAAGGATCGATCATGAACAAACGCGTGACTGTGGCGTTGGCCGCTCTTCTCATTGTGTTTCTTGCAGGCGGATTGATGCGCCTCAACGACCTTTCCGTGTATACGGACAGCACCCGTTACCTGATCTGGGGCCACTCAATTTCTCAGGGAGACGGATTCACGGATGCGACACGGCCTGTGCCAACACACTTTGTCATGAATGCCCCGCTCTATCCTGTCCTGCTGGCGCCCGTGGAAGTGTTCTTTCCGCTGTCCTTGACCGCCGCCAAAATCTGGACGCTTCTTTGGGCAGCCGGAGGATTGGTCCTCTTTTTTTTCTGGCTGCGAACTTACGTTCGTCCGATCTCTGCTTTCGCCGGGGGTTTGTTTCTTGCTGTGAATCCACTGTTCTTTATTGTTTCCACAGAAGTCCTTTCGGAAGCGCCTTTTTTCGTACTCTCCATCGCGATCCTTTGGACTTTTGATCGCTTTCTCGCAGGAGATACGGATTCAAAGACACGATGGCTGCTGTTCGGATCCCTCGCGGTCGTCACGCTCTTGCGGGAAGCAGGAGCCGCATTGGTTCTTTCAGCTCTCATTATCCTCTTTCGCGAAAAGAGGGGAAAAGAATTCATCATCATTGGCGGGTCAGCGCTTTTTCTGTTCCTGATATGGTCCATCCGAAATGCTCTGGCCGTTGGCAACGAGCCCGGCGAAGCGGCGAATGTTCAATATCTGTTCGGCCGATTTGTCACCGGGCCGGATGAGTCGCTCATTGCCGAGTTCGAATCGCGATTCTGGCTCAATCTCAAAGGATACGTTCTGGAGATCGGCGCTCTTGTGTTCTATCCGATCCCCAATGACCTCATTGTACGACCATCATGGTTGTTCGAATCCTGGCAATCTGTTCTCACAGCTCTCAAGGGAATCATAACGCTTGTCGTCGCCGGACTGACCGTTTATGGCGTCACACTCGACAACCCGTTGAGCCCTTCCGGATTGTTTCGGCTCATCGCGTTTGCCGGCTACAGCATCATTATTCTTTTTTATCCTGTTCATGATATCAGGTTTCTCCTTCCGCTCCTCCCGCTCATTATTTTCTATTGCTTGCGCGGAATCGAGACCATCGGCCGACAAAGAGTTCCCGAATCCATGCGGGTGAACGTCGGACTCGGACTCATGATGTTGGTGGCGATCCCCAACGTGATCACAGACTATGAGATCGTTCGTTCCAACATCGGCTATCGGTCTGACCCGGCGGGCTTCATGCAATCCGCCCCCGATGAGAGCCGGTTCGGACAACCGTGGTCGCTCCTGGGGGAATGGGTGAGCGCCAACCTTCCGGAGAACGCTGTGATCGCAAGTCCGGCCAAGGAGCTCGCGCCGTTTGTCGGACCCAGAAAAGTTCTTGAAACCAGCCGTGCCTTGCCCGCCCCCATTTTGGAACGCCTGTTGCGCGACCACACGGCATCCTACCTGGTTTCCACGATCATTTGGGACGATTTTGATACGTTCGCGATCGCAATGAGGGAATCTTCGCGGCTTTGGTTTGAACCGGTTCACAGGGTTGGCAATCTCATGCTCTACCGAATTCATTCCTCATTTTTGAATCCCCGCCCTGTGGCGTCAAACGAAATCCCCGACACATCAACAGTGAAAGGAAAGATCCTTGCCGGGAGGCTGAAACTCCACCAACTGCGATACGATACAGCGCTTGCTTATTTTCATTCGGCTGCAGCAATGGCTCCGCGCCAGCCTGAGCCCGTGTTTCAATTGATGACCGTTCTTTCCATCCTTGGGGACTCAGCATCGACGATGGAGCTGTACGAGCGGTTGTTCACCATGCAGCAGGCGACGGTCTATTCAGCACTTGCGCAGGCCCAAATCGGCGCAATGACACAGCTTCTCAGAGCGGAAAGGGAATCAATCCCGCAACGCAGTTACACCGCGTTTGAAGCGGGCCTTGCGTACTGGACGCTTGGTCACCGCTCGACGGGGCTTGCGGTCATGCGGAATATCGCCAAGACCGACTCCACGCATTTCTCGGCTGCCCTTTGGGGATGCTACTATGCCAGGCAACTCGGCGACACGACGGAGTCCGACCAATTCCTGAAGCGGGCGAGCAAGATCGACTTCGCGGCACCGATCATTGCGGATTGGGAATCGATGCGCCAGCTCGAAGGACGGGTCAAGCGGGCTCGCACATCAGCGGAAAGAGCCGACGCGCACCGCAGGATCGCGCAGATCTACTCCAAGCTTGAACTCTATGACGAAGCGCTCGATGCGCTTGAGCGCGCAATCCGGATCGAACCTGCCAACGTTGATATTCTGCTCGCGCGTGCAGAAGTGTTCGAAGCCAAACGTGCCCGGTTCGCTGCGGTTCGTTCCTACGATGGTATTCTCGACCTTGAGCCGCATAATTCGTTCGCCCGGGAGAGGTTGGATTCGCTCGACCGGTAATGAAGAATTCGATTTCCGCGTCGATTCGCATGAAGAGAAATCGGATTTCTCCATGATAGTTGACCTTTACCCCATCTTCGGGTATATTTTTCTTCACACATTTCGGCCTCTTTCATGAACCTCAAGTCACCCTTCACCGAAACCCAATCCTTTAAACGTCTTCGCCGGCTTCGTATGACGGAAACTCTCCGCTCCATGGTGCGGGAAACCGAGCTGTCCGTCAACGATCTGATCTATCCGCTCTTTGTTGTTCCCGGCACCAAGGTGCGGAAGGAGATCAAATCCATGCCGGGGGTGTTTCAATTATCCATCGATGAACTTGTCAAGGAGTGCTCGGATGTGCACCGTCTCGGCATTCCCGCCGTCATTCTTTTTGGCATCCCCTCGATTAAGGACGAGATGGGAAGCGAAGCCTACGACGAAGCAGGTATCGTTCAAATGGCCATCCGGTCCATTAAGAAAGAAGTGCCTGAGCTTCTCGTGATCACCGATGTGTGCCTTTGTGAATACACCTCCCATGGCCATTGCGGAATCGTCCGCAACGGCGAAATAGTCAATGACGAATCCATTGAATTGATCGCACGGGAAGCGTTGACCCACGCGCAGGCAGGGGCAGACATGGTGGCACCTTCCGACATGTTCGACGGACGCGTAAAGGCCATCCGCGACATTTTGGATGCCAACAGCTTTCATAACACGCCCATCATGTCCTACGCCGCAAAGTATTCTTCGGGGTTTTACGGACCGTTCCGCGATGCAGCGGAAAGCACTCCGAAATTCGGCGACCGCCGTTCGCATCAAATGGACCCCGCGAATTCCGACGAAGCGCTCAGAGAAGTGGAACAGGATATTGCAGAAGGGGCCGATATCGTCATGGTCAAGCCCGCCCTCGCGTATCTCGACGTGATTCAAAGGGTCAAACAGCGGTACGGCATGCCTACGGCGGCCTATAACGTCAGCGGGGAATACTCCATGATCAAAGCCGCCGCTCAAAACGGGTGGGTCGAAGAGCAAAGGATCATGATGGAAGTCCTCACGGGCATCAAGCGCGCCGGTGCAGACCTGATTCTTACCTATTTCGCCAAGGACGTCGCAAAACTGCTGAAGCGCTAGGGTCATGAAACTCAGCCACGCCGCATTTGCCTTCCTGGTTTTTCTCCTTCCGCAGCCTTCGTTCACTCAATGCTCCGACGCCGGAGTGTGCTCCATTGGTCACCGTTCGACCGGGGACCTTTCCCACTCGATCTCCATTTCTTACTCCTACGGCCAAAGCGGGAAGCCTGACGACCTTTCGTTTCACAGCGCCGAAGTTGCTGGTGACATCGGAATCGCGGAGGACAGCCGCTTGTCCTTCAGCCTCCCCTTCAACAGCCAATCCGGACCGCTCGGGTCCGTTTCCGGCATTGGCGACCTTGTGGTGCTTTGGTCTCAAGCGTTACTGGCTGAATCCGATTTTTCCGTAAGTCTCCAAGGCGGATTGAAGCTGGCGACCGGAAGCGTCACCGCAGGCGGCCTTCCCCAGGCCTATCAATCCGGATTAGGCACAACGGATCTGATTGTTGGAATCCGCGGCCAAACAGATGCCTGGGGGTTTGCACTCGCTTACCAATTGGCGGGTGGACGAAGCAAAAACCCTGTGACGCGATTGCAGCGCGGCGACGATCTTCTTTTTAGGGCTGGATACACCACGCAAATCGAACAACTCGGCCTGACGCTCGAAGCGCTCTTCATCAAGCGTTTGCAGGAATCAACCGTTCGTACTTCACTGCCGGGCCAACCGGAAACCTTTGGGAACCTGCCGAACAGCAACCAGACTCAGATCAATCTCGTTGCCCGTGCATCGCATCCGATCACAGAGACCCTTCAGCTCCATGCGTTTGTTGCCATGCCGACGTTAAAACGTGACGTCAATGTGGACGGATTAAAGCGGGCCCTCGTCTTCTCAGCGGGCTTCTCGGTCTCCTTGTAGTCATGCGCAATGTTCTGGTTACCGGCGCTACGGGATTTCTCGGGTCAAACCTCGCCGCAGCACTCCTCACGCAAGGCTACCGTGTCAGGATCCTGAGACGAACGACCTCGGACCTACGGGCTCTGAGCGGAATCGAAGTCGAGCATCACCTGGGGGACGTGAGGGACAAGGAATCCCTGCGAAAGGCGATCCGCGGATGTGATACGGTTTTTCATGCGGCGGCCCTCGTCTCCTATTGGAGGAAGCAACGTGCCGAATTGTATGACATCAACATCCGCGGAACGGCAAACATCGTGGATGTGTGCCTCGAACTTGGTGTTGAGAAACTGGTCCATACCAGTTCGGTAGCGGCGGTGGGCTTTTCCGGCGACCGCATTCCCGCCGATGAAACAACGGCATTCAATTGGGAGTCGTACGACATTGGCTACCGCATTTCAAAGCACCGCGGCGAACTCGAGATACAACGCGGGATCAAACTCGGTCTCCCCGCGGTCATTGTCAACCCGTCCGTCATCATCGGGGAACGCGATATTCACTTCAACGGCGGCCAGATCGTACGGGACGTCTATAAGAAACGTATTTTCTATGCCATCGACGGCGGCATCAGCGTCGTTTATGTGGGCGATGTCGTCCGGGGACACATCGCGGCAGCCGCGTCCGGCCGCATCGGCGAACGGTACATCCTTTCAGGCGAGAATTTGACCCATAGCCAGATCCTGAACACCACGGCGGAGGTCGTCGGAGGATGGAAACCGATCGTCAAGCTGCCCCTTTGGGCAGCGAAGGGCCTTGCAGCGGGTTCTGAAGTCATCGCGAATGTCACCAACACGAAGCCATGGCTTGCAAGCGAACTTATTGCCGGCATCACCCGTACGTGCTGGTTTTCGCATGAGAAAGCATCACGCGAACTTGGCTACACGGTAACGCCTTTCCGCATTGCCGTGCAGCGGACGTTTGAATGGTATCGGAAAAGCTCTATGATCTAACAGCTTTCCTGTGAAAACTCCCGCCTCTTTGAGGCGGGATGCTCGTTTCCACACCCTAGAGAGCAGGAAAATACATTGTCAATTAGTGGAAACGGCACTAGAATTTAGGATTTGATCATTGTTTGCAAATTCGAATTTCGTGTTTAGTGCTTAAGAAGGTATTTCAATCGTATGAAATCTTCCCGGTCCCGATCTTTGTTTTCCAAAGCACAAACCTTGATTCCCGGCGGAGTGAACTCCCCCGTGCGGGCATTTAAGGCCGTCGGCCGCGCTCCGGTCTTTATCAAGCGCGCAAAAGGTTCCTCGGTTTGGGATGTTGACGGGAATAAGTATATCGATTACGTCGGCTCATGGGGGCCCATGCTGTTCGGTCACGCACATCCGCGCATCGTCAACGCCGTCCGCAAAGCCGCACTGTCCGGAACAAGCTTCGGCGCTCCGACCGAGCTCGAAGTGCGCATGGCAGAGCTGATCACCGAGCTTGTTCCTTCGGTGGAAGTCGTCCGCATGGTCAATTCCGGCACCGAAGCCACCATGAGTGCCATTCGTCTCGCCCGGGCGTTCACTTCAAAGAATAAGATTGTCAAGTTCGAGGGGTGCTACCACGGGCATGCGGACTCGTTCCTCATCAAAGCAGGGTCCGGCGCTTTAACCCTTGGTACACCCGACAGCCCGGGTGTACCACCCGGCGTCGCCAATGATACTCTGACGGCATCGTTCAACGACATCGGATCAGTACAGGCCCTGGCCGACCGGTTTCGGGGTGAGATCGCCGCCGTCATTGTGGAACCGATCGTCGGAAACATGGGATGCATTCCACCCCAGGCGGGATTTCTTCAGTCGCTGCGGGACCTCTGCATCAAGGAAGAGATCATTCTGATCTTCGACGAAGTAATGACCGGTTTTCGGGTGGCTCCGGGTGGAGCGCAGGAGCTGTATGGTATCAAACCGGACCTGACGACACTCGGAAAGATCATTGGCGGGGGATTGCCGGTGGGTGCCTATGGCGGACGGCGGAATATCATGAGCATGGTTGCGCCGAGCGGCCCCGTATACCAGGCCGGGACTCTCTCAGGCAATCCGCTGGCCATGGCGGCAGGCTTGGAAATGCTGAAACTCGTAAAGAGCGGAAAAGGACTCTATAAGAAATTGGATCGGTTGGGAGAGATTCTGGAATCAGAAATGAAGGCACACCTTGCATCCATCGGCCGGCCCAGCAGGATTAACCGAGTGGGATCGATGTTCACGCTTTTCTTTACGGAAAGGGACGTAACGGACTACAATACTGCAAAGACTTCAGACACAAAAGCATTCACGACCTATTTCAACGCGATGCTTGATAAGGGCATCTACCTTCCTCCCTCTCAATTCGAAGCAGCATTCATTTCATTTGCCCACACGGAGAAAGATCTCGAACGAACTTTGAAGGCGTTTCAGAAATCGGTTCTTTGATGTTCGAAATCCCTCTGATATGGGACACGCCTGCGTGCCCACCTTCGCCTGAAAAACGGCTACGGTGGGCGAGCCGAAACCGATGATCACTTCGGCTTGCCCGCCGAAACGAAAGTGCAGGCGGGCGTGCAGGCACGGAAGAAGTCCCGCCTTCAAGTCCCGCCTCTCAGGATCCCGCTTCGATGGCGGGATCCAAAAGCGGGAGATTCCGCTCAAGGGCGGGATTCGGTGCCGCTGTACGGCATCCCGCTCTTTCTTCATTTCAAAAAGTTGCGGGAAAAGCGGAAACGATTGAACGGAAAAGGAACGCCTGCCCCCGCCCGACCGAATGAAGGGCGCGTTTGTCGTTCGGGCGGGCGCCGCGCTTTTTGGCGCGGATTGGTGATTCTATGATTGTTTTTGGTTCCTTGTCTCGGATAGGTGGAATTGGTTATCCGTGAAAATCCCTGCCTGCGTGCCGGAGGCCTGCCCGACTACGTCGTTCAGGCGGGCACTCCGGCAGGCAGGCGTCTGATCCGCTTTTCTGTGTTCTATTACTTTGTGAATGTGACACGGAAGCGGACGATTGAACGGAAAAGGAAGGATCACTAAGACAAGTTCTACACCCCCTTCTCTTCATAAGAGAAGGGCCAGGCCTGCCCGCCGAAGGGCAGCGGTTCGGCCCGCAGGCGGGGATGAGTTCACCATCAACCACGCGTTGTAGCCCTCCGCTCAAAAAAAAGCCATCCGCGAGGATGGCTCTTTACAAACCAACTGATATTTCCCAGTTCTTAATTCACAGTTCCTTGGATACTCGCCGATGCCTCAATGCCCGAACCTGCGGCAGTGATCGTTAGCGTAATCGGGCCGGGTGTAGCAGGAGAGGCCTGGAGGTTCTTCGAAACTGTCACACTGAAATTAGTCCAAAACGTTGAAATGACGTCGCCAAGAGTACCTGTTGGAGAAACCTTCGAAACAACCGCGGATCCGGTCCCCTCAACTGTGGCACTGATACCCGTGCCGGCCGGCATTGGGTTTCCGTTTATGTCCGCAACTGTGAACGTCACGGTTACCGATGTCGTGTTATCAACAACGAATGGCCCGACGGCAGTCAGATTTGAAATAATCGGTTCGCCAGTAAAGATAACTGCAACACTATCCCTCACTCGGACACCGTTCTCGCCAATGGTCTCGGCGTAAGCAAACCCACGCCCGTTTGCTGCATAGGGATTACCTGACTGAAGAATTCCTGAAGCAAATCCGCTAAGATCCGTGTAACCGGTGAGAGTTGTAACAACTCCCTGAGTTGGATTTCCAAAATAAACCGCAGTTCCGGGACGAACAGGGTTGCCATATCTATCACCGACGAGGGCGGTTATTGTACTTGTTTGTCCAAATTTGATCCATCCCAATGGGACGTTGATTGGATTCGCACCAACCGAAAAATGAGCTTGATCGGGTAATCCTCCATGGATCAACAATCTTACCGGCGTTGATCTGACAATCAGTCCATCCGTATCCCTGCGAAGGCTTGCCTCAACCTGAATTGCCCCTGCGACTGATCCACTTTGAATTACGGTGCTGACGCGGGCAGCCGTGTTCGTAAGCCCTGAGGTCGGCGTGATATAGGCACCGCCGCCGACAGGAACACCGCTTATGGAGAACGTGATGGTATCTGCTCGAGCCGGAAGGATGGGAGACCCGAGTGAATCACGAGCCTCAAACGTAACCACAGCGCTTTCAGTCCCGCCAACTCCGTACACTGCAAGGTCCGTGGTTGTCACTCCGACAAACGCAATCGTGTTCGCATATCCGCCGCCGGGAGGCGGAGGAGGGACCGGCGTCGTGTTCAGCGATAATTGAAAATTCGCGGTCGTCGTTTGATTGGGCGTCAGGATTGCATTCTGTGTCGCGGTTTGATATCCGCCCGCACTGATGGTCACCGGCACCGTTGCGGGAAGCGTGTCCGCCAGGCCTATGGTGATCGAATAATTCCCGGTTGCATCCGTCGCGGCGCTGAAGCCCTGGCCCTGATACACAAGTGCCACGGTGGCGCCTGCTATGGCCGTCCCGGCCCCTGCCTGCGTCACTTGCCCGCTCATGACGGCGGAGTTCGCTCCCGGGCCCGTCGGTGCGTCGCTCTTACAACTCAGAAACAGGGCGACAAGAACCACCGCCGATATCGATTTCCACATTGATCTCATGACATTTCCCTCATGACAATTCGTAATCACTCAATCTGCCGTATATTCAGAACATCGTTCGTGACGAACGTCAATCCTTGTTCTGAGTCTTCTTTCGCATGTCGCTCCGGCCTTCTTTCAGCCGTTCGTCCATAAGATCACGGGCTTTTTGGGTCACGCGCTCTTCAAGCGGGGGCACCAATTCCGCCCGCAACAGCACGATCAGCTCTTTCTTCGTGATCTGATTTCGATCGTATCCGAAAATGTAGCGCAGGCCAAACACCCACCACGGAAGGTCCTTCAGAAGGGGGATACCTTCCCGAACAACGGATTCTTCATTCAGGAACAACCCGCCGACATAGCTCTCTTCCCCATCCAAAAGGAGGAGCTTGCTCTCAGCCTTCGTTTTGTTGATCCGGGACGTCGCGATATCGACGAGGGAGCTGCGTTCCACTGTCAGCGCAATATCCACGAACTTCATTCCGTTATACTCAAAAATGGTCGGCGTCACTTCGAGGATCGTCCCGGTGCTCACAAACGTTTCCGTAACATCGCCCGAGATCGTCCGCTGTTTGACCGAAAAATCCTCACCAACCTGCACGCGCCCCTTTTGACCTGAACGAACCGTCACCTGGGGCCGTGCAATAATTTCACCAAGCGAGTTCGATTCGAAGATCCTCAATGCGCCGGCAATGTCCACGTCCAACTGACCGGGCGCTGTGCTTGCCGTGATGCCGAAAATATTGCTGCTGACCCTGTCGGCTCCAACGAAAGTAACACCGAGGTTTCCATCAGTTGCACTGGAGCGGAATATCGAGAAATTGATACCCGATTCACGCAATGCAGATGTATTGATTTCGAGAAAGATCGCCGAGATCGTCACTTCCCGTTGCCTGGCAAGGGAATCACCCTCCATACCGCCCCCAAAGGGCATCTGGCTGAACGGTTGTTGGGTGAGAGGCTGCGTGCCGGTCGGATCAGTGGTGGTCGTCGTTGTCGCGGACGGGATCGTCCCTTGAGGGGCAACAAGCTGGAAGTATGTGGCTTGTTCCTGGTACCAGAGTCCGTTGGTTCTCAGGATCGTCTCCAGCGCCGTCCTCCATGGCATTTCAATGATATCGACACCGATCTTTCTCCCTTCAAAGTACTTCGGATCGAAGGCGATCGGCTTCTTCAGAAATTTCACCGACATCTCGCTCAGCGACAAAAGCGCCTGTGACACATCAACGTCGCTCTTGAACGAAACGATCTCGTCCGGATTGATTCCGACTTTGCCGCGATCTGCTCTCTTCAGCATCATTTCGTCTTTCACCTGAGCACCTGCCTGCATGCCGAGCAGGAGAAGACAGATCATGACCGCCAATTGTCGTACGTTCATAGTTACCTCTTTTGGTTATCGCCAAACTGGATTTGTTTCTCGACCCTTCGAATGATCCCGCCTTCGTCGAGAGTGAAGATCACTTTGCTCTCCTGAGGAACGATCTTGCTGACGTATCCGCGCCACACGCGGTCGCCAAGATGGAGCACCTGCAGTTCATTCTGGAAGAGGATGAATGCCTTGCCCGGAAGAACTGCTTTCACATCCACGTTGTCCGCGTTGATCACGCCGACCGGGGACGTTTGAGAGATCGCCTGGAGAATGATGGGATTGAACGGATCAAACGGCGCACGGACCAGTCCGAGAGCCTTCGCGGCAAGTGACGTGGAAAGTTCGGGGATCTTTGTGTAGTACGCGTGCAGTTCCATTGAGAAGGCGATCCACTTCTTCGTCTCTCCTTTTTCCTGATCCACCAGTTCCTGTTGAATGAGGTTCAACGAGTTGATCTTGTACAGCCGCTTCCCGTTTTCCAGGTAATACACAAACTTGTACAAATTGCTGAATGTCGCTTCGCCGTCCTGGAGGAGATAACTGTTGATGCCCCAGTTTGCGAATTCCCTCGCGCCCGCATACGTCATGTTGAAACGCAGGAATCCCGCCTCGTCAATACCGCGGCTCATGTACGCGTAGGTCTGTGACGTGATGTCGGTGACCGGGATCTCCTTGCTGCGGGAGTCGTATTTGCGTTTCAGGTCGTGATACTGGCTCGTGAGCAGCTTCACCTGCTCGATCAGCGCCGGAAGCTCCTGGAGCTCCCGCTCCAGCCGGCGGATGTTCGCGACGGCGGAGTCGAGCTGCTTGGGCTGAATGAAAAACCAGTACACAAATCCGCCTCCTGAAACCAGGAGGAAGAAGACACCGAGAACAATCGTATTGCGCAGTTTAAATGACATGGGCCTGCCTCACCTTCCGGGTACGGGTGTGGGCGGCAAACGGAAGTCCGCCCTGTCAATTTGATCCACCTGGAGATCGAATTCGTACACAATCTTCTCCCGTATCGTGGTTGTGCGCACCGCCTTCAGCGTAGCCTTCTCAAACAGACTTGCGAGCCGGGGGATCCGCGTGCGGTAGATCGAGCGTCCGCTGACCACAAGGGTCCGCGGGTTGTTCGCGTCCTGCGTGATCTGGTACACCCACAGCGAATTCAAGTCGTCAACGCTGTTGGAGATATAATGGAGGATCCTGCTCCACCGGTCGCCTCCCGGCGCAATGGAGTCATACACGGACGCAGCGGTGGAAAACCGGGCGATACCGCGCACAAGCGTGTCGCGCTGCTGGCGGAGCACCTCAAGATCCCGGAATTCGGTCTGCCTCCTGCGCAGCAGTTCCTGTGCCGCCCTGATCTCCTGATTCCTTGAAATGATCGAGGTATAGAAGAAGACGATCGAGAACATGGTCAACCCCGCCAGCAGCCACCCGTGCCAGGCAAGTTTGAAGGCCTTTTGTTCTTCGAGGATCGAATTCGGGATGAGATTAAGTTCGTAAAAGCCGGTGTGCCCGGGCTGGAGACTGCGCCAGGCCGTGGCGATGGGAATCGCATACTCTGAAAGGGCCTCGCCGATCGCCTGCCCCTCAAATGCGCTCAGATCCAATTCGGCCGAGGTGAAGTACTCGACTGCCGCGCTCGCGAACTGGGGCGCCAGGGCTTCCCGCAAGTTCACCTTGTGCCCGTCGCCGGCGAGAAGGATACGATCGATCCTGGAAAGGGCGATGTTGTCCTGCTCGAGCAAAATGCGGCTATACAGCGTATTTTCGATGTTCGGGGAGTTGTACCCCTCGCTGATCACGGGGGCGAAATGCAGGTAATTGTTCCCCTGCATAAAGATGAGCCGGGTGAATTCGTTGCCGATGTAGGCGATCACCGTGATCTCTTCGTCCTGCAGCTGATAGCTCGCACGAACAAAGTTCATCAGAGAGATGTCGGCGCTGTCGATAAGGCGCAGGTTGGGGATCCGCTTGCCAAGGAATGGCTTGATCTCGACAAGCAGATCGTACAACTTCAGTCCGTCTTCGCGAACAACCGAGAGCAATCCCCCGGGGGCAGTCGGAATAGTATCGATCCCGTCGATCGGCGGAGGAGCCGCCCTCATGGCCGAAAGTTCCGCTACCAGCTGCTTTTTCAGCTTGAGGCCTTTAAGCCCGAAGTCGTTTTCGAATTCGTGATAGGTAACGGCGGGTTCGCTGAGCGCGAACGAAAGGTCGTATCGTGCAGCTTGAATGTCGCCGAGAACGCTCAGCAACACTGAAGAGTTTGTGGTCGCTTCTTCCCCTGCTGTTTCTGTCGGCGGCGGAGCGGCAAATGTATCGCCAGCCAGATCGCCAAAGCCGCCTTCCTCTGCAGGAGCCCCCGCTGCCATGGCCTTCTCTTCAAACTTCTGAACAAGCGAAACCGATTTGAAGTCCCTGAGCTGGACAGTACCGCCTCTCAACGCCAGCTGGACATACTTGAGTTCAAGGCCGTCAACAAACAGCGCTACCGCTGTTTTGCCTTGGCCGGGCTCGTAGGCCATTTACGGTTTTACCTTCATTCGTGATAGGATGTCGCTCATGCCGTTCCCTCGCCGCCGCCCTGAACCTGGAGGATCTGCTGAACGCGACGCTTATTGTTCGAATAATTGATGGCGTTCTCGAGCGAAATCTTCTTTGCCAGATACAGCCTCTTCAGGTCCATCTCCATCGTGGTCATCCCCAGCTCCCCACCTTCCGAGATCATCTGGTAGATTTCACTCGTATTGTTGTTCTTAATGGCCGCGCGAACAGACGGCACGCCAAGCAGTACTTCTCGAGCCAGCACGCGCTTGCCGTCGAGGCTCGGAACCAGCTTCTGCGAGATGACGCAACGCAGCGTGTCGCCGAGACGGTTGCGGACTCGTTCCTGTTCCACCGGCGGAGTTTCACCGATGATCCTGTCGATACTCTCCACCGCCGAAGCCGTGTGCAGTGTTGAAAATACTTTATGACCCGAGTCCGTGATCTCCAATGCCGTGAGAATGGTCTCGGGATCGCGAAGCTCGCCGATCATGATGATGTCGGGATCCTGCCGCAGTGCCTGAATAGCGCCTTCTTTGAAGGACAGCACATCGCGGCCCACTTCGCGGTGGCGGATGATGCAGCGGTCCGATTTATGCACATACTCGATCGGCGACGCGATGATCACAATGTGGCCGTCCACCGTGTGGTTGTTCGCGTCGATGATCGAATCGAGGCTCGAGCTCTTGCCGGATCCCGTGATTCCGGTGACGAGACACATGCCTTCTTTCGTATGGGCGAGACTCAGAACCTTTAATACGTTGGGATGAAGTTCCATCAACTTGATGGGGCGGACAGTGTTGTTGATCGCCCGCATGTTGAGTGCGAGCTGGTCAAGGTCGAAATAGGCATCGGCGCGGAACCGCCGGAACTCCCCGTCGGGCAGAAAGAGCATGTGGGAGAAATCCAGATTGCGGTTTTCGTAGAGAAAACTGCGCTGGCGGTCTCCGATGACACTTTGCACCAGAATGTTCATCTCGTCGGGCGAATATTTTCCGAGGGTCGGATCCGGCTTTTTGTTTCCGAACACTCTGTACCACACAAAGCCCTGCGAACCGTAACCTCCCATATCGATGTCCGAAGCGCCGTTCGTGAACATCTTCGAGAGGAAGTGATTCATGCAATTACGGAGCTTTTCCTTGACCGCCTCGTCCATTCTGCCGATGATATCCCCGATCATCATCTGCCGTTCGAGCCCCTGAACGGTTTTTGGCAGCTGCCCGGCCGCATCCTTCAGGATTTTGACCGCTTCCTGAATGAGAGGAGACGAATCGACCGCCTGCGCAACGTGCGGTTGGGCAGGTTTTGGGGCCGCTGGCGCGGGTTGACCCTGGGGATTTGGTGCTTGTACAGCCATTACAACCTCCAGTTCCGTGAGAGAATCCTTCAAGTTTGGAGCCGGAACACTCCAGATGAGCACGATAATACTAAACTACAAACGAAAATGCAAATCCCTTAAAGGAAAAAATTCAAACAATCCTGCTTTCCTAATGATTTCAAGCGCCTAGGAGTGAAGGGAGTCACATTCCCCTCGAAAACCGCGAAAAATCGCGGAAAACGGTAAAGGGTAAAGGGTGAAGGGTGAAGAGTGGGGAAGTATTAAGGGGTGAAACGAGATGTGAGATGTTACTTTCATCAGCTTAAGCAAAAGAGGCTTCCCGCGACGGAAGCCTCTTTGCTTTACATTTCACTGCTTACTGCCTACTACTCACTACTGTTTACCCTTCACCCATCACTCTTTACTTAACAAAAAGCATCTTCCGCATCACCGACTGTCCGCCGAACTCGAGGCGCGACACGTAAACGCCCGTAGGCAAGGATGAAGCGTCGAAAGTTTTTTGATAGACACGTCCGGCAACGGCTTCCTCGTCAAAGAGGATCGCCACTTCCTGTCCGAGCATGTTGTAAACCTTCAACGCCGCACGCCCGTCAACCGGTACGGTGAACGTGATGTTGGTGGATGGATTGAACGGATTCGGATAATTCGGCTCGAGAGCCAGTTCCTTCGGACCGAGGCCTACTTCCACTTCGGCCGCCGAGTAGTACGTGAACGCGCCGCTCATATCAATCTGCTTGATGCGGTAAGCGTAGCGGCCTGGTTCGACGTTGGAATCTGTGTACGAATAATCACGTGCTGACGTAGAGGTGCCTGCACCCTGAACAAAGCCAACTGTTGACCAAGAATCCTCCGATCCAACTGAGCGGCGTTCTATATCAAAGCCATAGTTGTTGATCTCGGTTGCAGTGGACCATTGCAGATCAACACCGAAACGGCTGGATGTTGCAGCAAAATTGGTGAGTTGGACGGGCAGAGGGGCGTCGGACCATGAGTTCGCAACTCTTATCCCGTCGATATACAAGTCGGATAAGTTAGATAGGATTTCTAATCCATCAAGGCTAATTGCGTCAGTGTTCGTTCCAGGATCCTCTGAAGTAGCCACCGGGGTCCCTGCTTCTCCTTCACTCGCGGGAAGGGTTGGATCGCTGAAAATCCATAGTTTAACCAGATCATCAGTCCCACTCAGTGAATTGAACTCGTATTTGACGACGAAAAGGTATGTGGTCCCGGTTGAGTACGAATAACCTGTATAACCTTCAATTGAACTGAGAGCGTTCATTTCGACTCCGAACGCCAGATTCCCGCTCTCATCTTTCTTTATAAGAACTCGGCAAAATAGCGTGTTTGATCTGCCGATATCGTACCAAAACTGAATAAACTCTTTGCCGACCGATGTACTCGTTCCAGTTGAGTTAACGTTTACCAAGAAAGATAGGTATGTCGATGTGGCCAATTGTGCTCCAAAGACATTTATTACACTCTGACCTGATGCATTCAGCCTTGCTTTATTCCCTGTCACTGAAGCATATCCCGTATAAGTGAGGCTACCACTTTCAACCTTTATGGTATCTCCAGTATTGTTTTCAAGCCATGCCCCCTCCCCATCGAGATTGGTACCTGCAGGATAATCAAAGTTCTCATTCAACGTTTGGCCATTCAGTACCCCCGATGACCAATAGAGGGCAATCGAAACAAAAAAAATAGACCCGAACTTTCGCATTAGTAGGGTTCTCCATTAGAGGTTCACAGCATATTAATAATGTTGTGAGCAAAAGTCAACAATTGACCCTTGCCTTAACAAAATCTGGGACAAAAGCTGATATAATTAGCTCGATTGCCGACTATATTGTTGTGCGCTGCATCATTTGGGCAGTTTGACATTCCATCACGTTTTCACTAACCTATAAACTGTGTGGGCCTAGGTTGCCCTCTAAAAATGCCGAGGAAACAAAAATGAACACTGGACAAATGATGCTTGTAATCGGGGCTTTTGCAATGCTGGCAACTCTCGCTTTAAGCATCAACGGGACGATAATAAACACAATGTCGTTGAGTCTCGAATCTGAGATGGCGATGAACGCTCATGCCTTTGCCCAAAGCATGCTAGATGAGATTCTTACCAAGTGGTTTGATGAGAAGGCAATCACAACCAAGATTTACAATTACAGCGACATGACATTGGCCGGAAGTTTCGGGCCCAATTTTGGAGAGGCCGTTCCAAAGGTGGACGGCTACGATGTGACCTTCGCATCCCTGACAAAATTCGACGATGTAGATGACTACCACAAATATGCCCGAAAGATCACGAACAACCTCGGCTGGGTCTTTATTGTCATCGATTCGATCGATTACGTTCTCGAAGACGACCCCGATGTTGCGAGTAGCACCCAGACCTTCTACAAACGCATCAACGTTTACGTTTACAACAATAACATGGCCAAAGACGCATCCGGGAATATTATTCCGATCGTTATGAAGGATTTTGCGGTGTATCGGAGGTATTTTTAGAAGACAGAAGTCAGAGATCAGAAGTCAGAGGTCAGAAATCAGAAGTCAGAAATCAGAAGTCAGAAATCAGAAATCAGAAGTCAGAAATCAGAAGTCAGAAGTCAGAAATCAGAAGTCAGTTGATGGATGTTTTGATGCGAGAATTTAGTGCTTGTTTAGAATTTAGATATTGGTATTTCGAGTTTTTCTAAAGTATTTCGAGTTTTCTAACTGAGGTTCACCCATGTCAAATATGCTCGATATCGTCGGTTCCGTGGTGCTCTTCGGAATCCTTATTATCACCGTGGGCCGGGTGCAGACCGGGCTGAACACCGCCATGTATGCCAACTCGTTCACGCAGATCACTCAGCATAACGCCGTCGCCTTTGCCCGCCAGCTCGAAATGGACGTCACGAAGGTTGGGTTCAAGGCGGCCACAAACAAGATCTCAATCGCAGATTCGACACACCTGAAATTCAAGGCGGATTTTCTGAATAACGGCTCGGTCAGCGAGATCGAGTATTGGATCGGCGATACGTCGGACGCCAGGACAACGCCCAACCCTCTGGATTTCCCCATTTACCGGAAAGACGCCGCAAGCACGATCGAACAGCTTTGGGGTCTGACACATTTTAACATCCGTTACTACAATATGAACTACACGAAACTCGCCACGCCGGTTGTAGCGGATTCTCTGCCGAAGATCTACGCCATCTGGGTCACGTTCATCATCGAAGGCCGCGAACCTGCGGGCAGTGCCATTGATACGACGTATTATTCGATCACCTGGCAGAAGTTGATTTATCCGAGGAATATGGGGCTTAGCTATTGAGGAACAGGCGGTGATATGTGATAGGTGATAGGTGAAATGTTGTCACGCGCCTAACATCATATCACATATTACATATCACCTATTACTTTTTTTAGGAAAACACATTCTCTAAAGAGGCACATCATGGGTAGGACCGCATTACTCTTAGTACTCGGACTCGGAGCGGCGTTTGCCGTCATCGGGATCAATCTGAGAAACTCGGGCAACCAGGCGACCGAGTATCAGGTAGGATACCACAAATACGCCTCGGCGCGTAACCTCGCCCGCACAGCCGTGCATGCACGGCTCCGAGCGATCGACCGTGGGCTCGGCCTCACAGGCCGCCTTGAGGGTGAATTCAACGGCGGCGAGTTCTATACGCTCGTGGATACCGTCGGATCGGTCGATACGATCTACATGGACGCGTTTTCTGAATTCGAGGACTCATCGTACCACATGAGACTGAAACTTTATCGATACTCGAAGCCGTTCCCTGTTCCGACATCCGCGGTCGGTATTCGGGCAAAGCCGGTCGATTTCAAAATGCAGGGTTCAGCCAACATCGACGGGCGGGACCACACCTCCGATGGCACGTTGACTGGTGATCCGGGATTACCGGGAGTCGCCGTTATGACCGCTGACGATTCGACGACTGTGATGAATAACGGCGGATCGGGCGGGATCACAGGATCTCCGAAAGTGGCGGTAGATACTACAACGTCTGATCCTCTTGATTATGTGCAGGAATACCTCAACAACTACGATTATCGCTACACGCAGGCGGATTCTCCGATCACAGAAAACATTACATGGGGGTCTCCTGACGATCCCAAGATCGTCGTCTGCTACACACCCGACACAACGGTGAGCGTCAAATTTGCGGGAAACTGCGAAGGGTGGGGCATCCTGGTTGTTCACGGCGACCTCAACCTGGCCGGCACGTTCAAATGGCACGGCCTGGTGATTGCCTATGGCGATCAAAGCCAGATCAGAGTATCGGCTTCCGTCGGAACGCCGGAAATCTACGGGGCTCTCATCATGTCGGGCGGACCGAACAGCTCCTTCCAGATGAAGGGCAACGTTAGCATGAATTACAGCAGCGAGGCGCTTGAGCAGGCGCGATGGATCAAGAAACTGCTGGCGTACAGGATCATTGAGTGGTATGAGTGACCAACAAAGTAAAACTCCCGGAATCTACCTCGGATTCCTCCGGAAGATTCCGGGAGTTTAACCTGTTGGATTGTAAAGCAAAAAGGCTTCCCTCGCGGGAAGCCTTTTTTGTTTGCATGCTTGAAGGTTCCCTTCATCTTGTCAGATTCCCGATTTCTCAAGAGTGAATCCTTTGAAGAAATCGGGAATCCCGATGATGAAGGAAACCTTCTTCTATTCCTCTTCCACCGTCGTCGACACAACCTCTTCCAGGGTCGTCGAACCTTCCTTCATCCGTTCCATGCCGGACCGGCGCAGAGTCCACATTCCATCCTTGGACGCCTGATCGCGGATGGCATTCTCGTCCACCTTCTCGCCTGCATTCAATACAATATCCTTGATCGCTTTGCTAAAAAAGAGCGCCTCGTGAATGGCTGCCCGGCCTTTGTATCCACCGCCGCATTTATCGCAGCCGACAGCCTCATAGAACGTGTGTTGCGTCAGGTCCTCTTGCGAAAACCCGAATTTCAAAAGGCTATCTTTCTCTGAATCCGGAATGGGGCGCTTGCAGACCTTGCAGAGCGTGCGGATCAGGCGTTGGGCCACGATAATGTTGATGGCATAGGCGATCAGGAACGGCTCGATGCCCATTTTGTACAAACGGGCAACGGCGCTGGGCGCGTCGTTCGTATGCAATGTGGAGAACACCAGGTGACCCGTGTTGGCAAGCTTGATGGCGGTTTCCGCCGTGATCTTATCCCGCATTTCACCGACGAGCACGATATCCGGATCATGACGCAGAATACCGCGGATGGCCTGCTCAAAGCCCATCTTCGGACCGATCTTCAACTGCCGGGCTCCCTTGATGATGTACTCCACCGGCTCTTCGACCGTGAGCACGTTCACCGTAGGGTCGATGACCTGATACAGGGCTGCAATCAGGGTTGTGGATTTTCCGGAACCTGTCGGGCCTGTGAGAATAACGATGCCCTGCGGCTTGCCGATGGCTTTGTAGAAGAAGTCCTTCGCAGGGCCTTGCAAGCCAAGCTTGTTCAGATCCGTGATGACCTTCCGGTCATCCAGAACACGGATAACGATACTCTCGAACTTGTGTTTGAATTCCGTGGTCACGATCGGCATGATGGAAACGCGGAACCGGAGCTGGTGTCCGTCGATCACGCGCTGCACAAAGCCGTCCTGGGACATTTCGCGCTCGAACCGGTCCACGTTCTTCGTTCGGTCCTTGACAACAGCGAGCACGGCTTCCGGCATCGTGTTGTCCTGTGCATGCCAGACCTGCAGATTTCCGTCCACGCGGAACATGAAGTTGGTCCGGTTCCCCTCTGCCGCGACGATATGCACGTCGCTGACGCCCCTGCGGACGGCTTCCACAAGGCATCCTTCGAAGAGATTCACCAGCGCCGATTTCGTGATCTCGGCCTGCAGAGCATCTTCGTCGACCTCCCCTTCGCCTCCGCCGGCTCCTTCCTCAACGGAGATGTCGTTCTCGTTCAATAACTTCAGAAACTCGTTCTGGGCGGGCGCCACTTTCTCCAGCAGGCCCTGGAGGTCCTTCAGCCGAACGTAGCAAATCTCGTACTTTTTGACATTAAAACTTCGTGCTACCACCGGGAGGTTCTTATCGGTCGGATCGGCGGCAATGATGATCAGCTTATCGGTTTGCCGCTCGTCGTACCTGAACGGAAGCATTTTCGCCTGGATCATCATGTCCCGCTGCTGATCCGGAAGGGCATCGACAAACTTCTTCACGAACGCGATCCTGGCCTCATCAGTTTTCTCGTCGTTCAGGTAGATCTCGCGGAAGGCGTAGAGGTTCGCCACTTCGCGAAACACCGCATCATGATCGGCGCCGAATTCCGAGACAAGGATCTGACCGAGATTTTTTCGATTCTTCTTGTTCTCATCGGAGTCCTTCATTTTGAGGGACTTTTCCAGAGTCTCGAAATCGATAATACCCTTCTTCAGAAGTGTATATCCGATTTTATCAGTTATATCTATTTCGGGCATAGGGTATTAGATCCTGACGGTAAGGGTTTCATTAACCAAAACCGAAAACTGCAAAAAACAAACAGAAATAAAACAAAAAAAGCAAAAAGAAAGTTGGCCAAATCATTCGCCTCGTTTTCCGCCGGCTTTCACAATCATCGAGCTCAGGATGTTGGTCAATTCTACAGCCTCTTGACTCAATCGGCCACGCTCCTCGATCAGGTCCTCCGGACAATACAGAAGGTCCAGGAAAAACTTGCTCTCACCTGCCTCTCGGCGAGACGTTCGAAGTTTCATGAGTCGGTCCCGCTTTCCCAAGGCTATCGGCAGCCTCATTGTAGTTTGCACCGACCGATGGCGCGCACCTGTATAATTGGTCGGAGAGTCGTATGTTCTGACCCCGCATCGGAACCCTCTGTAACAACGCAAACACATCCTTTGCAAACTGCTTGCAGCGTTCTAGAAAATCGAAGATCCTTGCCATACCCCCCCATTTCAATTTTCTATTTTTTGTTTTATTTCTTTTTGTTCTTTTCTGTTTTCCTTTTATGCGTCACAACCCGAACCAATTCAAGTATTCCATAAACGTCCCCGGCGGCTTGGGACGCACTGTGGCTGTTTCAGACGAAACGATCGTCAGGGCCATAAGCACCACCATGATGATCATCGATATCACCACCTGAATAACTTCGATGGCGTTTCTGAGGCGGTAGGTCGTTTCCTTCTCGTAATATTCTGCAAGCTGAAGGGCCGTGTGTTTCACCGTACCGGTTTCGGCGCCGGATGCAAACCGTGATAGCGCCGTTTTCGTAAACACATTCGTTGCCTCAAATGCTTCGACCAGGCCCTTGCCTTTTTCGATCATGAGGGGGATCGCGATGGTTTTAATCTGGGCTTCCATGTACTTGTTGCCGCATGCTTCGGCAGACATCCGGATGACGTCGATATTCTCGCCCGATCCGCTGTACAGAGCATAAAACACACGGCAAAAGATCTCGATGGCCGTCTTATGAAGCAGATTGCCGATGACGGGGATGTTGATGATATATTTGTCGACGAGGAATTGACCGCGATCCGTGGAAAGGAAGCGCCACACCAGAAAGGCGGGAATCCCGAACGCCGCCATGAGCAGCCAGATGTTCCCGGTGATCCATCGGCTGAATGCCAGCGATGCTTTGGTCATGGGGGGCAGATCGATCTTCATCTTCTCGAACGCTTCTGCGGTCGCCGGGAAGATATAGCCGATGTAGAAGAGCACAGCGAGCATGAGGACGAACAGGGTGACAATCGGCATGATGAGCGCCGATTTGAGATTGCGCTTGAATTCCGCGTTGCGCTCGAGGAACTTCGCCGTGCTGTCGTAGATCTCGGCCATGTTGCCGCTTTTGGAAGCGAGGCCGAGCATATTCGCCGTGAACTTGCCAAAAACGATCGATTGTTTCAGGAAGACCTTTTCGCTGTCTTTCCCCTGCTTCAGCTCCGCGTTGATCTCTTTGACCGCCTCGCGCAAGCCCGCATTGGCAATGTCATTGACAAGCAGTTGAAGTACTTCGTTGAAGGGCAGTTTCTGGCGCATCAAGTCGGCACTGACGCGCACGAAGGTTATGACATCGACTGCGGGGGCGGGGGATTGTTTGGTTCCGAAGAGTTTCTTCCGCACATACATCACTTCGAAACCCATTTTCTCCAGGGCACTGCGGACTTCAGCTTTCGTATAAGCTTTTTGCTCGCCGTCGACCGGCTTCTCCTTCCCCTTCTTCACCCGGTAAAGCCAGGTCACCCGTTCATGGATGCCGGTGACCTTGAACCGTTTTTCCCGGCCCATCTCCTCCGCCCGTTGCTTGGCGGATTTTCTGTTGTCGGCCGAGATAACACCGGCAACGGCCTTTCCCGATGGCGTAGTGCCTTCAATGCGGTATTCTGGCATGCTCTCCTTTTCCCAAGGAATCCAAGAATCCCCGGAATACTATCGTTGGATAATACACTTTTTCTAATACTGTGTCAAGACGTTGCGGGACAACGAATTTGGATGGTCGCTGAAGGGAGAGGATGACGTAAGGGATGGTTTCCCGTTCACTTGCCCCGTTGCGCAAGATGACAGAATCCCGGAGCTATGTACCTGCAAAATTGGGGCCGCTGAATGTGAAGAAGCCTGTGAGCTTGCCGTCCGGACCATAGGTACCCGTCACAGAATCTGTCGTGTATTGCCTGGAAAGTCCTGTGATGGTAATGCTTGAGGCCGTTGTAGAAACCACCGAGTAAATGCCGTTTTCGTTCCTGGCCAGAGTAGGCGGAATGACATACCCGGTATATTCCCCCCCGCCGCCACCCATGGTCGTCGGGCTGATCCTGTACTGATAGGAATTGGCAGCCAGGTTCGTCATGTGGGCAATGATCGCATCCTGGTGCGACCCGACAGTCTGCGCCGTGAACATCGTAATCCCCACGGCGATCCCAATGCCGACGATGATAACTCCGAGGATGATAAGCAGAAGTTGCTGTTGACCCATGCAGCCTCCTATCGGGAGGAATTGTCAGTGTCTGAATGATGTTTCGTTGCAACGGTTGTGCCACCGCCGGGCCTGCGATATTTGTTCAATTTACCAAGAAAGCGTTGATAGATCAAAGTAGAAAAAAATTCCTCTGCTTTAATCATTAAAGATAAAAAAACACCCCGCTTTGAGGGCGGGGTGCTTCGCAAACATACTGCATTCGACGGATTGATTATGTTCCGGCGAAGTTCGGGCCGCTGAACGTAAAGGATCCGGTCAGTTTTCCGTCCGGTCCGTACGTGCCTGTCACGGAGTCGGTCGTGTACTGAGACGAGGTCCCGGTGAACTGAATGCTCGTTGCATTCACGGTTCCGAGGCCATAAGAGCCGTTCTCGTTCGTGGCCAGTGAAGGCGGAATCGCGTATGTGGTGTAGTCGCCACCGCCGCCGCCCATTGTGGTCGGACGAATGCGATGTTGATATGCGTTTGCAGCCAGGTTGGTCATATCGGCGATGATCGCATCACGATTCGCACCGACACTCTGAGCAGTAAACATGCTCAGACCGACTGCAATGGCGATACCGACAATGATAACGCCAAGGATAATAAGCAGAAGCTGCTGTTGACCCATAATACCTCCTCTTTAAGATTGATTGGGTATTTGTGTGTGAATTACATCGGTTTCAAAAAAAGCTACAAATCTTCAGACGAACTTAATTACTCAAGACGCGTGCCATCCGGAAATTGGGTTAATTGCACCCTGTACACGCCTGTTCGAGGAAGAAATTTCCACTACCAGTCAATTTTACCGCCCCCTGTGGACAAAAATTCAAGTTCATGGAAAAAGGGGGATTCGCTGGAGACCAGTGGGCCCTCCAGGGCTCGAACCTGGGACCAGCGGATTATGAGTCCGCTGCTCTAACCAACTGAGCTAAGGGCCCGGGCTTAATTCGGTTGCACACCGGAACTGAGTCCCTTCTCTGACGGTTCCGCCCTTCAGAATCCCGCACATGGACGGGGTCCGGAGAGCGTAGATCCTCAAGACTGCAACAGTACTGAAAATGTTCGAAGGGGATTTTAGGACTAAGGGCCCAAGCTACCAACCGACAAAATTAGCGAATTAAGAGGTGGAAGTCAAGGGGGGGATGGAAATGGCAAAGTCTAAATTTTAGATGATAAATGGGGGGGGTCGGAGGTCGGCCTGTCCGCCGAAGCCCGTAGGGCGCAGGCGGAAGGTCGGAG
>JBBEEC010000046.1:0-3231 GCA_040880975.1 Bacteroidota bacterium | reverse complement strand
CAAGACTCTCCCACTGGCTCAAGGGCAGGCGGCAATAAAAGCGGGCTGTCAGTTCTCCGTTGTCCCGAAGGATCTGATACGCCCTGATATCCGATGACGACGATATATCCTGTACACTCGTGACCCCAAGCCGGCGCGCTTCTCCAAGCGCCAACCGAACTGCATCAACCAATTCCTCCTCGGAAGCGTCCGGAATGTGCGGATACACCAGGCTCATCGCTTCGTCCTTCAGAACACCGGTCGGCTCTCCGGTCTTTGCATCCTTGACGACGCTGCCGCCGGGCGGGTCCGGAGTGTCCCTCGTGATTCCGGCAAGCTTCAGTACGTGGCTGTTCACAAGCACCATGTGCCCGTCGTACCGGCTCACGAACACCGGTGTCGCAGGGGTGGCTTTGTCGATGAGCTCCTTCGTCGGAAGGTTTCCTCCGGGCCAGTTATCATGGTCCCAATCCCCTCCCGTGACCCAACGATTCGGATATTTCTTTGCCCTCTCCGCTATCCGTCTCGCAAATTCGCGCTCGTTTGCCGCATCCCGCAAGTCGACACTCTGCAGTTGGAATCCGCCTGATGAAAAATGCGTGTGGTTGTCGATGAATCCTGGCAGCATGAGCCGGCCGGCAAGGTCGATAACTTGGGTTTTCGGACCGGCCAATGATCGGATCTCTGCGTTTGTGCCAACAGCAACAATCCTGTCGCCCTGAACGGCGACAGCCTGCGCAACGGGCTTTGCGGGATCAACTGTCCAGATCTTGCCATTTGTGAAAACAACGTCGGCAACCGGAGTCTGCGAGAACGCCAAGATCGGAAGAAGGAGAAGGGGGAAGAGTTTCATGGGCATCCTGGATATCTGTGCGACTTTAGTATAAAGAACAATTGAGATGTCTTCCACTTCCCGCCTTTGTAGAAATTACAAGCGATTTTTGTTGGGAGAATTGATAAGATGGGGCAACAGAGCCACAAGTGACTACAAATCAATGTGTTATGGTAAGATTGAAATCCGCAAATTGTTACGTCCTGGCGGTACGCAGCGTGCCAGAAGTATGGCATGCGAACAGGAATCACATACAGATCAGCAGTCCTTTTGGTTCTCGCCGGAATGTTCACTCTGCCCCCGCAAGTAAGAGCCGAATCCGCCCTGTCAGTGCGAAAGGCAACGGACAAGACCGCCGAAGTTTACCTCGAAAACGATCAGCCGCTTGCCGCGCTCCAGTTTTCGTTGTCTGGCGACGGACTTTCCCTCGGCAATATCTCCGCCGGCCTTCGCGTAAACAATCAGGACTGGCAATTTTCGTTTCACAAAGTCAATGAGACGACGATTAACGTTGTGCTGATCCGTACCGGAATAAACGAGCTTGCCGCGGGACAGGGAGCTGTGGCCACGGTTGAAGTCTCGGCAAACGGAAACGGACGAATTCTTCTGAGCAAAGTCATCCTCGCAAACCCTGATGCCCAGAGTATCGCCGCGACGGTAACGGATCTGGAATGGTCTCAACTTCCGGTAGAAACTGCAACGCTTGGGCAGAATTATCCGAATCCCTTCAATCCCGCGACAACAATTCCCTACACCATCGAACGCGAAAGTGAAGTCACATTGACGGTTTATGACATGGCCGGAAGGGAAATCAGGAGAGTTGCCGAGGGGCAGAAGGCGAGCGGTTCTTATACAGCGGTTTGGAATGGCTCTGACGGGCAGGGATTCCAGGTTCCGTCAGGCGTTTACCTGGTTCGGTTACAAGCCGGAAGCGACATTCAGACCAAGAAGATGATCCTCACCCGATAAACAGTTTGCCTCCTTCAACAAGAAACCCCGGTCGGTCGACGGGGTTTTTTGTTTGACTTCCGCTTGAGCGATGTGAGTCTCATAAGAAACGCACGCCGATGAATTGACGTGCGTTTTAGGCTCGGAGTTGAGTAGAACAATCAAACCCAATTTCCCGTAATCACTTACTTAACATCAGCTTCTTGACAAACTGTTGCGGGACTCCTCCACTGAGGGGTGCAAGATCCATTTTGGCAAAATAAACACCCGAAGGTAAGTAGCCATCTTCTTGCGTGTTCCAGGTGAAATCATGAGCCCCGGCGTCGAAGATGCCCGACATGGGTTGTTTTACCCTCCTTCCGGTAATATCGTAGAGGACGACGCTCACGTGAGCGGCCTCTTTCAATTGCACGCGAAGAACGACGCTCGGATTAAACGGGTTAGGGTATGCATCGAGGGCGTTCTCCAAAGTGATGGCGTTCATCTCTTCTTCTTTCGCACGCTCAAACGGAAGGACTCCATCATCCGATACCCATTCGAACAGTCCGCCTTGCACCCAAACCGTCCTCACGGCGGGTTTGACATATTTTGCCTTGAGTTGGTATTCAAGCCCTATATTATTCTCTTGAGAAACAGTAGAAATGGAATAGCGACTGTCGACATATCTTGTTGCGGAGTCTGGCAGTGTTTCAAGCAGTTGATACGATGTGTTTTTCGTCTTGCTCCATAACTCCAGGAGTGTGATGTAGGGCGAAAGCATTTCGTTCCATCGGAGAACTATACCGGGATCTCCGGGCAAGCTGGCTATACGAAAACTGCTAGGGGGATTGACCGAATGGAAGTTGTAATACGCCGCGTATGACGAATTCGGTGAAGCTGTGATCGTAGTGCTTGTGCTTCCTGTGTTCCAGTGCGAAAACTGATAGACAACCCCATACAAGACAAGCGAAGGGTAAGCTTCCAGTATGGCATTGCCACTGGAGTATTGAGCGGTTGTCGTTCCATTCACGTTCGTGACGACACCGCCAACCTTGAGGTAGGAATCCAAAGTTTCTCCGTCTCCGAATAGCGAGACCTGAACAGTATAAGTTGTGCTATTCCCAAAGTGCGCTGTTACGTCACCGTCTTCATATATAATGAGGGTCTGTTTGTTGCCCTCAAGATTAGCACCAAAAGCGGTCCAGTTGTTGTTGAATACATATTTGTTTCCCGCGATCTCTTGTGGCGTGAAAGCTTCTACTTTTTGTTTTTCGCCATAAAAGTAATATTTCTCAAAACCATTAGCCGGCACTGTAATCGTAAGCTTAACCTCATCACCCGGGATAGGCACCGAGCCACCCGAAATCGTGCCGTCGCTGATGAAGTACATTTTCCCAAACGCGCTCGTGCCATTAAAGTCGTTCTTATACATTACTTGAACATTCCTCGTAATGTTGGGAGTAAAAACCCTGAAAACTGGGCCATCATTCCAC
>JBBEEC010000045.1:13228-21390 GCA_040880975.1 Bacteroidota bacterium | reverse complement strand
AGCAGAGTACGGTGATCAATGAACTGCCGATGCGAGTTCCTGTTCCCGATGCCGATGTATATCCGCGGCATCCGTATCTTGATACATCCACCACATATATTTCTGATTTCAATGTGGCAGAAACGGGATACATTCAAGGAACGTATGCCGACGTCTATAATGATGCCACATCACGGGCCTATGACGAAGACTCCCATTTTGTCTACACTCCGGCCAACACCCACTTCGACGAGGCGAATCTTTACTACCATATTGATAATTTCCGAAGGAGTTTCTGGAATGAGATAGGTTTCGATGAATTCACTCAAATCATCGCACATGCACATACAACCTTCTTGGACGGATATGGTAACCCCGCTCCAAACGCATCTTACAGTCTGGGTGACCATCATTTGCGCTTCAGTGATGGTCAAAGCGTCTCGGGGTTAACCCTTCGCCAAAGAAGAAAAGGTTATCATGCACGAGTACACGCACGCGGTGACGGATCATGTTGCTGATCTCTCCTATGGCTACAGCCAAACAGGCGCAATTCACGAAGGCAACTCCGACTACTTCGCCGCGGCGTTCACAGGAAGGACACTGATTAACGAATACGCCTGCTATGGGTATTCGATCCATCAGCGGAACATCGCAAGCCCGAGGATTACTAATTTCTCACAATATCAGCAGGCTCAGTACTATAATCCTTATCAAATCTATGAGCCGCATGTCGGCGGCGAGCTCTGGTCACGCTGCCTATGGGACCTGCGAAGCCATCAAAGCATCGGTTGGGTCGCAGACTATCTTATCTATTACGGCCTTTTCGGGATTCCCACAACGTCCTCTTTTTTGCAGTACAGGCAAGCAATTATCAATGCCGACATAAACTACTTCAGTGGGGCGCATAAGAAAATCATCGAGCATCTTTTCTACACGCGAGGTATCGGCCCCGATTCCCTTGGTGTCACAATTTCCGGCCCGTCAGGGGTTTATCATGCCGATCCTAAGGGCACGCCGCCAAACTGCTATTCCTGGACGGCAGGTGCCACGGGTGGTACGCCACCGTATTCCTACACGTGGACGGGAAGCTACGGAACCCCGTCAGGAGCCAACTATAACGAATGCTTCTCATGGAACGGTTTTGACGGCGGTTCTTATCAGTATACGCTCCGCGTTGAAGTTACGGATGCCCAAAGCAATACGGCTTCTACGACCAAGCTCATCACAGGCTACAACTCCGGTGAAATGTGGTTTGGAATTGCTGACCAACAGGCAAGCTCGATAGCGATTCCTGAGGAGTTTGCTGTCATGCAAAACTACCCTAATCCCTTCAATCCTGAAACTGAGATCCGTTTTGCCCTTCCAGAGCCATCGTCAGTGACTGTGACGGTGACCGATATGCTCGGCAGGGAAGTTGTTACATTGGCTGATCGGAACTACGAGGCCGGATATCAACGTGTGCTTTGGAAAGGCGTTGATGCTTCAGGCAGGCCGGTTGGAAGCGGAGTCTACTTCTGCCGGGTCACCGCAACGGGTCAAAGCGGAAAACAGCTTGTAAAGGTCATGAAGATGTCGCTTACAAGATAAATTGTTTAAGCTCGCAGGCTTCGGCTTGATCGTCGTCGCCTGCGTTTTTTTGACCTTCCCCTGATGGGATTTTCAATCTTCACGTCAGCATTCTACATCAAGGCAGGCGGTCCGCGTTCCGCAATCCATCTTGCATTTCCCCCAACTCTTCTGTACTATGCCGTCAGTTCCTGTATGAATTTTAGTTCTTCTTTGTGGAACTCTTACTTCTCCTCTGTGTCTTTCCCCGCCCGACCTTTAAGGATCAACACGGGTGGGCGGGTGTGAAAACTCAGGGCCCAGAGGTCAAAGGAGATCATCATAATATCTCTTGAGGGATGACCGCCCGCACACTCTCGTCTTCCTCATTCTATCTCCTCCCCCTTGTATCTCTCCTGCTCCATACGGGCTGCGATAATCAGATTTTTACCGGCAAACGCGAAGCTCGGGGCGTTTGGATGTCACGCTTTGAATACGCTGTCGATTCTGCCCGTGCCAATCCGGATGCGGCCAAAGCGATCATCAGAAACGTCTTTGAGCGGGCACGAAAGGCACGGTTGAACATGGTGTTCTTTCAGGTTCGGGGCAATGCCGATGCCTTTTACCGCTCGAGCCTGGAACCCTGGTCCGCCATGCTCAGCGATTCTCTCGGCAAAGATCCCGGCTGGGATCCGCTTGCATTCGCCGTTGAAGAAGCTCATCGTTTGGGACTTGAACTCCACGCCTGGGTCAACACGTTCCCCATCTGGCGTGGGCCCGACCTTCCGTTGGAAACTATGCCAAGACCCATTATCCTGGAGCATCCCGAGTGGATCGTCTGCGACAGCTCAGGTACGCCGATGTCTTTCAATCAGAGTGGTTACGTATGGGGCAGTCCGGGAAATCCGGCATTCCGTGAACACATTGTCAGTGTTGTCAAAGAGATCGCCGCCAAGTATGACGTCGACGGTATTCATTTTGACTACATCAGATATCCGGAACGTTCAACCACGCGCGGTTATTCCCGAGATTCCGTGAGCGTTACACGCTTCGAAAGCGCTGAATCGAATCTGTCGCATCTTCCCTGGGATTACTGGCAACGCGAGCAGGTGAATGAATTTGTCTCAGCCGCGTACGATTCCGTCACGGGCATGAAACCCTGGGTGAAGATCTCCGCCGCAGTGATCGGCAAGTATGACGGCTCGGGTTGGACGTCGTATCACGCCGTGTATCAGGATCCGTATCGTTGGATGGAGCGGGAAAAGATCGACTTTATTGTACCCATGGTATACTGGCAACGCTCGCATCCCACCCATCCATTTATTCCGCTGATCGCGCAATGGCACGATCGAATAGCGAATAAACGGCCCGTCCTTCCAGGCCTTTCCACCGGTTTGCAGGATGAATTCGGATGGAGCGAAATATCGGAGCAGATCCGAGCCGTGCGGAAACAAGGCCTTCCCGGCGTTGTGTTCTTTGCTTCGGGGGGACTCGAAAAGGCGTGGGAGATTCTGCAGGTGGATGAATTCCCGTATTGGTCCCTGCCCCCGTCGATGCCCTGGAAGGACAGCATTCCTCCCATGCCTCCGACGGATCTTGCCGCGGTGGCATCGGCCTCCAGCATCACGCTGACCTGGAGCGCGGACACGACCGAGCCGCTTTCCTATGTTGTCTATCGGTTTTCCGGAGAGGAGATCGGCCGGAACAATGTCCTCCGGATCCTTGCGTTGACCCGCCGCAACGCAACATCGTTCGTTGACGACGATCCGCTTTCCGGTCCTGCGACGTACGTCGTGTCTTCCCTGGACCGATTGTCAAATGAAAGCGCCACCGGCGCCATTCTGGAAATGCCGATTACGGCCCTGAACTTCACCACCCCGAAGGCAGTGGCAACCCGCTGAATTCTCCCATGGCAGACCTGACCCCCCGCGACGATATTAAGAAGAGCGTAAGCGAGATCCTCAAGCGGGTCGATCAGCTGTTGAAAGCAGGGTCGCTCGAAGAGGCAAAAGCGCAGATCGACAAGGCGAAGGAAGTCGATCCGAAGAACGTGTATGTTTTCGCGTACGAAGAGCGTTTGGCGGGAATGATGGAAGAGAAGAAGAAACGGGACGCCCAAGAGGCGCTGCGAAAAGCCGAAGAAGAGAAACAAAGGAAAGAAGAGGAAGCAAGGCGGAAACAGGAGGAAGAAAAGAGAAGAAAAGAAGAGGAAGCGAGACAAAAGAGCGAGGAAGAACAGAGGAGAAAAGCAGAAGAGCGGCGCCACGTCGAAGAAGCGGAAAAACAGAAGAAGGAAGAAGAAGCGAGAGCGAGGGCAGCATCTGAAGCCTCCGCGGGACCTTCGTCGGTGCCCAATATCCCGAGGTCCATTCTTGATGAAACGAAGAAGAAGATCCTCGAGGACAGAAAAAGCAAAGGGATTCACACACAACACGATATTCCGTCTCCGGGACAATTCCGCAATGCCTATGATGAAGCGCTTGAGATCTACCGCGGAGTATTGTTTGAAGCGTGGGCGGACGGGGCAACCAATGCCGCAGAAAAACAGCAGCTTGAGAGTCTTCAGGCTTCTTTGATGATCACTCCGGCGGATCGTACACGGCTTGAACGGGATGCCAAGATCGCGGCCTATACCAACGCGTTTCGCCGGGCTTGGTCGTCCGGAGCGATCTCGCCTGAGTCCGCCTCTTCATTGGCAGATTTACGCAAGAAGTTCAACATCAACATAGAGGATCACGAACAAATTGAGGCAACGTTGCTCTGGGAGTTCCGATCGTCAAGCCAGAAGGCGCTGATCCTCATCATCGACGACGACGAGAAACTGCTGACAGTTATTTCTGATACACTTCAGGACGCAGGATTTCAGACCACCCCCGTCACGACGACGGACGAAGCATTCAAGATTCTGCAAAAAACCACGCCCGATCTCATCCTGTCCGATATTAACCTCGAAACCTCTACCATGGGCGGATTCTCGTTCTACGAAAAAGTGAGGGAGATCGAACGCCTTCATGAGATTCCGTTCATTTTTCTAAGCGGATTGACTGACGAAGTGCTCATACGCACTGGGAAGGAACTCGGTGTGGACGATTACATTACGAAACCTTTTTCCCCGGAGGGCCTCATCGCGACCATCAAGGGGAAAATAAAGCGGTATCGGCAGATGAAGAAGAAAAAGTGATGGGTGATGGGTGAAGGGTCGCGAGACGTGAGAAGCAAGAAGTGAGATGTGAGAAGCGAGAAGTGAAAATAAATCCAAAATCCAAATATCGAAATACGAAACAAATCCTAAAGACAAAAATCCTAAGCCGGTTTTTAGAGCATTAGAATTTAGAAGTTGTTTGTGATTTAGAAATTAGAATTTCGAATTTCCGAAACGTGGTCGTTCGGGTGGATGCCATTCACATCTCACTTTCACATTTAACTCCAGATAAACTCCGTTTTAATCCGCCTTTTCCGTGTCCCATTTCCCTGCCAAATGAATTCTGCGATAGAAGATCGAGACGGCCAGAATTCCATTCATGACGACAATATTGAACCCAAGGTACCAGCCGAGATGACCCGCCACTGAGAAAAGCATCAGCAAAAACAACTCCGTTCCGATCCCCAGAAAACCTGAGAGAAGCAGTCCAAGCCTGTTGCCATACCATCGCTGACGGAAATCCTCGTCCATTCTGCCCCTGCGGCACCATGAATCGATCTTGAGGATCAACCGATCCTGCCAGCCGTAGAGAATCTGAAATATTTGATGCAAGTGAAGTGTGACCTTGTCTCCCTCACGATCGACATCAGTGATTTCCTCGACAAGCCGATTCGTTTGATACGAGCCCTTGAGATGAAGGTAGGAGGTGTGGTAGAAGACATGGTATGATATCCGGAAGGTCATACTGGCAAAGGCAAGAATGGACCAAACCAAGAACAAGGGATCTCCTGACGATTGCACAAGTGTCCAGCCAATTCCGGAAAACACGGCAAGGCCGACAAGCATATCGCCGATCGAATCGAGAAACCGTCCGCGGCGGCTGAATTGCTGCTTCGCGCGCGCAAGCTGGCCATCGGCGGAGTCGAGCAGATCCTTCAGGGTCACCAGGAGTCCCGCCGTGACAACGGAATCGCCGGTCGCGTAGAATCCTGCCGCTGCAAGTCCCGCGACGATCGATGCAACGGTCACGTGATTGGGCGTGACGGGAGTACGATAGAGCGCAAAGACCAGAATTCCGGCTAGAGGGCGAAGGAGATACGTGTTGATCAGTTCGTCGGAATGATCGGACTTCAGGGATTCCCGGTAACGATACGATTCAGGCATGGTCAATGATGGAAGCCATTCGCTCGGCGGCGACGAGGTCTGCAGGTGTGTCGATCTCGAGTACGGGGAACCGGCTGATGTCGAGGGCCCAAAACCGGGTCCCCGTGTCGATCATCTCCTGAAACGTGGCTTCATAGAATTCCTTCATTCCGGGTCCTTTCTTTGCACGTCGGTCGAGGGTCTCAAAGAGTACATTGGAGGCAGAGGCAGAAAACATCTCAATGCCGATGGATTCTCCGAAGGTCTCTGAAAGCGGAATATACTTTCCGATTTCCAGTATGTGATCCCAGCGATTGATCTTCACGCGAATCTCTTCGTTATCGTGATCGCCGGTGACGCGGACAGCGACCCGGTTTGGTTTTCGTTGCGCCGTGGCAAGCGTATCAAGAAGGGCAGAAGGAAAGAGGATGTCGCTGTCGAGGAGCAAGAACGGCGAGTGTTGGGAAAAATCGCGCGCCAGCAGGAGTGAATAGGCGTTATTGGTCGTACGGAACCGCGTATTGTGAAGAAATGTCACCTGCAGATGCGGAAAAACCCGTGAAACCTTCGCGCGTATCTTTGCTTCTTCGAATCCGGTGACGATGGCAATTTCACGGATTCCGTTCGCCAGCACCGCCTCGATTGTTCTTTCGAGCAGAGTCTTCCCTCCAACGGATAACAGGCATTTAGGAGTCTTGGCGGTATGCGGACGGAGCCGTTTTCCGATCCCTGCTGCGAGGATGACGCATTTCATCAAGCCCCCTGTTTCCGAAAGAAGGCATCCAGCACTTTCAAAAGGCGCGCATTCTGGCCCTTCGTTCCGATCGTGATGCGCATGAAATGTTTGAATTCTTCTTCGGTAAAGAACTTCACAGCGATTCCTTCGCGATCAAGGAGGTTCTTCAGCGGGTTTCCCAGGCTTTCCGGCAATCGCACGAGTACAAAATTAGCATCAGACCGATAGCAGAGAACACCGGGCTGTCGGTCGAAAAACTGATAATATCGTTCGCGGTCATCCCGTATTCCCTGGTTCACCGTGCGATAAAAATCCGCGGAATCGAGAGCCGCCAGGGCCAGAAGCTCGGAGATCCTGTTGTACCCAAGATAGCGCGATGCGAACTTCGTGAGCCGGCTGAGACTGGCGCCCGCGGCCGCGAAGGCGATCCGCGCCCCTGCGAGGGCGTAGAACTTAGAGAATGTGCGCAGAATGAGCAGATTGCGGTACTTGCTGATGAAATCGCTTACACGACGGGGAGATGAATCGGCAAACCCAAAGTACGCTTCATCCAGAATCACAATGCTTTCGCGAAACGCTTCAGTGAGGCACTCCATGTCGGCATCGCGGAAGGAATTTCCGGTCGGATTGTTCGGCGAGGCAATGAGAACGACACGCGGGGAGGTTCGCTGATAGAGGGCGATCATCTCGTCTACGTCGTACGCAAACGCATTGCCTGCCTCGCGGAGTTTGTAGGTGATGGTTTCCCCGCCGACCTCCGCCGCTACGGCCCGGTAGTACCACCATGACTGATCCGGACACAGGATCTTTTCCCCTGGGCCCAGATAACAATGAACGGCCTGTTTCAGCATATCCTCGCTTCCTTCGCTCAGAAGGACCCGGTCCTCCGGAATCCCATGCTCGGCGGCGAGGCGCTCAGAAAGAGCGCTTTTCACGCCCCGCTTGTAATCCCTGGAGTAAACGCTCAGCTCGTTGATCGAGAGATTCTTGAGGACCTCAAAGCATTTCGGCGCCGGGCCGTAGAGGTTTTCGTTTCGGTCGAGGTACAGGATGTTGGTCATGGGTACGAGTCAACGAATTGGACGAAACAACGAATGGACGAAGCAACGAATCAACGAAAACAACGATACTGCGAATCAACGACGTGAAGAGCGGCCGTTGATGACCCAGTGGTCTGCACCTTGTATCATATTGACCAATTGAGCCATTATGTGTTCGTAAGTGTCGTCAAGTGAATCGACAATCTCGCGTTGAAGATATGTGCATCGGCACGAGATTTCGAGATGTACTTGTGTTTCGCACGCCTCGGTTTCTGCGTCATTCAACTTTGCGATGAATGCGGCGCGGTATCGCCGTTTTCTCCAGGCTTCTGCAATATTCGTGCACACCGACCGCGTCGATCGGCGCACTTGATCTGTCAGTGAGTACCGCTCTTCTTTCGGAAAGTACTTTGTCAGTTCAAACACCTTCATCGCAGTGTCCATTGCGAGCTTGTAGACATCGAGTTCTTTGTAACTCTTGATCCTTTGCATGAATTCCCCCAAAGTTGTTAAGTCGTTATGTTGTTGATTCGTCAAAAGTCGTTGTTGCGTTGACTCGTTCCCCTCGTTGTTGCGT
>JBBEEC010000045.1:0-13128 GCA_040880975.1 Bacteroidota bacterium | reverse complement strand
TCGTTGTTGCGTTGACTCGTTCCCCTCGTTGTTGCGTCACTCAATCACCCAGGGTTCTAAAAGATTCTGTCCAATTCCTTGAATAAACCGTGATGGCTTGCTCAGGATCATTCCTGACTCGCGATCATAGACATTGATCGGATACGTGATGAACAAGTGCTCCTTCGCCCTCGTGCAAGCAACATACATCAATCGTCGCTCTTCTTCCAATTCCTCGTCACTTGCCACAGATCGCATCGTCGGAAAGCGCCCTTCAAGCGCGTAGATCACAAACACCGTGTTCCACTCAAGCCCCTTTGCACTGTGCACGGTCGAAAGTGTCAGGTACTCGGTCTCGGGACCGGGCGATTCGACATCGCTCACGCTCTCCGTGGGCGGTTCGAGAGCCAGATCCGTTAATAATGAACTGATGTCCTTATAGCGTTCCGTGATATTCTGAAACATCTCAAGGTCTTTTTTGCGCTTCGTGTGATCATCGTACCGTGCGCGCAAAATCGGCTCGTAATACTGCAAAAGATGATACGTTTGCTCCGCGGGGCTGAATGAAGGCTTTGCGGCTTCATTCAAAACCTTGAACAATCCTCGCACCGGATCAGGGTAAGCTTTGTATTGTGACCAGAATGCTAAACTGTCGTTGTTTCGTCCTTGTCGTTGTTGCGTTGTTTCGTCCCCGTCGTTGTCACGTTGATTCGTCCCCGTCGTTGATGCGTTGATCCGTCTTTCCAGAATATCCTCAATCACCTTCTCCGACGTCCTTGGACCCACTCCGTCAAGCAGAAGCAAGATCCGGTTCCAGGAAACCACGTCGCGCGGATTTTCGAGCACGCGCAGGTACGCAATCATGTCTTTGACGTGCGCCGTTTCAATGAACTTGAATCCGCCGAACTTGACAAACGGAATATTGGCCTTCGTCAATTCGATTTCCAGATCGAACGAGTGAAACGATGAGCGGAAGAGTACCGCCATGTCTTCGAGAGCGATGCCCTGTTCGCGGAGTTCGAGGATCTTCTGGACGAGATAGCGGGATTGCATGTTCTCGTTTTCGGCCACCACGAGCTGCGGCAATTCGCCGCCTGTTTTTTTCGTATAGAGCTCTTTGCGATACATTATTGTCCGCTCAGATTCGAATCGGAACTCGCCGGAACGCCGCGTGCCAATATCTCGTTTGCCAGATTCAGGATCGGCTGTGTGCTTCGGAAATTCTCTTCCAGCTTGACGACCTTGCAGTCGGGATACACTATTGGGAAATCAAGGATATTTCGGATGGTCGAGCCGCGGAACGAGTAGATCGACTGTGCATCGTCGCCGACGACCATAAGATTGTTGTGCCGTGATGCAAGTTGAAGAGCAATGTCTGCCTGAACCTTGTTGGTGTCCTGATACTCATCAACCATGATATACTTGTACCGATCGGACAACATTTCCCGCACCGCCTGGTGTTCGTTCAATAAACGGGCAAGGTTGACGAGCAAATCGTCATAATCCATCAGCTGGTGGTGCTTCTTGTACCTGTCATATTCCTCATGCACCTTTCTGATGTCCGCTTCCTGTTCAGAATAGTGCGGATAATCCAGGCTCAGGAGTTCTGTCAACGGTGTGTGAGTGTTGACCGCACGACTATAGAGGTCATAGAGAGCTTCTTTCCGGGGAAAGCGTCTTTCCTTGGTGTCAAATTTGAGCCGGGTTCGTATCAGATTGATCACATCCTCCGCGTCAGTTTGGTCCAGAATGGTGAAGCTCATTTCGTATCCGAGCAGCGGGGCATGTTTGCGAAGAATGGAGTTTGCAAACGAATGGAATGTTCCGCCGGACACGCGCTCGCACCGCGCATCCAGAAGCATCGAAGCCCTTCGAAGCATTTCGTGGGCGGCTTTTCTGGTGAACGTGAGCAAAAGAACATGGTCGGGCCGCACACCAAGTTCCACAAGATAGGCAACACGGTAAACGATCGTCCGCGTCTTGCCTGTTCCGGCTCCCGCGATAATGAGATGCGGACCATTGACAGAAGTTGCCGCTTCGTATTGCGCAGGGTTCAGGTCGTTCTTGTAATTAACGGCGAACTTGTTCGGTACGACAAGTTGAAGGTTCTCGTGGGGAAGTGGCTTAAGGGTAAACTTCTTCATCGCGGATTTCACCGATTCACGCGGATTCTCACAGATGGGTTTTTAGAATGATCTGAAAGAAACGAAATAAGGTGGAAGATAGGGAAAATCGTGATAAAGCGTAATACCTCGTGGAACTCTCTTCTCTTTTCTCTGTGTAACTCTGTGAAATCTCCTGAGTCACTTGAGAAATCCTCAACAAAGCCGTAGCTTAAAATAAGTCACGATTCACAATTCACTAATCACGATTCACTACAATGAATATTCTGGTTTTAAACTGCGGTTCCTCCTCGCTCAAATTCCAGGTCATCGCCACCGATCTTGAACTCATTGAAAAAGATGCCGACCGTCAGCTTGCGCGCGGGCTGATTGAACGAATCGGAAGCCAATCACTCATTACGCTTGAAGCGAGCGGAAAACCTGCTGTGCGGCAGGCAGCTCCGTTGCGCGACCATCGGGCGGCGCTCGATTTTCTGTTGCGTTGGATCGTTTCCCCTGAAGCCGGAATCGAAGGCATTCGCTCCATGGGTGACATCCACGCCGTTGGGCATCGTGTAGTCCACGGGGCCGAGAAATTCACGCGGTCGGTGGTCATTGACGCAGAGGTTATCAAAGGCATCGAAGATTGCATCGAGCTGGCCCCACTGCATAATCCCGCCAATCTGAAGGGCATTCACGCAGCAAGGGAGATCATTGGTACCGGTGTGCCGCAGGTCGCGGTATTTGACACTTCGTTCCATTCGACGATGCCCGAAACGTCATATCTGTACGCCATTCCGTATCAGTTGTACAGGCGCCATAAGATCCGCCGATACGGATTTCACGGCACTTCGCACCGCTATGTGGCATATCGGTATCGCCAGTTGATGGCTGCCAAGAGAGATGAAGTGAACATCATCACCATCCATCTGGGAAACGGATGCTCGATCTGTGCGATCAAGAACGGAAATTCTATGGACACGTCCATGGGTCTGACCCCTTTGGAAGGCCTGATGATGGGAACGCGATCAGGCGATATCGATCCGTCCATTCTTGAATTTCTGATGCATAAAGAGGGAATGTCCATTCCAGAAGTGGACGCGCTCTTGAACAAACAGTCGGGTCTTCTCGGCATTTCGGGTCTCACGAATGACATGAGGGACCTTCTGGCCGAGGAGAAGGAGCATCAGGATCGCCGCGCGAAGCTTGCCATCGATCTATTTTGCGGACGCATCAGAAAGTATATCGGGGCCTACCTGGCGGAAATGGGCGGCGCCAAAGCGATCGTGTTTACGGGCGGTATCGGCGAAAACTCGCCTGTTATCCGGCAGAGGGTGCTGGAGGGTTTGGGATTTCTCGGCCTGGAAATCGATGAATCGTTGAACAAGGGAATGGTTGGCGGAAAAGAAGGCGAGATAGGGAAAAAAGGATCGATGCTGATCTTCGTCATTCCGACCAACGAAGAGCTCCTGATAGCGCGAGACACGGTACGGAGTGTGAAGAACGCACCGAGACGTTGGTAGTGAGGTTAGAGCTGGCAATTTGTTAAATCCAAAATTCTAATAAAACAAATTCCAAATTCCGCTTTCTGAATCCCGCTCAGCAGCGGAATCCCTGAAAAGCGGGACAATCCCTAAAAACAATTTCTAAACCCAGTTCGTGCTTAATAATTAGAATTTGTTTGTTATTTCGATATTAGAATTTAGAGTTTAAAACCAGGTATTCCAATTGCCTAAGACCACCACGCTTTACATCAGAGACATGGTGTGCCCCCGCTGCATCAAAGTTGTCCGGGAGGAACTTGAAAGCCTGGGCCTCGACGTCCGAAATGTCGTTTTGGGAGAGGTCTCTCTTTCCGGATCCCCGGATTCGCTTCCTATCCCCGCTATCCGGGATGTGCTGGAGAGAAACGGATTCGAGCTCATCGAAGACAAGCGAGCAAAAGTCATCGAGGAAATCAAAAGAGCCGTTCTCAAGCTTGCACGCAACGATCACGAAAAAAATCCCATTCGCGTTAAAGACTCCGGATTTATCGCCGGCGAAGTCGGCAAAGAGTACCACTCCCTCAGTTCTTTGTTCTCATCCGTTGAGAACCTGACCATCGAGCGGTACCTCATTCTCCAGCGCATCGAGTACGCCAAGGAACTTCTGAAGTATGGGGATCTGACGCTCAGCGAGATCTCTTACAAACTCGGATACAGCAGTGTTCAGCATCTCTCCAATCAGTTCAAGCTTGTCACCGGAATGACCCCTACCGAGTTCCGCTCCATGGGCGGATCGCATCGGCATCCGATTGATCATGTTGGATCATCAAAATCCTGAACAGTCCCATCCGCCATCATTAACTCAATCGGACAGCGGGGCAGGGATTGCAGGAACACCCTCCCGTACGACTTCCTGAGCATTCGCGAATCCAGGATTGTCACTAATCCTCTATCAGTCTTCGAACGAATCAACCTCCCGACTCCTTGCTTGAACTTCAATACCGCTTCCGGAAGTGTGTACTCGGCAAAGGCATTCCCGCCCCGTTGTGCAATCAGCTCAATTCTTGATTCAATAAGAGGATGGTCCGGGACAGCGAAGGGCAATTTCGTGATAACCACATGCTCAAGGGCCTCTCCCGGTACATCAACTCCCATCCAGAAACTGTCCAATCCGAACAACACAGAATGAACGTCAGCTTTGAATTGCTCCAGGAGTTCATGGCGACCCGTCGTTCCATCCTGAATGAGGAGCTTCAATCCCTCGGACTCAATCTGCGGCCGAAGTGCTTGCGCCATGGATCGGAGCATGCGAGTGCTGGTAAAAAGTACGAGCGCTTTTCCGGCTGACCGGACAATTGACCTGAGAATGCAATCTGGTAGCTCCGCCTCATATGCACGGTCGTCGGGCGGCGGAATCTCGGGAGCGAGGACAATCCGCATTTGTCGCTGAAAGTCAAAGGGTGAACCAAGCACAAGTGTCCTCGCGGTCTTTGCACCGATACGGTCCTGAAAATAAGTCAGGGAGTTGCCCACAGAAAGCGTCGCCCCCGTCATAATCACAGACGTTCCTTCTTTAAACATTTTCGTGCCAACACTTTCCGCAATATCAATCGGAGCAGCGTGCAACTGAACATTGGAGGATCGACCACCCGCCAGATCCACCCAGTATGCTAAGGTCTTATCAGTTTGCGCAAGGAATTCAGAAATGAGTACCTCGGCCTCCCATAAGAGACGTTTTGCACCAGCAAGATCCTCTTTGCTGATCTTCGTTGTTTTGTCATCTTCAATCTCCTTAAGAACAGTTTGAAGGTCATGCAAATCTGGGGTCACAGAATCATTCACGAAAAACGGGGACCGTATTCGCAATGTGAGTGAGCCATTGCTCAAATTTTTTACTGTGTCCCGAATTTCATCGAAAAATGCTTCTACCGAAAATTCCGCCTTTTCGCAAAGACTTCGGTAGCGCTTCGCCCGCAAACGGGCAAACAATCCGCGTTTGGTCTTTGGATGATAGAGTCGATGGATGGCATACAAAACCTGGGCGCGTGAAAGGCTTTTGCCGATCCCGGTGCCGGCCACCTGTTCAAGCGTATGGGCCTCGTCGAAGATCACGAAATCGTCTTTGTAAAGGAAGAACTCGTCCGATTCCTGCATCGCAAACAAGGTGAAGAACAAAGCATGATTGATGATGACGACATCGGCGGTTCTTGCGCGGTTTCTCGCCTTCTGAAAGAAACAGCCGGGTTTACAGATTCCGGAACTGCAGGCTCCTTTCTCCGAACAAATTTGCAGTCGCACGGCGTGTGAGGGGACGAATCCGAGATTCTCGAGATCGCCGTCACCCGTTTCCAGCGTCCATTCCTTGATGCGCTGAATCTCATCGTATTCGGCGGAGTCGAACAATTTCGGCTGCCGCAAGGCGTTTTCAAGCCTTGTTGTGCAAATGTAGTTTCCCCTTCCTTTAAGAATCACCGCGTTGATCGGTTCCTTCAGAAGCGACTGGACGATAACAATGTCCTTTCGCAGAAGCTGTTCTTGGAGGTTTTTGGTATGGGTGGAGATGACCGCTTTCCGGCGTTCCTGGCGGGCAAACAGGATTGCCGGAATGAGATACGCGAGGCTTTTGCCAACGCCTGTCGGGGCTTCGATCACGAGATGCTGCTTTTCCTGAAGGGCGGAGGCAATGGCTTCTGCCATCGCCAGCTGCTGCGGTCGAAATTCATATCCGGGCAGAGCGGCGAGGTTTCCATCTTCGGAAAGGAGAGTTTTGAGATGATCGATGAGAGCCTGCATTCAATGAAGATACAAAAACTCAACCTTGGATGAATGTGCCGTAGCGATAGTGGGATGAAGCCCCGGAGTGTGACCCATTATTTGTTAAAATTTGTACCTTAAGTGTAACGCCTTTTCAACCTTCTGGTCGTATGTTGCTTTCCATACAATTCAGAGGAGGCCTATCCCGTGCGATCTTCATCGTTCTTCGTTCTTGTCTTTCTAACCCCTGCCCGGCTCACCATGGCTCAGGATCACGGGCATCATCAAGTCATGGCCCCGGCTGACACAGTCAGAGAGTATGATAAAACCATGGGTGGTGTGATCCGTTCAATACCGATGTCGATGGAGGGCTCCGGAACCGGCTGGATTCCCGAACTCTCGCCCATGCATATGTTCAAGACGGAATACGGAGCCTGGACGTCGATGATGCATGGATCTGTGTTTATTCGATACACGCAACAAGGCGGACCACGCGGGATGGCAGCATGGTCTGCCCCGAATTGGTTTATGGGCTCATTCCATAGAGCTTTGGGAAGCCGACATCAGATCATGTTCCGGGCGATGATCAGTCTGGACAGAGTGACTGAGGGCGGAGACGGGTACCCGCTGTTGCTTCAATCGGGTGAAACATGGCTGGGATCCCGGCTTGTCGATTTTCAGCATCCGCACGATGTGTTCTCGGAACTCTCGGTTGCCTGGAGTTCAAAACTGAGCGAGTCTGTAAGTGCGTTTGCATACTTGGCCTATCCCGGCGAACCAGCCCTCGGCCCCGCCGCGTTTATGCATCGCCCCTCATCGGCAGCGCTCCCCGATGCCCCCATCGGCCATCACTGGCAGGATGCCACTCACATTTCCTTTGGCGTCGCGACACTCGGGTTTGTGTGGGAGCGGATTAAACTTGACGCTTCGCTCTTCACGGGCAGAGAGCCGGACGAAAACAGGTTTGATTTCGATCGGCCCCGTTTTGATTCGAGGAGCGCCCGTATTTCTGCCAATCCGACGAAAGAGGTCTCCTTCCAGGTTTCGAGAGGTGTCATTCGTAATCCGGAGGGTGATGGGTCCGATGTCACTCGGACCACCGCTTCAATCCTCCTCTCATCGGAGATTGGCCCGGCGTCAACATTGACCGCTGCGCTCATTTGGGGTCAGAATGACGAGCACCACGGGAGAACGAATAGTTACCTCATTGAAGCATCATCGACATTGGGGAAATTCATCATCGCGACGAGGGCGGAATTGGTCGAAAAACCCCGCGAAGAGCTGGGGATTTCAATTGACCCCGACAGGTTTGAGCGCGTAGGTCAATGGTCCGTCTCACTGGCCCGGTCGGCCGTTTCTCTGGGCGGTTTCGATTTCTCCGTGGGGATTCAGGCAACAACCTACGCGCTTTCTTCGGGCCTTCGCCAGTTCTACGGAAGTCCCGTGTCTTTTCAGGCTTTTCTACGCCTAACGCCGGAAAGCCACGAGATGGGCACGAATCCCGACCGACACGGCGCTCATTAAATGTAACAATTCAGGAAGAAGGTGTACAGCTCCCTGATATTCACTTTCGTAAGTTTGATCATAACCAAAGCAACTTTAAAGGAGTTCGGACATGAAAACTCAGGAATTGAAGATCCAAGGAATGACGTGCGGACATTGCGTATTGTCTGTGCGGAAAGGGCTCAGCGAAGTTCCGGGTCTCGCTATTGAAAGCCTGGAGATCGGCAAAGCGGTTGTTCGGTACGATGAAACGCGTGTGAAAGCCGAGGAGATCGTACGGGCAGTGGAGGCAACAGGGTATTCGGTTAGCTCATGATAAATCTGTGTCACATTCTAAATCCTAAACACAAAATTCGCAATTCCGCTTTCTGAATCCCGCTCAGGAGCGGAATCCGGAAGGCGGGACAAATACAAAAATCAAAGCCCTAAAGAGCAAGCGTGATGATTTTGAGTTTATGATTTAGGATTTGTTTTGAGATTAGATTTTTGTATTTCGAAATTCCTCAAGGTGTAAATTCGACAAAAACATCTCCCGGAGGGTTTTCAATGAAGGATCCCATCAAACTCGCCCGCCGCATTTTCCTTGTTGCCGGTATTCCACCGGCAGTGCTCGTGCTCTATCTGCAGGGCCGCCTTCCGGATTCGTTTTTCCCGCTCGCTGTCATCGACGCTCTGTTCGGCGCGTCATTTGTGCTTGCGTACATAAAGACAAAACAAACGGAACTATCATGAGCGCGGACACACACTCGCATCACGGACATCACGTCACCGGTGAGACTCGGAAAACAGAAGAACATCATCTGCATGGCGGTTCCAGGATGGAACAGCCTTCCGGAGCAGCTCATCGCCACGGACATGCTGGCAGTGATCAGGGCAATGGCCACGATGAGCACACAGGACACTCTATTGCTGATTTTCGGAGACGCTTCTGGATCTCCGCTCTCATGACGCTCCCGATCGTGGCCCTTACGCCGATGATTCAGGAAATGCTGGGTTTCGAAGGAGTGTTGAATTTTCGCGGCGACGTATACGTCCTCTTTGCTCTTTCGTCGCTTGTGTATGTGTATGGCGGAATGCCGTTTCTGAAGGGCATTATTCAAGAGCTCGGTCGGAAACAGCCCGGTATGATGACCCTCGTTGCCGTTTCCATCAGCACAGCGTATGTCTACAGTAGTTCTGTGGTGTTCGGATTGACGGGCGAGACATTCTTTTGGGAAACTGCAACCCTGATTGACATCATGCTACTGGGACACTGGATCGAAATGAAGTCCGTTCTCGGTGCTTCGAAAGCGCTTGAAGAGCTCGCCACACTGATGCCCTCAACCGCGCATCGAATGCGAAACGACGGCTCCATTGAAGAGGTGGCGCTCTCGGATCTCCGTCCGGGCGACAATGTCCTCGTGAAACCCGGGGAAAAAATTCCGGCGGACGGAACAGTTTCGGAAGGCGTATCCTCGGTAAACGAGTCGATGCTCACCGGCGAATCGAATCCGGTCACAAAGATGAAGGATGCACAAGTCATCGGAGGGTCGGTCAACGGAGAGGGATCTCTCACGGTGAAGGTGCGGCGAACAGGCGAGGATTCGTTCCTTTCCGGCGTCATTCGTTTAGTGCGGGATGCCCAACGGAGTAAATCCAAAACCCAGCGCCTCGCAAACCGGGCAGCATTTTGGTTGACCCTTGTCGCTATTGGCGGCGGGGCCGTAACGTTTTTCGTTTGGACGTTTATTGCGGGTGCCGACCTCGCTTTTGCGCTCCAGCGAACGGTCACCGTGATGGTCGTTGCCTGTCCTCATGCACTCGGCCTTGCCGTTCCACTCGTCGTTGCGGTATCGACGGCAATTTCTGCACAACACGGGCTGCTGATCAGAAACCGGGCGGCATTTGAGCAGGCGAGGAATATCGGTGCCGTTGTCTTCGACAAAACCGGAACGCTCACAGAAGGCCGGTTTGGGGTGACAGAAGTTCTCGTCTTCTCGGGCTCGTACAACGAAAACGAAATCCTCCGACTGGCTGCCTCGCTTGAAGCAAATTCGGAGCACCCTATTGCCAGGGGAATTACCGGTCGTTATAAGGGCGAACGATCGCGCGTTTCGGGATTTCAATCACTGACCGGTAAAGGTGCTGAAGGGACTGTAGATGGCAAAGCGGTAAAAGTGGTGAGCCCCGGCTACATACGGGAAGCCGGTTGGAAGGCGGATTATGAATCCGTTGAAAAACTATCCGAGCAAGGGAAAACGGTGGTGTTCGTTGTCGTGGACGGAGAGGCGGTCGGAGCGATCGCTCTTGCGGATGTTATCCGGATCGAAGCAAAGGAAGCTGTTGCGGATCTCAAGAAGAAGGGTGTCCGGACCATGATGTTGACCGGTGATAATAAAAAAGTCGCACAGTGGGTGGCCGGGGAGATCGGGCTCGATGAATACATGGCCGAAGTGCTTCCCGACCAGAAATCGAGGAAGATCAGCGAGATCCAGTCGCGCGGACTGACGGTCGCAATGGTTGGTGACGGGATTAATGACGCGCCCGCTCTGGCGCAGGCCGATGTGGGCATCGCAATCGGAGCAGGCACGGATGTTGCCATCGAAACGGCAGATATCATTCTGGTCAATAGCGATCCGAGAGATGTGGCCGTTATCCTTGGCCTTGCACGCAAGACCTACAAAAAAATGATTCAAAATCTTGTTTGGGCAACCGGGTATAACATTGTTGCACTTCCGCTCGCTGCAGGGGTTCTTTTCTCACAAGGAATTCTGCTTAGCCCGGCGGTTGGTGCCGTGCTCATGTCCTTCAGCACGGTAGTTGTTGCCATCAACGCCCGAATGTTCCGGCTGGAAAAGACAGAGACGAAGACAAATGGCAATTCTTAGAATCCATCATCCATAGTACATTCCATGACTTCCCCTCTCATCCAAACCGAAACCCTCCCCGTCGAGGGGATGACTTGCGCAAGCTGTGTCGCCCGCGTCGAAAAGACCCTCAAGCAAACGCCCGGTGTCGAATCTGCCAGCGTGAACCTCGCCACGGAAAAAGTCACGGTTTCCTACAATCCGGAACAAACGGGCCTGCCGGATCTTGCCCGAGCAGTCGAGAATGCGGGATACGCGCTTGTACTTCCGAAGCCGGCGACAACTGGCAAGTCTGAGCCTGCGGAGGAAAGCCATCAGGAGAAGAACTACCACGCTATTAAGCGTGAGCTCATCTTGAGTGCTGCTCTGAGTATTCCGATCATGATCGTCAGCATGATCTCAATGACGGACTGGTTCATGCGATGGTCTCCGTTCGGAATGGACGAGATCAACAAGCTCCTTTTCCTTGCTACAACGATCGTGATGGTGGCAGCGGGGAAGCGGTTCTTCACAGTCGCCTGGCGGCTTGCACGCCACTTTTCAGCCGACATGAACACCCTTGTGGCCGTCGGTACCGGCGCCGCTTATCTCTATAGTACAATTGCAGTTCTCTTCCCGTCGTGGCTGCAGGTCGATGATCCTTCAGCCCACATTTATTTCGATACTTCAGCAACGATCATAACCCTGATTCTTCTGGGCAGAATGCTCGAAGCTCGGGCGAAAGCCAGAACCGCCGATGCAATCAAGGCCCTGATCGGACTTCAGCCCCGCACGGCACGCGTTCGGCGCAACGGTATCGAAATGGATATCGATCGGGAAAATGTGGTTGTCGGTGACACTGTGATCGTACGCCCCGGGGAGAGTATTCCGGTTGATGGTGTCATCACGGAAGGTCGGACCTCCATCGATGAATCAATGCTGACCGGCGAAAGCATGCCTGTTGACCGAACGGTGGGAGAGAAGGCATTTGGCGGAACGATCAACGGAAGCGGAAGCATTGAATTGCGTGCGGCGGCTGTGGGCACTGATACGGTCATCGCACACGTAATCCGACTCGTAGAGGAGGCGCAAGGATCAAAAGCGCCGATTCAAAACCTGGTCGACAAGATTGCATCCGTGTTCGTTCCGATTGTCATGGGCATTTCTCTTGTCACGTTTGCCGCATGGTTGTTGGTCGGAGATGTAACGCTTTCTGCCGCCCTCATGAATTCCATCGCTGTCCTGATCATTGCTTGCCCATGTGCTCTGGGTCTTGCAACGCCGACGGCAATTATGGTCGGAACGGGCCTTGGAGCAAAGCACGGTATCCTTATTAAGAACGCAGAAAGCCTCGAGCGGATTCGCCAGGTCAACACGATCGTTCTGGACAAAACCGGAACACTGACACTCGGGAAACCGATTGTGGCCGGTGTGGTAGTTATAAATGGTACTTCGAAAGACGAACTCCTTCGTCTTACGGCTTCAGTTGAAGCGAAGTCTGAGCATCCATTGGGTCTGGCCGTGGTGGAAGAGGCCCGCAAATCGGGGACTCCTCTTGCGACGGTTCGTGAGTTCGTGTCGGCATCCGGCCTGGGAGTTTCCGGACTCGTTGGCGACATCAGGGTTGCGGCAGGGAATCTCTCATTCATGAAGGAACAGTCCATCAATGGAGCCGAAGCAAATTCGGCTGTCCGCGAGATGCTGACAGACGGAATGACGCCTCTGTGGATCGGACTAAACGGCACGCTTGCCGGAGTGATCGGTGTTGCAGACGAGGTTAAACCGACTTCCGCTGAAGCTGTTCGGAGGATCAAAGAGCTAGGCCTGAAGGTCGTTATGCTGACGGGAGACCGCTTGGAAACAGCCCATTCGGTCGCCAAAGGCCTTGGGATTGATGAAGTGATAGCAGGAGTGCGACCGGATCAGAAAGCCGATGTGATTCGGGATCTTCGCAAAAATGGGGGAATCGTTGCAATGGTGGGGGACGGTGTCAATGACGCTCCGGCACTTGCCCATGCAGACGTTTCGATTGCGATGGGCAGCGGGACGGATGTGGCGATGGAGGCGTCTGACATTACCCTCATGAACGGCGATCCGCGGAATATCGTCCTGGCCATTCATTTGTCAAAGAAAACCCTGACCACCATCAAGCAAAACCTGTTCTGGGCGTTTGTTTACAATGTAATCGGTATCCCTCTCGCGGCATTCGGCCTACTCAATCCCATGATCGCCGCTGGAGCAATGGCAATGAGTTCGGTGAGCGTCGTGACGAATTCGCTAAGACTCTATCGAACTCGAATTCAATTCCACAGAGAGACACCGAGGAAAAGATAAGAGAGAGTTCTACAGAGGAAGGCTTTTCTCTGTGGAACTCCCCGCCCCAACTGAACGCTGAATGCTCTTCAAAGTCGTTCGCCAGCCCGCCCGCGGCCCGCCCGACCATTCTTCGTGCCGGAACAGGCGGGCGGGTCTGGCGGGGGC
>JBBEEC010000044.1:0-99802 GCA_040880975.1 Bacteroidota bacterium | reverse complement strand
ACCATCTGAGGCCGGAAATATTGCCATTGAATCTTGCCGTCGTAGTGAGCGGCGACGTCAAATTGTAATGAAGATTCTGTGCAAATGGCTCTCCATTTGTATTATCAACATCATTGATTCGCGTCAGCCAATCGCGGCTGTTGTATCGGTAATCCACTTGCTGTACATTGTTGCCAAGCTTGAGATCCTTGGTTGTTCCGGCAGCATAGTAGCTATATTCGCCCTCCTTCACCGCCGTGCCGGGATTGTCAACTGAGTTAGTCGAAATCTTCGTCAGTCTCCCTGTTTGATCGTACTCGTAGTAGGTGTACAAATTGTAATTTGGCGATGCTTGGCTTTCCATTCCCTTGTTTTGGTGCTCTAAGTCTCTTTTCTGTGGTAGAGCAACGGCCTGTTCGAATTTTTCTGAACTTAACGTTTTTCAGTTAAGTTCATGAAAAATTCAGAATCCCGTCAGAGGTTTTCCTAGCGGTTCGAATTTCTCTGAACTTAACGTTTTTCAGTTAAGTTCATGAAAAATTCAGAATCCCCCTAAGTTTTGAACACCTGGGAAAAAGCCGTGTGTCGCCAGCTTGCCCCGACGAAGTCGGGGTTCGATTCTGGCCCTGTCCACTCAAAATCGCCACTTTTGACCTGAGGGTTAGTAGGACTGCTAACAGTTTTGCTAACTCTTTGTCATTCCGGAGGTCAACAATGGCACACATCTTCCGCCGCTCCAACGGGGTCTACTATCTCATCACGATTGTCGATGGTCCAGTGAGTGTGATGCTTTCGAGGTTGTGACGGACTTATTCGAACCTCACACCAGAGAAATGCTCGAGGAGATATTGTTGGACCTGCGGAATATCGTCCACAGTGGTAAGATCCGGGACGTATTCGGACTTTCTGTAGGTCTTGACAGTTTGTGGCTTATCCCTGACCATCATTCGCACGGTTTCCGGGAGCTCCTTTTCGTTTCGCTCCGGATGGAGTCGAACAGTCTTCAAATATGGAAGAATGTCATCATAGCTGAATCGAAAAATATTCATGCTCACGCCCCAGTGGTCTCCCACCTCTTTTAGCTGTTCCTCTGATGGTTTCTCCATAATATCATTGAGGTATTCCTCCGGATCAGTTCTCAGTACTGCAAACTGAAAGATCCGCTCTCGGGGAAACCGAAGCCCTTGGAAATCATAATTGATCACCGCATTGCGTTCAGGGGAGTCGAGCAGGAGTTTTAACGTTTCAATGGTATACAAATTATCGCTGTTGCAGACTGTCAACTGCTTCGACTTCCAGTCAGGCCTTGCTTCGAGCGATCTCTGCAGTGCATCTGCTGTTCCCAAAGGCTTGGTGCGGCCTTCCGGAATCGGCTGAACGACAAACGTCATGTTCAGTGCCGAAAATATCCCGGGCCTCTTGCTTCCCTCGTAGTATTCCCTCACCGAGGTGTCATTCTGACCGATGAGCAAAACAACGTCCTTGTATCCGGCCGCTTGAATGTTGTACAAAAGGTAGTCGAGAAACGGGCGTTGCCCCAGGCCGACGCCGATCATGGACTTGGATTTCTGAGCCGCATCCTGGGTCAGGGAGTTGTCGAGTCCGGCCGCGGACGCAACTGATTTCTTCATGCGCGAGGAAATGCCGCCGGCCAGAATGATGATATTCGGCTCATTCATTGGCTCGTTCCCTTCGGGTTCCTTCGTCGATCGTAATGACCATGGCTTCCCCGATCTGGCCAACCGCCTCTGCAACTTCTTCCGCATTCTCCGGCGCGTACGCAAACATGCATCCTCCGCCTCCCGATCCGTTTATTTTCGCTCCCAACGCCCCCGCCTCCAATGCCTTCTGAATCATTGAATCGATCTTTGGGGTCGAAATTCCCAAAACATCCCGAAGTCTGTCCTGGTGGATGTTGAGGAGCGCCCCGATCCTCGCATGGTCAACCGTGTTTTCCATGAGGAGATCGCGGGCTTCAAATGTCAGGTTGCGATTAACAATGGTGGCTTCGAGGAGTTCATACTGCCTCGAGGTGATGCGCTTTGCGAAACTCTCGAGCTCCACAATGTTTGTTTTGTGAAACGAAAACTCCGGATGGATCTTCCGCAGTGCCGCAGCGGCATCCAATACTTCGCCCCGCACTCGCGCGAGGATGCTCTTTGTGTCCTTGTTCTGATGGGAATTACCCAGCACAAAGCTCCCAAGGGAACCGCCAAGATAATTGATCTTTATCTGCGGCTGTGATTCAAGAAAGATCAATCCGCCGATCGCCGTGCTGTACTGATCCATCATTCCGCCAGGTTCGGAGAACTCCAGCACCTCTGCTTCATAAGCGAGTGTACCAATCCCTTCAGGTGAGAGGAGGACGCGGTCGTCGGATATGACCGAGAGAAAGTGGAGCCAGGAGACGACGAGGGCGGAAGAACTGGATGTCCCCGCATTGATCGGAATGTTACCGCGGACTGTGCAATCGTACCCCCTGGAAAAACGATGCCCGTGCTTCCGGAGAACGTTGACGCAGCTTCGGAAGTAGTCGCGCTCTTCCGAATAGGGAAGCTTTCCGTCGAGGCTGAAGGAAACTTCCGAATCCACATCGGGAAGCTTCAACTCAATCCGGTTGTCTTCTCGAAGCGCCCCTTCGATCGTCACACGCCTTGAGATAGCTGCCGCAATGACCGGAAGTCCAAGGTAATCCTGGTGCTCGCCGAAGAGACAAATGCGGCCGGGGGTGGAAATTCTCAGATTGGGAGGGTGCATGATCAAGAAGTCATCTCAAAGTAAAGAACCATCCCAGTAACGGCAAGAAGTTGGCCTGATTTCTGCAAGTCTTGCTTCGATTTAAGAATTCATGGAAACAACCGGCGGGACAGCGGAAAGAGTTGTCGGGCCGCTTTCGCGTTGGCCTCTGTCGTAACAGGCCTGTCAGGCTTTTTCATTGTTCGTGTGAAGCACCGTTCGAAGGCCGATCCGCCAGCTAAGTTCCTCCACTTTATTCCGCCTGTCCCATCCTTGTAACAAATCCCCATTGCCATGCTTGCGTGACATCTAAGAATCTTTATTCTAAAGGGGACTTGGGGGGAGTTGAGCTGCACCGGTGTCTCCGTTGGATCTCAAATCACCTTAAAGACATAGTAATTACAATATAAAAATATAGGATAATATCAATTATTAGATAAATAAACTATATTAATATAGTTTAAATTCTTGACAATGCCAGTGGGGATTTGTATCTTTAGCGAAAGAAATGGATGGATCAATATGCTGCAAGTGAGGGCATTGTCTGACGTTGCAGTTCTTTCAGTTCTCGGCGAACGAACAAAACAGGAACGACTTAACCAAAACATGACGCAAAAGAAACTCTCAGGCCTTGCCGGTCTGAGCCTGATCGTCATTCAGCGTTTGGAGAGCGGAAGAGGATGCTCGCTTCTCAATTTTCTCAAAATCCTCCGCTCGCTGGGGAAACTGGATCAAATAGACCTCCTCTTACCGGAACCGGGAATCAGTCCGATCGACCTGGCTCGCAGAGACGGTATGCAAAGAAAAGAGGCATCCGGCAGGCGTGGGATCCGAAAGCAAGGGGCCAAGTAGTATGGCTGCCAAAATCGCCAGAGTACGGGCTGCGAACGTTTTCCTTTGGGGAAAACACGTTGGCGCCGTTGCGTGGGACGAAGAAAAACAACTTGCGGCCTTCGAGTACGCAAAGCCGTTTTTGAAAGAAGGACCCGACATCTCTCCCGTAACCCTGCCGAAACGCGCGGGTATCTTCAGGTTTCCGGATTTGCGCGGTGACACATTTCTTACCCTCCCCGGTGTCCTTGCAGATTCCCTGCCCGACAGGTTTGGCAACGCAATTGTCGATCTTTGGCTCACACGGAACGGCCGCTCAAAAGAAGACTTTTCCCCGGTCGAGCGGCTTTGTTACGTCGGCTCGAGAGGAATGGGAGCCTTGGAATTCAAGCCGGCGATCGGCGACCACACAAAGAAGTCCGTCCCGGTGGAAATAACCGAACTGACAACGCTTGCTCAAATGATTCTCGATGATCGGACGGGCCTGAAGGTAAACTTCGCCGATCATGAGGAGGCGCTGACGACCATCATTCGAGTGGGCACCTCGGCAGGCGGCGCGCGCCCGAAAGCGGTTATCGCCTGGAATCGGTCGACCAACGAAGTCCGCTCCGGTCAGGTGCCTGCACCCCAGGGGTTCGAGCCGTGGATCCTCAAATTCGACGGCGTCCGGGACGACCTGCTCGGGGATTCAGAGGGATACGGACGGATCGAATTTGCCTATTCCCAAATGGCAAAGGAATCGGGCATAGAAATGGAAGAATGCAGATTGTATCACGATAATGGCCGTTCCCATTTCATGACGAGGAGGTTCGACCGCGACCGGTCCGGCAAAAAAGTCCACATGCAGTCGCTGTGCGGACTTGCTCACTACGATTTCAAAATGCCTGGGGCGCATGGATATGAACAAGCACTCAGCATTATTCTGCGACTTAACCTCGGCAATCCTGCCCTGACGGAAATGTACCGACGCATGTGCTTCAACGTCGTGGCGAGAAATCAGGATGATCATACCCGCAACATAGCGTTCCTCATGAACGAGGCAGGAGAATGGAGGCTCGCTCCTTCTTTTGACGTTATCTGGGCATATAATCCGGCCGGAGAATGGACCAATCAACATCAAATGAGTATCGGCGGAAAGCGGGATAATTTTACGCGAAGCGATCTTCGGAAAGTCGCCGGGGAGTATGGGATCAAAAATCCGGACGATATTCTCGACCGTGTAATAGAGATTGCGGGCCGCTGGCCGCAATTTGCAGGGGAGAACAAAGTGTCGGAAAGGAAAATCGAGGAGATTCGGAAGTCACACCGGCTGGAGATCTGATGAATGTCCCGCCTTTTCCTGCAGTCCACCCCTACCGCACTTCCAAAAGTTCCTTGCTGCCCCCGCATCCTTTTCCAGGCCCGATAAGGACCGGGAGAGATGTGAACGATGTCGCCTGTCGGGTGGCGTTTCTGAACAGTCTACCGGAAGGAACAACGATCTGCCGATTTCCGCGGTGATAGGGAACCTCCTTTTTGTATATTGGCGGATGTTTCTGTATTCTCGACGGCGTGACGAAGCTCAAGTGTTGGACCTACCCGGCAAGAATCTGACAAAGCATCTGCCGGAGCGGCATTCTTCTTTCCACTTCTAGGGAGGCTTCCTATGGAACAACCCAAGATCAATTTCCCGGCGGTTCTCGTTGCGGCGCTGATACAGTTCGTTCTGGGCTGGGGGTGGTACATGGCTTTCATTTCAATCTGGATGGAAGGCACAGGCATCACAATGGAGTCGATGCAGGGGATGAGCGGTGGGGAATCGGCCATGGCTTACGGGGGTTCGTTTGTGGCTTATGCCCTCCTGTATTACGTAATGGCCCATTTTGTAGGATATACGAAATCAACATCGGCCAAACAAGGTGCACTGACAGGTCTCTGGTGTTGGGTGGGTTTCGTCGGAACGACTTTGTTCGTTACGTACAGTTATTCCATGAAGCCTTTCAGCCTTTGGCTCGTTGATGCGGGCTACTGGCTTGTCTCGATGCTGATTGGCGGAGTGCTCCTCGCCGTTTGGAGAAAAAAGGACAAAGCGGCGTAGCAGTGGCCTTCTGATAATGACCCTTTGGCGGATCCGGCGTTCGCCCGCAATCCATCAACGCGGCCTTGTGCTTGCGGCAGCCTTCACCGTTGGTTATATTGGCGGTCGTCATTTGGAGGCTCTCCCCCAATGAGTAATCCGCCTCCCCCTGACGGATATTCATGGGGACTTTCCACGTTGTACCTGGTTTGAGGGAACAACAATTGTTGTTCTTTACTTCTTCTGCCGTTGGTTTGCTGAAGTGAAGTCCAGGCGGACGGAGTGGTGGCTGAAGTATCTATGAGTAAAGTTCCAAGATCCGAATTCCAATCATGGACAACCTGACGCACAATTCAGAATTCTATTTTCTTGAACACTTCCCACGACGTCATAACCATTGGTGCCGGCGCAGCAGGGTTGCTCTGCGCCATTGAGGCGGGGAAGCGAGGTCGCCGCGTTCTTGTCATAGAGCGGAATCCCGTCGTGGGGGAGAAAATCCGCATTTCCGGTGGGGGTCGCTGTAATTTCACGAACCTCAACGCAGATCATTCCAACTATCTTTCCTCGAATCCGCACTTCTGCAAGTCAGCTATGGCCCGATTTACGACGGAAGACTTCATCGCGCTTGTCGAAAAACATGGAATCCGCTATCACGAGAAGAAACTAGGACAATTGTTTTGTGACGGCCGTTCCAACGAGGTCATCGCGATGCTTCTGAAGGAGTGCTCGGAAGCAGGAGTGACGATCACCACCGATTGTGAGGTAAACGAAATTGCAAAGAATGCGGGTTTCAGAATTTCCACGAATCAGGGAACATTCGAAACTCCGTCCCTGGTGATGGCTACCGGCGGACTGTCGATACCGCAGATCGGTGCCACAAATTTCGGGTATAAGATTGCGGAGCAATTCGGATTAAAAGTCACGCCACTGAGGCCTGGACTCGTTCCGCTTCTGGTGGATACGGATGAATTCAGGCCCTACAAGAAGCTTTCGGGCATCTCCGTCGATGCCCTGGTTATCTGCAACGGAGTAAGTTTTCGCGAGAACATTCTTTTTACCCATCGCGGAATAAGCGGACCGGCGATCCTCCAAATCTCGTCGTTCTGGCGCGAAGGAGATGGAATTGTCATAGACCTCCTTCCCGACTCAACAGGGGAGTTCCTTGAAGGCAATCGCAATAGCGGAAAAGAGATTGACCAGGTTCTCGGTCAGATCCTTCCTAAGCGCTTCATTGAAACATGGCTGAGTCCGATGGGCGGATCGCGTCCCATGAATCTCTATTCTAAACAAGATCTGGCCGGACTCGAACATGCCCTTCACAATTGGGAGATTATCCCGACAGGAACGGAGGGATTTGGAAAGGCCGAAGTGACCGTGGGGGGAATTCAGACCGATGAATTGTCGTCAAAAACCATGGAGGCAAAAAAAGTACAGGGACTCTATTTCATAGGGGAGGTCGTTGATGTGACGGGCTGGCTTGGCGGATACAACTTCCAGTGGGCATGGGCCTCAGGGTGGGTGGCGGGACAGTTTGCGTGATGAGTTTGGATAGGGGCTGTGGTCTGCCCGCCGAAGGGCGGTTCGATCCGCAGTCCGCAATCCGCAATCCTCAATCTGAAATCCAGCACCCCCCTTCTCTTTTCAAGAGAAGGGGTTGGCTTGCCCCCGCCCGAACCCGCCACAAAGATTGGCGGGCAGGCGACCAATCAAGATTTCACTGAGTTCGGTCGCCCGCCCGAACGACACACAAGCATTTACAATCGGTCGGGCGGGGGCGGGCGACATGCTTTGTGGCGGGGGGATGAGTTAGCTAACGGAATTTCTTCTTGAGCTTAGAGTAGTACTTCTCAATTTCCTTTATTGATTGTTGTGCCTTATGCGTGGTATCTACCAGTACCTTTGTGATCTTCTCGGGGGCTTTTTCAGTCTTCCAGGCTTTTTCCATCTTTGCATATGCCCGCTCAAGCTGTTTCTGGAGGATTTGCGCCTCCTTTTTTAATTTCTCCAGTTTTCTCATTTCGGATTTTGTGAACTTGACAGATATTTTCATTATTTCCTCCGTTGAAATGTAGAATAACCAACCGAAACAGGTTAATGAAAGATACACTTTAGTTCCCGGAACGCAAAGATTCATTCCTTTTCCCGGGACTGCTTTAGGAATCCTTATTACCGATTTCTCGGGTGGTGTTCTGAATATTTCATAATTTTTGCGGCAGCCGCATACCCGCCCCCTGCCGCATCAATGAAATGAAAGTGAACACTCTGGCGTTGTTCGACCAGACATGTCATCAGGGCCGAGTCCGCAACATGAATGCCGTAAAGAATCTGACCTTCTGATTTCAACTTCGAGAGAAATGATTCAAGTTTCGTGCGTTGCGTTTCATTTCCCGATAATACCAATCGCAGGCTCCCGTCAAACTTTCGGAAATCTGTGTTCGCAACGAGATCTTTCTTGTAGGTGCCCCAATCTGCATTGTTAAACGTAAGTTTGAACTTCATCAGAAACCATCCAAGCAGAACAGCGGCCTGGGTGCCGATAAGACTCAACATCTGTCCGATCAGCCCCCTTCTCCAAGCCTGTACTCCGAGTTCGTTTCGAAGAACCGTGCGCGAGAATGCCGCCCGTACCCTTTCTTTAGTGACCGGCCTGCAGTAGTCCGCTTCGCCGTAGATCCTGGCAATGGCCTGTATGATGGTGCGGTAAAGCGACAGTGATCGTTCCCCGGGGCCTGTTGCGTTAACAATGATAGCGACTGTCTCTCCGCCGGAACTCGGAATCTCCTGCCACCGGCATTCCAGCCCGGTGTAGTCGGCTGAGGCCTCTTGATCCGGAAATACCTGGTAGGCCTCGGGAAGCTTCCCGCTTTTCAATTCAGACTCAGCGAACTCCGGCCCCTTGCCAAAGAACGCGCATTGGACGTAGTGCTCCGAAACACGATGGCGGGCCACGAGAATGTCGTTTCCGCGGTCCCGCAAATAGGTTGCCGGAATCACGGCGGCTCGTAATTGAAGGTCGAAGCTCTCTCTGGCCATGGCAAGGGTTGCGGCAAGAGCGTTCCTCACTTTCGGGATCGACCAGCCGGGAACGCAGAGGAGGGCTCCGTCTCCTCCGAACATATATGGAATTTCAACGGGTCGGAGGACGTTGACCGTGGCCGCTATGACCGAGACTCCGACCGTGTTCACCGCCTTGTAATTCCCGGCGGCGATTGCAGTGGTAGAGTTCACGACGTCAGCGGCGACGATCCACCAGTCAACTGGGAGCGCAACATAGTTTGCCCCGCTGGCTAGGGCCTCAAAGGACTCGACAGGATCTATGCTGCGGTAGAAATCGTCATTCATGGTGCCCCCGTAGCATTGATTTTGTCAATTTTTTGCCTGAGCTTCTCATGATAAATGACAAATGACCAAACGGCGCTACTCACGAATGGGAGTCCAACAATGAAAATCTTCATAGCGTTCTTTTTGATTGCCTTTCTCGTGTCCTGTGAACGTCCGGGGACGGATGAGTCGTACTTCAAACCGCATTCCGAAGGCGTCCAGTCCGGAGGTGCCCGGCAAATAGAGATACAGACTCCCAAAGGGTCGTTTAATGTCTGGACAAAACGTGTGGGAAACAACCCCAGGATGAAGCTTTTACTTCTTCATGGCGGACCCGGTGCCACGCACGAGTACTTTGAGTGCTTCGATAGTTTCCTCCCGGCAGAGGGAATCGAATACATCTACTACGATCAGCTTGGCTCTGCAAGGTCCGACCAACCGAAGGACCTTGACCTTTGGCAAACGGAGCGATTCGTTGAGGAAGTCGAGCAGGTTCGCAAGGCGCTCGGTCTTTCTCGCGACAATTTCTATCTTCTCGGGCATTCGTGGGGCGGGATCCTTTCCATGGAGTACGCCTTGAAATACCAGGAAAATCTCAAAGGTCTTATCATCTCAAACATGATGTCGAGTTGTCCCGCCTACGACAAATATGCCGACGATGTTCTTGCGAAAGGAATCGATCCCGCGGTCGTCAAGGAAATTAGAACCCTCGAATCCAAAGGACAGTATTCCAGTGCGCGATACATGGAATTGCTCATGCCGAATTTTTATCAGAAACATGTTCTTCGTCTTGAAGAACCCTGGCCGGATCCGGTGAACAGGGCGTTTGCGAAGATCAACGGAGAGATCTACGTGACCATGCAGGGCCCCAGCGAATTCGGGATCTCCGGCCGCCTGGAGAACTGGGACCGTAGCAAAGACCTTCCGCAGATTTCCGTCCCAACGCTTGTTATCGGGGCACAGCATGACACCATGGATCCCGAGCACATGCGGTGGATGTCGACGCAGGTTCAGAATGGAAGCTACCTGCATTGTGCAAACGGAAGCCATATGGCGATATGGGATGACCAAAGCACCTACGTCTCCGGGGTGATTCGATTCATAAAAGAAGTTGATCAAGGAAGAAAGACCGTTGCATTCTAGGATTCTCATCAGTTTCATTTTCGTCCTTGTAGTTGTCGCTGTTGCACGCGCTCAACAAGGGACGGCGACCTCGACGATCTTGATTGTGTATCACAGTGAAGAAGGTCATACGCGGCAAATGGCCGATGCGGTTTACAGGGGTGTGAAGAGTGTCGCGGGAATAGATGCCCAGCTTCGCTCTGTTTCAGAGGCCGACTCTTCCGACGTGCGTTCTGCCGATGCCATCATTGTCGGCAGTCCGGTTTACAACGCCGCGGTCGCTCCGCAAATTCAGGAATTCATCAATTCCTGGCCTTTTGATGGCTCCATGCGGAACAAGATCGGCGCGGCGTTCACCACGGGAGGAGGGATCTCGGCCGGCGAGGAACTTGTCCAGGTAGGCATTCTTCATTCGATGCTGGTGTTCGGAATGATCATCGTGGGGGGAGAGCAATGGACATCGGCCTTCGGAGCTTCTGCGGTGACAAGCGAGGACCCCTTTAAGAAAGGGAGAATTGACCGGGTATTTCTGGAGAAGGGTGAAGCCCTGGGAAAGAGAGTCGCTGAGCTTACCGTAAAACTGCGCCGGCATTGAACTCAAGTTGTTGACATTCCTTTGTGCGTTCTCTACCTTGAACAAGCACCATAAGCCAGGAGGAAACCATGGCCAAATCGCTCGCAGGAGTATTTATCATCAGTCTAGTGCTTGTCTCATGTGCTCCGCAAGAGCCGGACAAGGTCGCGCTTAAGGCGCTCATCGACGAGTACAATGCTATTGTGATGGATGGCATGCTGTCAGGGAACAACGAGAAGGTATGGCCTTACTATACCGACGACGCCATTCAAATGCCAGCGAGTGGTCCGATGCTGAAGGGGAAAGAGGCCATCAAGAATTTCTCGGATGAAATGTCAAAAATGGGAATGAAGTTCACCGCCGTAGAGTTCTCGACAACGGAGATCGGCGGATCCGGAACACTTGCCTATGAGATCGGCACATACAAAATGTCCATGGAACTCGGCCCGACAAAGATGGAAGACAACGGGAAGTACATGACTCTCTGGAAAAAGCAGGCAGACGGATCATGGAAAGTATATGCGGAGACCTGGAACAGCAGCGTCTCCATGGCTCCCTAAGGATCGATCCTTCAGACTGAATCCCGCCATCCCCGCTGGTTTTGCCGGCGGGGATTTGTTATTCGAACACCTTTGACAACTCTCGCCTATGAATCGCTTTATCATTGTTTTGGTGGTCGTGCTGATGAATGCGGCAATACCTTCCTGTTCCTGGGACGGATCGCATCGATATTCCATTCTCGCAGATTCCGTAAAAACAGAGTTTCTTCACACATGGAACTCCTATAAGCAGTACGCATGGGGGCATGATGCTCTGAAACCCTTGTCGAAAGCCCCCCATGATTGGCACGCCCATTCTCTCCTCATGACTCCGGTTGATGCGTTTGATACGATGGTCCTTATGGGACTGAAAAAAGAAGCAGCGGAAGCGAAGCAGATCGTATTGGACAGCCTTCGGTTCGACTACGACATGGAGGTTCAGGCCTTCGAAATTACGATAAGACTTTTGGGCGGACTCTTGTCGAGTTATGAATTGGATGGAGATAAGAAGTTCCTGGCTTTGGCGGCGGATCTCGGGGACAGGCTCCTTCCGATCTTTAACTCGCCGACCGGAATGCCGTACCGATACGTGAATCTGCAGACGGGGAAAGTCCGATCGTCCGACAAGCGGAGTAATCCTGCGGAGATCGGGACATTACTGATTGAATTCGGCACGCTCAGCAAGCACACCGGGGATCCGGTGTATTATGACAAAGCAAAAAGAGCGCTTGTCGAATTGTTCAATCGAAGATCGGGAATCGGTTTGGTAGGTACGTGGATCGATGTTGAAACAGGGGAGTGGATCAATGAATCAAGCCATGTCGGCGGGGCGATCGATTCCTATTACGAATATCTGGTAAAGGCCTGGCTTTTGTTTGGGGATGAGGAATGCAAGCAAATGGCCGACGAGAGCCTGAAGGCGGTTCACCGCTTCGTTGCCGATACCGTACGCGGTGAGCTTTGGTACGGCAGAGTGGACATGAACTCCGGAGAACGCACGAGGCGCGTGTTCGGGTCTCTGGACGCATTTTTCCCCGCTGTCCTGTGCCTTGCCGGTGATGTTGACCGGGCTGTCGCTTTGCAGGAATCAGCATTTCGCATGTGGAACATGCATGGCATCGAGCCGGAAACCATCGACTATGACTCAATGACAGTGGTTAGTCCGCAATACTACCTGCGCCCCGAGATTATCGAATCGGCGTATTATCTGTACCAGTATACCCGTGATGAGCGGTATCAGGAAATGGGAAAAAAGATGTTTGCCGACCTTGTGAAACACTGCAGAACAGAAGCGGGATACGCCTACCTGGAAGATGTGACGACGGGAGAGAAAGCAGACGGGATGGAGAGTTTCTTCCTGGCGGAAACTATGAAGTATTTCTTTCTGCTCTTTGCCCCCGATGATGTTCTCAATTTCAATTCCGTTATCTTTAATACTGAAGCTCATCCGGTACGGCGTGGCGGGATGCGCCAAAATTGATTCCCATGTTGCGAAATTCATTGCAGGAACCTCCTGCACAAAAGTATCAGTGAAATATTACACCGAAAGCCTCTCTTCGTGTCTCTCTCTTGTTTCCCACTGTGTTTTTCAGTGAAATAGGCCAGAAATCGGCGCTTTGAGCGTCATTAAAATTCAAAATAATTTGCCGTCGGAGATACACTATGGATCTTGGCCTTAAAGGAAAAACCGCAATGGTCGCCGGCGCAAGCAAAGGCCTGGGATTTGCCGTTGCCCGCATCCTTGCTTCCGAGGGATCTCATGTCTCTATCGCCTCCCGCGATACCTCGGCGATTCAGTCGGCGAAAGGTCAGATTGAAAAGCAGACAGGGAACACGGTTCTCGCCTGCACCGCAGACGTCCGGTCAGCCGAATCCGTGAACCGGTGGCGGGATGATACCGTCAGGGAATTCGGAGGTGTGGACATGCTCTTTGTAAATTCCGGCGGACCGCCGTCAGGGACCTTCCTTTCTCTTGACGATAGGGCCTGGCAGGATGCAGTGGATCTTTTGCTGCTCAGCGCTGTGCGGATGGCCCGAAGCGTTATTCCTCACATGAAGAACCGCGGTGGAGGGAGCATCGTGTTTTCGACGTCGTCTTCTGTGCGGGAACCGATCGATAACCTCACGCTCTCGAGCGTTGTACGGGTCGCGATCCCGGGGCTGGCAAAAACCCTCGCCAGGGAATTTGCGGCTGATAACATTCGCGTGAATAATCTCATCCCCGGCCGGATCGACACGGATCGCTTGAAAGAACTGGATGAATTCGGAGCGAAGAAGAAGGGGATCTCGGTTGAGGAGCAGAAGAAATCCATCATAAGTCAGATTCCCCTCGGCCGATATGGATCACCGGATGAATACGCACGGGCAGCCGTCTTTATCCTCTCTCCCGCAGCTTCCTACATTACTGGGGCAAGCTTACAGGTTGACGGAGGGATGTTGAAAGGGATTGCTTAGATAATTCTTATAGCTTCAGGTTTCAGTTTGCGTGCGGGGAACATACTTCCTCCCTAAATTCCTTAAGGCTCTTATGGGTATAGCGCGGAATGCTTTGTTGTGGATCTCTGAGAATCGCCGCCTTCGCGAGACTCTGCCGAATTACGGATTCATCCGGAAGGCCGTCAACAGATTCATGCCTGGCGAGGAATTGGATGACGCTGTCTCGGCGGCTCTCGTCTTGCAGGACAAATCTATTACAACCATTTTCACGCGGTTGGGCGAAAACGTGACAGAGGAGGGGATGGCGCGTGGAGTGGCTGACCATTACATCGAGGCCGTTCGAAAAACAAGGGCGAAGAAGCTTAACACCCATATCTCGCTCAAACTTACGCACCTGGGGCTTGACCTGAATGAGAGCCTTTGCTTCGAGAACCTTGAACGGATAGCAGGAGAAGCGGAGAGGGCTGACACAATGCTGTGGATCGACATGGAGCAAAGCCCCTATGTCGATCGAACGTTGGATATGTACAGTCGTTTAAAGCAGAAACATAAGAAAGTCGGGGTGTGCCTCCAATCATATTTGTACCGAACGGCCGCTGACCTGAAGAATCTCTTGCATCTGATGCCGGCCATCAGACTGGTCAAAGGCGCATACAAGGAATCGCCGTCGGTTGCATTCCCGCGCAAATCCGATGTGGACGCCAGTTTCCTCGCGCTTTCCATGATGCTCCTGGAAAACATCAGCCGGGGTGTCGTGTTCGGTATTGGTACGCACGATGAAAAGATCATTCGGCGAATTCAGGAAGAAGCTGCCAGGCGGGGGATACAGAGACAAGATTACGAATTTCAGTTGTTGTATGGGATCCGGTCGGAAACCCAGCAACAATTGGCAAGAGAGGGGTATAAGGTTCGTTGCCTGATCAGTTATGGCAACTATTGGTTCCCATGGTATGTACGCCGGCTGGCAGAACGGCCCGCGAATGTCTGGTTCGTTCTGAAAAACATTGTCTCCTAGAGGACCAATGTCAAAGGTGCAGCGAGGATCTGTTAGCGCCGCGTTCTCGGGCGGAATCTGATCCGGAGGGTTTTAACTTCGAAGGGGGTGAACTTGAGCGCCAGCTTTCCTTTTGCCGGTTTCAGCCTTTCCTGCACAACCTCCATAAGATCGCAAGCCGATGCCTGGAGTATCCCGTAGCCGAATTGGAGTGCAACCCTCCCGGAATCTCCATGGACCTCGCTCAGCCGCAAAATAACCTCATCACTGTCTGACGCTTTTCGCACCGAATCCACATTGATGTTTGCCGGCAGAGAATGAATGAGCGAAGGAAATTGCTTTGCATCCGCGTTCTCAGTCACAAGAAGCGGATTATTCAGCTCGCGGGCTCTCCGGACCGTTTCACCCCGCTTCCAGTCTCCCTGATGCGGCGAAAGTGTGTACATGAAATCCTGCTCCCCCAGGTCCGTGACGGCCTTTTCCCTGAGCATTTGCGGATCGACGGCATGTGGATAATGCGGAGATCGGAGTAAGGTGAGGCGTAATGTCGATTCCTTCACATCACAACCGTACTTCGCGTTGTTCAGGAGCCCCACACCGAATTTTGCATCGGAGATATCCATCCACTGGTGAACGGGAACTTCGAATTTTGCCTTGTCTTCAGGACTCTTCGGCTTTGTAGGTCGTTCGATCGATCCAAAGGGGATTTCGAACCTCGCCCGGGAGGCATTGACGTTCAGTGGAAATGCAGCCTTGAGAAGAATCTGAGGATCCGCCCATTTGATGAACGATTGAAACTCGATCAGGGGGGATTTGTGGAAAAATCTCACCAGTTGGCGCACCACAGACCCTTTTTCGCTCTTCCGTATGATTTCCAGCGTTAGCCGTAAAGGGCCCTGTTCCGAAATTTTCATTGACTTGAGTTTGAGAATGTCGGCTTTCTTGCTCTCATAGCCGGCATCGATATCCCAGGCTTCCCATTCTGCCGGTGTATCGTGAAAAACCTGCAAAACATTCCCTCTCTGCCCTTTTTTGAGTATTTCTCTCCTCAAGCGCTTGTCATGAATCGACGTAAAATTCCCATGGGAATCCATGCGAACCCTGTACACGGGTGTTTCAAAGTATCGCAGGCTCGCCTTCCAGGGTTCCGCCGCCACCGGCCTTGTCTCGGTGGGGGCTATGACGACAGACGTCCCCGCAAACGGGGGAATATTCTCGATATGGCAGAGGATCGTCGTTGTTCCTTTCTCACGCCCGACGATTTGGCTTTCCAGCGGATTGCCCGACACATCCGTAACACGAAAGTACTTGTCCTTCGATTTCACCTGTACTTCGACATACGCCGTTCTCGGCCAGGGCAGAGTGTTCTGGATGGAAAAATGAAATTCTCTGGGACTGCGCTTCACTGCCTTGGTCAGCGACGAACTCATGTTCTTGATGATAGGCTCGATCGCTCCTTTGAGTTTCAGGAAATCGTTGCCCGCTTCTGTGGCCGCATCCTCGATGATTGTTCCTGAGAGGACGTCATGAAATTGATTTTGGAGCAATCGCTTCCAGGCTTTTTCAAGCTCTCCGTGAGGATACTTCTTGGCTTCATTCAGCGAGGCGAGGACGCAGAATAATTCCGCGGTGTACAAAAGACGCTCGCTTTCCCGATTTGCCTTTTTGATGCGGCCCTGGGTAGTGAAGACCCCGCGGTGCTTCTCCAGATAAAGCTCTTTGTTCCACTCGGGAAGCAACTTGGAATGCGTGTCCAGTTCCTTGAAAAAATCCTGGACCCGGCCGAGGCGAAGGCGAGGCATCGCCGGCATATTGTTCAGGTACGCGATCGTGTGGAGATCTTTTTGGACAGGGCCGCCGCCTCCGTCGCCAAATCCATAGGTTTGCAGAACATCCGTTAATTGTTCCTGATGACGGAACGCGTCCCAACTCTGTTGAATGTCTTTCGGTTGGATCTGCCCCTCCAAGCCGACAGGAGGAATGTGTGCAAGGACCTTTGATCCGTCAATTCCTTTCCAGATGAAGGAATTATGTGGAAACTTCGTCGTGTCGTTCCAGGACAGCTTTGTCGTGAAGAAGTAACGGATCCCTGATTTTGCAAGGAGTTGCGGGAGCGACCAGGCAAATCCAAAGGAATCCGGAAGCCAGGCGGTATCCACTTCAACACCAAATTCCTCACGAAAGAATTTCTTGCCGTAGAAGATTTGCCGGACAAGAGATTCTCCGTTCGGAATCTGACAATCCGGTTCAACCCAGAGAGCGCCGATCGGTTCCCATCGCCTGCCGCTGACACGTTCCTTGATCTGCTTGTAAAGTTCGGGGTAGTCGGATTTCGCGAAAGAATAGAGGAGGGGCTGGCTCTGGGCAAACTGAAATTCGGGGAACTCCTCCATCAGGCGAAGCATGCTGGAAAAAGTCCGGCCAACTTTTCTCCGCGCCTCGCGGATGGTCCAGAGCCAGACAACATCCAAATGAGAATGCCCGATGAGGTGGACGGTTCCCGGTACTTCTGTTTTAAACTCCGCTTCGAGTGTCTGCAAGAGAAATTTATGCGCCCTTCCGATGGCGTTCGGGTATTCCTCGCCCTCAGGCTTGAAATACTTCAAATAGATCAGCGTCTTTCGAATGAGCTCGCGGATCTCCTTTGATTCGATGGATCCCGGGCCATAGAATCGTTCGAGGTCCCGCAGAAGGGACAGTGCGCAAAACAACGCCCGCGCAGTTGGATTCAGAATGGCGAGGTCGGCCCGGCGGAATCCATTTTGCTCTTTTTTCCGTCCGCTGTACGCCTGAATGGCCAGGGAAAAAGTCTGCCCGGCCCGGGCTTTTTCCGAGAGTATGACCGCCTGATGATGACTGTTAAGGCCCTGAAAAGGCCGTCCGTTCACATACAAGAGGCCGTCGGGTATGTCCAGCACGAGGGCGATTGGCTGATTGGCGAAGTGGGGGGGAATGGTTACTTTTGATCGAAACCAGAATGTTGTGTCATAGGCGCCCCAATTTGCCTGGGGGGGGTGGATGGGAGTCCAGTTGTTGTCGTTCAGGGATGGAGCAAATCCGTTCGGAACCTCCCCAACCTTTATTTTCCAATCACTTACAGGGATCAGAGTGGGGTAAATATGCTGTTGGACGTGGGGGAGAAGCTGCTCTAGAAGGTCAAGGGCCATCTGGTCTGTTTCTGTGCCTGTTTTGGAAAAAAGGTGGTGGAAAATATGAATTCTTACCGTCTTGCGCAAGAAGAGATTTTAGGGATTCGATGTTGGGAATTATACTGATTAAGGGTGCCGCTTCAGGCGTTTTCTTAATAACGAGGGCAACAGGATAGAAAAATCAACAGTTTTTCTCTTTGCAATTCCCTCCCCGTTCTTGTAAATTTGTCACGACTCATCCCAAAATACTCGCAAGTCTATGCAGCCGATCGACTGGATTCTCGTTGGGGCGTATTTTCTTCTAAGCGCTGCCATCGGGATCTATTACACAAAAAGGGCGGGGAAGAATATTCAGGAGTTCTTCCTATCGGGGCGGAACCTCCCCTGGTGGCTTGCGGGCACATCCATGGTCGCCACGACATTCGCCGCTGACACCCCCCTCGCAGTCACCGAATTTGTTGCACAGAATGGGATCGCCGGCAATTGGATCTGGTGGAACTTCGCCTTCGGTGGGATGCTCACCGTTTTCTTCTTTGCCCGGTTGTGGAGACGGGCAGGAATAACGACGGACGTCGAGTTTGTCGAACTCCGATACTCGGGGAAACCCGCCGCCTTTCTTCGCGGATTCAGGGCCCTCTATCTTGGCTTGTTCATCAACTGCGTGATCATGGCGTGGGTGAACCTTGCGATCGCTGCCGTTCTCGAAGGCATGTTTGGAATTCCGCGGGACCAGGTGATGTGGTACGTGCTGGGAGCCCTCGTGCTGACCGCCATCTACTCTGCCCTCTCCGGGCTTTGGGGTGTGGCCGTGACGGATGCCTTCCAATTCGTTCTCGCAATGACCGGTACGATTGTCCTCGCGTTCATAGTCCTTTCTCTTCCGGAAGTCGGTGGGATGTCGGGGTTGATTGACAAGCTTCCCGAATCAACGTTCCGCATGACACCGGTGATTGGAGATGGGGGAATAGGGAGCATCGGCCAATCGCTGGCGCTTTCGGTCAGTGCTTTCCTGGCGTACATCGGCATTCAGTGGTGGTCCTCATGGTATCCGGGTGCGGAACCGGGCGGCGGCGGGTATGTTGCCCAACGCATGATGTCGGCAAAGGATGAAAAGCACTCATTGTTTGCAACCCTCTGGTTTACGATCGCACACTATTGCATTCGGCCCTGGCCTTGGATCATTGTCGGACTTGCCACTCTTGTGCTCTATCCGGAACTCGATGCAGGCAACAAGCGCCTGGGATACGTTTATGCCATGAGAGACTTTCTGCCCGCTGGAATCAAAGGCCTGCTCGTGGCTTCCTTTTTTGCGGCCTACATGTCCACGATCGCCACGCAACTGAATTGGGGCACCTCGTATGTGATCAACGACTTCTACAAGCGGTTTGTCCGGCCGAATTCGGACGACCGTACATTGGTACGCGTCTCAAGGGTTGCCACCATCGTCATCATGCTGCTGTCTATCGTCATCACCGGCATGCTCGATACGATATCGGGCGCATGGGCGTTCATTCTCGAAGCGGGAGCCGGTCTCGGCCTGGTGCTCATTCTCCGGTGGTTTTGGTGGCGGATCAATGCATGGAGCGAGATCACAGCCATGGTGCTGCCCCTGATCGTCTATGCCTATATGAAATCTACCATGTCGATCCAATTTCCGGAATCCCTCTTTGTTATCGTGGCAGTGACAACGGTCGGATGGATTGCCGCGACCTTGATCACGCCGCCGACAAGCGATGAGACTCTTCGAACTTTTTACAAACGTGTACACCCGGGCGGAATTGGCTGGAAACGCATTGCAGTTCAAATGCCCGAAGTGCGGGGAGATTCCGGATATGCAGGGCTTTTCCTGGATTGGGTGGCCGGTGTTGTGCTGGTGTATATGGTCCTGTTTGGCGTGGGAAAACTCATCCTGGGCGATACTGCGATGGGCCTGGTCTTCCTCATGATCGGGGGACTGGCCGCCTGGGTGATCTATCGGGACCTTTCAAAACGCGGATTTGAAACTGTGGTGAAATAACATCAAATCCGAAATTCAAGTGTCAAAATTCGAAACAAACCCTAAGCCCGAATTTCGAAACGACATTTCGGATTTCGATATTCGTATTTAGAATTTTCTGCATAGTCTTCAACTCGAAACGGGAGTTTTCATGAGCGATAATATCCGCATTCTTCTGTCTTTTCTCATACTCGGTGCCTTCTTTTTGCTTCTTTACGACCGTATCATTCCGCAATCCGCCGATACGCTCTATGTCAACGGAGTGATTTATACGATGGACCGCGATAACTCTGTTGCAGAGGCCCTCGCAGTGCGCGGTGACAAGATTGTGATGGTGGGCTCACTCGCAGCGGTCCGTGACCGGGTCAAGGCCCGGCATGAAGTGGACTTGGGAGGTCTTGCCGTGTTCCCCGGTTTGATCGATGCTCATGCTCATGTCATTAGTCTCGGGATCGCCCGGATAACGGTGGACCTCGTGGGTGCGGCTTCTGAAACTGAGGCGGTGGAACGAGTGCGTGCAAGGGTACGGGAAACGGATGCCGGCACGTGGATCCGAGGTCGCGGCTGGGATCAGAATGACTGGCCCACGCGAAGATTTCCGCACCATGCACTGCTGGACCGTGTGGCTCCGAACAATCCCGTTTACCTCATCCGGATTGACGGACATGCGGCATGGGTGAATAAGGCTGCTCTCGATGCGGCAGGAATAACCCGTGAGACTCCTGATCCTCCGGGCGGAAAGATCATTCGGGATGCATCCGGCGAAGCGACGGGTGTCCTGATCGATGAAGCAAAGAGTCTTGTCACTTCCGTTCTCCCTCCACCCTCCCTGCAGGAGAAGGAAGAGGCTTTGGAGCGCGCCATTAAGGAATGTCTCAGCTACGGCATCACCGGCGTGCATGACATGGGTGCGGACATGGAGGAGTTGGATCTCTACAGGAAATTCGTCGACGAGGGAAGGTTGGGGATGAGAATCTATGCTTCGATCGGCGGCATCGGGGATACCTGGGACCGGTTTCGTGAAATAGGGCCGGTGGTGGGCTACGGCGACAACCGGCTGACCGTCCGTTCCCTTAAGCTTTACATCGACGGAGCCCTGGGATCACGCGGAGCCGCGCTGATCGAACCGTATGCCGATGACCCGGGCAATCGCGGTCTTACGATGATTGGCGACGAAGACCTGAAGAAAGCGATCGGGGATGCTCTTCAGGCCGGATTTCAGGTTTGCACGCATGCCATCGGCGATCGCGGAAACAACATTGTCCTGAACGCCTACGAACGGGGGCTGGCCGAATTTCCGCGTACGGACCATCGGCTTCGCGTGGAGCATGCCCAGGTCCTGAGTCCCGATGATATCCCGCGGTTCAAGAAACTCGGCGTCGTTCCCAGTATGCAGGAGACGCATTGCACTTCGGACATGTACTGGGCCGAAGCGCGTTTGGGCCCTGATCGGATCAAAGGTGCGTACGCCTGGCGGTCCTTGCGCGAAACGGGCGTCGTGATTCCGGGTGGTTCGGATTTTCCCGTTGAGCATCCGAATCCGCTCTACGGCATCTACGCGGGAGTCACGCGGCAAGACCATGCAGGAATTCCGCGCAATGCAGAGGATGTCCGTCGAATGTTCCAGGTGTCGGAGTCCGGAATAACGGATCCGTCGGCTTTTGACGGCGGATGGTACGCCGCGCAGAGACTGACGAGGGAAGAAGCGCTTCGGTCGTTTACATCGTGGGCGGCTTGGGCGGGCTTTGAGGAAGACATCAAGGGATCCCTCGAGACCGGGAAACTGGCTGATTTCATCGTGGTGTCAAAAGATCTGATGACGGTTCCCGCTCAAGAAATTTTACGAACAGAGGTCGTGATGACCGTTGTCGGCGGTCAGGAAGCGTTTCGCAGAGCATCGGCGCACTAAACGGAATCGCCAGTTGTATTTGCGTCGAAAAAATCATAGATTTTTTTGCTGTTGAACCTACCCTGGTAAAGGAAAAAGACAAAGGATGCCGTATAAAGTGCTCGTTGCCGACGATGATGAAGGGCAACGGAAGTCTCATGGATTTGCATTGGAAGTTGCAACGGCCATCCTGGAAGATGAAATTGCCGTTGTCGAGACCGCAACGAGTGTGGAGACATGGCAGAAGATCAAGGCCGAGGCCTTTAACCTGATCATTCTGGACAACGACTTCAAAGACACAAGCCTCAAAGGACATCTCCCCGGCATCGCGCTCCTGCAACTGGCAAAAAAAGAAGGTTTGAATCGCAACACGCCGATTTTCTTCTGCAGCGCGGATGCGTATGATACCCTGAAATCCATGGTGGAGAAATACGGCGGCGTCTATTTGCCGAAGGTCGGTTACGATATCGAGAAAGTCGCAGGATTGTTCGCGGAAAAAATGAAGAAATAACCGCAAGACACTCTGCATGGAATGTCTGGGTCGCTTGTGCGGCCTTTTTTTCTGTCCTCCCTTGAAAACCCCACGCACCGTCTCCTCATCGAATTTCCGTTTTCACCTCCTCGAAGGGTCCCTCTACACCTCAAGCTTTGCCTTGTTGAATTTCCAGGTCGTCTACCCAGCCATCGTTCAGCATTTGGGCGGAAGCAATATTGCCGTGGGCTCTCTGCCGGTGATCAACTACATGTTGTATCTCCTCCCGCAGCTCGTTTCTGCAAATTATGTGAACATGGAACCGTACCGGCGCCCCTGGGTGCTTGCCGGCGGATTGGCTCAGCGCCTTTCGATCCTTCTGATGGGCATGGTCATCGCCCTGTTCGGTGCCGGATTCCCGACCCTCGCTCTTATGTTGTTCTTCCTCCTCTTCGGGCTCAATCAGGTGATCGCGGGAATCGTTGCTCCCAGCTGGTTCGACTTCGTCGTCAAAACCACTCTTCCGCATCAACGCGGCAGATTGATGGGGCTCCGGTCGTCCTTTGGGTCCGGCCTCGGCCTTCTGAACAGTCTGGTCCTGGCAGCGCTCCTGACGTACTTCACATTTCCCTGGAACTATGCGCTGGCCTTTCTCCTGGCGTTTGCATTTCAGTTCTCGTCCTGGATCTGGTTGAAGAGAGTGGTCGAGGAGACCCCTTCGGCAACAGAACCTCCCGTTCCGCTTTCGCGCCTGATCGCAAAGGTCGCGGCGATCGTTCGAGGAGACCGGATGTTCCGCCTTTTTCTGATCTCCACGGGCCTGGCCGTTGTGGGACTCATGCCGCAAGGTTTTTTTACGATCGTGGCGATAAAACGATTCGACCTTCCCGAATCCTTCATCGGCTTCTTCACGATGACAATGCTTTCTGCTCAAGTGGTCTTCGCAGGCCTGCTTGGATGGATTGCCGATCTCAAGGGACACAAGATTTCGCTCGTCGTGTGCTCCGGCGCGATGGTCCTCGCTTCTTTGATCGCGCTCTTTGCTCAGCATCCCGTTTGGTATTTTGCGATCTTCTCATTTGTCGGGCTGATTTTCGGCGTGGAGCTCATCACCCGACACAACTTTGTCGCAGAATTGGCTTCCGAGAAGACTCGCCCTTTGTACATTGGCATCATGAACGCCTGGTCTGCACCGTTCTTCCTCTCGAGCCTTCTTGCCGGTTGGGTCAGTGAACGATTCGGATACGATATCGTGTTCATCGCGGGCGGCGTGTTTTCCCTTGCGGGACTCGTACTTCTTCTTCAGGTGGACGATCCAAGAAACAAAAAGCCCGACTCAGCCCTCCCGGTGTGAGGGCCGCACACTTGCGGTTTCCGGTAAATTGCTTTACATTTTTTGAGAGATGATACGGAGGTGTTGTGTACGAACGTTGTCTCAATGAGGCCGAACGCATTCTCGCAACGGACAAAGATGTGATCGTTGCGGTGAAAAAGGTGTGGATGGAAGTTTCGCGGGAGGCGAAGGCACAGGTATTTGAAGCGCCGTCCCTTCCCGATTTCACCGCCCTGCTGGAGGGGGATCAGCGATTCGAGTTTCTTCCCGCCCATGCTAGCCTGCAGGATGACCTTGACGATCCGAATACCGGGGACCCTTCGGCAGAAGGGTCGGAAATGGAGCAGTTGGGTTTCTTTTCCGGCGACAGGGTGAAACTGCGCAACATCGAACTTACACCTCGACTTCTGGGGAACATTATTCGTACGAAGGTCGATCGGACGAAGAATGCCCTCACCAAGGCCTGGGATCTGCGGCCGGAGGGTGATCAGGAGACGGAGGACCGCCTTCTGGAAATTCTCTCCCGAACCCAGAATCTTCAAAAAGAGGTTAAAAAGGCCTTTTCTTCCACTCGGATGAAAACGCTCGAGCAATCTCTCAAAAAACGAAAACGCCCCGCGTCCCGAAAAAAGACTCCGAAAAAAGGGGGGGCCAGAAAGAAATCGACAAACAAAAAACTCTCCGGCAAAAAGGCCCGCACAACAAAGGGAAAACGAAAGAGATAATGTTGCAACAGGATACCAAAGTCTGGACGGTGAGAGAATTGATGAAGGTTTCCATCGACCTTCTTCAAAAGAAGGGATTCGAGGAAACCCGGCTGAACGTGGAACTTCTGCTTGCGCACGCTCTTAAGTGCCAGCGCATCCAACTCTATACGAATTTCGACAAGCCCCTCACCAAAGACGAAATCACCCAATTCCGGCGACTGGTTGAGCGCCGTTTGAACAGGGAGCCTCTCCAGTATATCGTCGGGTCTGCCGGGTTCATGGGCTTGCAGTTCCGGGTCGATCAGCGCGTCCTGATCCCCCGCCCCGAGACGGAAACCCTCGTCGAACAGGTGATGCTGCTGTGCAACAACGCCCCCAAAGGAAAATCCCTTTCCATCCTTGAAATCGGCACCGGGAGCGGGAATATTGCGGTCTCTCTTGCAAAGTTTGTTCGTCATGCGAAAGTGACCAGCATCGATATTTCGCCGCAGGCCATTGAAGTGGCCGAGCTCAATGCAAAGGTGCACGAGGTGGAAGACAAGATCGACTTTCGCGTGTTGGATGTTTTTGAGCCGGTCGATCAACTTCTGCTGAAACGATTCGACGTCCTGGTCAGCAATCCGCCCTACGGGTCTCAGGAAGATTGGGAACAATTTCAATTGGAGATCAAGAAGTACGAACCGCGGACGGCGACAACAGATGGCCGGGATGGATATGATTTCTTCCGGCGGATCGTCGAACTTGCACCGTATCTTCTGGTGGAGAGTGGCGCCCTCGCATTTGAGGTCGGATTCGGCCAGGCAGACGAGGTTCGCCGTTTGATGAGTGAAGCGGGGTTCTTTAATATTTTTGTTGTTCCCGATCTCCAGCATGTTCCCAGGGTGGTCATCGGATCCTGTCGGGCATTGACCCGAAACCCCGGGCCTGTCAATTAACTCCCCGCTGTCTCCCTCATGCGAGCGTTGATTCAGCGCGTCAAGCATTGCACGGTCTCTGTCGCCGACGGATCGCGGTCGGAAATCGGCCGGGGCATGCTCGTGTTTCTTGGAGTGGGGCAGGGGGATGCCCGTGAAGATGCCGAGTACCTGGCCGGACGCTGCGCGGCACTCCGTATGTTTCAGGATGCAGACGGGAAAATGAATCAATCCGTCCGCGATGTGAATGGCGAAGTCATGGTCGTTTCACAATTCACCCTCTACGCGGATACCAAAAAAGGCAACCGGCCCGGATACTCTGATGCGGCCGCTCCGGAAACGGCCGAACAGCTCTACAATCATTTTGTCACTTCGTTGCGGACTGCCCTCGCTCCTCTGAAGGTCGCGACGGGCTGGTTCGGTGCAGAAATGACCGTGGATCTTTCGAATGACGGCCCGGTGACCCTCCTGCTCGAAAGCAAACGGACACCTTCGGCATGAGCGAACCTCGTGTCGTTCTTTTCTTTCTGGATGGCGTTGGAATCGGAACCGCGGACCCCGATGTCAATCCGCTCTTCCGTGCGCACTTGCCTGTTCTCAGATCTCTCCTGGGCGGTAAACTGTTTCACAAGGGGCTCAAGTCCATCCGTACACGTCGTGCTCAGGTGAAGCCGGTGAATGCCACGCTCGGCATCGCGGGTTTGCCGCAGAGCGGAACGGGCCAGACGGCGATCTTCACCGGTGTCAATGCGCCGAAGATGATCGGCCGGCACTACGGGCCATTTCCCACCACCGATCTCAAACCCGTTATCCGCGAAGAGAACATTTTCGCAACGCTCCTTCGGGCAGGGAAACGGGTGGTGTTTGCCAATACATTCCCGCGGCAATTCTTTGAATTCACTAATGGCGGTACCAGGCGTCTGACCGTGACGACGCTTTCCTGCATGATGTCGGGTGTTCCGCTTCTGACGGCCGGTGACCTGAAGGCAAATCGCGGGGTCTCGGCGGATATCACGCGTCAGCGGTGGCCGGAAATGGGATACCCCGATTTGCCGGAGATCCCTGCCGAACAGGCCGGCAAGCATCTCGCGGATTTGTCTCGTGAACATGATTTTACGCTCTTCGAATACTGGCTCACGGATCACGCCGGTCACAGTCAGAACATGAAATCCTGCGTCGATATCATGGAACGATTCGACAGCTTTCTCGGGGGATTCCTTGCGCGGGTGGACCTGAAGCAGACCACGGTGCTTCTGACGAGCGATCACGGAAACCTCGAGGATATAACAACAAAAGGCCATACCAGGAATCCGGTGCCGGGTCTGGCATTCGGCCGCTCAGCTGCCCGGGTTCTTGCACCGATCAAAAACCTTACCCATATTACACCGGGAATTGTAAAGCTTCTCACGACGTAGGGGGTGTTTTTGTGTTGCGTCGCCGTCCTGCACTACGGGTCGTAGTGCTCCTTGTTGGGGGGATACTCCTCTCTGATCTCATTTTTGATTTATGGCGCATTCCGTTCCCGGCCTTCACCGGCTGGGTTCTGCTGGGGACACTCTGGTCTGTAAGCCTTGTCCTTGTCATCCTCCGGCCCCGCTCAGCGCTGGCAGCGTTCTTCCTCCATGCAACAGTTCTCGTCCTCGGCGTCCTCTGGGCAACGGTACGAACCGCCGACCTCGATGAGCGAAAAGTCCTTCCATCTGCTTCCGGGGCGATCCGCTTCACGGCGCTCCTCGAAGAGCCTCCCCTGAAACAGGGTTCAACGTGCAAGCTTGTCGTCGTGGCGGATTCCATGCCGGGAGCCGTGCAAAACCCACGGTTGCTCGTATTTCTTCCCTGGAAACGATCGTCAGGTATTCGTTCGCTGGATGTCGGCCGGACCGTGATGGTCTCGGGGAGCGTGCAGGAATTTCCGCGGCCGAGGAATCCGGGCGAATTCGATTACGGGCGATACCTGACGCTGAACGACATTCAGGGAATCATTCAGGCAGACAGTGTGCACCTGGGGCCGGAGACCGGGCCCGGCTCTGTTCGGGGATGGTTCGCTGCATTACGCTCTGAGTTCGGCAAGATCTTCAGTCGGCACCACGGAAGCGAACAGGCGGGTTTCCTGCAAGGCGTCGTGTTTGGCGACCGGCGCGAGATCTCGGCCGATCTGAAGGAATCGTTCATGCTCACCGGCACGACCCACATCCTGGCCGTTTCGGGATCCAATGTTGCCTTGATCGCGCTCATGCTCTATCTCTTGTTCGGGATGCTCCGATTTCCGAAACGTTGGATTGTCGTCCTCACAATTCTTGGACTGTTGTTTTATATGTTGCTCACGGGTGCTTCGTCCTCCATCGTTCGGGCGACCATCATGGGGTGTGTTCTGGTGATCGGCACGGCCATGGAGCGGCGGACGGATATCTATAATTCGATCAGCGTCGCCGCCGTCATAGTTCTCCTCCTTGACCCGCTCCAGCTCTATGACGTCGGTTTTCAACTGTCGTTCGCGGCGGTGTTGTCCATCGTTTCGATCTATCCGAAGCTTGAACGGTTGGTTGAACTTATTCCGGCGAAATGGGAAGAGTTCAGGATCCTGATTCCCGTCTGGAAGGTCTTCGCCGTCTCCCTGGCGGCCCAACTCGGGACGCTGCCCTTCACCGCATACTACTTCGAGCGCGTTTCCCTGGTTTCCCTGATCGCCAATATTATCGTCGTGCCGCTGGTTGGCGTGAATCTCATCCTGGGGTGCATGACCCTGGCCGCCGACGCCATCAGTACAGCCATCGCTTCGGTCTATGCCGCGCTCAATGAACTGCTCGTCGATATCCTGTTGGGATTCGTCCGCGAAGCGGCAAGTGTCCCGTTTGCGGCGGTGGATACGTTCGGTTTTGGCCTCATCCATGCCCTCCTTTTCTACACGATTCTCCTGGCGCTCATGAATCCCTCAAACGTTCAGATTCTGAAGTTCTCCATTTTTTCAGTCCTCATGATCTTGAATGTCTCCTTGTACGGGAAAATGTTCGAAGTGCGCACGCTTGCCCGGGTCGTGATGCTGGACGTGGGGCAGGGAGATGCGATCCTTCTCCGATTGACCAATGGGTCTCACGTGCTCGTGGATGCGGGGCCGAAGGCCTTTGGTTATGATGCCGGCAAGAGGGTGCTGGTTCCGTTTCTCAGGCGTCAAGGAATCTCGCGTCTTGACGCCGTGGTTCTTTCCCACCCGCATAGTGATCACATCGGCGGCCTGGAAGCAGTCATGGAAGAAGTGGAGGTGCATGCGCTCTACGAGGCCGACACGGCGATCGTCTCCCGGCTTCACCGCGGATTAAGGTCGGCGGCACGCCGGCACCGGGTGCCACTGGTAACCGCAGGGCGGGGTGATAACATTTCGCCCGATCCGAATGCCCGCGTCTTTGTTCTACACCCCGGAATCGAAGACAAAAGATCACAGAATGTAAACGATGCGTCCCTTTGTCTGAAGGTGCTGATCGGCCGGACGTCCATCTTCTTTTCCGGCGATGCCGAAGGTGAAGCAGAGGGGGAAATGACGAGGAGATACGGCGGGTTTCTCTCGAGCGATATTCTGAAGGCCGGTCATCATGGCAGTTCTACGTCATCCGGAGCGCAGTTTCTCGATAGCATCACTCCCAAAATTGCCCTAATTTCCGTGGGCGAACGGAACAAGTTTGGCCATCCCTCTCCGGGAGTGGTTCGATTGTTTCAAACCCGCAACACAACGGTTCTGCGGACTGATCGGGAAGGCGCTTTGGTATTCGAAAGTGACGGATTTCGATGGAAACAAATTGACTGGCGATAGGACTATGAAAGACAACCTGAAGAAGTTGAAAGAGGATTGGGAACAACGCATGGTTCTTCCCGGAATGAAGAAGTCGCCGGAACGGAAGGCGGGGTTTGAAACGGATTCCGGTATTCCCGTCGAGCGCCTGTATCTTCCGGCCGACGGGCCGTACGAGGCATCACAGGGATTTTCCGGCGAGTTTCCCTTCACCCGCGGCGTTTATCCGACCATGTATCGCAATAAATTCTGGACCATGCGCCAGTACGCCGGGTTTGGCTCGGCCGGGGACTCCAACGAGCGGTATCGCTACCTGATCGATCATGGCACCACAGGGCTCTCCGTTGCGTTTGACCTCCCCACACAGATGGGGTACGACTCTGACCATCCGATGGCGGAAGGAGAAGTGGGAAAAGTCGGCGTCGCGATCGATTCTTTGGCGGACATCGAAACGCTTTTTGAAGGGATCAAGTTGCAGGACGTTACGACATCCATGACGATCAACGCAACGGCTGCCATTCTCTTGTGCATGTACGTCGCCTTGGCGCGAAAACAAGGAGCAGACCTCAAACGGATCTCGGGGACAATTCAGAATGACATTCTCAAGGAGTATATCGCCCGCGGGACGCACATCTATCCGCCCGAGGCGTCTCTGCGCCTGGTGACCGATGTTTTTGAATGGTGCGGAATGAATCTGCCGAGATGGAACACCATTTCCATCAGCGGATATCATATCCGCGAGGCAGGGGCCACCGCGGTTCAGGAGGTCGCGTTCACGCTGGCAAACGGTATTGCGTACGTCGAGGGAGCAAAGGCCCGCGGCTTGGACATCGATTCGTTCGGGAGTCAGCTTTCGTTTTTCTTCAACGCCCACAATAATTTCTTCGAGGAGATCGCCAAGTTTCGTGCCGCGAGGCGCCTCTGGGCTTTCATTATGCGGGATCGGTTTGGGGCGAAGAATCCGGAATCCATGAAGCTGCGCTTCCATGCGCAGACGGGCGGTTCGACTCTCGCTGCACAGCAGATAGACAATAATGTGGTCCGCGTGAGCCTCCAGGCCCTCGCCGCTGTCCTCGGCGGCTGTCAATCGCTTCACACTAATTCAAGAGATGAGGCCCTGGCCCTCCCAACGGAAGAATCCGTCCGCCTTGCCCTCCGAACCCAGCAGGTGATCGCGCATGAATCCGGGGTTACCGAAACGGTGGATCCTTTGGGCGGATCGTATTTTGTTGAAGCATTAACGGATGAAATTGAACGCCGAGCCAAGGAATACATTGCGAAGATTGACGAATTCGGCGGAGCAGTGAAAGCGATCAAAAAACAGTACTATCAATCAGAGATCACGGAAAGCGCTTATCAGTATCAAAAGCGCATTGAGGCCAAGGAGCAGGTGATCGTGGGGGTCAACGAGTTTCGGGAGAAAGAGGAGCAGACAGGTGCGCTCCTCCAAATCGATGAAGGCATGCGGGAAAAGCAGATCCAAAGGTTAAGAAAAGTGCGAGAGGAACGAAATGGAGATGATGTCGCGAGGGGGCTTTCCCGGCTCACCAAGGCCGCAAAATCAGGCGAAAATCTCATACCGTTTATTCTTACATCAGTAGAGTCCTATGCCACCATCGGTGAGATTTCCGATGCACTTCGAAAGGAATGGGGGGAATACAAGCAATAACCCGATACAAGACCATACGAGACATTCTGGTGGAGGCCGATCATATGTGATGCCGCTATCATTCCCATGTTCAACTTTTATTCCGTTTTAGTGTAAGTATTGCATACCGGAATTTGACATTAACATTCGGACAAAGTATATTTTCACGCCATTCTGTTTTTGAGGTCTCAGGGAGAGTACAGTGCAACACAGTGCTGTGACATAAAACGCCGGATACGAAGAAGTTCCCCTCAATCGCCGATTCTTGTATCGTTATTCTGAAGTCATTCCTACAAATGGAGGCAGCCATGCGGGTTTGCTATCGACCCCTCGTTGTTCTTGTTTCAATCCTTCTGATCCAACTCCTTTCATCATCATCCTTCGCTCAAGTTTCCGGACTCGTGACATCTGATACGACCTGGATTGGCGGGACCGTAACGGTGAGTGGTACGGTGACGATCCAGGCGGGGGTGACCCTGACAATCAGTCCCGGAGTCTCCGTGGAGTTTGCCCCCGGCACTTCGATGATCGTTACGGGCGCTCTCATTGCAGACGGCGATCTGGGGAGCGAGATCGTTTTTACTTCCGGAGCAGGTTCGCCCGCCCCTGGTGATTGGAACGGAATCGTCTTTGCCAACAATACCCCCAATGGTGTCGGATCGGTGTTTGACTACTGCATTGTGGAATATGCGGGGGGAGGCGCGAATCAATCCAGCGTGTTCTATTCAACGGGTGCGTTCGCAATCCCCATTTCGCATTCGACCTTTCGATACAGTTCCAACCAGGGCATCAACGCGAGGGCCAGCTCGCCGCTGATCAAGAATTCGACCTTTTATGAGAACACGGGTTATGCGATCTTCAGTGACCTTGCATCGAACTTTGTCGTTGACTCATGCACAATCTACAACAATACAGGCGGCGGCATTCGTATCTCGGTGAATTCCACTGCTCAGGTGACCAATAGTACGATCGACACCAACGGAACCGCCATCTTTGTCGACAACAGCGCGTATCCAACAATTCAGAACAATATCATCCGCGAAAACAATGTAGGCGTTCACTTCACTGCCGTAGGAGCCAGCCAGCCCAACATCAAATTCAATATTTTTTCCGACAATGTGACATGGGCTTTTCAGAATGTCGGTTCGACAACCGTTCTAGCTGAATTGAATTACTGGGGACGCGATTCGGGACCATACCACGCATCCTTGAACCCTACGGGCCTTGGAGACAAAGTCACGGACCGGGTTGACTTCCAGCCCTGGAGCACGCAGGGGTTGCCGCTGCCGGTCCGGCAGATCACCGCGGGGATCGGTGTGCCGACAACATGGTATGCCGACACCGTCTACCGAGTAACAACCAGTATCACCGTGAGCTCGACGCTCACGCTCGAGCCCGGTACCATCGTGAAATTCGGACCGAGCATTCGCATGACAGTGACCGGCTCCCTGATTGCAAACGGCGTGTCAGACAGTTTGATTGTGTTCACATCGGACCGCGATGACCCATTCGGGGGAGATTCGAACGGAGATGGTGCAACGGGTGCTGCTCCCGGAAATTGGGACGTGGTCTACTTAAATGCGGGCGGCAACAATAGCACTTCTTTGAGCTATTGCTTGTTCAGATTCGGGGGATCAAGCTCCCAAGGGAACATCCGCATTCACAGCGCGAGCCCCTCTGTTTCCAATATCACGAGCACGCAGAGTTTAAACTATGGTCTCTGGCTCACCTCAGGAGCGAATGTTCAGATTTCGGGAAGTTACTTCGGTGCCAACGCAGACGATGGAGTTTTGATCTATGGGTCCAACCCAACGTTCTATGGTTCCTCCTTTGTAGGAAATGCGCGTTATGGGATCTTTTCCAACAGCGGGACCACAAATTTCAGCGTCCGTAAATCAACCTTCACCGGAAATTCACACGGAATCGTGGCCGACCAGGGATCGGCAGGTGTGACTCTCACCTCTCTCGACAGTTCTAACATCTCCAACAATATCAATGGCGGAGTGTACCTGGCGTATCAGACCGGGAACCAGACGATTTCCTTTAACCGCGTGGCAAACAACGGGGCCTACGGGATTTGGTGCTTCAACACAAACGGCATAGTGACGCTCGAGGGCGATACGGTGCTTGACAACGGTCAGGAAGGAATCGTCACTTCAAAGGCCGTCCTTCTCAATAATGTCTTGCAGGGGAATCGATATCCGATTGGCCATACAGGCCGCATGGGAAGTACCTACAGTGGTAACACGGTGAGCGGAAACGACTACAACAATGTGGTTGCGCTTCGCATTAATATCTCAGCGTCGAGTTTCTCGGACACTCTTCGGGCCGCAACGCCGGCGGGATTCGCTCCTGCGACGTATGTGTTGCTTGACAACAGCGCAGGGTGGGGCGTCGAGCCCGGGAAGACTTTTGTGATCGAGCCTGGGGTCATCATCAAGATGGCCTCCGGCCAGTATTTCCGAGTGGACGGAACTCTGATCGCAGATGGCACTCCTGCCGATCCGATCGTCTTCACTTCGTATCGTGACAATTCTTATGGTGGAAACACAAACCTGTCGACTGATACCAACCCTCCTGCACCGGGCAACTGGAAATATGTGCGGATTCGACCGGGGGGAGGCGCTAGTGCATCCGTGCTGGACAATGTGATCTTTGCATACGGTGGAACGGATAACAACGGAAACCTTTGGATCGAGGGCGGAAATTCGTCCCTGAGTAATCCGGTCACCAATATCGTGAGCCGCCGTTCGAGCAGCATGGGTATTTATGTTAGCAATGTCCTGCTAACGATAGATGGTGCAACGATCGATAGCAACGCGACCTATGGGATGTACATCGACGGCAGCAGTACCAGGGCGGACGTTACTCTTCGTAACGCTTTCGTGAGGTACAACGGTAACATCGGATTACGCGCAACCGACAATTCGACGTTCCGCGAGGTTTCCATTTCGATCGTTCAGGGCAATAATGGATCAGGAATTCATGTAACGAACGGAACCGTGCCGATGCAGTTCGTCGGCAACACAATCAGTCAGAACAACGGACACGGGATTTATGTCAATAGCGGCTCCATCGGGTATTCGCAGCTCCAGTTTATTGGCAACACGGTCTCGAATAATACCGCTGACGGGATCTTCAGTTCCGCTGCGACATTCGTGGACAATGACATCATCGGGAATCGATATCCAATCGGTGTGACAGGGCGTCTAGGCAACCGCTATACGGATTCGGGTGGAAGCGACGGAAATACGATTACGGGAAACACCTTCAATAATGCCATTGCGATTGCGGGCGGATCAGGGGTCCAGTTGCGGGATACCCTTAAGAATGTCTTCCCGCAGGCGATCACGTCGAACTCTTACATTGCGATCCAGGATCTTTACGTGGACAATGGGACGACGCTTGTTATCCAACCGGGTGTGAATATCAAGTTCGATGGCTCGACGACCTGGTATCGGTTTGAAGTGAATGGAACATTGATTGCAGAGGGTGCACCGGGAAGCCCGATCATTTTCACCTCATGGCGCGACAGTACGGTTGGCGGAAAAACCATTGCTCCCAATACGTACGGGGCACCTGCCCCCGGCAATTGGTACTGGATTGCGTTCAGGGCTGGCAGTTCTGCTTCCAGTGTGAAACATACGCAGTTCAAGTACGGCGGACGGAACGGAGATGCAACCGTCCATTTCTACGGTCCAATCACGTTCTCAAATAACCTGGTGCGCAAGTCCTATTCTTCCGGCATCATTGTTCAAAACACGGCACAGATCATTGATAGCACGACTGTCGATAGCAGCAGCACAAATGGCATCCGCGTCTATGATTATGCCGGAGCGAACGTCTCCGTGCTCAATTCGAACATCTCCTATAATGGCAGCCACGGCCTTCTTGCCGAGGGGACCAATGGAAAATTCTCCACGGTTTCAAACAGCACCATTACGTATAACGGAAATACCGGAATTATCGTCTCCAATAATACGATCCCGCTTTCAATCATCGGGAACACGGTTTCGAATAATGCCGATCACGGCATGTACATCGTCGCAAGAAATGACGCGGTGGATTCTCTACTGATCATCGCGGGCAACAAGGTGCGCGATAACGGCAATACGGGCATTTTCTCATCGCGCGCGCTGATCGTCGACGATTCGGTGAGCGGAAATCGGTACGGAATTGGCATCGTGGGTCAGCTGTCTTTGGACCTCACAACAACAGCCGCAGGGAACGTGTACATCGGAAACGTCATCGAGGACAACACGTTTAACGACATCCTCGTGGCTCAGGAAGCAGCATTCGGATACCTGGGCGGCTCGTTTCCTCCCGGATACAGCGGCGTGGTCTCTGTGAGGGGTGGATTGCTGGTGCCGTCGGGAACAACCATGACCATCAAGCCGGGCACGGTGATCAAATTCGCAAATGAGTACTCCGGCGGAGTGGCGGGAAGCCAAGGGAGGTTTAGAGTGGACGGGGTGCTGAAATCTAAGGGGACACTGAACGAGAAGATTGTCTTCACGTCGTGGCGGGATGACTCCTATGGTGGCGACTCGAATGCAGATTCCAACGCGACCGTTCCGGGTCCAGGAAACTGGGATATGATCTACCTCGTGGGGGCAAACAACAACTCCTCCCACATCCTCCACACGATCGTCCGCTACGGCGGGTATTCCGGTAATGGTAATATCCGACTGGATAACAATACTGCGCCGATCGATTCGAGCTTCTCTTCTTATAGTAACTATTACGGTATCTACCTGGTGAATTCGTCGCCCTCGGTCTTTGCCAACGAGATTCATCACAACAATTACGGCCTTTACCTAACCGGCTCTTCCAACCCCGTTATCAATTACAATAACATCTCAGACAATTCGACATACGGGATGTACCAAGGAACGTCCAACACGATCAACGCGACGAACAACTACTGGGGCCATGCAAGCGGGCCCTTGGTAAACCAGGGAGCTGTGCTAAACCTTAACGGTTTGGGGAACAGGATCTATATCGCTTCGGGCGCGGTGAATTACATGCCGTATCTCACTACGCGCTCGGGCATCCTGCTTGGGGACGTCAGTGAGAATGGCTCGATCTCGGCTTTTGACGGAGCGTTGGTGTTGCGGCATAACGTGCAACTTGATACTCTGACCACGGCGCAACTCCTGGCGGCTGACGTCTCCGGCAACGGCGATGTGACGGCGTACGACGCGTCACTCATTCTCCAATATGTCGTCGGACGGATCACCGGATTCCCGGGGCTGGGAAAATCGGCAGGTGCCGGGGCGCTGGCGACTTCGTATGAGTGGCAACTCCGGAATGGTGAATCGGCCGGGGAAATCGAGCTCGTCTTGCGCTTGCGGGGAACCGCGAAGATCTTTGCGGCTCAACTGCAGATCAGTTTCGATGCATCGGAGCTGACTCCTGTTGACGTGAGGAAAACGTCGCTTTCCGATGCCATGACGGTTCAGTCGCACCTGAAGACAGAACAGATCAGCGTCGCAATGGCGGGAGTGGACGCGGTCGAAACCGAGGGTGACCTCGTGCGCCTGGTGTTCAGGTCGGCAAGGCCCATTGCCGATCTTGCCTCGTCTTCTATTCGGTTTACGGGATTTCAGTTGAATGAAGCAGAGCTGGCGACCGGATTGGAGGCCACGGCTCAAATCCCCACAGTCTTTGGATTGGACCAGAATTATCCAAATCCTTTCAATCCGGAAACAACGATCCGGTTCCAGCTGCCCATGCCGAGTAGTGTGACAATCGCCGTCTATGATATGCTCGGAAGGGAAGTCAGGTCCCTTGTCTCCGGACAACAGGATGCCGGTTATCATTCGGTCCTCTGGGATGGGCGCACAAACGCCGGACAACAAGCGGCCAGCGGGGTGTATTTCTATCGGATACATGCCCTGGGGAGCGGAAGCGAATTCACGACCGTGAAACGAATGCTGCTTGTCCGATAATGAGGCCATTGATGCTGCATCAATTGTTCATGAGGATCCTCGGCTTGATTGCGGCGCTGGGCCTCAGTCTGGCGCCCTTGCAGGCGCAGACTGTTTCGTTCAGCGTCCCGGACACCACGGCAAGGAAAGGGGATACCCTGTTCATTCCGATCACGGTCTCCACACTTTCGGCAACGGATAGCGTGTACTCCGGCGAGTGGGATCTCTCCTTCAGTTCCGGAGTGATCGAGGTCTTCGGAATTGAAACCGCCGGGACGCTCTCGCAATCTCCGGTCACCGCCCTCTACAACACGACGACCCGCGCATTCGCCTTCGCGAGCACGGGAGCCATGACAGGTTCGGGCGTATTTGTTTATCTCAAGGTACGAGTGCTCCCTCAGCCAAACCGGGACACCACGACTATTTTCCTGACCAATGGCCAGGTCAATGAGGGGAATCCTTCGTTTACGGCCACGGGTGGAAAACTGCGAGTTCTGGGAATTCAGGTGTCTCCAAAAACTCCGCCTTCGCTGATGGTGGTCGGAGGTTCTCTCCAGTTCGCGGTATCAGGGGATCAGATTCCACCACTGACTTGGACGCTTTCCTCGCCAACGGTCGGCACGGTCTCAGCAACCGGCTTGTTCGATGCTGTGGCTCCGGGTCAAACGAAGGTGTATGTCGAGGATTCGAGGGGGCTCAAGGACTCGACGAACTTATTCCCGATCTACCCTGCGTCAGCGGCTTCGTTGACCATCTCTGTCCCTGACACATCATATACGCAGACACTTCAATTCAACATGCCTGTCCGTATTTCCGACGTCACCGGTCTTGGAATACTCTCGGCGCAGTTTGCGATGACGTTCAGCAGTACGCGTCTTCAGGCGATGGATGTGGTGTTGACCGGATCGAAGGCGGAGACTTGGGCCAAATCGTTTGACATTTCGAGCGGCCGTATTGATGTCGCCTTGGCAGGGGCAGACACGTTGTCGGGAAGTGGCGTATTGGTGTACATCAGGATGCGCGTCCTTCCGGCGGCATCGGGCGCTTCCACGGTGAGTTTTTCAGAAGTGATTTTCAACGAGAACCTGACGGCGAGCGTACAAACCGGACAATTTACTCCTATCGGCGCACCTACGGTGGTCGTTGCTCCTTCGACGGCAACTGTGGTTCGGGAGGATTCTCTTCAATTCTCTGTCACGAGCGGGGGAACATCGCCGTATGTGTGGTCCGTGTCGAATCCGTCCGTCGCATCAATTGATGAAGGAACGGGACTCTTTACGGCCATCGCCCGAGGGACGACCACCGTATCGGTGATGGACGCCTTGGGATTTGTCGGGACGTCAGGGACAATCCTCGTGAATGATGTTTCGGTTGCGTTGCCCGATACTGGTGTCTGGATCGCCGATTCGGTGGACATTCCGATATTCATTGATGACGTGACGGGCCTGGACATCTCTTCGCTCCAGATTCGCGTCGTATACGATTCTTCGGTTGTAAAATTTCTTTCCGTTGAAACAACCGGGACCCTTGCGGCTTCCTTCTCAATCTCTTATAAGGATACACTTGATACGTTGCGAATAGCCGCGGCTGGTGCTTTGCCGATAGCCGGAGCCGGCCCGCTTCTCAAACTGCGGTTCGGTGCGAATACGCTGCCTCCGGGCACTGCGCCTCTCACGTTGGTTCAATGTCTGTTCAATGAACCCGGCCCGAATACTCCTACGGCAAAAACCCGGGATGGAAGTCTCTCCGTTGTTGAGGCCGCAAGTGTCCCAGTCCTGAGCTCCCCGGCTGATGCGGCGACCGGTGTAGCCGTTGATGCATCGTTGGTCTGGAATTCTTCGCCGGGGGCAACGTCGTATTATCTTCAGCTTTCTCTCGACCCTGCGTTCGGTTCCTTTGTTGAAAATGTCGGAGGGATCACCGACACAAGCTTTGTCCCGTCAAGTTTGCTGATGACGGATACTGCTTACTATTGGCGAGTCAGAGCGGGGAATTCAGGAGGAGCAACCGCGTTCTCTTCCGCATGGAGTTTCATTGTTGCCAACGTCAATCAAGTTCCCGTGTTGGTCCTGAGTCTCCCTGATACGGTGATTGCAGAGGCCCAATCCCTGTCGTTCACTCTGTCGGCAGTCGATCCGGACTCCGATCCGGTTTCATTCAGCGTGGTCTCCGGGCCCGCGGGAGCCGGCATCACACCGGGCGGATTGTTCTCCTGGACACCGTCGTTCTTACAAGCCGGCGTCGATACGGTGGTGTTCGGAGTGAACGATGGCCTTGGCGGTGTGTTAGACACAGCAATAGTCACCGTCCTCAATGTCAACAGACTGCCCGGCATGATGACGCTCCTGTCCCCGGCCGATGATGACACAGTCCAGCTCGCCGTCCCATTGATGGTGGACTTCCGCTGGTCAAGATCGATCGACCCTGACGCAGACGACACGTTGAGATACTTATTGCGAATTCAGGGCCCGGCTCTGGACACATCTGTCGTGGTAACGGACACATCGTTGTCGGTTGACCTCGCGGGTCGGCTGTTGTCTTCCTCGGAGTATAGCTGGAGTGTCCGTGCCACCGACTTGATGGATACTGTGAACGCTCAGAGTTTTTCATTCAGGACTTCTGCAACTATTACGTCAGTTGGCGACCCGGGCACGGTACCGACCGAGTTCACCCTCAGCCAGAATTTCCCCAATCCATTTAATCCGTCGACGAATATCCGATTCGGTCTCCCAAAGGAAAGCCACGTCCGCATAACGGCGTTCGACATGGCAGGCAATGAGATTGGTTCAGTGTTCTCAGGTGTGCGCCAGGCCGGAGTTCATCAGATCACGTTTGACGGGGCGAGTCTCGCCAGCGGCGTCTACTTTTATCGTTTGGTGGCCACTCCGCTTGGTAACGTGGGAAAATCGTTTGCACGGACAATGAAAATGGTTTTGGTGAAATAAGTAGCTCTTGGTTTCGTTGATTCGTTGTTGCGTTAATTCGTTGATTCGTCCATTTCGTTGTTTCGTTCATTCCTCTATACCCTCATATCCCCTAATGTCAGCGAAGTGCTCCGGCTCACACCAATAACATTCCTGCTTTGTCTATATATTAAGAAGTCTCTATCTTTCAAGTGGGAGGACTCATACGCCGAGTTATTCCCCCTTATTTAACCAATAGTTCCCCGATTCATTCTTAACGATTGTGGGAGGCTTGATGGGCAGTTGCGCTCGATTTGTACTACGATATTCATTTCTGGTCACCCTCTTTTCCTTCGTCTCATCACACACCCTGGTCGCTCAAACCATTCGTGTTTGGACTCCATTTATTATCAGTGGAAATTATAATTGGGATGATGCGAGCAATTGGGTAACAATAGGACTCCCTTCTGCCAGTGATATAGCAAAATTCGAGAACTCTACCGATTCCGTTTACATTTCGACAGGCGCAACAGTTGCCGGACTTATTCTCAACGGGGGGACGATCGCCGGTACAGGAACCATAACCGTCGGCGATTCCATGGATTGGAATGGGGGAAGATTCCTTGGCAGCGGGGCATTGACATTTGGAAGCGGAGCTGTCGCAAGAGTTAACGGAAACAATGTGGTGGTGGAGGGCTGGACCGTTGCAAGCAACGGCAAAATGGAGCTGGCAAGTGGAACTTCGATTTCCGGTTCGGGATGGATCATCGTCAGCGATACCTTGGTCTTGTCGGGTACTGTGACGGTCGGCAAACTCGAACTTTTACCAACGGCTGTAATCACTGGAACGGGTACTCTTGAAATCACAGATTCACTTATTTGGAACGGTGCGGCATTCACCGGCGGTGGGACGCTCAGAATTCTGGACGGAGCGGTGCTCACACTGAGCGGTGGTACCCTGAATGGATGGACCCTTGATAACGATGGCTTCACTCTTCAGAATGGAGAACTCGCGCTCGGGAACGGAACTGTCACGAATGACGGGACGTATGATCTCCACGGGAGTTTTCTGGATGCAGGCGGAACCAACTCGTTTACCAATAGCGCAACGCTCAACGTCGGTTCGGGGACTGAAAGCATGGGAGTCCTCTTCAATACCTCAGGTACGGTTGATATCCAGGACGGGTCACTTAATGTCACGAACGGCGGATCGGCGTCCGGAAATTTCACTATAGCCGAAGGGCAGACGGTTTCGTTTACGCAAACCAACTATGCGTTCGATGGCCCCGCGTTTTCAGGGCTGGGATGGATGATTGTGGATGACGCAACCGTTTCGGTGAACGTCAATTCGACTGCAAGCAGGTTTGATTTTTCGGGATACGATGGGGTGCTGGAGGGCTCTGCAAAACTCGAAGTGACAGATTCTATGCTGTGGGGTGGCGGCCATCTCAACGGAACCGGAGAACTCATCATCGGCTCGTCAGCGACACTCACCACACCGCCGGGCGACTATCTTCTCGAAATCACGGACCACACGTTGACCGTGAACGGCAGAGCCATCCAGGGAATATGGATTGACGCCGGCGGTAATGCCCAGCTCAACAACAATGGCTCCTATGAGGCCGTCAATGGGGGCATACAGTACGAAGGGATTAGTCCGCCTGTATTTAACAATGCAGGTCTGTATATCCACTCAAACATATATGATAACCCAACCGAGATTCAAATTCTTTTCAATAATTCGGGTTCAGTTGAGGTTCGCGATGGAATCCTGAGCCTCAATGCAGGCGGAATCAGTTCAGGCACGTTTTCTGTTGTTGATACTGCAATGCTTGTCATTCCCTCCGGATTGTATCAAATGAATGCGGGATCAGCAGTATCCGGTGACGGCCATCTGAGCCTTGTTGGCGGAACACTTTACCTCGGGGCAAACGTCGTGATGGACAAGTTTGACCTGAACTCCGGCGTTGTCGGGGGAAACGGAAATCTCACCGTTCAGGATTCTTTGCTCTGGGGAAGCGGAACGTTGGGTGGGGGCGGAGAGGTGATCATTCCGGAAAACGGCTCCATGCTCATCACGGCCGGCCTGCGCTCGGGGCCCAGGAATCTGGACGCCCGAACCTTGAACAATATGGGCACAGTAGTTCAATGGGCCGATTTCAATGTCAAGTCCTTGGCGAATATTTTGAATTCCGGGACGTATCAGCTCATGGGGAATCATGTGGTTGCTGCCGATACGAATTTTGGCATCTTTCACAACATCGGGAATTTCGAGAAGCTAGCGGGCTTGGTGAATGGCGGATTTGACGGAAGGGTTGAGATTCCGTTTCAGAATGACGGCAATCTCCTTGTTGAGCAATCCGCCAGCCTTGAACTGACAAGCGACTTCCCGAACCTGGTGGACCGGGCTTTGACGGGCGGCGTTTACACCATCCATGGTACTTTTACCATCCCCGGCGACATCGACACAAACTACGCCTCCATCACTCTCTCCGGTGATATCCTCAATTCAGCCGGCAGTCCCGCATTATCAAAGTTTCACATGAACCTGGGCGGGTTTACTCTTACAGGCGAGACGTTCCTGACAATCAACGATTCGTTACAGAACGAAGGAACATTCACCATTGAGCCGGGTTGCAGCCTCTCAGTGAAGAAGTTCCTCCAGACTTGGGGAACCACTTATTTCCTAAGCGGCTTCAGCGGCGGTCTGAATGTTGACAATGGAGTTGTCGATATTGACGGAGGGGCGTTTTATGGAAATGGCACAATTTACGGAGGGTTGATCAACAGCGCGGAAGTCTTCATCGGCGATCCCGTGGGAAGACTCTCGGTTACTTCCTATCAACAATCACCCGCCGCGATCCTCTACATCGATATTGGCGGAACGTCGCCGGCCGAGAATCATGACCAGCTTAGTCTCCCCCGTGGGCTTGCCACCCTTGATGGTACGGTGAAGGCAAAGCTCGTCGATGGTTTTATTCCCGATATTGATAACCGCATCTTTGAGATTGTGGAGCATGAGGGACGCAATGGCACATTCGATGCAGTGGTGGACCTCGATCCGGGCGACGGAATCCGACTTCTTGCAGATTACGGCAGTACAGCCGTCACAAATCTCGTTGCCAATTTTGCCCCGGTTTTTTCACAGACACTTCCCGATACGACCATTGACGAGAATCAGACGCTTACGTTTTCCTTTGTTGGCGAGGATCCTGAAGAGGCCTCCGTTTTCTACTCTCTTGTTTCCCTGGTGAGCGGTGCTTCGATCGATTCTGTGAGCGGGAATTTCTCCTGGACGCCAAATTACGATCAATCCGGCGTGCACGAAATTGTGCTCGGCGTTAGCGATGCGTTTGAAACCACGCTCGATACCGTCATGGTTACGGTCCAGCATGTCAACCGGGCTCCGTTCTTCACAGAAGCCGTTTCCGACACGACTACAGCCGAGGGTCAGGAACTGCAGTTCACGATCTTGGGCACCGATCTGGATCTGGACGTGCTTTCCTTTGGTCTCGAAGAGGGACCGCCGGGAGCAAGCGTTGTGCCGGAAACCGGGCTGTTCTCCTGGACTCCGAGCTTTTCCGACTCCGGCAGTCATCGGATCATCGTATCGCTGACAGATGATTCGTTGTCGATCGTCGATACTGTATGGGTTGAAGTGACGAACACCAACATCCTGCCGGTCTTTGTCCTCGGCCTTCCGGATGCAACCATCGATGAGAATACGACCCTCATGTTTACCATGACGGGTTCTGATTTCGATCTCAATGCTTTGACCTTTGCCAAGGTCGAGGGTCCGACAGGGTTGACGGTCTCCGAGAGCGGACAAGTGGAATGGACAACATCGTACGATGATTCGGGGGCTTATCAGATCGTGACTTCACTCTTTGACGGACATGGATATGCGTTGGATACCGCGACCATCATCGTTGCCAACGTCAATCGCTTGCCGGTGTTCGTTTCCGGACTGCTTGATACGATGATTACCGAGGGACAATCTCTTTCCTACTCGATGACCGGCGCTGATCCGGATTCCGATCCACTTACCTTCGGCCTGTTTTCGGGTCCTGCAGGCGCTGATGTTTCAGCAGGAGGACTCTTTACTTGGACCCCGTCGTATTCGGATTCCGGTTCTCATGCCATTGTTGTTTCCCTCGGAGACGGATTTGACGTCGTTCTGGACACCGCGTGGATCTATGTCTCCAACGCCAATATTCCGCCCGTATTTGTCCTCGCCCTTCTGGATACGGTTATCGACGAAAATACGAACTTCACATTTACGATGACCGGTTCCGATTTTGATCTCAATGCGTTGATTTTCGCAAAGGAGGAAGGACCCGCGGGATTGACAGTCTCGGAGAATGGCGCGGTAGAATGGACGACTACGTACGACGATTCCGGTTCCTACGAGATCATTGTTTCGCTCTTCGACGGATTTGCGACTGTGAAAGACACGGCAACACTGGTCGTTGCAAACGTGAACAGACTCCCGGCCTTTGTTGAGTTCCTTCCGGATACAATCGTGAGCGAAGCACAGCTCCTATCGTTTTCCGTGACTGCGACTGACTCGGATTCCGATTCTGTGACCTTCGGGCTCGTTGGTCCTGACGGGGCGTCGATTTCATCGGGCGGACTGTTCACCTGGACTCCAAGTTATTCCGACTCTGGTCGCCACGCAATCATCATCTCGGCTGGCGATGGGCTCGGGTTCATCAAAGATACGGCCTTTGTGACCGTGCAGAATGTAAACCGGCTTCCGGTGTTCACGCTCATGCTGAGCGACACGACGATTCTTGAATTGTCAACGCTCTCGGTTAATCTCAACGGAACGGATCCGGACGGCGATGTCCTCACGTTCTCGAAGATGGCAGGCCCGGCGGCTCTGACCGTTTCCACCTCCGGAACGATCCAGTGGGAGACCTCATATGCTGATTCAGGAACGCATGAACTGATCGTTTCATTGTCGGACGGGCTCGATGCCGTCTCCGACACCGCATTGATTATTGTTCTCGATGTAAATCGGCCGCCCATTTTCAGTGTGGGTCTCCCTGACACGACTGTCTCCGAGAATCAACTCCTGGAGTTCACGCTTGGCGCAAACGATCCGGATGGCAGCGCAGTGGCGTTCTCGATGATCGCAGGTCCGGCCGGAGCGACACTCTCGATCGGCGGATTGTTTGCCTGGACGCCGACATTCCTGCAGGCCGGGCAGGATACGGTGATCGTTCACGTCACCGACGGTATTGATGCAGTGCAGGATACCGCGTTGCTGACGATTCTGAATGTTAATCGCACGCCGGCTCCGATTTCCCTCCTGGAACCGGCTGATCTGGACACTGTAACCATTGCAATTCCGCTGACCTCGATCGAGTTTCGCTGGACAACGTCTGCCGATCTGGACACCGATGATACCTTGTATTACCTCGTTCGCATAACGGGCCCCGGTCTTGATAGTACGATTGCCGTCAAAACGGACACTTCGACTGCTGTTGATCTCACGGGGAGTTTGCAGATGGCAAGCGAATATGCGTGGAGCGTGCGGGTCACGGACCAAACGGACACTCTTGCTGCTACAGCAGGTCGGATCTTCAGGACATCATCCACGATCACCTCTGTTGAAGGAGAGGGGGTAATTCCGGCCACGTACGCGCTGGGACAGAATTATCCCAATCCCTTTAACCCGTCCACCACAATCTCCTTTGCGCTTCCGGCCAGGAGCGTCGTTACGATCCAGATCTTCAACCTTCTTGGCCAGGTAGTGGCGACTCTCGTTCATGGAGAGCAGCCTGCAGGGAATCACTCCGTGACATGGCAAGGTCGCTCAGATACGGGTGCGTCGGTCTCCTCGGGAATCTATTTCTATCGAATCCATGCCAAAAGCCAGTCAGGTGATGGCGCCGAGTTCGCTCAAACGCGGAGACTCATTCTGCTGAAATAGAACTGCACTTTTCAATAAAAGTCTGACATGCTTTTTGGATGATCGCGCGGGCGAGCCAACTGTTGCCCATTCCCTCGTAACGCAAGCAAAGCTTTCGACTACCCTCACCAGGTCACACCCTCATACCCTCATTCCCTCATCCCACCCTTCACCCCGCCTACGCCTGAAAAACGGCTTCGGCGGGCAGGCCTTTTCCATTTACCATTTACCATTTTCCATTTTCCATTCTCTTCACCCTTCACCCTTTACCATTTTTTCGCTATATTCTCATCTATGCGTTTGTCCAAAAACGAGTTAAAATTCATCCGGTCCCTTACGCAGAAGAAGGTCCGTCAGGCCAACCAGAAGTTCATCCTTGAAGGATGGCGGGCACTGCGGGAACTGCTCAATTCACCGTTTGAAGCGGACCTCGTTGCTGTTCTTCCCTCGTATCTTGAGAATGGGGATTACAAGGGTCTGTTGGATCAGGTGCGTCAACGCAAGATTCCCCTGAAAGAAATCAGTGAGAAGGAACTTCGCCAGGTTTCTGAAACCGTGCATGCCCAGGGTGTTGTAGCCGTTGTTCGCCAGCGCGCTACTCAGCTCTCTTCGTCGTTGATCGGTGCCGCGAAGGTCATCCTTGCTCTCGATACGATCGCGGATCCGGGAAACGTCGGAACGATCTTGCGGACCGCAGATTGGTTCGGTGCAGATCTCGTTTTGCTGGGGAAAGGAACTGTAGAACTCTATAACGACAAGGTCGTCCGCTCGACGGTAGGCTCCCTTTTCCATGTGCCGGTGGTCGAAGGGATTGATCTGGGTGTCTCGCTCGCAGAACTGAAGGGTCAGGGATTTCGGATCGTTGCCCTGTCGGCAGACGGAAAGACGGACCTCGACGATGTTGATTGGGGAAAACGAAACGTGATCGTGCTCGGTGCCGAAGCACAGGGGATCTCGAAGCAGGCACGGAGCATTGCTGATGTCCTCGTTCGCATTTCGCGCTTCGGAAGGGCCGAATCTCTGAATGTCGGTGTTGCTTGCGGCATTGCACTCTCCCAGTTGAGGAAACAGTCATGACCGCCGAAAACGAAACATTGACCGTTGTCCCGGGATTCTCGGTTGGCCATGTGACGGACCTGGCCAATGCGACGGGATGCACGGTTGTTCTCTGCCCGCCGAATACAAAGGGAAGCTGTGAGGTCAGGGGCAATTCACCGGGGAGCAGGGAATTGGCTTTGCTCGCTCCGGAGAAATCCATGCAAGAGGTCCATGCGATCCTTTTGACCGGCGGAAGTGCGTTCGGCTTGTCAGCAGCCGACGGGGTGGTCAATTGGCTTCAGGAAAAGAACATCGGGTATCAGACGCCATGGGCCCGCGTACCCATTGTTCCCGCAGCCGTGATCTTTGATCTGAATGTCGGGAACAATGTGGTTCGGCCGACGTCGGCATCCGGTTATGAGGCATGTCACAAGGCGACCAAAGATCCTGTCCGGCAGGGAAGCCTGGGGGCAGGGGCTGGCGCGACGGTAGGCAAGTGGGCGGGAATCGATACATGGATGAAGGGAGGAATCGGCGGTGCCTCTGTTTCCGCAGGGGAATTGCGCATTGGTATCCTTGCTGTGGTGAACGCAGTGGGGGACATTCTGGATGAGCATGGCAGGATCCTCGCCGGGGCGCGTGGGAAGGACGGAAAATTTCTTGCAGAGTCGCAGAAGACGCGCATATTTGCGCGGGGAAAAGTAATGCCCCAATCCAATACGACGCTCGTCGTCATGGCAACCAACGGACTGTTTTCCAAACTCGATCTGCATAAGATCGCCCAACGCATGCACGATGGCATGGCAAGGGCCATCGTTCCCGTCCACACGAGCTATGATGGTGATACATGCTTTGCGCTGTCGAATGGAACCGTTAAGGCCGACTTCGATTTTGTTGCAGAGCATGCCGCTCAGGCCACCGGCACGGCCATCCGCAACGCCGTGCGTTCGGCAACGACTGTTGGCTCCGTCCCTTCACTTCTTTCCTGATCCTACGAAATTGATTATATTCCCCACAAGGGCGCCGCATTCTGCCCGCACGATGAAGCCTCTATGAAAGCATTCTTCGCATGGCTCCGGCGGCTGAAGGATTGGGTGGAAGCGTTTGCCCGCAAACCTGGAGCGGGCTGGGCCCTCTTCCTCATCGCATTTACGGAGTCATCGTTCTTTCCGATTCCGCCGGATGTCCTCCTCATTGCTTTGGCAATCGCGGTCCCGAAACGAGCTTTCTTCTACGCGCTGGTCTGCTCGGTCGGATCTGTCCTCGGAGGAATGTTTGGGTATTTCATCGGTTTGGAATTGTATGAGGTTGTCGGAAGCCGGATCATAGCTTTTTACGGGCTCGAGCAACAATACCTGGCCGTGAAAAACCTCTATGAGAACAATGCTTTTTCTACTATTGCGATAGCCGGATTTACACCGATCCCGTACAAAGTGTTTACCATTGCGGCTGGAGCATTTCAGGTTCCGTTCGATACCCTCGTTCTGGCCTCTTCCATCAGCCGCCCGGTACGTTTTTTCCTGGTGGCCGGGTTATTCTATTACTTTGGGCCGACAATCAAGCCCTACATTGACAAGTATTTTGAAATTCTTACGCTGATCTTCGGCATACTGCTGGTCGCTGGTTTTGTTCTTATTAAATATCTGGCATGAAGATCAGATCCAACAACAACACGATGAGAAGGGGAAAAAAATGAGAAGTCGTGCCATGGGACTCATTCTGTTGTTTGTCGTTTCGGCATCGAGCGGAATATGCCAAAACACCAGACAAGACTATAGTGGAAAATTTGGCCTCTATTCAGGAAGTGACGGCCTCAATAACGGATTGATGATCGGCGCAGATGGGAGCACGGAGTTCCTCCGTTATGACTTCTTTCTTAATCTTGGTGCCGAGCTTTATCTTAAGAAAACGTTCAATTTCTTTAAAGACCCAAAGCCCGACATCCTCCAGCAGCAGATTGTCCTGATTCCAATCACCGCTGGCGGCGCCTACAAGATCTTCGGTGTGGAAGATGCGGATACCAAGGCCTATATCGGCGTTGGTGCCGGCTATTATCTTTATTTCTATGCGGTGGATTATCGGGCCACAACGGGGGGGATCCTTGCTTTCACCCAGAGCGAATCGAAAAGCGGCGGAAACTTTGTCGCAACAGTGTTCTTCCGGGCTTTGATCGGGAAGGTGTTTGTCGAACCGAAGTTGTATATTGCATCGAAGAAAGAGGATGCTGTGGGTCCCCATCCGTATGTTGTCAATCCGTCCGGATTCAGCATCGCTCTCGGCTTTCAATATTAAGGAAGCACACGGGCAGCGATGCCAACTACGATCAGCCGGATAGTGGAAGTATCCGTATTCAGAATTGTCGGGCGGGAGCCCCGGTTTCTTCTGCTGAAACGTTCGGCCGATGAGAAGATTTTCCCGGGAATCTGGCAGATTGTCACCGGGAGCATTGAAAAGGAAGAGCATACCGTCGCGGCGGCATTACGGGAAATTCGGGAGGAAACCGGGTTCTCTCCGCAACGATTGTGGCGGCTTCCGTTTGTGAACTCGTTTTATGAGCCAGTGGAAGATGTGATTCACTTCTGCCCCCACCTTGCCGCTGAAGTTTCCCGGGAAGGAGACCCCGTGCTGTCTTCGGAGCATCAGGAATTCCGTTGGTGCACGTTTGAAGAAGCTCAGGCTCTCCTCCCGTGGTCCGGTCAGCGCACCGGCGTCGGTATCGTCTATCATCAAATCATCCCGGGAACCGAAGAATCCGGCCTTCTGGAAATTCACCCGGGAACCCTCGAAAGGAAAGAGCGTTGAGCCTTCTCGTCGTCGGTTCCGTTGCCCTTGATTCCGTAGAAACCCCTTTTGGAAATGTCGAGAACGCTCTCGGCGGATCTGCCGTGTTTATCGGAATGTCGGCTTGCTATCTCACCGCCCCTGTTCGGTTGGTTGCCGTCGTTGGCGGAGATTTTCCCAAGCCCTTTCTCAAACTCTTGGAGGAGCGTTCGATCGACCTCGATGGACTCAAGATCGTTCCCGATGGAAAAACGTTTCGCTGGGGGGGTCGGTATCACTACGACATGAATACGAGGGATTCTCTCTACACCGATCTGAATGTCTTCGAGCAATTTGATCCGGTGATCCCCGCGCAATACAGGAAATCATCGTATGTGTGCCTCGGGAATATCCATCCGAAGCTTCAAAGGATGGTTCTTGAGCAGATTGAGAAGCCCCGGCTTGTGATCGGGGATACCATGAATTACTGGATCCAAAACACAGCGGATGAACTGAAAAAAACCCTTCCGGTGATGGACGTTCTCATTGTCAACGATTCAGAGGCGCGGCTTCTTACGCAGGAACCGAACCTTGTCAAAGCGGCGAAGCGTATCATCAAGCTCGGGCCTGCGATCGTCATCATTAAGAAGGGGGAGCACGGTGCATTGCTGGTGACAGAGGAAACGATATTCTCCGCCCCTGCTTATCCCCTCGAAACGATCTATGATCCCACAGGCGCCGGCGATTCGTTTGCTGGTGGATTTGCCGGATGGCTGGCGAAGACAGACGATCTCTCGCCCGAGAATCTGAAACGGGCCGTGATCTATGGGAGTGCCCTGGCATCATTCTGCGTGGAACGGTTCAGCGTTGACCGGCTCAAAGACCTAACGTACCTCGAGATCAAAGATCGCTATCGATCGTTTATGAATCTCTCGCATTTCGATGAAGGCGCCTAACCTCGAGGTGATAGGCTGGCAGGAGGACATGGTCTGGTTTCTCGATCAGGCCCTGATTCCGGCCAAAGAGCGAGTCATAGAAACAACCGATCCTGTTGTTCTTGCCGGAGCCATCCGGACCCTCTCGATCCGCGGCGCACCGCTCATCGGAATCGCCGCTGCCTACGGCGTCGCCCTTGAATTTGTTACCTCTCCGCTCACGCGCAGTGAGGATATGCCGTGGCGGCTCGCCCGCGCACAAGCCCTCTTCGCATCAACCAGGCCGACCGCCGTCAACTTGTTCTGGGCTTTGGAACGGATGGGCAGGCGGGCAGAGTTATTCTCCGGCAAGGTGCACGAACTTGGAAGATTCCTTCGGGACGAAGCAGAAAGGATCCACAAAGAGGACCGATGGATGTGTGAACAGATCGGCATCCATGGGGCAGCGTTGCTGGCACCCGGTGCGTCGGTGGTGACCCACTGCAACACAGGGGCTCTTGCCACCGGCGGTATTGGCACCGCTTTGGGCATCATCCGAACGGCCTGGGAGAATGGGATCCTTCGGCATGTCTATATCGATGAAACTCGTCCGCTTCACCAGGGATCCCGCCTCACCGCGTGGGAATTGGCGCGATGGGAAATTCCGTCAACACTGATTACCGACAGTACCGCCGCCTTTCTTATGCAGCAGGGTCGCATTCAGGCGGTTCTCGTTGGAGCAGACAGAATCGCCGCGAATGGAGATGTTGCCAACAAAATTGGGACCTATGGTCTCGCTGTGTCCGCCCGGTATCATAATGTTCCTTTCTATGTCGCCGCGCCAACTTCGACCATTGACAGCACTGTGAGTTCCGGAAGAGAAATTCCCATCGAAATGCGGGATTCAGCCGAGCTCCTGCGGCAGGGTGAGAGAATTGTTGCCCCGAAAGGCACGGAGGTCTATGCGCCCGCGTTTGATGTGACTCCAAACGAACTTGTTACAGCGATCATCACCGAACGTGGGGTCTTGAATCCGCCCTTCGGATCTCCCTTGTCGAAAAAGCAGTTGGAAGATCACAAACTATGATCGTCAAGACAGATGCCGTGGTACTGAAGTCCATGCGCTATCGCGACACCAGTAAGATCGTCACGTTCTATACGCGCGCTTTTGGAAGAGTTGCCGGGATTGCGAAAGGTGCCCGGGTCAGCAAAAGCAAGTTTGGAGCCTCTTTGGAGCCGATGACGGAAGTAGGCCTCGTCCTTTACAAGAAGGAGCAACGAGACCTTCAACTGATCTCTCAGTGCGATATTCTCAAGCCGTTCAAACAAGTTCATTCAGACATGGAGAAAATGTCTGGTGCGATGGCGGTGGTTGAATTACTGCATCAGTTGACGCACAGCGAAGAAGAAAACCCCGCCCTCTACAATCTTCTCGTGGAGACCCTTGAAGCGGTCGAAAAAGCTCCCAGGAATATTCGAAATATCGTCTATGGATTCCAACTTCGATTTGCTTCATTGTACGGGTTCAATCCGGTATTCGACCGTTGCGTGCTTTGCGGAACAATGCTTGGCGGGTCCGGGGTGCGTCCCGTTGTGCATTTTAGGATCGATCGGGGCGGGATGTGGTGTGGAAATTGCCCCGAGCCTCTTTCTACGGTTGCCGCAAGGGGGGGGAGATTCGGGCTGTTGACGAGCTTCGCGGAGATCAGAGTTCCGACGGCGCAGATTCTACACCGTTTCCTTACGGCACGCCTTGAAACTCTCTCCAGCGTGGAGTATCATGAATCCGTGGGGAACGAAGTAGATGAAACTTTGCGTTCTTATTTGCAGTATCACTTTGAGGAACTCCGACCGCTGAAATCGCCCCCGGTGTTCCGGCAAATTTCTTTGTAACGCTCAGACAAAGGCTTTCAAAAGGAGGATTGGTATGTCAACGAAGTCGATCATTGTGGCGGTTGTGCTCATAGGAATTGGCATCGTCTTCGGTGTCGTCCTTGTTTCGAGCTTCAAGGGTGTGGATGTTACCTTCGCGCAAGACCCGGTACAGATCGGATCGAATGGCCCCGCGCCGAAGGTGAATCCGGTCCTGCAAGCTTTGAACGAGGCCTTCCACACAGTTTCGAGGGATGTAACGCCGTCGGTCGTCTATATCACCGTGAAATCTTCCGGCTCGAAAGAAGGCGGAGGGTCGGAACGGTTCTTCCACTTCTTCGGCCCGGAGTTTCGCTTTGACAACCCCCAACGCCCGGAAATCGGGGCCGGGTCGGGAGTTATTCTCACTCGAAGCGGATATATTCTCACGAATAACCACGTCGTTGAGGGAGCGGACCAGGATGGCATCCGGGTGCGGCTTTCGGATACTCGAGACCTTTCTGCAAAGTTGATCGGTACGGATAAGTATACGGACCTCGCCGTGATCAAAGTCGACGCGGCTGATCTTCCTGTGCCGAGAATTGGAAATTCGGACGCCGTGGAAGTCGGCCACATCGTGTTTGCCGTCGGCAACCCACTCGGATTGACCTCCACCATGACGCAGGGGATCGTCAGTGCTTTGGGGCGTCAGATCAGCATCATTGATGACGAGGGAACAGGATACGGAATTGAGAATTTCATCCAGACGGATGCCGCGGTCAATCCGGGGAATAGCGGCGGCCCTCTCATCGATATCTCAGGTTCGGTCATAGGCATCAACACGGCAATCGCGACCACGAATCAACGGTATCAAGGGTACAGCTTCGCGATTCCGATCAATCTCGCCCGCAAAGTCGCAGGTGATATCATTCGCTACGGCGAGGTCAGACGCGGCTATATCGGAGTCAGTATTCAGACGGTGGATGCGGTGACGGCGAAAGCCCAGGGGCTGGATAAGGCGCGCGGAGTCATTGTGCAGTCTGTGAACGCCGGCAGCGCCGGTGAGGAAGCAGGATTGAAGCCGTTGGATATCATCTTCACCGTCGATGGCCAGGAGGTCAATACGTCTCAACAACTGCAAACGGTCATAGCGAGCAAAGACCCCGGCCAGACGGTTACCTTGAAAGTGTTTCGGGACAAGAGGACCATTGAGAAAAAAGTCACATTGAAACTCCGGGAAGAGGAACAGAACGTCGCCGCAACCGATAATCGGCGCGGGAATTCCCGGGAGTCAAAACCGGAAGTGGCCTCTTCGGTGACGGTTGCACAACTCGGTTTGACGGTGAAGTCGCTTGACAACACTCGGAAAAAACAGTTGGATGTTCAGAAGGGTGTTGTCGTCGAAAAAGTTGAGCCGCTCAGCGCAGCCGGCAACAGGAGCATTTCACCGGGCGACGTGATCCTGAGCGTCGGGAACAGGGATGTCGGCAGCCCGCAGGAGTTCAAAGGGATCATTGCCGAAATGAAGCCGGGCGACGCTGTTATGTTACGAATCAAAACCGACAACCGACGAGTGAACTATGTGGCGATTCAGATTCCGGATAAACAGGCGAATTAATTAGCGTGATCGGTTGTCTATAAGGGAAAGTGCTTACCAAGCGCGGGCTGAAACCCGCGCTTTTTTTTGTCCATTGAACATTGGGTGATTTTTACGTATTTCAGGGGAAGAAAGGCAAGGTATGATACGTTATCTGACAGCCGGAGAATCTCATGGGCAGGCCCTTGTCGGTATTGTCGAGGGATTGCCCGCAGGTATTTCTGTCTCGGCCGAATATATCAATCATCAGCTCTGGCGCCGCCAGCAGGGGTATGGGCGCGGCGGCCGGATGCGAATTGAATCCGACCGGGTCGAAATCCTCTCCGGAATCCGGTTTGGCAAAACCCTTGGTTCTCCTGTCTCGTTTGTTATCCGGAATAAGGACTGGACGAACTGGACGGAGAAAATGGCTGTGGAAGGGAGCGGTACAAACGTAGATCCTGTTACGATTCCACGCCCCGGCCATGCGGATTATGTGGGGGCTATGAAATACGGTTTTTCCGACATTCGTAATGCCATCGAGCGTGCGAGCGCCCGCGAAACAGCGATGCGGGTCGCCTGTTGCACTGTCGTCAGAAAATTTCTGGAGGAAGTTGGCATCTTCACCGGAAGCCACGTGTTACAGATCGGGAAAGCACAGGTCCTTTCGCGGACTCGCATCGATGCTTCGATAAGGAAATTCACCAAGGCAGCCTGCGGGACGTATAAAGTGACGGAGGAGGCGGACAAATCGGAAGTGCGGATCCTCGATGCTTCGGCGGAAGCCAGGGCAATCGCCGAGATCCGCAAGGCGAAGAAAAAAGGAGATACGTTGGGTGGGATCTTTGAAGTCCTCGTCTCCGGTTTGCCTTTGGGCCTTGGTTCCTACGTGCAGTGGGATCGAAAGCTCGACGGTCAATTGGCTCAGGCGATCATGTCGATTCACGCCGTGAAAGGTGTCGAGATCGGAGAAGGATTTGCGAACGCCGCAAGATTCGGGTCTGAGGTGCACGACCCCTTTACCGTTCGCAAAGGAAGCATCCACCGCGTATCAAACAACGCAGGGGGGTTGGAGGGGGGAGTCACCAACGGTGAGTTCCTGACCATCCGCGGAGCTATGAAGCCGATTTCCACGCTCGCTCATCCCCTCAAATCCGTCGATTTGAAAACCCGCCGGGTCGTCGATGCACGGTATGAACGGTCTGATGTTTGCGCCGTCCCGGCCTGCTCCGTGATCGCCGAAGCTGTCGTCCAGCCCATCATCGCAAACGCCTTCCTGGAGAAGTTCGGCGGAGATTCCCTCAGGGAGCTTAAGTCCCGAATCCGCAAGAACTGACCGGTTTACTTGACTCTCTCTGCGGTTTGTGCTATATTTTTCAGCAAGTAAGGGGGTTGTATTCAAGGAACCTTTTACTCAAACCGGCCTATGTGCCTACAGGTGAGGAGGTGTTTGAGACTTCAGCGCAGCGATTCATGGTGTGGGTGGGAATGGGTCAATGAATCCGGAACCGCCAAAGATCGGGGTTAACCGCAAAGTGCTCGTCTTGAACCATAACTACGAGCCTCTGAGTGTTTGCAATGTTAAGAAAGCGGTTGTTCTTCTCTATCTTGGAAAAGCCGAATTGATAGCCGCACTCGACGGTAGGCGACTTCACTCCGTATCACGATCGATGCCCTTTCCGAGCATCGTTCGCCTCTCTATCTACGTCCGCGTTCCTTTCAAAAAGATCGTTTTGTCCAGAAAGAATATCCTCCGCAGGGATGGCCATCGTTGTCAATACTGCGGCCGGTCCGACGTACCCCTGACGGTCGACCATGTCATCCCACGCGCACGGGGGGGGACGGACATTTGGGAGAACCTCGTCAGCGCTTGCGTGCGATGCAACAACAAGAAAGGCGATCGAACCCCGCAGGAGGCGCAAATGCCTCTTCTGCGAAGGCCCATTCGGCCCAATCATGTGATGTTTATCAGAGATTTTGTGGGAACGGTGGATGACCACTGGAAGCCCTATTTGTTCATGAATTGACAAAGGAATATTCAAAGGATTGACGAAGCCAAAAAAGGTAATCTTGAGCGGAATGCGGCCGACGGGAAAGCTTCATATCGGTCACCTCGTTGGCGCATTGGAAAACTGGGTGGCGTTACAGCAGGAGTATCAGAATTATCATTTGATCGCTGATTATCATGCTCTGACCACGAATCCTGATACGTCGGATATTGAAAAGAACTCGATGGACATGCTCATGGACTGGCTTTCAGCCGGCATTGATCCCAAAACGAGCCCGATGTTCCGCCAGTCGCAGATCAAGCAGCACACAGAACTCCACCTCATTTTCTCCATGCTCATTACCTCGGCGCGGCTGGAACGGAACCCGACGCTGAAAGACCAGGTGCGGGATCTGGCGCTCGATACCGTGGCCTATGGCCATTTGGGATACCCCGTGCTCCAGGCCGCGGACATTCTGCTCTACAAGGGGAACGTAGTCCCGGTCGGCGAAGACCAGCTGCCTCATATCGAGATCACCCGCGAAATTGCGCGGCGGTTTAACCAGCAATACAAGCCTGTCTTCCCGGAACCAGAGGCAAAACTCACAAAATTCGCCCGACTGCCCGGCCTGGATGGACGCCGCATGAGCAAGTCGGTCGGAAACACCATTCTGCTTTCAGATACCCCGGCAGCGATCAATGACAAAATGCGCAAGGCGGTGACCGACCCGCAGAAGGTTCGCAAGGGCGACCCCGGCCGGCCGGATATCTGTCTGGTATTCGCGTATCACAACAAATTCAATGCTGCGGAGGTACCGGAGATCCGAAAGGGTTGTGAATCAGGATCTCTTGGCTGCCTGGACTGCAAGATGAAGTGCTCGGAACGCCTTGCGGAAACCCTCGCGCCTCTGCGCGAAAAGCGCGCTTACTTTGAATCCCACAGGAACGAAGTGACGGACATCCTTGCCGACGGAGAGCGCCGGGCAGGCGAAATTGCTTCTGCGACCATGAAGGAAGTACACACAGCAATGGGAATTGGCTGACATGTACACGGTAAAACTGACAGACTTCGAAGGCCCGCTGGATCTTCTGCTCTTCTTTCTAAAACGGGATGAGCTGGACATCTATAACATTCCCATTTCGCGGATCACCCGGGAATTCCTCGACTATCTCCATTTTATGGAATCCCTGGACCTCGAAGTTGCAGGTGAGTTTCTGGTGATGGCAGCCGAGCTGATGCAGATCAAGGTGAAGATGCTCCTTCCGCCGGAACCCGGCGAGGAGGGGGAAGAGGACCCGCGCGCCAACCTGGTGAAGAGGCTTGTCGAATATAAACGGTTCAAGGAGACGTCTGCCCATATGGCGGTTCTCGAAGGAGAACGGCTGTTGATCCGCGAACGCGGGTACCGGGAGGCCGATGAGAAGGTCATGCCGGTCGATGAAGATGAGAATATCCTGCGGGATGTCTCTTTGTTCGATCTGATCGCGTCGTTTAAATTCGCGATGGATCGGATGCCTCGAACATTTGTTCATGAAGTCATCCGGATGAATGTCAGTATTGACGAACAGCTGGAATTCCTCCGCGAGTTCTTCTCCCGCCGGTCCGAAGCAACGTTCTCGGAACTGATCCGGGGGATGGAGGAAAAGATCCGCGTGGTTGTCACGTTCCTTGCGTTGCTGGATATGATCCGAAACAAACATCTCATCGTACGGCAGGCAGATCCGTTTAGTGAACTCTCCATCATGCGCAACGTGGGGTGAGGAAATCTATGGCCGATCAGAACACGGTATCCGTTGCACAACAGAGGGCTCTGAAAATTCCTTCTGATGTCAAATCCCTTATCGAGGGTTTCATCTTTGCCGCGGAAGAGCCGCTGACGGTTCGCCAGATCAAGGCGATCTATGAACAACCAGGGGTTGACGAAGAGCGGCGCATCGATCAGGCGGAAATCCAGACACTGGTAGAATCCTTGAACGAAGAATACCGTTTGGCGCATCGGCCGTATCGGATCATCATGATCGCCGGAGGGTACCAATTTGCAACATTGAAGGAATACGCCGAGTGGCTCGGACGTTTGTTCCACGAGCAGGCGCGCAGAAGGCTCTCTCAGTCATCCCTCGAAACACTTGCGATCGTTTCTTACAAGCAGCCGATCTCAAAACCGGAGATCGAGGCGATCCGAGGTGTCAATTGTGACTATGTCCTGAAAACTCTGCTGGAAAAAGAACTGCTTACGATCGTGGGTCGCGCGGAAACGGTGGGGCGGCCTCTGTTATATGGGACGACGCGCGAGTTCCTGAAGCATTTTGGACTTAACGAAATCACCGACCTTCCGCGGCCGCGCGAAATCGAAGAGATTCTCGGTGAGAGCCAATTTGAAACAGAACGCCGCATGCTCGAAGCCCAGGCGGGTGCCGATCTGACGAAGAAAGAGGAAGAGGACTTCAAGTCTCGTTTGCCCCATATACCGCGAAAGAAGTCCGAATTGAACGAGGAAGTTCAGATCATCCCGAAAACCAGGACACGTACATTGAATCTCCGGGCGAAAGAAGAGGCCCCCGATTTCCCCGCGGCATCCCCAGTGGATGAATCAGAAGTGCCGGGGGTTGTGGAGGGAGGACATCCGGTGGTCACCGATCAGAAGGATGAACGAACCGTACGTGCGCGGCCCCCTATCGTTCCTGCGATCGAAATGCGTATTCCGGAGGCGTCAAATCCTCCCCGGACCATTGAGGAAGTTCCCTCAGTCAAAGAAATTCCTGAAATTGGAGAGGAAAATTCCCTATTGCCGACAGGGGAAGATCACTTCGGCAAGGACCGCGTGATTCCCGCGGACGAACCTCCGGTACCTCCGAATTTCGCTGAACCCGCCTCCGATATTGGCAGGGAAGTGCAGGAAAACAGAGTCCCATTATCAATCCCATCAATACCCCCCATTGAGCCTGAGCAGACTCAGCCTCGGAGATCGCCATGGACCAGCTGGAAAGCAAAGATACAGACGTTTATCAGGAAACTCTTCGGCTAAATCGGTATCTTGCTCTGGCCGGGGTTGGCTCCCGCCGCAAAAATGACGAGCTCATTCTCTCGGGCGCCGTCAAAATCAATCACCGAGTCGTCACGGAGCTTGGTACCAAGGTCAATGTCGCGCGCGATCGGGTGTCGGTAAACGGCAATCCTGTTGAGATTGTCCACAAGTACCTCTACATCCTGTTCAATAAGCCAAAAGACTGTATCACCACCCTGAGCGATGAAAAGGGGCGAACGACCGTCCTGACCTATGTCCGTGTACGGCACCGCATTTTCCCCGTTGGGAGATTGGATCGGGACACAACGGGAGTTCTCCTTCTGACCAACGACGGCGACCTCGCACACAGGTTGACCCATCCGAGTTCCGAGATCGAAAAGGTCTACCGGGCCGGCCTTGACAAGAGTTTTCCTGAGGATCATCTGCGGAAACTATTGAAAGGGGTCCGGCTGGAGGACGGGCAAGCGCGTGCAGGGCGGGCGGCGATCGTCCCGGGTTCGCGGCGCAAGGAAGTACTGGTGAGCGTCGTCGAAGGGCGCAATCATCTCGTCAGGCGGATGTTCGAATCACTGGGATATGATGTCAAGAAGCTCGAACGGATCAGCTTCGCCGGATTGACAACAGAAGGAGTTGCCCGCGGCCAATGGCGTTTTCTCCACAGGAACGAAGTCCAATATCTCAAAGGCTTTCAGGCGAAATCAAAAACTCCAAAATGACCGAACCCAAAAACACAAAGCCCTCCCAAAACGAAGAGCCCGGGGAAGACCTTAATGTCTTAATGGTCCGCAGGAGAGAGGAACTGGCGGAACTCAGGAAATTGGGGATCAATGCCTATCCCGCTGAATTCGATCGGAAGGACTTTTCGCGCGAGATCCTTGCATCGTTTTCTGATGATGCTCCCCAGCGGAATGTCACTCTCGCGGGCCGCATCATGACCATTCGCAGAATGGGAAAAGCATCCTTTTGCCACATCCAGGATTCGCAGGGTCGGATTCAGGCATATTTGAAAAAGGATGATCTGGGGGACATGTATGATGCCTTCAAGCTGATGGATATCGGGGATATCGTCGGCATTAAGGGGTTTGTCTTCCGGACAAAGATGGGCGAAGTCTCCGTCCATGCACAGTCCGTTGCGCTTCTGGCGAAATCACTCCGCCCATTGCCTGTTGCGAAGGAAAAAATTGACGAACAGGGGAACAAGATTGTTTTTGATCCTTTCTCGGACAAGGAGTTGCGGTATCGACAACGGTATGTCGATCTGGTGGTGAATCCGGACGTACGCGAGGTGTTTGTCAAACGTGCCAGGATCCTGCAGACCATCAGGCAATTTCTCGACGCGCAGAATTATCTGGAGGTGGAGACGCCGGTTCTTCAGCCGGTGTACGGCGGAGCGTCAGCGCGCCCGTTTGTCACCCATCATAATGCGCTCGACATCGGACTTTTCCTCAGAATTGCCGACGAGCTCTATTTGAAGCGGCTGATCGTCGGAGGGTTTGACGGAGTCTATGAGATCGGAAAGGATTTTCGGAATGAAGGCATGGATCGCACGCACAATCCGGAATTCACCATGCTGGAGTTGTATGTGGCTTACAAAGACTATCGCTGGATGATGGATCTGGTGGAGGACATGATCGCGCGCGTATGCCTGGCCGTCAATGGAGAACTTTCGTTGAAAAGCGGCAAGCACCCGATCGACCTCGCAAGGCCATGGAAGCGTATCAGTATGTTCGAGGCGATACGGGAACATACCGGGCAGAACCTGCGCGCTAAATCCGAGGCTGAATTGCGTTCGGCGGCAAAAGCACTGCATGTGGAACTGGCTCCGCCCGACGGGCCCGGGGCTATTATCGATCAGATCTTCGGCGTCCGCGTTGAACCTCACCTGATAAATCCGACCTTCATAACAGATTATCCGCTGGAGATGTCCCCTCTTGCCAAGAAGCACCGGTCAGAGCCGGGCCTGGTTGAGCGCTTTGAGCTGATCATCAACGGACAGGAAATCTGCAACGCATTCTCAGAGCTCAATGACCCGCTGGATCAGCGCGAACGTTTCGAGGAACAGGCGAAACTCCGGTCACGCGGAGATGAAGAAGCCCAGGTCCTTGACGAGGATTACCTTCGTGCGCTCGAATACGGCATGCCCCCGACCGCCGGAATGGGGATCGGCATCGACCGTCTTACCATGTTGATGACCGGAAAGGACTCCATTCGTGATGTGTTGCTCTTTCCGCAGATGAAGCCGGAAAAATGATCAAAGAGATTCCCTCTCGAGTGGTCTCGATCTGCGGCGGGATTCTTCTCGCGATCATAACCGCCGGACCGATCTGCAATGAGGACCTTCCCCCGTATTCGACTCCCCAGGATTATCTCAAGGGCTCGATCCGGGGAGGCTACGTGATCACGGATTCAGACAATTCCGTGAAGATCTATCTGGATGTGACGAACCGGTATGATGAGACCTTGGAAGGACATGCTGTTCTTTCCGGTGAGATGGAGATCAGCCTGTTACGAAATCCGGCATTCAGGAAGTCTTTCGTGATTACGCCCGACAACCTCCTGACACCGAACAACTATAACACGACGACGGGTGAAATCAGAATAGATCCGGGAGAGACGATCCGGTTCGGCGTGAGTTGGGATCTGGTGGATGAGAATGGCACGGATCTGCGAGATTCTGTCTTTCAATATTGGGTTGATCCGGAATGCCCGAACGGAGGTCCGCCGTCGGGTTCAGGAGCGAGGTGCGTTGCCGAGGAGGAGCGCTTTGTGATTCTCGGGTCCGTTGATGTGTTTAGCCAAACCGGACACGTGGTGGCCGGGCCGGAGCCGTTCATCCTCTGCCATGTCAATAAGTTTGTGTTTGGGTCGTTCTGTTCGCTGATCGACTATGGCAACCCGTGCTCGAAACGCGCCGTGACGGCCCCCGCGGGTCAACGGTGTCCGAAGTTTGTGCCGGGATGATCGCCGAGGAGACGACGTGAAGATATTCTTGATCATATCGCTGGTGGCGGCATGCTTCCAGATCCAATATGCCGGACCTTTTGGAACACACGGCATCCTTGAGGGAAGGGTCACCGACAAGGAAACCGGTGAACCGCTTGTCGCCGTGAACGTGTTTGTTCTTGAGACGAACTATGGGGGAGCGTCCGACGCGGAGGGGTATTACCTGATCAACAACATCCGCGCCGGCGTCTATGATGTTCGCTTCAGTATCGTTGGGTACAAGACTGTGATGATGCGGAAGGTCACGATCCTGCCGGACCTCAGGACACGTATTGACATTCAGATGGAGCAATCGGCCATCGAATTGGAAACCGTTGAGGTCACAGCCCAGAAACCATTGATCCAAAGGGACCTTGCGGCTACTTCGTACTCCTTTGGCCAAATGAAGATCGAAAAACTGCCGGTCTCTTCGTTTCGCGAGGTGGTCCTCCTTCAGCCGGGAACAACGCTCGAGGGAAACGTTCGGGGCGGAAAGACCACGGATGTGCTCTACATGGTTGATGGCCTGCCGGTTCAGGACGTCGTCTCGGGTGGGCTCGGTGCGAATCTCCCCCGCAGCGCCATCACGGGCATGACAGTCACCACGGGCGGATTCGAGCCTGAATACGGCAATGCAATGTCCGGAGTGGTGAACGTGATCACCAAAGCCGGTACGAATAATTCCACTCTTTCCGCCCGCGTTGAACGCGACGGCTGGCTGCCTTCGGCATGGAACAAGCAGCAGGATCGCCTGACCGATCTGGAGATCAGCGCCGGCGGGCCCATTGTGCGCGACCGTTTGTTTTATTTCACAGCGAATACGGCCACGTTGTCTGACACGAGATGGTGGCAGGATTTTGACAACTTCTTTGCATCGCCGGTGAATCGGGAATTCTCCGGGTTCGCCAAGCTGGAGGGGACCCCCATGCCCGATCTCCGCGCTGCCCTTCAGGGCTTCTACTCACTTCGGGAATGGCGCGACTACGAGTTCAGCTGGAGATTTAATCTGGATGGACTGCCTCCGCGCAGCAGAAACGCCTTTCGCATCGCAGGCACCGTTTCGCACACACTTTCTGACGTGTCCTTCTACACCCTGACAGGAAGCATTTACTCCCTTCATGCGCGCATCGGCGAAGGATCAAAGAAAAGCATGACTCTGGCTCCCTACGAGTATGATTTCTTCCTGCGGTATATTGTCAACGGAACGCGCAATTGGTGGGCCGACACGAAACAAGTGGTTTATACCGCCAAGGGAGATTTCACCCATCACATTGAACGAATTCACCTGGTCAAATTGGGGTTCGATGTCAATCAATACGACATCATTTCGGATGTGGAGAAGTTTGAACCGCAAACAACCTATTTCGGAAAACCGATCACCGCGGCACCGATGCTCAGCTTTTCGAACAGGTACAACTACCAACCCGTGATGGCAAGTGCCTATATTCAGGACAAAGTTGAGTTGGTGCGGGATGGATCGAATATTAGTTTTGGGATCCGGTGGGACTATTTCGATCCCGAGGCGCACAGGCCGGTTGTTGAGTTCGTTCCGATCGTCGAGGGGGAGTATGAGCAGAATGTGGTGAGAACCGAACGATCGCGGAAGAAATCCCAACTAAGCCCCCGCATTTCCGCCGCACTCCCGATCAGTCCAACCAGCTTTTTCTTTGTCAATTTTGGCCACTATTTTCAAATGCCCCTGTTTGACTACCTCTACTCAGGCATCAATCCTTCTCAACTGCGCGGCGGAGCCCGGAGTGTGCTTACAGGAAACCCCGACCTTGAGCCGGAGCGGGTGATCGCCTGGGAGATGGGATTCAAATACAGTATCAATCCGACGGTCGTTGCGTCCATGACCTATTTTCACAAAAGTTTCAAGAACCAGATCGATTCAAAAACACTGATTGCATTCGACAGCAAATCAGCAGGGGACTACGGATTCGCGTCTTATGTCAACAATGCCCAGGCCTCGTCCTCGGGCGTAGAACTCGTCCTCAACAGGGAATTTGATGAAAGACTCTCAGGCTCAGTGTCTTACTCGTATATGGTCACAGAAGGGGTGAGTGAATCGGCGTCCCAGGGTATTCAATTTGCCCAATGGGGGTTTGAGGTCGCTGCGCGGGACTTCCCTCTCAGCTGGGACCAGCGGCACACCATCAAAGCCGATGGCGAGTTCAAACTTCCTGGCGGGATTCAATCCAATGTTGTCATTTTGTACAATTCTCCTCGGCCTTACACGTACTATCCGACGCGCGACGGTTTCACTCCTGTTGATCCCGCCAAGGTGTTCTTTCCGAACAATCGGCGCATGGAAGACGTGGTAGTCGTGAATGCAAAGATCTCGAGAGAGTTCGTTGCGGGCGGAGCGGAGGAGTACAGATTTCTGGTGTTTGCCGATGTCCGGAACCTGCTGAACGCCAGGAATGTGCGGTGGATCGATTCCAGCGGAAGAGTCGGAGGTGAGCTTGGCGATCCGGGGGCTTACTATGATCCGCGCCGCATCCGGTTCGGGGTCCGTGCGGATTTCTAAACCCGCGGTACTGTTGTACCTTAACTCCGGGGACACAAAACATCCCGACGCGGCTGCGGCGTTCGGGATCACACTGCGACTCATGAGAATTTCTTCTTTTGGTTAAGCCCATGAAAACCATCAACCTCGTTCTCGGCACACATAACCATCAGCCCGTCGGTAATTTCGAATCCGTTCTTTCTCACGCCTGCGAATCCTCCTATCAGCCCTTCCTCGACCTCCTGGAGCAATTTCCAAAGGTGAAGTTCGCTCAACACTACTCCGGCATTCTCCTGGAGTGGTTTCAGAAGAACAACCCTGCGCTCATGGGACAGATCCGTAGAATGGCACGGAACGGTCAGATTGAGATCATGGGAGGAGCTTTCTACGAGGCGATTCTCGCTGTGGTTCCCGATCACGACAAGGGAGAGCAACTGAATCGCCTCTCGAAGTTTATCCGAAAGGAATTTGGTGCTCCCCCCACAGGCATGTGGACCGCCGAACGCGTGTGGGAACAGCACATGACGAAGTTTATCGCCGAAGCCGGCCTCCGCTATGTGATCGTTGATGACACGCATTTCAGGTATGCCGGTGTGGAAGAGCAGGAGCTTCTCGGCTACTACGTCACGGAAGAGCAGGGCAAAACCGTATGTGTTTTTCCTGTGAGCAAGGTTTTGCGATATGCGATTCCATTTCAACCGGTGCACGCAACCATTGATTACCTCAGATCCATCGCAACAGAGGAGGGAAGTCGGATTGCCGTGTTCGCTGATGACGGGGAGAAATTCGGCGTCTGGCCGAAGACCTTTGACCACGTCTATAAGGCGGGATGGCTGAAGGATTTCTTCCAGGCGCTCACGGAGAATGCTGATTGGATACGGATTCTCCACTACCATGAAGCGATCGACCAAATCCCACCTGTCGGAAGAATCTATTTGCCGAACGCTTCGTATGCAGAGATGATGCGCTGGACTCTTCCGGTCCGTTTAGGAGCCCTGTATGAGGAGTTCGATGTCTCATTGAAAACGAGCGGGGTTCTCCAGAGATTCGAGCCGTTAGTGAAAGGCGGGTTCTGGAGGTCTTTTTTCGTGAAATACCCCGAAGCGAACAACATGCATAAGAAAATGACAAGGGTCTCGGACCGTGCGGCCGGGTTGAAACGGAGGGGAAAAAAGATCTCGGGCAAAACGATGAGCAGGATCCTCGCCTCCCAATGCAACGATGCGTATTGGCATGGGGTGTTCGGGGGATTGTATCTTCCGGTCCTTCGGTATCCGGTGTATCATAACCTCATTACGGCAGAATCGGATCTGGACAAGGTGGAAAAGAAAACAACCTCTTCCGTTGAGGCCTGCGATTTTGATTGCGACGGGCATTCTGAGATTCTTATGGAAACGCCGAACCTGAATTGTTATTTGAAGCCGGACCTGGGGGGATTCATGTTCGAGCTTGATTTTAAGTCGATTTCACTTAATTTGCTCGACATTGTTTCGCGACGAAAAGAGACGTATCATGAAAAGCTCGCCCTGGCGACGGTGCAAGGCGCCCGGGAAGGCGTCTCCAGCATTCATGACGTCGTGCTTGTGAAAGAGACGGGGCTGGAAAAACTCCTGGTAAACGATTGGTACCGGCATGGTTCGTTGATCGACCACTTCTTCGGTGCGAGGACCAGATTGGATGATGTCTGGCGGTGCCAGTATGACGAGGAAGGGGATTTTGTCAATCAGCCGTACTCGCCGGAAATAGGGCGGAGTCGTGGGGAAATGACGATTGCCCTGACCAGGGACGGATCAATTTGGAGAGATGGAAGATCTCATCACATCACCGTACGGAAATCCGTGCGGGTTGCTGCCGATGAGCACTGCATTCATGTTCTGTATGAGATTCTCAATCGTGAGGACGATCCGATCGATCTTTGGTTTGGTGTTGAGTTTAATGTGGGATTGCAAGCCGGCAATATGCCCGACCGGTACTATTATGTTCCCGATCGAATTCTCGATGAGCCGCAGCTGCAGAGTCGGGGCGAGATCGCAGACACCTCCATCGTCGGGTTACGCGATGAATGGTTGGGGGCAGACGTGAAGATCGACGTTGGAACTCCAACGACGTTTTGGCGGTTTCCACTGGAGACCGTCTCGATGTCGGAATCGGGATTTGAACGAATATTTCAGAGTTCTGTCATTATTCCCCAATGGAAATTCCGACTGGACCGGGAATGGCGTTGTGCCATCACCCATGGACTTGATATGATGAAGACAAAAGGAAGGCAATCATGAAAAAACGATTCTCGGGAATTACCGTTTCGGCCCTGGTCCTGGTAAGTGTGTTTGCCGGAATGGGAATCAATGAGCTTGTCTCAGGAGATGACATCTACGCCCAACTGAACAAGTTCAAGGATATCTTGATTCTGACAGAGAAGAATTATCTGGAAGAGGTCGACACGAAGGAATTGACGGAGGCAGCAATCACGGGACTTCTCGACAAGCTCGATCCTCACTCGGTCTATATTGCCCCGAAAAATTTCGAACGGGTGACTGAGGAATTCAAGGGAAAATATGAGGGCATCGGGATTTCATTTCGGATTCTCAATGATACCATCACGGTCCTGGAGCCCATCGGCGGCGGCCCGTCAGCGAGGCTCGGCATCCTTTCAAACGACCGGATCGTGAGGATCAATGATCAATCCGCTGTAGGGTTCAATGAAACCCAGGTGCAAAAGAACTTGCGCGGCCAGAAAGGAACCAGGGTTACAGTGACCGTTGTGAGGCCGGGGACAAAGGATCCCATGGTTTTTGAAATTACCCGTGATGAGATCTCCCTCGCAAGCCTGGATGCGTCTTTCATGGTGACGGACGAGGTGGGATATATCCAATCGACCAAATTCAACGAACAGACATTTTCAGAAATGAACCGAAGCCTTCAGGACCTCAAATCGAAAGGGATGAAGAAACTGATTCTCGACTTGCGATGGAATCCGGGAGGATACCTCGATCAGGCCGTCAAGATGGCCGATCTGTTCCTTGATGGCGGCACAAAAAACCAGCCGAAGAAGATCGTCTATACGAAAGCGCGGCGGTCAGAGTTTGACGAGACATTCTTCGCGAAATCCGGAGATCCGTTTGAAGGTTTGCCCGTGATCGTCCTCATCAGCAATCATTCGGCAAGTGCGAGTGAGATCGTCGCGGGGGCCATTCAGGATTGGGATCGCGGCCTGGTCGTTGGAGAAACGAGTTTTGGAAAAGGATTGGTGCAGAGACAATGGCCCCTCTCCGATGGGTCCGCACTCCGGCTTACCATCGCGAGGTATTATACCCCCACAGGCAGACTGATCCAGCGTGAATACGAGGGAAGAAATCGTGCAGATTATCAACGTGAGGCCTTTGAGCGGGAAGAGGCAGAGGGACTCAATGAAGACCATTCTCTGAGCCCCCAGGATACGGCTCGGCCGATCTTCAAGACCTCGGGCGGCAGGATTGTCTATGGGGGAGGAGGCATTACGCCGGATTACGTCGTGAAAGACAACACGTTGACAAAAACCACGGCAGATATACGGCGCAGAGACCTGTTTGTCGCCTACGTCTCCTCGTATCTTGCCGGTTCCGGGTTGGCCATTCGAACAGCTTACGGCACAGACTTTGACAAGTTCAGGCGGTCGTACAAAATACCCGACGCCGTGTTGAACGAGTTTGTGGCGTATGCCGAATCGAAGGAGGTAAAGGTGGATCGGGACGATCTGAAAAAGGATGATGCATTTCTGCGCGCTATGCTCAAGGCCTCCATCGCACGGAGTCTTTGGAACAGCGATGCATGGTTTCGCGTTCTGCTCGAAACCGACAAGCAATTCCAGAAGGCCCTGACATTGTTTCCCGAAGCAGAAAAAATTGCGAGGTTAAACTGACCTGAATGATTCAAACAATCTTCGTACCGCTGATTCAGACCGTTGCTGCGGCAATTGTGGCCGCAGGCATGGCTGCATCGGACAGTTCTGCGAGTCGAGGCGCCTCACCTGAGGCGTCTCTTTATTTGTCACAGTCGGTTCCGGTGGTTCTTCAGGTGGGGGAGGAGCTCGAGTACAAAGTGAGCTATGCTTTTTTCAATCTGGGAAAGATAGTTGTACGGGTGACCGACAGGGAGGAACGTAACGGGCGCGTGGTCTATCGAGCAAAGGCCATCATCGATTCTGCTCCCGGCCTCCCTTTTGTCAATCTGCATATCCGGTTCACGAGTGAATTTGACGAGGACCTGTTTTCGTATCAGTGGGTGGCAGAGGACAGTACGGAAGATGAGATTGTCATGCGTCGGCTTTCGTTTGATTACGAACGAAATCGGGTATTGGTCGAAAAGGGAAAGAAGCAGCCGGATGGGTCGTTCTTTATCGAAAGTATTGATACCGCGGCCATCAAGGATAAGTGTCAGGACGGGTTTTCTCTTTTTTATTTTGCACGGACACACGTCCTGCAGAAAAAGACCATGGATGTCCCAACGTTCATCGAGAAGGAACAGGTGAATACGTTCTTCGACTTCACAAACACCCTTGAGGATGAAGAAATCGACTCCGTCGATTATCCGATCGAAGTCGTGGATTTTCAAGGGCGGGCGGATTTTGTCGGCGTGTTCGGCCTTACGGGCGGGTTCCAGGGCAGATTCAGCAACGATGCGGCCCGGGTTCCGGTTGTCGCATGGATGAACGTGATTCTGGGCAGCATCAAAATTAAGCTTCAGCGCTGGGACAGGCCGGACTGGGTGCCCCCAAAATTCAAGGACTAGCCCGCTCATGGTTCATCCCTACAAGGACCATACGCCAAAGATCCATCCGAGCGTGTTCATTGCCCCTGGGGTGCATATTATCGGAGACGTGGAAATGGGGGAGGGGTGCAGCGTCTGGTTCAATACAGTGATCAGGGGTGATGTGAACAGCATTCGCATCGGATCAGGAACGAATATTCAGGATGGGTGTGTTCTTCATGTCACGAACCAAACCCACCCTTTGATCATTGGAAACGATGTGACGATCGGGCATGGAGCTGTTGTCCATGGTGCAACGTTGGCGGACTGCTGTCTTATCGGCATGGGGGCCAGGGTACTTGATGGGTCCCATATTGGCACCCGCAGTCTCGTCGCAGCAGGTTCCGTGGTTCTTGAAGGTTTTGAAGTTCCTTCCGGGATGCTTGTCGCCGGAGTTCCTGGAAAAATTCGGCGGTCCCTTTCCCAGGAAGAACAAGATCGGATCTATCAATCCTCCAAGAATTACAGGAATTATACAAAGAACTATCGCTCATAAGGAGATCCGCGATGCGGCTTAAATTCTGGGGAGTGCGAGGGTCCATTCCGACCCCGGGCAAGCATACCGTGCGATACGGTGGCAACACGCCTTGTGCGGAACTTCGGTTAGACAATGACGAGTTGATCATTCTCGATGCAGGGACGGGAATACGGAACCTGGGGGACTTTTTGATGTTGGCAGGCGAATCTGTCAAAGGGTTCATTCTGATCACGCACCCGCATTGGGACCATATCCAGGGATTCCCCTTCTTCAAACCCGCGTTCATTTCAGGCAATGAATTGACCATCGTTGGTACGGACCGCAAGGACAAGGTGTTGAGCGAGATCATTGCTGAGCAAATGAACAGGATCTACTTCCCGGTCCAATTGCAGGACCTGAAGGCACGCATCACCTTTGTACCGGTGAAGGAAGAACAGGAACTGCAGGTGTACGATGCGAAGGCGAGGATCATGTTCGTCAATCATCCGGGATTCACGGTTGGGTATCGAATCGACTACAAAGGAAAATCGCTGGTGTATATCAGTGACAATGAACCCTTCGATCGCTCGGTGTCCCCGTCCCTCTCGAACTTTGAGGAAATCGTCAAAGCCAAATTTCTTGAATCCGGCGAGGACCCGAATCAACGGGTGTTCGATTTCTGCGAAAATGCAGACGTCCTGATTCATGATGCGACGTATACGCCGGAAGAGTACATCGATCGCGTTGGTTGGGGACATTCGCATTACCTCTTCACCCTCCGGGTGGCTGCGGAGGCGAATGTGAAACGGCTCATTCTGTTTCATCACGATCAGAATCACAGTGACGACAAGGTGGACGATATTCTGAGGAAGTGTAAGAAAGAAGTCAAGAGCGGGGATACCGTTTTGAGTGTGAAGCGGCCATTGAGAACTCGGAAATCACCATCTAACTTGACAATCAGTTCGAACGTGCTATATTTGTATAGCGAAGCGGCATGAGGACAACGTTTGGAAGGAGCAACGAATCACAGACCGGGTCACGTATTTGCCCAACAGTGTTCAGCCCCCCGACTCGTATCATGGATCAGACCTGAGGAGAGCGGGGATTTTTTATTCGCTGTCACAGGATCCGTAGAGGAATCATTATGAATCTTCAGTTCAAGGATGAAGACATAGCGAGAATTGGAACCGTACTTGGCGTCAACGCAAAGAAGATGGGGAATGTGATACGATTCGAGCTTCAGAAAGAAGACCAACGGAGGAAGCTGGCCCTCGAGATCTATCCGGACAGCGCCATTGGGAAAAGGCGGGGAACTCTCGTTTCGGTCTATACGCCAACGGCCCATCTGCAACTGCATTTTTGTACAGGATTCGTGGTCAGTGAAATGCTGGGGGAACTTACGTTTGTTGGAGAAGAAGGAGGGAAGCTCAGCGGCCTGACCGTGGAGCGTGAAGGAGGATGCTCGCTGTATGCCAACGTCGATAGGGAGATTCTCTCGGGTGATTTTACAACGCTTGGGCCGGAGGTCATGATGTCCGGCATAGCGCTTTCACTGACAGAGCAGGTCCTGCCGGAAGCCTCATCCGGAAAACCAAGGAAAAAAACAAGAAAATCCGGATCACGACGGACGGTAAAAAGAACGGTGCGATGATCCATGTGGCGTACCAGCATCCCGCGAGGAGGTTTTCTCGAAAGGAAACCCGGCGGGTGCTTAACGCTGTCCTGCGAAAAGAACGCAGCCAGCGCTGGGATGTTTCGGTCGTGTTTACGAATGACCGGCATATGCGCAAGATCAACAGGACGTTTTTGGGCCATAACGAAGTCACGGACGTGATCGCCTTTCCGCTCCATGATGCAATGAAGGTCGACGCTGAAGTGTATGTGAACCTTGACCGGGCAGCGTGTCAGGCTCGGGATGAAAAAGTGCCGTTCGCTGAAGAAGTGCGACGGCTTCTGATTCACGGGACACTCCACGTTCTCGGCTACCGTGATTCGACGAAGACGCAACGCCATCGCATGAGGAAACGGGAAGACAGATATCTCGCGTTGTTACGGGAGAGACGGTGATATGTACGAGCGTGTCGTGGAAATAATCATGTTTCTCGTCAACGAGCTGCAATCCAATAAGCAGCTTGGCGATGTGGATATCTCTGTACTGGCGAAGAACGGCTACACGCAGAGTGAGATCTCCACCGCGTTTTCCTGGCTCTTTGAGCGGATGAACGTCGGGCAGACGATGGTGGATGAGACGGAGGCAAATGATGCCTCCCATCGGATTTTGCACGATGTGGAAAAAATGGTCATCAGTCCGGAGGCCTTCGGCTATCTTCTCCAGGCACGCCAATTCAAGGTTCTCGCGAACCGCGATGTCGAAATGATCATTGAGAGGGTGATGGCAGCTGGGTTCTCAAAAGTGGGAGTGCCGGAAATGAAGTCGTTCATCGCCGGTATGCTGTTCGACACCGAGAGCCAGCACGGATCCGGTGGCCGCATTTCCTGGAACCATAATGATACGATTCACTAATCGGGATGTATGGAAAAATCACTGATCATCGTTGAGTCACCGGCCAAAGCCAAGACGATCAACAAGTACCTGGGCAAAGAGTACATCGTCGAAGCTTCGGTCGGACATATCAAAAACCTTCCCAAGAGCAAGATGAGCATCGATGTCGAAAAGGACTTCGATGTGATTTATGAAACGATCAGCGGGAAGGAAGACGTCATTGATCGCCTGCGTCAAAAAGCGGAGAAGGCATCAACCGTCTTCATCGCGACAGACCCTGACCGTGAAGGAGAGGCCATTGCCGCTCACATCGCGGACGAAGTGAAGAGCGTCAACAAGAACATCAAACGGGTTCTGTTTCATGAGATCACCGAGGCCGGCGTGAAGGAGGCCATGGCGCATCCCCTCAAGCTGAACCGAAACCTGGTCATGTCCCAGCAGGCGCGGAGGGCAATGGACAGGATCGTGGGATATAAAGTCAGCCCGTTTATCTGGAAGACGATGTATTACGGATTGTCTGCCGGAAGAGTGCAGTCGGTTGCCTTGCGGCTGATCTGTGAACGCGAAGAAGCGATCGGGAAATTCGTTTCCGAGGAGTACTGGTCCATCACGGGCGAATTTACCGCTGGAACCGATGAAGCGTTCCTTGCAAAGCTGGCCAAGATCGCAGGCGCAGAACCAAAGATCCCCGACGAAACGACGATGAAGGGGTATCTTGCAGATATTCAGAAACAAGCGTTCGAAGTCTCCTCGGTCGATCGTCGGCCGGTAAAGAGAAATCCGCTCCCTCCGTTTATCACCAGTACGCTTCAGCAGGAAGCCGCCCGGAGACTTCGTCTTTCCGCCAAGCGCACCATGATGCTTGCGCAGAAGCTCTATGAGGGTATTGAATTGGGTGAAGAGGGGCTTACCGGCTTGATCACGTATATGCGAACGGATTCAACGCGGCTTAGCGCAGAGGCTACGGCCCATGTCCGGGAGTATATTTACGAGAATTACGGAAAAGACTATGTTCCCAAAGAGCCGAGGCAATACAAGAAGGTAAAAGCGTCCCAGGATGCCCATGAAGCCATCCGGCCCACTTCCATCAAGTTCACGCCGAAATACGTCAAGAAACACCTTGAGAAGGACCTCTATGCTCTTTATGAGCTGATCTGGAACAGGTTTGTTGCCAGTCAGATGTCCCCCGCTCAATTTGAGCAGGTTTCCGTTGATGTGACGGGCGGCGATTACCTTTTCCGGGCAACGGATCAACTTCCGCTGTTTCGAGGGTTTCTGCAGGTGTATGATGATATTGCCGAGGAAAACGGTGGCGACAATGACGCTGACCCGGTTTCAAAGATTCCTCCGGGTATCGCGGCCGGCCGGCATGCCCAAACGATGAACCTTTTGCCTCGCCAGCATTTTACGAAGCCGCCCGCCCGGTACACCGAGAGCAGTCTTGTGAAAGAGCTGGAATCCCTGGGTATTGGAAGGCCGAGCACCTATGCACTGATTGTCAGTACCGTGATTGACCGGAAATATGTGGAACACCGCGAACGAAAGTTGTTTGCCTCCGATCTCGGGATGCAGGTGAACAAACTCCTGGTGGAATACTTTCCGGTGATCGTCAATGTTGCCTTCACCGCCAAGATGGAGGAAGAGCTCGATACGATCGCTTCGGGAAAAGTGGAGTACGTCAAGGTGATGAAAGACTTTTACGATCCGTTCATTCGCGCCTTCGAAAAGGTCGACAAGATCGCCTCCACGATCAAGAAGTCGCTTCAAGAGAAGACGGACGAGCCGTGTGACGTTTGCGGCAAACCCATGATCATCAAATGGGGGCGCAATGGCCGCTTCATGGCTTGCACAGGATACCCGGGGTGCAAGAATACGAAGCCGCTTCCGGAAGACCGGGAGAAAACCATGCATCTCGTGGGGATGACTTGTGAGCTTTGCGGCGGCGATATGGTGGTCAAAGCCGGTCGATTTGGCACGTTCCTCGGATGCGCGAACTACCCCACGTGCAAGAACACCAAACCCATGACCACCGGGGTGAAATGCCCGCGATGCAAAGACGGAGATCTCATCGAGCGAAAGACCAAAAAGCGTGGACGGATGTTCTATGGGTGCTCCCGATACCCGAATTGCGACTTCGCTTCGTGGGATAAACCGGTCGGTGAGCCTTGTACCAACTGCAAAAATCCTTACCTGGTGATAAAGTACTCCCAGGCCAAAGGAGAGTATCTGAAATGCCCGGAATGCAAGGAAGAGTTTGTGCGGGAAGAAATCGCGGCAAGTGCATAGCCGTCCTCTGATTCAATGCACACGATGATCCGTGCATATCTCGAATACCTCGACGGGGAACGGAATTATTCCCACCACACCATCCTCGCCTACGAGCAGGATCTTCAACAGTTCTCCCGTTATCTGGAATCAGCCGGCATTACCTCCTTCACCGGTGTCCGTAAAGATGCCCTGAGAGGGTTTGTCAGCATGTTGATGCAGTCCGGGATCAGCCGGAAAACGGTCGCGAGAAAAATTGCATGTTTGCGTTCCTTCTATAAGTATCTGCGGCATCGCGGCACAATTCACGCCGACCCGACCTTGGGCCTTGCAACCCCGAAACTTGAGAAGAAGCTCCCGATCTACCTGGACGAACGTTCCGCCGAGCAGATGCTCGAACGTCCGGATTGTAGCACACACGACGGGAAACGGGACGCCGCGATTCTCGAACTCTTCTATGGAACAGGCATTCGGCTGGGAGAGCTCATCGGGTTGAACATCAGAGATGCGGATCTTGCGGATGGAACCCTGCGAGTGCGGGGAAAAGGAAGAAAGGAACGGGTTGTTCCGGTAGGGCGGAAGGCGGGTATCGCGCTCAGGCGTTATTTGGCAGAAAGGGGCGGTGAACCGCCCGATCCTTTGTTCGTCCTTCCCAGTGGAAAACGGTGTTATCCGAAATGGGTGAGCAGAATGGTGACAAAGTATATTTCTGAGGTTTCTGAGATTGAGAAAAGAAGTCCTCATGTATTGCGACATTCCTTTGCAACACACCTCCTCAATAACGGGGCAGACCTTCGGGCCGTCAAGGAACTGCTTGGGCATGAGAGTCTGTCCAGCACTCAACTCTATACCCATGTCTCTACGGAACGACTCAAAAAGGTATACCGCCAGTCGCATCCAAAAGCAGGATGAAACCGGCATCCGTTCGAAAGGAGCAGCAACTGTGAACATTATCGTGACATCGCGACATTTCAAAGCACACGAATCCCTCGTCGAATATGCTCAAAACATGGTTCAACGTCTTACCAAGATCCACTCCGGACTCATCAAGGCGGAAGTGATCCTGAGCTATGAAAAACCGCGCAAAAGTGTCAAGATCGCGGAGGTCAATGTGTCGGTGTACCGGTCAAAGCTGTCCGCCCACGAAAGTTCTGCAGACTTCCATTTGTCCATCGACCGGGCATGTGCCAAACTTCGGGTTCAACTCAGGAAATACAAGGATAAGCTGCAGGATAAACAGAGAGCCGTTGTGCGGCGAGCGCATCAAAAAATCTGATAACAACGAGGACCATCGCCCATGGGCCTGGATAATCTGAAGGAAACGCGAAAGAAGAATATTACGGTAGGTTTCATATTCGCGGCAAACAGGGAACGCCTCGGACTGAAACTCCTGAACGGGGAAGTGGGATTTGAGCGGGAGGTGCGGGATAAGAATATCCATCGGCCCGGCCTGGCACTTGCCGGATATGTCGAGTTGTTTACGTTTGATCGGGTTCAGGTGTTTGGGAACACGGAGATGCGGTATCTTCAGCATTTGAGTATGCAAGAGCGGCTCAAAGCCTTCGAGACCATATTCAAGTTCGACATGCCATGTGTGATCATCACCAACGACAACCTGATCGACGAGGAACTCCTCCGCATTGCCACACAGAGCAAAGTGTCGGTGTTTCAGTCTCCGTTTGAGACGACGAAGCTTGTGTACTTCCTGAGTGATTTTCTTGATGACCAATTCGCCCCTCAAACCGTGGTGCACGGATCGTTCATTGATGTCTACGGGATCGGAGTATTGCTCACAGGGCGGTCAGGCATTGGCAAGAGCGAAATTGCTCTGGACCTTATTGAGCGTGGCCATCGTCTGGTTGCCGATGATGTCGTCATGGTTACGAGGAAGGGCGAGGGAATCCTCATGGGCGCCGGTACCGACGTGGTGAAGCATTTCATGGAAGTGCGGGGCCTCGGGTTGATCGACGTGCGGTCTATTTTTGGAATCCGGTCCATCCGTTATCAAAAGCGTGTGGAGATCATCGTGGAACTCGAGGAATGGAAAAATGATGTCGAGTACACGCGAACGGGGTTGGATCACGAGACCCTCCAGGTCCTGGGTGTCGGTATTCCGCACGTCCGGCTCCCCATTTTTCCCGGAAAGAATGTAACGGTCATCACAGAAGTGATTGCTTTGGACTATCTTCTACGCCATTATGGGTATGATGCGTCAAAAGAGTTTTCAAAGCGCCTCGAAGCTGCGATTTCTGAGAAATCGAAGGGAAAGCGAGTCATCGACTACTTCGAACATGATTTCGAGTGAAGTCCTTCGCCTTGACAATGCGCCAATTATTGGGTATACTTGACCCGTTTTCCGTACTGTAGTATGGACAGGGATCTTTAACACAAAATTGGAACGATGGGAAAATTGAAACTTTACTATTTCTCCACCGACACGCTCAAGTTTGTCGAAGCCCGATGGGTGAAGACGAGACTTGCGGGCTTGACGCTTTTAATTGCCATTGTCGTGGGGATGACCGTATTCGAAGGTAATCAGTATTTGGACGACGCTCTCGGCCTGGGCCTCGGAAGGGCAAGTGTGTTGTCGGCGGAAAACGCCATTCTCCGCGCGCAGATGAACCTCCTGGCAGGAAAATTGGGCGGGTTGGAACGTCAGCTTGCATCGCTCAACGAGCGAGGGAATGAGATACGAACGTTGGTGGACATGCCGAAGATCGATGAAGACACGAGAAAGGCAGGCACCGGCGGTACAGACGACCGGATGGACTACGGGGTATCGACCGATGTCAACCAATTGCTGGGCGATCTGAGTTCGATGGCAAACCGTGCAGAGCGGGAACTTCAATTGCAGGCGAAAAGTTACGAAGAGGTGGTGGAACGGTACGAAGCAAACAAGTCACGCTTCCAGCATTTGCCTGCCATCAAACCGATGGAAGGATATTATTCCGTCCACGGATTCGGCACCCGACTGCACCCTGTACTGCGCATTATCAAACCGCACGAGGGTCTTGACATTGCCAATGATGTCGGTACCGCGGTGTACGCGGCCGGAGACGGCGTAGTGGAATATGCAGGGCGGACCCAGGGAGGATATGGTGTCCTCGTAGAATTAAGCCACGGATTCGGCTATACCACGGCCTACGCACACCTCAGCAAAGTGCTGGTGAAGGAAGGGCAGAAGGTGAAGCGGGGGGATCTCATCGCCTTGAGTGGCCGGACAGGGCTTGTCAGCGGGCCGCATTTGCACTATGAAGTGCGGCTGAACGGTATTCGTCAGAATCCCATAGATTACTTCTTTGATGACGTCAATTACCGGCAATATCGGGATCAAAGTCTGGTACTTGACTAACCAATCTGTTTTCCCTTTCTTCTTTTGGAAACCCCGGAGTCGTAGTCTCACTGTGGTCACGCTGAATCGATGATTTGGACGATCGAACTTGCCTCGTACTTAGACGATGCCCCCTGGCCGGCAACGAAGGAAGAACTTGTCGATTACGCTGTTCGGACAGGAGCCCCCATCGAAGTGATCCAGAACCTCGAGGAGCTTGAGGATAGCGAGGAGCCCTACGAGAGCATCGAGGAGATTTGGCCCGACTATCCCACCGACGAGGATTTCTTTTACGAGGACGAGAAGGACTATTAGAACAACCGCATCCGGTTCCTCCGGAACAGAGCGGCCACAGAGAATGAACCCGGCGGAAGGCTGCTGGGTTTTTTTATTGTATGCCATGTCGCGAAACCTCCTGCTTTTCCTGATCCTGCTTCCGATAACATCATCCGGCGTCGCCTGGTCACAGGTCCCATTCCTTAAACTGGAAATAGCGGAGATCCGGTTTAGGGGCAACGATGAGATGAACACCGATGTTCTCCAGGCGGTCATCCAATCGCGCGAAACCCCCGGAGCATTCTGGAAATTCCTTGGAAAGATCAGCAGTACCCTCGGGGATGAACCCCGCTATTACGATCCGGGAATTCTCGAAGCGGACCTCCTGCGGCTTAGACAGTTCTATAGGGACCGTGGATTCTTTCTGGCGACGGTGGATACGTCCCTTCATGTGGATGTTGCGGAGAAGGAGATTGAAATAGCATTCGTGATCCGCGAGGGGAAACGGTCGTTGATCGACACGCTCACCATTCATGGATTTGAGGGCCTCCCGTCGATCTTGCTCGAAGACCTCACAGAGAAAAGGCTTGTGGAAGTTGGTGACCCTTATTCGACAGAAGTGGTGGAGGGGGAGCTTCGGCGGATGATCGGATCGTTCGCCAATAATGGGTACGTCAGGGTCCGGGTGGACGAGCCAATCGCTCGGCGCTACGCATCAACGAACAATGTGACTCTGGTCTGGTCGTTTCATCCCAACGAACGGTACAGTTTTGGGTCCATTACGGTGACCAACGATTCGACCGTGAGTGAGCGTGTCGAGGAATCCATCGTCCTGCGTCATCTGGATTTTGCACCCGGAGATTTCTATAGCGAGGAACGAAAAACCGGAAGCGAGCGAAATTTGAACAGATTGGGGGTCTTCGAAGCGACCCGAATTGAACCGCAGGTGGAATCCACGCCGGGGGACTCCCTGTTCATCCCGATGCGGGTGTTCGTTCGACCAAGGGCATTTCATGAATTGACTCCCGAGATCGGTGTCAATGACGAAAACAGCGCATTCAATCTTCTGACGGGTATCGGGTATAGTAACCGAAATTTCTTTGGGGGCGCCAGGAATTTTTCCGCGCGGCTTCGTGTAAGCCTTCAATCCATCCAGGATGTGAATCTTTCCCGCGTTATTCGCGAGACAGGGTTCGAGGACAGCACGCTCATCTCCCGTATTGAGCTGTCCGGCAAAGTGGTCCAACCGTATGTGTTTTCGAACAAAGTGAGTCTTTCGGCGACCCTCTCGGCTACGCTCGAGAAGCAAAAGTACTATTTTGCCCCGATCTATCAGGCGCGGCTTGGCCTCAATGCAGAGATTGACCGCTTTTCGAAAGGCTCCTTTGAGGTCAATCTGGAACGTGTGGATCCCAGGAGCTTCACGGAAGAAGGCAGGGCAGCCCTGCAACAGCGAGAAGGGCTGACCCCCCAGCTCAACGCCATCCTTACCATAACTCTGCAGCGGGATACACGGAATGATCTTTTTTCCCCCTCTGCCGGCTCCTTCTATTCCGCATCGGTCGAAGAGTCCGGATCAATTGCGGCAACCTTCGGAGGGCTTCTGGGATCACGCCTTCCATATTCCAGTTATATCAAATTCGCCGGAGTGGCTCAAGGGTACTGGGACCCCGGGGGCGACCGCCGGTTCATCTGGGCCGGCCGGGTTCGTGGAGGCGCTGCCAGGGTTTATCGCGACACCATTCAGGTGCCGATCACGAGAAGGTTCTTTGCCGGTGGCAGCGAAAGCGTTCGGGGATGGAAATCCCGCGAGCTCGATGCCGACCTCTCCGCCAACTTGGGGGGGAATGCCCTTTTTGAGGCGAACCTCGAGGGCAGGTGGAACCTGTTTCAGGATGCGGGCCGGTTCCTTTTTATCGACCTTTCGAATATTTCGATTGTCGGATTTTTTGACATGGGGAACGTCTGGAACGAAATGAAATGGATGAGGTTGAGCGAAATTGCCATGGCAGGCGGGATCGGATTTCGGTGGGATACGATCGCCGGGCCTATTAGGATTGACCTGGGAGTGCGCGTCTATGATCCTTTTGACACCAGCGGCAGAAAATGGATATCGCAGCGGCGGGTGTTTCATGACGCGTACGGATTAATTCATTTCGGCATAGGACACGCATTTTGATATGGGATGGGATCGTGTCATAGGGCAGCATCGGGTCAAGGCCTTGTTGAAGAGAGCGGTAGCATCCGGGCAGATCGCCCACGCCTATCTTTTTGAAGGGCCCGAAGGTGTCGGGAAAGATGCCCTTGCCCTCGAGTTCGCCAAGGTGCTGAATTGCCGGGAGAAAGGGTCCGAGGCATGCGGGCAATGCGAAAGCTGCAGGCGCATGGAGACACTTCAGCACCCGAATGTCAGGATCATCACAGCCCTGCCGTCGGGAAAAGGGGAGACTTCCGGAGATGATCCGCTGAAAGGATTCACGGATGAGCAAATGGAGTCGATCAAAGCAGAACTGGCCGCCAAAGCGCGGGATCCCTATCATCGCATTTCCGTGCCAAAGGCAAATTTCATCAAGGTGAACAGTGTCAGGGAAATACGAAGGCAGGCTTCTTTGACGGCGTCGCATTCGGGCAGAAAAGTGTTTGTGATGTTCAATGCGGATGAAATGAATGCCGAGGCAAGCAACTCCCTCTTAAAGACTCTCGAAGAACCGCCGGGAGAAACGGTCCTCCTCCTCACAACAGCCCGAAGGGAGCAGTTGCTCGCGACTATCCTTTCCCGCTGCCAGGTCATTCATTGCGAACCGCTGAACGATGAGGAGATTGGTCAGGCATTGGTAGATCGTGACGGTATTCGTGAAGAGGAAGCATCCGTCATCGCACGGCTTGCCAATGGAAGCTTTGGGGCCTCGCGTATGCTTGCATCCGAGGATATGCTGCGGATGCGCGGGGAGGTCATTCAGTTTGTGAGGCTGGCTCTCGGCAAGAGCCCCGTTGCGCTTCTCGCCCATCTTGAGACTCTCCTGAGCGGCCGCGAGCGCACGGATGCAGAACGATGGCTCAGATTGTTGCAGGTTTGGATCCATGACGCTTTGGCTTTGCGTGCCGAAGGAAGTGAGGCTTCGCAAACAGCGGGTGACGACCTTCGGCGGTTCGTCGAACGCTTTCCCCGGGCGGATCTCCTCGCGGCATCATCATCGGTCGAGCGCTCAATTGCCCTTCTTGGCAAAAATGTATACCTTCCTCTTGTTTTTACCACATTAGCGCTTGACCTACAGCACAGCATTTCCTCCCCGGACGCATGAGCACTTCTGACCGATCGAAAATCCTGATCACGGCTGCGTTGCCCTACGCGAACGGGTATATCCACCTTGGGCATCTTGCGGGAGCGTATTTGCCGGCGGATATTTACGCGCGGTATCAGCGGTTGAAGGGACGTGACGTCTTGTTTGTGTGCGGGTCGGACGAACATGGCGTGGCAATAACCGTCACAGCCGAAAAGGAATCGATCCGTCCCCGGGATGTTGTCGACCGCTATCACCCCGCGAACAAGGATACGTTTGCGTCATTCGGGATGAGCTTTGACCACTACTCCCGGACATCCATCCCGGTTCATCACGAAACGGCAAAGCAGTTCTTTCGGGAATTTCACAGCAACTCCCTGCTGAAAGAAAAGGAAGAACTCCAACTCTACTGCGAAGTGGATCGTATGTTCCTTGCGGATCGCTATGTCGAAGGAACTTGCCCAAAATGCGGCAATCCCAAAGCCAGGGGGGATCAATGTGAGAATTGCGGATCATGGTTAAGTCAGACGGAATTGATCGAACCGCGGTGCAAGATCTGCGGCAACAAGCCGGTCGTGCGGGCCACAACGCATTTGTATTTTCCGCTCGGCAAGTTCCAGGCCCGCCTTGAAGAGTATATTCGGGAACGGGACGAGCGCGATGGCTGGAAAGAGAATGTCCTCCGCTATTGCGGAAGTTGGTTCAAGGAGGGGCTGGAAGACAGGGCAGTAACAAGAGACCTCGCCTGGGGTGTCCAAGTACCGGTCTCGGGATATGAAAAAAAGGTGATCTACGTTTGGTTTGATGCGGTGCTGGGTTATGTCTCAGCTTCAAAGGAATGGGCAGCACTGAAGGGTGATTCTGACGCGTGGAAACGATACTGGCTCGATCTGGACACGAAGTACGTCGCATTCATAGGAAAAGACAATGTTGTTTTCCATTGTATCGTGTTTCCCGCTATGCTGATGGCATGGAATGACGGGGCAAAAGTGCCCTTCATCCTGCCCGAAAACGTTCCAGCGAATGAGTTTCTGAATTTCGAAGGCCAGAAATTTTCAAAGAGCAGAGGATGGGGAATTGACGTTAGAGACTTTCTCCGGTTTTTTCATTGTGACTATTTGCGATACGCCCTCGCGGCAACATTACCCGAGTCGAGGGACTCTGATTTTTACTTGAAGGACTTTCAGGCACGTGTCAACAATGAACTTGCGGACATTTTCGGGAATTTCATTAACCGGACGGTCGCCTTCACGCACAAAACATTTCAGGGAGCCGTGCCGGCCCAAGGGGATCTGAATGAGAGGGACAAGCAGTTCCTGAAGACACTACGGGGTTGCCCGGATGCTGTGAGCCAGTGTTATGAGCATTACAGATTCAGGGATGGGGTAACGGAGACCATGAATTTGGCGCGGGCGGCAAATAAGTATTTCAATGACAGTGAACCCTGGAAAACGGCTGGCTCGGATCCGAAACGATGTGGTACCACTCTGAACCTCTGCCTCCAGGCAGTCCGGACTCTGTCGATCCTGATGGAACCCGTTGTTCCTTTGCTTGCGTCAAAGGCATGGGAACTCCTGAGCACGACGGAATCATTGGGCGAACAATCATGGGATTCAGCGGGACATCCGGAACTCAAAGCGGGCCTGCGGTTGCGCAATCCCGAGATCCTTGTTTCCAAAGTGGAGGATTCCCGTTTAGGAGAAATGGTCGGGTCTCTCAAGGTACAAACAGCCGAAGTTCCTCAAACAAAAGGTGTTGAACGCACAATGATCACCATCGACGATTTCAAAAAACTCGACCTTCGCGTGGCAAAGGTTGTCGCGGCAGAACGAATAGAAAAATCGAAAAAACTTCTGAAGCTGCGCATCCGGATCGGCGAGGAGGAGAGACAGGTTGTTGCAGGAATTGCACACCAGTATGAACCGGAGAAGCTCGTTGGCCTTCAGGTTGTCATTGTTGCGAACCTCGAGCCTGCAACGCTTATGGGCGAAGAGTCGCAGGGGATGCTCCTTGCCGCAAATGATCCGAACGGAACAATTTCCGTGATTACCGTCGGTGAAAATGTGACTTCGGGGAGTGTTGTCCGCTAGTCGAAAGCGCATCTGTGTTCGTGATCATCTTGTCTTCCTTTCATTTCAGAGTTCGCCCGCCTGTATTACCTTGATTACTTGGCATTTTTCAGCTATCTTGACATGTTTCGGATCGAATTTGGATGACTGATACGTGCCAAACCTCAGAAGTTTCCTAAATTTCATAAAAATAGAGCACACGCTGTTTTCGCTGCCCCTCATTTACAGCGGTGTATTCCTCGCCTCTCGGGACCTCCCTTCAATCGAGTTGCTTGTGCTGATTCTCGCCGCGGCAGTCGGAGCGCGGACAACGGCTCTGGCTTTGAACAGGATCATCGATCGGGAGATCGACCGGAGAAATCCACGGACTGCGGACAGGGAGCTGGCCAGCGGGAGGCTGACCCTTAGGGAGGCGTCGGCGATCCTTGCAGGCGGGATCACGATCTATCTTGTTTCCGCTGCTTTGATCTCGACGTTCTGTCTCATGATTGCTCCGATTCCCCTCGCTATCTTTGTTGCTTATCCCTACATGAAGCGGTTTACCCCCCTTGCGCACTTTGGGGTGGGGTTGGGGCTTGCGATGGCTCCCTTGGGCGGATGGTTTGCCGTCCACCAGTCGCTTGAGAATGCCGGGCCGGCCGTCCTCTTGACATTGTTCACCGTGTTGTGGGTGTCGGGGTTCGATATTATTTATTCAACATTGGATGAACTTTTCGATCGGGAGGAGCAGCTCTATTCTTTCAGTTCGCGATATGGAAAGAAAACTGCCCTGAGGATTTCAGCCTTTCTCCATGCTGTCGCCTTTATCGTTCTGGCGATTCTCTTTGTTTCGTATGTCCGCGCCATAGCCTCCTTTGTGTTTCTTTTGTGCTCCGGATATCTGCTCTATCTGGAACAAAAAAAATCAGAGGATGTGGAACTTGCGTTCTTCCGTATCAACGCGGTGCTGGGATTTGCCGTGCTCGGAATGGTTGTGAGCGGAGTGTACTTCGGATGAGGATCGTCGTTGGTATCACAGGTTCCTCCGGGGCCGTTTATGCAAGAGAGTTCCTCAAACGATGTCCGGGTGAAAAATATCTCGTCGTGAGCAAATGGGGGAAGGCGCTGCTCAAGGATGAATTGGGGATAACGGATCGCGACCTTCTGAGCGATGTGAAAAAACAATTCTCCGATGACGATCTCACTGCCCCGATCGCATCCGGTTCGAATCATGTGGATGCTTGTGTTATTATCCCGTGTTCAACCTCAACACTGGGGAAGATCGCGTCCGGATTGGGAGACACGCTGATCACACGTACCGCGCAGGTGGCGCTGAAGGAACGGTTCAAGCTCATTCTTTGCATTCGGGAAACGCCGCTCTCGACCGTGGCTTTGGAACAATGTGCAAGACTTTCCCGGGACGGTGTCGTTGTCATGCCCATCTCTCCTCCGTTGTATTTCGTCCCGAAATCCGTGGATGAATACGTTGGGGGGTTTGTTGACAAGGTGTTAAGTGTGATTGGAGTCCGGCAGGAGCAGGGCTGGCGGGCAGAGGATCTCTGAGCCTATGGCCCCTTTCCACGCCCTTGGGGAATTCTTACGTTTCCTGGAATCCCAGGGAGAACTTAAGAGGATCCGGGTTGAGGTTGACCCGCATCTCGAAATAACCGAGATCGCAACGCGGGCTCTGCGGGAAGGCATGCCCGCCCTGCTCTTTGAAAACGTACGGGGATCTTCTTTTCCTCTGGCCGCGAATGTGTACGCATCTGAAAAGAGAATTGAACTTGCCCTCGGCAGGCACCCGCAGGAGATCGGAGCCGATCTCATTGATTTTGCGGAGCAGTTGATGCCTCCCAGGGCTCGCCAGATTTGGAAGAAACGGGCAACGGTGGCCAGAGCCCTTTCGGCCATTCCGCGTCGCACTACGAGGCCGGTCTCTCAGGAGGTCATCTCATCCTGTTCGCTTGACGACCTTCCGGTACAGACCTGCTGGCCGGGAGATGGCGGAAGATTTATCACTCTGGGGCAGGTGATGACGTATGATCCGGTCGATGGAAAACGGAATGTTGGCATCTATCGAATGCAGATCTTTGATGGCAGAACAGCGGGGATGCACTGGCAAATCCAAAAAGGCGGGGGATTCCATCATTGGAAAGCAGAGGCGGCCGGGGTGCCGCTCGAAGTTGCCGTGGCTCTTGGCACCGATCCCGCGCTCCTTCTGGCGTCCGTGGCAGCGCTTCCCGAAGGAATTGATGAAGCATTATTTGCCGGTTTCTTGCGGGGACGGGCTTTGCGATTCACCCGCGGAAAAACAGTGAGCATCGCAGTACCCGCCGCGGCAGAATTTGTTCTTGAGGGCGTTGTTCCCCCACAGGAACGGCGGAAGGAAGGTCCGTTCGGCGATCACTTCGGACACTATTCACACGCGGCACCTTTTCCGGTTTTTCATACCCGTGCAATTACGCACAGGAAAGATCCGGTGTATCCCGCGACGGTCGTTGGCATTCCCCCGATGGAGGATAAATTCATCGGGGACGCGACGCAACAGATTCTTGGTCCGCTGGCAAGGATTCTTCACAAAGAGGTCCGGGATCTGTGGGCGTACTACGAGGCCGGATTCCATAATCTCCTCGTGGTATCGGTTGAAGAACGATATCACAAGGAAGCGATGAAGGCCGCCTTGGGCCTTCTTGGTACCGGTCAGCTCTCTTTGACAAAATGCGTCGTGTTGGTCTCGGAATCCGTGGACCCGCGCAAATGGAAGTCGGTTCTGAAAGCAATAAAAGAGAATTTTGACCCTCATTTTGATTTTCTCCTTCTGCCCAAGGTACCTCTCGATACGCTTGATTTCACAAGTTTCACCATGGAGCTTGGCAGCAAGATGATCGTCGATGCGACGACAAAGAGACGGGGGCCGCAAAAGAGGAGTAGTGTGCGACCGCTGGATCCCCGGGCAATTAAATCTCTGGACAGGCGCATTGTGGATGTCGCAGTCATGGACGAGACGTTTGTCCTCGTGAAAACCGGTGCCGAGGGACGCCCGCTGATGCAATCTTTGGTTCGAAGAAAGGACCTGGCCGGAGCGAAGATCGTCGCCGTTGTAAGCGACGACGTCGATATCCACGATCAGGAGAATGCCCTCTGGGGCACCTTCACGCGCTTTGATTGTGAGCGGGATGTCTTGTTTGCCGAACAGAAGATGATCGGCATTTCACCCGTTTACAAAGGGGTCATGGGCATCGATGCAACATGGAAAAAGGGCTATCCCAAGCCGTTGAAAATGGACCGGCGGGTTGTACGAAGCGTGGAAAATCGTTGGCGTGAATATTGGACTTGAAGAATGGATTATTCGATACACTTGCGCGATAAACAACTGATTCCCCTATGGGAAAAAATTCAGCAAGGGACACGGCTTTCCTTTGCCGATGGGGTGACCCTGTTCCGCTCACCGGACCTTATTTCAATCGGAAAGATGGCACACTTCGTTCAGCGCCAGCGGAGCGGTGATGCGGTCTACTTCGTGTTGAACCAGAAGATCGAGCCGACGAACGTTTGCGTGCTGTCCTGTAAATTCTGTGATTTCGCGACAAAAAAGGGCCGGCCGGATGCATACGAAATGACGATCGAGGAGATCCTGTCAAAACTCACTCCCGACATTCACGAGGTGCATATTACCGGCGGGCTGCACCCGGATTGGGAATGGGAATATTATCTCGATATGTTGCGGCAGATTCGAAAGAACTTTCCCAACACGGACGTGAAGGCGTTTACCGCCGTCGAGATTGACTTCTTCCATAAGAAATTCAGGCTGCCGATTGAGGAAGTCATCCTCCAGCTCAAGGACGCGGGGCTTCGCACCATGCCGGGAGGCGGAGCCGAAGTGTTTTCGGAACGGGTGCGGAAGCTTCTCTTTAATCAGAAGATCGGCGCAAAGACATGGTTTGAAGTGCACAAGGCTGCACACAGGATGGGAATTCCGAGTAATAGCACGATCCTCTACGGGCACATTGAAACGCTTGAGGAACGTGTACAACACATGCTCAAGCTGAGAGAGGCGCAAGATGAGACCGGCGGATTCCTCACGTTTATTCCGCTGGCATTTCAACCGGGGGATACCGGAATCAAGCCCCCGGATCGGTACACTTCTGCGATCGACGATCTCAAAATGATCGCAGTCTCGCGTCTGATGCTGGATAATTTTCCACACATCAAAGCATACTGGGTTATGTTGACAGAGGAGGTGGCATCGGTGGCTTTGAATTTTGGTGCGGATGACATGGACGGAACGGTGGGAGGGGAAAAAATTGCGCACGATGCCGGCGCGGTGAGTCCCATGAGGCTGGCAAAGGACCAGCTTGTAAAGATCATTCGGGACGCGGGCAAGATTCCCGTTGAACGCGATGTGTATTATAATCCGTTAAATCTTCATACGGACCGCGTGATAGGCAAGATTCCCTATTTGAATGCCGTGCCGTTCTATGAGAGACTGGAGAAAAGACAGTTTCGGATCATGCCCGTTACCCCGAGGAGAATGGGTGTTTTGTCACGACAGGGGCAGATCGATGCCGGGCTGTTTTCACTCGCAGATTATCTTGATCAAAGGGATAATCTGGATCCGCTGGCGTATGGCATTGCAACCAGAGACCAGGTGAAGAGCGTACTGTTGTTCTCCAATCATGGTTGGAGGGATTTGGAAGGGAAGACGATCGGCGTCAGCGACGATACGGCAACTTCCGTGCTCTTGTTGAAGGTCCTTTTGGAAAGGAAATACTCCCTGAAGGCCACGATTGTCCGCATGCATAGCGGAGTGAACGACTACAGCGAGTACGATGCCGTTCTCCTGATCGGCGATGATGCACTGCGACAGAGCAGAGCCGGGGGTGCAGGATTTGAGATCATTTATGATCTTGCCTGTGAGTGGTATGAATGGCAGAAATTGCCGTTTGTGTTTGCTGTCTGGGCGATTCGAAAAACCCTTGGGCCGGAAGTTTTCAAAGAGTTGAGCGGCCTCATTGGTCAGGCACTTGAGAAGGGGGAAGGAGCGCTCGACCACATTGGTGCACTTCATGCTCATCGCATCGGGTTGTCCGGGGCAGAATCGGCCGACTATCTCAGAGGATTTAATTATAGATTAGGAGAGCGGGAACTTCGGGCGATCGAAGTGTTCCGGTCTTACCTCCACCAAACAGAAGAACGAATTCCACAGAGTATCTGATGTCTGATTCTATTATCCAAAAATGTGAAGCATTGATCGAGCAGGGAGCGCAACTCGTTCCGCTCGGGGGATTCGAGTTCTCCGGGTATAATGCGCGCCTCCAGAACAAATATCTGGAATGGCGTAAGAATTGTCTCGAATTGCTCGAACAGACGGGCCCTATCGGATTTTCCTACAAGAATAAAATCCTGGGTGATTCGAATGGGGGATATTTCTTTCAATCTTCCGCACAGTTGATCGTCACCCAGCTGAAAGAGATCTTTGAGAAGTTGAAGGCCTCTCCGGAACTTGCTTCCGCTGTTCCTGCAAAGTCGGCACCGACCCCCCCGGGCGGCGTGACGGTCACAGAATCCGGCGGAGCGAGGGTCCTGAAGCCGCCGCCGAAAGCTCCCGGCGCCGCCCCTGCCGCACAAAAGCCGGCTGCTGCCGACGGAGGAAACCGTGTTTACGTCATCGGAGAAGAGTCTGAACCCCTGCGCATTCAACTCTCTCAGTTTCTCCAGGAAATCGGATTGGAAGAAGTGGCGCTCAATCGGCAGCATGGAAAGATGCTCGCTCTTGACAAGATCCCACATCACGACGACATCAAGTATGCGTTTTTTGTGTTCAATTCAGATGACTTGGCTTATGCCATGTTTGAGCTGGGCCATTTTGTGGGAAAGATAGGGGCCGGACGGGTAACGGTTCTCCATATGACCGATGTGTCTTTTCCAAAGAATGTTCCGGGAGTGAACACCAAACCGATCGTCGTTAAACTTGAAGAGGCAAGCATGAGCATCATGAGAGAACTGAAGTCCCACGGGTTCAAGATCTCCCTCTAACCATGACCATGGAAAACATAGTCAACAAGATCAGGTCCAGTGAGCGGATTGACAGCTCCGAAGGCTTGTTTCTTCTCCGAAATGCAGAATTACTGGATCTTGGCGGTTTGGCAAATGAAATTCGATTTCGAAAACATCAGGATTCACGCGTGACCTTTGTTGTTGATACAAATCCGAACTACACGAACATCTGTACGATCGATTGCATTTTCTGTGCTTTCTACCGCCATCCCGGGGAAACGGGGGAGTACACCTATTCTGTCGATCACATGATTCAGAAATTCAAAGAATCCGCCTCAAAAGGCGTGACGACGGTGCTCCTGCAGGGCGGCGTAAATCCGGCTCTGCCGTTTGAATATTATGAAGAACTGGTCCGGCGGACCATCAAAGAGGTTCCCGAGGTTTATCCGCATTTCTTTTCCACATCAGAGATCATCGGGATGTCGGACGTTTCGGGTCTTTCCGTCGAAGATGTGTTGAAGCGGCTTTGGGAAGCAGGCCTTCGGTCAATTCCGGGGGGTGGGGCGGAAATCCTCTCAGACAGAGTGAAGAGAAAGATCAGCAACAAGAAGGGGACATCGGCGGATTGGATCGAGGTCATGAGAACGGCTCATCGCCTCGGCTATAAGTCTACGGCCACAATGATGTACGGGCATCTGGAAACCGACGAAGATATCGTTGAACACTTCGAAGTGGTCCGCCGACTTCAGGATGAAACCGGCGGGTTTACGGCGTTTATCCCCTGGTCGTTTAAACCCGGGAACACACCGCTGGAAAAGATCATTCCGCACTATGCGACCCCGACGCGGTACCTGCAGATGATCGCCTTTTCCCGGATCTATCTCGATAACATTCCGCATATCCAGGCATCATGGTTTTCCGAGGGGAAGAAAACGGGGCAGATCGCCCTTCATTTTGGGGCTGACGATTTTGGGGGGACACTGCTCGAGGAAAACGTACACGCCGCGGCAAATTTTGTGAACAAGACCAACAAGGAAGAATGCAAGCAGCTTATCCGGGAAGCCGGGTTCGTGCCGGCTCAGCGTTCTACATTATATGAAATTCTAGCTGTGGAGGAACAGGAAGCGGCCGTCTGAGGGCTAGACGTCGATGATTCCGGCGAGGTTGTCGTAGAATATCTTCTTTGCTTCGGGCGTGGGGATGCGCATCTCCTGAACGAGTTTCAACTGGTTGTCCAGAATATCATACCGATATCCCCGGGGCATCATCCCCGAATCTGATCCAAAAACAATCCTTCCCGTCCCAAACACATCCAGCGTTTTCTGAAGCACTCGCCGAAGATCCGGCTTATCGGGATGTTCCGCCATCCAGGAATTGGATCCGGCGGTATCGACGAATACATTTGGGCATTCCTTGCCGACCTTGAGCAATTCTGAAAATTTTCCGGCTGCAAAATTCGGAATGATCCACTTTACGTTGGGAAATTTCTTTGCAACGGGAATCAGGGATGCTGGATCGGCAAATGCGTCATTGGTGATGGTTGGAACGCCGGCATATTCCCGTGGACGGATGCGAAGCTTGCCGAACTGGACAAACACCACACCCTTCACTTCCTGAATGAGGTTGTACAGCGGGAAGAGCCATTCGTCGCCAACATTGATCTGGTAGAGGGAGGGGTACAGAAAAATGCCCCTCATCCGATCCTGCTTGAGCCGCTTTTCCGCGTTCTCCATGAGAACGTTGGAGTTGGGATCAACGGTGAAGAAACCGGTAAATCGTGTCGGGAAGGCCTGCACCGCCTTCACAATCGAATCCTCGTCTCCGGGCATGCTCCCGATAAGGAGCAGCCGCTCGATCTTCCATTTGTCAATTGCCTCAATCCAGCGCTTTGCAAGTTGAACCGGGTCTTCCCCGGGGATTTCGATATGGCCTTTGGTGGCGATGTTGCGGAGCTCGGTGTTGATATCGGCGCGATTCGGCTTCTGCTTGGCCAGAAAACGGAAGAAAGCATTCGAGTAGAAGTGAACGTGGGAATCAAATATTTTGAAGAGTCCGATCATGCGCTCAGAGAAGCTTGACTTGCGGTGCCCGGGGAATCAAACCCTTTGCCTCGGCAAGTTGATAGAGGACTTCGAGGGCTTTTTTTCCGCGCGCCCCCATGTCGATCGTTAGTTCACTCACATACATTTTGACGAATCGTTCTCCGAGCTCTGTGGAAATCCCCCGCCCGTATTGAAGTGCATAGGGAATCGCTTCGGCCTGATGTGTATATCCGTAGTGAATACTTCGTTTCAGCCCTTCCGACAGCAGGCGGGCCGTTTGCTCGCCAAGGTCCTTTCGTACGACATCGAGGCCAAGCGGCAATGGGAGCCCGTCATACATTCTCGCCCACAACTCTCCGAAATCAAGGATTTTCGTAAATCCCGACGCCCCGTACGTGATCTGTCCTTCGTGAATCAGTAATCCTGCATCGAATTCGCCTGCGGCTACACGGTCCATGATCTGGTCGAAAGGGACGTCCACATGGTGAATGTCTTCAGTGAAGATCTTAAAGAGGAGAGTGGCGGTCGTCAATGCTCCTGGGGTTGCGACAGTCTTGCCGCGAAGATCTTCGAGACTTCCATATTGCTTTGAGACCAGGACAGGGCCGTATCCCTCACCCATGCTGGCTCCCGTGGCCATGATCCAGTAGTGATCCGCCACAGATGCATAGGCGTGAGCGGAGATCGCAGTGACTTCGAGTTCTCCGCGAAGGGCTCTGGCATTCAAAGATTGGATATCTTCGAGAAGATGTTCGATTTTAATGCCCTCGAGTTTCACTTTGCCGCTCGAAAGCCCATAAAACATGAAAGCATCATCTGGGTCCGGGCTATGACCGACCCGGATGACCCTGTCTTGTTCGACGTCGTTGGTCGTCTGGAGAGGAAACACTTTACTTGATGCCATAGTAAATCGTCGCGATGCCGAAAGTCAGAGGATAGTGTTTGAGTGAATGAAACCCGGCCGTTCGAAGGAGGGCGAGAAAGTCATTTCCGTCGGGGAATTCCCGGATGGTTCCGGGGAGATACTCGTATGCTTCCCGATCTCGCGAAATAAATCCTCCGACGGCTGGGAGGAGCGTCTTCGAGTAGAGCGAATACAATTGTTGAACAGGGAACGACCGCGGACGGGAGAATTCGAGGACGATGACCGGAGAACCCGGCCTTAATACACGGTACATTTCCGAAAGGCCCTTGCTGAGATCGGAAAAATTTCGAACCCCAAATCCGACGGTCAAGGCATCGAAAGAGTCTGTTTCAAACGGAAGAGCCTCGGCCGGGCCTTCGGCGAATTCCACGGAGCGAAAACCCTTCTTCACGGCTTTTGCCCGTCCGATGTCCAACATAGCGGGCGCAACATCAATGCCGATGACGTGGTGCGGATGGAGCTGGCGAACCGCCTCAAAGGCGAGGTCTCCAGTCCCGGTGGCGACATCCAGGACATTCGAGGGCCTATGCGGGCAAAGGAGGCCAATGGTCTTCCTCCTCCAAAGCACGTCGATTCCAGAACTCAAGAGGTGGTTCAGGAGGTCATAACGAGGCGCAATACGGTCGAAAAGGCCGCGGACATACTTCGGGTCAAACGTGGCCCGGCCCGCCGGGTTCTTCCGGAAACCTGAAGATTGGCCGGAGAACTGAAGTGTGGAGAATTCTGGTTGTTGGAGCACAGTCCTGACTATTGGCAAGGAGCGTGAAGGCCTCGAACGAAGAGTGACGAAAAATATACGGATCATTGAAGAGAAATCCAATTGAAAAGTAGGTGCCAAATTGATTTTGAAGATCTCAAACGCTACTTTTCCGTCGTGGAAAAAATGAAAATTCTCTTCCTCTTTTCGTTGCTCATCATCTTCCTGTCGTGCGACGGCGGTCTGACACTTCCTCCCGATGTTCAGCCAGGCATCGAAGGAACAATAACGCTCTCGGGATCATGGCCGCCCGAAGACAGCGTGAAAAGCTTATGGATCTTTGCCTCGCAAATTTTCCCGCTCGACTCTTCGAAGGTGGTCGCAGGGATTATCGATGGACGAATCTCGATTTACCCGTCCGTCACAGAGACCCTGCCTTACAATGTCAGTCCCCAACAGTTCAACATGCCCTTGCTGCCCGGAACCTACTTCTATATCGGAGTGCTTCAACGGCATGGAGATCTTGCCAATCTTGATAGTTACGACGTCGTAGGGGTTTTGAGGGATGATGTGAATCCGATGAATCCGAGGTCGATAAGTGTCGGCGACTTCCAGGTAATTTCCGGACTGGCTATTCAGATCGACTTCTATAACCTTCCACCGCAACCATTTTGAAATCGATAGCCCTCATAGCTGTTCTTGCGATTTCATTTGCCTTCGCGTTTTCCCAGGAATCGGGAACCATCCGCGGAATTGTGCGTGATGCGGATTCGCATGAGCCTCTGGAAAGTGCCAACGTTGTTGTCCGCGGCACATTCCTGGGGGCCGCAACGGACAGAAATGGGACATTTAGAATCTCAGGCCTTTCCCGCGGCAGGTACACCGTTGTCGTTTCCATGGTGGGTTACCGGCCGTTCCCGCTCGAAGGTATCGAACCAGGCGTTTCCGATGCAAAGCCCATCGAAGTCTTCCTTCAGTCAGTACCCATTGAAACAGAACAGATCATCGTCACGGCGAGCAGAAGGGCACAGGACGCTCGCGAAGTTCCCGTAAGCATGGCGGTGATCACCGCGACGGCCCTTGCGGCAAGGAACAATGTCACCGTGGATGATGCGCTGCGTTACGTGCCGGGCGTGAACATGGTTCAGGATCAGGTCAATATCCGCGGATCAAGCGGCTACAGCCGGGGAGTTGGGAGCCGGGTCCTCCTGCTGCTCGACGGGCTCCCATTTCTCACCGGCGACACCGGGGAAATAAATTGGGAAACGCTCCCGATAGGAGAAATTGAGAGGATTGAAATCGTGAAAGGAGCCGGATCTGCATTGTACGGTTCAAGCGCTTTGGGGGGCGTCATCAATGTTCTCACTCGACCTCTTCCGGATAAACCCGTGTTTCGGTTCAGGATGTTCTCCGGGCTCTATGACAATCCTCCGTACGATGAATGGCGTTGGTCTGAAAAGCCGAGATTCAACAGCGGAGTGATGCTGGGATATGCCGACAGAATCGGTTCGCTTCAATACCTCGTCAGCGGCGGCCGGACAGTGAACGAGAGCCACAAAGCAAACGACGCGTATCATCGCTGGACGCTGTTCACGAAAGCAAAGTATGATCTTTCTGAGGAATCAAGCCTCTCCATGGTGTTTAACATGCTGCGGCGGACTCATGGAAATTTCTTCTGGTGGAAAAGCCTCCGGGAAGCGACCACTCCGGCAGATGCTCAGCGCAACGGTTCGGTTGAAAGCACGAGGGGGAATCTTAGTCTTGGATTTCGTCAAACGCTCAGCGAGAACCTGTTTTACGTCGTGAAGGGGATGTATTTTGGAAATTTCTGGAAGGATGACAGCGCCGGGCACGTCAATAACGTCTCGGCGTCTCATGTTGTTCAGGGTGATGCGCAGGTGACGTACGGAATCTCAGAAGGAAATATCCTCACCGTCGGGATTGCAGGAAATCTGGACCAGGTGGAATCGAACCTGTTTGGACGCCACAAAGGCTTTGGTATTGCAGCGTACCTTCAGGAGGAAGTCCGCCTGACAAGAGATCTTCAAGTCACCGCGGGGATCCGGTACGATGTGCAAAAAGCCTCGGTGCTGTCCTCGAAAGGGCGGCTCAGCCCGAAACTCGGGTTGACGTTTGTAATTTCAGATGCAACCGTACTGCGAGGCTCTTTGGGTACGGGGTTCCGCTATCCGTCCATTGGTGAGCTCTTTATTTCCACTTCTACGAATGTCAGTCAACTGATCATCCTGCCGAATTTGAACCTTCGCCCGGAAACGAGTGTCACGGCGGAGTTGGGAGTATCCACCCGGGTGACCGAAGTTCTTGAGATAGACGGTGCTGTGTTTTGGAATGAATTCAGAAATCTCATTGAACCGTCTGTGAAGATCAAGAGCATTCGCCTCATGCCCACAGACACGGTGGAAAGTGACCGTGCAGTGGTCGAATTTGACAATGTGGTGAAGGCTCGGATCCAGGGGGCAGAGATCGGACTGAAGATCTCCTGGTGGAAGAAAGTCTTAACAACGGACTTCGGGTATACGGTATTGTGGCCGGAAGACGTTGGGGAGAGAGCGGTTCTCAAATTTCGTCCGAGGCACATGGTGCATGTGTCGGCTGCATGGGCGATGGGTGATCTGCGTTGCTCTGCAGATTACAGGTTTATCAGCAGGATGGATCGCATCGATGACCAATTGGTGGTGCTGGGGCCGATCGTTCATGGGCAATTCCGCGTACCAATCCATGTTGTTGATGTTCGGGGTTCGATCGCGCTGTCGCCATGGGGATTGCCGCTGCAGATTGGCCTCAACGTGAACAATGCTTTGAACTACCAATACGTTGAATTGATCGGAAACCTCGCCTCACCCAGGATGTTCTCGCTCAGCATCGAGGGGTATTTCTGACCGCTGAAGTTGACCGTTCTTGAATCCCACAGAACATTGGCGTACTTTGGGCAAACGGTTCACTCTATGTACATCGACTCCCACGCCCATCTCTTTCTTGAGAATTACGGCTCTGATCTGGATGAAGTCCTCGACCGGTCGGTCCGGAACGGAATTCAGGCGATCGTAATTCCGGGAACGAACCTGAAAACCAGCGCCGAAGCGGCCGACCTTGCCCATCGCTTCCCCTTCCTCCATGCCTGCGTTGGCGTTCATCCGCATGAGGCGTCGGCGGTCACGGACGAGGACCTTTCCGCAATCGAAGATCTTTCCGCCTCTCCGGGCATTGTGGCCATAGGAGAGATCGGGCTGGATTACCATTACGACTTCGCTCCCAGGGAACGGCAACGGGAGATCTTCCGCAATCAGATTTCCCTTGCCGCAAAACGAAATCTCCCAATTGTCGTTCACACGAGGGAATCCATGGCTGACGCAATGGATATCGTGGCGGCGAGTGTCCGTGAATTACCGCAATGGCGACCTGGAGCCATCGGATGCCCTTCTCGAGGTGTTTTCCACTGCTTTACCGGAACCGCAGAAGAGGCGCAGACGTTGTTTTCTCTGGGGTTCTATGTGTCGTTCCCGGGGATCGTCACGTTCAAGAATTCTTCGGTACGAGCGACGCTTCGGGAGATCGGAAGCGATCGGATCATGCTCGAGACGGACTCTCCGTACCTGACACCGGTGCCTCACCGGGGAAAGCGCAATGAGCCGTCCTACCTTCCGCTGATCGCAAGCGCCGTGGCCGATATTCTTGAGACGACACCGGACCATATCGCTGCAACAACGACCAAAAATGCCATAAACCTCTTTGCCATCACAACACATGTCCGAGCAACCCAGCATATTTGATATCCTTGGTCCGGTGATGATCGGTCCCTCCAGTTCCCATACTGCCGGAGCCAGTCGCATCGGGTACATTGCGCGTCAGCTCTTGAATCAAAAACCTGTTCGGGCTGTCATCACCCTGTACAATTCCTTTGCGAAAACCCACAAAGGGCACGGGACTGACCGCGCGATTGTCGGTGGGATCCTTGGGTTCGGACCCGATGACACCCGCATCCGAAAATCCTTTGAACTTGCAAAAGAGTCGGGGTTGGAATGGGAGTTTAAATTCATTGGAGACTCAGCCAGATTTCACTCGAACACGGCGAGGGTCCAACTTACGGGGAGTGAGGGCGGAACGGTGGAAATCACAGGCGCCTCCCTCGGTGGCGGGCGTATCAGGATCCAGGAAATCGAAGGCTTCCGCGTTGATTTCAATGCGCAAACCCATACCTTGATCATCATCGCTGATGATGTCCCGGGGAGCATTAAGAGTATCAGCGGCGCTATAGCCGAACGGGGATGCAACATTGCCAACATGTACGTGTCGAGAAACGAAAAACTGGCGAACATGATCATTGAAATGGATCAACCGATCGACAAGGACACGGTCCGGACGATTGAATCATTTCCGTGGGTCAAGTTCGTCCGAAGGGTGGAGCCGATGATGGACGGATCTTCGAGGTATGACAAATGAGGAGGAGTTGATGGAGTTAAATTACCTGAGTGATATTGTTGAGTTTTGTCAGAGAGAAAAGAAGACCATGGCGCAGGCCATGGTAGAGTATGAGATGCGAAACAAAGGACTGTCGCGTGATCAGGTCTATGACAATCTGAAACGTATCCTCCTCGTGATGGAAGAATCGGTGGACCAGGGGATGACGCAGGACGTGATAACCCCCAGCGGCATGTTGAACAATTGGGCAAAGACCGTAGCTCGGTGCCCCGTGGAGACCCTCGGCCCAGCCCTAAAGAAAGCAACCGCGCGCGCAATTGCGGTCGGTGAAGTGAATGCCTGCATGGGAAAGATAGCGGCGGCGCCGACAGCAGGATCCGCGGGCATCGTCCCGGCGGTTCTCGTCACTATGATGGAAGAACACGGAATTTCCCGGACCGAGATCATCGAAGCGCTTCTGGTGACTTCGGCCGTTGGGTTGATCTTTGCAAAGAATTCGTCATTTGCCGGTTCTGAGGCAGGTTGCATGGGGGAAACCGGCAGCGCGGCCGCGATGGGGGCTGCGGCTATTACGTTCCTTCTGGGAGGGACAAACGAGCAGATCCTGGAGGCGGTCGGATTTGCACTGAAGGCGTCCATGGGGCTTGTCTGTGATCCCGTGGGCGGATTGGTCGAAGAGCCGTGTACGACACGGAATGCCGTAGGTGTGGCCAATGCATTTGTTTCTTCACAAATGGCGCTTGCGGGAATCCGGAGTTTGATCCCGGCCGACGAGGTCATTGCTGCGACAAAAGAAGTGGGCGACCTCATGTCGCCGCGGCTTAAGGAATCCGGCCAGGGTGGGTTGGCCAATACAAAGACAGGCAGAGAAATTCAAAAACGGGTCTTTGAAAGCATCAGACAAAAAGGGTAGCTTTAACATCATGACCACCAAAGTGTTGCTGTCAGTAACAAAGATTCTCCTCGCCATGCTGGTCATCGCAACGGGCGCCGTTGCGCAGAAACTGACAAAGAATGAGCAGGAGATTCTCTGGCATCAGGACCAACGGTCCCTGGGAGACAGCGCGCTTGTGCGGTTCCTGAAACACAAAGAGGCGCGTATCCGCGCACGCTCGGCAATTGCTCTGGGAAACATCCAGGACACGGCGACAATTCCGTTTCTGCTTCCCTTGCTTTCCGATCGTTACAGCGACGTCAGGGCTGCAACCGCGTTTGCCCTTGGCCAGATCGGTTCTCCTGCCACGGAAGATGTTCTCGCTGAACGGCTGCGGATGGAGGACAACTCCAAGGTCATTGTGCGGTTACTGGAAGCTTTGGGGAAGAGTGGAAGTATCAAGGCCTATGATGATGTGGTCGCGTTTGGCCTTCCGAAGAGGCTCAACATGCTGAAAGCGGACCAGGCTTTGAGTATTGCGAGATTTGCGATACGGTCCCTCAAGTCCGAGCGGGGAGTGTGGTTGTGCTTCGATATGCTGGAGGAGAAGGATTCCCGCGCACAGTGGATGGCCCTGTATGCACTGTGGCGGATCGCCCCCCATGGTGCTATCGATGTGGAATTCGCGAAACGCAAGAATCAGCTCCTCGCGTTGGCTGCAGACCGAAGTGCAGATATTCGTATGCATCTTGCAACGTTGACCGGAAAGGTCCGAACGGATGAATCGTTTGAAGTCCTTCGGATGATTCTTCAGAATGAGTCGTTGAAAGGAAGGCGGGACTGGCGGGTACGGGTCAACGTCGCACGCGCTCTGGCCTTGCACGCATCACGCACGGAATCAGCCGTTGATGGACTTCTCGGCCTCCTCAATATCTCCAACGACCATGTTCAAATCGCCGGATTGACCTCACTGGCCGGAGTGTCGCGGGAAACCATACGAAAGTACGGCAAACGGGAAGACTTGAAAAAGAAACTTCTCCAGATGGCTTCACCATCGAAAACGCGGCCCCATGCAGTTCAGGGAGAAGCTTTTGTCACGCTGGCGCGACATTACCCGGCCGATTTTTTGCCTGCCCGCATCGTCAAGGATCCCTCCGCATCCAACCTCCTCCGCTCAAAAGCCCTTGAGGCTCTTTGCCAGGTCTCATCAGGCGAAAATCTCCAAATAGCCCTTGAGCGGCTCGACGACGATTCTGTGAGGGTTGCCATGGCAGCCTGGGATTTCATCCGGCAACTGTTGGCACCTCAGAGCTTCAGAATATTGCGGAAAGATACAGCGGTGACGAACGGTCTTTCGTCTGCACTCTTTCGAAAGGCCAAGGAGTCATTGCTGCGCGAGGACATGGCAATCACGAATCTTGTGGCCGCGGCGCTGGGTGATTCATCGATCCATGCTATTCTGCGGGCGAATGGCTACGATGAGCGGGCATTGGAAGAGTTGATGCTTGCATACGGAAAACTCTCGGCGCCGAATGACGTCGAAACAATGCAGGCAGTCCTGGAGGCGCTGGGAAAGATCGGCGATGAACGTACGATTCCGGTGCTGGAGCGGGCTCTTGCGGATCCGGATCGCACGGTCGGGCTTGCCGCCGCTGCAGCCCTGAAGAAGATCACCGGCAGCGATTTTGCGGATCAGGTCGTTCCGTCGACTCGCCCATTGTATACCGACTATGACTGGAAGATCTTCGATGCAATTCCGAAGCTCCTTCAGGTTGAGATCAAGACGAACAAGGGGACGATTGTCATCTCACTGCTGAAGGAACACGCGCCGTTCACTGTTTTGAGTTTCTACCGACTCATACGGAAAAAATTCTTTGACGGCTTGACTTTTCATCGCGTTGTTCCGAACTTTGTCGTTCAAGGGGGGGATCCACGTGGTGACGGATGGGGGGGGCCCAATTATGCCGTTCGGACCGAAGCCTCGATGATCGGTTATGAACGCGGAATGG
>JBBEEC010000043.1:91463-100632 GCA_040880975.1 Bacteroidota bacterium | reverse complement strand
CTAGTAAGCGTCGGTTCCGAAAAGGACTGCGCGGAGGGTCTTGGAAATGATCTTGAGGTCAAAGGCGAGGGACCAGTTCTCGACATAGTACACATCGTACTTCGTCCGTTCTTCGATCGGGGCATTTCCTCGTAAACCGTTCACCTGTGCCCAGCCGGTCATTCCGGTTTTCACCCGGTGGCGGTCGAGGTATTTCGGGATCTGCCCTTTGAACCGTTCAACGAAGAACTGCCGCTCGGGGCGTGGGCCGACAATACTCATCTCGCCGTTGAGGACATTGAGAAGCTGGGGGAGTTCGTCAAAGCTGAATCTTCGCAAAACACGGCCGACGGATGTCGTCCGTGGATCGTTCTTGCGCGACCAGACCGGTCCCGATTCCTTCTCGGCATCGGTTTTCATGGTGCGGAATTTCATCACTTTGAACGGCTTGCCGTCGAGGCCGATGCGCTCCTGCAGATAGAATACCGGCCCTGGGGAGGTCAGCTTGACCAGGATCGCGATCAGGATCATCACCGGGCTTGCAAGCAGGAGAACGACGGCCGCGGTGCCAATGTCGAATCCCCTCTTGATAATCTGATTCCAGGTTGAGAGGGCTGCTTCCTTGACTTGAAGAAACGGAATGCCTTCGAGTTCAGTGATGCGCACGCGGCTCGTCATGAGGTCTACGAGGTCGGGGACCATCAGCATCTCCATATTAAGTCCCTCGCACTCGCGAATGAGATCCAGAAGAAGGGGATGATCTTTGGAGGAGAGGGCGATGAGGATGACGTCCACGTTGTTGTTCCTGACGAAAGAAGGGACCTTCGTGAGCGTTCCGAGGTGAATTGCCTTCGGGCCGGAGAGGCTTTTTCGCGGGCCGGCAGTAAAATATCCAAGGATGCGATATCCCAGAGACGGCTGGTTCGCGATGGTTTCATACACTCGGGCGGCCGTGGGATTCGATCCGATGAGAATCACGTTCTTGGTATCGTTCCCTCCCGAATACCACGACTGTTCGAATTTCATCACAAGGTATCGGCCAAGCGAGAGGAGAATAACAGCAGAGAGGCCAAGGAGGCCGAACACCAGGCGGGAAAAAGAGAACGCCCGGTAAAAGAAGGCGGCAGCCATGACGATCAGCATGCCGACGATGACCACGCGCACGATGGGAAAGAATTCTTCGGAAAAATGGACCGTCCGGCGAGGTCGGTACATGCCGCGGGATCTAAAGAGGAATATCCAAGCCGGGATGACAAAGAGCGATCCGTAAAGATAAGCATCCAGGGGCGGAATCCCGAGTTCAACGGGGAACCACGAGGTGAGCGGGGAATCGAAGCGAAGCCAGTAAGAAAGAACGAACGCACCTTCAATGGCAAGTGCGTCAGAGATAACGGCAAGCAAAGGAATGAGAAAATCGTTACGCCGGGAGGTCATGCGGTGAAGTGCTATCCGAATAATTCCTGTTCGGCCTGTTGAAAGATAATGTGGCCGATGGTGATATGGCCTTCCTGGATCCGTTGGGTGTCATCGGAAGGTACAATGATCGCGATATCCACAAGATCTTTGGAATTCCCGCCGTCTTTTCCGAGAAGACCTATCGTCCCGAGTTTCTTCGCCCTTGCCTTTTGAAAGGCCCGATTGACACTCTCGGATTTTCCGCTTGTGCTGATCCCGATGAGGATGTCGCCCTCATTCCCTAAAGCTTCCACGGCACGGGCAAAGACATTGTCATACCCGATGTCGTTCGCCCCGGCCGTCAGCATCGATGTGTCCGTCGACAGTGCAATGGCCGGCAGTCCCGGCCTTTGGATGGCGGGATTCAGGCGGATGACAAGTTCCGTTGCCAGGTGCTGTGCGTCTGCGGCGCTGCCGCCGTTTCCGCAGAGGAGGATCTTCTTGTGGTTTTTGAGGGCGTCCCCGACCATCTGGACTGCATCGGCGATCGGAACGAGCAGCCGGTCCGCAATACGCCTTTTGGTCTCAGCGCTTTCGCGCAGAGAATCAATGATAAACTGCTGTCGGTTGTTCGTCATCAGGCTTTGACCTTTGCAGAATGGACGGCTTCGGCAAATCTTCGAATCGTTCGGGAGTCGTCCTGCTCCTCCGTGATTGTTCCCGTGACGAGGAATGAAGCTCCGGCGGCCACCTTTCCGGCAGCGTCTTCGGGAGTCCGCACGCCGCCGCCGACAATGATCGGGAGGGAACACCGGCCGGCGATGGCCTTGATCATACCATCGGGGACGGGGACATCAGCCCCGCTCCCTGCGTCGAGATACAGGCATTTCATGCCGATGGTTTCCGCCGCAAGAGCGTGGGCCACCGCAATATCCGGCTTGTGGTCCGGAATCGGTTTCGTATTGCTTACGAACTCCGCGGAGGTCGTCTTGCCCGTGCCAATCAGCATGTAAGCTGTCGAGATGGCTTCAAGGCCCATTTTTCGAATGATGGGGGCCGCAAGAACCTGGTTGCCGATCAAGTGCTCAGGATTGCGTCCGCTGATCAGAACCAGAAAGAGAATCGCATCAGCGACAGAGGAGACCTGAAAGAGGCTCCCCGGGAAAATAACAACGGGCACCGTGGTGTTCCGTTTGATGACGGTGAGAAGTTTGTCGAACTCGTTGGTCATCATCAGGCTGCCCCCGACGAGAAATCCGTCAACCCCTGCCTCCGTCGCATTACGAACAAAGGAAGGAAGTTTACTTTCGTCGACCTTGTCGGGATCGAGCAGGATCAGGTATCCGGCTCCCCGGTCATCGCGAATTTGCGAAAGGTGTTCGAATGTTGTCATAATATCTCCCCGTGTGTTGAGTTCACTTGCCGCTCAAAAACGAGCGTACGATCGCTTCCGTGGTTTGAAGCGCTTCCGTCAGTTTTGCGACATCCTTTCCGCCTGCCGTCGCCATGTGCGGCCGGCCCCCTCCGCCTCCGCCCAGGAGCTTGGCCACCGCTCCGACGATCTTTCCCGCCTCAAGCTTCTTTGAAGCAACAAGGTCGTCCGTCACAATGCACACGAGAGCCACTTTTTCGTCAACCACGGAGGCGAGCAACCCGACCCCGCTTCCGATCTTTGCCCGAAGACGATCTCCGAGAGACTTCAGTTCATCCATCGAAGCGGCGGAAACCTGGGCTGAAACAAGCCTTGAACCGTTGAACCGAACACCGCGATCCACGAGTGAATCAATATCGGCCGAGAGGGAGCGGAGACGGTTCCTGGAGGCCTCCTTCTCAATGTGCCTGCGAATTTCGAGGAGAGCAAGTACTGTTTCCTCTAACATCCTTCGCCGTTTGTCCTGCTCGTTGAATCCCTGCATCAGGCCTGTAATCGGCGGAAGAGGCCGTTTGGAAGCGAGATGCTGTATATCTGCTTCGATTCGTTTGAATTGTTCCGCGTTGTCTTCACCTGGGTCTGAACCCTTAGGCCTTTCCGAGAGGAGTTGTTGGGCAACGGAAAACTGTTCACGAGCGTAGTCCAGCCGTTCTGAAAAATCCCGTTCCCGCAGCGTCAGAAGTTCCTGCGCACGGTCAGAGGTAACCGCTTCAATCCGCCTCGTGCCGCTTGAGACACTGCCTTCCGACCGGAACTTGAAAAATCCGATTTCCGATGTAGACGGAACATGCGTGCCGCCGCAGAATTCCCTGCTGAATTCTCCAAACTGCACAACATTGACGCGATCGCCATATTTATCCCCAAAAAACATCAGTGCTCCCATTTTCTTCGCCTCTTCAAATGGGATGTTTCTATGATGTGTGAGGGCAATATTTTCATTGATCTTGCCGTTGACCAAAGCTTCTATGTCGGCCAACTGCTTTTCGTCCACCCCGGAAAAATGTGTGAAATCAAAACGTAAATGGTCCGGTGCAACCAATGATCCGGCCTGATGAACATGGGTGCCAAGGATGGATCGCAGGGCGGCATGTACGAGATGAGTTGCCGTATGATTCCTCATGATCGACAGTCGTCGCTCTTTGTCGACAATTGCTGTGACAGGTTTACCCATGAACTCTCCGGCATTTCCCTCGACCCTGTGGGCAATGACGCCATCGTCCTTTTGGGTATCAACAACTTTCAATTCCCTTCCAGGACCGCGAAGAATTCCCGAATCGCCGACCTGTCCGCCCGATTCTGCGTAAAACGGTGTTCGTTCCAGGACGATGTATCCGTCCGAAACTGCCTGAACCAGGGAATTGTCTTCCTCAAACCTCTCATACCCCGTGAACAGCGAATCTTTTGCGTTAACCCCTTTGCGCATGAATTTCAGGCCTGCCGGAACCTCCGCTTGGCGAGTTGAATCGCGCGAACGCTTTCGCTGCTCTTCAAGAAGTCTGACGAATCCCGGTTCATCAACGCTTACGCCGGCCTCTTTTGCCATGAGTTGGGTCAGATCGAAGGGGAAGCCAAATGTGTCGTAGAGCCTGAAGGCATCATCGCCGTCAACGACTTTTCGATTTTGTTTTTTCAGTTTTTTAGCAACCTCTTCGAAGAGCTCAAGCCCTCGGTCCAATGTCGCACTGAACCCTTCCTCTTCACCCTGAACAATGGTCTGAATGTGTTGCTCCTTTTCCCTGATCTCCGGGAAGCTGCCGCTCATGGTCTTGACAAGAGTCGGGACAAGACGGTGAAGGAAAGGTTGTCGGAGTCCAAGGTTGTGCCCGAACCTGGCGGCCCGGCGCAGGATCCTTCGCAGGACGTACCCCCGTCCTTCGTTGGAGGGGAGTGCCCCGTCCCCGAGGGCAAATGTCAGGGTACGGATGTGGTCGGCGACGACACGCATGGCAACGTCGGCTTCGGACTGCGCATGCGGAAGAGTGTCATCGAGGCGGCCGTCGTAGGTCTTTCCGCTTAACGCGCTGATCTCGTGGATCAGGGGGGTGAACACATCGGTATCATAATTTGAAAGCTTATTCTGCAATACGGCACAGACGCGTTCGAACCCCATCCCCGTATCGACGTGTTTTGCCGGAAGCGGAGTGAGTTTGCCGGACGCGTCGCGGTCGTACTGGATGAAGACGAGGTTCCAGATCTCCATGACCTCGGCCTTCCCGGCGTTGACCATGCCGGCAACGGCGTCACCTTTGGGCGTTCGGTCAATATGGATCTCCGAACAGGGGCCGCAGGGACCCGTCTCACCCATCTCCCAAAAATTGTCCTTATGACCGAATCGAAGAATATGCGCGGGGTTGATATCCGTTTCGGATTTCCACAGTTCGGCTGCCTCATTGTCATCGGTGAAAACGGTCGCCCACAGGCGCTCCTTGGGGAGTCCCCAAACCTTCGTCAGTAACTCCCATGCCCACCCGATGGCTTCCTTCTTATAATAATCCCCAAAGGACCAATTCCCCAGCATCTCAAAAAACGTGTGATGGTAGGTGTCCCGTCCCACCTCTTCGAGGTCATTATGTTTCCCGCTGACGCGGATGCACTTTTGGGTGTCGACTGCACGGCGGTAAGGGCGGGTCCCGGTTCCGAGGAACACATCTTTGAACTGATTCATCCCCGCGTTCGTGAACAGCAGCGTCGGATCGTCGAAGGGGAATACGGGTCCGCTGGGGACAACGGCATGACCCCGTTCTTCAAAAAATCTTAAGAAGCTTTCTCGTATTTCTTTGGACGTCATACTTCAATGGTTGTGTGCAGCCCGATCTCTTCGAGGATTCCGGACACCTGGAGACAACGGTTCATGGCGCCATCAAAGACCATAGCCTTGCCCCTCGTATGGACCTCCCATGCGAGAGCCTCGGCCCGGTTGGAATCACATCCGGTCGCCTTGATGATCTGTCCGATGACTTCATCAAATGTGTGGATGTCATCATTGAAAAGGATGACTTTTGCGGGCTCCTGGTTTTTGACCTCATCGTCCTGGAGCTCTTCCAGGACCGGATTTTCCAGGGTGCCTTCGTTTCCGCTTGTGCTGGCAAGCATCATTAAACCTCGTCAGCACCAAACGTACGCAAAAATAGGCTTGGTTTCAATCGTGGGATGGTGCGGGCGGAGGAAGGATGAGAACCCGAAGGGTCACATGTTTCGGATGATGGCCTCGCCGAATTCAGAACACTTCACCTCGTTAGCCCCCTGCATGAGGCGGGCAAAATCGTAGGTGACAGTTTTGGACTTGATGGTCTGTTCCAGTCCGCGGATAACGAGGTCGGCTGCCTCCCCCCACCCAAGATAGCGAAGCATCATTTCGCCGGAGAGGATGACAGATCCGGGATTGACCTTGTCCTGGCCGGCATATTTTGGAGCCGTGCCGTGGGTCGCCTCAAATACGGCAAAGCCATTTTCGTAATTGATGTTCCCTCCCGGGGCAATGCCGATTCCTCCGACCTGGGCGGCGAGGGCATCGGACATATAGTCTCCATTCAGATTCAGCGTCGCAATAACGTCGTATTCCGCCGGTCGGGTGAGAATTTGCTGGAGGAAATTGTCCGCGATCATATCCTTGATGATGGTGCCCGACGGCAATTTCACCCACGGGCCGCCGTCCAGCAATGATCCTCCAAATTCCTTTTGTGCGAGCTCGTAGCCCCAATCACGAAATGCCCCTTCCGTGAATTTCATGATGTTGCCCTTGTGCACAATCGTCATGGAGGGTCGCTTGTGCGCCAGGGCATACTTTATCGCCGCCCGGATCAATCGCATGCTCCCGTCGCGCGAGACGGGCTTGATTCCGATGCTGGAGCTTTCCGGAAATCGAATCTTCTCCACACCCATTTCCTTTTGAAGCCAATCCACCACTTTAGCAGCCTCCGGCGTACCGGCCTTCCATTCGATGCCCGCATAGATATCCTCTGTATTCTCACGGAAGATGACCATGTCCACTTTTTCGGGATGCTTCACCGGCGAGGGAACGCCCTCAAAATAGCGTACAGGGCGCAAACACACATACAGGTCGAGGATCTGGCGCAAGGCAACGTTGATGGAGCGGATGCCGCCGCCAACAGGGGTCGTCAGGGGGCCTTTGATCGCCACGATGTGGTTTCTGATGGCGGCGAGGGTATCGTCATGGAGCCACGTGTTTGGGCCGTACACCGTGTTTGCTTTTTCACCCGCGTACACTTCAAACCATACGATGCTCCGTTTTCCCGAATAGGCCTTTTGCACCGCGGCGTCGAACACGCGCTGAGAGGCCCGCCAGATGTCAGGCCCCGTGCCATCACCTTCGATATAGGGAATGATCGGATGGTCAGGGACATTGAGCGCCCCTTGAGAAAATGTAATTTCTTTGCCGTTCGAGGGCTTCTGCAGCTTCACGTACTGGGACATTCGGGATTTCTCCTTGGGTTGGGCGGAGGAAAACAGTGAATGAGATCACATCGAACAGATGAAGAAAATCAAATTTATCAAAAAAATGATGGGAAGTCAAAGAAATCAGGCCCGTCAAATCTCCTGCAGTCGCGCCTTGATTCTCCAGGCCTCTTTTGGTATATTTTTTCCTGCTTGTACAACCACCACACATGAGGTTTTCCCATGAAGTCGAATATTCTTCTTTTGCTGATTATCGTACTCGTTGCTTTGGTTTCCTTTCAGGGATTTCAGTGTGCCTCCTCTGAATTTACGGGAGCAAAACTTGCCCTCTCGCAGAAGAACATACCCGAGGCCAAGAGGCTGTTGGAAATTGAAGTTCAGAAAAATCCGACGAACGAAGAAGCCTGGTACTTTCTGGGAGGAGTACTCGCTGAGGAGTCCGAGTACGCCGGTATGAATCAGGCCTTTGAAGAGGCTCTGAAGCTCTCACAGAAACACGCTCGTGAGATCCAGAGTACGCGGTACAATCGATGGGCGAGTCACCTGAACGTCGGAGCGGGTTATCTGGACAGGGCTGCCCCGGAGTCTACCATGTTTTTTGACCAGGCCCTCGAGGAATTCACCAAGGCAAGCAAGGCATGGCCGGACACTTCTCTGACCTACCGATACATCGGATATGCCTACAACAACAGCAACCGGTTCCCGGAGGCGATCGAAGCATTTCGGAAGGCATGGGATAACGGAAGGGATCTTGAATCACTCAAGCGCGCGGTCCGGCTTTACATTTTCCAGGGTGACCAATTCAAAAAAGCCTTTGAGTCCGACAACGCAGACAAACTGAAGACCCTGAAAAGCATCGAAGGCGTGCGCCGGAACAATAGGAAGAGCGATGTGATCGCGGCTCTGGGGGCTCCGGACAGGATTACCAGGGGTCCTCGTGGTTCCAAGAAAGAAGACCTGATCTACAACAGGTTCAATCTTACCGTGAAAATTGATAACGACAAGGTCACTGCGAAGTCCTTCAGCAAACCGTACAACCCGTCCGTCGATTCCTCCAAGCATTCCCAGGCCATGGGTGAGTATGAAAAAGCTATTGGGCTCCTGTTGGAATCCAAGGGGCTTGGGATGGGCGATTCCGAGAGCCTTAGCATGCTTCTCACAGCCTACATCCAGGCGAACAGACTCAAGGAAGCCGTTGCGGAATACGAGGCGGCCGTGCAGGCCGACCCGGGCGACCAGCAGAATCAGTTCATTCTCGGCGTTCTTTACAGGAGCTCGGGTGATTTTGAGAAGGCGACCGAGCGATTCAAAGAAGCGTATGCGCTGGACCCGGAATACACCGATGCCCTCTTCGACCTCGGAGCCACCTATTACAACTGGGGCGTCGATATGATGAGGGTCGCTGAGGAAAAAGGGGAAATGTCATCGGCCTACAAGGAAAAGTTCAAACTGGCGCTTCCGCACCTTGAAGTAGTGGCGGAACGCAAGCCAGACGATCTCCAGGTGTGGGAAACGCTCGGAACGATCTATGCGCAACTTGGCATGCAAGACAAAGCCCTTGCAGCATTCGACCGCGCCGATAAGATTCGCGCCGGTAATTAACTGCCGACAGGCTGATTCATTCAACAATGCCCATCAGACTGATGGGCATTGTCTTATTCAGGAGGAGAGGAATATGGCAGAGCAACCCCAACAGCAGCAGATCAACATCGAATTGGGCGAGAAGGAAGCGGAGGGGATCTACTCGAACCTGGCGATCATTACGCACTCACCGGCAGAGTTTGTCATTGATTTTACACGGGTCCTTCCGGGCATCCCGAAAGCAAGGGTCCATGCGCGGATCATCATGACGCCGCAGCATACGAAAATGCTGCTTGGGGCCATCAAGGACAACATTGACAAATTCGAAAAGAAATTCGGCGAGATCAAGATTGCCGGCGATCCGGC
>JBBEEC010000043.1:20233-91363 GCA_040880975.1 Bacteroidota bacterium | reverse complement strand
CTGCTCAGATCTCTGTTCTTCACAATCGACTGCAGTTTGTCCCGCACCATGTCCCGGGTAACCGTGAGTGGTCCTGCCTTCACGACATCCGGCGCGTCAAAGAGGGTTTCTTCAAGAAGTGTCGTCAGGATTGTGTGAAGCCGCCTTGCCCCGATGTTTTCCACTTGCTCGTTGACCTCGAAGGCCGTTCTTGCGATCTCTTTCACCGCTCCCTCGTCAAATTCCAGGACGACCCCCTCGGGAGCAAGCAATGCGGCATACTGTTTCAACAAAGCATTCTGCGGCTTCGTAAGAATGCTGACGAAATCAGACTCGGTCAGGCTCAGGAGTTCCACGCGGATGGGAAAACGTCCCTGCAGTTCAGGGATCAGGTCAGATGGTTTCGCAATGTGAAAGGCCCCTGACGCAATAAACAAGATGTGGTCGGTCCTGACCATGCCGTACTTTGTGGTGACGTTGGACCCTTCGATGATCGGAAGCAAATCCCGCTGAACTCCCTCGCGTGAGACGTCGGGACCCGATTGCTGCCCCCGGCTGCCCGTGATCTTGTCGATCTCGTCGATGAACACGATGCCGGAATTTTCCACGCGGTGCAGGGCTTCACGCGTCACCTTGTCCATGTCGATCAACTTGGATGCTTCTTCCTGTCCGAGGACCAGTCGAGCTTCGCCGATGGACAACCTGCGAAGTTTGTTCTTCTTGGGCAGGAGGTTGCCGAACATCTCTTGTACATTAATTCCCATTTCTTCAAGGCTGACCGGTCCCATTACCTGCATCATGGGCATTTGGGAAGCAGGAATGTCCACTTCGATCGTGCGATTATCCAGATCACCTGCTTTCAGTTTGTCGCGAAAACTCTGGCGGGCGGCACCCTCATCTTCCTTTCCTTCGTCGGGTTCCCCGGGGATCTGAGCGGTATGCCGATGCCGCACCGGAGGTACCAGGATATCCAGAATGCGTTCATCGGCGAGTTCCCGGGCGCGGCTCTCGACTTCGGCGGTCTTTTCGGCCTTGACCATGTTCACGGCGATCTCTGTCAGATCACGGACCATGGACTCCACATCACGGCCAACGTATCCGACCTCTGTGAATTTCGACGCTTCCACTTTGATGAACGGGGCATGGGCAAGTTTGGCGAGCCTGCGGGCGATCTCCGTTTTTCCCACGCCGGTCGGACCGATGAGAATAATGTTGTTGGGCATGATCTCTTCGCGCAGGCCCTCGGAAACCTGCAGGCGCCGCCAGCGATTTCGAAGGGCGATCGCGACAGAGTGCTTCGCATTGGTCTGACCGATGATATACAGGTCTAATTCGGCCACAATCTGGCGTGGAGTCAGCTCCTTGAAGAGGCCCTGGGAATTATTTGTCGCCTTCGGCTCGCGTTTCATGCCTGTCCTACAATTGCTCGATGTGAATGTTCTTATTAGTGTAAATACAGATCTCTGATGCCGCCTCTAATGACTCCTTTACGATCTCGGGTGCCCCCAATTTCGTATGTTTCGAAAGCATCCTTGCAGCGGCCAGCGCAAACGATCCGCCAGATCCCACGGCGACAATCCCGTCATCCGGCTCTATCACGTCGCCGTTTCCCGAGATTACCAGCGAGTGTTCCTTGTCAATGACGGCAAGAAGCGCCTCGAGTTGTCGTAAATATTTGTCGGTCCGCCACAACTTCGTAAGCTCCACGGCCGATCGCACAAGCTGACCCTGATGCTTTTCAAGTTGTTCTTCAAAGCGGTCGAGAAGGCTGAAGGCATCCGCAGCGGTCCCGGCGAAACCTACGAGCACGGAATCCTTGTACAGCTTACGGATCTTGTTGGAGTGCTGTTTCATCACTGTCGCCCCAAGGGTCACCTGGCCATCTCCGCCAATCGCCGCTATGCCGTTCTTGCGAAGGCCGATGATCGTTGTCGCATGCAATTGTTCACGTTCCATAGTCGTTCCGTAGTCTAAATGTGCTTTCGCATCCGCGCAATGGGCAATCCCAACTGCTCGCGGTACTTCGCCACCGTGCGTCTTGCAAGCTTAATGCCTTCTCTTTGCAGAATCTCCGCGATCTTGTCATCGTTAAGCGGATTCTTTGGATCCTCTGCTTCGATCAGATCCTTGACCTTTTGCTTGACCACCTGGTTCGAGAGGTCTTCCCCGCTGGTCGTTTCAATGGCAGAGGTGAAGAACTTCTTGAGAGAGGACACCCCGAATTCCGTTTGCACGTATTTGCTGTTGACAACACGGCTGATGGTTGAAATATCCACGCTCACGATTTCGGCCACGTCTTTGTAGATCATCGGCTTCAGATTCTCGCCCGTTTCAAACCATTCTCTTTGGCGGTCCACAATCACGCGCATGACTTTGAGCAGAGTCTCACGCCTCTGGTGAATGGAAGCGATGAACCATTTGGCGGATTCGAATTTCTGTTTGATGAAATCCTTTGTTTCTTTGGACGATTTTTTTCCTTTTGGCGTGATGAGCTCACGGTAGGCTCTGTTCAGGCGAAGGGTCGGAATGGAACGGTCGTTGAGCGTGATGAGGAAATCCCCATTGTCTTTCTCGACGATGAAATCGGGCGTAACATAATTCTCCTGAGCCGAAAACTCGCCCTCGCCGGGTTTGGGGTTGAGGTGTTGAATGAGGTCCACCACCTTTTTCAGCGTGTCCATGCCGATCCCTAGATTTTGACTCAGCGATTCATACCTCTTGAGCTTCAAGTCCTCGAAATGTTCACTCAGGAGTTTGTTCGCCAGTTCCCGGATGGTAGGATCGTATTTTCCCCACCGTAATTGTGCCTCGAGGCATTCCTTGAGGTCGCGGGCCGCTATGCCCGGCGGGTCCAACCGCTGAATTTTCTCGAGGACCGATTCTGCCTTTTCTATGGGGATGTCGAAGCCGAAACTGAGATTGAGATCCTGAACGATCAGGCTCAAGTCCCTGCGAAGGTATCCATCTTCGTCAACATTGCCGATGATCTCCTCGGCAAGGAGGTTGTCCGTCTCGTCAATTTCCAGCATGCGGAATTGGGCCAGGAGCCGTTCGGAAAGGGGGGGGCTGGACGAAAGGGGGGCTTCGGAATCATCTTCTTCCCCGGCCGCCGGCCTTGCTTCGGGGCTTTTGTGTCCCGCCAGGTCATCATTGATATAATCGTCGAGCGTGTACCCTTCTTCGTCTTCACCATTCGTGTTCTCGGCGGCCTCTTGGGCATCCTCCTGCTCCTGGAATTCCTCAATCTCCTCGTCCACTTCCAGCATGGGATTGATCTCGAGTTCCATTTTGATTCTCTGTTCGAGGGCCAGATTGGGAAGCTGGAGGAGTTTGAGGTACTGAACCTGTTGCGGAGTGAGCTTGAGGCCGAGGCGGAGCTGTTGAGAGAGATTCATAGTGGACATGGCTACGTCCCCCCGGTACTGTTCCGATGATCGGACCGACAGTACTCCAGAAATTCTGCATACCAGGCCTCTCCGTAAGCCCTTACAAGGGGTTCTCGCAGAAAATCAGCGAGGGGAACTCCTTTTCCCGCAACCCCTTCCTCCAACGCAGGAGCGCAATGGTCCAGATGTTCATACCGGAGATGTTCCTGAAGGCCTCGATCGATCCGGAGGGGGAACAAATGGCATGACAAGGGCTTCCGCCAATCTGATTCCCCGTTCAACCAGGCCATTTCCAAGGAGCAACGGGCGATCCCGTTCTCAAAGGACACAAAAACACATGCCTCGTCATCGACACAAGTGGTGACAAAGTCACCAAGACCCCCTTCACAAATGCCTTGTTCTTCGATAGCGTCGCGATGACGCTCGTTCAGGTATTTTGTGGCTGCCGGTGCGGCGCGTTGAAGCTCGGCCACTTCCGAATTCAATAATGGCGCTCCCTTGCCACCGGGCAGGGTGCAGCATGCCCCTTTGCAGCGTTCGGTGTTGCACCGGAAATGGATCGCCGGTATTGCGGGATCTATCGATATTTCCTGTATCTCGATCACAATGAGGCTGTCAGGAGTGTCCTTTCTACTATTCAGTATAAAGAAAATTCAACAAAGACGAAAGGTAAAGAGACATTGGTTGCACCGGGTTACAACCTTTCGGAGTGTCATTCAGTCCTATTCTCATCGTCGTACTCAGTGCAACGATTGGGCCTCGACCGGCATCAAACGTCCAATGACCTTTGGAGGACACTTCATGAAGTTCCGCGTCGCAATGTGTGTGTTTTTTTGTTGGTCGTTTGCGGCCGCCCAACAGCCGTCCGTTCACGCAATTCATATAACAGAGCCTGTGGAAATGGATGGACTCCTTTCAGAGGCAGTCTGGCAGGGTCCGGGGTTTTCGTCATTCAAACAGCGTGATCCCGAACAGGGAGCCGAGCCGTCGGAACGGACTGAGGTATGGATCGCGTATGACGATGCAGCTCTCTATGTTGCCGCTCGGTTGTATGATTCCCAACCTGATTCGATCATGCAGATCCTTGGCAGGAAGGATGTAGAGATCACCGCAGATTGGTTCTCCGTCTACCTTGATCCTTACAACGACCGTCGAAGCGGGTATTATTTTTCCGTCACCGCGGCCGGGTCCATTTCCGACGGGACGATGTACAATGACGATTGGACCGACAATTCCTGGGACGGCGTATGGGAAAGCGCCGTGCATGTGAACGGCCTGGGATGGACCGTGGAGATGAGAATTCCCTTTTCCCAGCTTCGTTTCCATGAGAACCTCGAGCACGTCTGGGGGGTCAATTTTAAGCGAACCATTGGTCGAAAGAACGAGTTCGATTACATGGTTTACACGCCCCGGGACGAAAGCGGATTCGTCTCACGGTTCGGAACTCTTACGGGAATTTCTTCGATAACCCCGGGTGGAACCGTCGAGGTTCTTCCGTATATCAATACGCGGGCGGAATATATCCGGTCAAATGCCGGCGATCCCTTTAACCCCGGCTCAAGATTCCACCCGGGAGTTGGGGCGGATCTGAAAGTCGGTTTGACAAGTAACCTCACGTTGAATGCCACGGTGAACCCAGACTTCGGACAGGTAGAGGTGGATCCTGCTGTTGTCAATTTGAGCGACGTCGAAACCTTCTTTTCCGAAAAACGCCCGTTCTTCATCGAAGGCGCGAATGTTTTTGAATTCGGTTACGGAGGTTCCAATAATTTCTGGGGATTCAACTGGTCCAGTCCAACAATATTCTACAGTCGCAGAATCGGCCGTTCGCCTCAAGGGAGCCTTCCGCAATACGACTATGCAGACCTTCCTCTGGGAACCCACATCCTTGGTGCAGCAAAACTGACCGGGCGGGTTTTTGACGAATGGAAAATCGGCACGATTCACGCCATGACCAACAGGGAGTTTGCCGAAATTCAGAACTCGGGACAGCGGTCGAGTGTCGAAATTGAACCGATGACGTACTATGGCATTTCGAGGATCCAGCGGGACTTTGATGGTGGGAAGCAGGGTCTGGGAGTCATTGCGACGTACGTGAAACGAGGGTTCTCCGATAACGTGCTCCGGAACCAAATCAACAGCGATGCACTGGTTGGAGGCATCGACGGATGGCTCTTTCTCGATACCAACAAGACTTATGTCATTACCGGTTGGGCATCGGTCTCCAGCGTACAGGGAACAACAGCCCGAATGACGGCCCTCCAACAGAACTCAGCCCATTATTTCCAACGCCCGGATTTGGATCATCTCTCCCTCGATACTAACGCGACGTCCATGACAGGCTATGCCGGCCGGATCATGCTGAATAAGCAAAAAGGTCCGGTGATTATTAACGCCGCTTTCGGAGTGGTGAATCCAAAATATGAGGTAAACGACCTCGGTTTCCTTGGGAGGACGGACCTCATCAATAGCCACCTTGTGCTCGGATACAAATGGTCTGATCCAACCGAGTATTATCGCTTCCTCCGTGTCCAGGCCTCCACGTTTGGCAACCTTGATTTCGGCGGAAACAAGATCTGGCATGGATACTGGTCGAACATCTACGTTGAGTTTACCAACTACTACTGGCTGGCCATGGGAGGCGCGTATAATCCATTTACGATGGACACGCGCAGGACGCGCGGCGGCCCGGCAATGTTGATGCTTCCGGGCCGCGAGATCTGGGCCGAAATGGGCTCGGATTCGCGGAAGGATATTGTGGTGAGCCTCTTCGGCTTTGCGTACAGCCGGACCAATGAACCAAGCTGGCAAGTGCAGGCAAACTTGGAATACAAGCCGGTCCCCAACATCTCTGTATCAGCCGGGCCGTATTTCGGACGGGATCGCACCATGGCGCAGTATGTGAATGCAATCCCGGACCCGCTTGCAACGGCTACGTACGGCAAGCGCTATGTGTTTGCGACACTGGATCAAACCTCCGTCGGGGCGAATCTCAGACTGAATTGGACCTTCACGCCTCAATTGAGTCTCCAGGTGTTCTTGCAGCCGCTGATCTCTGTTGGAGATTACCACAATTTGCGGGAATTTAAAGCTCCGAGAACGTTTAATTTTCTCAGGTACGGAACCGAGGGCTCGACAATGACAGAGGTTCTCAATCCGGACGGCAGCGTGTCGGAATACCAGGTCGATCCCGACGGCGGGGGCTCAGCGCCGGGATTTGTCATCCGTAATCCGGACTTCAACATTACTTCCATCCGTGGAAATGCCGTGTTGCGCTGGGAATACCGCCCGGGATCGACACTCTATCTCGTTTGGACGCGGAGCAGTTTTGGTTCTTCGCCCGAAGGCACATTTAATTTCGGTCGGGCATTTGACAAAATGATCGAGACCCAAACCGACAACATTTTCATGGTGAAATTTACTTACTGGTTCTCAATTTGATTCAGTCCGATTCACCTTGAGGTTTCGAAGAATCAGGTTTCTCCATCATTTGGTAGTGGACCGTAATAGAAAAGGCACGCCGATGAATTAACGTGCATTTGTTTCGGATTGCCAAAACGCACCCGAGGCCCAGAATCCGGAAACAAGCCGTATTCTGGCTCGGCGAAAGTGATGACCCCAGGGCGTTTGACGCAATTGTGGAAATTGCGAAGGGAAAAAACTAAGTTCTCTTCAGGTCATCAAACTTAAGGAAATAGACATGAAAGGCATCGGACTTATCACAGCATTTGTTTTCTCCCTTGGGGCTACACTTCCTGCCCAAACTGATAAGGTCCTGCTCCTCGATCCCGAAGTAAAACCTCATAAGGAAATCGATAAGATTTACCGCGTGTTCAGTCAGGCCTATAACAAACTGGACCCGGCTTTGGTGTCGAATCTCTATGGAGAATCTGCTTTGTACCTGGCCCCTGGTCGGGACATTCAAAGGGGGCGCGAGGTCATTCACGTGAGTTTCAAGGGATTCTTTGATTGGGCGAAAGAAAAAGGCCGAACGCTTGGGATATCCTTCCGAATTGTCGAGCGGCAAGTCACCGAGAATCTCGCTTATGACGTTGGCATTTATACATTGAGAGGCAGCGGCGGAGGAATGCCCGACGGTGAGGATCAGGGTAAGTTCATCGTTATCGCCAAAAAAGGGGATGACGGAAGATGGTATTTTCAGGTCGATGGATACAGCGCGTTGAAGCCGAACTGACCTGCGGCAGTATTCCATCATTCCAAATCCTGGTTCTTTTACCTGCCTTCCACCATTCCAGCATCTGCTTTCCCACTGACAATCCCTTGCAACACCTGCCATAATCACTTACCTTTTTGCAACTCTGCGGTTAAAAATCCTCTTTCCACGGGAGAAACCTATGTACTCTCGCACGGTATCTATTGCCATAGTCCTCTTAGGGATCACACTCCACACAAGCGCCTTCCAGTTTTCCATTACTTACCCTGCGGGGAAAAGGACAACGCCCCTTGATGGTCGGCTCTTGCTGCTGATTTCAACTGATAGTACGAGGGAGCCCAGGTTTCAATTGAGCGACGGGCCGAAGACACAACAAGTATTCGGAATGAACGTCGAGGGGTGGAAAGCAGGAACATCGGTGAATATTGGGGGAGGGGCTTATGGATATCCAAAGCAGGCGATGACGGACATCCCACGCGGCGAATACTGGGTTCAAGTCCTTCTCCATAAATATGAGACATTCAAACGTTCCGACGGACACACGGTAAAGCTGCCCATGGACAGGGGAGAAGGCCAGCAATGGAACCGGGCTCCGGGAAATCTGTACAGCAAACCCCGCAAGTTGTTCTTTGATCACCGGCGAAAAAATCTGATCCCGGTTGTTCTCGATCAGGAAATCCCCGCCATCGAGCCCCGAAAGGACACAAAGTACATCAAACATGTACGGATTCGGAGCGAGCGATTGTCAAAATTCTGGGGGAGGGACATGTTTCTTGGGGCGAACATACTGCTCCCATGGGGTTGGGAGGAACATCCGGAGGCGCGTTACCCGCTAGCAGTATTTCACGGTCATTTTTCGCCCACCTTTGGCGGCTTCCGCGAAGAGCCGCCCGATCCGAATCTGAAGCCGGACTATAGCGAGCGATTTCGAATGGAGGGTTACAACCGGATTCAGCAGGAATTTGCCTACAAGTTTTACAAAGAATGGACCGGACCCGGTTACCCGAGGTTCATTGCCATGGAAATTCAGCATGCAAATCCGTATTACGATGACTCTTACGCCGTGAATTCGGAGAACCTGGGCCCCTACGGTGATGCCATCATGTACGAGCTCATTCCGTATGTGGAAGAAACATTCCGGGGAATCGGCGAGGGTTGGGCGCGCTTCACGTACGGGGGCTCAACCGGCGGATGGGAGGCCCTGGCGGTACAAGTGATGTATCCTGACGAATTCAACGGATGCTGGGCGGCTTGCCCCGATCCCATCGACTTCCGTGCATTTACCGTTGTGAATATTTATGATGATCACAATGCCTACTTCATGGACAGCAAGTGGAAAAAGACGCCGCGGCCGGGAAAGCGCAATTACCAGAATGAGATCGAGGCAACGCTTCAGGAAGTGAACCAGCTGGAATTGGCTTTGGGAGATAAGAGCCGGTCAGGGCAACAATGGGACATCTGGGAGGCTGTCTATTCTCCCGTAGGAAAGGACGGATACCCAAAACGGATATGGGACAAAGAGACGGGTGTGATCGACAAAGAGGTGGCGGAATATTGGAAGCAGAATTACGATCTGGGATATATCCTGAAACGCGACTGGAAGACGCTCGGTCCGAAACTCCGGGGAAAGATCAATATTTACGTTGGAGAGATGGATAATTACTATTTGAACAATGCAGTTCGGTTGATGGAAGGGTTTCTGCAAACAACGAAGGATCCGTTTTACGGAGGAGAAGTGGACTATGAATGCCTGGCCGAGCATTGTTGGAACGGCGATCATGCCAATCCGATTTCGATCTCGCGCCTTCAATATGTTCAGTTTCACACTCCGAAAATGATGGAGCGCATCCGCGTGAGCGCCCCGAAGGGAGCAGATGTGAAGAGCTGGAGGTATTGACAGAGGTCAGAGATCAGACGTCAGCTTGCCCCGAATTCTGTTTTCGGGCTTGCCCCGAATTCTGTTTTCGGGCTTGCCCCGAATTCTGTTTTCGGGGGAGGTCAGAAAAGGGGATACGAAAATCTCACAAATAGGCGAAAATGAACAGACGTGAATTTTTTGAAGCATCAGGCTTTACGGCAGCATCGCTCTTGTGGCTGCCGAACGATTTTCTCTCGGCGGAATTCATTGAGGGTAATGCCGGGGCGTACGAGGCGATTGAAATGCTCCGTGGTGAACCGCCGATGCGCGCTGAGATCAAGGTTGAACGTGGTGGGCCAAGGCTGTTCCTTCATGACACGGAAACATACCCGTTTCTCGCCCTCAGTACCCACATGTACCCGACGGTCGAGAATTTCAGGCAGGCCGGAATACACGCGTATCACCCCATTCTTGGCCTGCAGTCAGGCTGGTTGGGGCCCGATGAATATGACTGGTCCGTGATCGACACATTTCTGGGGACTCTGCTAACGCTGGACCCCCAAGCCTTGTTCCTGCCGCGATTACAACTCGACACCCCTGCCTGGTGGAAGAAAGCCCATCCGTCGGAACTTATACAATACGCCTTGCCGACCAATGAGATGAACTACGATCTCCCCAGTAAGAAAAATCTGAAGCCGTCCGAAGGCGGATATTACTTTGACACGGTGCATGAACTCTGGGAGGCATCCTTCGCGTCCGAATTGTGGCGCAAGGATACCGGGACCATGCTGCGGGCTTTTCTCCGCCACATGGAGTCTTCCCCGCTCAAAAGTCGAATGATCGGATACCATCCGACAACGGGAAGAACCGCTGAGTGGAACTATTATGGGTCGGATTTTTACCCCGACTATAGTGAACCCATGAAGCGAGCCTGTGGGACGATACCTGATACACTGTCGAGGACATCTACAACAGCGGGACTTTTGCGTGACCCGGCAAAAGAACGGCCGGTGATGGAATTCTATGAGAAGTTCCATTCAGTGATCGCAGATACCGTGCTGGCCATGGCACGTGTGATCAAGGAGGAAACGCAAAGGCGCGTCCTGTGCGGAGTGTTTTACGGCTATCTCGTCGAACAGGTGAGGATCCAGGACGAAGGATATCTCGCAACTCAAAAAGTCTTTGACAGCCCTGATCTTGATTACATCGCGAGTCCGTATACCTATCAGCCGGGAAACGTGGAAACGGTCGGTGGAGTAAAGGTGCAAATGAGCGATGGGGCCGGCAACATCCTGGGAAGTGCGCGCGGCCTCGGTGGTGATGCGGGATGCAGAGTGCTCACGGAATCACTGCGGCGGCGTGGAAAAATGTACTTCTCCGAAATGGACCCGAGCACGAACCAGGATTCGAATCCGCACAAAGTGATCGGAGGCCACGGAGGGTTGGGAAGCGACACGCTCGAGGGTTCGAAACGAATCCTCCAGAGAGACCTCGGACAAGTGTTTGCTTCGGGAGTCGGCGGATGGCTGTTTGACTTCGGCCCGCTGAACAATGCCAAAGACGGCTGGTATTCAGGCGAGCCGATCATCAGCGAGATCAGGAGGCTTGTGGAGCTCGGCGAGAAAAGGAAAAACCTTGACATCAGCCCTGTATCCGAGATTGCGGCAGTGTATGATTTCAAGAGTTTCTTCGCGACACAGCATTGGATTGCAGAGAAGCCGTGGAAGAATTACGGCATACGATACACTGATTTCTTTAACCATTGGTTTCTGAACACACAAGCGAGAGCGTTTCATCGTATCGGCGCACCAATGGATTTCCTGTTCCGTTTCGACCTGGTTCAGAAGGATGTTCAGCACTACAAGCTTCTTTTCATGGTCAATGTGTTTTTGATGACCCGGGAAGAATGCGAACTGCTGAAAGGGATGCTGCGGAATAGCGGAATCACTGTGGTTTGGTATTTTGCACCGGGTTATGTCACTCCAGGTGATCTTGATTTGAGCCAGATGGAATCGCTGACAGGATTCCGGTTCAGGGTCCAGGAGAAGCCGGGGCCCATGATGATCCGTTGCGACATTCGGGATGATAGCACGGTGATTGACACGCATTTCGGCGTGAATTCGGATCAATCACCGAGATTTACAGTACTTCCCGGGAGCGGGACGCCTCTCGGATATTGGCTGGACAACAATGAGGTCGCATTTGCCAGCACGAACCGCGAGGGCTATACGTCCGTGTACGTCGGCAGCGCACCAATGCCCATGAATGTTCTTCGCTGGCTTGCGCGTGAAGCCGGTGCCGCGCTTTGGAGCAGTGAGCCCGACATCGTGCGTGCGACAAAAGACGCCGCAATGGTTGTCGCCTCGAAGACCGGGCGGCGAACTGTCAATTTCCCCCGGCCCCTTGCTTCTGTTGAGGGTGGCCCGTCTCAACGCAGTCATGTCCTTGAAATGGAGTTTGGAGAAGTAAGGATCTTTGCGGCAGAGAAATAGAAGAGTCAGAGATCGGAGGTCTCTTGGGACGTTTGGAGCAGGGAGTAGGGAGAAATTAGGAATGAAGAAAGCAGGTTCACTGATTGAGTCCCGTAAGGGACGACCTGTTGGTAGAAAGAACAATAAAAGCAGTTCCCAGTATAAGCTCTGTAGGAGCGGCCTAGTCAGAGGTCAGCGGTCAGAAAAGTCTGATTGAGCCCTGATGAAGGATCCATTCCTGCTTTTAGAGGGATTAGCGATTGTTCTTTGAAGGAGTTAATCTGCGAATTCAAAATGCCTGACGATCAACGGTCCAAAAAAAGAGGGCTACCGTACGCCGAACGGCAGCCCTGGCAGCTCGTCGAAGGAGGCTTGTAGGTATGGACAACGAGCTGTTTGTGGGGGAACTCTGCTTCTGGAGCCACAAATTTCGTGCCGACCACAGCCCCCTGAAAAGGTCACATTTTGCTGATTAGCGTCCTTCCTTTTTGCATTTTGGAGAAATCGAGCCTCTTATCTTTGGGATTCATGCCAAGAACAGAAAAACCGGGCCAGCCCGGTCATGATGTGTAATTCAGGAATAGTTCCTAAATCCGCTTTAGTCAACTTCCCTTGAGGGTCTGCTCCAGAACCAGAAGCAGGCTCTTCGCCTTATCACCCTCGTCGTCCGGCACCAATTCAATGTATCTGCGGATCGCTTCTGCCGCGGCGCTGTAGTCGTTGTTGATCGCATGAACTAACCCCAGATTGAAATGGGCGTTCGGGTAATCGGGATCGATCTCAACGGATATCTGGAAATGCGTTTTTGCCAGGTTCAGGTCGCTTGCCTCAAAATACAGGTTCCCGAGGTTGTAATGCGATTCAAGGTGTCGCGGATCTTCTTTGAGAGACCTGGTGAAACAATCGAACGCTTTTGCCGTCCGTCCGGCCCTGGACTCGAGGATCCCAAGGTTGCAGTACGCATCTGGGGCTGATTCGCCCTGACGGATAGCTTCCTGGTAGAACTTCGCTGCACGATCGTCACCGCGGTCGTCCAGAAGAAGGGCCTTGTTGAACGGACTCATGGTGTCCGGAAGCTGTAAAATTTGTCCGGCACCTTCGAAGAGCGGAAGCTGACTCTCCGGCGAACCCGGCGTAAGTTTTTTCCGAACCTTCTGGAAACCGATCTTTGCAGACGGCTTTGGAGTGAATGGAAGTATGTGTGCCATGGTTGCTTGATCGAAGGTCACCTTCAGCTCTGCAAAACCTGATGAAGGTGACCTTCTTCTGGCTATCCTGCTTTAGCTTTGCGAGTCTTTGCTTTTGCCGCTACTACTTTCTTCCCTGTAGCCTTCGCCATTGGCTTCCTCTGAGATTTCGCCTGCTCGATACTCTGTTTCAAAGCTGTCATGATATCAACGACCGGCTTGGTCTCTTCTTCAACCGTTACGATCTCCTTGCCTTGGACCTTTGCCTCGATCATCTCGACCAGCGCCGCATGATATTTATCCTTCAGATCGAGCTTCTTATACGCCGTACTCATGGAGTCAACGAGGCTCCGCGCGAGCTTCAGCTGGTCCTTGTCGATCTTCTGTTCCTCCAGTTGGGGCACGTCCGACATTTTCTTTATTTCCTGGGGGTACCGGAGCCGGTAAAGGACGATTCCGCCTTCCATCGGTCCAATGAGCACAACATCTTCGCGGTCGCGCAGAACGACCTTTCCAATGCCGACCCTGCCGGTTTCCTTCAACGTATGGCTAAGCAGGGAATAGGCCTTTGCCGCCACCGGCCCGTCGGGTCCCGCAAAGTAGGGTGCTTCGAACAGCATCGGCGTCACCTCTTTAGCATTAATGAACCCTTCGATATCGATTACCTTGGTGCTCTTGAGCTTGAGTTTGTTCAGATCATCGGGCTCGATGATCACGAACTGGTCCGGCTCGTACTGGTAGCCCTTCACGATATCATCCTTTGTCACGACTTTGTTGCATTTTTTGCAGCGCTTGTCATACCCGACCGCGCCGTTGCATTCCCGGTGCAGTTGATTGAAGCTTATCTTCTGCTCGGTGTCCACCGCGTTATAAACACGGATGGGGATCGTTACCAGGGAAAATCGAATGTGACCTTTCCAGATGGCTCTCATATATATTCGCCCTTTCAGGGTAGTAAACTTGAAACCTGAAACCTTAAACTTGAAACCTGAAACCTGAAACTTGAAACCTGAAACCTGAAACTTGGAACCTCAAACCCTAAAGATCCGGCCTCAATCTCAGAAACACCGGTTCTCTCAACATTCCGTCCTTGGTGAACGACGCGTATTGCACTTCACACATGAGCGTTGGCTCGATCCACGTTGTGACGCCATCGTCCAACGGCTTTTCCTTTATCGGGCGTTTGATTTCCTGCAGCTTCTTCAAATCGCCGTAAAGCGACTTCAGCATCTTGTCATCAAAACCCGTCCCGACCTTTCCCACATACTTCAGTCCGGCTTTTCCATTTTGCGCTACGTGGATGGCCCCAAAAGCATAGTCCCTGGTGCCCTTGCCCTTCGTGTATCCAATGATCACACAATCCATTGTATGGCGCGTTTTGATCTTGAGCCAGAGTGGACTTCGTTTCCCGGGGAGGTATGAACTCGTCCGCTGCTTCGCCATGATCCCTTCAAGTCCCATGGCACTTGCAGCCCGGAAGAGTTCTGCTCCCTCGCCGACCACGTCGCTGACCCGGTAAGCGGAATCAGGCTTCACGGCGTCCTTGAGCCAGATCCGGCGGCGTTCCAGGGTCTCACCAACAATGGGCCGACCGTCCAAGTACAAACAATCAAAAATATAGCAAATTGCCGGATACTTTGCACGGGCACGGGCCACGGAACTTTCCGCGGTCTGCTGCATGCGGTGAATGACATGCTTGAAAACGGGCTTTCCACTCCCTTCAAGACACACGATCTCGGCGTCGAACAAGCCATTGGTGGCGCGAAATGACTCTTCGGGTGTCGTGAGCTCGGGGAAGCTGACCGTTATGTCCTTGCCGTTCCTGCTCAGGATCCTCATTTGTCCTTCGTCGAGCGAGATCATAGCTCTGATGCCGTCCCATTTGATCTCGTAAAGATACTCATCTCCTTTCGGTGGGGTGTCGCGGCTGTCCGAAAGCATGAATTCGATCCGGTTGCGAAGATAATCGACCTGCGGAACGTCGAGACGTTCACAAAGCCAGTTTTTTCCGCCCGTGTTGTAGATTCGGTATTCCCCGTTCAGTTCTTTACTCTGAAGGCGGAAATAGAATCCGTCCTTCTTCTGTTTGGTGATCTGATATCTGCCCAGGGCGAACACCCACATGTCGCCGCCGCCGTACTCGCCTTTTGGTATCTTTCCTTCGAACGTAAGGTAGTTCAAGGGGTGGTCCTCAACCTCAACGGCGAGGCGCTTTATTCCGGGCCGTTGGGGCAGTCCCTTGGGAACCGCCCATGATTTCAGAGTTCCGTCCTTCTCGAGCCGTAGGTCATAGTGGAGATGGGAAGCGTGGTGCCGATGGACAACAAAGGCATCACCGCGGCCGGCCTTGACTGCTAGACCCGGTTCGGGGGTCTTCTTGAATTCACGTTTCTTGTCGTAGGGTTCCAGAGATTTTGTGGCCGCTTCCTTTTGGGCCGGCTTGATGCGGACTGCCTTCCGCTTGGTATGAAGCGGAACGGCGTATGCGGCGATGCCCTCCCAGGGGTCTCCCTCGTTGAGGACCAAATCCGGAACGGTTTCGAGATTCATTTCCGCCGGGCTTTTCAGATTTTCAAGCTGCTCCCATCGCAAGGGTGTAGAAACCGGAGCGCCTTTGTTCCCGCGCACGCTGTACGGTGAAATGATCGTTTGGTGGGTACGGTTTCGATAGATATCGATAAGGATCTTCTCTTTACGATATTCTTTCTTGATGTGAAGGGTCGTGTTCGACTTGTGCCGTTCGACAAACGGTTGAGCAATGGCCTTCGCCGTTTCGAACACTTCGTCAAAACTCCACTTGGGTTCAACCGGGGCCAGAATATGAAGGCCTTTCTTGCCCGTGGTCTTCACGAAGACGTGATACCCAAACTGTTCAAGGTGCTCCTTGAAGTCGAAGGCGATTTCCTTGATTGTCGTGAAAGGCATGTTCTCGGGGGGATCGAGATCAACGACGAAGTAGTCGGGTTTGTCGAAGTTGGGGGAGCGCGAGTGCATTTGATGAAGCTCAATGCATGCGAGATTCGCGAGAAACACCAGTGATGCATCCTCGGTCGCGATCATGTAATCCTTTTTCCTGTCATCACCGAGTTCGATGTGGTCCATCCAATCCGGCGCCCAGTCAGGGCGGTTTTTTTGGAAAAAAGATTCATCCTTGACGCCGTTCGGAAACCGGACAACAGAAAGTGGCCGCCCCTTGATCTGAGAAAGGATCGTGGGGGCGAGGGTGAGGTAGTAGTGGACGAGCTCGGCTTTCAGAAAGCCGTCATCGGGCCAAAGGATCTTATTAAGATTGGAGAGCTCGAGCGTCCTCTTACCGACCTTTACATGTTGAGAAGTCCTGGCCATTGGGTTGAAAATACGTCGGAATTGTGAGAGATGAAATGGCTGTGAAGTAATGTTCAAGGGGCAAATTCCCCCAAAGACATGCCCGCCATCCTTAGTCCTCGATCATTGTAATAATTGTGATCTTGGTCCCTTGACCTTTTTGCCAATCCGCAATTGAACTTCTGCCCACCTCATCCTATATTCTTTCCATGAAACTCTACGCAGGCACAAGCGGCTACAGTTATCCTGAATGGAAGGGCTGGTTTTATCCTGAAGATCTGCCGAATTCGGGATTTCTCCAATACTACGCCGAACGCCTTCCTTCAGTTGAGATCAATAACACATTCTATCGTCTTCCGAATGCTAAAATGATGGAGGCATGGGGGTCTGCCGTTCCGGAGGGATTCCGATTCTCCGTTAAAGCAGCTCAAAAAATCACGCATATTAAACGGTTGCAGAATGCCCAGGATGAGACGTCGTACCTGATCAAAACCGCAAAACTGCTCGGTCCGAAGCTTGGCGTCCTCTTATTTCAGTGCCCGCCGAACCTCAAGAAGGATCTGCCACGGTTACAGGGCTTCATGAGCGGCCTCGACAATGAAGTCCGGTGTGCGTTTGAGTTCAGACATGCGAGCTGGTTCGATGACGAAGTGTTCGAAGCCCTCCGATCAAAGAACTGTGCTCTCTGTGTTGCGGATACAGATGAAGAACTGGACGTCCCGTTTGTGAGCACGGCTCGCTGGGGCTATCTGAGGCTCAGGCGTCCGGATTATACCGTGAAGGACCTTGAGTCGTGGGTGAAGCGGATTGAAGGTCAGAATTGGGATCCGGCGTTCGTCTTTTTCAAGCACGAAGATGAAGGAGTGGGGGCAAATTTTGCAATGAGGTTTCTTGCTTTGGCCGAAGGAAAGCCCCTTCCGCCGGAGCCAAAAGGTCCCGTCGCAAAACCGGCCAAGAAAAAAACAGAAAAGAAGTTGGCCGCAAACAAATCCACCGCGATCAAGAAACCCATCCGAAGCAAAAAATAATTCTCAATGAGTACATCGCAACTTGTAAAATTCCCGGCTTCCAAGAGCTCGGGGGAAGTGAGCGCTTTGTTCCTCAATCCGCCTAAGGCAAGAGTTCTGCTTGTTTTCGCCCATGGGGCCGGGGCGGGAATGCGGCATCCGTTCATGGAGGCGGTATCGCAGCGGCATGCGGACGCAGGAATTGCAACGTTCCGCTATCAGTTTCCGTACATGGAAAAAAAGTCCGGGAGGCCGGATCCGCAACCCATTTTGCTTGCCACTGTGCGTTCTGCGGTTGCGGCTGCCGGTCAGGTTGGCGGCTCCCTGCCGATGATCGCCGGGGGGAAGTCTATGGGCGGGCGGATGACCTCTCTGGCAGCTTCAATGGAGCCATTGAGCGGTGTTCGGGGCCTGGTGTTTTTCGGATTTCCGCTCCATCCGCCCGGGAAGCCGGGTGTGGAGAGAGCGAAACACCTTTCGGCGGTAACCATTCCCATGCTCTTCTTACAGGGGACACGGGACAAACTTGCGGATCTGACTTTGTTACGTCCGATTTGTGATAAATTACCGCGGGCCGAAATTGCGGTCATTGAGGGAGCGGATCATTCCTTTCGCATGACCAAGAGTTCGGGAACCACAGATGAGCAGGTGCTGGAGATGCTCGTTCAGACCGTGAACGATTGGGCCGCGGCGCTGTGAGCCATAATTCCGCAGTGTCGCTAACATCGAGAGCCAGAGAATACCTTGGCCTCAACCGGAACATCGGAGTTCTGGCTTTGAGTACTTTCGGCTTGGCTCTCGGGGAGGAACTCTGGCTGGCTTTTCTCCCTGCGTATCTTGTGGCTCTCGGCGCTTCAGGCCTTTTCGTCGGTGCGTTCTCGTCGCTTAAGGATCTCCTGGATGGGCTGTATCAGTATCCCGGAGGATGGCTGAGTGATCGCATTGGATTGAAGCGGTCACTGATGGTGTTTACCGGAGTTGCACTCGCGGGATACGGGCTCGCCGCAGCTGCCCCAGGGTGGGAGGTCTTGTTTGCCGCTCTTGTCCTCATTATGGCATGGAAATCCGGAGCGTTCCCCGCATCGTTTGCCATCATTGGGGATGCGCTTCCGAAGGGAAAGCGAGGAATCGCCTTCAGCGTGATTTCTATGTTGCAGAGAGTTCCACGAGTGTTGGGGGCTCCGTTGGGCGGACTGTTGATCACGACGTATGGTGTGGTTGCGGGCATGCGCTCCGCTCTGGTAGTGACAATATTCCTTGCATGCGGTGTTCTTCTGTTTCAAAAGTTGTGGTATCGGGCAGACGCCGTCCGGGAACGGCATGATAGTTCGGATGGGTTTGTCCAAGTGCTCAAATCGATGTCTCCTACGCTCAAGAGGCTACTGGGCGTTGAGTGTATTATTCGGACGGCGGAGGCCATTGCTGCATCGTTTATTGTTCTGTATGTCATTGAGGTGCAGGGGTACTCAGCGGGAACGTTCGGGCTTTTGTTTGCCCTTCAACAGGCAACTGCGATAGCTCTTTATATCCCGTCAGGGAGAATCGCCGATGTCACAGGGAGGAGACCGATCATTGCATTCACATTTTTCTGTTTCGCGGCTTTCCCGCTTGCTGTTGTTCTTGCAGGGTCACCAGCTCTCCTTGTTTCTGCATTTGTCATTGGCGGATTGAAGGAATTCGGGGAACCCGCGCGGAAGTCGTTGATTGTTGACCTTGTGGATCCCGGGCAACGCGGAAGGATGGTGGGGGTCTATTATACGGTCCGAAATCTCTCCATCGTACCAGCCGGGATTCTGGGAGGAGTTCTTTGGCAGATGTCTCCTGCGTACCCCCTGTTGTCAGCCTGCGGCGTCGGTTTTGCCGGAATCTTCCTGTTTCTATATTTGTCCAGGGAGGGTTTTACCTGACCGTCCAACTCAAGCGAAGATCAAATTCTTGAAATACCAGAATTGATTTCCGTCCCCTGCGTCACTGCCCTCGCCCCTCCCGTTCCGAGTTGCTCCTATTCCTTTCTGTTTCCGTCCCGTGGTGATCACCCGCCCTAAGGTTACCCGATGTCCTGATTGTATTGCCCGTTTCCGCAGCAGGCGGAGGTGTGTAGAAAAGCACCGGTTGCGGCTGAGGGGGAGGTGGAGGGGGTGGCGGGTACGGACACGGATACGGATAAGGATCTCCGGATATCTCCTGATAAACGACATTGTCTCCGGCTATGATCGTGTAGCATCCGCTGCAAAGAACGGCAAGTGCAATGAAAGGAATCAATATGATTTTCATATGGTCCTCAGCTCGGTTTTGAATCTTGCATCAACAAGGGTGCCATTGATCGGATCGACATTATTTTGGCAAAAATGCTTATTGCCACCGGACCCCTTGTTCAGTCCTTTGATCAACCGCTCTCTCGATTGTACGGGTAGCGGGCGGCTTGCCCGAAAGGCCGATGAAAATTGGTTGATTTTCCTCTTGACAATGTAATATCGGATTGATATCATTGAGATATCATACGCTCAAGGAGAATCATCATGCAAACAGTCGTTGAAAAAAACGCGAGAAAGATCAACGGATATATTTCGTTGGTCCTGCTGTTCGTCCTGATTGGTCTAAATGCCTTCCTCATCTATTGGATGGCCGTCAACGAGACCACTGAAGGACTCTGGGTGGAGATTCCACTGTTTCTCTACACCATTCTCCATATGGTGGGATTTTTCATTGTACAGCCGAACGAAGCTCGCGTTCTCGTGCTCTTCGGCAAGTATGTCGGTTCGGTCCGGGAATCGGGCTTCTGGTGGGCAAATCCGTTTCTGGTGAAGAAACATGTTTCCCTTCGGATCCGGAACTTCAATAGCGAAAAGATCAAGGTAAACGACAATCACGGGAACCCCATCGAGATCGCGGCCGTCATCGTCTGGAAGGTGGTTGACACCGCTCGGGCCTTGTTCGATGTGGAAGACTTTGAACAGTTTGTTGCCATTCAGAGCGAAACAGCGATCCGGGGCCTGGCTTCTGAATACCCGTATGATTCCCAGGACGAGGTACGGTCCTCCCTCCGCGGAAACACTCAGGAAATCTCTGAACAGCTTCAGAAGGAAGTGCAAACGAGGCTGGATGCGGCCGGCGTTTCAATCATTGAATCACGCATTAGTCACCTGGCCTACGCGCAGGAAATCGCGCAGGCGATGCTTCGACGCCAGCAGGCCCAGGCGATCATTGCGGCGCGCCGCAAGATCGTCGAAGGGGCGGTCGGAATGGTTGAGGATGCCCTTAAGATGCTCAGCGAGCATAACATTGTCGACCTCGACGAGGACAAGAAAGCAACCATGGTCAATAACCTGATGGTCGCCCTTGTTTCGGATAACGACGCCCAACCCGTCATTAACACCGGGACCCTGTATCAATGAGTGAAAAGAAGAAATTCCTTCTGCGGTTGGATGAGGAGATGTACGCAGCACTGGAGAAATGGGCGGCGGATGATTTGCGGAGTGTCAACGCGCAGATTGAGTTTCTTCTGAAAAAAGCGCTTCAGGAAGCAGGGCGGACCGGCAATAAAGGAAAGCAACAAGCGGGAAAGAAAGATTGAATGAAATCAATTCGTTCATTTACTGGTACAACACTTCAATGTGTTCAGCCGAGCATCTGGAAGCCGGAGTATGAGGTTCGATCAGGCGCAGAGGTCGTCGGAATCATTCGATTCGCGATGGCTCTGAATCGTAAGGCGGAAGCAGAGTCGGCAGATGGCCACTGGATCATCGAGGACAGGGGTATCTTCAAGCAGAAGTTGTTTGTTTCCCGGTCCAACGGCCAGAAGCCTGTCGCCGAATATGTTTTCCGGACATTTGGGGAGAACAAAATTCGGCTTTCCGAGACCAGGAGTTTGAGGGTCAAAAGGAATTTCTGGAAACGTGAGTATGCTCTGACCACAGACATGAATATGCCCTTGTTCAAACTGAAGGAAGGCGCCGTGTTCAAAGGGGCATTTGACATCATCCTCGACAAGCGGGCGGAGTCGACCGAAGAATTGCCATGGCTCTTCTTCCTGGTATTGTACATCGCTATTTTGAACAGGCGGCGGCGGAGAGCGGGTTAGCGTTGAGTCGTGTCGTACGAGAAAACGCCCGGGGAGGTTCACCTGGGCGCTTTTCGTTTTCTTCATTGCCAAGAACCGCGGATTTTATCTATTTCCGCGTCCCATCGGACGATCCATCCTCTGCATCCCGCGACCCTGCATCTGTCCTTGCATGCGGTCTTGCATTCGTCCCCTCATTCCCATTCGTGCCGACATCTCCACCCGCCGTTCAAGGGTCTCTTTCCAGATTTTCTGTTGCTCAGGGTTGAGCAGCTTGTTGATGTTGAACCAGGTATTCAATCGATGAGATTGAGAAGCCGAACGGAGATTTGTGATCTCCTTCATTTTCTTTTCAATGGCCGATTGGTCAGGTTTGTCGGCACTTGCGAGCTGACGCAGATCCAACCTCACTTTGGCAATCTCGGCCCTTCGGTCGATTCCTTGCCGCATGGCTTCGTCCCGGATCTGGTCGACCTGTTTCTTCTGCTGGTCGGTAAGATTCAATTCATCCGAGATTCGCATCCGCCCGCCCGGGCCGGGGCCCGGTTGAGCAACCGCTAAGCCAATCGTGAGGATCCCTGCTGCCACAACGAGTATTTTTGTCATGGTGCTTCCTTTCATAGTGTTCTACTGATTGGACACGGAAAGGAGGAAGAGGTTTAAGTCCCTCGTGTTAGCGGAACGGTTTTCGAACGAGAACGGCTTGTGCGCGGTCTGATTTGAATATCGAAGAAAAGAATGACCGATACACCTGGTATTCCGAAGCCGGGATTACTGGGTGAAGAATGATGAGTTCCCTCCTGTAAATAACGGCGGTATCACTCAGAGATTCCGTGCTTGCTTTGAAGGAACCGAAGGATTCGGCAAAAGACACCGATGCAGGAAGGCTTTCCACGGAAAATCCTAAAGGAATACGATAATAGATGGAATCTACATCGTGGTAAGCGTAGGCGAACCTGACGGGCGAAAGACGGGTCGCAAAGTTCGAAGGAGGAGAGGTCACGCGCTCCGTCAGGTTTGGCCTTAAGAACTGTCTGCTGCCGGAAAGGGTTGCCAGGCGTGGTATCGTCAACTGAACCGAAAGCGAGAGTGTTGATTCTTTGCTTTCCAGTCCATTGATGGAGAAGGAATTCAAGTTGACATGCGGTATTTGTAGATCTTTGAGGATCCATCGCCTGCGCTCTTCAACGTTTATGGTTTCCAATCCTCCCCGCAGACGATCTTGCTGATTACCCGTGACGGTTGTCAGGATTTCGGCGTGGGCATCTCCGTTGCCGGAAAGTGCGACCATGCCGGTCCGACGCTGTGTGTTTTGGTTTGCGGCAGACCGTGGAGTCTTAACAATGATCCCACTGTCCGGAGAAATGAGCAAAGCACTGCGCCCCTCATTCGACCAGCCAATATGACCGAAGGGGATCGTCTGACTTGTGCACTCCAACCATAATGAATCCCGTCCGTTGGGAATACACAGAATTACGTGATTGAATTGCTGACTCGGGAACTCCTCGATCATGGGAAGACGGGCATTCCCGTTGTTGATGAGGACAGGGTATCCCCGTACCCCTGAAACTTCGAGCAGGGCCATCATGTAATTCGTGAGAGCTTTGCAGTCGCCGTACCTTCTTTCGTGGACATAGCGTGCATCGTAGGGTTGCCAGCCTCCGATTCCCAGTTGTACACTGACGTACCGTGTTCGCGCCTGCAAGTAACGGTACAACGTCTCGGCCTTTGTTTTGATATCATCGGTCGGCTTCACAAGACCCCGGATTTCAGCGATCGCTGCCTCGGGGAGATTGTTTCTGCCTTTATTCAACCCGGCATACCATTCCCCGAACTCCGCCCAGGTCCTCATATTCCCGGCGTGTCCCTCCAGGCTAAACGATGCGGGAGCGATTCTCACGATCTCACTGATGTCCTCGATATCCCCGCCGACATCATTACCAAGATACGGAAGGTCGCGGGCCTCCCATCGATACGTGCGGATTTTTCCTTTTGTGACCACGACAGGTTGGAGAGAATCTTTGTTACACCAAAATCGGAGCTCTCCCGGGAAGGTGACTTCAAATCGACTTTCTTGAACAGGATCGTGTGTCAAACGAGAATACCAAGACGGCCAATTGAGGAAGCCGTCATAACTGAGTTCGTAGGTGAATTCCACCGTGTAGGGGTAGCGGTGATGATAGAGGCTGGCCAGCCGGACTCTTGTGTCAGTGTAAAGCGTGTTGTCGTCAAAGGCGGCATAATCCTTGATATCCGATTCCTCCAGCTCACGGATTTCTTCACCATTGGCATCGTAGATCCTGCCTTCGAGTTCTTCGATTGTCGTTGACCGGTCGTACCACACTTGGATGGCTCCATAATCTCTATCGTCTTTGTCAAAGATCGTGATTGCCCTTCGCATGGTGTACGTTGCCGAATTGCTGTTCTCGACGTCGAATCTCTCGATGCTTATGCGCACCACTGCGCTTGCCGAGCCCTTGAGCCCCGTGGGAATGTTGACGATATCGTAGGTGCGCCCCTGGCCCATGGAGAGAGAGCCACACGCAATTGCCACAACCAGAAACCGAAAGAAAGTCTTCATCGTTTGCAGTTTGTTTATCGCGGGAGTTTTTTGGAAATCGCTGCTTTCCGTTGGAAGACCAACTGATCTGAATGCGCAGAAACAACAACTCCATAGAGATTGCGAAGCCTTGCATAGAGGGGGGGATCAAAGGTCACGGACAAAATCTGAAAATTATTCGTAAGCTGGACAGATTGTTCGGAAATGTCCAGGCGCCGGGTAAAGCGGATGTTGTCGAAGATCGAGAGGCCCCTGTCGGGGAATCGTTCCTTAATTTCGTATCCTTCGGGAATTGCAAGTGTGACAGTGCTTGCATGCTCGCGGCCATAGGAGTAATCCACGGGGAAATTCCTGGTTCGTTCCTTGAAGGGATTATCCTTGACTCGGAAGAGAAGATTCGGATTGATATACATGAGGTCACCCGATTGATGGACAAGTGAAGGAAACGTCACCCAAGCCTTCAGGGCGAGAGGTTCGGAAGGGTCGGTGCGGTTGTCCACTATGGCTGAATCGATCTCGACCGCCTCTGCATCTGCGTCCAGCACTTCTTTCGCAAACTCAAGATCCGTTTGTTCCTTCAATCCATCCCGTACAAAAAGATTGGCGTAATCGGCAAAGAAGATCTCAATTTCCCCGTTGGCGTTTCCCTCCGGGTCTATTCGGACATTTGCTTTACCATGGAGAACGCTCCTGGAAGAGGCGTTGAGGGTAACCCACTCCTCTTTTTCGGGCTGAATAATGAGGCCCTTGACGTTGAGGACCTTTGCCGGAAGGAGCTCCATCGGCCGCGACGGGTTCGTGGCGTCGAGATAGAAGTGTTTTTCGCCGATGGTAACCCGCGCAAGAATGTAGTTGAACTGGGAGAGGATCGGATAGAGGGTTTGAACCTTGCCATTGGAACGCGTACTGAGGAGGACAGGCTGCCCTTGGATTCCAGCTGCTTCGAGCATGGAGAGCATAAGGAAGGTTATTTCAGCATTATTCCCGCGTTTGGATTCCAGGAGATCATCGACTTCCTGCAGGGCATATGTTCGGTGAGTGCCGTCCCAAACAATAGACGTCGCAATCCAATGGTAAATCGCCCTCATCTTCTTTTCCTGGGTGTCCGACCCTTTTGTTATTTCTTCGACGAGATCTTCAACATCCCCGGTAACATCGATCATGTCCCCGAAACTCTCAGATTGGAGAAGCTCTTCGATTAACTTCGGCCAACTTTCCAGAACTGTTCTCACTCCCGTTCCCACGAAAGCATATCCGCCAAGCTGAAAATCCACTTTGTTGGCGTAGTCGTTCAAGGTCGTGATGAATGGCTCATCCCTCAAAGCCCGAAGATTCTGAGCGACATAACGTTGTTCGATACACTCAACAATTCCGCTAGACCCAAGGTAACCCGTCGCCGGCGGACGAAATACCTGCGTTACTTCTTTTTGTGTGGAAGTGTGGAATCGTTCGTATCCCTGAACCACAGCCGCATAGGAAATTGCCCGCGGCGTTCTGACCTTGTACTCACTCCACCGAACGGGTTCCCTCCATTGAAACACCCAATCGGGCATGGAATGGAAGCTCGAGGAGAGCATCACGTATGAGTATTCGATCACGCAACCGGGGCTGAGGGCGGGAAGCGTAAATTTGTGCCGCAAGTAATCACTTGTCGTCCTTTCCTCGAAGACATCGTCGCTCTTGAGTTCGTTGGTAATCATGGTCCCACTGCTGTCGATAGCATATGTTGCCCCTTTCAGCTTCATGAGCCGTTCCGTTCCGTCCTTATCGTAGATTGCGACAGAAACAGTGCCCAAGTCGTACCCGTTCGGATTGAGAATCTTAATTCGGCAATGGCGTTCGTGAACCAGTTCAAGGTGATCATCGAAATAGGATTCCCCATAATCACAGAGGATAACAGCCGATGCGCTTGTATCAGAAGGGAAGCTCTTCATTTCAAGATCCGCTCGGGGAATTTGGCCCCAAATGATCGGGCGCTCTTGTGCCGAGGAAATGGAAACGGAAAGAAACACGCAACCGAAGACAAAGAATGTCTTGAGAGGGCTCTTCATGATGTTAGCTTGAATTTTGTTGAATGGATTTCCCCCGGGAGGAACTACGCCGGCCTTATGACAAGGACGGGAAGGCCGTTTTGTGATCCCCACCGGACACAGGAAGAAGTATAAGATGTCGTTTGAAGAGAGTCAATAAGGTGTTTGCATGTGGACAGGAATCAATCTGATTATCTCAAATTATTGACACGGAATGAAAGCCGATAAAAGCTGCGATACAATCGCTGACTTTCAGATTGCCGATCTCTTGGCCAAGAAATGCCATTTTATTTGGCGATTGTGGCCAGTGGCAAAACAAGGGTCCTCGAGATGAACTTTTCCCGGGGGTGTTGTTGTTCATTGGTCATACCGATTCGACCTCGGTTAAAGGTCGATTGATTTCTCTATCAAGGAGGCTTTATGCGACTTATGCCTTTGCTTTTGTTGCTCGTGCTTGCCATACCTGTGGCGGCCGATACGCCGACCAAAGGAGTGCGAGCCGACATTCTCGCGTGGATCGAGGATGCGGAAAAGAAGCTTGTCGGGCTGGCAGAAGCCATGCCGGCTGAAAAATACGGCTGGAGGCCTGGGGAGGGAGTCCGATCGGTCGGTGAGGTCTACATGCACGCCGCCACAGCGAATCTCGGCATCCCCCGAATGATCGGCACCGATGCCCCCATGAAGATGGACCAGGGGATGGAAAAGAGCATCACGGAAAAGGCAAAGATTGTCGAGATGCTCAAGAAGTCCTTTGCCCATGTGAAAGAAGTGATCGGGAAAGTGTCCGATGCCGACCTGGACAAAGCGACAAAAATGTTCGGCCAGGAATCGACGTACCGAAATGTCCTGATGCTCCTGGTTGCACACAACCATGAACATCTTGGCCAATCGATCGCGTACGCCCGAACAAACGGTGTGACACCCCCGTGGTCGATGGGCGGACAATAAATGGAGTGATGAGTGAGGAACGAAAGGCGTCGAAAGACGCCTTTTTTGTTTCTGGCAATTCTGAATTTGAAGGCAACAAGATTGTGATGCGGCTCACGGGACCCGTAGTAGAATTCGTGGCTTATGGAAGGTTTTGGTGGAATTAATTTCCGACGGCATAGAGGAAACGGAAAAAAATTCCGAAGCTATTGCGCATTTTTTAAAAAATGCGAATACTTCAAAAGTGGCATTCAACTTGTGGTATTCGCTCAAAGAGCTCACCTCCCAGGCCCTAAAATGAATTGGAATTCCAGCAGTTCTGTTCAACTTATCGTCTCCGACCTGAACGAAATCGCGGCTGACGCGTACCGGCATCGGATTAAACCCCGTCTGAAGAAAGGGGGCAACGGTGTCTACGACCGAAGTAACGGCGGGTTTGAGTATTCCCTTCCGCAGAAATTCTTCCGCAACACCAGAGCCCGTTTTGAGGTCATTCAAGTTACTGCTGATCTCATACTGCTTCGTGCAATCTCCGTCGAAAACCACTCATGTTTTATCACAGCTTCAGTGAACGAGAGGGGCAGGCTAACGGATATCTGCTTTCCTCAAACGACAAGCGTTCCAGTGGCACTCCCGGCCATTCTGCGGGCACCCGATGCCACGGCCATTTATCATTCTCCGAAAACCGCCCGTTCTCCGGCCCTATTTTTTGAGGAGTCATAACCGTGGACGCGATCGGATATATCATAACGGCATTTGCCGTTTATGTGCTCGGTGTCATCTTGTTCATCAGGTTCGGCGCTTTTCTTCATGGATGCGACGATGATCTGAGGGAAATGCTCCGCAAAAACTCCGCGTTACGTGCTCGAATCCACCTCCTGAGAAAAAATCGCAATCCCCGCTCCAAGCCCCGATTGCGCGCCGCTTAGATCACCCCGTACGCTGAAAATACTTCCCCGGGAGTTGCCGTACCAATCCCTTGAATTCCAGTGAGAGCAACGCGACGAGTCCGTCGGGCGTTGTGAGTCCGGTGGTGTCGGCGATCAAATCAATGTGCAGGGGCTCATGACCAAGGCATTCGAGCACTTTTGTTTCAAAAAGTGTCAACGGAGGAAGGGAACGCTCTTGCTTTTGGGCGGACGCGCCCTGAAATTTCATTGGAAGTTCCACCAGGATGTCTTCCACCGAGTGAACGAGTTTAGCCCTGCCATCCCGAATCAACGTATGGGGACCAACGCTCCGCTTTTCGGTTATCATTCCGGGAACCGCAAAAACCTCCCTGTTCTGATCGAGCGCCGTCGACGCTGTGATCATCGCACCACCGTCCTGGTCGGATTCCACGACAATGGTTCCCAGGGAGAGTCCGCTGATAATCCTGTTTCTCCGCGGAAAGTTCGAGGCCTCCGGTTGAGTCCCAAACGGAAACTCAGATACGACCACGGCCTTCCTCTGGATGCGCTCCATGAGCCCCCGGTTTTCCGGCGGGTAGGGAACATCGAGGCCTGAGCCGATCACGGCGATCGTTCTGCCGCAGGCTTTGAGTGCTGCCGAATGCGCCATCGTGTCGATTCCACGCGCCAATCCGCTGACAACCGTTATCCCCCTGGCAACCAGGTGTTCCGTGAGTACCTCAGTTATCCTGTTCCCGTATGGGCTGGGTTTCCTCGTCCCGACAATAGCAACCGCCCCTGCGTCTGTTTCGGAAAATGTACCGAGGATATAAAGGAGCGGTGGCGGATCATAGATCTTTTTCAAAAGGGCCGGAAACTCCGTATCCCACATGGTGACGATCCGGGCACCAAGCTTATTCAAGGCGGAGAGTTGCCTCTCAGCAAACGATCTTCCATCGTGTCTTGAAATGGCACTTGCGAGTTTTTTATCGATTCCCGGTACGCGGTGGAGTGCGCGGGGAGATGCCTCCAGGACTGCGGTCGGAGTGCCGAAGCTGGAAATCAGAGCGCGGATTTTGAGAGGGCCAAGACGCGGAACAGAGGTTAAGCGGAGCAGGTCCAGAATATTCACAATCCCCCCGAAAAACGAAATTATCCCCCGATATCGTATCCGTCAACAACCGCAACAATAACAGTATGTACAGGAACATCCTTCCGCCCGAGAATTTGCTGGGCCCCGGACCCTTCCTGGATTGCAAGAACGGTATCGCCAACACCCGCATCGACATCGTCGATCGCGAGGATCTCTCGCCCACCGGGTTTCCCGTCAAGCTGCATTGGCTGAATCAGCAACATTTTGAATTCCTGGAGTGCAGAATTCTTCTGCGTTGATACAATTGTTCCCGTGACCTTGCAAAGAATCATTGTTTCCTTCGTGTTTTGGCAAGTTCAACCTCGGCTGCTATATATCCAAACGCAGCCCAGTAACTGCCCTCTGTAATCCTTCCGAACAAATCCCCGGCGCGGTCCTGTCGCCCGTTATAATAGTGCCAATTTGCCACCCCGTACCCCTGGGTTGCAATATCGAGGTCATTGAGCCCCGCGGGGTTAAGAAGAGAATCAGCAGGAACGACCCCCTTGTACATCAGGAGTCTTTTGTGGTAGCTGAAATTCTCAATGATGTCCATTTTCGCCGAAATCCCCGCAAGAACCTCCGCCGCTTCATCGTTCCGGCCGAGCCGTCGGAGAGTCATATACAACCAATCGGCAGTCGCACAGAGCATGTCATCATTTTTTGAATACTTCATACACTCGCGGTACGCCTCGAGGGCCCGGGTGAAATTCCCCTGAAGATAGTACGCAAGGCCGAGATGGTACCAGATATTCGATTTCAATGTGCCTGTAGGGATGTTCTTTTCGTTGGGTTGGCCGTCCGGTTCAACTTCATCCTCCCGCGTCGATGCCAGTTGTGCGGCCTTGCTCAGATCATCAACAGCCTTTCCGAATTCTCGAATGGTGATATAGCGATGTCCCCGATGACGATAGAGTCGGGGATCGTTTGGCGACGCTTCGATTCCCCCGGAGAAAATCTCGATCGCTTCCCGATAACGCCAGAGATACGCGGCCCTGCGGCCAAGCCAAATGACAAAATCAATGTTCGTCGGATCAGTGTCATAGTCGGCTTTGGCCGCAATGTATTGCTCAAGCAGTTTTTCCTTTTGACCTTTGTGAAGCTCGGGGGAAAACAAGGGGACACCAAGCAGGGAGACCGCCTCTGGGCGTTGCAGTGCCCCCGGCGGTACCGGTTGCGGCTGGCTCGCTGAGGTCGCGCATGCAAGCATGATCGCGAGGAAAGTGGCCGAGGCGTATTTCACTCGAGCGCCTCCTTCATAACAGCGCCTGCCAGATCTTTTGCCCGATCGGGTTTGGGGGCTTCGCTGATAATTCTGATGATGGGCTCGGTGTTCGAGGAACGAAGGTGGACCCAGGAATCACCAAAATCGATCCGCAGGCCGTCATCGGTATTGATGGTTCCTCGGCCCGCATATCGGTTTGCGATCCGATCCATGATTTCACGTGGGTTTCTCGAACCTGCGTCTATTTTTGCTTTTTCGATCGTATAATTCGGGAGGCTCTTTCGAAGTTCGGAGAGGGGGCCGCCGAATTCAGCAAGATGCTGAAGGACGAGCGCAATTCCCACCGGCGCATCCCTTCCGAGATGAACCTTTGGGAGGATAACGCCGCCGCTTCCCTCGCCGCCAACAATGGCAGCGGTCTCTTTCATGGTTTTCGCGACGTTGATCTCGCCCACCGGAGTCCGAATGACAGTTGCGCCGTATTCAGCCGCAATATCCTCGACGGCACGGGTTGTGGAAAGATTGATCACAACATTGAAGGCCGGGTTTTTCGGCCTCCTCCCCGTCCGTTCAGACTCTTTTTTGAGCACGAATTGAACGACGATGGCGATCGTATATTCTTCTCCGATTGGCCTGCCTTTTTCATCGATCAGAACAAGGCGATCGACGTCCGGGTCCACTGCGATTCCCATATCCGCTTTTTCATGTTTTACGCGTCGTGAAAGGGAGCCAAGATTTTGCGGAACAGGCTCGGGGTCATGGGCGAAGACTCCTGACGCATTGCAATTCATTTCAACAACCCTGCAGCCAAGCATTTTGAGAAGGCGGGGGACGATCACACTGCCGGCGGCATTGACGCAATCGACGACAACCTTGAATTTTCGGCGCTTAAGAACGCGCACGTTGAGATAGGGGATTTTGAGGATGGCCGTAATGTGCTTGTCGATCCATGTTTCGTCTGCTTCAAAACGCCCCATCGAGTCCCACGGAACGTAATTGCGGTCGGGCTTCTCTACCATGGTGCGGAGAACGGCATTCTGCGCCGCGTCGAGAAACATGCCCGAGTCAGCCAGAAATTTCATACCGTTCCAGACAATGGGATTATGGCTTGCCGTAATAGCGATGCCGCCCGCTGCCTTGACTTTCTCAACGGCGAGCTGGATCGTGGGAGTCGGACAGACACCAAGCCCGATAACGTTGCATCCCATGGAGACCAGAGTTGAAGACACAATGTGGGTAATCGGTTTTCCGGTGATCCGACCATCGCGTCCGATGACAATAGTTCCTCGGTTGCAATATTCGGCAAACGCGGAGGCATAGCGGACAACAACATCGGGCGTCAGCGTGGATCCGACGATACCGCGAACTCCGGAAATACTTACCATGAGAGACATGGGGGCCTTACAGAATGGTGGGAAAATGTACGAAATGTGGCCAGGAGAAGCAATTACTGTGTTCCGAAGACCGATCAAATCTTGAATGTTGTTTCATCCTTCCTTACTTTTCCCTTGAACGAGTGCACCAGCCATGGATCTCACGGATGAAGAGAAGCGACAGCTTCTCGTATACGCCCGCACCGCCATTGAATCCCGATTCGAGGATGCCCCTGCAGCGGTCCCCCATTCCTCATCCGAAAACCTTTCTGTTCGGCGCGGGGTCTTTGTGACACTGAGGGTCGGAACGGAACTACGCGGTTGTATCGGGTACGTTGAATCCAATGCGCCTCTCGGAGGTACCGTGCAGGAAGTGGCAAGGAAGGCTGCATTTGAGGATCCCAGGTTTCCTCCGGTTCAGTCCGAAGAGCTTCCTCGAATTTCCATTGAGATTTCTCTGTTGTCCCCTCTTCAGGTCGTCAAGGACCCCGATGCCATCGAGGTGGGCAAACATGGTTTAGTGATTGAGGCAGGCGGCAGAAGGGGGCTTCTCCTTCCGCACGTTGCGACGGAGTATGGATGGGACCGGGAAGCATTTTTGAATCACACAGCGGTCAAAGCAGGCCTTCCCGCCGGTCACTGGCGTTCACAAGATGTCCTGATTTGTTCCTTTACAACTGAAACATTCTCAGAGGCGGAATTGCAGCCGCATTAATATGTCTGTCCCACGTGAATCCACGGCCGCAGGGTTGTTCTATCCCGAACTCAAAATTGTCCTGGAACGGGAGATCGATGAGTTTCTCCTTCGGGCAAAATCGAACCGGATCAATGGGACGGTTCGCGGGTTGATCGTTCCCCATGCCGGATATGCGTATTCGGGGGCCATAGCGGCTGCAGGATACCGACTGTTGAAAGATGTTTCGTATGATGCGGTGGTTGTGGTGGGACCCAGCCATCGTGAGTATTTCAGCGGGATTTCCCTCTACCCGGGGCCGTCTTACAAAACCCCGCTGGGTGAGCTTCCAATTGATGAGGAATTACGCAGCGCTCTGGCCGAATGCAATCCTTCGATCAAGCTCTCCGAGGAAGGGCACAGGCATGAGCATTCCATTGAGGTGCACGTACCGTTTCTGCAGCGGGTGCTTGGGAAAACACCGTTCGTCCCGGTTGTCATGGGAGATCAGAGCAGCGAGAATTGCCGCATACTGGGACAAGCGCTCCAATCGGCTTGTAAGGGCCGAAACATCCTCCTTGTCGCCAGCAGCGATCTATCGCATTACCATCCCTACAAAGAGGCGACGGATCTTGACCGAAAGGTCATCGATGTCGTAGAGCGGTTTCTCCCCGAAGACCTCCTTCGCATGTTGGAAGAGGAAGAAGCAGAGGCATGCGGAGGCGGCCCGATGGCGGCCGTGATGCTCGCTTCACGCCGATTGGGCGCCACCAGTTCCAAGGCGTTGGTGTATTGCAATTCCGGCGACGTCACGGGAGACCGGGATACCGTCGTCGGTTACTTTTCAGCGGTACTCATTCAGGAATCCTGATTGCCCACTCGCCCAGTTCCACTCTCGGTTTCCCTTGTCGGTGCCGGCAAGGTCGGATCGACCATCGCGGCCTTGCTCAAACGGCGGGGTCACCGGATCGTTTCCGTCATCAGCCGCAGCCGGTCGTCAGTGCGTGTTCTTGGCCGGTTGCTGGGCTCGCCCGTTGTGTCAACCCACCTGAAGAATCTTTCACCCGGTACGGACCTTCTTCTCATCGCGGTTCCGGATGAGGTCATCGCAGATGTCGCGGCGGAAGTTTCATCAAACACTGTCTTTGAGAAGAAACGGCTCATTGTTTTTCATCCATCCGGTATTCTGACATCTGACGCTCTTGCCGCGCTCCGCGATCAAGGGGCGAAGGTTCTCTCGCTCCATCCTATTCAGACATTCCCCGATGGCATTTCTCTGCGAGATCAGATGAATATGATGAAAGGGGTGTGGTACGGGTTCGAAGGAGAAGCGCATGTTCGTTCTGTCGCTCGTTCGATCGTCAAGGATCTCGGAGGAAGGTTTCTCGAGATTCCGAAAGAGGGAAAAATTTTGTATCATGCTGCCTGTGTATTGGCGGCAAACTATCCGACGCTTCTCTTGGAGGCCGTTGAACGCCTGTCAAAGGCCCTCGGGCTTCCGGGACTGAAGCCTTTTTCCCCTCTTGTGGGAACCGCTGTGCAGCAGGCACTCGGCCGCGGCCCCGGAGCATCTCTCACCGGGCCACTTGCCAGGGGAAGTCACATGGTTCTGCAGCGCCACCTTGAAGCGCTCCGGGTTCAGGACCCGGCTCTCGCCGAACTTTATGAGGCCTTGGGTCGATTTGGACTTGTGGTCGCGAAGGAAACAAACCGCCTGACCGGCGACCAGATAAAAACTCTGCAGGAATTGTTTACGGCAAGGAAATGATCGTCGATTACCACACGCATACGTCACTCTGCAAGCATGCGCAGGGAGATGCGGAAGAGTATATCCTTCGGGCGATCGAACTCGGGCTGGATGAGATCGGCTGCTCGGAGCATATTCCGATGCCCGGTGGATTCGACGAGAAGCATCGAATGAGTTTGGAGCAATACCAGTCGATGTATGCCCCGCGGGTCACGGAACTCCGTGACCGCTATAGGGGAGAGATTATTGTTCGAAGGGGCATCGAGGGAGATTTTTTTCCCGGAACGGAATCCTGGGTGGCGGGATTCATCAAAGAGAATGGTTTTGATTATGTGATTGGATCGGTCCATTTCCTGGGATCATGGGGGTTTGACGATATGGTGTTCGTCCACAATTTTGAGGGTCGGGATATTGACGATGTTTACGAGAAGTATTTCGAGGCCGTCAGACAATCAGCCCGCTCGGGATTGTTCGATATCATCGCCCATTGTGATCTCGTCAAGAAATTCGGCCACCGTCCAAAAAAAGATCTGACCGAACTCATTCGCGAAACGATGAAGGAAATCAGGCGCAATAATCTTTGCATCGAGATCAACACCTCGGGACTTCGGAAACCGGTCAAAGAAATGTACCCGTCCGAATCCATCCTGAAAATCGCCCATGAGATCGGGGTACCGCTGACACTCGGGTCCGACGCTCATGACCCTGCGGATGTTGGGGCAGATTTCACAAGAGCGATCGCATTGGTCGAGCAGTACGGGAACGGCAGAATATCGGTGTTCGAACGAAGGGAACGGAGCGAGGTGGCGGTTTCGAAAATGAGAGCGGGCAAAACCCTGAGGAGAGCATGAACTATCAGACGATTTTGATAGAGACCAAAGACCGGGTGGCTGTTATCACGATCAACAGGCCGGACAAGCTGAACGCCCTCAATGCTCTTACAAAAAAGGAACTGGCGGAAGTTCTGGAGTCGATAAAGGCTGATACGGGAGTTGATGTTGTTGTGATCACGGGCGCAGGGGAGAAAGCCTTCGTGGCAGGTACCGATATTCAGGAACTCACGGCGCTGACTGTGGAGAGCGGAAAGGAATTCGCTTCCAAGGGGCAGGCGGTATTCAATCTCATCGAGAACCTCGGGAAACCGGTGATCGCGGCCGTCAACGGATATGCTCTTGGCGGGGGATGTGAACTTGCGCTCGCTTGCCACATTCGACTCGCAGCTGAGAATGCAAAGTTCGGGCAACCGGAAGTCAATCTGGGGATCATTCCCGGATACGGCGGCACTCAACGGCTGGGTCGCCTTGTTGGTACCGGAAGGGCAATGGAGATGATCCTGACGGGTGATCCCATCGATGCACAAGAAGCATTGCGGATCGGCCTGGTCAACAAGGTCGTACCCATCGCCGATCTCATGAGTTCGTCCCTGACCGTCGCACAAAAGATCTGTTCGAAGGGGCAGGTTGCCATTCGGCTGGCACTCAAAGCCGTCAATATGACCAGAGAGACGAACCTGTCGGACGGTCAGGAACTTGAGGCAAGTTTGTTCGGTGTGTGTTGCGGATCGGAAGATTTTACGGAAGGAACAACAGCCTTCCTGCAGAAACGGAAACCTCAGTTTAGATCCAAGTAAGACCAAAGAAATAAATGAAAAACACTCCATTGATGGAAAAGATTGTTTCTCTTGCGAAACGCAGGGGCTTCGTGTTTCAATCAAGCGAGATTTACGGCGGGCTCAACGGTTGCTGGGATTACGGCCCGCTTGGCGTCGAGATGCTGAATAATCTGAAACAGCAATGGTGGCGCGAGATGACCTTCCGTTCAAATGTCGAGGGTCTCGATGCTTCGATCCTGATGCATCCTCGTGTTTGGGAGGCTTCAGGCCATGTGGAGAATTTCACGGACCCGATGGTGGACTGCAAACAATGCAAATCCCGGTACCGTGTCGATACCCTTCTCGACGAGCTTTCGATCAAGAAGAAAAAGGATATTCTCCGCGAACTTCAGCCGGGGAAATTCGAAGGACAGCAGAAAGACGATGTTATCGCCGCCGAATTTGAGAAGATCAGCGGGGAGATTGACAGGGTGGTCCCCGCGGTCAATTGCCCGAATTGCGGCAACAAAGGAACATTCACGGACGCCCGAAAATTCAACCTGATGTTCAAGACGTTCGTCGGCCCGGTGGAGGATTCTTCCGCCGCCGTGTTCCTTCGGCCGGAAACGGCCCAGGGCATTTTTGTGAACTTCCTGAACGTGCAGGCGGCATCGCGCCAGAAGATCCCCTTTGGGATAGCGCAAATCGGGAAGGCATTCCGGAACGAGATCAACACCAAGAATTTTCTTTTTCGAACGCGTGAATTCGAGCAGATGGAAATGCAATTCTTTGTGAAAGCGGGAACCGATGATGAGTGGTTTGAATACTGGAGGGGGCAGAGGATGCAGTGGTTCGAGAACCTTGGGATGACCAAGGAGAAACTGCGGTGGCATCAGCACCCCAAGGACAAACTGGCACATTATGCAAAGGATGCCTACGACATCGAATACGAATTCCCGTTCGGATGGGGAGAAATCGAAGGCGTGCACAACCGCACCGATTATGATCTCTCCCGGCATCAGGAGTTTTCAAAGAAGGGCCAGGAGTATTTTGACGATGAATCGAAATCAAAATTCATTCCTTATGTGATCGAAACCTCCGCCGGCGCAAGCCGTTCCTTTATGGCGTTTCTGGTGAATGGGTATCACGAGGAAGAAGCTCCCACGGGAGAGGGGGGAACGGAAATGCGCGTGGTGCTGAGGCTGCACCCGAAATTGGCCCCCATCAAAGTTGCGATTTTTCCCCTCGTCAATCGGGACGGCATGCCTGAGCTGGCACACGCCATCGAAGCGGACCTGCGCCCGCTGTTCCGGGTGTTCTATGACGAGAGTGGTGCCGTCGGGAGGCGCTATCGCCGCCAGGATGAAATCGGCACGCCGTATTGCGTCACCGTCGATTCTCAAACGACGCAGGATCAAACGGTCACGGTCCGGGAGCGGGATTCCATGAAGCAGGAGAGGGTCTCTGCAAACAAGCTCCGGGAGTTCTTTTCCAGCAAGTTTTTCTAGCCTATTCCCGCACCATGGCCAAACTCCAGCGGCCGGTCTTCGCACTTCTCATCCTCCTCCTTCTTCCCGACGGTCTCCCTGCTCAGTGGGATCTGGGTCCGGAAATCGACAGGCGGATCCAGAAGGGGGTGGATCATATCTACAATCTTGAATTCTACGATGCCGAACGACTCTTTGCGGAGGTGATACAGCTTCGGCCCGGCCATCCGTCAGGATACTTCTTTCGCGCTATGATCCAATGGTGGCGGATTCTGAGCAACATCGAAGATGACTCGCAGGACGACCGGTTTTACGAGATGCTCGAAGAAGTGATCGATATGTGCGATGCGACGCTGGAGAAAAAACCCGACGACATCACGGCGTTGTTCTTCAAAGGGGGATCGTTGGGATTTCGCGGACGGCTCCGGGCTACGCGTGGGAACTGGTTTGGCGCCGCCAGGGACGGCATTGCAGCGCTTCCCATCGTTCGGAAGGCACATTCGCTGGATTCGACAAACTATGATGTGTTGCTCGGAATCGGCATTTATCATTATTATGCCGAAATCGTGCCTTCGGAATATCCGATCGTGAAGCCGTTCATGGTGTTCTTCCCGTCGGGAGACAGGAAGAAGGGATTGGAGCAACTCGAGCTGGCCTCTCAAAAGGCCAAATACGCGAGCGTCGAAGCTATCTATTTCCTGGTTCAGACCTATTTTTTTTACGAAAAGAATTTTCAGAAGGCCTTGCAGCTTGCAAAGATGTTGAACAACCGTTATCCGGGAAACCCGGTGTTCCTGCGCTCGATGGGGCGCTGCAATGTTTCTTTGGGTAATTGGGAGGAGGCATATCGGATCTTTTCAGAGGTCATCTTGCGCACCACGGAGAGGCAGACGGGTTTCGATGCGGTCGATGCGCGGGAGGGCTATTATTACGCGGGCAAGTATTTCTTGAATCTGGGAAAGACGGAAGAGTCGTTAGTGAACTTTCAGTGGTGCGAGGAACTTTCAAAGCAGCTCGATACGGATGGCGCTTCGGGTTTCTACTCGATGGCGAGCCTGAACATCGGCATGATCTATGATCTGCAGCAGCGCAGGCAGGAGGCCATTGCAAAATACAGGGCCGTTTTGAAGATGAGGAAATTTGAGAACACGCATCGCGACGCACAAACCTATATAGAACAACCTTACAAAGGCACCCAAAAGTGATCACAGCCATCCTTTTCGGACTTGCGTCCGCCGCGGCCGAATTCCTCGGGGGGGCGATCATTGCCCTTCGCAAACAATGGCCCAAGCGGCTTCAGGAAACCCTGCTGGCCCTGGGTGCCGGGTTCATTCTCGCGTTGGTGTTCCTGGAACTTCTCCCCAGGAGCATTGAAGCGCTCGGGGAATCGGCAGCGTTGGCGATCATGATCGGATTCAGCACGATCCACTTTTTTGAACACGCGGTTGTCAGTCACCTCCATTTCGGAGAGGAAACACATGCAGAAGTGATGGTAACAAAACACGCGGGGCTTTCGGCATTCGCCGGATTATTCATCCATGCCTTTTTTGACGGTTTTTCGATTTCGGCGGGTGTCCAATTCGATCCTTTTCTGGGGTTGCTGATCTTCCTCGCGATCCTTCTTCATAAATTCCCCGAAGGGTTGACGATTGGCTCCATCATGCAATCCGCCGGTTATTCGCGCAGGACGATTCTTTGGGCCGCCGGCGGGATCGGAATCGCGACGGTCTTGGGTGTACTGTCCGCGTTCGTCATTTCTTCCGTCAACGAGGCCGTGATCGGTTATGCCTTCGCGTTTTCGGCAGGGGCGGCCACCTATGTCGGCGCGAGCGATTTGATCCCGGAGATCAACAGGTCGGAAAGCAGAATTCCCCCGCTCATCGTGTTCGCCGGGATGATCCTCTTTTACGTAACGGAACGGTGGCTTGAGGGAATGATGTAAAGGGGAGATGAGGTTTGTGCCGACAGCAGGGAAGTTGCGACGCTAAGGTTCAAGGATCATTCCAATGGACACGCGGTGCAGTCCCCCGATCTTTCCGTAGGAATTGTAGGAGTAATCAACCAGGTATTCCTTGATCAAGATCCCCCCGCCGAACGAAAATCCGGCAAGACCGGAGCCCGTTCCCAGTTTCAGCTCCTGCTTCTTTTCGTTATCATACCCCGCACGGAGCCTTGTGGATTCACTCATGAGGAACTCCACACCGATCGAAAAAGATCCGAACCGATCGAGAAACGTGTCTGCCTGATCCGTGAGTTTGTGAAAATTCAGATTGATGTATGCCGGCAGATGTTCGGGTTTCTTCGTGATGCCAACCGTGAGCTCCAGCGGCAAAGACTCGCGTGTTCCTGCGTAGGTGCCCATTTGTGCGCCGGCGTGGAGAAGGCTCGCCCCGATCGTGATCATTTCCGACGGGATCTGATAAAGGACCCCCGCTCCGATCGCCACCGCATTGGCGCTGTAGCTTGCGATCGACGACGAGATAAACTCGACACTCGCACCAACGTACAAGTTTTCTTCGAAGCGCGTTCCCCATCCGGCAGCGAAGGCAAGCTCACGGGCCGAGAATGTACCCAGCACATTGATGGATTCGTCGGTTTGCCGGAAGGAGCCGTAATCGACAAAGGTGACACCGGCGGCAAATGTTCCGAGTTCCGGGAACTCCTGCCCGTACGTGAGGGATCCTGCGTTCACATCCAGAAGGTGCTTGAGAAAACTCGCCGAGGCGGAAGGGCGTTCGAGCGTCGCCAGGCCCGCCGGGTTGTAGTACAGGAGATTCGGGTCGTTCGTCATCGAGACAAAGCTCCCGTTGAGTGCGGCAGCCCGGGCGTTCATGTCGAGGCGGAGAAAATCAAATGTGGAGGTCCTCTGGGCGCTGGCGATGGGCCCGGCCACAAGAAGGAGGAAGATTAATCCGGACTTCATGGAACCAATCTATGCAAGAAAGCTCATTTTTTCAATCCTCTGCGTCTCTTCTTCTTGCCTTTCTCTTGGAATACTGAGACACCGGCAGGTTTTCTTCCGCGTTGCAATTATTGTCGGTTTTTTCTATATTTGGGTATTGTCTGAACATTGGAGGTTTGATGAAGCCGGAAATTCACCCAGAATACAGGAAATCGGTCGTGACATGTGTTTGCGGAAACACGTTTGAGACCCGCTCCACCTTGGGAAATCTGCACGTCGAAATCTGTTCGAACTGTCATCCGTTTTACACCGGAAAGCAGAAACTCCTTGATTCAGCGGGCCGCGTTGAGCGGTTTAACAGGAAATATGCAAAGAAGACGCCCGAGGCACCTGCACAATCCTGACCGACCGACGAAAGTCGAGCAAAGCGGAATGTATTGGATCAATGCATTCCGTTTTTTTGTTTGATCCAAACCACTCCGACCATGCTGGTCTCCATCAAGAAATCGTATGAAGAAGTAAGCAAAGCAGCAGCGGTTCTCGTCGCAGACCGCATACGCCGCAAGCCGAATCTCGTTCTCGGCCTGGCGACGGGCGCAACCCCGCTCGGCCTGTACCGGGAGTTGATCAGAATGAACCGGGAGGAAGGGCTGAGCTTTTCCAAGGTCACGACCTTCAATCTGGACGAGTATATCGGCCTCCCCCGCACGCATCCGCAGAGTTATTACCATTTCATGTCGGAAAACTTGTTCCGTCACATCGATATACCAGCGAAGTCCATTCATGTTCCTGACGGAATGGCGGGAGATATTGAAGGACATTGCGAGTGGTACGAAGAGGAAATCCGAAGCAACGGGGGCATGGACCTCCAGGTCCTCGGGATAGGCGCAAACGGTCACATCGCGTTCAATGAGCCCGGGTCGTCTTTGGGCTCCCGCACGAGAATCAAGACATTGACGGAGCAAACGGTAAGGGACAATGCGCGGTATTTCAAGTCCATTGGCGAAGTGCCGATCACCGCGATCACGATGGGGATTGGTACCATCATGGAAGCGAAGGAGGTTCTGCTGCTGGCGAGTTCTGTTGCCAAGGCAGAGGCTGTCCGGGCCGCCATTGAGGGTCCCATCACCGCCATGGTGCCCGCATCGATCATCCAGTTGCATCGGAAGGCCTACGTAACGATCGATCAGGAAGCGGCATCGAAATTGACGCACACTTTCACAGGGTGAGAAAGTCCATGGTCCGGAATATCTGCCTCTTTGAAGATTCCAAGACGCCTCGCCTGCTGCCCCTGGTGTACTTCCGTCCGGTCTATAATCTCAAATGCGGGATGGCCTCGCTCAAGGATAAGATCACGCGGTTCTTTCCTCGTGCGCTTGTTTCTCTGCATTGCCGTCCGTATCTGGCCGAATACATGCGTGTGCGGTATCCCGGTGTTCGCGTGAATGAACTGGTTTCCGCTGATTATTTGTTTGTCAACGGCAGACTCCTGATAAATTCTGCCCTGGCAAAAACTCTCAGCCGGGACACTCTGGATGATTGTCTCTTTGTTTGTGGAGAGGAACTCGTGGCTGCGAAGATCAGTGCGAAGAATATCCACAGGGTCAAAGCACAGTTGGGCGTGTTGTTTTCCCTGGCAGCATTCGGGGATCTCCCGAAAGTTGAGATCGACGCCAATCTGATCGCCTATCCATGGCATCTCGTCGAAAATAACGGGCGAGAGCTTGTTGCTGATTTTGAAATCCTGATCGCCTCCAGGAAGAAGAAACGTACCAAGGCCCCACCGGGAGTGCACATGGTGCGCCCCGCGGATATTCTCATCGAGACCGGCGCGGTCGTGAAGCCGGGCTGCGTACTTGATGCGGAAAATGGACCTATCCGAATCGCGAGGGGGAGCACTATTTTGCCGAATGCCACCCTCATGGGTCCCGTTCATGTGGGCGAAGGATCCATCATCAAAGCAGGGGCATTGGTTTACGGAAATACCAGCATCGGGCCTCTCTGTAAGATCGGTGGAGAAGTTGAAGGAACGATTTTCCAGGGATATGCAAACAAGGCGCATGGCGGTTTTTTGGGCCACTCGTATATCGGTGCTTGGGTCAACCTGGGCGCAGACACGAACAACAGCAACCTCAAGAACAATTACGGGCCGGTCAGGGTTACCATCGGCACGGAGCAGATCGACACCGGGCTGCAATTCGTGGGACTGATCATGGGCGACCATTCGAAAAGCGCCATCAATTCCATGTTCAACACAGGGACGGTGGTGGGGGTCAGCAGTAATATCTTTGGCAATGGATTTCCTCCGAAATATGTCCCCTCATTTTCCTGGGGAGCTGCGGGAGAAACATTTACCACATTCAACGTCGACAAGGCCATCGACGTTGCCCGCCGTGTGATGCTCCGCCGCAATATTCAGCTCACCGCGCAGGAAGAACAGCTCTTTCGAACGATCTTCAATCTGACCAGCAGCGAGCGGCTGAAACAGGGGATGCCACAATAGAGGATCGCTATTGTCGTAGCGGCGCCTGCCCGCCCATCAGAATTTCTTGAGGCAGGCGAGATCCCGCCATTGCATTTTTTTGGTTCCCGCAGTATCCATGAGGGATTTGGCGGACGAATTGTAACAGGACAAGAGTGACCGATTCCCAGACCATACCGACGGATCATGTTGAGCCTGTGACGGACCTGTATGCAGGCCCGCGCGGAACAGCAGTGAAGATCCTCAACCGCATCGAGCGATCCGATGCGTATCTGGATCGGCTGATGGACGCCGAAATGCGATCGCAAACGATGAATGAGCTGGACAAGGGATTGCTCACGGAAATCGTGACCGGTACGATTCGCTGGCGTGCGAAGCTGGATTGGGTGCTGACAGGTTTTTTCCATGGGAACTTCACAAAAGCGGAAACAAACATCCGAAATGCTCTCCGCGTGGCGTTATATCAGATCCTGTTTCTTGAGCGCGTGCCGCATTCCGCCGCGGTGAACGAATCTGTTGAGTTTATTAAACGTCTCCGGGGGCAAAAGGTCGCTGACCTCGTGAATGCGGTTCTGCGGAATATTCTGCGGAATCTCGAAAACATCCGGTTCCCTGATAGTCACGAGAATATCATTCAACACCTCGCCGTTGTGGAATCGCATCCTCAATGGATGGTGAAGCGTTGGGTGGACAGGTACGGAGTGGACAATGCGCGCCAATTGCTGGCGGCCAACAACCGGCGTCCCGATCTGACCCTCAGGGTCAATCGGCTGAAAATTGATTTCAGCTATTTCCTCTCGAAATTGGAGAACCTCCAGGTCCAGTTTTCCCGCTCCGCATTTCTTGATTTTTTTGTTCGGGTGAAGCATATGACCGGTATCGGCGGATCCGAGATGTTCCGGCAGGGGTTTTTCGTCGTGCAGGATGAGAGCGCGGGAGTGGCGGTACAGCTTCTTGATCCAAAGCCGGGAGAGCGCGTTCTCGATTTGTGCGCTGCCCCCGGGGGGAAGACCACGTTCATCGGGGAGCTGATGCGGAACATGGGGGAAATTCTTGCCGTTGACCGATACGAGACCCGGCTTTCCCTGGTAAAGAATGCCTGTCAGCGGTTGGGAATAGTCAACACGCATTTTATGGCCGCCGATGCCTCTACTTTGGAAACGGCTCCTGCCGATCGCGTGATCGTTGACGCACCGTGCTCGGGACTTGGTGTCCTTGGGAAGAAGCCGGATGCGAAATGGAAGCGTGAGCCTGAGGATATTGCAAATCTCGCGGGGATTCAACGGGGGATTCTCACGAACGCAGCGAAGCATGTGAAGCCCGGGGGAATTCTCGTCTATAGCACCTGCACGACAGAACCCGAAGAAAATATCGAACTTGTCCGCTCGTTTCTCGCAGAGCATCCGGAATTTCAAATTGAACCCGCGGGTCAATTCGTCAATCCGCAGCTGGTTCACGCCGACGGATACGTCGAGACCCTTCCACATCAACACGGCATGGACGGTTCGTTCGCCGTCCGATTGAAAAAGTCTCCCTGACATTCTGCCCGTTTGTTTCACGGGGAAATGTCTGTATATTTCCAAGCCGGAGTTTTCCCATCAGACTGACCATTGTTCGGAGAACAACATGCGCACCAACGTCATAGTGTTTTTCGCTGTCCTCAGTCTCCTTTTCCTTCCCCCGCAATTCTCATCCTTTGAATCCGATCCCTTCGCCGCGACCTTTTCCATTGCGGCCGTCGATCTGGAGAACGGCGATGTGGGCGTCGCGGTTCAGTCGAAATTTCCGAATGTCCGCCCTGTCGTTCCCTGGATGGAAGTCGGCGTCGGGGCCATTGCCACGCAATCGTTTGTCAATGTTTCGTACGGATCGCGGGGCCTTGCCCTCTTGCGCAATGGTGCGACGGCCGCGGAGGCTCTTCGCATTCTTATTCAAACGGACAGTTCCCGCGAAGTACGCCAGGCCGGTATCGTCGATGCCTCCGGAAATGCCGCGAGTTGGACCGGCAAGGATTGCTTCGACTGGGCCGGTGGCAGAACAGGGTCAGCGACAGGCGGCAAAGGCATGCTGATCACCGGCAAGGGATACGCCGCCCAGGGGAATATTCTGGTCGGCAAAGAAACAGTAGAAGCGATCGCAAGGACTTTTGAAACGACGAAGGGTTCGCTTGCCGACAGGCTGCTGGCGGCCCTTGTCGCCGGAGGGAAAGCGGGAGGCGACCGCAGAGGCGAGCAATCCGCCGCACTGGTTGTGAAGCGCAAAGGTGCGGGGTATGACGGAACGACGGATGATTTCATCGATATCAGCGTGTATGATCATGCCAGGCCTTTGCGCGAACTCGAGCGGCTTTACGAACTTCACAAATTGTATTTCTTCCGCACAAATCCCGCCAACCTGTTGGCCATCGATCAGGCGCTTTGCAAGGAGCTGCAGGCCCTTTTGAGTGACGAACCGTATAAAGGCATGAAATTCTATGACGGCCCGGTCAACGGCGTATTTGACTCGGCGACAAAGAAGGCCCTTCAGGATTTCATGGGATGGGAAAACTACGATGTAAGGATCAGAGACGACAACAAGATCGACAAGGAAGTGCTGGAGGATATCAGGAAGAATTATGCGGATTGGAAGAAGAGTAAGAAGTAAGAAGTAAGAAGTAAGAAGAAAGAAGTAAAACCGATAACGGCGAACACTAATCTCGTAGTGACTCCATGAGAGCAATTGTTAAGTCCCGGCCGGTGGAGGGTTCCGAATGGCCGAAGGGGATGCAGCTGGTTACGAAGCCGGAGCCCACTGTTGAACATCCGGAGGATGTCATCATCAAAGTGTTTGCGGGGGCGGTGTGTGGTACAGACGTCGGCATCTACCAGGGGAAACCTTCCTTGCAGACGGCGATGATGAGGGCGCTGACGGATCCTGTGACCATTGGGCATGAATTCAGCGGAAAAATTGTTGCTGCCGGCACGAAGGCCAGAACTCACCTGGGGCGGCTTGCGCTTGCCGCTGCGCGATCAAACCGCGAACTCAAGCGTATGGTCGGCAGGAAATCTGCCTCAACGCTCTCATCGGACCCGAAATTCATCAGTTTCCTGCAGAAGAAGTTCTTTGCCACTGCGGAAATGCATATCACATGCGGAACGTGTTACCAATGCAAGCAGGGAGAACTCCATGTCTGTCGCAACACCATCATCAAAGGTGTGCATGATGACGGAGCGTGGGCTGATTACGTGAAGGTTCCCGCCCGCAATATTCGACTTTTCTTTGGCCGCTCGATCCCCCCCGAGATCATCAGTTTCATGGACGCGTTGGGTAATGCCACTCACACGGTGATGTCTGCCCCTGTGCGAGACCGCTCCGTGGCCATTCTCGGGTGCGGCGTGCAGGGACTCATGGCCGTGGCTGTCGCAAAATGGGCCGGCGCCAAGCGCATCTATGTCACAGACGCATCCCACGACAACTTCACGCATGAGAAGCTTCTTTCGAAGCGGTTTGCACTCGCAAGGCAATACGGTGCCGATCATTGCTTTGATATGGCCCTGCCCGATGAACAAAAGAACCTCGTGGACACAGTGATGCGGGAAACAGACAAGACCGGTGTGGACGCAGCGTTCGAGATGTCGGGGAGTTATCATGCCTATGAAGACGCTGCCCGGATACTCAGAATGGGCGGAATTTTTTCCCTTCTGGGCCTTCCGTCGGGGACCATGCAGGTGGATTTCGCGAAGAACATCATTTTCAGCGGGATCACCGTCCATGGAATCATCGGGCGCAGGGTCTTTGAGACGTGGGACCAGATGGAAACATTGTTGCGAAACGGACTTGCAAAACAGTTTGTCAAAACCGGTTTCGTGACCCACCGGCTTCCGCTTGAACGATTTGACGACGGTTTTGCGGCCATTCGTTCGGGCGACGCCTACAAGGTCCTGCTTCATCCCTGATCATTTCCATCATGCTCCATTGACTTTCATCCATCCAATATGAATCCCAACGAACTCTTCGCCGCAGAATTGTCCCGATTGGAAGAATCCAAAACCTATAAGTACGAAACTCCTCTTCAGACCCCCCAGGGCGGAATCGTAAAGGTCAGGGGCAAGGAAGTCGTCATGCTGGCTTCCAACAATTACCTGGGTATGTCGAATCATCCGAAAATACGAAAAGCCGCCGTCGACGGCATCAAACGCTACGGATATGGAGTCGCTTCCGTCCGGTTTCTTTGCGGGACGCAGACCATTCACCTCGAACTGGAGAAACGAATTTCGAAATTTGTCGGGGCGGAAGACACCATCCTTTTTTCATCCTGCTTTGCCGCAAACGAGGGATTCTTTGCCTCGCTGACCAACGAAAAACTCGGCTTTGACCAGTATAAGGACGTGATCTACAGCGATCGACTGAATCACGCCAGTATCATTGACGGCCAGCGTTTATGCCGTTCGGAAACGACCGACAAAAAGATCTACAATCACGGGGATGTGGCCCAGCTCGGGCAAATGTTGGAACAGGACAAGAACGCGAATTACCGGTTTCGGATCATCGCGACGGATGGTGTCTTCAGCATGGAAGGCGATCTGGCCCCGCTTCCGGAACTCGTGGATCTTGCCCGACGCTACGGGGCCATGCTGTTTGTCGATGATTCCCACGCCATCGGAGTATGTGGAAAGACCGGACGGGGAACGCCGGAACATTTCGGCGTGCTTGGGAAAGTTGACGTGCTGACAGGAACGCTGGGGAAAGCCATCGGAGGCGCTTCCGGGGGCTACATCAGCGGATCAAAAGAACTGATCTCCTATCTTCGGCAGAAATCCCGGCCGTATACATTTTCGAATTCCCTTCCGCCGGCCATCGTTCAGGCCTGTATGGCCTCGTTCGATCTGCTGTCGCGCGACAAATCCATCGTAAAACGCCTGCACGAAAATACGGTGTACTTCCGACGAGAGATCAAAAGATTAGGATTCAGGATCCTCGAGGGAATACATCCGATCGTTGCCATCATGCTCGGTGAAGCGTCAACGGCTCAGGAGATGAGCGCGGCGTTGCTCAAGTCGGGGGTTTATATCAAAGGATTGTGGTTTCCCGTCGTTCCGAAAGGGGAAGCCCGCCTGCGCGCGCAGATTTCCGCCGGATTAACCAGGAAGGACATCGACCGCGCACTGGACGCTTTTGCGAAGGTGGGGAAAAAAATGGGCGTTCTCTGAGCCGATGAGGGATCGGATCGTCTTTATTGACCTCCTGCGGGGTTGGGCAGTCCTCGTGATGATCGAAGTGCATGTGTTCAATGCCTTCATCATCCCCGGCCTCAAGCAGACCTCCTGGTTTGAGATTCTGAACTTCATCAACGGGCTGGTTGCCCCCACGTTCCTGTTTGTGGCGGGGATGGTGTTTGTCGTTGTGAGCGAACGCAAACTCGCGGAATTCAGAAGCTTCGGATCAGGTTTCAGAAAGCAGTTAAGCCGGATCGGCCTGATCTGGTTCATCGGTTACATCCTTCATCTTCCGGTATTTTCTTTCGGCAAGATCCTCGATACGCCGGAATCCGGATGGAACACGTTCTATCAATCAGACATCCTTCATTGTATCGCTGTAGGGCTGTTGCTCTTGTTTGGAGTTCGGATCATTGTTCGAAGTGAGAAGGCTTTCTCGACGATTGTGTTCATTCTGGGCCTGGCTGCCGTGTTCGGTGCATCGTTGTTGGGCGCAAGCGATTTCATTCGGTCGTTTCATCCTGCGACGAGAGCCTATTTCGATTTCCGAATGTCGATGTTCCCGCTCGTCCCATGGCTCGGTTTCATCCTTTGGGGCGGCGTGCTCGGGATGGCGTATCTTCGAATGATCGCTGCGGGAGCAGAGGATCGGTTTGCGCGTGTTGTCACAGGAACGGGGATTGTTCTGGTTTTGATTGGATTCCCGTCTCTTTTTGGGGTGACGCTGTTCTCTGATGGATTCGACTGGTTGAATGACCCTTTGTTCTACCTCTTGCGGTTTGGACTTGTCCTTCTTCTCCTGGCGGGATGTCGGTTGTGGGTACAACGATGGAAAACCGAGAATTCGTTTCTGCTGGATGCAGGGCGGGAATCGCTGCTCGTCTACGTTGGACATCTCCAGGTTCTGTATGCAACGGTTTTTGGGATGGAAAGTCTTGTTGACCGAGTTGGCGGAAGTTTCTCTTTGCTCGAATGTCTTGCAGCAACAGCGGTTTTGACCGCGGTCATGGTTGTCGCCGCCAAGTACTGGGGAGCGTTTAAGCAACGGTCACGCCCGAATGCACGCAAGATTCTTCTTGCAGGGAGCGTTCTGCTCATCGCGGTATTTTTCCTTCAATAGGTTATGGATACAATTCTTCTGATACTGATTGGACTGGTGCTGGTCGCTTTGGCGGCTGTGATCCTTCTTTTACTCAAAAGGTCCACATCGGGGCCCCAGGACGGCATGCAGGCCGTGACCTTCATGCAGCAGCAAATGGACAGTCTGCGAGCAGAGCTTGCATCAAGCCTCAGGAACACGACCGAGAATATTAATAAGCACCTCGATAATATGACGTCGCAGACGGGTCAGGTGGGGCAACGTCTCGATAATGCGGCGAGGGTCATTCAGGATGTGCAGGGGAAGCTCGGGGAACTGAGCCGCGCGACGCAGGAGATCAAAGAGCTGGGGCAAAGTGTCTCGAAGCTCGAAGGCATGTTGAAAGCGCCGAAACTGCGCGGCGGATTAGGGGAATTGCTGCTGGAGGATCTCCTGAAACAGGTGCTTCCCGTGAATTCGTACGCCATTCAACATCGTTTTAAGACCGGCGAAACGGTCGATGCCATGATCCTCACGGCGGGAGGCAAAGTACCCGTGGATGCGAAATTCCCGCTGGAGAATTTTCGGAAGATGCTTGATGCAACAGCCGACCAGGAAAGGAAGACGGCCCAAAGAGCCTTTACGTCGGATGTAAAGAAACATATCGATGCCATCGCGGCAAAATACATCCGTCCGGACGAAGGAACGTTTGATTTTGCCCTGATGTACATTCCGGCCGAAAATATCTATTATGAGACCATCATCAAGGAGGATTCGTTCGGTGAAGAAACCGGTTTGTATTCGTATGCGATTCAGAAGCATGTGGTTCCGGTCTCCCCGAACAGTTTCTACGCCCATCTGCGTGTGGTCGCCCTCGGGTTGAAAGGCCTGGAAATCGAAAAAAGTGCTCGTGAAATATTTGAGAACCTGCAGAGGCTTTCGTCGGAGCTGGTGAAATTCGGTGACGTCTTTGAAACGCTCGGCACCCATCTCAATAACGCAAAGAATAACTATGACAGGGCCGACAAACAGCTGAGCAGTTTCTCCGACCGTTTAAAGAGTCTACAGTCACCGGAACAGCAGGAGGAAAATTCAGCACAGTTGGATCTGCTCTCCGGTGAGAAGTAATTGGCTGGGAACAGGGCATGGGTAAAAATTCCGGATTCTCACGTCGAATGTCGAAACGGAAGAGTCCGGGAGTCTTCCTCAATGTGATCCATCCGGCGGACATTCCTTGCTTTTCGGAAGTGTTTTTCCAATATTAGCCAAGCCAAAGAAACACGTTCACTTCAAACGAGGGAGGATGTATGAACGGCAGTTCAAATCAACCATCGAAACTGCAATGGAAATGGGTACTGGTTGGTGTTGCCGTGGGAGTCGGAATCGCCGCTACCTCATTTCTGATCGTTGTTCCCACATTTAACAGTACGCCAATTCAGGCGCTCGTTCTGCTCGCCGGTTTCGTTGCATCCGGAGTGATCGTCGGATACGCTTCGCCGGGAGTCACGATCAGGGAGGCAAGTGTTGCAGGAGGAATGGTGGCCCTGCTCATGATCATCCTCCTATATGCGACCGGAGCCGCTCTGGGACAGGATCTGATGCGCAATATCCTGCTGCTGGTTTTCGGATTCGGATTAAGCTGGATCGGTGCGTGGGTTGGCGAAAAGCTGCAGGGAAGCGAAGGCCATGACGAAACGGAAACAAAACGCCTGTTCACCGATGTTTCGGCAAAATGGGTGATTGTCGGCGTGATCCTTGGGTTCGCATTAAACGTGCTCGCGGTGTTCATTGTCACTCCGATCTTCAATGTGAGCCTTGATGTCGCGTTCGGGGCGTTCCTCTTCAGCCTTGCCGTCACCGGATTTATTGTTGCGTACAAATCGCCCGGTGTCACGCTGAAAGAGCCTGCCATTGCGGGGTTCCTCGCCGTCCTGCTCGACTGGTCGTTTCTTGAATTCATGCTGGATCTGCATATTACGGGCGGGTACCTTGCATTCGGATTAATTCTCGGATTCTGCCTTAATCTTTTCGGCGCCTGGTTGGGTGAAAAATACCAGATGGCCATGGAAGAAAGGGACGCAAGTTCCGCACCAGCGTCAGCATAACCAGATCTTGAACGCACATACGGCCTCTTTCTCATCTGAAAGGGGCCTTTTTGTACCTTCCCATCCGCCGCTTTCTGGAATCCGCATCGACTTTTCTTTATCTTCCATACGACATTCCTTGAGGAAATATGAAGCAACTGAAACGTATCGGAATCCTTACGGGCGGTGGTGATTGCCCGGGGCTCAATGCTGTCATCCGAAGCGTTGCCAAACCTGCCATGTCCTATTTTGGCGCAACGGTGCTTGGTGTTGAAGACGGTTTCGAGGGGTTGGTCGAGGGGAAATGTCGGGAACTGACCCCCGGCGATGTCAGCGGTATCCTCCATATTGGAGGAACAATCCTCGGGACTTCGAACAAGGGTGACCCGTTCCACTATCCGGTCGAAACCCCGGCGGGGATCGAGGTTCAGGACTGCTCGTTCCGGGCCATCAAGCATTATAAGGAGTGGGGGTTGGATGCAATGATCGCGATCGGCGGTGACGGGACCATGCATATTGTCGACAAGTTTACGGACATGGGGCTCAAGTTCATCGGCGTTCCCAAGACCATTGACAACGACCTCTCGTCAACGGATGCGACCTTTGGCTACGATTCTGCCCTTACCGTCGCAACGGAGGCCATTGACCGACTCCAGACAACGGCTTCATCCCACCACAGGGTGATCGTCGTCGAGGTCATGGGACGTTATGCCGGATGGATAGCCCTGGGCGCCGGACTCGCCGGAGGGGCCGATGTGATTCTGATTCCGGAAATCCCCTTCCATTGGGACAAAGTATTCGACTATGTGCTTAATCGCAGCAGAAGAGGAGGGCGGTTCAGCATCGTGTGCGTGGCTGAGGGGGCAAAACCGGCGGATGGAGACATCGTCATCAAGGAAAAAGATGTGAAACGAACGGATCCCATCAGGCTTGGAGGCATCGGAGAACTTGTGGCAAAACGGATCACCGAGGCAACCGGCCTGGAAACGAGAGTCACCGTGCTCGGTCACCTTCAGCGCGGCGGGAGTCCGACTCCGTACGACAGGATCCTTGCCACAAAGTTCGGCTCCATGGCGCTTCAAGTCGCATCCGAAGGCAGGTTTGGGCATATGGTGAGTCTGCGGGGAACCGATGTCATAGACGTTCCGGTGAAGGAAGCGATCATGAAGTTGCGGACTGTTCCTTCGGACTCACAGCTCGTCCTTGCCGCCCGCGCCGTCGGGACGTGCTTTGGGGACTGACCGTATGCGGCAATTCTTGCAGGAGGCATCTTGAAGGCGTTTGTTATAACGAAATTCGGACCCCCTTCGGTCATGGAGCTCAGCGAAGTGCCCGAACGGGCATTACGTGAACGTGAATTGCGTGTGGGCACTCGGTTCATCGGAGTGAATTTTGCAGAAGTGTTCGCACGCCTGGGGATCTATCCGGGAATTCCGGATCCGCCGTTTGTCCCGGGGATCGAGTTTTCGGGCATCGTAAAGGAAGCAGGGTTGGGGGTTCGTGCCTTCAAGCCGGGTGACCGCGTGATGGGGTTCAGCAGGCAAGGCGCATATGCGGAATCCGTTTGTGTACATGAAGATCATGTCATGAAGATTCCAAGGCGGATGTCGCTTCAGGAAGCTGCGGCTTTTCCGGTTGCGTTCCTTTCCGCCTATCACGGCCTGGTCACTCTCGCACACGCGCGCCGTGGAGAGAAGCTATTATTGCACGCGGCAGCGGGGGGAGTGGGGCTCGCGGCAATTCAGATAGCGAAGCATCTGGGCCTTGAAATTTTTGCAACCGCCGGGTCGTCAGAAAAGCTCCTGGTAGCTGAACGCAAAGGGGCAGATCATGTTTTGAACTACAGGAATGAGGATTTTTCCATTCCGATAAAACGCGCAACGGACGGTTACGGGGTCGATATCGTCCTGGACTCCGTGGGGGGATCGATATTTCGCAAGAGTTGGAAGCTCCTGGCTCCTATGGGGCGATATGTTCTGTACGGATTTGCATCCGTCGCCGGGAAGGGCGGACTCAACCGCCTGAAGATGATCAAGGAAGCTGTGCAGGTTCCGCTGATATTTCCGCCTTCGATCGTTTCCCGCAACGTCTCGCTCATAGGATTCAACCTGTATTTTCTTTCTCACAAGGTGCAATATCTGAAGGGGGCGACCAAACAGCTGTTGAATTGGTACGAGAAGAAGATCATTGCGCCGCACGTTGGCACGACGTTCCCTTTTGCTGAGATCCCCCGGGCTCATGAATTCCTTCAGTCAAGACAAAGCATAGGGAAAGTGATCGTCGAGGTCCCCAAAGGGTAAGGATGGCATGCACGGAGGAACAAAGCCACCGAGTGTTCTTGATCCTGAATTTCTGCTGAATGCCTATCGCCAGGGGTTCTTTCCCATGGCGGACTCCGATTCGGGGGAGATCAATTGGTTTTCGCCGGATCCGAGAGGGATCCTCGAGTTGGACGAGCTCGTGATTTCCAGAAGCTTGCGGAGGACGATCCGCCAGGGGGCTTTTGAAGTAAGGCTGAACACCGTCTTTGAAGCGGTGCTTTCATTCTGCCGGGCAAGACCCGAAACCTGGATCTCGGAGGCCATCGTGCGGAGTTATCTGAACCTCCATCGGTTGGGTCATGCGCACAGCGTCGAGGCCTGGAGAGACGGCCGGCTTGCCGGTGGACTCTATGGAGTTTCCATTGGCGGAGCGTTCTTTGGGGAGTCCATGTTCTCGCTGGAACGGGATGCTTCAAAGTGCGCATTGGTGTTCCTGGTGGAACGCCTGCGGGAACGCAAATTCACTCTCCTGGATACGCAGTTTCTCACTCCGCATCTTGCGACCCTCGGCGTAACGGAGATCCCTCGAAGCCAGTATCTTCGGCGGCTTAGTGCAGCGATGACCGTTTCCACTCAATTCGTGTAAAAGGAAAACATTTCGTGTCTTTCGCCATGGAGCAGGTCATTAGAGAAACGAATCTTGCGGGTCTTGGGTCTGTGCGGAGGGGCAAAGTCAGAGATATCTATGATGTGGAAGATTCGATGCTCCTTGTGGCAACGGACCGGCTTTCCGCCTACGATGTCGTCATGCCGCAAGGAATTCCCTTCAAGGGGAAGGTGCTGACGCAGATTTCAGAATTCTGGTTTGAGAAGACGTCCGATATCGTCCCCAACCATCTTCGTTCCACCATTATTTATGATTTTCCGTCATCGTGCAAACCTCACTGGGATACGTTGAGGGACCGCACAATGTGGGTGAAGAAGACCAGACCGTTGCCGGTGGAATGTGTCGTCCGAGGATACCTTTCGGGATCAGGCTGGAATGCGTATAAAGAGACCGGTACCGTTTGCGGAGTAAAACTGCCAATCGGACTTGTAGAGTCTTCAAAGCTCCCGGAGCCGATCTTCACTCCTGCGACAAAAGAAGAAGTGGGGGTCCACGACGAGAATATTCCTTTTGAGCGAATGACGCAGGTTATCGGAAAAGAAACCGCAGAAAAAGTGCGGGAGATATCGATCGCGATCTACCGTCGGGCAACGAAGCTTGCCGAAGAGAAGGGAATCATCATCGCAGACACCAAAATGGAGTTCGGATTGGATGAGAAGGGGGAAGTGATCCTCATTGACGAACTTCTTACGCCGGATTCATCACGTTTTTGGCCCCGCGACAAGTATGAACCGGGAAAGGGTCAACCAAGTTTCGACAAACAGTTTGTCCGCGACTATCTTCTTTCGATCAACTTCAACAAGAAACCCCCCGGACCGAAACTCCCTCAGGAGATCATCCTTAAGACGTCTGCATTGTATCTTGAGGCATTAAAGATCCTGACAGGAAAATCGCTCATGTGAAGAAGGCAAAACGCTATGGAAGCCGGATACCGCATACTGGAACATCCCGCTGACCTTGGCCTTGAAGCGTGGGGAGAGACTTTGAGCGATGCCTTCCGTCAATCTGTGCTCGCCCTTCTATCGGTGATCGTCGATGCTGCCGCCGTGAGCCGGCAAGCAAGCCGCCCCGTGGACCTGCAGGCATCGGATCCCGAACAACTCCTCGTTCGCCTGCTTTCCGAAGTCATCTTCGCCCTTGATGCCGAGCGGTTCATCGTGGCCCAATTGGTCATTGATGAAATGAAAGGCACGTCCTTGAAAGGTACGTTCAAGGGTGAGAGGCTTGATCCCGCAAAACACGTCTTCAAGCTTGATGTGAAGGCCATAACGTATCATCAACTTTCGATCACGGAAAAAGGGGGCCTCGTGCGGGCGAAGGTGTTTGTGGACATCTGATCATTATGCTGAAACAGATTGGACCCTATCGATATGTTGTCCCGAAATCCCACCAGAAGGGAATGCTGGTGGAGGGATTGATCTATGCGGACGAGACGCTGATAAAAGCGATTGAGCATGATCTGACGTTGGGACAGGTGGCGAACGTGGCGACTTTACCGGGAATGGTGGGGCGCTCGCTTGCCATGCCGGATGCCCATCAAGGGTACGGATTTGCCATTGGCGGCGTTGCCGCGGCGGATATGGAACGCGGAGTGGTTTCTGCCGGCGGCGTCGGCTTCGACATCAACTGCGGCGTGCGTCTGCTTGCGTCTTCGTTGCATGTTGACGAGGTGCGGCCTGCTATTGAACCACTTCTCAATCAGATGTTCCGCGACATACCATGCGGAACAGGCAAGAGTGGGATTGTGTCGATGTCGCTTGATGAGCTGGACGACGTGCTGCGAAACGGTGCCCGGTGGGCTGTGCAGGCGGGATATGGGACGCCGGATGATTTGAACTTCATCGAGGAGAATGGCTGCCTCGAGGACGCCGATCCGTCCAAAGTGAGCAAGCGTGCGAAACAGCGGGGAAAGGATCAGCTGGGAACGCTCGGTTCCGGGAATCACTTCGCCGAGGTTCAGCACATTGATGAGATCTTTGATGAGGAAGCAGCCCGGGTGTTCGGTTTGAAAAAAGGAATGGTGACGGTGCTGATCCATACTGGGTCGAGGGGACTGGGACATCAGGTGTGTACCGATTACCTGGATTCGATGCAGTCTGCAATGCAGCACTATGGAATCCATGTGGTCGATCGGCAGCTTGCCTGCGTGCCAATTCGCTCGCCAGAGGGTCAGACTTACCTGCGGGCCATGGCGGCCGCAGCGAATTTCGCGTTTGCAAATCGGCAAATGATCACGCATTGGACCAGAGAGGCGTTTCGGCGGATCACTCGTAGCGGCGATTTACGGATTGTCTATGACGTTGCACATAACATAGCCAAAGTCGAAGAGCACACCGTCAACGGGAAGCGGATGCGGGTCCTTGTGCATCGAAAGGGGGCAACGAGGGCATTCCCGGCCGGGCGGCCCGAAATACCGAAACAATATGCCGATGTCGGTCAACCCGTGCTGATTCCGGGAAGCATGGGCACGTCATCCTATGTGTTGGTTGGAACAGAAAAAGCGATGGAGGAGACATTCGGGTCTTCTTGCCACGGGGCAGGGCGTGCAAAGAGCCGAACAGCCGCGAAGAAGGATATCACGGCAGAAGAGTTGTTGAAGCAACTGAAGGAGCGCGGTATTCATGTCCGCGGCGCGTCAAAGAGCGGATTGACTGAAGAGAATCCGAGCGCGTATAAAGATGTGAGCGCTGTCGTAGACGTGGTTCACAACGCGGGTATTGCAAAGAAAGTAGCGAGACTGATTCCGATCGGAGTGATCAAAGGTTGAGGGGGAGGGAAGATGGATGATGAAAGATGGAAAGGGAAAATGGGCAGGATGCGTTCGATATCCGTTGAACAAAGTCCGTTATTTGCCTATATTAAGTATTCATTCTTGTAACCATTCTGAAGTTAAGGAGAGTTCATGGCTGAGTTGAACAAAGAAAACATCCTGCAATCGCTAAAAAAGGTCCAGGATCCCGATCTGCACAGGGACATCGTCACTCTCGGATTTGTGAAGGACCTTCAAATCAATGGCAAAGACGTCAGTTTCCGATTAGAATTGACCACTCCTGCGTGCCCGGTCCGGGACCAATTCAAGGCAGATGCAGAGCGCGTCGTTCGGGAGGCCATTCCGGGAGTCGGAAAGGTGAGCATCGAGATGACGTCGAATGTTGTGTCGCATTCCAACGACCGGAAAGACGCCATTATTCCGGGTGTAAAGAACACGATTGCTGTGGCGAGCGGAAAGGGAGGTGTGGGGAAGTCAACGGTGGCCGTGAATCTGGCAGTTTCTCTGGCCCTTGAGGGGGCGAAGGTCGGGTTGATCGATGCTGATGTGTACGGGCCAAGCGCCCCGCTGATGTTTGGCATCAACGAAAAACCGAAAATGATGAACCAGAAGCTCATACCGATTGAAAAGTACGGAGTGAAAGTGATGTCGATAGGATTTCTGGTCGACCCGATGCAAGCGGTCATTTGGCGTGGACCTATGGCGAGTGGTGCCGTGAAGCAATTCCTGTCCGATGTGGACTGGGGAGAGTTGGATTACCTCGTGTTCGACCTGCCTCCCGGGACGGGAGACATTCAGCTTACGCTCGTGCAGACAATTCCGCTTACCGGTGCCGTCATCGTAACGACCCCGCAGGACGTGGCGCTGGCTGACGCGCGCAAGGGGCTCGTGATGTTCACAAAGGTGAATGTTCCGGTGTTTGGGATCGTTGAGAATATGAGTTATTACATCTGCAGTCATTGCGGACAACGTGAGAACATTTTTGATTCCGGGGGCGGCTCGAAAACAGCGACGGAGCTCGGAGTGCCTTTTCTGGGAGAGATTCCGATCTATACGGGTATCCGGATCGGCGGTGACAAAGGCGTCCCCATAGTGGTCGGTGAACCCGATTCAAAACATAGCCAGAGTATTCGCGCCATTGCGCGCGGACTTGCGGCCCAGATCAGCATTCAGAACGTCATGTCCCCGCCGATGCCGAAAGTCGAAATTCTGCTCAATACCTGAACATCATGATCGCTGCCGCATCAATTGAAAAGACGCTGGAACGTGTTCGCCCGTATTTGCGCGAAGATGGGGGAGATGTGGAATTAGTGCGGGTTTCCGAAGACGGGATCGTTGAGGTTCGCCTTACCGGCTCCTGCGTATCCTGCCCGCTTTCCATCATGACTGTACGGGCGGGGATCGAAAGAGCGTTGATGATTGATCATGCAGAGATCAGAAGGGTTGAGCAGGTAAGATAGGTTTGATGTTCCAGGTTCAAAGTTCAAGGTTAACGATTCACCGTTCACTGTTCGCTATCTTCTGTCCTTCAACTCCACTTCCACCAGCTTTCCGTCTTTCAGTTGCACGATCCTTGCGGGGAATTTCTTGACCAGTTCGTAGTTATGGGTGGCCATGAGGATGGCCGTGCCGCGCATGTTGATCTTCAGCAGTAATTCCATGATTTCGTTGGATGAAGCCGGGTCGAGGTTGCCGGTTGGTTCATCTGCCAAGAGTAACGGCGGCGAATTTACGATCGCTCTCGCAATGACCACTCGCTGCTGCTCCCCACCGGAAAGCTCATGGGGCATCTGCAGCCGTTTGTGGCTCAAGCCGACGTCCGCCAGCGCCAGTAACACGCGCTTCTTGATCTCGCTCCGCCGGGCATTCGTTGTATAGAGTGCAAACGCAACGTTGTCGTACACGTCGCGGTCGTCCAACAACTTGAAATCCTGGAATACCACGCCAAGCCGCCGGCGAAGAAAGGGGATCTCTTTGCCCCTGACGGTTGTGGAATCGAATCCGGCAACTTTGACATGCCCCGACCCCGGTTTGAGATCCAAATACATGAGCCGCAGCAAGGAGCTTTTGCCCGCGCCTGTGGGCCCGACCAGATAAACGAACTCTCCGCTCTTCACAGAAAAATTGACACGGTCAAGCACGAGCTGTCCGTCAAAGGAAACGGAGACGTTTTGAAGTTCAATCATGACGATTTTTGGCGATTTGCATGGCGAGTTTCATCGCTTCCAGCATGCTGTCCAGCCGCGCTTTTCCCTTTCCAGCAATATCGTATGCCGTGCCGTGGTCAGGCGACGTCCGTATAATCGTTAATCCTGCCGAGAAATTCACGGCTTTTCCGAATGAGTGCATTTTCAGCGGAATGAGCCCCTGGTCGTGGTACATTGCTACGACGGCATCAAAACGTCTAAAGGTTTTTTGCCCGAAGAATCCATCGGCAGAAAAAGGGCCTTCGGCCTTGATTCCAATTGACCGGGCCTGCTCAAGCGCGGGGAGAATGATGCTTTGCTCTTCGTTGCCAATGACTCCGTGTTCACCGGCGTGCGGATTGAGCCCGAGGACGGCGAGTTTCGGGTCGGCGATGCCGAAATCGCGTTTCAATGATTCGAGGATCACTCCCATCTTCTCAACGATCTTCTCTGCCGTGACGTGCTCTGTGATGGAACGAACAGGAACGTGGATGGTCACCAGTCCCACGCGCAAGCCGCTGGAAACGAGCATCATGGCCACTTTGGTCGACCTTGAAAGAAGGGCTATCATTTCGGTTTGTCCGGGGAAATTATAGCCGGCCATGCTTAGTGCCTCCTTGGAAGCAGGAGCGGTCACCATGGCGGTCGCTTTCCCCGTGAGACAAAGGTTCACCGCTGTTTCAATGGCCATCCCGGCCGATTTGCCCGATGCCCGTGTGGGTTTGCCGTATTCAATATCGGCGCCGATCCCGTCTCCTACATCGAACACCGGAATAGCCGACCCTTGCTGCGGGAGCATTGCAGCGGCTTTTTGAAGTTTGGCTTTCAGCTTTAGTCTGGAATTCACCTGCTCAAAAACGCTGAGCGGACCCACGAGCAATGGAGTGCATTTCGTGCGGATGGTCGAATGCGCCGCGGCCTTGATGGCAACCTCAGGCCCGATTCCGTTGAAATCCCCGATGGTTATTGCGAGTACCGGCTTCACAAATTCTCCACTGCGATAAGAGCGTACATCCCGTTTCTTCGTCGATCCTCAAAAACAAACCGGCGCTTGACCGTAGGATAGGTCCACACCTCCCGGGGGGGCTGGGTGGGTGAAAAGACGCGTTCATTGTTTGTGGGTGTGCCGTAAAGGATGAGAATGCGTCCCCGGTCGGTTTTGTACCCGTTGGCGTCCTTCGGCGTTGAATACTGACGGATGGCAGCATCGACTCTTCGGTAGTATTCGGCCATCATTTCGTTATAGGCCGTTGAAGTGTCGGGGTCTTTTTTCCCCCAGAAATCAAAAAAGAGTTGAGCGGATTTCGATTGCGAGAGAGATCTCAACGCATCCAGTTCTTCGGTCGTGGCAATATGCTGCAAGGCATCGATGGCGAGGTCCGGGTCCCTGAGGGAGAGCGGTTGATTGAGCCAAAGGACGCGGAATTGTGGTTGAAGAGTCTTTGAAGCCGTTCCAGATGAAACGTCGACCTTTGCCTGCACTTTTCCCGGTTGTAGGCTTTGCAAAGGCAATGGGATATAGACGGTTTTCCATCGCGGATCTGCGGGCTGCACAAGGTACCTGACCATGTTCGATTGTGACGTAAGCGTATCTTCCTGCCCGGGTATCAGGTCCGGTATTCCATCCATGACGAGAATCTCATTTCCCCGCATCTCGAACGAATCCAGCCCTTTGAACTCAGGCTGCAAGCCCAATACATAGCCCGCGGAAATGGGGGAAGCGGCTGAAGGAGCCCAAACAGAGAACAGCATGCCCCCGCCCTCGCCGAAAAAAACATCCGTCCCGTGATTCAAGACCTGAAACGAAGCCCCTTGCGCCGTATCTGGAGGAGGGCCGGAAACAAACACCGGTGCTGAAACATCGAACCCGCTCAGGTGCCGTCGGCCTGTCACCGTCTTCTCTTTGCTTGTAAACGAGCGTTGGGACTGGCGGTCTTCGACATTGAAGAATACCGAGTAGACTCCGGGAGGGACGGAAAAAGATGCAGCTCCCTGAAGATCATTGGAGATGTCATTCTCACCCGGCATCCGGTCCTTCTTCAGAACAATGGAACGAATGTGGCGCCCTACGGAAACGCCTTTGTTGTCCCGAAGCTCGATCAGGAGATCGCCTTTGGCCAGGAAATCATTGGGAAGAAGCGATTCGATGTTCCGAAGCACGATAAAGAAATTCTCCCGGATTCTGTAATGAATATGCACTACGGATGTCGTGCTGTCAACCGGAGAAAACAAGGGAATAGCCTCGAAGGAAATCGAGGCGGCACGTTGTGCCGCGGGCATGCGCTGAGGTTCGCTCTGCGGGAAGAGCATGGAAGAGCCAAAGAGCAGGGCCGCGAGGGTCTTACGAGAGATGGAGGTCGTGGAGAATGGTTGCATGCTGATCACCGATTATTTTACCGGGGTTAAGAATATTGTTTGGGTCAAAGGTGCGTTTGACCGTTCGGAACAGTTCGTACACTTCCGCTCCGTAGAGCCGCTGAAGGAACGGAGTGCGGACGAATCCATCGCCGTGCTCACCGGAGAGGGTTCCACCCAGGCTGATGGCAAGATCGTATACTTCCAAGGCAACTGTGTCGATGACCCGGTAATGGCGAAGGTCGGTGAGATCGACAAACGTCGCACAATGGATATTGCCCGTCCCTGCATGTCCGTAAAGGCTGAACTCAATTCCGTAGTTATTGAGGATCCGCCCCAGGCCCGTGATGTAGTGCGGCAGGTTTTCCAGGGGAACGGCGACATCTTCTATGAACGACGCTTTGCTCGTTCTTGTTCCCGCATTGATGACACGGCTTGCCTGCTCCCGCAACTCCCACAGGTTACAAAGTTCCTCCTCTGTGGTCATGGGCAAAAACTTTAACGGATGGCTGAGAGGGACCACCCTGTTGAGCCTGATGATCGATTGTTGAACATCCTGGCCGGAGTTTCCTTCGAATTCCACATAGAGAAGAGCTTTGGCCCCGCCGAGGATCAAACGGTCGATTTCCGGTTTGAATCCTTTTGCGAGCGCAACATAGGTGTGATCCAGAATCTCAATCGCTGACGGCCCCAGCTCGAGGGCCAGCAAGGTCGCCTCTGTCGCATGATCGTAGCTGCTGAGATAGATTAAAGCGCCTCCGCGATGAAGAGGTTTGACCATCGTGGCGAGAGTGGCTTTCACCACGATCGCCAGGGTTCCCTCAGAACCAACAATCAGCTTCCGAAGATCAATATCTTTGCCGGCAACAGCATCCTTGAGATTATACCCGGAGGAGTTTTTTCGAACGGGCGGAAACCGGGCTTTGATCGTTTGAGCATTCTCCCGGAGCAGGGGCGCAAGCGTCCCCGTGATTCTGCCGAAGAAAGGAGTGCCGGATCCATTCGTGAAGGGGTGGTTCAGGTCAACCTGCTCTCCGTTTGAGAGGACGATGGTCAACGATCGAACATGGTCCTTTGTCGCCCCATATCGCAATCCGTGCGCTCCCGCAGCATTCGTGCCAATCATTCCGCCCAAAGTGCATTCCGCCGCACTTGCCGGATCCACCGGGAAGAATCTACCACTTTTTGCGAGTTCTTGGTTCAATGTTCCGAGTACCAACCCGGGCTGAACTGAAACGCTGTCACTATCAAACGAGAGAATGTCATTCATGGATTTTGTAAAATCCAGAATGACGCCCATTCCGATCGCCTGGCCCGCGAGTCCGGTCGCTGCTCCCCTTGGAATCAAGGGAACTCCGCGCTCGTTGCAATACGCGGCAATGGCTGAGACCTCATCTGCCGATGTTGGCAGGATAACGCATAACGGCATTACCTTGTACCAACATCGGTCACTGCTGTATTGCTGAAGAGTCTGTTGATCAAAAAAACATCCCCCAGATGTCAATGATCTCAGGTCACGTTCGAGGGTTTTAGATTGCACGAGTGCTTTTCACCGATTCATGCAGGTTTCACGCTGATTCCAGATTTGCAAAGGATCCAAAGATTTCCACTATTCCATCCAAAGCTTAAACAAGCTGTCTATTTCCACGCCTTGAGAAACTCCACTAAGAGCCTCACTCCGACTCCGGATCCGCCGCGCTGTGTATAGTCTCCATTCTCCTCCATCATCGCGGTGCCTGCAATGTCGAGGTGCACCCAGGGATAGTCGCCGATGAACTTTTTGAGAAACCACCCGGCGGTGATCGCTCCGGCCCACCGGCCGCCGACGTTCTTGACGTCTGCGACATCGCTCTTGATCTGTTTTTCGTACTCGTCATAAAGCGGAAGTTGCCAGACGCGTTCGTAGGTCGCCTCTCCGGCGGTTTTGAGCTTCACCATCAGTGCGTCGTTGTTCCCCATCATGCCCGTCGCATGATGCCCCAGCGCCACAACACATGCTCCCGTCAGGGTGGCAAGGTCAATCACGGCTGCAGGCTTGAATTTTTCCGCATATCCGAGGGCATCCGCGAGGATCAATCTGCCCTCGGCATCCGTATTGTCAACCTCGGATGTTTTGCCGTTATAATGCCGCAGGATATCACCCGGCCGTACGGAATTGCCTCCGGGCATATTTTCGACAGCGGGAACGAGCCCGACAACATGCACACGCAGCTTCAGCCGTGCGACCGCCTCCATTGTTCCGATAACTGCAGCCGCTCCCGCCATGTCCATTTTCATTTCCGCCATCCCCGCCGACGGTTTAATGGAAATGCCGCCGGTATCGAACGTGACTCCCTTTCCAACCAGAACAACTGTTTTCTTCGCGCTCTTATTATGCTCCATCACAATGAAACGAGGCGGACGTGAACTTCCCTGGCTAACGCCGATAATTCCGCCCATTCCGAGTTTTTCTATTTCAGCTTTCTCCATCACCCTTACCTTGTAGCCTGATTTCTTGCCGGACTCAATCGCCGCCTTCGCGAGCGTTTCAGGATAGATCTCATTTCCGGGGGCGTTCGACAGGTCCCTCGCGAACATTGCTGCTTGAGCCACAATCGAGGCTTGTGCAAGGGCCTTTTCTCCTTCGGCGGCTGACCTTCGATCGGAGGTCAGCAGGACGAGTTCTCCAATGGCGTGACGGTCTTCCGCGGGTTTGCTGATGTACTTGTCAAAACGGTAGAGGCCGAGCGATGCGCCTTCCCCGGCTGCCAGGACAGTCCGGAACACATCTTTGGGCATGAGGGGGATCATGAATCCCATGGTGCGGACTTTCAGCTCAAAACATCGCTTCGCGGCCCGGGCGGCAGCTCTTCGGAATGTCTCATGCGTGGCTTTTTTCTTCTCACCCAATCCGATGAGGAGAATCCGTTTTGGCCCGCCGGATGTTTCAGAATATATGAGCGCTGATTCTTTTTCCTTCCCCTTGAAATCCCCGGAGACGGTTGGAGAGAAGAGTGATGAACCAAAAGCCGAACCGAGGGCTTTTATGTCCTTGCGTAACACGGAGTCGTCCGAGTGAAGGAACACGGCAAGTACATCAACATGAGCCCGTTCGGGCGGAGTGACCTGAACCGAGAGTTTCATGAAATCCTCATTTTGGTAAATAGTGTCCGGCCCGTTCGACAACTTTTTCAATAACCTCCGGGAGAGATCCCCCGGGAATTCTCGCTCCCGCGGCGTTCTTGTGTCCGTTTCCCCCGAACTCCTGAGCCAGCTTGTTGATTGGAATGTCGCCTTTCGAGCGAAAACTGATCTTGATCATTCCGGGCAATTCTGTGAACATAAAGCCGATCTTTACCCCTTTGAGTCGTAAAGGGTAGGGGGCAAAGCGCTCAACATCAGGTTCGCTTGTTGACGTTTCCTTGAACATTGTTGCGGAGACGGTGATGTACGCGACAGCCCCTCCATGAGCCGTTGCCAGTCCGTTCAGTGCTTTCCCAAGCAGTCGAACCCGATCGGGCGAATCCTGTTCGTACACATTCTGGTAGGCCTGGACGGGATCAGCTCCTTGTTCGATGAGAGCCGCGATCATGCGATGGAGGTCGGCATCGGTTTTCGGAAAGCGAAACGAACCGGTGTCCGTCATGACAGCGATGTAAAGGGCCTCGGCGGAATTCCGGTCGACTGGCACGCCGCCGAGTTCTTCGAGGATCTTGTAGACGATCTCCCCGGTGGCTGCGGAAGAATCATCGATCAGAAGGAGATTGGCAAACGGTTCGGCGTCAAGGTGGTGATCGATCACGACCTTGTCCGCTTTGCTCGCCAGGACCGGAGCGGCCATGGTTGCCAGCCTGCCGGGCTGGTTCGTATCGAGGACGATGATGGCATTCGTTTCCGCAATGAGGCGATCATGCCGGGAGGGGTCGTATTGTTGAATCGATCCCTGAGGGTCAAGAAAACGGTACGGCTCGGGTGTTTCGCTGCAATTGATGATCGAGACGGTCTTTCCCCGTTTTCGGAGGAAGGCGGCGAAGGCAAGTTCACTCCCCAGCCCGTCGCAATCGGGGCTGACATGTGTCGTGAGGATGATCGTCTGCCACGAATCGAGACCGCGTCGAAGTTGTTCGAGGTGTTGTTTCATTGCAGGATGGAAATGAAACAGGGTGTGACCCCCTGGGAGATCACACCCTGAACGTTTGCGTCGCGCAGGTCATTCGTCAATGAATGACCCAAGTTTCTCCGGAATTGAGAAGTTTCTTCATATCTCCGGCACCGCGTTTCTCGACCGCAGCGGAAATTTGCCGGCCCATCTCTTCTTCATAACATGCGCGATCAACCGAGAGAAAGATTCCGACCGGCCTCGGCAGGTTGGGTTTATAGGTCATGTCCGCCAGAATGAACGAGAGTGTCGTATCTGTTTCATTGTGCACGAGCAGGTCGTTCACGGAAAACTTTCCGTCCTTGATCGAAACCACTTCCGGCGTGAAGCCGTTCAGCCGGATGCCCTTATCGCGCTCTTTTCCGAACACGAGCGGTTTCCCGTGTTCGAGGGTCACGATATTGTCATCTTTGGTGTCTTTTTCGGTGAACGGGAAGAATGCGCCGTCATTGAAAACGTTGCAGTTCTGGTAAATCTCGACAAACGACGTTCCGCGGTGTGTTGCAGCGCGTTTGAGGACGGACTGCATGTGTTTCGGATCGCGGTCCAGGGTTCTCGCAACGAACGAAGCGCTTGAACCGAGTGCGAGCGCAGCCGGATTGAACGGAAAATCCAAGGATCCGACGGGGGTCGATTTTGTGACCTTCCCTTTTTCGGACGTCGGCGAATACTGACCCTTGGTCAATCCATAGATCTGATTATTGAAGAGGAGGACCTTGATATCCAGGTTGCGCCGGAGCAGATGAATAAAGTGGTTTCCACCGATACTGAGCCCATCACCGTCGCCGGTGACCACCCAGACCGAAAGGTCGGGGCGTGCCATTTTCAATCCCGAAGCGATGGCAGTCGCTCTTCCGTGGATACCATGGAAGCCGTAGGTTTCCATGTAGTACGGGAACCGGCTCGAACAGCCGATTCCGGAAACGAACACCATTTTGTGACGCGGGATCCCGAGATCGGGCATCACACGCTGGGTCTGGGCCAGGATGGAATAATCTCCGCATCCAGGGCACCACCGGACATCCTGATCGCTCTGGAAGTCTTTCGCCGAGTATTTTTTCCCTTCAACCGGAACAGACGCGATTGCTTCTTCGACCTGCTTGCTCATTTCGTGCCTTTCAGAATATCGAGGATTGCTTTTTCCAGTTCCATCGCTTTAAAGGGAAGTCCCTGCACTTTGTTCAAGCCCAGCGTGGGAACCAGATACTTGGCCCGGAGGATCTTGGAGAGCTGTCCGAGATTCATCTCGGGAACCAGGACGTGTTTGAATTTGTAGAGCACCTCGCCCGTGTTTTTCGGCATCGGATTCAGATGGCGAAGGTGGAGGTGGGAGACCTTCATCCCCTGCTCCCGAACACGACCCACGGCGCTGCGGATGGCTCCGTACGTGCTGCCCCAACCGACGACGAGCAATTCACCTTCCGGTTCGCCGTCGACAACAGCCGCCGGAATGTCGTTTGCAATGCGGTCGACTTTTTCAGCCCGCAATTTGACCATGTGTTCGTGATTTTCCGGGTCATAACTGACGTTGCCTGTCAGATCCTGTTTTTCCAGTCCGCCGATCCTGTGCTCCAGGCCCGGGGTTCCGGGAATTGCCCACGGGCGGGCAAGCGTTGTTTCGTCGCGCAAGTACGGCAGAAAGCCTTCCGGTTCGGTACGGAATTTCTTTGAGATGTCGGGGAGTTTGTCGTAGTCCGGAATAAGCCACGGTTCCGATCCGTTTCCCAGGTAGCCGTCAGACATGAAGAAGACCGGGGTCATGTACTTGAGAGCGATTCGGGCCGCCTCGAAAACGGCGTCAAAACAGTCAGCGGGAGTTGACGCTGCGACAATGGGGATCGGAGCTTCACCGTTACGTCCGTACATCGCCTGCATTAAATCAGCTTGCTCGGTTTTCGTCGGCAATCCTGTGCTTGGTCCGCCGCGCTGAACATTGCAGCAAACAAGAGGCAATTCCAACATCACAGCGAGTCCGAGGGCTTCAGTTTTCAGAGCAACACCCGGTCCGCTTGTCGTCGTGACCCCGAGTGCGCCGCCAAAGGCCGCGCCGATCGCCGAAGTGATCCCTGCGATCTCGTCCTCGGCCTGGAAGGTCTTTACACCGAAGTTTTTGTACACCGCCAGTTCATGCAGAATATCGCTGGCGGGGGTGATGGGGTACGTTCCGAGAAACAGATCGAGTTTTGCTTTCTGCGCTGCGGCCATCAGCCCCCAGGCAGCCGCCTGGTTGCCGGTAATATTGCGGTATTTGCCGGCGGGAAGTTTTGCGCGGGCGACCTCATACCGGACCGCGAAGATCTCGGTAGTTTCTCCAAAGTTCCATCCTGCCTTGAGCACGCGTACGTTTGCTTCCATGATCTCGGGTTTGGTTCCGAATTTCTTCTTGATCCAATCCACGGTGGAATCAATAGGCCGGTTATACATCCAGTACATCATGCCGAGGGCAAAGAAATTCTTGGACCGATCGACAATCTTGGTGGAAAGTCCCATGTCCTGCAACGCCAGTGCGGTGAGCTTCGTAATGTCGACTTCGAAGACGCTAAACTTGCTGAGGGAGCCGTCCTTCAGGGGATTGGCGGAATACCCTGCGAGCTTCAGATTCCTGTCGTTAAATCCGTCGGTGTTGGCGATGATGGCGCCCCCGTCGATGAGACTGCCCAAATTCACTTTCAGCGCCGCCGAGTTCATGGCAACCAGAACATCGCACTGGTCGCCGGGTGTATTAATTTCCTTGCTGCCGAAATGAATCTGAAAACCGCTTACTCCGAACAACGTCCCTTGCGGGGCGCGAATTTCAGCAGGATAGTCGGGGAGTGTGCTCAGGTCGTTGCCCAGCAGGGCGGTGGTGTTAGTGAACTGCATGCCGGTCAACTGCATACCGTCACCGGAATCGCCCGCGAAGCGTATGGTCACTTCGTCGAGCGACTGAGTCCGTTTTTCAGCCATGGTGAACTACTTCCTTTGGAAAAAAGCAGGGGAAAAGAGAAGGCGAACATCATTTCTTCAATGTTTCAAAGTTACTCATTTTTGCCCTAAAAAGTCAAGAAACGAGGGGGCCTGAATATCACTTCGACATTGAGAATTCGAAGTTCGACATTCGATATTTCTTTTCTATGGGTGAATAAGAAGAAATGTCGAATATTGAACGCTCAATTTCGAATAACGAAGTCAATCACAATCTCAGCAAAAAAAAACGCCGGCTTGGAGGGCCGGCGTCGGGGAAGCGGATTGTGCTGTTTCTATTCCCGCACCACCCATACCTTTACGGTACCGGTCACTCCTGCAGAGAGTTTCACCGGCACGTCGTAGATACCGAGGGATTTGATGGAGTCCTCGAGCTCGATCTGCTTCTTTTCGATCTTTGTTCCCTTTTCCACGACCGCATCGGCGATCATCTGGGAAGTAACTGATCCGAAGAGTTTTTCGTCCTCGCCGACTTTCATTTTGATCGTGATCGAGAGCTTTGCCAATTCAGCGGCCAGATTCTCGGATTCCTTCCGCTGCTTCTCGCCGCGTTTCACCACCTGCTTCTTTTCCTCTTCAAGCCTCTGCATTCCGCCTTCCGTGGCTTGAAAGGCGATATTTCTGGGGATCAGATAATTTCGGGCGTAACCGTCTTTGACATCCACGATGTCGCCGATGTTCCCCAGTGTTTCAAAATCCTGACGTAAAATGACTTTCATAGGTCTGCTCCTTGAGGGCAACGTTCGGTTCGGGTTACTTTACAGCTTCGGAAACGTACGGCAGCAATGCGAGGTGCCGGGCCCGTTTGATGGCCTGGACCAGCATGCGTTGGTGCCGTGAGCAGGTGCCGGTGATGCGCTTGGGAATAATCCGGCCTTGCTCCGAAATGAACCGTTGCAGCCGCTTCTCGTTCTTATATTCGATATAGGTGTCTTTGGTTTCACAGAATCTACAGACGCGTTTTTTGCGGATCTGTTGAGTTCGGGAAGAGCCCCTCGGGCCTCTTACTCCCCGCGGGCCGCCTGTCCGTGAATCCCGTGATCCGGTGCGTCCGACTGGTGGTCGTCTCATTGCTTATTCTCCATGAAGAAAATTGAAAGGATTGATGAGAGGCGTGGGATCATGCGACGTTGTCCTCAACATCCTGATCATTCTGGGATCCCGGGGGTACAGCCTTCGTTTCTGCCTTGGGAACGGGCACCGGGGCAGGGGGGGGAGGAACCGGAACAGCGTCAACTGGAGCGGCAACCGGAGCGGCAACCGGAGCGGCAGCAGTGCCAGCGGGGACGGCCGCGGCTGCAGCAGCCAATTCGGCCGCTGTTTTGCGTTCCTGTTCCTGGCGCGCTTTGATAAGTTTCTCCGAAAGCTGAACAGTCAGGAACCGCATGATGTTCTCGTCGAGTGCATAATAGCGCTCGAGTTTCGCGATGATATCCGCGGGAGCGTTGAACTCACAGATGGTGTAAAACCCGTTGTTCTTCTTCTCGATCGGATACGCGAGGCGTTTGCGGCCCCACTTCTCCAGGATGCGGATCTCCGAACCGTTCTTGGTCAGGAATTCCTTGAATCGATCGATGATCTGATCGATCTGTGCATCATCGAGCGTTGCGTTCGCTATGAACGTTGTCTCGTAGATCTTTTTTCGTAGTTCCATAAATGCCCTTTGGACTTTATTGATGATTGGCCCTCTCACAGAGTGGAAGGCAGGGGTGATTCGTTGATTATCCTCTTGAATTGTCAATTGTCGATTTTCAATTGCCAATCTATCAACAACAAAATCTGCAATTGAAAACTGGAAATTACAGCAATGGTGCGATAACGAGCGAAACCACAGACATCAGCTTGATCAGAATATTCATCGACGGTCCGGATGTGTCTTTGAACGGATCGCCAACGGTGTCTCCGACAACGGTTGCTTTGTGGGCGTCTGAGCCTTTTTGTTCGCCTTCGACTTCTCCTTTTTCGATTGCTTTCTTGGCGTTATCCCATGCGCCGCCCGCGTTGGCCATCATCAACGCGAGGAGCACGCCGGTGACCGTGGCTCCGGCCAGCATCCCGCCGAGGGCTGCCGGGCCGAGCGTGAATCCGACAATGACAGGAGCGATCACTGCAGAGACTCCCGGGATGATCATTTCTTTCAATGCCGCTTTTGTCGAGATATCCACGCACCGGGCAGCATCCGGTTTGACTCCGGGTTTTCCTTCCAGTAGGCCCGGAATTTCTCGGAATTGTCGGCGGATTTCATCCACCATCTTTCCGGCGGCACGGCCGACAGAGGTCATGGTCAGTGCCGCGATGAAAAAGGGGAGTACGCCGCCCAGGAATAATCCGATGACGACAAGTGGATCGGTGATGATAATCTGCAGGGGAGACAATCCTTTTTTCAGGAGATTCGCGTCGATTGCCTGGGAGAAAGCGGCGAAGAGTGCGAGAGCCGTGAGAGCGGCCGAGCCGATCGCGAACCCTTTCCCGATGGCGGCGGTGGTGTTTCCGAGTGCGTCGAGACCATCGGTGATCTTTCGGACCTCGGGACCAAGGCCCGACATTTCGGAAATACCTCCGGCGTTGTCGGCGATGGGCCCGTAGGCATCCACCGACATGGTGATGCCGACCGTTGCGAGCATGCCAACGGCGGCAATGCCGATGCCGTAGAGTCCGGCAACATCGTTGGAAATAAAGATGGCAACACAGATGGCAATGACCGGGAGAGCTGTGGACTCCAGTCCGACCGCCAGGCCCTGAATGATGTTCGTCGCGGCCCCGGTTTTACTCGCGAGCCCGATGCGTTTGATCGGGGGACCGGAAGTGTAATATTCGGTAATAAGGCCGATGACGATACCGCTGATGGTACCGAAGAAGACGGCCCAGAACACGTTGTTGCTGACATCGTATGAACGAATGATCCAGAGGCCGCCGCCGAGGAAAACGGCTGCGGCGATAAACGTTGAATACCGGAGCGCCCCCGCC
>JBBEEC010000043.1:0-20133 GCA_040880975.1 Bacteroidota bacterium | reverse complement strand
GCCGCCGAGGAAAACGGCTGCGGCGATAAACGTTGAATACCGGAGCGCCCCCGCCGGGGAGAACTGCTTGAGAACCCGCATCGAGCCTATTCCGATGAACGAGGCCAGGAGCCCGATTCCCGCGAGAACGAGCGGGAGGGCCATCAGGATGGATTTGATGCTTTCATCCGGAACATCGGACATTGCTTTCAGAATGGTCAATCCCTCGGGAAGGAGGGTCGCGCCGATTGCAATGGTCGCGATGATGGCGCCCACGTAGGATTCGAAGATATCGGCGCCCATGCCTGCCACATCGCCGACATTGTCGCCGACGTTATCAGCGATGACTCCCGGATTGCGCGGATCATCTTCCGGGATGCCAGCTTCCACCTTGCCGACCAGATCGGCACCAACATCTGCCGCTTTGGTATAAATGCCGCCTCCGACGCGGGCAAAGAGCGCGATGGAAGAAGCTCCCATCGCAAATCCGTTAATGATGCTCGCGTGGGCCGGGTCGCCGAACAGGAGAAAGAAGATACCGACGCCGATCAGTCCGAGACTTGCAACACTGACTCCCATGACTGCCCCGCCGTCAAACGCCGTCAGCAGGGCTTTCCCCTGGTTATGAGAACGGGCAGCTTCTGCTGTACGAACATTGGCTTTCGTTGCAGCCTGCATGCCGAAGAATCCGGCAGCGATCGAGCACAGGGCTCCGCTGACGTAGGCCATTGCTGTTTCCTGGCCGAGGGAGTATCCGAGAAGCAGGGCAACGATCACAACAAAGGCACCCAGGACGATGTACTCGCGTCTGAGAAAAGCCATTGCGCCGACATGGATCTGCCGCGCAATGTCCTGCATGCGCTCGTTCCCTTCGGGAAGGCGTTTGATGCTGGAATACAGGAGGAAAGCGACGATCAATCCGGCTCCGCCGATCCAAGGCGTCCATTGGAGGAGTTGTTCCATGAATCTATCCTTTTGGAGAAGGTGGTTTCGTGTTGTAGAAATTCATCGTTTTTGCAAGGCCTTCGGCGGCAAAGGCCAGCGATGCTTCAGCGGCACGGGCTATCATTTCGTCGACCAGAGGGCGTTCCGCCGGGGCGAAAGGCGACAGGACATAAGCCGCCAACTGCGTTTTGTCCGCAGGCATCCTCTCGGATGCAATGCCACAGCGAAGACGTGGGAAAGAGTTCGACTTTAAGTGATAAATAATGGAGTAGAGTCCATTATGCCCACCATCGCTTCCGTCGGGCCTCAACCGAAGGCGGCCGAGCGGAAGTTGAAAGTCATCGCAGAGAATGAGGAACCGTTCGAGCGGAATGTCGTACCGGTCCCGGATGTCAAGAACGGCCTCGCCGCTGTTGTTCATATAGGTCAGCGGTATGACCAGGCCGATCTCTTCGTTTTTAAAAGAACCAACAGCAATGTTATAATCGCCCTTTCCGGGCTTGAACGGCGCCTTAAGCTGTTCGGCGATCCGCTCAACGATGTCAAAACCGATATTGTGCCGCGTTCCCTCGTATTCTGCGCCCGGATTTCCCAGGCCAATCAGGCACACCATACAAAAGAATCCCTGTTCTTACTTTTTCTTCTCGTCCTTCTTTTCTTCCTTCTTCTTCTCTTCCTTCTTTTCCTTGCCTGCCTCCGCCGGCACTGCACCCTCGGCGCCTTCCTCAGGCTTCTTGCCGCGTGCAATAACCTCCGGCTCCGCCGCCGCTTCTGCCACAACCGCAACGCCCGGTTCCGGCTCCTTCAGGATTGTGGGTGGCACAACTGCAGCCACCGTGCTCGATGCGTTTTCCAGAACCCTCACATTTGGAATGCTCAAGTCTTTCACGTGAACGGACGTGTTGATCTTCATTTCCTCCACGTTGATCTCAACGTGATCCGGGATATATTTCGGGAGGCAACTCACCCGCAACCTGTGCATCACATGCTGGAGCGTGCCGCCGTCCTTCACGCCCTGCGGTGTGCCCTTGAGGACAACCGGCACTTCAATCGTGAGTTCCTCGTCCGCGTTCAGTCCGAAGAGATCGAAATGCACCGGCTTTTCCGTCACCGGATCGAACTGGATATCGCGCAGAATGCAGGTGTGGGACGATCCGTCGTCCAATTTCAGATTGATCACATGGGTGGCGGACGTTTTAAAAAGCGGGCGGAGTGTAAGCTCTTGCATGGACACCGGGATGTTCTTCTGCCCGTGTCCGTAGTACACTCCCGGGATCTTCCCCGCATTGCGGACGGCTTTCACTCTTTTTCCGAGCTCTTTACGGATTTCCGCGTTGATGATTATTTCAGACATGTCACTCTTCCTCTCATTTCATCCTTTATCAATATCAAACAGCGAACTGATGGATTGGTTGTTATGCGTGCGGAGAATCGCTTCGGCAAACAACTTTGCGGCCGACCGCACCTCAATTTGCTCTGAACTCTGTACGGGAATCGAATCTGTTACGACAATGCCCTTGATCGGCGCTTTGGAGATCCGCTTCAACGCCTGGCCGGAAAGAATCGGATGCGTGCATGCCCCGTACACATCCAGAGCGCCATGTTCTTTGAGCGCCTGTGCCGCGTTGCAGAAGGTCCCTGCGGTATCGATGAGGTCATCGACGATGAGAATATTCTTTCCTTCGACTTCACCGATAATATTCATCACCTCGGCTTCATTCTGTTTTGGCCGCCGTTTGTCAATCAGGATCAGATCGGATTCCAGTCTCTTGGCATACGACCGGGCCATCTTGATCCCGCCGACGTCCGGGGATGCGACCGCCAGGTTCGGGATGTTCTTCTTCCGAAAATGCTCAGTGAAGATCGCCGATGCATACAAGTGATCGACTGGTATATCAAAGAAGCCCTGAATCTGCGGCGCGTGCAAATCCATCGTAACGACCCTGTCCGCTCCCGCTGCGGTGATGAGGTTTGCAACGAGTTTTGCCGTGACGGAAACCCGGGGCTGGTCCTTCCGGTCCTGTCGTGCATAACCGAAATAGGGAATAACCGCGGTCAACCGACGGGCCGACGCCCGCCGCGCAGCGTCCATCAAAACAAGCAGTTCGAGCAGATTCTCCGCAGGCGGTTGAGTCGATTGAATGATGAAGACATCATCGCCGCGAATATTGTCGGCATATTTAACCCAAACCTCACCGTCGCTGAAATTCTTGATCTCGACCTCACCCAACTGCACGCCTGCTTCCTTCGCAATACGCTCAGCAAGAGGTTGGTTGGCCCGGCCTGAGAAAATTTTCAGCTTGCTCATTTGATCTCGGGTGACAGATTCAGAGACTGCGCTTCACTGGGCGGGAGGATTCCCCCTCTCAATGGATTGACAATTGAGGGGTCCCTTCCTCACCACTTGATTTTTTCCGCGATTCCCAGAACGGGAAAACCTCCGAATGGCGGCTCCAAAGGCCGCTGTCCCGTTTTTTGTTCCGACTCTCTGTTCCGCTTTTCAGAATGCCGCTCATGAGCGGAATACCAGAAAGCGGCAAATCCCGCCTCTAAGCAAAATCCGGAGCGCTCCAGCAGGCAAATTTTGTTTTCGCTGGGGCGGGAGGGTTCGAACCTCCGAGTGGCGGCTCCAAAGGCCGCTGCCTTACCACTTGGCTACGCCCCAATGTCCAGCCAAAGCGGGATTCCAAAATGCGGAACCTTATCCCGACTTCGTCGGGACTACGCCCCAATGTCCAGCCAAAGCGGGATTCCAAAATGTGGAACCTTATCCCGACTTCGTCGGGACTACGCCCCAATGTCCAGCCAAAGCGTGATTCCAAAATGTGGAACCTTATCCCGACTTCGTCGGGACTACACCCCAATTGTGAGTCACGTGTGGGATTCCGCTATCTGAACCCCGGCTGGGATTCAATGTTGCTCGTTCGGAATGAAAACCCTTGGAAGTCAAGCGCCAAGCGTGGGCCCGCCCCGCGCGGGCGAAAAACAAAACCCAACTCGTATTTGAGTTGGGCAAAAAATATACGCAAAAATCGTCCGGGAGTCAATCTGAAATACCGGGAACCTCAGTCCGCATCGGGAAGAAAGAAGATAGCATTCAAAAGCATTCTTTGATGGCCGGTCCAGAACATACGAAACGTCATGTTTTCTGCAGCGATGACAACATGTCCTTGTCCGAGGGGAAAGTCCATGAGATATCCTGAATCTGCAACCTTCTGGGCGCGCTCTTTTGAAGCATAACCGCTGACACTTCCGGATCCCGGGGCAAAACGAACGACGGAATGGGCTTTTTCCGAGAGTACCAACGATGGCCCGTCTCCTTTGAAAACATAGACCTCCCGGTCATATCCGAACCCGATGACATGCGTGGTATCCACCAGGGCCTTGAACACAGTCCCGGGAATTCTTGCAAGACGGTCGGATTCCTCTTTTTCGCGAACCGTCTGCCGTTTGACGACTTCCTGTTTCTTTTTTTCCTCTTCAGTCTCTTCTTTGGATTTCTCACCGTCTTTCCGGTCGGTTTCAAGTAGAACGGATGTAAGACCCGACTGATTTTTTGTCAAAAAACGTGCACCGTTTTCAATGCCGATGAGGATGCCTCCCCGGGAAACCCACCGCCGGATCTCGGCGACGAGCCCGCTGTCGATCTCTCCGTGATAACGCCCATCAGGCATCAGAAGGACATCATAGTTTGAAAGGTCGACGGCTGAGAGGTTGGATGTGCGGATCGCGGTAAAGGGAAGCTCATATTCGCGGTCGAACATGAACCAGAGCTCGCCATAGTCGTTGGGGCTCACCGGTGCATCCGTAAGCATTGCAATGCGCGGGTTCTTCATAGGGCGGATGGAGTTCGAACCGAGATCGATGCCCTGATCGGTCAGCCCGGTGTGAACGGATGTGATATCCACTGCGTACGTCTCGGCTGCATTGTTGATCAAACGGTGAAGAGAGTCGTTATTCGATGTAACAAACGCGATAAGAGTACCGGCGCGAAATATCCTGCCCGAAGTGCCGAACGACTTCGCCGCATAGGACAGGTTCACTCCGTGCCTCATGAGAAAACCGGCAACTCTGACCGAGGCATCGCGTTCCCAGGGAATGAGGTAGGCCACGCGGGCAGTGCCTCCTGTTACCCGGCCCGAGACCACAGGCGGTTCGGAGAGTTTCGCGGCCGAAGAAGGGAGCGGCGCGTCTGTGGTATAGGCAGTCAGGCCATAGGCGACGGGAAGCGACCACGCAGACACATCATAGAAGAACGTGTCCTTTGCCGCGGCTTCGGGTTCGAGGAGTGCTTTTACCAGGCGGCTTTGCGGTTGGGCGAGTGAGACAAAATAAGTGCCAGCGGGAAATTCTGTGCGCGCACTTTTTCCCGAGAAGAACTTCTGTGCGTCGGTACGGAGGGGATCGGTCAAGCGGTGAACCTCGATGCCTTGAAGGTGCAGCAACGTGGCCAAACGGGCAGTACGGCCGGGATCGGATCCCTCAGGAATGACAAAGGCTTTATAGCGCGATGACAACCGAAGTGCGGACTCCCAGAAGCGGGAAAAGTCATTCAGGCGTTCGCGCCGATGGCCGAGCGTCGTCGAGAGGGTCGCCATTCCTGTGAGGAAGTGGTTCCGCGCTCGTTCCTCCAGGGTCAGCAACGCTCCCGATGGCTTTCGAATCGCGACACCTCCCATCGAGTGACCGGCTTGCTCGTACGTCATGCCGATGGCGCCGTTGAAGGTGGGCCAGGAGTCTCCGTATCCCGGGTAGAACAGATCGAAGTATTCTTCGGTATAGTACGGACTGCCGAACCGGTCGAGGGCTTCCGCATTCCCTCTGCCATAGATCGCTCCCCATTTTCGTACTTCCTCGGGGAAGGCTTCATGAAGAGGTACTGCGGCGGGAAAGAAAAAGTAGGAACTCCGGTATCCCATTTCGTGAAAGTCGACATGCGTGTGCGGCATCCATTGGCGATAGAGGGCGATCCGGGCCCGGGTTTCTTTCTGGGTGAGCCAGGACCAATCGCGATTCAGATCGAAATAGTAATGATTCGTTCTCCCGCCGGGCCAGGGTTCATGATGCTCTGCAGCGTCGGGATTCGGATTCGGCTCCCGGCCCAAGGTCCCGTTGATCCATCGCACATAACGTTCACGGCCATCAGGATTGACATTCGGATCGATGAGAATAACCAGACTGTCCAGGAGGGCTTTCGTGTGCGGGTCTGTTCCTGCGCACAACTGATAGGCGGTCATCATTGCCGCTTCGGGCGAAGAAGACTCGTTTCCGTGGACACCATAGGAGAACCAGACAATTCCCGGGCTCTCCGCGGTGATCTTCTGCCTGTCAGGGCTGCTGAGCCGGCGTTGGTCGGTGAGCCTCAGATTTTCTGTCCGGATGTGTTCGATGTTCGCAAGGTTTTCCGGTGAACTGATGATCAGGAGTTGCAGCGGGCGGTGTTCGTTGGACTCCCCGTAGACGACACGTTTGATCCTGCCGGATGAGCGCACCAAAACGTCTATCACGAGTTCGAGGCCCCGGTAGTCCGTAAACCGTTCGCCAATCCTGTATCCCAGGATATCGGAAGGTTTTGGGACGGCGGGATCATAGGAGGCGCCCGGCACATAAGCCTCCTGGGCCCACACGAATGATGAGAAGAATAACAGCAGAAACAACATGATTTTCATTTGGACTCCGAGGGAATACTCCGCGGAATTTCAGCGGAAATCCCCTGAGAAGCAACGATTGATTTCTTTTTGAGAATTCGCTATGTTGAATTGTCCACGCGTCGAAGAAAGGAAGTCGAATGTCCGAAACAAAATCCCTGGCGGTCCGCTATCTCAGCCTCACCAGCGACCACGCTGTTTCCCGGTCCTTCTGGATTGCCACCTTTGCCATTCTCACGGCCGTCGGTGCGCAGGTCGAGATTCCGCTCAAACCGGTTCCCTACACACTGCAGACACTCTTTGTTCTTCTGGCGGGGGCATTGCTCGGTCCGCGAAACGGATTCATCAGCATGGGGTTGTATCTGGTAATGGGACTCATCGGGTTGCCGGTGTTTTCGTCTGCCGGATTCGGCCTGGCGAAGATTCTTGGCCCCACGGGCGGCTATCTCCTCGCATTTCCGATCGCAGCGTTTGTTGTTGGTTCTCTTGTTCAATCGAGGAATCACATTGTATGGACGGTGGTTGCAATGGTAGCCGGACTTCTTGTGATCTTCACCCTGGGGACGATTCAGCTTTCCGTCGTGATGGGGATGAGCGTGCCGGATGCTTTTACCACCGGGTTTCTGATCTTTTCCTGGTGGGATATTTTGAAGTTGACTGCGGCAACGGCGATCTACCGTCAACTGCGCAAGAAGTCTCCGGAATCATAAAACACAAAAATACGCTTCAAATGGAGAAAGCCGCTTCGTTTGAAGTGGCTTTCTGCGTTTTTTTGGCCTTCCGTTCGTGAAGAGATAAACGAAACTTCACAAAAGGGATTTCCGTTGTGAGATAGGTAACAGGAATTGTTCTTGGTTCACCTTGGTTTACCAATATCGCTTTTGTTCGTCATAACAAGGGGGTGCCTCTTATGAGCACGCAAACCGTTGATTGGACTTTCCATGACCCCAGCGCGTTGTACTTCTGTCCCGAAGGAGACACCACGTTCGTCGTGGGCCGCAAAGATTTTCCACGGGAGAAGAAACAGGCCATCAGGGCTCTTCACAGGCTCGACAAGCGATGGAATTGGGTCCTGTTCCTTCATTATGCTCTCTGGCTCGCCTCCGCTGCTGTTGCCATCCTATCGGATCATCTGCTCATAGGGATCTGCGCATATTTGCTGGGCGGACTTTCCCTCGGCACGTTGTCGGTGCTTTCTCACGAATCCTCGCATAATCTATTCACAAGAAATCCGAAGATCGACCGTTGGATAGGGTTTGTCTGCGGCATTCCGATCTTGTTTTCGGCAATGGGATATCGGATCATGCATCCGATTCATCACAAGCGTTTGCGCACGGAAGAGGACCCTGATGATATTGAGAATGCGACGAAAGACCCTGCGGTTCTGCGGTGGGTGTATGTTGCGGTGTTCTTTGTCTCCGTGTATCTCTATCTGATCATGGTGCCGGCCAATGCGTTCAAGAAGGGAATGCGTTCGGAGAAAACGGCCGTCATCCTGGAGTTCTTCATCATGGCGGGGATTGTGGCGTTGGGGTGGATCCTCTTGCCTGCCCAATGGATGATCGAGGGTTGGCTGCTTCCGCTTATCGTCGCAGGGCAGATTGCGAACATCCGCGGTATTGCCGAACACGGTATGACCACCAGCGGGAATGAAATGACCGACACGCGGACGGTAGCGACGCATCCGGTGTTGTCATTCCTCATGTGCAACATCAACTACCACATTGAGCACCATCTGTATCCGGGTGTGCCCTGGTATAACCTTCCGAAAATACATCGGCTTCTCCAGAAAGAATACCGGGCCGCGGGTTCGTCGGTGTACACGTCGTACTTGGATTTTTTGAAGGACGTCGCGAAAGCGGTCGTGGCGGGAGTAGCGTCGAATCGGAGGTTAATCCCTGGGCATATCAGAGAGCTTGTGTGCGTTTGAGACAACTGTCAAGGTAACCTTCATCAATGATTTAACTCGGATGAAGATTACCTTGGGCAGCCTGCGGTTAAGCCGTAATCCTGTAATTCCTCAATCCCCAGTACGTTTCAACCGTTGAGACTTTCAGAATCGTTGCGATCGGAATGGCAACCAGCATTCCGGCGATCCCCATCAATTCATTTCCCACGATCAGAACGAGGATAACGGTGAGCGGATGCATATCGACGGTTTTTGAAAAGCACAACGGTTGCACGATGATGTTGTCGAGCGTTTGGATGGCGACGGTAAGGACGACGATCGGAACGAGCATGCGGAAGTCGCCGAACTGGGTCAAGGATACCAGAAATGCCGGGACGGCTCCGACAACCGGGCCGAGGTACGGTACGAGGTTTGCGATGCCCGCCACCGCGCCGATGAACACTGGATAGTCGATGCCGATCATCCACAGCCCAACCATGCTCAACAACCCGATGATCACCGAATCTAGGATCCATCCGCGAAGGTAACCGACAAGGTCGCGCTGGATCTTATTCAGAACATTCAGCGCCATTTCAAAATACTTATTCGGCACGCGTTCGATGAGTCGTTTGAGCGCCACGTCGCCTTCCGCGAGGACGAAATATGTGATGAACGGAACGATGCCAAACATTGCCAGGAACGGAACAATATTTTGTGCGGCATCATTGAAGGCCGTGATGCCTCCCGCGATCCATTCGTTGGCGCTTGACGAAACCGCGGTCGCATCCAGAAAGGGCAGATGCTCCGTGAGATCGCGCGCGGCGATGTCGAGTTTCTCCTGAAAGGGAAATATTTTGAATTGAGTGAAAAGCAGTTCGATGCGGGTGATCAGAAGGGGTACTGCTTGGAGCGAAACCAGAACGAGGGTTCCGCCGGTAAGGACGAACACCGAAAGAATCGCGATGCTTCGGCGGAGGCCGAGCCGGAATTCAAGCGCCTTGACGACGGGTTTCAACACAAAGGCGACGATGGTAGAGAGGATCAGCGCAAGGACAAGAAGCGGGATCAGTGAAGCGATCCAGAACGCGGCAAGAAGGATAACGAGAAGGAGGGAGACTTTGAGAATCGGCCGGTTGGCAGCGAATGGAGTCATGGATCAGGTTAACACGGCCCGAACAGCTTTCAGTGCGACATCAGAAGAAAATCCGCGTCTGAGGAGGTAATCGAAGAGGCGCTTCCGTTTCCGGTCGTTGTCGAGTTTTTCAAATGTCGCGTTGGCGAGCCTCAGGCGTTTTTCGGCAGCCAGGTGCGCGGACTGCTCCTGATCGTCATCGGAAATGTACTCTTTGAACACTTTTTCGACGATGTGGCTGGACACGCCTTTTTCGTACAGCGCACGGCGGATCCACGCCCGGCCCACTTGTTTCTTCTTCAGCTTGTCCCGGACGAACATCCGGGCAAACTCGACATCGTTCACCATTTCCTGTTTCTGAAGATGCTGGACGACCTTGCGGCCAAAATCAGGGGCGAACCCCTTTTTGCGAAGGTGGTCGAGGATCTCCTTGGAGCTACGGGGGCGATAGGAAAGATAGTTGACGGAAAATCGAAGAGCCCGGTGAAATCCCTCCGAAGTGGAGATTTTTTCAACAGCCTGCTCATCGATCTTATCGCCGGTTTTCAGTCCGAATTTCATGAGGACCTCATCGCTTAATTCAAAGGCGAGGGCACCGTCCACGAACACGGAATAGACCGGCTGGCGTGCTTTTTTTCGAAGAATCTTGGTTATGTACAAGGAAATTCGCTCAGGTTTTGGCTGCCCGTTTTGAAGGGGCGGGGGCAGCAACCTCTGGTTTCGCCGCGGGAGGAGCAGCAGGGTTGTCAGAGAGTAAGCCCAGTTTCTGCCGTGTTAAGGTGTCGATGTCCCGGGATGCGTTCCCGTTTGCCTGGAGAAATGCCTTCACCGCGTCACGTCCCTGACCCAGCCGGTCGCCCTTATAGGAAAACCACGATCCGCTCTTCTCGATGACGTTTTGCTCAACTGCCGCGTCAATCAGGTCCCCCATGCGGGAAATGCCTTCGTTATACAGAATATCAAACAATGCCTCCTTGAACGGAGGTGCCACTTTGTTCTTCACCACCTTCACTCGTGTCCGGTTACCAATGACACTTTGGCCGTCCTTGATCGCTTCAATGCGCCGGACATCCAGCCGCACGGAAGCATAGAACTTGAGTGCGTTCCCGCCGGTCGTGGTTTCGGGATTGCCGAACATGATTCCGATCTTTTGCCGAAGCTGATTTGTGAAAATCACGCTCGTTTTCGATTTGCTGATCGCCGACGTAAGTTTGCGCAGGGCCTGCGACATCAACCGTGCCTGAACGCCCATGGAGGGGTCGCCCATTTCGCCTTCGATCTCTGCACGCGGAGTCAGCGCCGCGACGGAATCGATGACGACCACGTCCAGGGCACCGCTTCGCACGAGCGTCTCCACGATTTCCAATGCCTGCTCGCCGAATTCCGGTTGTGACAAAAGAAGATTGTTGACATCGACGCCGAGTTTTTTTGCATACGCAGTGTCCAGAGCATGCTCGGTATCGACAAACGCCGCCACGCCTCCGTTCTTCTGCGCTTCTGCAATGATGTGAAGACACAACGTTGTTTTTCCGGAAGACTCGGGGCCAAACACCTCAATGACTCGCCCGCGTGGCACGCCGCCGATGCCCAACGCCGCGTCCAAAGAAATGGAACCGGTGGAAATAACATCCACTTTCGCAATGGGGCCCTCGCTCAACCGCATGATGGCACCCTTGCCGTGCTGCTTTTCTATCTGATCGATGGCAATCTTGAGCGCCTGCAGGCGGGCTTCTTTGTTGGAAGAGGAGGCGGAATTTGGTTCTGGCATGAATACTCCGGTTACAAAAGCAAAGGAATGGATTGAACCACGGTGTATCTCGATGACTCCGGGTGTAACTCACTCCGCATCACCAACATCTCCGTACACCTCATCAAGACCGGTTCAAAGGTAAGAGATTTTACCTTTGCTGTCAAGCGATGAAGATGTTTGGATCTCTTGATGCGCGCAAGGGTGAGATGCGGATGAAACGATCTGATGTCGCGCTCGAACCCGAACTGACTCACGGCGTCTTCAACGTCGCGGGACAATCGCTCGATCGGTTCGCTCGGTCTTGTTCCCAACCATAAGACCGTCGGACGATCAAGCGAGGGAAACCCTCCGAGTCCCTCATATACAATATCAAACGCAGAATGGTAACGGGCGAGTGCAAAGAGGGCTTCTGAGATGCGTTGAATCGTTCCGGCCTCAACGGATCCGAGAAATTTGAGCGTCAAATGAAGTTTCTTCGGGTCTTGCCACTTGACATCTGAAGCTTCGCTTTGAAGATCGGCAATAAGTGAAGCGACAGCAGATTGAACGGCCGATGAAGCGGGCAGGGCAAGAAAACAACGGATTTTTGCCATCGAATTCACTGACGCCTATTCTATCGTAAGAAGCTTCCTTCGCAGTAATTCGAGAGCCGCCTGCGCTGTCCGTTCTTTGAACCTGCGCCGTTCGGTCGGATAATGAAATCGAAGGGCGATCGTTTGATTTCTGTCCGAATATCCAACCCAAACCAGACCGGCAGGTTTCTCCGGCGTACCACCGGTAGGTCCCGCAATTCCGGTCGTGGAAAGGCCAATGTCTGTTTTTGCGGCTGTTCTTGCCCCTTCAGCCATAGCTTCCGCCACTTCACGACTTACCGCTCCGTGCTCTTTCATCATAGATTCAGAAACGCCAAGTTCTGCGGACTTTGATTCGTTGCTGTAAACAACAAATCCTCTCTCAAAATATGCCGAACTTCCCGAAACATTCGTCAAACGATTGGCAATGTGTCCTCCCGTACATGACTCGGCAACCGCGATCTTCAATCCCCGCTCCGTCAAGATCCTTCCTACCACATCCTCCAAATCCTCCTGATCGACGGCATAAATATATTTCTTTGTCTTTGCCCGTATCTTTTCCTCCACTTCCTCTATTAAATGCCCGGCATGTTCAAGAGAGTGAGTCCGGACGGAAATTCGGAGTCGAACCCCCAGGGGGCTGGGCAGATATGCGAGCGTAATGCCCCGATTTGGCTGAAAAAGCTGTGAAACGTCTCCGATCAGTTCAGAAAGCATCGATTCGGCTATTCCCGTCGTTTTCAGTGTTCTATGCCGTATGACCTGCTTGTTGGCGATTTGCGAGAGTCGCGGAAGAACAAAACTTTCCATCATTGCCGTCATTTCATAAGGAACGCCCGGCATGATGATCATGATCTTTCCCTGTTGTTCAAAGAAGTACCCCGGTGCGGTGCCGAGCGCGTTCTGAATTACTACGCAACCCCTTGGAACCATTGCCTGATCTTCGTTCACCCGTGTCATCGGCAAGCCACGGGCTTTGAAGAGTCTTCTGATGTTTTCAAGGGCCAAGTCGTCCCGAACCAGATCGGTTCGAAAGAACTCGCAAACGACGGATCGTGTCAGATCATCGTGTGTCGGGCCCAGTCCGCCTGTCACTGCCACGATGTCAAAGTGCTGCCAAGCATACTGGAACGCCGCAAGCATTTCGGCGGATTCGTCGCCTACGGTGGTCATGCGCGTCACCGGAATTCCGACAGAATTGAGTTTTTCGGCTACGTACGCCTGATTGGTGTTGATCACCTGCCCGATCAGGAGCTCATCACCGATGGAGAGTACCTCGGCGTTCATCGATCGTTAGAAAGGAAGGTATTTCAGCAAATCCAGCCGTACGACAAGATGCACGATGAGATTGGTATACACACCTGCGACAACGTCATCAAGCATGACGCCGGATCCGCCCCGGAGCGAATCGAATTTGTGGGCCGGCCAGGGTTTGATGATATCGAGGATTCTGAAGACAAAAAAGGCAACGATGCCGGCGGCGAGGCTTTTCGGAATGAGGAACAGGGAGATCCACATGCCGAGCACTTCGTCGATCGTCACTTCGGCAGGATCATGCCCGTAACGCTTCTCCATGATCCCGGCTGCCGATGCGCCGAAGACAAACACAAGAGCGCACGCCGGCATGATGGCAAAGGGATGCTCGAATCCCGGAATAAAATAGATCGCGAGGGCGAGGAGGCTGCCTACGGTACCGGTTGCAACGGGGGAATATCCCGTGAAGAACCCCGAGGCAAAGACTCGAACATACCAAGGGAGGGCGAACGACGGATCCGCCATCAACGGCGCATCATCGGGATTCTGTGATTCGGTCGGAGTAGGCATAAAGTTCGCGAATGGTTTTCCGGTTTGCGATAACATACGATACGCCCGTCCACACGGTGATGACCGCCGTGGCAGCCATCAAAATATAGACGACGGTGCTGTGGAGAAGCGAATCGATCGCGGCCCCGTATTCAGTACGGAAGTGCTCGGTGCCGCTGGCCACATAGAGGAGAAGGATATAGTAAATGACGACGAACTGCAGAAACGTCTTTGTCTTGGCCAGTTTGGATGTATCGAACGGCTTGCCTTTGTATTCAGAATATGAGCGAAGGAGAGTGATAGCGATATCTCTGATGACGATGAGCCAAACCGTCCATGTCGGTGCAAGGTCCAGAATGACAAAGGCAATCAGGGCAGCCGAGGTGACGATCTTGTCTGCGAGGGGATCGAGAAATGTGCCCCATCGTGTCACATAGCCCCAGCGGCGAGCCACCCATCCGTCATACCAATCTGTAAGAAGCGCGACGATAAAGACGACAAGGGAAAGCTGGCGGAGGAGGACACTGTCGGAAAAGAGGAATACGAGGAATACCGGCGTGAGCAGGATTCTCAGGAGTGTCAGCTGATTCGGTGGGGAGAAGGCGATCTTCATTTCTGCGTCGTTTCCGAAGCAACAAAAAATCCCGCACGGGCGGCGGGATTTTATCATGTTTCGACACTTCGTCCGCGGTTACGCTGCTTTGCGGACCTTTCCACTCTTGATGCAGTTTGTGCACACCATGATGCGTTGCACGGATCCTTCATACACTGCACGGACACGCTTGAGATTCGGGAGGAATCTCCGCGGGGTCCGGTTGTGGGAGTGGCTTACATTATTTCCCGCCATCGGTTTCTTACCGCAAATCACACAAATCCTGGCCATTGTTGTAAAGCTCCAATCTTGCTTGAGAATCAAATTCGATGGCGTAAAGATAGGCAAAAAAAGTAACAGAGGCAAGATGGTATTGACGGTTGGAGGCCTCGAGGCCTTATCTTTCTACTCTTTACGCTTCACTCTTTACCCTTCACTATTTTTTGGTTATTATTTGTTTTTTTAAAGGATGTTCATGACAATTCTTGGCATCGAAACATCTTGCGATGAGACCTCGGCAGCCGTTGTTCGGGACGGACGGCTTCTCTCGAATGTCATTTCCAGTCAGGTGTTTCATACAGAGTATGGCGGAGTCGTGCCGGAATTGGCCTCTCGGGCGCATTTGCGTCTCATAGTTCCCGTTGTCTCCGAGGCTCTCGCGAAAGCCAATGTGGAAAAAGACGAACTTCAGGCCGTTGCTGCCGTCTATGGGCCGGGGCTTATCGGATCGATCCTTGTTGGATTAAGTTACGGCAAGGCCCTGTCGTTCGGACTGAGTATCCCGTTCATCGGGGTCAATCATATGGAAGCCCATATGATGTCCAACCTGATCGATGATCCCAAACCCGGTTTCCCCTTTGTCAATCTGACTGTCTCGGGCGGGCACACGCAGCTCGTTCTGGTGAGATCGGCGCTTGAATACAAGCTTCTTGGCGAAACCCGGGACGATGCGGCGGGGGAGGCCTTTGACAAGACGGCCAAGATGCTCGGAATCGGGTATCCGGGAGGTCCGCTCATTGATACGCTGGCCAGGCAAGGAAATCCGAAAGCGGTGAATTTCCCGAGGCCGTATCTGGATGCCGATGGATTTGAATTCAGTTTCAGCGGACTGAAAACATCAGTTCTCTATCATCTTCGGAGGAATAACATTACTCCGGAAACGCTTGCAGGGAATGAGCAGCTCCTGGCGGACCTCTGCGCGAGTCTTCAGGCCGCGATCGTGGACGTTCTGATATTCAAGCTCATTCGGGCGGCGGAGCAGTTCAACGTCGGATCGATAGCCGTCGCCGGCGGTGTTGCAGCCAATTCTGAATTACGCACGCGATTGGAGGCAGAAGCCTCCCGCCGAGGATTGAAGTTGTTCATTCCGAAATTCGAATACTGCACCGACAACGGTGCAATGATCGCGATGGCGGGTTATCTAAGAGCCAAAGAGGGGAAGTTTTCGAGTCTGGAGTTGGCGGCAAATCCGAGCCTGCAATTGGAGAGCCAAGTTTAAAGGTAACTTTCTGTTTGAGTAAATACGAAATATCAATCTCAAAATTCTAAACAATGTCGAAAAACTAAATCCTAAAACTCTGGCCAGAACATTTCGAATTTAGGGCTTGTTTTGGATTTAGATATTGTGATTTCGAATTTTTCACTGGCTCCGTTTGGAGACTGCCAATGACTAAAACGCCGGGTCTAACCTGAACAGAATTCCTCAAAAAATCCTCGATTTCCGAAAGGCCGGTCGGAAAGCTCTGATCCCCTACATCACGCCGGAATTCCCCATGCGCGGGGCCACCGTGCCGGTGCTTCATGCCGTTGCCAACGCCGGGGCGGATATCATCGAGCTCGGTATTCCGTTTTCCGATCCCATCGCCGATGGTACGACGATCCAGCATTCATCGCACGTCGCGCTCAAAAACGGAGCCACGGTTTCCGGCGTGCTTTCCGCAGTGAAGGAGTTTCGCCGTTCGAGCGAAATCCCGGTCGTGCTGATGGGCTACGTAAATCCAATTCTCCGCTTTGGCATTGAGCAATTTGCACAGAAGGCAAGGGAGGCGGGAGTGGATGGGCTGATCGTGCCGGATCTCCCTCCGGAAGAAGCCGGCGAACTGATGCAGGCCAGCAAAGAAAACGGGCTCAGCAACGTATTCATGATCGCTCCGACGACCGGAGATGAGCGTGTCCGGCTGATCGATGAAGCATCGACGGATTTTTCGTATTGTGTTTCGCTCACCGGCGTGACCGGTGCCCGCACTTCGCTTGACAACGGAACGCTGGATGCTTTTCTCGCCCGGGTGCGGGCGGCAGCGAAGAAACCGATTGTGGTCGGATTCGGCATTTCGACGCGCGAGCATGTTCAGCAGGTATGGCGCATGGCGGACGGTGCCGTGGTAGGTTCAGCGTTGATCAATCGGATGGCAGATGCTAAAACGCCGGAAGATGCCGCACGGAACGCCGGTGCATTTCTCACTTCGTTGCGTCCCGCAAATGGCAGATAAATCTTCAGAAGACCTCGACCGCTGGCGCTCGAAGATCGATGCGGTCGATCTGGAGCTCGTGAAATTGCTGAACGAGCGCGCGCATTATGCCGAGGAGATCGGCAAGATCAAGCTTTTGCTCGGCCTCGATGCCTACTCGCCCGAGCGCGAAGAAGAGGTCATGCACAATGTCACAACGTCGAACAAGGGGCCTCTTTCGCTTCAGGCACTGCGACGGTTGTTCGAGCGGATCATTGACGAATCGAGATCATTGGAACGATTGGCGATGATGATGAAGAAAGAAGAGAAGGGGAAGGGGAAGAGGTAGGGGGGAGGGGAATGGAAAATGGAAAATGGAAAAGGGAAAAGGGAAAATGGAAAAGGGAAAAGGGAAGAGGGAAAATGGAAAATGTAGATACAGGCATGATATTCCATTCTTCCTTTTTCCATTTTTCCAACACGCGCAATATCCCGGCCTATGGCCCGCACACGTGTGCCGTGTGTTAGCGAAAGGCGGAAGGCCAGATGTCAAAGGAAGATCAGACAAGTAAGGAGTAACGTGGATCGGTTGATGGCTTGGTGGAAACTTACTGCGGAATGGGCGCGGAAGGCATGGGCCGACAAAAAGCTCCGGCCTTTCATCGCCTTCGGCGGCGGATTGCTGCTGGTTGTGATCCTGTTTGCTACCTGGGTGTTCTTATGGCCCAATACGTTTTCCGACCCGGACCGGCGCGTGTTCAATGTCTCCCGCGGGGATAGTTTTGCAAGGGTGGTCGATTCCCTGTATGATCAGGGGATCATCCGCAACAAGACTTCGTTCAAGATTGCAGGCCGGATCCTTGGCGGGGCGACGGAGCTCAAAGTGGGGAGATATACATTCGCCAGCGGCGCATCGAATATCAGCATCATCCGTGATCTCAGAGAAGGCAATCGAACGCTGATCCCGGTTTCCATTCCGGAAGGCGTCCGGATGACAACCGTTGCCCGGCGGTTCAGCAAGGAATTAGGCGTCGATTCTGCAAGAGTGATGGCGCTTTGTCTCGATGCGGCAGTTGCGGCGGAGTGGGGTGTTCCGGATTCAACCCTTGAGGGCTATTTGCTGCCCGACACGTATTTTTTTCATTGGCAGACGGAGGAACGGGATCTGGTTGAGCGGCTCGTGAAGGCCTTCAACGAGTTTTATTCGGATTCCCTGCAAGCTCGCGCTTCGCAGATGGGGCTCAACACGCATCAGGTGCTGACGTTTGCTTCTATTGTAGATAAGGAAACGCAGATTCCGGAAGAAAGGCCCATCGTTGCGGGAGTTTATCATAACCGGCTCAAGAAGCGCATGCGTCTTGAAGCCGATCCGACCATCCAGTATATCCTGTCCGATGGTCCGCGTCGCCTTCTTTATAATGACCTGCGTCTTCCGTCGCGCTACAACACCTACCGAAATTACGGCCTGCCGCCCGGGCCCATCGGAAATCCCGGCCGGGAAGCGATTCTTGCGACATTGTATCCTGCGGACCATCAGTACTATTATTTTGTTGCGGACGGCCGCGGCGGGCATACGTTCACAAGGACCTACGAGGAACATCAGAGGGCGGTTCGTGTTTACAGGCGTGCTCGCCGTGAAATGCAGCGCCAGGCGGCGCTTGGCGGATGAGGACCTCACGCATGCGGCTATTTCAATTGCATCGCCGCTGGTTCGGATTGCTTCCCGCGGTCCTCGTGCTTTCCTGCGCCGGTCAGGCGCCGCCCTCGGGCGGACCCGAAGACATGGAGCCACCGCAGATCATTTCCGTCTATCCTGCCCCTTACACGACGCTCTATAACGACTCGAAGATCGTTTTGGAATTCGATGAATATGTCGATCGAAACTCCGTGAACCAATCCATTTTCATTTCGCCGTTTCTTGGAGGACTTGAATTTGATTGGAGCGGAAAAGAAGTCGAGATCAGTTTCAAAGAGAAACTGAAGGACAGCACGACGTATGTGGTGAATGTCGGCACGGATGTGAAGGACGTGCGGCGCGGGAATCGCATGGCACAGGCATTTACCCTGGCGTTCTCCACAGGAGCCTCGATCGACCGCGGCGGCATTTCGGGTACCGTCTATCCCCGTTCGCCGGGCCAGCCGGTGAGCGGAGTGATGATGTTCGCCTATAAACTCAGCGGCATGGATCCCGATACGCTGAATCCGAAATCCGCTTCACCCGACTACATTACCCAGACAGGAGATGGCGGGGAGTTTTTCCTCAATCATCTCTCTTTCGGGCCGTACCGCGTCTTCGCCGTCCGCGATGAATACCGGAATCTTGTTTATGATCCGGAAACCGACGAGTTCGGCATTCCAAGCCGCAGCATTCTGTTGACCGAAGGAGACACGCTTGTTTCCGATCTGACCATCCGTCTGGCGAAGGAGGATACGTCGGCTCCCCGGCTGATAGACGCCATTGCGCTGCATGAGGGACTTGTTCTGGCGGAGTTTTCCGAATGGATCGATACGCTTCAATTATCGCGAAGCGCCTTTCAGATTGTTGACACTTTGAATCAAACGCGGCTGAATGTACTGGGAGCGTTTCCGCGCCTTCCGGATTGCCGCGCGGTATACGTTCTCACGGACAAACAGACGGATGAACGTGGTTACGCGCTCTTTGTCGGAGGATTGAAGGATTCCGTCGGTTTGGAGATCAGCACATTGGCGAACAGCCTGCCCTTCAGCGGTCTGGGCGTTGCCGACACGACGCAGCCGATGGTAAGCGGATTGACATTCCGGGACAGCACGCGTAATGCTCCGCTCGATCAGGCGATGATGATCTATCTGAATGAGCCGGTTCAGGCTGTCGATTGGATGCAAGTGGTTCAGTTTCAGGACAGTCTTCGGAGAAATGTTCCGGTCGAGGGAAGGTGGGCGGGAGCGTCGGGGATCGAGCTTCGTCCGGTGAATCAACTTGCAGGACTCATGTGGCACAGCGTGCGGATCAATACCGGATTGGTGAAGGATTTTGCCGGAAACGCAGGGAAGGATACCGTGCTGGTTTTCAGCTTCGAGACCCTGGACTCTGACCGGTTGAGCGGAATCGAAGGCGTAGTGGTGGAAGTGCATCCTGACGACGCAATGGGACCGGTGGTCATCAAGGCGCTTGACGTTGCGAAAAAGGCCGTCATCGTGCAAACGCTTACCATCCCGGGCCCGGGCAACTTTTCCTTCGGTAGTCTTCTTGAGGGTCAATACACACTCGAGGCGTACAAAGACCGGAATGGAAACGGTTCGTATGATGCAGGGAATGTGTTTCCGTTTCAGATCTCCGAACGCTTCACGATGTATTCAGACACCTTGCGCCTCCGCGCACGCTGGCCGGTGGAAGGAGT
>JBBEEC010000042.1:7856-23734 GCA_040880975.1 Bacteroidota bacterium | reverse complement strand
CGAGTTCTGCGCCAAGGGCGCATCCGCCTTTGGCGGAGAATCTCGTTGGGGGCACTAAAAAGGTGAAATGGAAAAGTGGGGAAAAGGAAAAATGAAAAAGCCAACTGCGAGCAGGTTGGCTTTTTTCTTTTTTGGATCAACTCACCAACGGCTTTCCGGGCACAAGAGAAATGCAAGGTTGGAAGTGGGGGTCATTGAAGAATGGAAAGCAACTCGGATCCGGGTTGTTTTTTCCCCCTGGCGGTTACGGTCTGAAAATCGAAGCAAAACACCCTACATTGGCAATTGGCCTTGAAAACAAGCATGTTGTATGTATGAATACAAGAACTATCATCTCAAGCAAACGTAAATGCTACATCGAACTGTTGAATTTTGACATGGATCCGAATGTCTGGTTTGTTCGCAGGTTCGAAAAGTCCCTCCTTTTGAAGAAACAAGTTTCATCGGATCGTTTCATCGATGAAATGCAGGCTAGAAGATTTGCGCAAAACATGAAGAGGGCGTGTGCGGGATGAGGGTAACTGGAATACCCCTCTTGTGCCGTCCTTCATCCTGTTTTTTCTCCCTAGAACTCTCTTGTCTTCTCCTCTGTGGCTCTGCGTGAAATATCCAATGCATGGGAATTGAGGCAATGAATAAAAGAGAAAAAGATTTCTACGTAAAGCTCCGAGCCAGAATGCACAAATGGCTCAAATCAAAGGCGGGGAAGAATCACAAGTACGCCAATTTGCTGATGTGGGCCCCGGATTTGTTTCATCTACTTATTAAATTGTCACTCGACAAGAGAGTGCCTGTTGACGACAAGATTCTTCTGGGAGCCGTCATTGTCTATTTTATATCGCCGATTGATCTCATGCCGGAGGGATTGCTTGGCCCCGTCGGCTATGTCGACGACATTGCGCTTGCTGCGTGGGCAATCAACAGGATCATTGAGAATGCCGGAGCCCGCGTGGTGAGAGATCATTGGGCAGGTGAATCGGATGTTCTCGCAGTCATCAAGAAGATTGTGCATGTATCGCACCAGATGCTGGGCGGAACAGTCTGGAAGAAACTCAAGGACCTCATCGATTCACTCAAAAGGATTCGCCTGTAAGAACAGTCAGGATGCCGGGTGTTTTATTTCCCGCACACGTTTCGCATCAACCATCCCGTTCGGATTTTGCACCCCCCCGCGCAGCATGAATTTCCCGGACTCCTGTTGCTTTTACAAGTTCTTCAGCGTTTGACCGGTCTATTCCCGCTCCTGCAATAATTCCGGATAGTTTCCCCGATTTCTTTACGAGTTCGCATATCAAGTCCCTTCCCTCCCACGCGGTCAGCTTTTGGCCCGAGGTGAGCAATCGGTGAGCACCGGAGGCAATGATCGCCTCCAATGCCTTTAGCGGCTCGCGTGCTTCGTCAAATGCGCGATGAAAGGTGACGGAAAGGGGGTTGATAATTCAACGAGCGCTCTCGTCCTTCCGTCAACATCACGCTTCTTGTCCAATATCCCAAAAACAACTCCGTCGGCTCCGGATTCCCGTGCGATCAAGATCTGGTCCTTCATCAACTCAAACTCGGAATCGGAATACACAAAATTCCCCGGCCTCGGCCGGATCATCACATGAATCGGGATCGCTACGCGCTCCCGAATTTCGCGGATCAACTTTGCGCTTGGAAATAATCCGCCTTTCGCCGGATTGACGCACACTTCAAGCCGGTCGGCTCCGCCGTCTTGCGCTGCAACAGCGGATTCAGGGGAGTCGACGACTACTTCAACAATGATTTTTGCTGATTTCACAGATTCAAACGCAGATTACCGATTTCGCAGATTGAGTTGACATGTTCAACCTGAAACCTGAAACCTGAAACTTTTCAATCCTTTACATCCACCATCAATTCATCCACAAACACCCACGCTTTTCCCCCCGCTCCTTTATGCCAGGGTGGGCACAGTCCGATGTTCTTCGCCCGCACCCTGATGAATCGCGCAGGTTCTGCTTTTGTCGCGAACTCCTTGAGTAATCCGCCCGGGGCATTTTGCGGAATGTCATTCCGAACGATGATCGGCCCCGAAAACGATGTCCCGTCCTGCGAAAACGAAAATTCCACATATTCCGGGAAGAAGATCCATGAGTTCTCGTCCTGTAAACATCCCAACTTCACAGAGTCGATCCTCTTTACTTTTCCCAGATCCAACACGGCATCCAGGTCGTTCCCTTCGTATCCCTGCCATTCGCCAAGCCGAAAGTCCGTCCCACCGTGCACTCCATCCGCCAGAGCCTGATCGCCGCCGCCGGTGTACTGATGGCTGTAGCGAGTGTCCAGCCGAACCGTACCGACAAACGTTGCTTTGACAAACTCCGCCATGATCGTTTTGCTGCGAAGATAACCCTTCTTCTCTGCAAAGACGTGGATCTTGACTCCGTTTCTGATGACAATGGGACCGCTGTATTCCCTGAACGCTTCTTCAGCATGCAACCGATAAAAGATCGTGGCATCGGTAGTGGTGTTGCGAACCTCAACGGTCATAGAGTCAGTGAACGATCTTCCCGAAGAAATGAAATACGGCGCCGTGGTGAGGGAAGGCGTCAGCGGCGGCAGAAATCCGGCCGTTGCGGATTTATTCCAATCTGAATCCGGACGATCTCCCATATGCACGCTGACCGCCGATCCATTCAAAATCTCCCGGTGATTGAGGAGCGATGAAAATGAAGGTGATCCGTTGATACTGAGTCCGTGAATGAACGGGCCCGAGCCGGTCTTTCGGATTGTGAAGGATTTTCCATTTTCAGGGCGAAGAGAGACTCTGTCGAAAAGAGGTGACGTGATGTGATACTCCCCGGAGCCGGGGGTGACAGGATAGAAACCCATGGCGCTGAACACATACCACGCCGACATTTGTCCACAATCATCATTCCCGCATAATCCGTCAGGCCTGTCATTATAAAGAGAGTCAAGAATCAGGCGTGTCAGTTTCTGAGCCTTCCAGGGAGATCGAGTGTAATTATAGAGATAAGCGAAATGGTGGCTCGGTTCATTGCCCTGTGCGTACTGGCCGATCACTCCGGTTATATCCGCCTGCTTTCTCCCGGTCATCTCGGATGACCCGAAGAACAGGGAATCGAGCTTTTCTTCGAATTGGGCGTTGCCACCCACGAGTGTGACAAGACCCGCCGGATCGTGGGGCGCGAACAACGTGTACTGCCACGCGTTGGCTTCGGTGTAATGGACGGTCACCGACGTCGGATCAAACGGATCGGCCCAATGGCCGTTGATTCTGGGCCGCATAAAGCCGGTCGCAGGATCGAACATGTTGCGGTAATACTGGGCGCGTTCGGTGAACAACCGGGCATCGTCCGCTTTACCCAAGAGTTTCGCCATTTCCGCAATGCACCAATCATCGTACGAATATTCCAATGTTCTCGACACCGATTCCGAATTCATGTCGCCGGGGATCAGGCCTGATTCCCGATAATGCTTCAGCCCAAAATGGTCGAGCATGGCACTATGTTTCATTGCTCTTAAAGCTTTTTCAGCATCGAATCCCCGAATACCCTTCACGTAAGCATCCGTGATCACTGGAATGCTGTGATAGCCGATCATCGTCCATGTTTCGTTGGAAGCGAGTTCCCACACGGGCAGGGCTCCGGATTCATCGTATTTTGCAAGAAGAGACTTTATGAAATCACGGGTTCGAGCAGGATCAAGAATTGTCAGCAACGGATGCAATGCCCGGAAAGTATCCCACAACGAAAAGACGGTGTACATGTCGTACCCGTCAACGGTCCTGATGCGATGGTCCATTCCGCGGTAGCGTCCGTCGAGGTCGCACGCCAGATTGGGGGAGATCATGCTATGATAGAGAGCGGTGTAAAACGTCCGCCGCTGTGTGTCGGTCCCTCCCTCGATCGCGATCTTCCCGAGTTCCTTCAGCCACAGTTCTTCCGCGTTCCGGCGAACGTTTTCGAAATTCCAGTGAGGTACTTCGCGGAGGTTGTTCCGTGCACCGTTTACGTCGACAGAAGAGATGCCGACCTTTACGATGATCCGATCTCCGGCCATCGTGGTAAACTGGACAAATCCGCACACGTCCGTTCCCGCGATGCGTTTGGAGTTCTCACCCGGTCTTCTGATATCCCCAAAACGGCGGAACGGCTTCGAGAACTGGGCGACGAAATACACGTGTTGGTCCTTTGCCCAACCTGTCGAACGACGAAAGCCGGTGACCTCGCGGTCCGAAGTGAATTCTAGCCAGGATTCCGTTACAATGTCGGGCCCGAGTCCGTGGCGGAGGTCGATCAGAATACTTGCCTCCGTTGATGTCGGGAATGCATATCGATGAACGCCGACCCTCGCGGAGGCGGTCACTTCGGCGAAGATCTTGTCGTCTTCCAGCATAACGCTATAGTATCCCGGCGTTGCTCTTTCTGATGAATGAGAAAACGTCTGGCGGGTACGTGATCCCGGCTTGCCGAGAGTGGGGAGGAAAAGGATGTCTCCGTAGTCGGGAATGCCGGTTCCGCTCAGATGTGTGTGGCTGAATCCGAGGATGGTTGAATCCGAATAATGATAGCCGCCGCAGGCATCCCATCCTTCCACGCGGGTGTCGGGGCTGAGCTGGACCATTCCGAAAGGAACAGTTGCTCCCGGGAATGTATGCCCATGTGCATCAGTACCGACGAAGGGGTTGACGAGGTGAAGGGGCGCGGGTTGCGCGGTGAGAGTGTGGGAGGGTGAGAGAGTAAGGGTGGTGGAGAGTAAGAGGGTGAGAGGGGAGGCAATTGTCAATTTGGGACCTCTGGTTTATTTCACAGAGTTCCACGAAGGAAAAGACAAGAGAGAGTTCCACAGAGATAAGCACTTCCCTCTGTGGAGCTCTGTGTCTCCTCTATGGAGCTCTGTGTGATTTCTTTTTACCGAATATCGGGAGAATCGGGGAGAGATGAAATTGCCGATTTTCGATTGGCAATTGTCAATTGAAAATACTGATCAGCTTTGCTCAAGCCGCCTTATGATTATTTTGTTCTGATGATTCATGATTATCCTGACTCAAAGAACGCAGGAATAGTGCGGGGGAGAGAGGTCATGGGGATTCTGGGTTAGCGAGTGCGTGTTATTCAGCAAATGCGCGGAAGTTGTTCGCCGGAAAGCATATCGACGATGCGGGTTCCGCCGATGCGGGTCTTCATCGCCACAACACCGGTCGGTCGGTCCGTTACCTTTCCGATCACTGCAGCGTGACGACCGAGCGGATGCGCGTGCATGGCGGCGAGAACAAGATCGGCTTCCCGCTCGGGAACAAACGCCAGGAGAATGCCTTCATTGGCGACATAGAGCGGATCGAGGCCGAGAATTTCGCAGGCCGCATTGACTTCCGGGGGAACCGGAATGCTCTGTTCGTTCAGAAGGATGCCGACGGAGGAGCTTTTTGCAATCTCGTTGAGAGCAGTCGCTACTCCTCCGCGGGTCGGATCACGCAGGACATAGACCTCCCTCGTGGCGCGGATCATCGTTCGGACGAGGTCATAGAGAGGAGCGGTATCACTCCGGATGGTCGTGCCGAATTCCAGTCCTTCGCGCACGGAGAGGACTGCAATGCCATGGGCACCGATCGGTCCGCTCACGATCACCACGTCTCCCACGGCTGCATCGTCCGGCCGAATCTCCAGCCAGTCTTCGATAATGCCGATCCCGGCCGTTGTGATATAGACTCCGTCTCCTTTTCCGCGTTCAACCACCTTCGTATCGCCCGCGACGACCGAAACCCCAGCTGCGGCCGCGGCTTCGCTCATTGAGAGAACAATACGTCGGAGCGTTTCCATTGGAAACCCCTCCTCAAGAATGAATGCAGCGGAAAGGTGAAGGGGGCGCGCACCGCACATGGCGAGGTCATTCACTGTTCCGTTCACCGCAAGGTCGCCGATGGTGCCTCCGGGAAAAATCACAGGTGTGACGACGTACGCATCCGTGGAAAACGCGAGGCGGCTTCCGTTCAGCTTGAATACCGCGCCATCCATCAGATCGTCCAGCGTTTCGTTGTTGAATGCAGGAGCAAACAGATCGCGGATGAGAGCGTTGGTCAGCGTTCCTCCTCCGCCATGGGCGAGGAGAACCTGCTGAGCGTTGTTCAACGGCACGGGGCAGGAAGGTGTGATGAGTTCTGTGGATGACATATGACCTCCGCTCATTTCGGATATAATCCGACGAACTTCCAGGCCGATGTATGAAGCCGATGAAACCACGATGAATCCTGAAAGAACATATAGGGACAAAAGCCGGGGATGATGCCTGCCCCATATTCCTCGCCGATACGCAGGACCTCCGGAACTACATCTTTGGGGCCGCTGATGCCGTAGATCCACACGAGGGTTGCCCCGGCCTGGCAGCACTCTCGCACGAGGGTTTTCGACGAATTTCGTGAGGACATGATCAGCGCGGCAGTTGGGGTTGGGGCAATCTCGCCGACGGACGGGTAGCAAAGGTTGCCATCGATATCGCGGGCATACGGATTAACAGGAAGAACATCATATCCTCGTTTTGTGAAATCCTGAAAGAGCAAGTGACTGAACGCACGAGGGTTCCTGGAAACTCCAACGAACGCAAATCGCGGAAGAGCGAGAAATTCGTGAATCAGGCTGAGACTGTTCATGGGTTCCTTCGTTATAGATTCCAATATACCGTTTTTCATTATTCCATCATCCGTTATCCGCCGTCATTCCATCGCTGTCTCATGCACTCCTATCCTGATGGCGTGCCTTATAAAGATAATACGCCGCACACGCACCTTCGGATGAGACCATCGGAGCTCCGAGGGGGTGCTCCGGGGTGCAATCGCCTGCAAATGACGCACATTGATGCGGTTTTGTTTTTCCGCGGAGAATCTCGCCTGCCATGCAAGGCGAGGACTCATCCCCGGAAGAGACCGGAAGATCGAACCTGACCGCCGCGTCAAAACGGGCGAATTCTCCTTTGAGAGCAAGGCCGCTTGCGGGGATGCTCCCCATTCCACGCCACACCCGATCACAAGGCTCGAACACCCTCTGCATGATCTCGATGGCTTTTGTGTTGCCGCACCGTTGAACTGTTCTCGAGTACTGGTTCTGCACCTCGCATCGGCCGGATTCCAGCTGTTTCACCGTCATGAGAATTCCCTGGAGAATATCAACCGGCTCAAACCCGGTGACCACGATCGGAATGTGATACTTATCGGCAAGGGAGAAATATTCATTGAATCCCGTTATCGTGCATACGTGGCCTGCAGCAAGCAGTCCCTGGACGGTGTTTGATGGTGACGACAGGATGGCCTCAATTGCCGGTGGCACCAGGACATGCGAACATAGAACGGAGAAATTATCAAGATTCAATCGATCTGCTTCGAGAACAGCGAGAGCGGTTGTTGGCGCAGTGGTTTCAAAACCGATCCCGAAAAAAACAACATGTCTGGTTTGCTCCCTTTCCGCGAGCCGAATGGCATCGAGGGGTGAATAAACAACGCGGACGTCTCCTCCTTCGGCCTTGACGGAGAGCAGGTCCTTCGCGCTTCCCGGCACTCGCAGCATATCGCCAAACGCGGTGAAGATCACATCCTTCGTTGCGGCAAGCCGGTGTGCCTGGTCGATGATGCCGATCGGTGTGACGCACACGGGACAGCCCGGCCCGTGGATCAGGTGCATGGAAGGAGGAAGGAGTTCTTCCAGGCCGTACTTGACGATCGTGTGGGTCTGACCCCCGCAGATCTCCATGAGTGTCCAGGGCTGCGTGGTACACGTGTCGATTTGCCCGGCAAGCCGGCTGGCTGCTTGACCGTCGCGGTATTCGTCAAGGTATTTCATAGCGCACCGGCAGGTCGATCAGGCCGGTCGACGTGCAGTTCAGCGATAAGATCCAGAGTTTTCTTTGCCTCGCGTTCATTCAGCACGGCGATGGCAAATCCGGCGTGAACAATAACGTACGATCCGCGCTCCGCATCAGGCACCAGGTCCAGGCAAATGGATTTCTTCACGCCTTCGAAGCTGACAAGCCCTCTGCGCGGTGTAATCTCCGGGCTGATTTCAAGGATTTTTCCGGGAATAGCGAGGCACATGCTACCGCTCCGAGATTTGATGATATCTACTGTCCATAGGTGTGTTCCGCAGTTTCGACCGATGGAACATCCAAAACCTGAGCCCGCCGCGCGGCATAGAGTTGTCCAAGGGAAATTCCGCCGTCATTCGGCGGAATGCGCTGGTGCCAGGAAACCCGGAATCCGGCGTCTGTGAGGAGCTCAACCGACCGTTCAAGGAGATACCGATTCTGAAAGCATCCGCCCGTGAGAACGACTTTCGGCTCCTTCACGCGCTTGCTGACGGAAACAATGATCTCACATAGTGTATTGTGAAATTTGCCGGCAATGACTTCGCGGGGAACCGCGCGCTGGACATCCTTGAGGATCTCGATGATCATGGGCGTCCAGTCCGCCACAAACGGGACCTGAAGATCGCTCACCAGGAAGTCATACGAATCATCCGAGGGAGGAGCGCTGGCTGCAAGGTATTCGAGCTCCATCGCAGCCTGGCCTTCGAAGGTCGAAACGTGCCGCAATCCGATCATGGATGAAACGGCATCGAAAAGCCGTCCGACGCTCGTCGTTTTTGGTGCATTGATGTTCTTCAGGAGCATATCCCGGAACACGGGAATTGCCGGGGGGGAGAGTGAGATGATGGAAAGCAGCTCGCGGTCATGAAAGACAGATTCGCCAAAGAGTTCAAAGAGAACCCCCAGAGCCGCGCGCCGGGGCTCGCGAATCGCCTGATCGCCGCCCGGGAGATGGAAGGATTTGAACGTTGCGATACGGTCAAACGAGGTGTCGGTTGTGACCAGGAACTCGCCGCCCCAGATTGTTCCATCGGTGCCGTATCCCGTTCCATCCCAGGTCACACCCAACAGCGGCCCTTCCAGCTGATTCTCAGCCATGCACGCAGCGAGATGGGCGTAGTGGTGCTGAATCGACATCACGGTGTTCCCTTCCTGTTCCGCGTACTTTGTCGAAAGGTAATCCGGATGTGCGTCACAAATTATGCCAGCGGGTTCGACGCCCAGTAAAGCCTTCAAGTCGTCCACGGTTTTTCGGAACGCCTCAAAAGATTCCTGTGATTCAAGGTCGCCGATATGCTGACTGATGAACGAGGACGTTTCCGATGCGATCGCGACGGTGTTCTTGAGATGTGCGCCCACGGCAAGAATTGGGGGGCCGCTGCGGGGCAGAATGACGGGAAGGGGAGCGAAACCCCGCGCGCGCCGGAGCACAAGCTCACGTCCAAGCACGATACGGGTAACAGAATCATCGACGTGCCGGACGATTGGGCGGTTGTGAACAAGAAAGAGGTCGGCGATTCCTTGCAGCCGATCCAGCGCATCGTGCTCATCCGTGCAAATAGGTTCCTCGGAGCGGTTCCCGCTGGTTGCTATAACAGGAAAGCCAAAATTGCGAAGCAACATATGGTGCAGCGGCGTGTAGGGAAGCATGATTCCCAGGGCCGGATTTCCGGGTGCAACAGATACCGCAAGGCCTTGTCCAGAGGCCATATTGCGATCGAGCAAAACAATCGGCGCTTCCGATGAAAGTAATAGCCGTTCTTCGAGCGGAGAAACGCGGCAGAACTCCCCTGCGGCATTGATCGAAGCAACCATGACGGCGAAGGGTTTTTCTTCGCGATGCTTTCGCTTTCGCAATTCACGCACCGCCTGGTCGTTGCGAGCATCAACCATAAGTTGAAATCCCCCAAGCCCTTTGAGCGCAAGGATCTTGCCATCACGCAGACATTTCACCGCCTGAATGACCGCCTGGCGATGGGCGGAGAGCACCTTGCCGTCCGTATTCCACAATTCGAGGTGCGGCCCGCATACGGGACAAGCATTCGGCTGCGCATGGAAGCGGCGGTCTCCGGGATCGGCATACTCGTGCTTGCAGGCGGGACACATGTCGAAACGCTTCATCGAGGTGCCCGGCCGGTCATAGGGGAGCGCTTCGATGATGGAGTATCGCGGCCCGCAATTGGTGCAATTGGTGAACGGATACAAATATCGTCTGTTGCCGATATCAAAAATCTCGCGAAGACATTCCGGACACGTGGCAATATCCGGGAGGATCAGCGGGATCCCGGGTCCCGTGTCCGTGCTTTCCCGGATCTCGAATCCGGAATATCCGACGGGTTCCAGAAACGAGGCTTCCACGCTTTGCAGAAACGAGCGCGGGGGTTTCTCCAGGGAGAGACGGACGTGAAACGCATCCAGGGAATTCTTCGGTCCCTCGACTTCAATGTGCACGCCGGCCATGGAATTGGAAACCCAGCCCTCGAGGCCAAGTTCTTGGGCGAGGCGGTACACAAAGGGGCGAAAACCCACACCCTGTACGGCGCCGCGGGCTACTATGCTCAATCGCAGCTGCTCCGCCAATCTGCCCATTGTTCGATCCTCGCTCATGCAGAAATCTCCGGAATGATCACATGGTTCTTTCGATTCATCATCGATTCGATCCAGGAACACCACGCGGCAATGCCTTCATCCGTCACGCAGGATGTCTCAAAGACGGTGAGGCGCGGATTCACTTTAAGGGCGTTCATCCTGAGAATTCCTGGGTTCGTCGACAAGTGGGGTGCAAGATCGATCTTATTGATGATCAGGGCCGATGCCTTGTGAAACATTCCCGGATACTTCAGCGGCTTATCATCACCTTCGGTCGTGCTGACGATGACCACCTTCGCGTCTTCACCCAGGTCGTAATTCGCCGGACACACAAGGTTTCCCACATTCTCGATAAACAACAGCCCGCGGCCCGAGAGGTCAATCCGCTGAAGAGCCCCTTCGACAAGGTGCGCTTCCAGGTGGCATCCGCCGTTGGTGATGATCTGGGCGACAGGGATGCCGAGGCGATCGATACGTTGTGCATCCAGATCCGTTTGGACATCGCCCTCGATGACGGCAAGCGGAACCTTGCCGGACCAATGAGCAAGCGTACGCTCGAGAAGGCTCGTTTTCCCAGACCCCGGAGAGCTGACGAGGTTCAGGGCCACGATTCCCCGTGCCTCGAAGAACGAGCGGTTGCGCGCAGCGACCTGATCGTTCTTCTCAAGTATTTTCCGTTCTATGGTGATCGTTGCCATGCATGTTCCTCTTCGGGAGTGGCGACATCAATATTGGTTAGTTCCAGTTCGTTGCCCATGACAATCGAGGATGCGGCATTTGAGCAGTGTGAGCAAAACATGGAGCCATCGGGATTGTGGGAGGACCTCCGGCAGTGATCGCAGTAAACCACAAACGGTATGCGCTCGAAACAGAGATGCGAGCCTGCGAGCGGAGATTCATCGGTAACAACCTTGTAACAGAACTCGAGAGACTCCGGAACAATGCCGGCAAGATCTCCGATTCGTATGCTCACCGTCCGCACAAACGGCAGTTCACCAGATCGGATCTCTCTTTGAATCAATTCAACAAGGTTTCTGGCAACGGAAAGTTCGTGCATGACCGCATCCCTTCACCGGTCTTTCTGCAATTCCTGTACCCCCCCGGCCCAAAGAAATCAGGGGAATTTGGGCCTTTTTTTCCCAATTCTGCAAAGACCGGAGGGTGAATTCCCGAAAGGGGGAGTCGAGGGGGGGTCAGGAACGCTCTAGCGCGGTGAGCAATTCCAGTTCGATCATTGCGGCGACCTTTTCAACGGCAACACGAACTTCCGGCGAAAGTCCGTGTCCGTGCTCATGCGTTCTTCCCTGAATACCATACAGCATCAACGAGGACGGGAGGCGGCCCATGACACGGGCGAGCTCAACAGCTTCTGCCAGACCAAAACTATGGGTCGAGGGCCGCCAATGAGGCGGGAGAGTTCCGTGCAGAAGGTCAATCGCCACGACGGTCCCCGGAAACGCATGCGCCGAAACGCAATCGATCAGAATTACGCGCACCTCGTCTTCCCACAAATTGATCATTGAGGCTCCGTCACCCGAAAACTCCATGATCTTGACAAACGGCGGAAGTTCGATCGAGCGCAGTGATCGGACCACGGCAAGGCCGGCCGCATCATCGCCGTACAATTCCGTACCGATTCCAACAATCAACAACTGCTCGCTCATCAGCGTATCTTTCATTTCCGGAGCCTCACTTTCTCCCATTCTTCAGACATGGCAAATACGGGTTGCGCAAATCTTCCGATGAGGGGATTCACAAGCCTTCGATAATCCTCCATCCTCACACGAATGGATCTTGTGGTTGTGCATGCGTTGAAAGTTATCTCATCATCATCCAGAAGTGAGGCATCAAGCAGCATCGGCAGTCCATACAGGTTTCCGAAGGGCGGCATGGCGCCTAATTCACAATCGGGAAACAGGAGGCTCAAATCTTCCTCATGGGCTATTCGCACATCGCGCGCTGCAAAAAGTAATCTGATCAACCGCGTGCTGATCCTTTCATCTGCACGCAGTACCGCCATCCAGTACCGTTTGTCGATCGCGAGAATAACCGATTTTGCACACTCTTTATCCGTGACATGTGTTGCCAAAGCGACACCATGGGCGGAAAACGCAGGTTCATGCTCGATGATGCTGTAGTGAATACCATTATTGTTGAGGTAGCGCTGGAGGTCGCTCGTCTTTGCCATGGGATTCTCCGGAAGATGAGAGATGCGGGAGATGGTCGTCGACTTTTTCAAGAGAAACAAAATGCGTCGCACAGGAAATGCACGGATCGTAATTCCGGACCGCCTGTTCGCATTCCAGCGTGAGGCGATCGGTCGGGAGTTCATGGTGTTTCAGAACATACTCACGCAGATCCTCCTCAATGCTTTTTTGATTCTGCGCGGTGGGGGGTATGATCTTCGCATCGAGAACGGATCCGCGATCATTGATACGGTACCGATGATACAAGAGCCCGCGCGGCGCTTCGGTTGCTCCCCATCCGATTCCCGCTTTCGGCGTGACCTGTTGAAACGGGGGCGGCTGATACGCTTTGATAAGGCGTAAAGCTTCCTGACACGCATAGAGCAACTCAACCGACCGGACAATAATACTCTGGAATGGGTTCATACATTTGCCGTGCAGGCCCGCCTTTTCCGATTCTTCGCGTGCGATCGGCGTGAGCTGTGCGAAATTCAGATTAAACCGGGCGAGCGGCCCCACGAAATAGAGGCGGCCGTCCGTGCGAACGGCATGAAGGGCATTGGAATGCGGAACGTGCTCTTCGATGAAGTTGGATTCAAATTCCGAAACATCGATATCCATTCCGTCGCTTGCCGCAATCCTTCCTTCGGTGATCGCGTACTCTTCGGGATGATGCAGCGAGACAAACAGATACGGGCGGTCGAAATCGGGGAAGCGGAAGGTTGAGACGAAACGGATGGTTCGAATCGATGCCTCGATGGCCCAATCGAGGTCTTTTTTCAGTTCGTCAAATTCGGAAGGTTCCGGCGAGCGGTAGAAGCCTCCGACACGAACATTGATCGGGTGGATCTCCCTTCCGCCCACAACCCTGAGGATTTCATTGCCGATTTTCTTAAGCCGGAGACCCTCTTTGACAACATCGGGATGCGATTTGGCAAGCTGGATCGCGTCCTGGGTGCCGAGAAAATCCGGCGCATGCAGGAGGTAAACGTGGAGCGCATGGCTCTCGATCCACTCCCCGCAATAGAGCAATCGGCGGAGGTCCCTTACCCGCGGATCGACCGTTACGCCGAGCAATCGTTCAAGAGCCTGGACAGAACTCATTTGATAGGCCACGGGGCAAATTCCGCATATGCGCGCGGTAATATCCGGCACTTCGAGAAACTTGCGTCCTCGAAGAAATCCCTCGAAGAGGCGCGGAGGCTCGTAGATGTTCAAAACGAGCTCCTGGATGGTTTGTCCGCGTACCTTGATGCGGATCGCGCCCTCGCCTTCAACGCGGGCGAGCGTCTCAACATTAATGGTGTGCGCTTTCATGGATCTCACTTTCTTTTCGGAATACCTCCGCCGTGGCATTGAAGCTTCGGAAGAGCAACATCAGATCCTCGGACGACATTCCGGCCGCTGCCCAGATCTGACTGAGCGAAGAAGTATTGGCGGATTCCTTCGGGCCGAAACATCCGAAGCATCCGCGGTGATACGTGGGACACAGCGCTCCGCACCCGGCCTGGGTGACCGGACCGAGGCACGGGGGGCCATGGGTGACGAGTCCGCAAACGTTGCCCTTCGTTTTGCATTCCTGGCAAACGCTGTACGTCGGAACAGGGGGTTTGCGGTTGTTGATCAGGCAGGCGAGAGTTTCGAGCAATTGGCTTTTACTGATGGGGCAGCCGCGAAGTTCGTAATCCACAAACACGTGATCGGCAATGGGCGTCGATTTTTTCAACGTCTCGATGTATTGCGGAGATGGATAAACAGCCTTTATCAGCTTCTGCACATCCGTAAAATTCCGCAATGCCTGGATTCCGCCTGCTGTTGCGCAGGCACCGATGCTGACCAGTTTCTTTGAATTCCTCCGGATCTGATGAATGCGCTCCGCGTCATGCGACGTGGTAATGGAGCCCTCGACGAGCGAAATGTCATAAGGGCCGCGGATCACCGCCCGCGTCGCTTCAGGGAAATACGCGATCGTTATGTGCTCCGTGACCTCGAGGAGCTCATCCTCGCAATTCAGCAGGCTCAGTTGACACCCGTCGCATGAGGCGAACTTCCAGACGGCAAGTTTCGGTGTTCGGGTTGGAGGCATATCAAATCTCCCAGATTCCCAAAAGGTGCTTGACGCGGGTATAAGCGAACACAGGGCCGTCCTTGCAGACGAACGTCGGGCCGAACTGGCAATGTCCGCACAGCCCAATTCCACACTTCATGCTGCGTTCCATGGAAACATACATCGAGTCCCGCGCAACCCCGCGTTTTGCCAGCTCCATGGTCGTGAATCGCATCATGATCTCCGGGCCGCAGATCATGGCCACCGTATTCGACGGATCGAATGGCGCTTTGGCTATAAGCGTCGGCACAACACCAACATTCCCCTTCCACTCTCCCGCGGCGCGGTCAACCGTGAGGTACACATCGAAATCGAATCGGGAGCGCCACTCTTCCAGTTCGTTGCGGAAGAGAATGTCGTCGGGTCCGCGGGTTCCGTACAAAAGGACCACTTTTCCATACATTTCGCGCCGGGCAAGCAGTGCATAGATCACCGGGCGGATCGGAGCAAGGCCGATTCCACCCGCCACCAGAACGACATCCATACCGCGGGCTTCGTCGACAGGCCATGGAACGCCGTACGGGCCGCGGACTCCCACGATGTCTCCGCGGCGGAGCCGGTCCATCACCTTGGTAACAGACCCCACTGCGCGGGTGGTGTGCACCAGGGTGTCAAGGGAGGCCGGGTTTCCGCTTATGGAAATCGGAATTTCACCTGCCCCGTGGACATAAACCATGTTAAACTGGCCGGGTTGGAAGACGATTTCATTCCCTGAGTCGACTGCCCGAAGCTCAAGTGTGAACGTATCGTCCGTTTCACGGACGACCCGCCGGATGGCGAACAAAGAGGGGATCATCGGCCGCACTGCGGGCGGCTCAGACACGTAATCCATAAAGATCAAGCAATTGCATGATGGTGGCCTGCAGGCGTTGTTCCATAACGCCTGTGAATCGTTTCAACAGATCGTATCCGAGATGGTGGTCGGTTTCACATTTCGTGCGAAGACATTTTGCATCAAGAGCGAGGGCTCTGGTCAACTCCACCGCCCGGGCGTCAAAGTGCCACTCGTACGGGGGAATCAGCCAGGACCATCCCAAAATATCGCCATCCGAAACGGTTTGGATGGTTATCGGCCCCCGATCCGGACCGACGATCTCAATTCCTACCCTGCCCTGTCGAATGAGGTAGAATTTATGGGCTTCCTCGCCCTCTCGGAAGAT
>JBBEEC010000042.1:0-7756 GCA_040880975.1 Bacteroidota bacterium | reverse complement strand
ATTTTCGCGGGGCACCAGGTGATGCATCGTCCGCATCCGACACAGCCCATCGTGCCGAATTGTTCCACCCAGGACGAAAGCTTGTGGGTCAGCCAGTGTCTGTAGCGCGCGTGCACCGTCGATCGTACGCTCCCTCCGTGGATGTAGGAAAACTCCGCCGTGAAACAGGAATCCCACCGCCGGGTTCGCTCCGCTTCCTTGCCGGAAAGCGAAATCGTGTCATCGATGGTGAAGCAAAAACACGTCGGACACGTCATCGTACAGTTCGCACACGCAAGGCACCTCTTCCCGATAACCTCCCAATACGGATCGGACGGCCGGTCTGCCAGGATTTCCTGCAGCCCTTCGGTCTTCAGCACTCTGCCCATCGAATGCTTCGCTTGCTCTTGCTGTATTTCCGTGAGCTGAACCTCGGCGTCTGTCGCGGGCCGGTGTGGAAGACGGGCGAGCATGGCGCTTCCGCGATCGGTACCGGCTTCGGCAAGGAAGAACTGGTCAAGCTCAAACATCTGAATGTCAAACCCTGCCGACGCCTTCGGGCCTGTATTCATTGAGTCACAAAAACATGTCCCGCCGGGCTTTGCGCAGGCCACCACAATGGTAAACAGTGTCCGGCGCGCCTCGGCATACCATGGGTCGGAATAACCTCCCTCCAGAAAGATCTTATCCTGGATCCTGATCGCTTCGAGATCACAGGGCCGCACGCCCAGGAACGCGTACGGTTTCGACGTTCGGGCCGGTTCTTCAATCGCGGCGGTACCATTCGACTGTGATGAACGGAAGAGCTTCAGACTGGGGGGATAGAGAAATCGTTTCCAGGAGGTTGGACTGCTCGCAGAGCCGAACCATTGATCGCCCGATTTCTTGACGCGGTACGATGCAGGCCCCTGCTCATCGACCCATCCGCGGGCAAGTTCTCCGGCGGATTGAATGGGGACGAGTACTATTGCATCATCCTTGCAGACTGGGCCAATGACATCGTAACCATCTGCGTGAAGGCAGTTCACGAGATCGTCGAGGTTTGCGGCTTCGAGCCGCACAAAACGGGCCTCCCGGTGAAGAAGCTGTTCTGTGCCCATGGGATCGTTTCCTGTCAAACGAGTGTCTATTGTTGTTTGGGTCAGAGTATCCCGAGTTTCTTTTTCATCCGCTCATGAACCTCGGCGCCTTGCGTCATGTGATTTCGGATCTCGGCGGCTGTTTGTCTCACAGCGCTGATGTCCGGGTTCTTTTTGTCGAATTCCTTTTGCAGTGCGCGGACGCCCTCTCCTACGCGCTTGCAGGTTTGAAGAAGGAACTTCATTTCTGAGTTGACCTTCTCCCGCTGCTCCTTGTTGAGTAGATCGCTCGTTGCCTTGAGGTCGACTTCCATGGCGGCCTGGTATTTGTCCACTTGGTTGAGATGCGCCGCGGCAACATCGTGGTTGAATTCCTGGGTTGTTGCCTCTGCGACGATCCGGGTTGCATGGCCTCGAATGCTCTTACAGTCAACAGTGAGCTTGCTCTGGAGGCCTGCCAGGTCAGAAGTTTGGGCGAACACAGGGAGAGAAAGGAAATAGAAGAAGATCGGTAACAGACTGCGAATAGTTTTCATGCTGCACCTCCGGTGACCCTGGACGCAACAAAGGGCCACATCAATTGCGTATCAAGCTGCGTTCCAATTTATCACAGGGCCGCGCCATCCAAAAAGCGGGAATTCAGGGTGTTTCGGGCAGATAATGATTATGAAGATGGATCGCATCCCATTCGCGGGAGAATTCGCTGCAACTTTTCGCATTTCCAACAATCCGTAGGTTAATTCCACACTTCCGTGGTAAAAAAATTGCCAGTGTCTTTCTGTTGACTCTCACGCCTCGCACCGCTAATTTTCTCCATTCGGAGTTTCATATCGCATTCTCCACGAGGAGCTGCATGGCGCAAGAGATACGAGTGCTCGTTCTAGAAGATCTTGAGGCCGACGCTCTCCTGGCAATTCATGAGCTCTCGAAGGCCGGAATCGTGTTCGATTGGAAACGAGTCGAAACCGAAAATGCGTTCCTCCAGGCTTTGCAGGAGTATCACCCCCACGTCATCCTTGCCGATTACTCCCTTCCGAAGTACGACGGGCGTTCCGCCCTTCGCCATACCAGGACGGTCAAGCCTGACATCCCTTTTGTTTTTGTCACAGGAACGTTGGGAGAAGAGCTGGCGATTGAACTGCTTAAAGAAGGCGCCACGGACTACGTTCTGAAGAGCGGGTTAAGCAGGCTTGGGCCTGCCGTTCAGCGGGGGTTGCGCGAACATGCCGATTATCTGAAGCGCCGCGAGATCGAGGATGCACACCGGGTTGCCCTCGAGCGGTACCGGCAGGTGATTGAGAATGCCACGGACATTGTTTTTACGACCGATCGTGAGGGCAACTTCATCTATTCGAATGAAGCGGGAATCAGAACATCCGGCTATTCCATGGGGGAGTTGTGGAGTCTGAATTATCTTGATCTGGTGATCCCCAGCCATCGCAAAAGATTGGTGCGCCATTTCTATCGGCAGATCATTTCCAACACTGCATCTACCTCCGTCGAGTTCCCCTTTCAAACAAAGTCTGGCGAGGTTCGCTGGTTTTCGATGAATGCCGCCCTCGTGCATGAAAATGGGGTTCACACAGGCTTTCACATGATCGCGCGGGAGGTAACAAAGCGAAAATTGGCGGAAAACGCGCTGAAGGAAAGCGAGGAACGATTCAGAACATTGTTCCGTGCCAATCCCGCCGCGATCGAATTGGGAAAATTGGATACGGGGATTCTGATCGATGTGAACGATCGGTACTGTGAGTTCTTTGGGTATTCGCGTGACGAGGTCATCGGCAAATCCGCCATCGATCTTGTCTTGTATGCCCATCCGGAGGAACGCAGCTCCTTTATCAAGGAAATCGAACGGAAGGGTGTTGTCCAGAATCATGAGACGGTCTTTCGAAGAAAATCAGGAGAGCTTCGTGACGCACTCCTCTCGATGAGTGTGATCAATGTGTTGGGCGAGTCCATTCTCATCTCCATGATTGTCGACATCACGGATCGCAAACGCGTTTTGAGTGCACTGGAAAGATCCGAGGAGCAGTACCGCAAATCCAGCGAACAGCTCCGTGCCCTGGCTGCCAGGCTGCAATCTTCAAGGGAAGATGAACAAACGAGGATTGCGCGCGAAATTCACGATGAGCTTGGACAAGCCCTCACCGGGTTGAAAATGGATCTCGTGTGGGTGGAGCGAAAATGGAATGCAAAATCTCACGCGGTCGCCCTCGAAAAGATGCGTGGGATGCACGGCCTCATCGATGAGATTGTTCGCATGGTTCGCAGAATATCCTCCGAACTGCGTCCCGGCGCACTTGACGATCTCGGACTTGTGGCAGCCCTGGAATGGCAATTAGGCGAGTTCTCCGAGCGCACGTCCATTCGAGGTGCATTTCATTCGGAGCGCGACAATTATGAACTTGACCGCGAAATGTCCACGGCCATTTTTCGGATCTTCCAGGAATCCCTGACGAATATTGCCCGCCATTCCGGCGCGTCGGAGGTGGAGGTTCGCCTGCGCACTGAGCAAAGAGCCCTTGTTCTGGAAGTGCAGGACAACGGCCGCGGCATCACACAGCCGGAAATTGCCCAGACGACATCGCTCGGATTGCTCGGAATGCGCGAACGTGCTTTTGTCTTCAACGGCTCCGTCGATATCTCCGGAACGACCGGTGCCGGCACAACGCTGACCGTTCGCATCCCCTGGCATCCCGAAGAGAGGAGGAATCATGTACCGCGTACTCGTGGCTGATGATCACGGGGTTGTCCGCCGCGGCATCAGCCAGATTCTTGAAGAGACCCCTGATTTTCGCGCCGAAGGTGAAGCAACGAACGCGGAAGAACTGCTCGGGATTCTTGGGAGCGGCAAGTGGGATGCGTTGATCCTGGATCTCAATATGCCCGGCAGGGGGGGATTGGATGTACTGAAAGACATTCGCCGGCGCTGGCCCCGGATTCCGGTTCTGGTGCTGAGCATGCACGATGAAAAACAGTTCGCTGCAAGGGTCATCAAGTCAGGTGCCTCGGGATACATGAACAAAGAATCCGCACCCATTGAGCTGATCAATGCCCTGCGAAAAATAGTCACCGGCGGCAAGTATATCAGTAATGCTGTCGCAGAAACTCTCGCAACAAATCTCCAACAGAATCAAACCGGTTCCCCCCATTCCCTGCTTTCCAACCGTGAATTTGAAGTTCTCCGGCTCATTGCGTCAGGAAAAACCGTCTCCGAAATTGCCAAAAAGATTTCGTTGAGCGCCAAAACGGTCAGCACCTACCGGCAACGCCTGATGGAAAAGATGGGAATGAAGACCAATGCGGAGTTGACAAGATATGCGATCGAGAATAAACTGGTCGAGTAAGTTGTTCGGTACCAGTGAAAGGGTTTTCGCGTCGGAATAGCCCGGTATTCGGCCGCTGATCACACCCGCAGCCTTTAGCAATCCCACCTCCTTCGCTCATCAAGCTTTTTTTATCAGACAAAGTCCCGCTTTGGGGGAGATATCGGACTCTTTGCCCCTCACCAGTTCGCAGTTTCCCACGTTTCCATGTAAGACAAACCCCGACAAGCCTTTCAGGGCTCTGCTGATACCGTCACTGGTGCGCTTTCCGTAGAATGGATCCACGCAAAGACAGATTCTCATTCGTTAGAAAGGAATACCAATGAACGTAGTCATTGTAGACGATTCACCGATTGTCCGGGCGCGTCTCATCACCATGCTCGACGATCTCGAGAATGTCCGGATTGTCGGGCAAGCGAAGTCGGGCGAGGAAGCCCTTGAGGTCGTGTCGAGGATCAACCCCGACGCGATGATCCTCGATATCCGGATGCCTGGTTTGAGCGGCGTGGATGTGCTGGAAAGGCTCAAGAAAAGCCATCCGAACATGCGCATCATCATGATCACAAATTTCCCCTACCAGCAATATCGGGAACGTTGCCTGGCAGCCGGTGCGGATCATTTCTTCGACAAGTCAACCGAGTTTGACAAAATCATCGGCGTTTTCGCCGGCGCAGCCTGAACCAGTCCATCGTGCTTCAGGCTCCGCATATCGCAGGGGCTGTGATGAGAGTAGGAACGAGAAGCGAGAGCAAAAATATGATTGACATGGTATCGAAGGAGAGCAAGGCATTGCGAATCCTCCTTGTCGAGGACAGTCCTGCCGACGCACGCGCGCTAAGGGAAATGCTCGCCGAAGCACGCACGTTCGAGTTCGAATTTCGGGAGGTGGCGAGCATGAGTGCCGCCGAAAGCTATTTGGCTGTGGAACGTTTCGATGTCATTGTGCTGGATATCTTCCTTCCCGATAGCAGCGGAATGGAAACCTACGAACGGGCTCGAAGTGCGGCGAGGCAAACGCCGATTCTCATTTTGACAGGCCTGAATAACGAATCCTTCGCCGCCAAACTGATGCAAGTGGGCGCAAAAGGATACTTTATCAAGGGGACTGTCGACCAGGAACATTTCATCCGGTCCATACAATCGGTTTTAAGAAGGAAAGCGGAACCGCCTTTTGCAGCTCAGAAGATCATGGGAGAAAAAACATGAATTTACGCATGACAGGAATGAAATCGCTGTGGATGCGGTGGGGAGCATGGATCGAAGGGGCTGGCGCGGGGATTCTCACGCTCATGCTCATCCGAGCGTCCGGTCTGAGTGAAATGGCCAGAGGGATGGAGCACTCGAGGCTGGAAGGATTGTTCTTCGCGGTCGTCGTTGCATTGCTCGTCACGTCCTATCGACGTTCGAAGAACATCGAATCCGTGATGTCCGATCGTGATAAGGCCCTGCAGGCATTCCGGGGCAGCCAGGATATGTACCGGCACATTGTCGAAAACGCCCATGAAATGATCTTTGAAGTCGACATGCTGGGAAGGGTGACGTTCGTGAACAAGGCCGGAGAGCAGTTCATGGAGTATTCTGCAACCGAGATCCTCGGCCGAAAGTACACGGACTTTGTCCTGGATTCACACAGAGACACCATTCATCGGTCATTGGTCATTCAGGCCGCACGGAACATTACGCTTCAATACATGGAAGGGCCGACTCGTACGAAATCCGGCAAGATCATTTGGTTCGGTCATCATGTGCATCTGAAACGCGACGGTGACAACGTGACCGGGTTTGAAGTGATCTCCCGAGATGTGACCGACCGGCGGGCTGCGGAGGAGCAGCTACAGAAAAGCGCAAGAACCATTCGCACAATCTTCGATCAGGCACCGATCGGAATGACTCTGGTGGACAACATGGGCCGCTTCCTTGAAACGAATCAGGTCATTGCCGACATGCTTGGCTATACCAGGGAGGAACTGCGCGGAAAACGATTTTCAGAGGTCACGCATAACGATGATATTATGAAGACCGCGGCAGGATTCCGGGATTTGCTTGAGGGCCGTGAAGATCAATACCAGATAGAAAAGCGGTATATCAGGAAGGATGGCACGGAGTTCTGGGGCCGGCTGGCGGTTTCGAGGCTTGAGGAAAAAGAGATGGATCCCGCGTTCGCCATCGGCATGATCGAGAACATCGATGCCAGGCGCAAGGTTGAAGAGTCCAACCGGCAGCTTCAGTCTATCGTTGAAGGAACGACGGACCTTGTCGCAACAGGAGATCCGAACGGCCGGCTCCTGTATATGAACAAGGCGGGACGGATGCTCCTTGGGATCGGTGCAACAGAAAATATCACCGGAATCTCTCCGCGCGAATTCTATTCTGAGGAAATGATCCATGAATTGAAATCGGCGGTCCGTGGGGCGATCGTCTCCAACGGCCGATGGCAGGGGAATGTCATTCTGAAATCTAGGTCAGGACGCGAGATCCCCGTATCTCAGGTTATTTTAGGACATCTCAATCAGGACGGAGAACTCACGTATTTCTCCACGATTGCGCGGGATATTACAAAGGAGGAGGAAGCAAAGACAGCCCTCGACAAGGAAAGTACCCTGTTACGAACGATCATCGAGTCGATACCGGACGAAGTGGCTGTCAAAGACACCGAACGTCGGTTTGTTCTTGCGAACACTGCCGTCGTCCGCGCATTAAAGAAGAAAAGCGCGTCAGAAGTTCTGGGGTTGCGCGACGAAGATCTCATGTCCCCGGAATTTGCCGGACTCGCCATAGAACAGGAAGAAAGGCTCCTCCGAACGGGAGAAATGGCCATCAACATCCACGGGGCGGACAAAATGGATCCTGTTACTGGAACTGTCCTCCGGGGAATTCTCATGACCAAGGTTCCTCTTCGAAACAAGGAAGGCATGATTACGAACATCGTTGTGGTGAACCGGGATATTACAGAACTTCGCGAAGCCGAGGCAGAAAAGAAGCGCGTCATTGAGGAATTGAAAAACGCCTTGACAGAAGTCAAAACGCTCAGCGGTTTGCTCCCCATCTGTGCCGGTTGTAAGAAAATCCGCGATGACGGTGGCTACTGGAACAGGATCGAATCCTACATCGAAACCCACACGTCGGTCCAATTCAGCCACGGGTTATGCCCGGATTGCATGGGAGACTATTTTCCAGGTGCGGTGAAATCGAAGAATACTGCCGGAGAAAAGAACCCTCTGGCAGAGAAAGAGGCACAACAATGAAACACGCAACCGGCGAATCCGTGCTCCTGAAGGCCGCTGATCTGCTCGAGCAGTTGAAACCGCAGAACGGGCACCGTGAGCCCTATCAACTCCTTTTTGAACGCAGCCCCCTTCCCATGTGGAT
>JBBEEC010000041.1:0-24240 GCA_040880975.1 Bacteroidota bacterium | reverse complement strand
CATACTGTGCCCGGGACAGTTGTGCAAGTATGAGAACGAGAAAGGATACCAATAAGGTCTTCATGATCATTTCCGGTCTAAAGTGAACACTCTGAAGCCGCTTCTAGCGATTTCCGCGACTGCTGCCGCTGTTTCGATTCGAGCCACCGCCCGAAGATCCGCTGCTTCCAGACCGTGATGACGATGATCCAGAAGAGCTCGACGGAGAAGAACTTGACGAAGGCGTATAGGAAGACTGGTCACGGCCTCGGGACTGAGTTGATCGCTGTGATCCGCTGCCTCGCGTTCCGCCGGACGACTGTGATTCCCGTGAGCGCGGCTGATACGAACTGCCGCGCGAAGAGCCACGCTCCGGAGTCGAGCTGTTCGACCGACGCGTATATCCCGTTGCATTGCGTGTCGCACTTTTTTCTGTGGATCGGTTGCGGGAGGTCGTTGCTTCCGTGCGTTTCGGTCCGGATGTGTTTGATCCGCGTGTCGCGGTCTGTTGCGTTTGGGATGTCGCCCCGTAAGCATCTGTTCTTGTCAATCCGTCCCTCAGGGCCCCGGTCCGCTGGAAGCCGGATTCCCGCCGTGTGGTTCGTTGGTTGACCGTATACGGCTGATAGTAAGAATAATAGCCCGGGGAATAGCCGTTGTAGAAGTACATGGGGTGCCCGTACGAGTAGTAATATGCGGGATAATACGGATAATGCCACCGCGAATACCAAAAATCATATCTGTCGTAATACCAGGCGTTGTGGTAGAAGGGATCATTATACCAGTCTGCACCCCAATAGAATGAAGTTCGCCAGGGATAATAGTAATGGAATCCTGTATTGTATCGGGGATACCATGATTCATCATCCGATTCCCTGTACGCCGCGCTGTCGTCATAAGCGGCCGTGGAATCGTCTGACTCCTCACCGTAGTACTCCTCGGTATAGTAGCCGTCATTGTCGACGGTTGCCAACTGCGTGTAGCAACCGGGCAGCAAGACAGCGGCTGAGATGATGGAAAGGATTGAAGTGAGGCCTGTTCTTGTTTTCATGGAATCACCTTTTGAGGTTCGTCTCATACACCAATTAACAATCCCTGTGCCGCTTTTGTGGCGCCGAATCTGCCGATTTTCGTGAAAAAAGGGCGGAAATCAATGATGAGATTGGAGAGAATCGGCTACAACAGGGAGAGATGTGTATAGACGAGAAAACACCTTAAAAGGAAGGCGGGAAGCTTTGAATCGTGCTCCCCGCCCGGACGATTGGTCAGAAACTTCCGACAAACTCGATCTGGAGAACCCGGTTTGCGATTCTCACGTTTCGCTGGTTCTGAGTGACATTCTTGAGATCAAATCCTATCACCAGCCCCTCCCCCGCCGAAAGGCGGAAACCGAGATTGAAGTAACCGCGACCTTGGCCGATTCTGTCATTGTTATCGTTCACGGCAAAGTCATACTCTGCCAGGACGGAAAAAATGTCGCCAAGCGACTTCTCTGCCCCGATGAAAAGATTCATATCTTTGTCCCCGTCCTTCGTCTCGATCGAGTAATTGATCCCTCCATGCAGGCTTAAGTGCCCCATCAATTCATAATTCTTGCTGGCCACCGCATAAAATCCGCTTGATTTGATCGTATACCGCTTGAGACTGTCGAGATACGGTTCCTTCCCCTGGGAATCGAATCCGACGGCGATCGCGGGCGTCATTGCTGTTTCCTGCACGAGCCGGAGTTTTGCTTTGACCCCGGGGAGCGGGTTCATTTCGATCTTGTCGGGACCGATAATTCCTGTTCCCCCATAGGAAATGCCAAAACTGAACCGGTCAAACAATCCCACCGAGACACCCGTCAAAACGCCGCCCCGCTGAAAGAAGTTTGCCGAGATATGGTAGTCCGCTCTCCGGAGCATTCCCGCCGTAGGCTTGTCAATCAGCATCGTGGGCTCCAGGATCGAAGCATCACCGGCTGTGCCCCGGGTTTGTGCCTGGCTTGCCGGGAATACACTGAGAAGGAATCCAAGAATTGCAAGAATGCGTTTCACGTTTTCTCCAGTTCGTTGATGGTTGAATTCAAAAGTCATCGTCGCCAAAGACTCTACGGATAGACGGCGGGGGGTCGTTCTCTTCCGGGGGCTTGGCCGGCTCAATTTCTCTTTTGGGCCGTTGCTGAAGAGACCCCGTTGTTCCCACGATACGAAATCCCTCTTCAAAGGGTTCATCGCCGCTTGTCACATTCTTTTGCGGGGAGCTGTGGAGCGGAAGAATCGGCGTTTCTGTAAGTCGAATCGGTTCCGCCGACTCGTCCTGCCTGGCCTCCGTTTTCTCAGAGATCCGGTTGATCGCGTCTCTGTAATCGCGTTTAAGATCTTCTTCTGCGTACGTCATAACCTGCCCCTTCCGGAGGAAAAATTCTCCGTTGATCATTACATCGGAGACATTGCGGGCATCAGCATCCTGAAGAACACGTTCCAGCAATGCCGCGACATTCTCGAGCCTGGGGGGAAGGGCGGATCGAAGGTCGGACACATCCATAAAAGTCAGATCGGCTTTCTTTCCTCCCTCAACCGACCCGACGTCTTGCTGGACGTGAAGGGCGCGCGCTGCTTGCAGCGTATGCATAAGGATCAGTTCCGATGCAGAGATCGGATCTGCCCCGCACAGGCGGGCAAGCAACCGGGCTGCCCTCATGTTTTCAAACGGATCCGGTATGCCCCAATCGGAACAAAGGGCCAGCGGAATTCCGTTCTCCCTGAGCTTCGCAAGCGGTGGCAACTCTGTGCCCTTTGCAAGGATCGAGGCCGGATTCAGAATAACGGGGATGCGCATTCTGCCCAGAACCACATCGTCCCCCTCGTCCAGAGATGCAAGATGCGTAAGATGCACCGGCTGAAGGAGGACCTTGTACTCTTCGAGGACGCGGACGATGGAGCGATGAAAATTTCGCTTCGTGGATTCCAGTCCTTTGCGAGATTCGCCTAAATGCGATATGATGGGCCAGTGTGTTTCAGACGCCAGCCGGAGGGCTGTCTGAAGGCCGTACACGGTGAGGTCGTCTTCACAGGGAAGGGCGAAGGCATAGTGAACCGAGGCCTGGGGCTGGATCCGGGCTCGATCTGCCTGTTCCCCGTTATGGATGCCAACAAATCCTTTAAGATCGCTGCGCTTCATGGCCTCGCAGGCGGCAAGAAACGGACTGTCCAGATTATCAAATCCGAATTCTGAAATGGTTGTGATACCCGATTTCAACGCGCTGAAGTAGGCCGTTCGGTACATCGGAGCCAACTCATCCTTCGTGGCCTCCCGATGCACATAGGAAAGAGCTTTCCGGACAGCAGGATACTTGTGCCATTTCGAGGCTGGGACACCGGCGGTCCAATTGCGAAGGACGAACGATTCACCATGATAATGGGCGTCAATAAACCCCGGGAAAATGATCTTCTCAGAAGCATCAATGACCTCTGCCTGTGGGTAGCGCGCCTTGAGCCCCGCGGCGTTCGGGTTCACTTCGGCGACGCGATCGTCTTTCACGAGGATCGCAAATGTGCCGACGTGACCCTGGGAATCACACGTCACCACGAGGCCGTTTTCTATGATCTTGGCCGATTCAGACATTACTCGCGCACCCGCTTCCAGGTTGCCCCGTCCTTTTTGTCCTCAAGAGCCACGCCCAGAGATTTTAACCGGTCCCGAATGAGGTCCGAGAGTGGCCAGAGTTTTTGCTTTCGCACCTCGTCGCGCACATCGAGAAGGAGCTGGATCAATCCGGGCTCGAGTGTTCCATCCGACGACGCCTGAGGAGCCGCCCGGTCCGGCACAATTCCAAGAACCTTGCCGCCGAATTCCCTGAAACATTCATCAATTGCCGTCAAAGTTGCGGTTGAAGGTTTTGAATCGGAATTCAAGAGTTGATTGACCTCGCGGCTCAAGTCGAAAAGCACAGCGACGGCTTTTGGAGTGTTGAAATCATCATTCATTGCCTCAAGAAACCGGGCTTGATATCCGGGAAGGTCCACCTTCACTGCTGTACCATCATGAGCAGCTTTTGCTGATTCTGAACGCACATTCCGAATCGTACCCATGAGTTTTTCCCAACCGGTTTTCGCTCCCTGCAAAGCTTCGTCGCTGAAATCGAGGGTGCTGCGGTAATGACTTTGGAGGATAAAAAACCGAACAACCAGGGGGTCGAACTTTCGGAATGCGTCCTTCAGTGTCACAAAATTTCCAAGCGACTTCGACATCTTTTGGGCATTCACGGTCACCAGATTGTTGTGGATCCAGTACCGTACGAACGGTTTCCCTGTTGCGCACTCACTTTGCGCAATTTCACATTCATGATGAGGAAACTGATTGTCGAGTCCGCCACCGTGTATATCGAACGATTGCCCCAGATATTTCATGGACATCGCGGAGCATTCGATGTGCCAACCGGGGTACCCTTCACCCCAGGGACTCGGCCACCGCATGATGTGCTCGGGCTCTGCCTTCTTCCACAGGGCAAAATCTTCAGGGTTTTTCTTCTCTTCCCGCGGTCCGACACGCGTTCCTTCGACTGTTTCATCGAGATTCCGCCCCGAAAGTTTTCCATACTCCTTGAACGAACGCACGTTGAAATACACAGATCCCTTGACTTCGTACGCCGAACCCTGGGCCAGAAGTTGCCTGATCATTTCTATTTGTTCAATGATATGGGCGGTCGCACGCGGCGAAATGTCCGGCCGAAGAACTCCCAATGCATCCATGTCCTCGAAATAACTTTTCGTGAACGTTTCGGCGACCTGCATTGGATGCACTTTGTCGATCCGGGACTGTTTCTCCATCCGATCTTCCCCCGAATCCAGCAGGTGCCCGACATCAGTTATATTCTGCACGTACAACACTTTGTATCCGAGATACCTCAGGTATCGGACCATAATATCGAACGAAACGTAACTCTTACCGTGCCCGATGTGCGAATGGCTGTAAACGGTCGGGCCGCAAACATACATACCCACAGACCCTTCCCGCAACGGCTTGAAGGGTTCTTTGCGTCGGGTGAGAGAATTGTAGACTGTTAATGCCGTTGAATTGTCAATTGTCAATTTTCAATTGTCGATTTGGTTGCATTAATCAAGCCCCATCAGCTCGCGCGCACCAGCGAGACCGGCTTCCGTGACCTCCGCCCCACTCATCAGCCGGGCCACTTCCTCGACCCGTTCTTCCAGGTCAAGTTTTCGCAATTGTGTCCGAGCCCGCTTTCCGTCCTCAACTTTTTCGACTGCAAAATGGACATCGGCAAGGCCGGCGATCTGCGGAAGGTGCGTAATGGCGATGACCTGGTGAAATCTCGAAAGACTCTTCATGCTGTGACCCACGGCCTGGGCGATCCTCCCGCTCACCCCGACATCAATTTCGTCAAAGACCAGGAGCGGGAGGCGTTCGGATTTAGCGAGGATGGTCTTGAGCGCAAGCATGACACGCGATACCTCGCCGCCCGATGCAACGCGCGCCAGCGGCCTCGCCTCTTCTCCCACGTTCGTCGAAAGATAAAACTCAACATCGTCGATACCCCGCGGACCCGCCTGATAGGACTCACGGCCCAGCTTCACGTATGCTTTCGCAGAATCTGCATTGGGAACCATTAGCCGGCTTTGAATCCGCACATCAAAATCTGCCTTCGCGATCCCCAGTTTTGCAAGTTCCGCGGCGGCGGACTTGTTGATCTTGGGTGCGAGGTCCCGCCTCTTTGCCGAAAGACGCTGGGCGGCGGCCGAACAGCTTGTTCGCTCTTCTTCAATCAATTTATCCAGTTTGTCGATCTCCCCTTCGAAATTCTCGGCCAGTGCAAACTCACGCGCGACCCGTTCTCTCTGCTCGAGAATACTCTCGATGGTTCCGCCGTACTTCTTTTTGAGCAAAGAAAGCTGGCCCAACCGTTCCCGGATTTCTTCGAGCCGTTCCGGGTTAAACTCAATTCTTGCATTGTATTGCTGCAGAAACTTCGTGACCTCGCTGATCATTGCCGCAGCCGAGGCGCACTCGTTTTTCAGGTCTTCGAAACTCTTATCGATCCCCGCCAGATCTTCCAACTGATTTCGGGCAAGCACCAACTGATCGTAAACGGCTTGTTCGCCTTCGTACAACATCTGGTGAAGGCGTGATGTTGCCTCATGAAGTTTTTCGGAGTTTTCCAGAATCCGCAATTCTGATTCCAGAGTGTCTTCTTCTCCCGGCTCGGGATGCACGGCATCGATCTCTTTGAGCTGAAACTCATACAGATCCCGCCGTTCCCTTAGAATGGACTCCTGCTGTTTCAGGCGGTCCCGTTCTTCAAACAACGCGGAGAGCGTTTCGTAGGATTTGCGGTATTCGTTCAGGAGGCCGTCGAGGCCCCCGAAATCGTCAAGATACTCGACATGGGTCTGCGGGCGCAACAGGGACTGGTGCTCGTGCTGGCCATGCAGGTCTACGAGGTAGTCTCCCGCCTCTTTGAGCAACGCAAGATTGACGGGTGTGTCGTTGATGAAGCACCGGTTCTGGCCTTTCGCCGATACCTCCCGGCGAAGGATCAGCACCTCATGTTCATCCAGACTGTTTTCTTCCAGGAGCGCCTTGATCTTCTTGTTGGACGCAACGGAAAAGGCCCCCTCCACCACCGCTTTTTCGGCACCGGCCCGAATCATGTCATTACTGGCACGTTCCCCCAAAATCAGCCCGAGAGCATCAATGAGGATTGATTTACCGGCCCCCGTTTCGCCGGTAATGATGTTCAGACCCGGCTCAAACTCCGTGTCGGCTTCATCGATGATCGCATAATTTCGAATCGAAATGCTCTTCAGCATACTCCCGCTGTTCGGTGCATTTATCAAATCTACTGAAAAAAAAGGGAAATTCAACGAGGAGAATTGGCCGACGCGACCTTTGTGCCCTCGGTAGACTTCTGCTCACACCGCAAAGGCACGAAGGGACAGGACCGGGGAATGCTTAGTTGACAGAGGGATCGGGGAGCAATGGTGTTGAAAAGAAGTTGAGTTCCGGAATATCGCCCAGAACACCATGAAAGAACGCATAGCGAAAATACTCCAACAGGCTTTCGACTTGCTGATGGTTCATTTCATACGAGAAAGCGCCGAAGTACTTTCCGAGATCCAGCTCCCTCCCCGGGAGTTCGGCAACCCCCGCCTCTTTCGCCGTGAGAAGCCCGCGGGCCTCATCCTCGGTGAACCGATCCTCCCGGACGACCCACACACCGTGCACATATGGCAATCCGGTCAGATCATTCCATTCCTCGACAAGATCAAGCGAAAATAGATCGCCGGGGCCTTTTGACGGAGCGAGATTCACGACGAGTGCCGCATCGGCCTTCGCCAGCATGGCCTTTGGATCCGGCAGCATGGGAAGAATCGTGAGATTCTGTTTCCCGGAGGGAAGATTGGGAAATTTTTCCAGGAGCACGATTCTGGCCAGAATGATCTCCGATGTCACGCGGATATCCACCGCGAGATTCGAGATATTTTTTCGATTGGGATTGATGTACAGGCGAATTGTGCCGGTCGGTTCGGTGGAAGAGGCGCAGAGTCCCGGAACGATCTGATAATTTCCACCATGGCGGGCGTAGTCAAGGGGGGAAAGGAAAGCGCCCCGAAGAAACTCGGGGCGATCTCGAAAATCAATGGCAAGCTGAGCAGGCAAGGCCCGGTGGAGCTCAACATCCGGCCGATCCAAACCGTGGATCAGCGGTCTCAGGTAGAGGGCGTCTGGAACCCCGAGTCGCTGACGGTCGGCCATTAAGCCGTCGTTTTTTGTGTCACCGCTTTCGAGGCGAGGTTTCGCAGATAGTACAGTTTCGCGCGGCGGACACGGCCTTCTTTCACGCGTTCGATCTTCGCAATGCGCGGCGAGTGAAGCGGAAAGATCCTCTCGACACCCACACCGTCGGAAATTTTTCTCACCGTGAACGTTGTATTGATGCCTGATCCGCGGGTACTGAGCACCACCCCCTGGAACTGCTGGATACGTTCCTTGTCCCCTTCCACGACGCGGACATGAACACTGATCGTATCCCCGGCTTTGAATTCAGGTAGATCCTTCTTCAACTGCGTGGCTTCCATCAACTTCAACTTATCCATGACATTCTCCCATGATTCTCTTTACTGTGATTCCAACAAATCCTTCCGGCGCTCGCCGGTTCGTTTGAGCCGCTGGTCTGAACGCCAACGTTCAATTTCCTTGTGATTTCCGGACAGAAGCGGATCCGGCACCTTCATACCACGAAATTCCGCCGGCCTCGTATATTCGGGATACCCGAGAAGCCCGTCCTGAAAGGAATCTGAAAGAGCTGATTCGCTTGCGTTCAGGACGCCGGGAACCAGCCGAACGATGGCATCCGCAACCACTGCTGCCGCAAGCTCACCGCCAGTCAGCACATAGTCACCAATGGAAATTTCCCGGGTGATCAATGCCTGCCGAACACGATCATCGACACCTTTGTAGTGGCCGCAGAGCAAAATGATATTCTGCTTCAGGGAAAACTCATTGGCCAACCCCTGATTGAACAACTCTCCCTCGGGACTCAGAAACACAATCTCATCGTAGCGTCGTTCCTTCTGCAGGGTTTCAACACACTCGAAGATCGGTTCCGGCTTGAGGATCATTCCGGATCCCCCGCCAAACGGCGTATCGTCGATCGTCCGGTGTTTGTCGTGAGTGTAATCCCGAAGGTCATGGACCTCGATCTGCACGAGTTTTTTTTCCTGCGCGCGATGAAGCATGCTTTCCTGGAGCGGGCTTACGAGCAGCTTAGGCACGCCGGTCACAATATCGATGCGCATCATCCGCTCCTCACTCCATCAGTCCTTCGATCAACCGAATCACCACACGGCGGCGGGAAAGATCGACATCCCGGATAAACTCCTTTACGGCCGGCACCATCACTTCCCCATCCCGGGTTTTGACAACCCAGGCGTCGCCTGCGGGAAGCGTCACCACTTCTGTGACGATACCAATCTCCGTTCCTTCTTCGCTGATGGCTTTCAAACCAATTACTTCATGAACAAAGTAGCTGCCCTTCCTGGCGGGGAGACCCTGATCATCCTCTACGAAGATCCACAACCCTCTCAGGGTATCCGCCCCGGTTCGGTCTTCCACGGATCGAAATTTGATGACGGACTTGTTGCCCCTCGATTCTGCCGTTTCGACAACGGCGGGGCGTGTGTCCGATTCCGCTTTCCCGATAAACACTTTTTTGAGACTCAGGAGCCGGCCTGCTTCATCGGACAGGGGTTCGACTTGAACCAGGCCTTTGAGCCCAATGCTTTTTGTAATCTTCGCGACCGCGATCATTCAACCTTCGGTTTGACCGGCTGTGGGCCGGAAACTTCAGGACGCCGGAGGTGCTTCCGCAGCCGGCTCGGCGGCCGCCGGTGGTACTGCGCCCGATTCTTCTTTCTTGCCTTCTGCCGCAGCAGCCTTCTTCTTCCGTTCAGCGCGTCGTACTTTTCGGTCAGCATCGCGTTTCGGGCGATCCTGCTGCGCCATTTGCCACTTCTCGAGAATGCCCTGCATTTTCCCGGCCTCGACCCCGCGCTTCGTCAACGTCCAGCGCAGCCAGATCCCGGACCGACGGAACAACGACCGCACCGTATCGGTCGGCTGGGCGCCGTTGCGCAGCCAATGAAACACGCGCTCCTCCCTGAACTTCAGTTCAGGAGGATGCATGCGCGGATCGTAACTTCCGAGCGCCTCGAGGTACCGGCCGTCCCGGGGGGAGCGGATATCCGCCGCAACCACCTTGTAGAACGGCTGCTTCTTTTTCCCTGCTCTTCGTAATCGTAACTTGACCACGTGTGACTCCTGCGAATAATTGAGAAAGAAAAATAACAAAATGAAAAAACGACAACTCAAAAACGCATTCCGGTAAGTGACCGCCGGACGTTCCCTTTAGAAAACTTCTTCATCATCTTCTGCATTTCTTCGAACTGCTTCAGTAATCGATTGACTTCCTGGACACTTGTCCCGCTGCCAACGGCGATGCGCTTCCGACGGCTTCCGTTAATGATCGACGGCCTCGACCGCTCTTCCTGCGTCATCGATTGGATGATGGCTTCTGTTCGGCCGAGCGCGCCCTCGTCCACTTGTGTGCCGGCCGGAAGCTTCCCCATTCCGGGGATCATGCCGAGCACCTGTTCGAGGGGCCCCATTTTGCGAACCTCCCGAAGCTGGTCAAGAAAATCTGAGAGATCAAACTGAGATTTGCGAAGCTTTTCCTCGAGTTTGACCGCCTTGTCCTGATCCAACTGCGCCTGGGCCTTCTCGACGAGGGTAACAATGTCACCCATTCCGAGAATTCTCGAGGCAATACGCTCAGGATGAAACGGTTCAAGCGCATCAAGTTTTTCCCCGACACCGATGAACTTGACGGGCTTCTGGACCACAGCCCTGATCGAGAGGGCGGCTCCGCCTCTTGCATCGCCATCCATCTTTGTCAGAACAACACCGTGGAAATTCAGGCGATCATGGAACGCCTTCGCGGTGTTCACCGCATCCTGACCCGTCATGGCGTCAACAACGAAAAGGATCTCATGCGGATGAGTGATGTCGCGAATCCGCGCAACCTCGTCCATCATCGCTTCATCAACATGCATCCGGCCTGCCGTATCGATGATCACGGTGTCGCGGGCATTCTTGCGCGCAGAATCCACTGCCCGATCTGCAATTCCCACGGCATCCGGTGACGGCTCTGAATACACCGGGACATCCAATTGTTTCGCGAGGATCTTCAGTTGGTCAACCGCAGCGGGGCGGTAGACATCCGCGGCGGCGAGGAGCGGATTGCGACCCTTGGACTTCAGGTACCCGGCGAGCTTGGCGGCAAATGTCGTTTTCCCCGACCCTTGCAGCCCTGCAATAAGAATAACGGTTGGCGGATTTGAGGCTTCGGCGATGTCGGTCCGTGTTTCGCCCAGCAAATGGACCATCTCATCATGAATGATCTTGATGATCTGCTGTCCGGGAGTAACACTGGTCAGCACATCGTGGCCCATTGCCCGCTTCTGAACCTTGTCAATGAACACTTTTGCAACACCCAGATTCACATCTGCGTCGAGCAAGGCGCGGCGGACCTCCCTGAGGGATTCGGTCACGTTTTGCTCAGTAATCTTCCCGTGACCTCGAAGTTTCTTGAAAGCCGCTTCGAGTTTCTGGCTCAGGGTTTCAAACATGGGTCTTTCCCCAAATTTAAGGGGTTTTTAAGGTACTCAAAAAAACGGGGGGAAACAATAGATTTTGTAGCCGAGGGTTCTACGGAAGAGACTTTTTGCAGGGGATACAGGAAATTGCCAATTCCCTAGCCAGCCTTCCTCAGCGCTTCTGCTCCGCTCACGATTTCGAGAAGTTCCTTGGTAATTGCGGCCTGGCGGGCATTGTTGAAGGAGAGGGTCAATCCCTTGATGATGTCCTTGGCGTTTTCGGTCGCGCTGTCCATGGCCGACATTCGGGCCCCCTGTTCCGCTGCGTTGGATTCCAACAAAATGCGCCACATCTGGAAATTCAGGTGCAAGGGAACAAGCGCATTGGTGATTTCCAGGCTCGAAGGCTCGTAAATATATTCCACCTGGGAATGAGATTTGGATTCCCCCGCTTTGATTTCCTCGGGCGGAATGGGCAGCAGTTGTTCAAGGACAATCCGCTGCTGGATCACCGATTTGAATTCGTTGTAGATCACCAGCACTTTGTCAAACTCCCCCCTGAGGAAGCCATCGGCGCACTCTGCAATAACTCCACGCGCCTGGTTGAAATCGAGGGCACTGTAGATGCCGACATGTTTCGCGTATATCTCGTAATCACGCTTCTTGAAGTGCTCGAATGCCTTTTTCCCGACCGGAATGAGTCTTACCCCGCGGCCTTTCGCCATCAAATCCGCATACGTCGTCCGCATTTCCTGTTCGGCGGCCTTGATGATGTTCGCGTTGAACGCACCGCACAATCCGCGATCAGCCGTAACAATAACGAATGCCACGCGTTGAACCTCGCGGGCGGCAAACAAGGGGTTTAGCGAGGGATCGACCTGTGTGACGAGGTGTCGAAGAAGCTCATTGATCTTCTTCGCGTACGGCCGTGCTGCCAGGATGCCCTCCTGGGCGCGGCGAAGCTTGGCCGCAGCCACCATTTTCATAGCTTTGGTGATCTTCTGCGTGTTTTTGACGCCGCTGATCCGGCCCCGTATTTCTCTTAGAGTAGCCATGCGTTACACTGAGGTCGCCGACACTTTGAATTTTGCAAAGAAATCCTTCGCAACCGCTTCGAGTTTGCTTTGGAGTTCTTTCGTGAGATCTTTTTGCTCCGCGATCGCTGACAGGAGATCCGCATGCTTCATATCCAGCAATTCGTGCAGTTCCTTTTCGCAGCGTCCGACGTCCTGGAGAGGAATTTCGTCAAAGTACCCATTTGTACCTGCAAAAACGGTTACGACCTGCTTCTCCACCGGCATGGGAGAGTACTGATTCTGTTTCAGCAATTCCACCAATCGGGAGCCGCGGCGCAACTGCTGCTGCGTTGACTTGTCCAGGTCGGATCCGAACTTGGCAAATGCTTCCAGTTCGCGGTATTGCGCGAGCTCGATGCGCAGGCGTCCGGCCACTTTCTTCATTGCTTTGATCTGAGCGTTGCCGCCGACGCGGGAAACGGAAATGCCCACGTTGATGGCGGGACGGATGCCCGAATTAAACAAGCTCGATTCAAGATAGATCTGACCATCGGTAATGGAAATAACGTTGGTCGGAATATAGGCCGACACATCGCCAGCTTGTGTTTCGATGATCGGCAGAGCGGTGAGACTCCCTCCGCCCAAATCATCGCTGAGCTTGGAGGCACGCTCGAGTAAACGCGAATGGAGGTAGAACACGTCGCCGGGATAGGCTTCGCGTCCCGGTGGGCGTCTGAGCAGAAGGGACATCTGTCTGTACGCCTGCGCCTGTTTCGTCAAGTCGTCGTAAATGACAAGTGCGTGGCGGCCGGTGTCGCGGAAGGACTCGCCGAGGGTCGCGCCGGAGTACGGGGCAATGAATTGCAATGGTGCGGGATCGCTCGCGGTAGCCGTGATGACGGTGGTGTATTTCATAGCCCCCGCCTCTTCGAGCCGGTCCACCACCTGTGCCACCGTTGAACCCTTCTGCCCGATGGCCACATAGATACAAAACACCGGTTTGACGTCCTCTTTGCGCGCCTTTTCGGTGTGCGTGTGCTTCTGATTGATAATGCTATCGATCGCAATCGCAGTTTTGCCGGTCTGCCGGTCCCCAATGATGAGTTCACGCTGGCCGCGGCCGATCGGGGTCATTCCATCCACCGCCTTGATACCCGTTTGCAGCGGCTCTTTCACGGGTTGACGTTGGATGACGCCAAGCGCCTTACGCTCGATGGGCAACGTCTTGTCCGCCTTGATAGGTCCTTTGCCATCGAGGGGCTCACCCAACGGATTGATCACACGGCCAAGCATGGCTTCGCCGACCTTCATTGATGCCACACGCCCTGTCCGTTTTACCGTGTCGCCTTCTTTGATATGTGAACCCTCGCCGAAGATAACGCAACCGACATTATCTTCTTCGAGGTTCAGCGTCATGCCATAGATGTTCCCGGGAAATTCAATGAGCTCCCCGGCCATCACCTTGGACAATCCATAGATCCGTGCAATGCCGTCACCGACCTGCAGCACGGTGCCGACATCATACACATCCATTTCCTTCTCGAATCCGGACAATTGTTTCCGCAGGATTGCGGATACCTCATCGGGTCTCACTTCTGCCATGGGTTCCTCATGAGATTCACACCATTCGATATTCTACATTGGGTGTTCGGCGTTCGAAATTTCTTTTCTTCATTTGGAGTACTCCAATATCCAATATCGAACATCCAACGTCGAACGCCCAATTTTTGCTTTAATTTGATCCAACCCCTTCCGCAAACCTCTCGCGCAGGAGCTCAAGCTGGCGCTTGACGCTTCCGTCATACATGGTGTCCCCTACCCGCGCAACGAATCCGCCCTTGAGATGCTTGTCGAGACTGAAAGAGAGTCGCACGCTTTTTCGGGTCAGGCCTTCAAATTTCTTGCGGATGCCCTCATGCTGATTCTTGGAAAGCTCGGTTGCCGCTTTGATCTCCACGTTGACAATGCCAAGGCGGTCATCCCGAAGAGCAAAGTACTGCTGCAGTATGTCCGACAGGAACTCTTCCCGGCCCTTCTCCGTGATGAGTTCCAGAAAACTCATCGTGACCTTGTCCAGCTTCTTCGCGAACATCGCGCGCAGCGCCTCCTGCTTTTTTTCCCTTTTGATCACAGGGCTTTTAAGGAACACTTGCAGATCGCGGGACTCCATCAGCAGGCGTTGAAGCATTTCGCAGTCTCCCGAGACCTTCTCCAGGAGATTCTGTTGCTCAGCTGCCGTGATCAGGGCTTCTGCATATCGTCTTGCAACTCGGTACTGGCGCATAGGATCCTGACCGGGGCTCAGTTCTTCAATTGATTGAGCGCGTTGTCCACAATTTTCTTGTGTTTCGCGGCGTCAAGTGTTTCGTCGAGAATCTTCTCCGCAGCCTTGATGGCAAGCTCTGCCACCTCGCCCCTCAACTGTTGTTTGGCTGCCTCGATATCCCTCTTGATCTCCTCCTTGGCGGCCTGCAATTCGTGCTGCGCCTGCTGATGGGCCTTACCCACAACGTCCTCCTTCACCTTCTCGCCCAGTGCCCTGGCTTCGCGGATGATCTTCTGGTATTCCTCTTCTGCCCTGGCCATGTTGCGTTCGTTCTGCTTCAGCAGCTCTGCGGCCTCCGCGCGCGCGCGCTCGGCCTGCTCGAGGGAATCGCGGATCTTATCTTCGCGATCCTGCAAATTCTTGAGCAGGGGTTTCCATGCGAACTTGCCGAGGACAATGACCAGAAGGACGAAAACAACCGTTGTCCAGATGCTCAACCCGGGGTTGATATCAAACATGGTATGCCTTTGATTGGTGGCGTGACAGCGATTACTTCAGTGCGAGCAGAATGCAGATCGCCAGTGCGAAGAAGGTCGCACCTTCGATGAGGGCCGCTGCGATGATCATGGATGTCCGCACAGCACCAGCCACTTCGGGCTGGCGTCCGCTGGCTTCCATGGCCGCCGATGCGAGCTTGCCGATACCGAAGGCAGCGCCGAGAACCACGATTCCGGCTCCGATGCCGGCCGCGAGGTATCCCCACTGATATGCCGCTTGTCTTGCAACTTCAATTGCCTGATCCATTGTTCCTCCTGGTGAATGATATTGTAATAATAATTGATCGATTGAAAGATTGAATCAATGCCCGTGCTCGCCGCTTTCTTCCTGGGGAATTCCGAGACCCATGAAAACGGCCGTCAGCATGGCAAACACATAAGCCTGGATAAAGGCGACAAGAAGCTCGAGCATATTGATCGCCACGACAAACAGTACTGGCACCGGAGCGAAGTAGATCGATCGCCCCAGAAACACAAATCCCAACAGAGCGAGGATGACGATGTGTCCTCCGCTCATGTTGGCGAACAAACGCATGCAGAGAGCAAACGCCTTAGTGAAAATTCCCAGAACCTCGATCGGGACCATGATGGGCCACAACCACCAGGCCACTCCACCTGTAAAATGTGCCAGATAATGTGTGAATCCCTGGGCCCGAATGGCGGCGATCTGGATCATGATGAAAGCCACCAGGGCGAGGCCGGCGGTCACGGAAATATTTCCTGTTGCGGATGCACCGAAAGGCATCAAGCCCAACAAGTTCATTACAAGGATGTACAGGAATGTCGTCAGGATAAACGGAACATAGCGTAGTCCGGCCGGCCCCATCGTGGGCATCACGACCTCATCCCGGATGAAGACCACGAATACTTCCACGAGGTTTGCAAACCCTGAGGGAACAGTCGTTTTCCGGATCTTCCTGGACGCGGAAACAGCGGCCAGCGTAAGAAGAACCGCTGCCAGCAAGAGGAAGAACACGTGTTTGGTAATGGAAAAGTCGATGGTCAGGCCGGCAATCTGGACGGGGGGAAAAGGCGGAATGTCCCAGTGGCCGCCGGGGAACTCCAAGGTCCTCGAATCGTACATATGTTCGAGGAGATGGTTGAAATCGAACTTGCTCCCGTGCTCGGCCACAGCAGCAGTGTCGGCGGGAGAAACGATTACAACAGAATCCGGGGAAACGGGTATTTGAATCACAATTCCGATGTTTTGTTTTTCAGGAAGACTTTCTTTTGAAGCAACACAATTTCCAGAGTCAGGTTGACCGCATAGTATCCCAACAGTGTGAACATCAGGGACAGTGAATCGAAATGATACGCCTTGATCAGCACCAGAACCGCAAGGGTCATCAGGAACAAACGGACCCCCATACCTCCCAGTACGATCTTCAGAAACACGGTGTGGGATTTGTCAAACGCAAATTCCACCGAAAAAAACCCGAGCAGAAAGTTCGCGAGGCTCATCACAACCCCAGCCAAAAAACTGTCTCTCATTTCACCGCTGCCTTCCGACGAAAGGATCCAAAATCCGGCGGCAGTCAGGACTGCGTACCAAACACCGACCCAGCGCAAAAACGCCCAGTCAATCTTCACGCTTCTTCCCTTCCTGCTCACGTTCCAATTTCGCAACGGTCGTAAAGAATTTTATGAATCCGCCGACCGTTCCCAGAAATAATCCGGCAAGTTTGAGCCAGGGTGACGTATTCCACCGGTCATCAAGCCATACGCCGATAAACAGAAAGATGACGACAGCAGCTGCGAGCTGGAAACCAAGCGTCAGGTAGGGTGAATATTCCCGAAACGATCCAAGCCCCATCCGGTCACGCCGTGCTGGCTTGTTCTCCTCCGGGTTTTGGCCATGGGACACACACGCTCCCGCGGCTAGTGCCTGGGTTCGTACGAAGAACCCTTATCGGCCATCGTGACCCGGCCGTCAAACAAACACCCTTCATCAATAATCAAACGCGTCGCACGAATGTCGCCACGGACCGTGGATTTTCCCTCAAACACGACTTTCTCCACTGCGTTGATCGAACCTCTAATCTTTCCGCCAACTGTTACGTTCTTTGCCGAAACATTCCCTTCAATCTCGCCGGCAATACCGATTGCCAGCGACTCACTTGCTGCGATCTCCCCGATCACTTTTCCATCAATACGGACACTTCCCTGACTCCGGATCTTCCCTTCAACGACTGTACCGGGTCCGATGATATTCAGTTCTTTGACAGGATCGTTCTTCGCCACGGTAGACTCACAAGTTAATGTTCAAAAGGTAGGCGGATGGATCCACGGGGGTTCCATCCTTCCAGATCTCAAAATGCAAATGCGGCCCCGAACTCATGCGGCCCGAATTACCCAGAAGCGCGATCGGCTCGCCGCGCTTGACAAAGAGATTCGCGTCCTTCAACAATGATTGATTGTGCTTGTAAAAAGTCAAAAATCCGCCGGTATGAGAGAGGATCAGCACAAATCCTTCATCCATGGTCCATCCGGAAAACACGACAAATCCATCTGCAGCCGCGTTAACGGGAGTTCCGATTTTTCCCGCGATATCAAGTCCGAAATGTCTTTGCTGCGGTTCGAATCCGCGTGTCAAATAGCCTTCAGTCGGAAGTATTGCCGGGAAGGATATTTTTTGACTTTCCGATGATGCCTGAACCGGTAGCGGATAAGACGCAGACTGGGCAATGATCCCGAAGGAAGATTCTGTTCGACGCAGATCCGCCGACCTTGAACCTTCACTGTTCCGTCGCGCACTCCTTGTCACTACGATCCCCGAGTCGGTCGCCACGGCTTGTTCGCCGAGGGCGTTGCGAAGTTTTACATTGTATCCGCGTAACTCAACCAATTGCTCCATGAGCGATGCCATCTTCTGGTTGAGCGAAACCAGTTCCTGCGTGTAGCGGATCTCCAAAGCCGGGTTCGGGATATTGATCCAGGTACCAACTGGCGTGTAGATCAGCAGGACAAAAACCAGCCCGACAATTCCACCGACAAATCCAAATGCGAGCACCAGCACCTGCCAGAGAGCAAGCCGGAGATTCCTTGGCTCTGCGACGTCGTCGTTGGGAACAAGGAGAAAGGTATACCCTCTCTTCTTCGACCTGTGATGTGATGCATCGGCGGGCATTTGGCCTCTTTTTCAGTCCGTTTTTGACGGAACTGAATCAAAAATAGACAAAAAATATAGAAAAAAGATGCCCGAAAGTCAAAGCAATTTTGCTCAATTCCGCGGGGTATATGTCTCGACAAGGCGGTGGATGAGCGATTGCAGTTTTGTCCGGAACAAGGCCCGATCAAATCCTTCGGCATGGCGCCTGATGGCGTGCGGATCAAGGTTCAATTGGTCAAGACGGCGGATTGCTTGAGACAGGCTTTCGACAGTTTGCTCACCAAAGAAAACCCCTGTAGTTCCATCGATGATCGTTTCCAAAGCCCCGCCGCGACCGAAGGCGACCACTGGCTTTCCGCTGGCCATTGCCTCAAGAGGAACGATGCCAAAATCTTCGACACCGGGGAAAAGAACAGCTCGGCAATGCCGATACGCCAGCGCAAGGTCCGTATCATTCAGCCATCCGAGAAATCGGACATCGGACCCGGCCATCGATCGCAGCTTGCCCTCATCTGGTCCCGTACCAACGATCTTCAAAGGTCGCCCGAGTTGCCGGCACGCCCCGATCGCCAGGTCGATCCGTTTATACGGAACCAGCGCGCTGACAACGAGAAACGATCCGTCATCTTCGATTGACATCCTGAATCCCGATGTATCGACGGGGGCATGCAGAACCTCCGACGAACGGTTGTAGCACGATTGAATTCTAGCAGCAACATTCCGGGAGTTGGCGATAAACGTGTGAACACGGCCGCTTGTGCGAACATCCCACGCACGTAAACGCGGAGCCAGGAACCTCATGGCAGTTCTTGTGATCACTCCGGCCCTCCCCTTTCCGAAATACTCCTCGTATTGATCCCAGACATACCTCATAGGTGTGTGGCAGTAACAAATGTGCAAAGCGTCTTTCGGCGGAATGGCGCCTTTGGCGACGGCGTGGCTCGTTGAGATGATGAGCTTGTAATCCGAAAAATCGAACGATTCGATGGCCCGTGGGAACAACGGCAAATACGATCGGTATTTTGTTCGTTTCAAAGGAAGATGTTGGATGAAGGATGTGTGGATCCGGTGGCTCTCGATGATGGGGGAAACAGATCCCTTGTTATGAAGAAGCGTGAAGATCGGAGCGTTCGGGAACATTTCACATAACACTTCGAGAACCTTCTCCCCCCCGCGCATGCCAGTCAGCCAGTCGTGGACAAGAGCGATTTGGTTATTGGGAGGGTGGGTCATTGGAGAGTCAGTTGTGAATGCGGATTTCGGATTGATGATTGCGGACTGTGTAGAACCTGGGACGGAATAATGGAATGGTGGAGTATTGGAATGCGAAAAAAGTAATGAGAAGTGGTTCGATATGCAATGTTGAGATTGGGCTTGGGAATGGGACACAGGAAAAGCGGATCGGACGGGAATAGAACGGATTGTTTCTGTTCACTGTTCACCCTTCACCCTTCACCCTTCACCCCTTCACTCTTCCCTAAGATTGCATTCCATCACCCTACTCCCTATATTCCACCCATCCATCAACCATCCCCATGTCTCTCCTTCTCGCCCTCATTATTCTGGCCGCGTTGTTTCTGATTTCAGCAGTCCTTGTCGTGCTTGTTGTGGGCCCGCTGATCCTCCTCCAACCGGAACGGCGCACCAAGGAATGGTACCGCGATAAAACAGACCTTCTTGAGCCCCGCGATGCGGGATTACCGCAGGAAGATGTGAGTATTTCCGGACAAGACGGGGTCGTTTTGAAGGGGTGGCTTGTTGCCCAAAAGCGGGGAAAAAAATCCAAAGGGACCATCCTGTACCTTCACGGAGTGGGCGACTGCAAAACCGACGGCGTAACGCATACCCGCCTCTTTTATAAGCATGGGTACAATGTCCTCCTTTATGACTCGCGGGCGCACGGAGAGAGCGGAGGGGCATTCTGCACCTACGGATATTACGAAAAGCATGACGTTTCCGCCGCCATTTCCTTTTTGCAGGCAAAGAAAACCGTGAAAGTCGGCGCTGTCGGTATTTTTGGAACGTCGATGGGAGCCGCCGTTGCGATTCAGGCCGCCGCTATCGACAAACGGATCAAAGCCGTTGTGGCCGAAGCGTGCTTCACAGATCTGCGCACGATATCGGTGGATTACCAGAGGCGGATTGTGAAAATGCCGTGGCATTTTCTGCGTAATGTCGCGATGGCGCGGTCACAAAGGATCGCGAAGTTCAAGGCACGTGACGTTTCACCCGTCCTTGATGTCCGGAGTCTCGAGATTCCGCTGCTCTTTGTTCACGGAACTGCTGATCGGCTTATCAACTACGAGTATTCCAAAACCCTCTATCACTACGCGAATGAACCAAAAGAGATCCTTCTCGTACCGGGCGGTAATCATACGGACGTTTGGGAGATTGCCGGAGACAAGTATGAAAATAAGATCCTTTCATTTTTTGCAAAGAACCTGCGTTAAATTCGCCGCTCTTGCGATCTTTAGCATGTCGGCATCCGCAGTTGCGCAGACGCCGTTTTCGCAAGACAGCGCTTTTACCTATCTCAAGGTTCTGGCGGGCGATATCGGGGCAAGGCCCATGGGCTCACCTGCCGAACGGGCTGCGATGAACTACGCCGTGGCACAATTCCGCTCCTTCGGCCTCGATGAGGCGTACGTGATGCCCATGCGGGAAGCCGTCTCGACAACACTCGGGAGCGGAGTGAATACCAACAGCGGTATTGCGGTCGGCGTTCTCAAAGGGGCAACGGACCGCGTGATTGTGATCGGCGGGCATATCGATTCCGCAGGCCCGGACATCCCCGGCGCCAACGACGACGGATCCGGTTCCGCAGCCGTGATAGAACTCGCCCGGGTACTCAGGCAACGGAGCAACCAATCGACGATCGTATTTGCCTTGTTTGGCGGCGAAGAGCAGGGACTGCGCGGATCAAGATACTTTGTGAAACATTTTGACCGAATTGAGCAGGTTGTTCTTATGCTTCAGGCCGACATGACCAACGGCTCTGAATGGCTCCTTCCGCTTGTGGACACGGAAACGCACAGCACGCCGGAATGGCTCGTCCGCGCTTCGTTTGAGGAATTCGCCAGCCTCGGCTACACAGGGCTGTCCTTTCCCACTCATTTTTACACAATGCTGGAAATGACTCCAGGGGGCGGAATCGGATCGGACCATCAGCCGTTTCTCGACAAGAAGATTCCGGCCATTGATTTCACTTCCGACGTTACCGATCCCATTCATACGCCCCAGGACGTTCTGGAACATTTCATCCCTTCCGGATTAAAGCGATCGGGAGATCTGATCTATAAACTTGTCGAGCGGTTTGACGGCGGCGTACCGGAAGAGAAAACAGGCAACTACTATCTCCTTCAATTCGGGACATTTCTCTTCTTTATTCCCCTCCCGGTATTGACGGTTTTTCTTTTCATTGCGTTGGCCATTTCCATCTACGCTCTCGTTGGAATCAGGAAACGCAAAACATCTGAAGAGCCGCGTCCGAAGATCCCCGGCTTGAAATTTTTCTTCCTTTTGCTGATCATCCAGACATGCGTTTGGCTCTCAGAAAACCTGGTCGGATTGATCGCCGGAAAACGATTTCCCTGGGTCAGCGAACCCGGGGGATACTTCGTTCTCGGTTTCCTCGGGGCAATCCTTGGCATTTGGCTCGCCCTCCAGCTCACGCCACGGCTTGACCTTACGCGATCGGCCTACCGATATGCCCTCCGTACCGTTGTTTTCCTTGCCGTGTTCGCCGGGCTCTTGAGTCTGGTTTCCGTCAAATTGGCTTTGTATCCGGCAACGGCACTATTGTTCCTGGGTGCGGCGTTTCTCGTGCGTATTCCCGCCCTACGGCTCTTTCTATGGGTTCTTTCCGCTCATTTTATGTATCGGCTTATCTTTTCCGAAGGATTTCTCCTGTTCGCGAGGGGCATGACCCAGATCCCGGCCGAAGGAATGGGCGCATTCTATCTTCATCTCTTCTACATTCTTTTCTTTTCCCTCTGGTCATTCCCGTTCTTCCTCGCTTTTGCTGCCATTGCGACGGATACCGAAGGTGGATTTCCCTGGGTCAGGAACTTTGCAAAACCAGCCGGGGGAATTGCGGCAGCGGCCGCGGTGCTTGCCTGTGCGATCTACCTCTCAACAGTACCGGCCTATTCGGACGTGTGGCAGCAACAGATTGCCATACGACAATCCGTCAACCTCGACACCAACAGCGGTCTGGCCGAGGTCACAAGTTCCGACTATCTCGATGGCGCTGTTGTATCGGTTGCGGGGAAGGATTCATTGATCGAGGGCCGTGAAACGCGGGTCAAACTGACAGCGTATCCTGCCATGAACCACGAATGGATTTCGGCGGAGCGCACGATGGAAACCGTCAAGGATTCCTCCGCAACGTTCAATATTCGGTTATCTGTCTCGACGAAATACAAGCCGTACTCTATCAGCATCACCTACGCAGGCGGCTCGGGACCGCTGCAGAACATCACGACACCGCTGCTATGGTCACCGGGAACAAATTCTGTTTCGTTCCGATGGTATTCTTTTCCCGACACGAGCATTTATCTTCCGGTTTCATTTTCCGTGACAGGAAGCGATTCGGTCAAGGAGTACATCGAGGCAACGTTCCTGGAACAGGCAATTCCGATAATGGTCAGGAAGGAATTTTCAACGGTGTCTTCGAGAACCACCGTCACCAGGAGTCAGACGTTGAAGGCGGGACTGAAGTAGCTCAGACGAGGTGGAGCAGTACGACGTTCTCAATGTGGTAGGTGTGGGGAAACATGTCCACCGGCTGGATCTTGATGATACGGTATCGCTCCCCGCAAAGCACCTTGAGGTCGCGCGCCTGCGTGGCCGGATTACAACTCACGTAAACGATCCTGGATATCCCCATCTTCACGATCTCCTCCACCGCCCGTGGATGCATTCCGCTCCTGGGCGGATCGATAATCAGAACGTCCGGTTTCGCATGTGACTTCATCCAACCTGTGTCTTTTGTCAATTGATCCTTCAAATCCCCCAACACAAAGCTGCAATTCGTCACACCATTTTGTTTTGCATTACGTTCCGCATCTCTGACCGCGCTTTCCACCGATTCGATCCCAATCACCTTCTCCGCTTTATCGGAAACGAATAACGCAATCGATCCGGTACCGCTGTAGAGATCATACACGGTGTCGGTCTTTTGAATATCGGCAAAATCTCGTGCGACTGTATACAGTTTCTCCGCCTGAGCGGTGTTCGTTTGGAAGAACGAGCCCGCCGAGATCGTAAAGGTATGGCTTCCGATCCGTTCGTGAATGACGCCTTCCCCATGATAGATCAGTTCGCGGTCGCCAAAAGCAATCTGTGCCTTTCGGTTGTTGATCGTGTTCACCACGGTGGTTACCCCGGGCGCTGCCGCCAGCAGGCCGTCAGTGAATTGCTTCATGACGTCAGGCTTGCTTTCGAAGGTGACCAGATTGACCATCAGCTCGTTCGTGCGCGTGCTTTGCCGTATGACAAGAAACCGGAAATAACCGCTGTCTGATTCGGTAGAGTAAACCGGTAGTCCGGAACGACGGGCGAATTTGCGCGTGAAGGCCAAGATGGTATTGGAGACTTCTGATTGGAGATGGCATTCGCTGAGGTCCAGGACTTTGTCGTACCGTTGGGGCACGTGGAGTCCAAGGAAAATTTCGGATTGCGAAGTTCGAATTTCGAATTGGGGATTGCCCGCCTGACCGTTCATAGAGCTGTCACAGTCGGGCAGGTCAATTGCGGACTGTGAAACCGAGGGAGGTTCCTCGAGCCATTGTTGGCTTGCGAAGGAAAACTCCATCTTGTTGCGGTAGAAAAAGATCTCATCAGCGCCGATGATGGGGAGAATCTCGGGGGATGCAAATCCGCCGATGCGCTCAAGCGCTTCGCGCACCTGTTGTTGTTTGAACTGAAGCTGGGCGGAATAGCTGACGTGCTGCCATTTGCAGCCGCCGCAGGTGCCGACGTGAGGACAGCGGGGGGTGGTGCGGAGTGGAGAGGGTTTTTCGATTTCCAGGACGCGCGCTTCGCCGTACTGCTTCTTTGTCTTCATGACCCGGACACGCACAACATCGCCGGGAACAGCGCCGTCCACGAACAACACGAATCCTTCCACGCGGGCGACGGACTTGCCTTCGAAGGC
>JBBEEC010000040.1:1982-3826 GCA_040880975.1 Bacteroidota bacterium | reverse complement strand
CCGCATCGTACCCGCGATCGACATGATCAGTCCGCAATACCGCAAGACCATCACCATTACCTACGGCAAGTTTTCCGTCAACACTGAGTGCGAAGGTGTTAATCCGTTTTTTGAGGAAATGCGCCGCATGTATCCTGCAGGCGGCGGGCGATTTATCAATGAGATGGATGTTTCTCAGCAGCGCCGGGTCCTGTTCCTTGGCGAAGTCATAGCCGAAGAGATTTTCAAAGGAGAAGACCCCATCGGCAAGACGATCCTCGTCGATAACGTGCCGTTCACGCTGGTCGGGGTCATGCAGAAAAAGATCCAAACCTCCATGAATAATGGTCCTGACACACGCCGGGCCATCATGCCCTACTCGACCTTCAGAACGTCCTACGGCAACACCTTCGTCAACAGCATCGTCGTGCGTCCGACGGACCCGAGCAAGCAGCTCGAGGTGAAATCCGATCTTTACCGCATTCTCGGCCGCAAGTACAAGTTCAGTCCGAACGACGAGCGCGCGCTTGGCGTGTGGGACTTCATTGAAAACGAGAAAACGAGCCGCAAGATCGGCCTTGGGGTTTCGATATTCCTCTTCTCCGTCGGATTTCTCACTCTGCTTATTGCGGGCGTGGGCGTAGCGAACGTGATGTATGTCGTGGTGAAGGAGCGAACTCGGGAGATCGGCATTAAGATGGCCATTGGAGCCCGGCGGAGGTACATCCTCGCCCAATTCATTTTTGAAGCGCTGCTCCTTGCGATGATCGGCGGAGGTGCGGGGCTTGCAATATCTTACGGTATTGTTGCCATCGTCCATCTCATTCCGGCCGATGACGGTGCCATGCAATTTCTGGGGCGGCCCATCCTGTCTGCCACCACGACGATTTTGACGACCGGAATCCTGGGACTCATCGGCCTGCTTGCCGGCTTTTTCCCTGCGCGCAAGGCAGCGAGCGTGGATCCGGTGGAGTCGTTGCGGTATGAGTGATTATGAGGGGATGAGGGTGGGAGTGTGTGAGGGTAGGAGAGTGGGAACGAGAGAGTATGGAGTAGGGAGTAAGGAGTAGGGAGTAAGGAGAACAGATAAGAATACGAAACAACGAAACAACGAATCAACGAAACGACGAATCAACGAAGAGACGAATCAACGAAGAGACGAATCAACGAAGAGACGAAACAACGAAGAGACGAAACAACGAACCAACGAAGAGACGAAACAACGAGTCAACGGAACAACGAAGAGACGAAACAACGAGTCAACGAAGAGACGAATCAACGAATCACGAACTGATGACTTTGAATCGACTCTTCCCACTTTCCCTCTTCCTCCTCCTTTCTTTCGCGTGTGGACAGACTCCCCTCGTGGTCAACTCTCAGGCCTCTGTTCAGGGGCAGACGCTTACGTCCGCAGGTTTTCCAAGGGGCTCCATCACCTTCGATCCCTCCTTCACTTACGTTGGGGTCGATACGTTTGTGCTCTATAGTGTAGCGAGGTGCGAGATTCATTTGTTTGCCGAGGCGGACAGTATGCGGAACGTCCGGCGCCTGTATTGGGTGCAATACGAGGGATATCTTCCCGACCGTGATAATAATTACAATTATTCCGAAGACCCGCGCCGCACGCTCATCAACGGATTCACGTTCTACGACAATAGCCGGTACTATAACGCGGAGAAGGCGGCGAAGGCCCGGCGCAAGGGTTCTGACGGCGAGCACGTGGCTCAGCTCCTTGAAAAGAACGGTTATACATTCAGCGGCGATGTTATGTACCTGCGCCTCGTCCGACTGGACTCCTCTGCCCGCAATGAGCTCATGATCATCTACGCCGAGAGCCTCGGTCAGCACGGCCTCTCCGTTGCGGA
>JBBEEC010000040.1:0-1882 GCA_040880975.1 Bacteroidota bacterium | reverse complement strand
ATTGCTCTTCACCGCATCCGTCCGTACATTGAGAAAAATAACAAGAATTTGTGATGCCTGTTTTTGTCCTCCTCATTTTCCTTTTTTCCCCCCAGGATCCGGACCGTCAACCCAACAAAGGGGCCTCACCGGCGCGGGATTCCCATTATCCCATCGCCCTGAAATACGCTCCGTACATCTATCACGCCACCGATGACGAAGACGGCCGGCAGGATGTTATCACTAATATAGATTTTGACGGTGATCTGATCGGCAGTAATAACTGGGACAATCTCGATCGGTACGAATTGAAACCGACGGTCTATTACTCGGTCCTTGAAACCTGGACGCACTATTTCATCTCGTACCATTTGTTTCATCCCCGTGATTGGAACAACTTCCCCATTTACCTTCACGACACTCACGAAAACGACGGCGAGAACCTCCAGGTGGTCGTACGCAAATCCGACGGCCGGGTGGTTCTTCTCTGGACGCAGGCCCACTACGCCAGCGACGTGTATGTCAATTCGATCTCCGGCATCTCCTCCGGCGAGTTTGATGTGAGCGGGGAGTTTCAAACGGTCAACGAGGCCGGGATACCGAGTCCTGCCGGAAATCACGTTGCTGTTTTCGTTGAAGCTTACGGCCACGGCATTTACGGCACGCTGGATTCGGACAGTGAGGTTCTGTTCCAGCGCGACACGTTATATTCCTTTGAAGATGAAAGCGGATTGCTCTTCCGCCCCGCGCGCAACGGCGAGCAGATCGTCGAACCGGCTGTCTATCATCGCGGCGAGGTATCGTATCAGCTCGAATCCGTCACGGCACGGCTCTGGCCGCTGTTACGCAAGGGCGAGCTCACCGGCGACGGCAAGCTTCTGGACGGCATCTGGCGGTATCGCGACGAATTGGTCGATGTTCCGGTGCCGCGCTTTTACGACGCCAATCGCTTCAGCGGGCCCTTCGGCTCCGACCGGGGCATCTCCCCTTTCGCACTCGATCTGTATTGGGGCGACGGCACCCTCGGCGCCTTGTTTTTCAATCCGGCCAAGCGCTATAACGAGGAACTGACCATCGAGCATGAGTGGTCGATGGAGTATGTGGGGTATCCGTTTAGATAGTGAAGAGTGTGGGAGGGTGAGAGGGTGTAAGGAGTAGGGAGTAAGTAGTAGGGAGAAAGATAAGAATACGAAACAACGAGTCAACGAGTCAACGAATTGACGAAACAACGAATCAACGAGTCAACGAAACAACGAATCAACGAGTCAACGAAACAACGAATTGACGAACCAACGAATCAACGCACCAACGACAAGGGAAATGATGAAGATCGAAAAGGACAGTGTTGTAAGTATCGAGTACACTCTCACCGACGAACGCGGTGAAGTGCTGGACAGCTCGAAGGAGCACGGCGAGCCTCTTGCTTACATCCACGGCGCCGGGAATATCATTCCGGGACTTGAGAATGTCCTTCTGGGAAAATCCGCCGGAGAGAAATTCACGGTCTCGATCGCTCCGGAAAACGGATATGGCATTCGCGACGAGCGTCATGTGGCCAAAGTGGCACGAGACCAGTTCAAAGGTGTCGACGATCTGGAGGTTGGGATGCAATTCCGCACCGAAGGCAGCGGCCACAGCCAGGTGGTGACGGTCACTGCCGTTGAAAAAGACACCGTCTTGGTCGATGCCAATCATCCGCTCGCCGGCAAGACACTGAACTTCGATGTTTCCGTTGTTTCCGTCCGCAAAGCCACAGCCGAGGAACTGAGCCATGGGCATGTGCATGGGCCGGGAGGACATCATTAACGGATTGCGGATTTCGGATTGGGGATTGCGCCCGCCCGACCGAACGTCTGAGTTAAATTTGAACGGTCGCCCGCCCGACCGAACGCGATTGAAGCAA
>JBBEEC010000039.1:0-25364 GCA_040880975.1 Bacteroidota bacterium | reverse complement strand
GATTAAGCCGGGTATGCTCGCAACGGTAACCATTGTTACCGAGAGACGGGTGAATACACTAACGGTGCCGAGTGATGCGATCATCGTGAAATCGGATGGCCAGAACGTTGTGTTTGTCGCGCAGGACAGCGTTGCTCGTCAGCGAGTGATCACGACGGGAATCATTACGAAAACAGAGACTGAGATCACGAGCGGCCTGCGGACAGGCGACAGTGTGGTTGTGATGGGCCAGGAGTTGTTGAAAGAAGGAATGCTTGTCAAGGTACAAGCACAAGAAAATCATAAAGCCGGGGAGATGAAACAATGACAACGGATCACTTTTGCGGAAAGCGAATTGCATTCCTGGGTGCCGGCATCATTGCGGAGGTGTTCATCGAGAGGCTCCTGAAATCCGGAGGTGCACAACCCGAGGAGATCCTTGCAACGGACCCTCGTGAGGAACGGCTGAATGAACTCAGGAGCCGATTCGGCATCCAGATCAGCCAGGACAATAAAGTGGGAGCGGATTTCGGAGACATCATTGTTCTTGCCATGCCTCCCGGAGCAGTGAAGGCAGTTCTCTCCGAAAGCTGTCAGGCAGTCCACGAAGGACAAATGATGATTTCGTTCGCGGCCGCCGTCCCGACATGGCTCATCGAAAGTGTTCTCTGTAAACCTGTCCCGGTCGTGCGTGTTATTCCGAACATTCCGTCATTGATTGGACAGGGAATGAATCCGTACTGCCTTGGCAAGCACGTTCCTGAAAACGCCCTCGCTGTGATTCAAGAATTCTTGGGTCTCTTCGGTTCCTCCATTCGGATTGATGAACGCTTGATGAATGCCGCCACCGCACTCACGGCGGTCGGTCCCACGTATGTTTTGCCTGTTATCAGCGCGCTTGCGTCGGCCGCAGAGGCAAAAGGAATTGCCCATGGCGATGCATTGTCAATGGCGGCCCAATCGGTTGCCGGAGCGGCACGACTTGTCTGCGAGACAGGCCGCGATCCGGCTGAACTGAAGATGATGATCGCCACGCGCATGTTGGATGAGGAAACAGCATCGTCCCTCTTCACCGATGCTTTCAACGACGCGTTTGCAAGGGCTCTTCGAAGTGAAGGGAAAGTCACGCAATGACGAGGAGAAAGTGAGTCAAAGAAGATCGCGTGGAAGGCAAAGAGAAAGTCATTGCCTGGTTGGATGAACTTATTTCACAGTCAGAACAAGAGGTCAACCGCACTGCTATGACTTCCGACCTTGGATGGTTCAAAAACCGATTGCAAAAACGGAGTTCGTAAAATTGATGAAGGAATGACAACATGAAAACGATAGGTTTGCTTGGCGGTATGAGTTGGGAGAGCACTGCGTTTTATTATCGAAAAATCAATGAGTTGGTAAAACAAAAACTTGGCGGCCTGCATTCTGCAAGAATAGCCATGGTGAGTGTTGATTTCCGGGAAATTGGAAATCTACAACGCGAGAATAAATGGGATGAAGCTGGAGAGTTGTTGAGCAAAGCCGCGTTACAGGTTGAAGCGGCGGGGGCAGATTTCCTCCTCATCTGTACGAATACCATGCACAAAGTGGCTCCCACAATCGAGAAAGCGATCTCGATTCCTTTGTTGCATATAGCCGACGCGACAGCAGATGAAATAAAGAAACACGGCATAACCAGAGTAGGATTGCTTGGTACGAATTTCACTATGGAACAAGGATTCTACCGCGACCGCTTGAAAGGGAACCATGGATTAGAAGTTCTTGTGCCTGAAGAGAAGGATCGCGCTCTTATCCATCGTATCATTTTTGATGAATTAGTTTTGGGGATAGTGAATGAACAATCGCGTGCCGAGTATCTTAGAATAATGAACGATTTAAAGAACATGGGAGCGGAAGGAATAATTGAAGGGTGTACGGAAATTGGTATGCTGGTTCAGCAAGAGCATACGATAATTCCCCTCTTCGACACTGCAGCCATACATTCTGAAAGGGCAGTTGAGGTGGCTTTACTGCAATCCCGAGCTGCATAAGCGACGGAAACCAAAGGAAGTGTGGCTGCAATTCGGTCTGATCTGTCTAGGCCTGGCAGTTTTGTGGACCGCCACGCTTGTGCGGCATCAATGACATACCCCCCCGGCTCGCAAGGCGGAGAGGAGAGAAGGGACGGAACCCATGGACAACAGAAGTGAAATGAAGGAACTCAACAAGAAGAAAAGACTGCGCCGAAAGTGTGAGATGAGGACAGCGCTCCTGGGGGCGCTGGCATCTGACAAGCGACTGGAAATTCTCGAACTGCTGCGGGGTGGCGGACTCCGCGAACAAGAGATCGCAGAACGATTGGGCATCAGCCAGTCGGCAATCTCACGACACCTGCAATGCTTGAGGAGAGCCGGGGTTGTGTCGGTCCGGCACGAAGGAATCCGTAGATTGTACGCGCTCTTTGACCCGAAGATTCTTGACCTGCTCGAAGACACGGACAAACTCTTGAGAGCCATTTGGGTCACAGAGAAACAGGGAACCACGACACACGAAGGAGAAGTCGACTCCCCGGATGTGAAGGCAAAAGGGAATCACAATGACTGATACTACGCGATGGATGGCTGAGGAGAATATCGATTTAGAGTTGAGTGCCGATTCTGAGCTCGAGACAATTACTGCAATGCTGGAGTTGGCCCGAAACAGTGGGGCGGTCAAGGATATTAAGCAACTGGCACAAGCGCTTCTCCAGCATGAAGTCCTCTCCCCTTCGCCGTCCGGTTGTTGTGCGGTGGTTTTTCAGGCGGTCAGCGAGGCTGCGTCCTATCCTCATATGTTTTTCGGGAGATTCGACAAGGGAATCGGGTATTACTCGCGAAACGGCCGCCCTGTTGATCTCATTGTGCTCATGATTGCCCCACCGAAGAATGCGGATGAATTGGCATCCATGATCGACGAGATGAAGCGAATGCTCAGCGAACCATCGGTGCGTGAACAGTTGAGGTCGGTTCAAACCAAACAGAAAGCCCTGACGGCGTTCTTGCGCGGTCTGTCAAACATTCAAGGAAGGAAAAAACAATAATGCTACAGAATAAGCGCGACAGCGTTATCGTCGGTGCAGTCCGGACACCGGTGGGATCGTTTTTGGGATCGCTGAGCACTCTGCAGGCTCCACGATTGGGGGCAGCAGCTATCCGGGAAGTGATCAAACGCGCAATGGTTGCAGCGGAAGACATCGATGAAGTCATTATGGGGAACGTGCTGCAAGGGGGCGTGGGACAGGCTCCCGCGCGTCAGGCGGCGATCTTTGCAGAGTTGCCCACGAAGGTCGCATGCATGACCATCAACAAAGTGTGTGGCTCAGGGCTGAAATCTGTAATGCTCGCGAGCCAGGCGGTTGCTCTGGGGGACGCAGAGATAATCGTCGCCGGAGGAATGGAGAGCATGAGCAATGCGCCGTACCTTCTGGAACGGGCGAGGCAAGGTTACCGGCTTGGCCACGGTGAGCTGATCGACAGCATGATCAGGGACGGATTATGGGACGTCTACAACAATTTCCACATGGCGCACGCAGCGGAACTCTGTGTGCGAAACCTCGGCATCACACGCGACGACCAAGATGAGTTCGCGGCAGAAAGCTATCGGCGTGCGCTGAAAGCTCAAGAGCGAGGATGGCTTGCAGAAGAGATCGTACCCATTGAAGTTTCAGAGCCAAAAGGATCCATTCTCGTGAGTGAAGACGAGGAGCCCAAGAAAGTAAAATTCGACAAGATACGGACCCTGAAACCGGCATTTCAGAAAGACGGCACAATCACTGCCGCCAACGCATCCAAGATCAACGATGGAGCCGCAGCAGTAGTTGTCATGAGCGCAGAACGGGCTGAGAAGTTAGGACTTCAGCCCATGGCCCGCATCCTGGGTTCTGTGGCGGCCGCTCGTGTGCCGGAAGAGTTTCCACTTGCGCCGGTTGACGCAATCAGGAAGGTCCTGGACCGCACCGGTTTGTCACTGGATTCAATCGATCTGTTCGAAATCAATGAGGCGTTCGCGGCAGTGACGCTGGCCGCCATCCGGCAGCTCAACCTGGATCCTGCGCGGGTGAACGTGAACGGTGGTGCTGTGGCGTTTGGTCACCCCATCGGCGCCAGCGGCGCGCGCCTTCTGACCACTCTGCTGTATGAGATGAAACGCAGGCAGGCAGCGCACGGCCTCGTCACGCTCTGCATAGGCGGTGGCGAAGCCGTGGCAATGATTGTGCAACGGACGGAATGAAGAAATGTGAAGGAAGGCACAAGATGAAACTCTCAACAACAGCAATCAAGCGTCCCGCAGCGACCATCATTCTGATGACAGCAATCGCCGTCGTCGGCATTCTCGGCTACAGTCAGCTTCCCACGAACCTGCTCCCGGACATTACCTATCCTCTCGTGAAAGTCTACGTCACATGGCGCGGCAGCACGCCGGAAGAGATTGAGGACAATATTGCCAGCGTGGTCGAACGAAAAATGTCGACGGTGGACGATCTCGACTATCTGGAGTCGCAGTCAACCGAAGGGCTGTATAGCCTGATGGTGAATTTCGATTACAGTGCCGACCGGGATATCGCGTACCAGGACGTCCTTGCAAAAATGGGATTGGTCCGGAGTCAGTTACCCAGGGATGCCGAGGAGCCGTTGATCATCAAAGCCGATCCCTCTCAATTACCCGTAATGGACCTTCTCATTATGTCGGAGAACATGAACCTCGTCAAGCTGCGGACGTGGGTGCAGAACTACCTCCAGGATCAGTTTGTCTCTGTCTCAGGCACAGCCGGGACTGATGTATCGGGGGGGTTGAAGCGAGAGATTCGTGTTCATCTTCATCCGGAAAAACTCCAGGGCCACGGCATCACCGTGGACCGGGTATTGCAGCGACTGCGGGATGAAAACGTCGAGCTGTTGGGGGGAAGGGTGACCTCCGAGCGAAAAGACTTCATCGCGCGCACCGTGGGGGAATTTCAGCGGGTCAGTGATATCAACGATGTGATTCTTCAAACAAACAAAACCGGATCGACCGTCACGTTGAAGGACGTTGCGACGGTCAGCGATGCGTACGCGGTTCAGCGGATAAAAACCAAACTCGGCGAGACGGAAGGCGTGAAGCTTTCGATCTTCAAACAGGCAAGTGCGAATACGGTCGAAGTATCAGATCTCGTGCAAGAGCGCCTCAAGGAGTTGCAGCATGTACTCCCGCCGGATGTGAAGATGGAGTTGATCTATGATCAAGCAGAATACATCCGTGCCTCGGTCTCCGGCGTTCGCGATGCCGCACTTATCGCCGCCCTGCTGGTCGTTTTTGTGACCGCGTTCTTTCTCACCGGATGGCGAAGAGTGCTCATCATCGCGCTGACTCTTCCTGTGACATTATTGGGGACATTCTTTTTCATGAAGCTGTTGGGATATTCTATCAACATCCTCTCGTTGGGCGGGCTCGTTGTTGCTATCACCGTGCTGTTGGATAACGCCGTGGTCGTCCTCGAAAACATCACGCGTCTCCAGACCGAGGAGCCGGATGAACGAACACCAGTCCAGACTGGCGCAACGCAAGTCTCCGGCGCAGTGCTCACGGCAACATTCACGTTCATTGCGCTGTTCCTTCCATTCCTGCTTATTCCCGGACTCGTATCACTCCTCTTTCAGGAGTTAATCATCACCGTTGCGATTACCATTGCCCTTTCGCTGTTGGTGGCACTGACGGTGACGCCCTCATTGACAGCACTTCTTTTTCCTGAAGGAAAGTCCGTCTCCGCAAAGCCCGGCTTAATCAATCGATTGGCAGATGGAACGATGAGACTCATGACGAGCGCATATCGACCCATGCTTGCGTGGTCGCTCCGTTTCCGATGGATCGTCATGGGAATCGTGCTGGTACTGTTCGGTGTTGGCGTATTTTTTCTTCTTTCGCTTGGGACCGAATTCCTCCCCCCCGCCGACGATGGATTAATCACCGTCAAACTCAAAATGCCCACGGGCGCATCGGTCGAGCAGACAGATCGAGTCGTTACACAGGTTGCAGAGATTGTGCAGAGCCAGCCGTACATCGACCGATACTCGACACTCTCGGGAGCCAAAGTGATCGGACTTGTGACCTACGAGCTGGCAAACGAAGGTGAAGTCAACATTCAGCTTGTGCGGCCCGCGAAGCGTCCGCTCACGACGGACGAGTATGTGAGCATGCTCGGACCTGTCATCCAACAGCAGGTGAAGGCCCCTGGAGCGAAGGTCAAAGTCTTCCACGCAAAGCTTAAAGGGCTGCGCAGCGTCGGTGAGTTCGACATCGAAGTGGAACTTCTCGCTCCGCGCAGCGAGCCAATGGAACGTTTGTATGAAACAGTCTCCGCTGTGGCCGGGCGGCTGCGCCAGATTCCGGCCTTGACAAACATTGACGTCTCAATTGATATTACCAAGCCGGAGTATCAGGTGATAGTGGACAGACGACGGGCGATGGACCTTGGACTCAGTGTCAATCAAATCGCAACCACCGTGAAATCGATGGTGGACGGCGCCGTGCCCACATGGTACAAAGAAGAGGGCTATTACTATCCCATCCGTGCTGTTCTGAACGAGAGGGATGTGACGAGCAAGAAGGATATTGAAGACCTTGTGCTGTTTTCGCCGAGTGGCGGCATGGTATTTTTGCGGGATGTGGCAAGCGTTGTCCAGGCTTCCGGACCGCTTGAGATCGACCGGAAAGACCAGGCACGGATGATCAAAGCGACCGCCACGGTTGCCGGGGGCTCGGTGGGGGAAGCTACGGCGAAGGTCCAGCAGACGTTGGTGGATTATCCGTTTTCCCCCGGCTACACCGTTCACTACGGCGGACAATCACAGATGCTTGCCGAGAACATGACCGCGATGATCCTCATTCTTGTCATCGCGATGTTCTTCGCCTACGTGGTGCTCGTGGTGAACTTTGAGGATTTCATCAAGCCGTTCATGATTCTGATTAGTGTTCCCCTTTCACTCATTGGTGTTTCGCTCGCCCTCTGGCTCACGAATCAGGCTATTGGTGTTACGGTCATGATCGGATTTATCATTCTGGCGGGTATCGAAGTGAACCAGGGAGTCATCCTGATTACCTTCATCGACGAGCTTCGCCGCAAGGGGTTGGGACTGCAGGAGGCGATCGTCAAAGCGGCAACAGTGCGGCTTCGTCCCATTCTGATGACCGACGTTGTGGGCATCTTCGGGCTTCTTCCTCTCGCACTCAGTATTGGTGAAGGAACCGAACTCCTGAAGCCGATGGCCATAGCAGTGATTGGCGGCCTGATTGTCGGATTGCTGCTCGTAATCCTCTTTATGCCCGCATTGTACCTGATTTTCGAACAACACAAAACACAACAATACACAAAGGAACAAATCTCATGAGGCGCCTCAAGTCGTTTCCGTCCCTTGTTATCATCGGATTCTTGTTCGCGACCACGGCTTTCTCACAAGAAAGTGCATTTGATAAGGAAGTGAAGCCCTGGCACAAAAAAGCAACCATGACCTGCGGTATGATGCGCGATACGAAGACGTTCGACCCGCAGAAGATGCTTTCGAATCTTGCTGAACTAGAAAACCAACTGAAGACCATCTCTGACAAGTATCTGAATAATCCACCAAAGGAATACGCAGCCGACCCATTGTGGAAGACCTACTTTGAGGATCTGGCAGACAACATCCGCATCGTTCGGGAACGCATCGGGCGCAAGGAGTACCGGCTCGCTCAGAAGTATTGCGGGCAGTTCTGCATGACGTTCGGCAAGATGCACAAAACCAACGGGCGTGTCACGCTGACAGACATGCTCTTTAGTCTTCGCATGGAAGTGAGAAATGCGCAGGACATGGTGAATGCCGGCAACATGCAGGGTGCGAAGGCACACGTAAGCACTCTTGCGAAGCTACACGAGAACATTCAGCGCCAACTCGCTCAACCGGCAAATCCAAAACTCAGCGAGCTTTCTAAACCGTTGATGGCGGCATATGACCTATGGACTGAAGCGATGAATACCGCCGAGAGGAAGAAAGCCGAAGTCGCTTTTGCTTCATTCATGGACGAGTTTCCGAAGCTGTACGGAGCCACATTCTGAATTCGATGCAGAAAGGATATGACAATGTTTACGTTGCCAGAATGGACCTTTGAATTCCACGGACACCGCTGTCCGTTTATGCCTATCGGTTACCGTATGGGGGTACTGATGCTCGAAACACTCAAAGCACCCCGGGCACAGGATCACGACTACTTCTTGCTTGCCGAGCTTGGCGTCGGCCACCCGCAGACATGTATGATGGACGGCCTGCAGGCGTCGACCGGTTGTACCTACGGCAAACTCATGATCGAGCGGCAAAACTTCGGCAAGCTTGCAGCAACACTCTGGACGCCGTCGAATGGATCCGTGCGAGTAGCTGTGAAACCGGATTTCACCGACATGCTGGGTAAGTTCGAGTTCTTTGATTACAGAAAAAAAGGAGTTGAGCCTTCCCAGATCCCCGAATCGGTAAGACTGGAAGTTATTGAGAGGGTTCTCAACGCGACAGACGATGAACTATTCGCAGTGAGGCTGTTGCCCGACTTCCAACATAAGAAGACTCCGGGTTCGTTCAGCAAAACCAAATGTGAGGTTTGCGGCGAGTATGTGTTTGAACGCTATCTTCGCAAGAAAGACGGAGAACTGATGTGCATCCAGTGCTCGGGATATGGTGGATGAGAGGAGACTCACCGCGCACCAATATGAACCTGGGCTGTGAGGTTTGAAGACTTGCCGAGGATTGTTGTCAGTTATTACGCAATGAAGGATGGGACAAATGCTGTATCTCGTCGCAGTTGTCATCACCGCTGTGTCATTCGTGTTTGCCATGCTTGGCCTGGGCGGTGGGATGGTCTATGTGCCCATACTGAAATGGGCCGGACTTCCGGTCAAGGAGGCAGCCATTCCCCTCGGTTTGTTGTTGAACGGATTAAACACGCTGCTCGCCCTCATTCCGTTTTCACGAAAAAAGCTCGTTGACTGGAAAGGCGGACTTGTGATGGCAACGAGTGCGCTGGTGTTTGCGCCCATCGGAGCTTACACCGCGCAGTTTGTGCCGGTGAAGGCTCTTCTTGTTACGTTTGCCATCGCGGTTGCCGTTGCCGCCGTTCGTACGTTGGTCGTAGCGTCACATCCCGATCCGGAAACGATGATGGCACCAAGGAAGCGTTCGATCATTGGTACCTTTGTCGGAGGTTTTGCCGGATTCGCAGGAGGGATGCTGGGGATTGGCGGGGGTTTCATCATCGCCCCCGTTCTTCTGTGGATGGGATATAGAGCCAAAGAAGCAGCAGCCACGACGGCATTCGTCGTAACGTTCTCTTCCTTTTCGGGTTTTCTCGGCCACACCATCGAAGGGCAACTCGACCTCGCGGTGGTCATTCCGCTTGTCCTCGCTGTGATCGTTGGCTCGCAGCTCGGCGGATACTTCATGGCAACAAAAGCAAAACCGGAATGGGTGAAAGCACTCTACGGATTCGTGCTTCTTGCGATAGCAGTGAAACTCTTTTTCGAGGTATTATGAAATCCTCAACTCAACAAACCATAACTACCGGGGGGAATGTAACGCAGAATCGTCATAACGTTAAGGACACACCCGAGAAAAATCTGTTCATTACCATGGTGTTAAATTTTGCAATAACAGCAGCAGAAGTGATCGGGGGGATCTATTCCGGAAGTCTGTCGCTTATCTCGGACGCCTTGCACAACTTCAGCGATGGTATTGCCATCATCATCACCTACATTGCGATGAGATTGAGCAAGAAGCCGCGAACACTGAAGTATACCTTTGGGCTGAAGCGTGCCGAGCTGTTGGCGGCCATCATCAATGCGAGCACGCTCATCATTATAAGCTTTTTCCTGATCAAGGAGGCAATCGACAGGTTTTCCAACCCGACCGCGATCACCGGAAACCTGATGCTCGCCGTTGCTGTCGTTGGTTTGGTTGCTAACGTCGCGGGAACTCTCTTGCTTAAGAAGGGTTCTGAGCGGAACATCAACATTCGTGCTGCCTATTTCCATTTGCTGAGCGACGCCGTCTCAAGTCTTGCGGTGATCTTCGGCGCAGTATGTATCATGGTGTTCAACATCACTTGGATCGATCCCGCACTCACGATTCTTATATCCTTCTACATCCTGAAAGAGACGTATAGTATTGTGAAAGAAGCCGTGGATGTCATCATGATGTCCTCACCGGCGGGGATCAACGTAGCTGAGCTGCGGAGGGCAGTGGAAGCAATCCCCGGCGTCAGGAATATCCATCACGTTCACCTGTGGAAAGTGAACGATTCCGACATTCACTTCGAAGCACATATCAACGTCGATGATATACCATTGAGCAGAACCGCGGAGATACGAAAGAAGATCGAGGCAACGCTGCACGACAAGCACGAGATCGATCACTCGACCCTTCAGTTCGAGTGCGGCACGTGCAGCACGAAAGACCTCGCGTAGATGGCTGGAGTGGTGCAAGCTTACCTTGAGGCCAACTCGTCGATCATACGGAGCGATTGCTGGCGACAGTGCTCTCAGCGTTGGCGTGCGACAGGCGCATACAGCTCGTGGAGTTGCTGTGCAACGAAGAGCTTTCTGAGAAAGAGATCACACTCAAGAAGAGTCTGGTGTCGAAGATTCGCCGAGGAAACAACAGCAAGGAATAGCAAAGAGTTTGACACGCTCGTTGAACCGTTGTCGTTGGCTACAGAGAAATGGCTTCGTGCGGTGGAGAAGGGTGATCAACCGGTGGTCAGGAAGGGGCCTGTTATGAATTTGTGTTTGTGAGCCATACGTGTACATTGGAGTAGAAGGTTTCGACGCGCTGTCGGAATGTTTGTGCTGGTCGGATATGTTTCCGGCCACGGTCATTGGGCGAATGGTTCTTTAGACGTCATTGTCGACGGAAAGAAGGTCAAAGGCGATCCCCGACGCGCGACCGGTGTTCACGCAAACGCTGCTATGCGGTTGGACGACTATCTCAAGAATACCTGTCTGCTCGACCCTGTCGGCTGGAGCGTGTCGTTCTATGATTCGAAAGTAAGGCTTGTGAAGGTGTAGGAACCATGGATCCTAACGATCCGAGCGGTACGGCCGCGCCTGCAACGGGGGATCCTACTACCGCCCGAAAGCATTCAAGCGTATTGAAGTTGAGTGAAAGAAAAAGCCCTTGACACATTGAATTATTTTGTGTAGCTTATATGCGTAGCAGAGCATATAAGCATATACTACCGAAAGTTGAGAAATGACAGAGGAAAGTGACGTATTCAAAGCGTTGGCGGACGAGACAAGGCTTCGGGTTATGAACCTGTTCCTCGCATCCGTGGAATCCCTCTGTGTCTGCGAGATCGTAGATGCACTCAAGCTACCACAGTACAACGTCTCAAAGCATCTCACGTTGCTCAGGCACTCCGGATTGGTTGACGTGGAAAAAGAGGGACTCTGGGGATACTATCACCTTAGGGGCAACGAGCCGAAGAATGCCGCCCTCGTCAATTTCCTGAGAGCCTTCCTGACCGGTGAGACATTCGAAACCGACAGGCGCAACCTTGAAGTCAGACTCCTCTTGCGCGAAGAGGGGAAATGTGTGGTCGGTTTTGTGTCCGAGCAGGATTTACTGAAACTCATCAAAGAGAAATCGGTGGGAGCAACATGACAAACGACAACACTCTTGATGCTCGAACACGCGAGCTCATCGCCGTCGTGCCTCCATAGCGGGCAACTGTCTCCCGCCAAAGGCGTCCCTTCGGGACCTGCCTCCCCTATCATTTCGCCGAAGCGAGAAAAGCCGGCTGTTCGCCGGAAGAAATTCAAGAAGCTGTGGGGCTTTCCAAGATGGTAAAGCAGCGGCCGATTGATGACATTGATAAGTTAGCGTCTGACCTGATTGCGCATGAGCGCGGGTAACAAGCATCTAACACCATTCGAGGATTCTTTATGCCGATTTACGAATATCACTGCCAGGAATGCGGACATTACTTTGATGTATGGGCAACTCTTGCTCAGAAAGAGAAGGGTCTCGACATCGTCTGCGAAAAATGCGGGAGCAAACAACTGAACCAAGTGTTTGCAGGTATTTCCATTGCAACCGGTGCGTCCGTCACCGGCAACACCCGCTTCGGCGGCGGTGGGTGCGATCCGGGTGCAGGTTGTTGCTGAGTCATGGACCGCTTCTGTGAACGCATATGATTTCTGGGATTTCCCAAACGCACTCAAGAGAAGGAAGATATGAATACAACAACCGAGACGAAATTGCTGACCATCGAAATCTTCGATCCACCCATGTGCTGCTCCAGCGGCTTATGCGGTCCTTCGATTGACCCAGCCCTTCTGGACATCAACGAAGCGGTCTTAAAACTCAAGAAAGAGTTTGACGGGAAGATCGCGATCGACCGCTACTTACTCACGCAGCAAGGCCCGAAATTCATGCAAAATCCAAATGTCCTCTCGCTGCTCAAAAGCCGTGGCGTAGAGGTCCTGCCGATCACAACGGTCAATGGTGAGGTGATCAAGCAGCAAGTATACCCCTCATATGACGAGTTGAAGTCGCTTATAGCCGAACGGGTGACCGTGATCTCTTAAACGAAGGGTACCAATCTCATGAAGCAGACGCAATATGTTTTCTTTTCCGGCAAAGGCGGCGTTGGAAAAACCACAATGGCGTGCGCTACTGCGGTCCACTATGCCGAACAGGGTAAACGCACACTCATCATCACCACAGATCCAGCTTCGAATTTGGCGGATGTGTTCGAAACGGAAATCGGACACAGGATTACTCCGCTTGGTGTTCCCAACCTGTGGGGAATGGAAATCGATCCCGACAAAGCCACAGAGGAGTACCGTGAGCGCATCCTTGCTCCCATGCGGGCAGTGATGCCGGGTGACGTGATGAAAGTGCTCGAGGAGCAATTCAATTCACCTTGCACCACAGAGATCGCTTCGTTCGACCGGTTTGTCGATTTCATGGTTGCAGAAAAAGAAGGTAAAGGCGAGGTGTATGATGTGGTTATCTTCGACACTGCTCCCACGGGGCACACCATCCGCTTGCTTGAACTCCCTGTCGATTGGAGCAAACATATTGAAGAGAGTGCCAAGGGAGGGGGCAACACGTGCATCGGTCCTGTGGCTTCAATACAGGAGAACAAGGTAAAATACGACGAGGCAACGCGCCTGCTTGGCGATCCGGAGCGAACAACGTTCATGTTTGTATTGCAGCCCGAAGCAACATCATTGTTCGAAACAAAGCGTTCATCGGATGAATTGATAACCATTGGCGTCAAGAAGATCGAGCTGATCGTCAATGGCATTCTTCCGCGGGAAGTTTGTGAGCACCCCTTCTTTGTGAAGCGGTTCGAGATGCAACAGAAGCATCTTGCAGAAATTCCCAGGCTCTTTCCGGTGCCGCAACGCCGGATGCTTCAGCGGGATGGGGAGATCAAGGGCTTGACTGCCCTTCGTAACATTGCCCGTGATCTTTTCCCTTCGGATGGCCAGTTGGGCTCCTATCGCTTACAGACCTCTGCAGCCATTGTCGGCGATGCTCAGCGGCCCCCTGTCGCAGATGACATTCTCAATCTCATGCGGCCAAACGGCCAGACGAAAGCTGTGTTTTTCACCGGAAAAGGCGGTGTCGGCAAGACGACCGTATCGTGTGCTGCCGCCGTGCATCTCGCTTCGGAAGGTTATAAGACTCTTTTGCTGACAACGGATCCCGCTTCGCACATCGGCGAGGTGCTTTCGCAAAAGGTTGGAGATTCCATCCAACCCGTGGATGGTGTCCGGAACCTGCATGCAACGATCATCGACCAGAGGAAAGCAACGGAGGAATACAAAGCGAGAATACTCGCCGATGCATCAGCAAAATATTCCGAAGACATGCTCACGGCGATCAAAGAAGAACTGGAATCTCCCTGCACGGAGGAAATGGCGGCGTTTGACAAATTCATGCATTACGTGGAGAGCGACGAGTTTCATGTCGTCGTTTTCGATACGGCCCCGACTGGACATACTCTGCGACTCCTGGAACTCCCGTTCGACTACAGCGATCAGGTCGGCTTGATGGTAACGACATCCGACAAGAGTACTGCCGCAAAATCGGAGACACAGCAACGTTTCGAGCGCATCATCGCCCGCATGAAAGATCCCGAGCGCTCCGTGTTTGCGTTCGTTGTGTACCCGGAATCGACACCGGTTGTTGAGGCCTACCGCGCCATGCTCGATCTGAAAGCAGCGGGAATCCCAACCCAATTCGTTGTGGCTAATCAGGTCCTTTCGCCCGAATACTGCACGAATGAGTATTTCATTCGAAGGCAGGCAATGCAGGCAAGGTATCTCAAAGAGATCAAAGAGCGATTTCAGCTTCCGATGGCGGTCATGCCGCTGCTCGAAATCGAGATCAAGGGACTCGAGATGGTCGAGCGTGCCTCACAAGAATTGTTCAAAAACGAAACTGTCAGCTCTGTTGGAGAGAAAACCGTATGATCTACGATTACAAATGCACTGAGTGCGGCGAAGATGGTAAGGCAGAAGATCGAACTGTGGGCACGCGTGTTCTTTTGAAGCCCTTGGGATTTTGACTTACAACTGCAGGTTCATGGCTCCTCAATTCCTGTGGGGCGGCTATTGTTGTGATCGTGTTTACGCCGGTGTTTGGATATATCCGACGAGTGAAGGCGGATTCGGGCGGGGTGAAGGCCTGCCCTGCCGCCCCGGCTGAAGTTTCTCGGGGGGCGGGCCGGGCAGTTCGCCATAGGCGGACGAAGGACTAAAGGGTCAGAAGGGAACTACCGTCCCTCAATCAATTGCTTCAATCGCTCAAAATCCAACATCCTCAGCTCTGCCTTGTCCTCGAGGAACCGCTCGACATCTCTCCGTACGGCAGAAAAATCCACACGCTTCAGTCGTTCCACAATGAATTGAGGCAGGGTGGCACGATCGATGTTCAGATTCTTCTGTTCTGTTTGTTTGATCGCGTTGTTCAGGAGCTTGAAATTCGGCTCCACCCTTTTCCCCAGGTACCACACCAGGTCATAATAGTCCCTTCCCTTCGTATACTTCCGGAAAAAGCACGCATGAAGTTTTGTGGCATAGAGGGAGGGAAGATCATACCGGACAACATCAAAGAGGTAGGTCTTATAGACAAGGCTTGTTTCTGTGACGGCGCCCCGCGGGGGATTCGTGTCGACCTCAACTCTGATTGACAGCTTCTGCCCGGGGGATCCTGCAATGCCAAGGTCGTTGAGAAGCCCCGGGAACTTCACAAACACCGACTGAACCACCTTTTCCTCCTTCGGCTTCAATTCAACCTGCAATCCAAAAAGCCGCAGATTTCTTTCCAGATGGCCCGGCAGGGCCTTGAATGCATACCCCCTCCGGCTCGTCAGGGAAAAATCCAGATCCTCGGAAAACCGTCTGAGGTCGTAAAGAATGCGAAGAGCGGTTCCGCCCACGAACGCGAGATGTTTGAAGTACCCTCCGTCGGAGAGGATTTTCAGAATGGCAATCTGAAGAAACTCCGTAAGCCGGTTGGTTTTTTCCTCAGCCGTCATCGATGAACTGAACTGCTGTCTCAATGCGTCGATCATGTGCGGGCCTGCTCTTTTCGGAATCGGCAGAACAATTTCGCCAGTGCGCTGAGCTTTGCATTGTCATACAGCGGCGCAAGCTCCAGGATCCGGTTTCCGGAGAGCATCTCAACATTCTGGAACCTGTGGGATTCGGCAAACATTGCGGGCGAAGGGTGCTCTGTCTTCACGGTGCGCGCCACGGTGAAATACAGGAAATCCACGACCGCTTTTTCCGGCTCCGCAAGGAACACCTGCATGCCATTTTCGTCCCCGGCGAGGCGGAACCCTGTAAATGCGGAGGGTTTCAAATGACGATAGCTGTACCTGCCGGTTGGATTTGTGATTTCAAGCGTCTTCTTCGTTGTCACAGAAGTAACTTCGACGACCCGTTCTGGAATCAGGCCATAGTATGCGAGGGCGTATTCCAGACTGACGTAGGACGGAACACACATTTGATTTGCGAGGAACACTCTGGAGGGATTGATCTTGCGGTCGTGCTCGTTCAGCAGGTACATGCCGTTCTTCAACCTTACGATAAGCCCGCGTTTCTGCCACCGGCTGAGCTGGTTGCGGACGGCCTGAGCCGGAGATTGTCCCCTGGCGTCCCCGTTCGCGAACCCGTTGCTCAGGACAATGGGGAACGGCGAGAAGCGGTATTTGAACTCGGTATAGGTCATTTCTATAAATAATCATAAGTGATTATTACTAGAAACGCAAGTGACCCGTGAAAGAGTTGCATCCCTCTTTTCTGATTACGAAATTCCTTTAACTGACACCTTTCCTCGCAGTTATGACGACCCTTGGCCGAAACGATCCCTGCTTTTGTGGAAGCGGGAAGAAGTACAAACATTGTCACGGGATGGCAATGGTTCCGGATTCCGACGCTGTGTATGACAGGATCCGGCGGTATGACGGCGAGTCCGCCCATCACCTGTTGAAGTTTGTGAAAAAACAGTTTGGAACGGAAATGCTTGAGAAGGCATGGGAGGAATTTCACTTTTCTGACGGCTCGCCTTTTAACATGGAAGGTCCGGACGGAGATCCGTTCTCACGCTGGGTTATGTTCAGTTGGAAAGCGGAAGCGGGAAAAACCCTGGCGGAATTATATCTGGAGAAAGAGAGTGGAAGAATTGACCCGGCTCTCAGGGAATTCATCGTGGCGACGGTCGGTTCTCCGTACAGTTTTTGTCAGGTGCTTGAGGTGCAGCCAGGCGAAGGGCTACTGTTTCGGGACTTCCTGCGCAATCGGGAAGTGCAGGTCAAGGAGCGAATGGCGTCGGGAATTCTCGAGCGCGGGCATATTGTGCTAGTCCGGATCGTCGAAATGGACGGGCTTTGCTTCATGATGGGAACCCATACGCAGATCATCTTACCCGGTTACCTTGACATGATCCTTGGACTTCGCGCCAGGTTGCAGGAGAAAGACGCGGCAATATCCAACGAAACACTCCTGCGGCACGAGGATGACCTCCGGGGGATGTACTTTGACATCCAGCGCCAAATGGCCCGGCCCCCGGAAATCCGAAACACGGACGGAGACCCGCTGGCATTTCATACGCTGACGTACGAAATCCCGTCGTTCGAAGTGGCTTTCGACTCCCTGAAGGACCTCCAACAAAGAGTAACAGGGGAGTCGGACGAAGAACTCCTCCAGGAAGCGAAAACCGGAAAGAAAGGGATCCCGACGGAAGTCACACTTCACTTGCTGCGGAAAGGAGCAACGCGCGGGTTGGGGGACAACACTTTGCTTGCAACACTCACGATCAAAAGGTCCAGGCTCGTCGTCGAAGTGAATTCTGAACGGAGGTCGGCAAAGGTTCAGAAGGAGATCAAGAAGCGTCTCGGAGAGGAAGCCGTTCTCCTGAAGACGGAAATCCGGTCACAAGAGGGGGTGATGCGGGAGACGGAAAAACCCGGCCGTGGGCCGAAAGAGCTCACAGAGAATGATCGTCTCATAAAGGAATCCCCGGAAATTGCGGCCATGGTGAAGGAAACGATGGAGCGGCACTGGTCTTCCTGGCCGGACGAGCCGCTCCCCGCGCTCAGGGGGATGACGCCACGGCAGGCGATGAAGGACAGTGAAGGCCGCGAGCTCCTCGAATCGCTCCTGATGGAATTCGAGCTTCATAATCACGCGGAGAAGGATCCATTCCTGCGCGTCGATGTTGAGAAGCTACGCAAGGAGTTGGGGCTTGTAGAAAGATGAGATATGAAACTTGCGTTTGAGGCGCGCTACGCCCAGGTCAAGATCTTCATTCCGGGTATCCTGGGAAATTTCAAGTCATTTGTTACAAGAGACAGATTCCTGGCGATGGCCTGTGCAGCAAGAAGGCTGTCAATTGCATGGGCCTTTTTCCCGGTTCTGCCAACGACCGGATAGACTGTCGCGTATGTTTGAGCATCCGTGAGCTCGAACGAAATGATCTCGAACGAAGAAAGAAACTCAGCCAGAGTGGCCATGTCCTGTTCCATGCCGGAAGTCAACGCTACGCCGGCCGCAAGTTCTGCGACGCTCAACGTCGACACGGCTGCGGAGCGCGCTGGCAGGCCGGATACTCTCCGAAGTAATCGTTCATCCCTCTTGTTTAAGAGATAGATGCAGATATTTGTATCGAAGAGGTATTTCATCTCCCCCCGGCATTCCTTTTCCTCTTGGGAAGCGCGGGACGTTTGAGGCCCGGGATCCTTCCGGCGCTGGCGCGAAGACCGGCCCAGGGGTGTTTAATGTCAGATATCACCAATACCGACCCTACGCGTTGCACGTAGACTTCCTTCCTCGTTGTCCTAAGCTCCTTGGGCAGCCTCACCGCCTGGCTTCCTCCGTTTTTAATCACTTTGGCAGTATAGATCATATTCTCCTCTCCTGAAGATATATATACATGAGTATATATTTTCTGGGTAAAAGTCAACCCGGATCATTGAAGTGTATGGCTCTCTGTATCTGCTTTGGTGTCAGAATCAGGATTCACAGGATTAGAGGATTTCCAGGATCATAGATTGAACAAAGGGGGAAGCACGAAATGTCAAATCTTCAGGCACGTGGGTGGGCGAAAGGTAGCTTTCGGCCTGCTATGGTGGACGTCCTGGCATTCATTCTCAACTGAGCATCATTCTGCTGGTGAATCTCACCTGGTCCGCCGTGTGCCGGTAAACTTCTGTTTTAGCCGGGGTTGATGATCGCGGAGAACGCTTCTTTGATTTTGCCATTCAGGATCGTTTTGTTAAGGAATTCAGGCCTTCGACGGAAGAGGAAGGTACCGAAACGAGTGTGAAATCGCAACCGCTTGATTTCTTCCTTGAATTCATGCCGCTTCGCATCATCCTCGTTCCATCAGGACAACGAATGCTTGCACTATTAGCTGGTTGGGGTATGAATTTTCCCGGCTCATTGTTTCAACAACTTTAGTAATGATCTATTTGCATAAAGATGATACTTCCCCACATAACTCTCTTGCAATAACTTTCCTTTTGCCAGTTCAGCCAGGTACCGGCTTGCGGTCCGGTAGTTCACATCAAGCCTCTTCCCCAGATTCACCGGCGTGATAATAGGGAATGCAAAGAGGGCCTCCACCAGTTCTGCCGTGTAGATCTTTCTGTGTTTCGCCCTGACATGTTCCCGCGTCTCTTCCAGCAATTCCATGATCTTCAGGAGTGTGGTCTTTGTTTCCTGCGCTTGTAAATGAAACCCTTTGAGCATGTAGAGGGTCAGATCGTGCCATCCTCCGTCGGTCCGGACCTTCTGGAGCAGTCGGTAGTACTCGCTCCGGTTCTTGTTGATGTACCCGCTCACGTAGAGAATGGGAAGTGAGAGAAGTTTCTCCTGGATCAATTGCAGCACGATGAGGATCCTTCCGGTCCTTCCGTTTCCGTCGGTAAACGGATGGATGGCCTCGAACTGGTAATGTGCCAGCGCCGCTTTCACGAGCGGATCAATGCCGTCATCCGCCTTGTTCACGAATGTTTCCCAGTTGGAAAGGAGCCGCGGCAGCTCATTAGCCGGGGGAGGGGTATAGACGACTTCGCCAGTTCCGGTGTTCATGATCTGATTTTGAGTCTTCCGGTAACCGGAATTCCCGTCGGGGAGCAGTCTCTTCTGAATTCCGAGGATGAGCCGCGTGGAGACCGGGATCTTTTTCAGGCTTTCGAATCCCCACAGAACAGCATCCCTGTACCGAAGAACTTCCTTGTCCGGTTCCTTCTGCTCCACCTCGGGGAAGAGTTGCGCCTGGAGCGCCTTCTCGACTGTCGTGTTGATGTTCTCGATGTTCGAGCTTGCTACGGACTCTTTGATGACGGCCGGGGAGAGGAGCAACATCGGCTTGGGAAGCGAGTAGGAGTAGCCGTTCAGTTCTCCCAGCTCGGTTCGCGTTTTCAGCAGAACATCCACAAACCTCTCGTGTTTGAAGTTCAGCTCGGGCGGGAGCAAAGGGAGGTCGAAGGGTCGGGTCGGGTCAAATTTCATATGTGCCAAAGATAACAAAAAAAGCACATATCGCAAGGGATAGGCGCGTTGGCGTTACATGGCAGAAAAGGGGGGATAGACGGAGCTCGACAGAGGGCTGATTTCCTGCTTTCTGATCACCTTACTTTTTTTGATCGACGAGCCGCATTGGTATTTGACATCGTGGAATATTTCCGGTACTATATATGCCAATAGGTGCATGTAGGCGACCATGAAGCCCGAAAGCAGCATCTTCAAAGCCCTGTCCGACGAGACCCGTCTGCGCATTCTTCACCTCTTCCTGGTGAACAAGGATCCACTCTGCGTCTGCGAGATCGTCGATGCTCTCAGGGTTCCCCAGTATCAGGCCTCAAAGCATCTGCTGATCCTTAAAAATGCCGGTCTCGTCGATGTGAAGAAACGGGGAACGTGGGCCTATCATTCCCTCACAACCAATGAATCGAAAAACATTCTTCTTTTCTCCTTCCTCAAGAGCTTTCTGGGCAGTGATAGTTTCGAAGAGGACAAGCGTAATCTCGAGTCGCGACTCCTTCTGCGAGAAGAAGGAAAATGTGTCGTGGGATTCGTGCCAATTTCGACACTCACAAGACTCATAAAGACAAAACGAAGACAGACCGTATGAGAATTCTTATTCTCTGTACCGGCAACTCCTGCCGCAGTCAGATGGCCGAAGCATTTCTGAAATCCTTCGATTCGTCTCTTGATGTCCATTCTGCGGGGACGATGCCTGCTGCCCAAGTCCATCCCAAAGCTGTTGCGGTGATGAAGGAAGCAGGTATCGATATGACCGGCGCCTTCCCCAAGAACGTCGACCGCTTCATCAACAAGCCATTCGATTACGTCATAACAGTTTGCGACAATGCAAAAGAAACCTGCCCGGTGTTTGTCGGAACGGTGAGACACCGGCTGCATATCGGCTTCCACGATCCCGCAGAGGCGGCTGGAACGGAAGATGAAGTCATGGCAGTCTTCCGCCGTGTAAGAGACGAGATCAGGGACAAATTCCAGAGTTTGTATAACGAAACACTCAAGAAGCAAAGGGAATCACAATGAGCGCCGTGTCCGGGAAATTGTCTTTTTTTGATCGCTACCTCACCCTCTGGATTTTCGTCACCATGTTTCTGGGTGTGCTCATGGGCTCTGTGTACCCGGGGATGTCGCTTTTTTGGGAATCACTCAGTTCAGGTACGACCAATATCCCCATCGCCATCGGCCTCATTCTGATGATGTATCCGCCGCTGGCAAAGGTCAAATACGAGGAGCTCCCCGTGGTGTTCAGGAATCTGAAACTCCTGGGCATCTCACTGCTCCAGAATTGGATTATCGGCCCCCTGGTGATGTTCTTCCTCGCGATCGTATTGTTGCCGGACAAGCCGGAAATGATGATCGGTGTTATTCTTGTCGGTTTGGCGCGTTGCATCGCCATGGTTCTGGTATGGAACGATCTTGCAAAGGGCGATTCGGAACTCGCTGCCGGTCTTGTGGCCTTTAACGCGATTTTCCAGGTGTTTTTGTACTCCGTCTACGCGTACGTCTTTATCACCGTCCTTCCGCCGCTTTTCGGAATGGAGGGCGCGCTGGTCGATATTTCGATTTCAGAGATTGCAGTAACGGTCCTTATCTATCTGGGAATCCCTTTCGCAGGCGGCATGCTCACGCGCGCGGTTCTCGTGAAGGCAAAGAACAAAGAGTGGTACCACGCCAGGTTTGTCCCCAAGATATCCATTCTGACTCCGATCGCTTTACTGTTCACGATCTTCGTGATGTTTTCCCTGAAGGGCGGGGAAATTGTCGGACTGCCGTTAGACGTTGTGCGCGTAGCCATACCATACGGTATCTATTTCGCATTCATGTTCTTCACCACGTTCTATTTCGTGCGAAGGATGGGGGCGTCGTACGAAAAGACGACAACGGTTGCCTTTACTGCGGGGAGCAATGATTTCGAGTTGGCGATTGCTGTGGCGGTTGCCGTGTTTGGAATCAATTCCCAGGCCGCGTTCGCCACGGTCATCGGGCCTTTGGTGGAAGTGCCCGTCTTGATCGGACTCGTCAATGTTGCGCTGTTCTTCAGGAAGAAGTATTTCAATCAGACCGAAGCCGCTTCCTGATAGCTCTGCAATCAGGCAGTTCAACGCATTCAGCGCTCGTGTGTCTTTCGATTCATCGTTGAAGTATTCAACAACGGTGTAGGGTTTCTTTACGCCTCTCTCCCCCATCCCTGCAGTTTCCTTGCATTTTGTTTAATAGTTGACGAGGCACAATTGTTGCCGCACTTCAACTGTTGAAAACCGCCTCTGAAGTCGTCTCTCTTCCTGATCTTTCCGGGAATCCCTCTCCATCACCGGCCGAGTTGTTCTACGGTTTGTTCAACAAAGTCCATCGGCTGGAGCGCGGAATAGCATCATCCCTTGGGGTTACACCTCAACTTGGGCAGGCCTTGCTCTATCTTCTTGAGGAAAGGCCATGTTGTGTTCGCAAACTCTCTCAATTGCTGGAAACTCAACCCACTTCAACCTCCAAGCTTTTGTCACGATTGGATTCGATGGGCTTTGTCACCAGATCGTTGGACGCGGTCGACCGGAGGGTTGAGCGCGTTGAACTCACCGCAACAGGTCAAGCGAAAGCGGAATATCTGCGGGAGGTGTTCAATTCTTTCCTTTCCTCCCGTCCGCAAACAGATTATGGAGACGATTCAACCTCCCCGGGATCACTCGCCCAATTCAGGCGTCTCCAGGAAATCATGCTTTCCATTCAAAACATGTTGGCTGTCCACACCGCAAATGGTGCAACGAAACCTCGATGATTTCTCAGAACAATTCACCAGGAGACCATATGGAAAATCCATTGTCACGGAAAGAGTTTCTGCATGATGCCACCAAATACACCCTGGGCGTCGCGGCCGGCGTAGGCGTTGTATCAGCCTTGACTGCGGAACAAAGTCTCGCAAAAACCGTAGCGACTCCCTGGCCCTGGCCGTATGCCGCCCTTGATATCGAAAAGGTGCGCAAGACGGGTCATGATGCGTACTGGAGCGGCAAGGGCTGCTCTTACGGCGCTTTCCATGCGCTTGTCACAGAACTCCGAACAGTTGTCGGCGATCCCTACAACGACTTGCCGACAGAGCTGATGATCTACGGACACGGGGGGACCGTGGGATGGGGAACGCTGTGCGGCGCCCTGAACGGAGCCTCTGCCTTGATCTCTCTTGTGTGCACAAAAGAGAGAGCCGACATCATTGTCAATGAGATCCTTGGCCTCTATACCGGGACTCTCTTCCCGACGGATATCAGCAATCAGTACGGTTTGGACAGTGCCTACGCGGACAACCGATATACTCAGACCCTTGCACAAAACTCGTGCGGATCGGTTCTTTGCCACGTTTCGGTAACGGAATGGTGCAAAGTTGCTGCCACGGCTGTCGGCGACCTTAAGCGGAAAGAACGGTGTGCGCGCCTAACGGGTGACGTTGCTGCCATGGCGGCTTCGCTGCTTAACAACGAATTCCAAGGCACGTTCGCGACACAATATGCCTCCCCTGAATCTGTAGCGATTTGCGGCACCTGTCACGGGGCGACGGGAACCATCCCCCGCACGGCGGTAAAGATGGAATGCGTCCAGTGTCACGGCAATATGCACAATTCCATCGCCACAGGAATTGCGGGCGCGGCGGCTGCCATACCTACATTCCGCATGGAGCAAAACTACCCCAACCCGTTCAATCCTGAAACGAGGATCGAGTTCGTACTTCCGGAGGCAGCGTCTGTGTCGCTCGGCATCTACGATCTCAACGGCCGGTTGGTAAGGGAACTTGTTTCAGCGGAACACCATGGCCCCGGAACATTCGAGCGAACATGGAACGGAATGGGAAGCGACGGCAAGCGTGTTGCCAGCGGAATCTACTTTGCGCGGCTTCAGGCGGGCAATCGCGCGGCCACGATCAAGATGAGCTTGATGAAGTAAAGCGGTATTCCACGGAAGCGGGTCTCAACAGGAGGCCCGCTCCCTTTTTACGCCAACCCGATGATGTTCTGTTCCTCTCGCCTTCCTGGATGTTTCCCTTTGAGTGAGAAAGTGTTATACTTTGTTGGAAGAGAACGAATTCATTGAGAACGGAGGAAAAGATGAAGTTACTCGAAAAGAAGGTAGCAATCGTCACAGGAGCCGGTTCCGGCATTGGGCGGGAGATCGCTCTGGCGTACGCCGCGGAGGGTGCAAAAGTTGTTGTCGCGGACATTCAGGAAGAGGGTGGGAAGGAAACCGTCGCTCTGATCAAAAAGAATTCAGGCGAGGCAGTGTTCGTCAAGGCCGACTCGTCAAAGCCGGCGGACAATGAAACGGTTGTGCGCACGGCAACTGAACAGTACGGCGGCCTGCACATTGCGTGCAACAATGCCGGCATTGCCGGGCCCGGAGGGCCGACGGGAGAGTACCCGATTGACGGCTGGGATAAGGTCATCAGCATCAACCTTTCCGGGGTTTTCTACGGTATGCGATACCAGATTCCTGCGATCCTGAAGAGCGGAGGCGGGGCCATTGTCAACATGGCTTCCATCCTGGGGCAGGTCGGATTTCGGAATGCTCCAGCGTATGTTGCTGCCAAGCATGGTGTAGTCGGCTTGACAAAAAATGCGGCATTGGAGTATGCGGCTCAGAACATTCGCATCAATTCCGTTGGCCCTGCATTCATCAGGACCCCGTTGATCAAGGACATCGACGAATCGTTTCTCCTTCCGCTTCACCCCATGGGACGGCTTGGTATGCCGCAGGAAGTCGCTGACCTCGTGCTCTTCCTGAGCTCTCCAAAATCCTCGTTCATCACCGGAGGATATTTTCCTGTTGATGGAGGGTATTTGGCGCAATAGACATCCGGAACCAATTTACTCAATGCTTCCTGTCCTTTGGCGGTCCCTCCCATTCGGTGTTCTGAGTCAATTTAGTGTATGGTACAAATTGCGATATGCTGCGAAATTAAGTACAATGGAACAAAGGATTGTGGTACAATCGTGAAGTACCACAATAATTGAGTACAAAAACCTACGGCCCAGCTAATTGAATTCTCCTCTGGAGAGAGTGTTTTGGGAAATTATCAGTCCTACCAATATTGAGATTATTTAAAAGAAGCTTTCAACGATTGGGAGGAACTATGACTGAAGAGCGTGAAGGGAAAACGAAAGAGATGGAGATTGAAGTTGCATGCAAGAATTACTATGATTTCAATGAAATCTTTTCGGAAGAATGGGCAGCGTTTGAAACGAGAATAGAGGATTTCAACTCAAACAGCCGTTGGCAGTTCCTGTACTGACCCCTGAAAGTCAAGACACATTGTGACGGCTTTTGATTGAGTGTT
>JBBEEC010000038.1:0-25656 GCA_040880975.1 Bacteroidota bacterium | reverse complement strand
CGGTTTACGAAACCGCTGCTCTACCACTGAGCTACACCAGCATTCAACAAGAACTAAGAAGGTGGCGGCGGGACGGTTTACGAAACCGCTGCTCTACCACTGAGCTACACCAGCATTCAACACCTCAAGATAAGAAAAAAAGAGATGTCGGGCAATTCCTGGTGGTGTCTAAGTTTGCCTTTTCGCTATGTTCTTCGAAAGAAGTCGTTGAAACGACTCGTTGTAGAAGTTGCAGGTGATTCCCCACAACTTCCTGTCCGCCGAAGTACGCTGTATGCACGCAGGCGGAAAGTTGTGTGGAATGACAGTCGCGCCGGAATTCCTGGAACCGTTTCAACGGTTTCCTCCCTCCAGCGACCTTACGATTTGAAATTGATACACCACTCAATTCCTGGCAGGAATTCAGGCCGTTCTTCGAACAACAATGAAGGTTGTGTCATCACGGAGTTCTTCGCCGTTTCGGAATCCTCTTAACCTCTCCACGAGGCGCTCTTTCACGGCACCGACCTCGCTGCCCGCCGTATCGAGAACCATTTGCATCAGGCGCACCTGTCCAAACTCCTCCTGAACTCGGTTGGTCGACTCTACAACACCGTCCGTGTAGAGCACGATAACGTCATCCTTCTTCATCGTGAACACTTCCAACTCGAGCGATTTCTCGAAAATGCGGTGGGAACCAGAATTTTTCCCGCCCTTTCCGGCCTCAGGCGGCGCGAGCCCGATGGCGGTGCCTTTGGGCTGCAGCCAGGAACACACCCTCTTACGGGCTGTGAGCAGCAACGCAGGCATATGGCCGGCCCGGCTGTAGTGCACCCTTCCATCCGGAAACAACCGAATGACGGAAATCGTCAGAAAGAAATTTCGTCGTAACTGATTGTAGAGATATTCGTTCAGCCCGATCAGCAGCTCTTTCGGATTTGACGATTCCCGCGTGAGCATTTGAAGGGCTGTCTGCACTTTCACGGTGTACAGGGCCGCAGAGATTCCTTTCCCGGACACGTCTGCGATGACGACGAGTGTGCTCCCGTCTTCAAGTCCCAGGACATCATAGTAGTCACCACCCACACTTGCCGCAACCTCGCTGTAGCTCGACAGGGAGTATCCGCGGACGGGCTGTATTGCGTCCGGCAAAAGACTGAGTTGAATCTGACGGGCAAATTCCAGCTCGTCCCGGGTGACAAGCTTGTCGGCAAGCTCCAAAGCAAGCAGAAAGTTCAGGATCAGGATACCGTACAGTGCCTTCATGAGGTCATCGTCCAGAAACGCAAGCGAAACGAGGACGATGGCGATGGCATAGAAGAGCCTCCGGGCCGGCGTAAGCTTCACAAGGAAGGCGACAAAGAGATACCAGCAAAATTTCAAGATCCGTACGATCCGCGATTCTCCCGGTTGCCGCGACGGCATATTCTTCACATAAAACGTGTACATCCCCCTCGTATCATCACTGACAAGTTTCTCGATCTCCGCACTGGTCATCCCACTTGTGAAAAGTCCGTAGAAATCTTTAAACGATTGGAATGTTCTTCTTACCATGGTTTGGCCGTTCTCATATGCTGTTGTCCACGGAATGATACGTCAAAAGCGCAGAAAGGTTAGGATGCCTCCTTGTGAATTCCCGGCTCCGTCATTCCGCGCAAGTCAAACACCTTATCCGCCTGATCCGACGTCAGGAGTTTTTTCTCCAGAACCAATTCCCGGATCGATCGACCGGAACTGAGATATTCCTTGGCAATCTCCGCTGCGGCGGCGTAACCGATATGCGGATTGAGCACAGTGACAATGCTTGTGCTGTTTTCGGCGTAATACCGGCAACGCTCGGGGTTGGCTTTCAATCCCTCGACGCATCGTTCCGTGAAAGCATGAACCGCGTTTGTGAGGATCGACATTCCGTGCAGCAGATTATACGCAACGAGCGGCATCATCACGTTCAATTCGAGCTGGCCCGCTTGAGCCGCAAACACCAGAGCGGTGTCGTACCCCAGGACCTGGTAGCACACCATGTTAAGCATTTCGGCCATCGACGGATTGACCTTCCCCGGCATGATCGAGGATCCGGGTTGTACAGCGGGGAGCTGAATCTCAGCGAGCCCGGTCTTCGGTCCGGACCCCATAAGCCGCATATCATTCGCGATCCTGCTCAGATCCTGCGCACAATTGCGCAGTGCACCGGAAAACTCCACCATGGGCCGCAAACTTTGCATGGCCTCAAAGTAATCCCCTGCCATGCGGAACTCCTGACCGAATTGCCCCGACAACTGAGCAACCATTCTCTTGCGGTATTCCGGGTGCGCATTCAACCCCGTGCCCGTCGCGGTACCGCCAATCCCCAATTCCTTCAATTGTTCCAGCCCTCGTTCAAGTGCTTCGCCATGTTTCTGCATATTGGCCGCATAAGCACCGAATTCCTGCCCCAGACGGACAGGCACCGCATCCATTAAATGCGTCCGGCCGGATTTTATGACCGCATCAAACTCCCGGGCTTTATCGGCAAGCGCTTTCCCGAGATGTTTCAAGGCAGAAGTCAGTGATCGCGATTCCAACAGGGCTCCAAGGCGAATCGCAGTCGGGCAAACATCGTTCGTCGATTGGGACATGTTTACGTGATCATTCGGATGCACCAAACGATATTCCCCCTTTGACTTCCCGAGGATCTCCAGGGCCCTGTTGGCAAGCACTTCGTTGACATTCATGTTGTGGGATGTTCCCGCCCCCGCTTGGTACACATCTACGAGAAACCACTCCCGTAGTCCGCCTGCAAGTACCTCGTCCGAAGCCCGAATGATCGCAGCGGCAATCCCCGATTCAAGCAGACCGAGATCGCGGTTGACAACCGCCGCGGCCTTTTTAATGTGCACCGTGGCATCGACATACCGGGGCATCGGCCGGATGCCACTGATCGGAAAATTCTGCAACGCACGATGCGTCTGGATCCCATAGTATGCGTTCGCCGGAATCTCCTGCTCGCCGAGTGAGTCCTTCTCCGTCCTCATTTTCATGGCTTGCTCCTTTCTGAACGTTCATGCACAAAATACAAAGCACCGGGAATCCATGCCCGGTGCTTGTCCCATCACGAATCACCGTTGCTTATGACAATGAGGGCTCTGCAAACTTTGCAAGCTCCCGGGCGGACGCCTTTTCGACCTCGGCGTGGAGGCTATTTCCGTGCGCATCCATCGTGACAATGGCGGCGAAGTCCTTCACCTGAAGATGCCACATTGCCTCGGGAATGCCGAACTCAAGGAAATCAACGCCTTCAACCTTGGTAATGCACTTGGCGTAATATTGGGCCGCCCCGCCAATGGCATTCAAATACACCGCTCCATGTTCCTTCAGTGCGGCAAGCGTTTTACTCCCCATCCCGCCTTTTCCAATAACGGCCCGAATCCCGAATTTCCGAATGACGTCTCCTTGATAGGGTTCTTCCCGGATACTGGTTGTTGGCCCGGCCGCATTGATCATCCAGCCACCGTCTTGCTTCAAGGCCACCGGTCCGCAATGATACAACGCGCCGCCCTGCAGATTCACGGGGGAATCATGACTCACCAGGTGATGATGCAGCGAATCCCTGCCCGTGTGCAGAATGCCGTTGAGGATGACGACATCACCGACCTTCAGCGAACGAATCTGACTTTCAGAGAGAGGGATCGTCAGGTGCACTTCACGGCCCGTGACAGGAAGCTCGGTTTGTTTTGCCATTCTGATGACAGGGCTATCGTCCTTGTAAAGCCACCGTTTGATGGCCCCAGTACCGGCATCAAGCGACACGCCTTGCCGGCGAAAGGCCCAACAGTCATAGGCAACACTGACAAAGAAACTTGCGGGGAGACGGTTCAGGACCCCAATCTTGCATCCGATAAGAGATCGGGCTCCTCCAAAACCCATGGTCCCTATTCCTAGTTCATTGGCATCGCGCATGATCGTTGCTTCCAGGGCAGCGAGTTCGGCATTGGGATTGACGTCGTCCAATGACCGAAACAGCTGCTGTTTTGCATGTGCGTAGCCGGTTGTACGATCACCGCCAACCGCAACTCCGAGAGCCCCAACACTGCACCCCTGGCCCTGGGCCTGATACACAGCGTGCATGATACATTTGCGAACGCCCTCCAACGTCCTGTCCGCCCTCCCGAGATTGGGCAGTTCCGCGGGGACAGAATACTGGATGTTCTTGTTTTCACAACCTCCGCCTTTCAGAAGAAGCCGCACTTCAATTCCATCCTGCTCCCATTGCTCAAAATGGACAACCGGGGTGCCGCCGCCGAGATTGTTCCCGCTGTTTTTTCCCGTCAACGAATCGACCGAATTGGGCCTGAGTTTGCCGGCCTTGGTGGCCTCTTCGATAGCCGTGAAGATCTCCTTCTTCATCTGAATCTGGTTCGCTCCCACAGGAACCTTGAGTTCAAAGGTCGGCATGCCGGTGTCCTGGCAGATCGGAACTGCCCCGTCAAACGCCATGTCAACATTGATGGCGATGGTTTGGAGGGCAAGAGCCGATTGAGTTCCGGGTTTTTCGAGTTCCATCGCATGTCCCAGTGCGCGGCGGACGTCGGGGGGAAGGTTTGAAGCCGTGTCAACGATCAGAGTGTAGATACTTTCGCGAAATTGCTTCATGGTCATATCCTCTTGAGAATCATAATAGTAATATAGAGATTCCGGCCGGCAATGACAACCGCAGGCAGAATCAGTCCTGCAAGGTCGGCGTCCGCAATTGAACCGGCTCCACCCCCCTCTTTCGCAACCGCAGGTTCAACATCTCGACGAACACGGAAAATCCCATCGCAAAATAGATGTACCCTTTGGAAATATGCTGATCAAGTCCTTCTGCGATCAGACTCACACCGATCAAAAGCAGAAAACTCAAGGCAAGCATTTTTATCGTTGGGTGCCTTTGGACAAACTCACCCAATGAGCGTGCAAACGCGAGCATAAAGATCACAGCCACAACAACGGCGGACACCATCACCCCGATGTTGTTCGTCATCCCGACTGCCGTGATAACGGAATCCAGCGAAAAGACTATATCCAGGATGACGATCTGCGTGATCGCGGATCCAAGAGACGGTACGACTCCGCTCTTTCCAGGCCCCTGACCTTCAAGACTCTCGTGAATTTCAACCGTGGCCTTCCCAAGCAGGAACAGGCCTCCCAAAAGGAGAATTGCGTCGCGGCCAGAGATCTCCTGCCCCCAAACAACAAACCATGGTTCTGTAAGCCGCATGACCCAGGTGATGGAGAAAAGAAGGGCGATTCTCATGATCATGGCCAGGCTCAGCCCCACGGTTCTTGCCGTGCTTTGCTGTGCCGCCGGAAGCTTCCCGGAGAGAATGCTGATGAAGATCACGTTGTCAATACCAAGGACAACTTCCAGCGTCGTCAGAGTCAAAAAAGCGATCCAGATCTGCGGATCAACGATCCAATCCATGCCACTCCCGGATGATTAGTGAGTTTCCTTCAGTTCAACATCGAAGTCATCACAAGCGCACTTCAGAGTTCGATGTGAAGCTCCTTGTGCAGAAACATTCCGACACTCCACGTTTCGCTACAATCAAAGGCGCTCGCAAAATCCCGATTACTGCCTGCCAACCGTACTTGACCAAAAACGCTCCAATTCACGAACGATGAGAACCCTGTGTAGCCAATTCGACTCACCAGTTTGTCATCATGATCATGATAACCTGTCCTGCCGTACAATTCAGCAAACATCCGGTCGCCCTCCCCAACTCCGATGACAGCCGCGAGTTGCAGACTATAGAGATCGTCCTGGGATGCGGCGGTGTACGGATCTCCGACGATCGAGAACCCGACCGCCGTCCTGATCTCCGTTGTTCCATACCATCGGGACACGAGAATCTGGGAATGATAGTCTGTCTGATTGTTTCCAAGCTTCGATGGAGTAAATCGTGTATTCGGAAGTTTGATGCCTGTTCGTATGGCAATCGCCGGGAACCGATCCTTCTCGGGGAAGAAATTGATCGTCGTCCAAATCGACAGGTCGCCCCAATCAAAAAAGCGCTTCCCGTTTTCAAACCCCGCAAACAATCCGCCCCTCCACAGAAGATCGAAATTCACATTTTCCGCAACCCCGTGACGGACCGATCCTGCCAGGACCCGGAACAATGACGAAGGAATATCATCGCCGGAGGAAACCGTCTTCGTCAAATACTCGAAACCCACACCCAGGTGCATCACACCCTTGCCCAACGTGGTCGCACTTTCCGTCAAAAGGACCGGTGGTTGCGATTTGACCTCCTGAGCACCTGCCGCCAACGCGGCGGCGACCAGAAAGGCTCTTAATTGCATGATTCCTCCTTTGAATACGCGGCGTCCAACCTGGTTCGACTGCTACTGCGAAATCCCCAACTGGGACAGCAAGAATGCATAAATGAACGACTGTTCCTTGAAGGCATCATAGCGACCCGAAGCGCCCCCATGCCCCGCACCCATATTGGTCTTGAGGACAAGCGGGTTCGAGCCGGTCTTCATTGTGCGGAGTTTTGCGACGTATTTCGCCGGCTCCCAATACATGACCTGACTGTCATTGAATGATGTTGTGACCAGAATGGAGGGGTAGGACGCGGCGCGGAGATTCGTGTAAGGACAATAGCTCTTGATGTAATCGTACTCCGCTTTCTGCTTGGGATTTCCCCATTCGAGAAACTCCCCGACTGTCAGCGGCAACGATTCATCAAGCATCGTATTCACGACATCGACGAATGGCACCGCCATATGAGCAACCTTGAAAAGATCGGGCCTCATGTTGAGCACCGCTCCGATCAACAGACCGCCGGCACTCCCTCCCTGAATAGCCAGGCCTTCTCTTGACGTGTAGCCTTCTCGAATGAGATGTTCCGCACATGCGATAAAATCCGTAAAAGTGTTCTTCTTCTTCAGCATCTTTCCGTCTTCGCGCCATTGCTCGCCCAGATCTCCGCCGCCCCTGATATGCGCAAGGGCATACACCACGCCGCGGTCAAGCAGGCTAAGACGCGGAATGGAAAAGCCCGCGGGGATGGATACGCCGTAGGATCCGTAGCCGTAGAGCAGCAGGGGGCTTTTGCCGTTCTTTGTGAAACCCTTTCTGTACACAATGGAGACCGGCACAAGAACGCCATCGGATGCTTTTGCCCAAATGCGCTCGGATGCATAGGCGGCAGGGTCGTACCCGCCAAGCACCTCGGTTTGTTTCATAAGCATGCCGGACTTCGTGTTCATATTGAAATCAAAAACAGAACTCGGCGTGATGAACGACTGATAGCCGTAACGGAACACCTCCGTATCAAACTCAGGGTTGCTTCCCGGGAATGCTGAATAGACAGGTTCGGGAAACTTGATCGCCTCAGACGTTCCGCTTCGGAAATCATGCACCCTCAGCCGGATGAGGCCCTGCTCCCGTTCGGTAATGACCGCATGATTCCTGAAAAGATTGATTCCTTCGATCTTTACATTCGCGCGATGCGGGAGGAATTCCTTCCAATTCTCTGCATCAGGACGGTCCGCTGTTGTTGCGCCAATGCGAAAATTCTTGGCCCCTTTGTTGCTCCGCACATAAAAGAGCCCGTCACGGTGGTCAAGATCATACTCGTGGCCTTCCTCGCGGGCAAGGAACATGCGAAAAGCGCCCCGCGGTTCGTTGCTCTCAAGAAACCTGGCTTCATTCGTGATGGAACTTGCAGACATGAATACAATGTACTTCTTATCGCTCGTCTTGTACGCCCACACTCTGTAGAGCTCGTCTTTTTCTTCGAAAAGCAATTCGTCACTTCTGGATTCGTCTCCAAGCGTATGACGGTAGAGCCGGTAGGGCCTCTTGGCCTGATCCTCCTTGACATACAAAACCGTTTTATTGTCCGCTGCCCATACAACAGAATTCACCTGACCGATCGAGTCCGCAAGGACTTTGCCTGTCGTAAGATCCTTGAAGGAAAGTTGATACTGCCTGAAGCCTGTTGTATCAAGGGAGTACGCAAGAAGCCGTCCGTCTTCGGAAACCGTGTAAGCTCCCAACCCAAGAAATGCATGCCCTTTTGCCAGTTCGTTGAGATCGAGCAGAATCTCCTCGGCCCCTTCCAACGTTCCTTTCTTTCTGCAATATACCGGATACTGCTTTCCCTCTTCAGTCCGTGTGTAATACCAGTACGATCCGATCCTGTAGGGCACACTGAGATCAGTTTGCTTCGTCCTTTTAAGAATTTCCTGATAAATGGTTTCCTGCAGCCCTGCGGCAGGTTTTGTCACCGCTTCCATGTATGCGTTCTCGGCTTCGAGATAGGACTTCACGTCCGGATGAGACTTCTCACGCATCCAAAAGTAGTCGTCCGTTCGCGTTTCTCCGTGAAGAACGTCTGTCTTTGGGGCTTTCTTTGCCGCAGGGGGCTTCGGGAGAGTATTTTGGGAAAGCGACTCGGAAATCATAAGAATAATCAGGGCGCATTGAATGAATTTCATTGAGATGCCTTTGGGATTGATTTATTCGATTTGACACAGGATCGTCATCGGAGCGCCCCTTTGAAGACTCGAAGATCCCCGTCATGGGGGGCGGGTGTGAGTGACAAGAGATGGGTCATAAGTGAATAGACATTGACATTCTCGAACGGTTCGAAGACCACTCCCTTTTGAAACGCCGGCCCGCGCGCGACAAACAACGCCCGCATCGACAAGCTCTGATTGTCATAACCATGGTTGCCGCCTTGATCGGATCTCCACCACGCATTGCGGCCACTCCTTGTCGTAATGGTCCAGCCTTCATCGGCTACCAGAACAATCGGCGCAATCCTTCTGTTCCCCCGATAATGCCAACGCTTCGGGATTTCATCTTTTCGATAAGCCTTCATGTGCGGGTGTGCCTTTGCCACCGACTGAAAGACGCTCTCGACCCGCTTTTCTTCCGGCCAAAGCGAAACAACAATCCCCCAATCAACGACGGACACGGAATCGGGACTCAGGTAGTCATCCAGCCAGACCGTCCGGCTCTTCTCAACGGCAGCCATTCCATGGTCGGAAACCACGATGATGTTCACCGCGTCAAGGAGATTCCGATTGCGAAGCCCCTGCACCAACAAACCCAGAGCCGAATCGACCTCGGCAATTGCCATATCAACAGCGGAGAATACCGGACCAAACGTGTGGCCTGCATGATCCACACCTTCAAAATAGAGCGTTATGATGGTGGGTCGTCGATCCGAAGGATAATCAAGCCATTCCAGAACCTGGCGAACCCGTTCCCCATAGGGGATTGACCCATTGTATTTGAGCCAATACGATGGTCGTTTTGTGGCAATCAATGCTTCAGATCCGGGCCAGAAATAGGTGGCGCTCCTCTGACCTTGTTTCTCAGCAGTCACCCAGATCGGTTCCGCTCCCCACCAGCGGCCATTCACGACCTCATCGCGTTTCCCCATCGTGAAGACAACGTCAAAAACCGGATCATACATTGTATTCCCTACCACCCCGTGATCTTCCGTATATCGGCCTGTGACGATACTATAGTGATTCGGAAAAGTCTTCGTCGGAAACACCGGGATCATCCATCGGGCACGGGCTCCCTCGGAAGCAAGTTCCCGAAGGTTGGGGCACTTTGTGTTCTCAAGGTAGTCGTACCGGAATCCGTCAATGGACACCAGAATGACGGTTGGCCGGAAGCTCCCGGTCTGCCCGCAAAGAGGGCCAGCAACGAGAACAAATGCCAACAACAATTGACCGGCACGACGTGCCGTTTTTCTCCAACAAGGCATCAACGCAGTCTCCAGGCCTTCGTTTCAACTCCGGCGTCAAGGATGTTGACGACGTCCTCGAGGCGGACCGTACCGTAGTACCATGAACCGGCGGCCAACGCTTCGGCATGGACTGCCTTGTAGATATCAAAATAGTTTCGCTTCCCGTCGATGAAATTGTAGATTTCGGACCGCATGAGTCCGTGGAGCTGCACTCCGGGGCGGAATCCGATCTTCTGCCGATGAGTGAAATACTCCTCGAGATTGCTTGTGTTGACCGGGACTTTTCCCGATGCCGCCTTCTCTGCCGCACTCAAAGACCTCCGGACCGGATCACTCCCGTGTACCTGCTTGTAGAGCGCTCGAAGATCCGCATTCATGACAGACTCCTGCTCCTGTACTCGCTTGACCATTTGGTCGATGGTTTGAAGCGCGGAACGGTTGCGTTCTGCAAGCGCGCGGACCGAGTGTATCGCACGTTGTTCGCGTTGAATCCCCTGTTCCACGAGAATCATCGCGTCACTCCAACCCTCCGCGGGGCTCGACGATGCTCGAATCAACTCCATCGCCACCCTCAGATCGTTGGCAAGGCGCCGTATACCCTGAGCGTACGTTTCCGATGCGAACAACGGAACATCGGCCGCTTTCGCTGTGGAAAGCCTGTACGCCATCGACCCGATGATGAAGTTATTCCGCTGAAGCTGGGTCTGGTCAATCTGGAAGAGGTCGTCCTGGGAAGAATGGATGAAATCGTCATCCCAATTGATCATGGCGACGGCCGGCACGCCAATGATCCCGTCAACAAAACACATATGATCAGACGAGCCAAAATATGGCACGAACCTGGCAGAATAGTTTTGACGTGTCCCCCTGGTGGAGAGTATTGGTTTCGTAAAGGGCCTTGGAAGTCCACCCTGACGACTTGCAGAAAGAAAACCGTTGTTCGTGAGGATCACATACGTACCGACACTTTCAAACAATGCGTCCAGATATGAGGTTCTCGAATGTGGGGCATGGATGAGGTGTTGGACCCGGTTTCCCATGGACTGATTGGCACCCGTCATATCCTGGTGAAGATTTACCAGCAATTTCCCGGGCTCGTCCGGATTGTCCTGGAAGTAGCGATATTCGGAGTAGATTTCGTCCACCCACCAGAACCTGATGTCCCGCAGCGGCTGAGCCATCTTGCCTTCCCGGATGAGCTTGTTGAACACCCGGGCAAGTTCAAGCAGATTGCCACAACCGCTCCCGTCATCATTTGCCGATCCCTGTTCCTCCTGTAAATGTGCCGTGAGGACGATTTGCTGGTCTTTGTATGTGCTCCCGCGGATCCAGCCTTCGACGAATCCCGTCCTGCCCGGTGCCGTTCCGATTTCCGTATCGACGCTCGCACGAACAACGATCTTTCCGCCCTTTGTCTTCTTCCCCGTTGCCAGGAAATCCTGCTCCTGTTGTGTCTCAAGGATCTTCTTCAGTGCCTCCCCGACTCTCGGAGGGAGGACAAATGCAAAGGAGCCGGATTTACCTTCAGGAGGAGTTATGGGAATACGAGACCAGCTGATCTGGTCCGGAAAATCCATGGGGTTACGGCCTTCCGACGTCTGATAGGTCACGACACCCAGAGCGCCTTTTCCCCAGACGGCGTTGACAACCGCCGATGAAGCGGATCCGTTGGTGAGAACGATCTTCCCCGCGACATCAAGATCCTTGAGGGCGTCTTTTGATGTCCCGCTGATCCAAACAAGCTCGGCCGTTACATTGGCATCGTGGCTCCCGTCTGCAAGCTGTGTGGCGTGATCGCCCAAGTCGGCGAGCTTCACTTCCACCGGTTCCAACATCCACAACTCGGCGGATTTGGGTGTGTAGTTTGGCCCGCCAAGCGGTTGCTCGACAAACCGAACATCGGCCAGCCCCGCCTCCTTTGCGGCCTCCATGACATAATCGGCGGCCTTGAAATAGCCATCCATTCCGGAATCACGGTGCCAACGAGTCAATACGCGAATGTGCTCGAAGGCCCTGTCGCCGGAGATCTCATTCGAGAGCATCCGGATTTCCTCGTCGGACAGGAACGGTGTGGTTTGAGACAGGGCGGCAGAACCGAACAAGCCAAATGTGGTCAGAAACAAAGCACACCCTCGTGCAAGCGTTTGCATGGAATTGCCTCCAGATGGATTCATGGTTTATTTGGTGTATTGATCAATCCAGTCAAGAACTGTCCGGTACCATAATTCAGCATTGGCGGGCTTCATCACCCAGTGGCCCTCGTCAGGGAAATACAGCATTTTTGAAGGAACGCCATTCCTCTGGAGAGCTGTAAATAGTTGAAACCCTTCGCTGACATCGACCCGGAAATCCAGCTGGCCGTGCACCACAAGCATGGGCGTTTTGAAGTTTTTGACGAGATTGAACGGCGACCATTTTTCAAAAAGGTCTGGATTGTCGTACGGCGTTCCACCAAACTCCCATTCGGGGAACCAAAGCTCCTCGGTTGTTCCGTACATGCTCTTCGGGTTAAACACTCCGTCATGGTTGACGATTGAACGGAATCTGTCCGTATTCCCTGCCATCCAACTCATCATATATCCCCCATAGGACGCTCCGGCGGCCGCAACGCGATTTCCGTCCATGAACGGAAACGCAGCCAGGGCAGAATCAAGGCCATTCATCAGGTCGACATACACTTTGCCGCCCCAGTCGCGTGTGATTTCATCGGTGAACTTCTGGCCATACCCCGTGCTCCCCCTCGGGTTGACCATCAGCACCACGTAACCGCGCGCGGCGAACATCTGAGTGCTCCATCGATAGTGGAACTGGTCTCCCCATTGCCCCTGCGGACCGCCGTGAACAAGATAAATAACGGGGTATCGTTTTGCTTTGTCGAACCCCGGGGGCGGGACAATCCATCCGTGCACGCTGGTTCCCCCGGCACCTTTGAACCAATAGTCAATTTTGGGAGCCATATCGAGCATTGTGATCTTGTCGCGATTCACATTCGTCAGTTGCCGTACATTTTTACCGCTGACATCTGAACGATAAACCTCGGCCGGCTTTTCAATGGACTCTTTGAGGAAGACGAGGGTCTTTCCGTCGGGAGAAACCCGGATCGTGTGGTTGTATCCGCTTCTAAGAATGGTTTCAATCGGCTTCTTTGACAACCAGACCCTGAAAAGACTGTTATTTCCCTTGTCATTTGCCGTAACGAACAACGACCGGGAATCCGGCGCCCAGGCAACCTCATCGACGCTGTAATCGAATTCCGTCGTCAGGTTGAGATGCTTCCCGGATGACCGTTCAAAAAGGACGAGCTGTTTCCGATCGGCCTCAAAACCTGCACGGTCCATTTTCAGATAGGCGATGTACTTTCCGTCGGGGGAATAGAGGGGCTGACTGTCGTTCGCGGGATTGTCGGTGATGCGCCGCGCGGTCCCTCCTATCGTGGATACCACAACAATATCGTTGTTCGTCCCAATGGCCACCATCGGATCCGTGTTCCGAACGAATGCGACCTCTTTTCCGTCCGGGGAAAAATCATACTCCGATCGTCCGCCAAGATCCACGGGCGGGGTATCATAATTGCCGGGAGTAACATCAAAGGCCGGGCCACCGCCGATCGGCTGGACAAACACATGGCTCCGCTTGCCATCTTTCCAGTAATTCCAGACTCTGTAGGGCAATGAGTCGAAGATCTTTGCCTTGACCTTTTGAGCCGCACGCTCATCGTTCCTCCGCTTGTTACAATCATCGGTGAGGCAATCCGGGTAAACATCGGAGGCGAAGGCAAACAGTTTGCCATCCTTCGAGAGCCGCATACCGGAGGCCTCCGTGGAGAGGGTCGACACTTTTTTCGCCTCTGCGCCGCTGACAGGGGCTATCCAGACCTGGGACTCACCATCACGACTTGAAACAAACGCGATCGATTTCCCGTCCGGCAACCACCGCGGATTGTTGTTACCCTTCAGAGCTGAAGTCACCTGCCGAACGGCACCACCATCAAGCGGCACCGAATGAATATTGCTGTTCGAGTTGTTCTGGACCTTGTCATAACGGGTTACGACGAAAGCGACGGTTTTCCCGTCAGGCGAGATTTGAAGGTCGCTGATTCGGTCCATGCTGATGAGGTCATCGAACGTGATGGGCCTTTTCGCTTGAGAAACGACGATCGCAGGGGACAACAGCAATACGAAGAAAAGAATCAGTCTTTTCATGTTCTGTACTCCTTAGGAGGCTTTGGTATTATGGAACCTGGACAGGCGTTTCTTCGTGATACAAGACCGTGCGAATGATCGGCCTGAATTGCTGCGGCATCGCCTCGAAGGCATGGTCCCAGCAAAGATTGTTGGCCAAAAACCATGTAGCGAGGATATTGCCGTCATCGCTCTTCCAACGGTCCCAATAACCGTCCCCGGGCCGTTCGATCTTCCATGTGAATTTCTTGCCGCACTTCTTACAAGTGGATTCCTTGATATAGGCCATGACAAATTGAGATGAGTTATTGAATAGTGAGGTGTTTTTAGGATTTACAACTGAGAATTTAGAATTATGGCTTTCAATTACACCCATCCGCGCAACTTGCACGCTTCAGCCACTCTCGCCACTCCCACGACCATCGCCCCAAGCCGAGGATGAACGCGCTTCTCTTTTACCGCTTCATACACCGCTCTGGATGCGTCAGTGATCTTGGCATCCAGCCGCTGATGAACAACGGATTCATCCCAGAAATACGAATACTGATCCTGCACCATTTCAAAGTACGATACGGTCACTCCGCCCGCACTTGCCAGTACGTCCGGAATCACGTGGACCCCTTTGCCATGGAGGATCTGATCCGCCTCCGGAGTGGTCGGGCCGTTCGCAAGTTCGCAGACAATGCGTGCTTTGATTTTTGATGCGTTCGTTTCGTTGATGGCATTCTCGAGCGCCGCAGGATACAAGACCTCCACATCGAGTTCCAGGACTCGTTCGCGCGGAATCGGTTTCCCACCCGGGAATCCCTCGAGAGAACCCTTCGTAAGCTTGTAGGTTACCAGTTCTTTCGGATTCAAACCGTCGGGATTGTGGACTCCTCCCCGCGAATCACAAACAGCGACCAATGTTCCACCACCAAGGAGCTCGCCGTGAAGAAGCGCAGCGCGTTGGCCCGCATTACCAAAGCCCTGAATAGCAAAAGGCCCGTGAGGATCAACACCCAGCACCTTGCATGCCTCGCGAACGCTAATGACCCCTCCGCGCGCAGTGGCATCACGCCTTCCTTCCGTTCCTCCGATCTGTTTTGGCTTGTCCGTCATTACTCCCGGTTGATGCATCCCGAGAATCGTCTCAAACTCATCCATCATCCATGCCATGGTCTGCGGATTCGTATAAACGTCCGGTGCCGGCACATCCTTGGCCACTCCGATGGAGTGCGCAATCGCACGTATATAGCCCCTGGCAACAGCCTCAAGCTCACGCTCCGACAAATCCCGGGGGTTACAGACCACTCCCCCCTTCGCACCGCCCAAGGGGAGATCGACCACAGCAGTTTTCCAGGTCATCCATCCCGCCAACGCCCGAATGGTATCCACGGTTTCATCGGGATGGAACCGGATGCCCCCCTTCGCAGGACCGCGCGCAAAGTTATGTTGAATGCGGTGCCCGTGAAACACTTTCACTTCTCCCGAATCCAGCCTGACCGGAATGGTGACCTTAAATTCACGTTGCGGCCAGAGCAACAGATCGGTCGTGGGTTTGTCGAGGTTCAGGAGCTTCGCGGCCTCCAGGACTTGCTGTTGCTGTACCTGAAACGAATTGTACGTACCCATGACTTAATCCTTAAGAAGGCTGTTGAGGATTGTTTCCGTCTCCCTGTTCCCCCGGCTCAAACACATCAAGGATGATCCGGTACCAGCAGTGCCGGCACACGAGGGCGTGGTCAACGCTCAGGAGCACTTGTTCCCACGGGCTGAGGGATGCGCCGCAATGCGGACAGGATTCGGGAACGTTCGTTGGATGTTCAGGGACTGCCATTTTCCGGCTTGAGAATAATACCCTTGTTCTCATGTCCGTTCATCTTGGCGACAAACGGTTGATCAAACCTCAGGTGACGGACAAACTTTTTTGACTCGACGGCTTCCAATCCGCCGAGCCATTCCCAGTCAACAAAATCTGTCTCGTGGGACGATGTTACGGTGAAATATCCTACCATAAACGAAGTGATATTCTGGAAGAAATGCGACCCCTGAGAGGGAGCCACATCCATATCTTTCAGCCCCGACTCCACAATGACTCGTGCTCCTGAAATCTGATCCCATTTAACGGGAATCCCAAGCCAGGGATCAAGTGTTCCCCATCGCCCGGGGCCGATCAATATATAGGGCCTTCCTTCGGCAATAAGTGTTTCGTTGATCTGCGTGACCTCACGTGCAATATCCTGCGTTTTAGAGCGGTCGAACCTGTCAAGGTCCACTACGACAACGTCCCGCAAATCGCGCATCACACCATGCCCCAAGACGTGGCTGCTGCGGCAGAGCACCAAATCTCGATCCACCTCCTCTATCGTGAGTTGTTCCATTTCCCTGCTCAGGACCAGCGGCCGCATCTGCAGCAAGGCAAATTCCGCCTGCTTCCCCGAAGCCGGCGAGAGGGTGACGGCAAATTCGATCTCAACAGGCGTACCCATCCCCCACGTTCCCATGTCCAGCAGCAATTCAATGATTTCCGGCAGCGGAAATGTGTTGTGATTCAGCAGCGGGGCGAACGTCACCACGCGGGTACCGCCTCTTGCCAACCCCTCTGAGAGCGAATCGTTTTCTCTTGAATACGTGGATCCCACATATTGCAGGGTCCCATCTTCCTCAGCCACGGAAAGCTTGTATTTTTTGACCAAAGCATCGTGGGGGGAAAAAGAATCCAGGACGGATTCCGTCAGTTCGAGAGCGAAAAACTCCCTCTGGTTGTTCTGCAACGCTTCCGTCGTGCTGGAAAACTGGAGAATGTGCCTTGGATACTTCGGGCAAAATCTTACGGTGATCCCGCCGTCGACGATCGTTTTTCCAAGTCCGAGGGCTACCGAGACGATTCCGTCATGAGGCTTCTGCGGCGACAAAGGGTAAAAGTTATAGGACTTCGCCACACCTGAAAAATCCGGATAAAATCTTTCGCGGTGTTGCGATCCCACCATCCGCTGAATGATCACCGCCATCTTCTCTTCTTCCATCCTGTACGATGTTACTTTAAAATAGTCCTTTGCGCTCTGATAAAACGTGGACGCGTAGACACGCTTGATGGCGGAAACCACTTCGCTCAACCGGACGAACGGATCGGCGTTATTGTTGGGGATCATGTAGGTTTCATACACGCCGGCGAAGGGATGATACTGGGAATCTTCCAAAAGACTTGAAGACCGGACCGCCAGCGGTTCGCGGATAAGGCTCAAAAAAGCTGCAAGACTCCCGAGTATCTCTTCGGGGAATTTTGTCGCCTGGAGAAATTTCTTTGTAATGGCCTCATCACCTGTTGTTTTCAGGGCATACTTACGAAGATTATTCTCATCAATGAACTGATCGAACACCTCTGTCCCCAGGATCAGCGCAGGGGGGACGGTGATCTGAATTCCGTCGAACTTCTCCCGAAGCCTGTAATTGCTGATCAGAATATTGACAAACCCCAACCCGCGTGCTTTCCCGCCCAGCGATCCTCCGCCCACGCGGGCGAGACTGCTTGTCGGATCGAACGTTTCCTTGGAAAAATCGGCAATGAGGCCCTGTTGTCTCATCTTCCGATATTCGCTCATCGATTCGATCAAGTGCTGTCGAAGCGCCTCAACAGAAGGGTAGTCAGAGACTTTTCGAGGACGCAGTTGGTACGCAAGCCAGAACTCTGTCCTCGCTTTCAGCCAGCGGGAAAAATGATTTCTCTCAGCGTGGTACCGAACGCATTCTTCCGGCACATAACGCAATTGATCCTCCAACGACCTCAAGTCGGTCGCACGCGCTACTTCGGTTCCATCCGGCATCCGAAAAGTAAAATCCCCGAAGCTGAAGTACTGCGTCATGAAGGCTCTCAGTTCGAGCAGAAGTGTCGGAGAGTCTTTCAGAAGAAACGAGGCTCCGAGCTCATGAGCCTCCGGCTCATAGTCCCGGGTTGTCGATTGCAGAAGAATCGGAATATCGGAATAACGTTCTTTCACTTCTCTTGCGAACACAAGTCCGGCCCTGGGTTCCGGAACCCCGTTCCGGGGAAAATCAATATCCGAAATGACCCCCAAAATGTGGTCCTCATGCTCCTGGAAATACGCCATGGCCTCTTCATAGGTTTTGCAGAGGAGGATCTTCGGCCTCGCGCGCATTCGAAGGTATCGATGGGAGAGATTGATCCCTTCGAGAATCAACCGTTGTGACTGATTGAGGACCTCAGTGTAGATGATGGGAAGGAATGACGAATAGTACCGGACATTGTCTTCGATCAGAATGATCGACTGAACCCCCACAATGCGAGTGTCATGCTCGACGTTCAGCCTGTCTTCGATGTGTTTGATGATACCGATCAGGAGCCGGAAATCTCCCTGCCAGATGAACACACCGTCGAACACCGATGTGTCATGGTACATCAGGAGGTCTTTCAACTCACGATTGTCGTACCCGAGGAGGATGACGGGAATGTTGAGGCCGGATTCGCGGACAAGCTGGGCCAACCGAAGGGCCGACATGTCCTCGATGTGAAGCGTGGTGATGATCAAATCGAAGCGGTTTTCTTCCTTCGCGAGGGCCACCGCTTCCTTCCCGCTGGAAACACGCGTCAATTCCGGCGAGTGACTGAGATGGAGACCCTGATACTCATTTCGAATCAGTTCATACAGCCGCCCGTCTTCTTCGAACAGATAGAGATCGTAGAGACTTGAAACCAGCAGGACATCGCGGACCCGGCGACGCATGAGGTTTTGGAACCCCTGAAACCGGGTTCCGTAACCATGCTCCACCCACATGGGATCCACCGATTGAGATTGAGCCATTTATTCCATCGCTCCTTCAGCACCGGTCCGCGCAATCCTCGGAAACACCCGCGTTAGACCAATCCCTGGTCCATCATGGCGTCCGCGACCTTCAGAAATCCGCCAATGTTGGCTCCATGAACGTAATTCCCTGGCGTGCCAAATCGCTCTGCCGTGTCCATGCAGGTCCTGTGGATGTTTTTCATGATGAGACGCAGCCTCTCATCGACTTCTTCACGGGTCCAGGGCAGGCGCATGCTGTTCTGCGTCATCTCCAATCCCGAGGTAGCTACTCCGCCGGCATTCGCAGCCTTCCCGGGGCCGTAGAGAGTCTTCGCGTCCAGGAAGACCTGGACACCTTCGATCGTGGTCGGCATGTTCGCACCTTCGGCAACAACCGTCACGCCGTTTCTGACCAGGTTCTGCGCGTCCTTGCCGTTGATCTCGTTCTGCGTTGCACTCGGAAATGCGCAATCCGCCTTATGATTCCACAGGGGGTTGAATTCTGCGGAAGGATCCAGCGGGAGATACGTCGCTGACTTGAACTCGTCAGCGTATTCCTTTATTCGCCCGCGGCGTGCATTCTTCAGCTCCATGATGAAGTCGAGTTTCTTTCGGTCTATACCCGCAGAATCGTAGATATATCCGGCAGAGTCCGAAAGAGTGACTGCCTTCGCTCCCAGCTGCAGCAGTTTCTCAACGGTGTATTGCGCTACGTTGCCACTTCCTGACACAAGGCAGGTCTTTCCTTCCAGGGTCTTCCCGCGGGTTGCGAGCATCTCGGCTGCAAAATATACGCATCCGTATCCCGTTGCCTCAGGGCGTATCAACGATCCGCCCCAATTGAGCCCTTTCCCTGTCAGCACTCCTGTGAATTCGTTTCGCAGCTTCTTGTACTGGCCAAACAGAAATCCAATTTCCCTTCCGCCGACTCCGATATCCCCTGCCGGAACGTCTGTATCAGGGCCAATGTGCCGGAACAATTCATTCATGAAACTCTGGCAAAACCTCATCACTTCATTGTCACTTTTTCCCTTGGGATCAAAATCCGATCCGCCTTTGCCGCCGCCCATGGGAAGAGACGTCAGACTATTTTTGAAGACCTGTTCGAATGCAAGGAATTTCAGGATACCCAACGTTACCGACGGGTGAAAACGCAACCCGCCTTTGTACGGCCCGATCGCACTATTCATTTCAATGCGGAATCCGCGGTTCACATGGATATGTCCCTGGTCATCCATCCACGGAACCCGGAACATAATGACGCGTTCCGCCTCCACGATCCTGTCGAGAATTCTCGCCGTACGGTACTCCGGAAACCGCTCCAAAACAAGTTTCAAAGAATCTACAACCTCCTGAACTGCTTGATGAAATTCGGGCTCGTTGGGGTTCTTGCCTTTGACATGAGTCATGAAGTCTTTTACTGTGTCAGACATGGTAGTATTCCTCTTCGTAGGGTAGAAGGGTCTTCGGTGAGACTGTCGATCCAGTCTCTATTGGGATGGAATGTGTGACAACGAAGGCCGGTAACGTCTAGGGAAAGATTCCCAATTCAGAATACGATGTTGCGATCTTGTCGATGGAACTAATAAATGCAGCTGTTCGTAAATCGACCCCCCTGGTTCTCTTCCAGATTGAACGTATTTCCTGATAGGCATTGATCATGGTGTCTTCAAGACCTGAGTTTACGAGGTCTTCTTCATCAGGGCCTTTGACAAGCATCAGGCGCTGGGCATCGGTGATTTTCTTCCCTGTCGAAGTCTCGATAATCTCAATGATGCTCGCCATCGACTGTTCCGTGAATCTCCTGCCCATTCTCCCCATCCGGACGTGCTGAAGATTCTTCAACCATTCGAAATAAGAAACCGTGACGCCGCCCGCATTGATGTACATGTCGGGTATGACCATTATTCCTTTTTTCAGGAGGATCTCCTCAGCGCCCGCCGTCGTCGGTCCATTGGCGCCCTCGCCGATGATCTTTGCCTTGATGCGACCCGCATTCTCTTCGGTGATCTGCTTTTCCAACGCGGCAGGAATCAGGATCTCGCAATCCAGTTCAAGGGCTGCACCGCTTGATGGCAGATTCTGTGCCCCCGCGAAATTCAAAATACTCCTTGTTTCCTTCCGATGCTTCACAACTGCGTCAACATCAAGGCCTTTCGGATTGTAGATCGCCCCTTCGAATTCCGAGAGGCCAACGATGATTCCACCGCCTTCCTGAATGAACTTTGCGGCGTGGTATCCTACATTTCCCAATCCCTGCACAACAACACGTTTGCCTTCCAGTCCCTTCGTCAGGCCCAACACCTTCATGTCCTCTGAAATACTGCAAGCCTCCCGCACGCCAAAATAGACTCCTCTTCCCGTTGCTTCTTTTCTGCCGCGGATACCGCCCTGACTCACAGGCTTGCCCGTGACACACGCAGCACCGTCGATAGAATCCGGGCGGAGCGCTTGATAGGTGTCCATGATCCAGGCCATCTCGCGAGGTCCGGTTCCGTAATCCGGAGCCGGGACATCTATGCCGGGGCCGATAAAACTTTTCTTGACGAGTTCAGCCGTATAGCGCCTTGTGATCCGCTGTAATTCTTCCAGCGTATATTTCGACGGATTGATTTTCACAGCGCCTTTTGCACCTCCGAACGGAACATCGACAACAGCACATTTGTACGTCATCAGCGCAGCAAGCGCCTTGACTTCGTCTTCGTTGACATCCTCGCTGAACCGAATCCCCCCCTTCGAGGGTAATTTGTGCTGGCTATGTTCTACCCGCCATGCAGAAATGACGTCATATCCCTCTTCGGTCTGGATAGGAAATTCGAAGCGATAAACGCTGTTGCAGGCTTTGATCTGATCAAGGAGGCCGGCATGATGATTTGTGTATCCCGACGCTTTGTCAAAGTTTTTACAGACAGTTTCAAAGAAACCTGTTTGATGGGTCGTGGCGGACATAGGAATTCACTCTTTTGGACAATATGGGTGAGACAAATATAGATAAGGATTTCTCAAATAGAATCAAGAAATACGCCAGAAAACCTGCCCAAAAAAACAAAAAAACCCGTGGTGTTCAACGGGTTTTTTCGCTATTCCGGGAAAATCAGAAAGGATCCTGCTATTCCTGGGAAGTCACATTCAATGCGGCTCGCATCAATAATCAACCCCTATTCCAATACGAAACACCCGCCCGGGCATCGGATAATCGGGGAACACCTGGTAGGAACGATTAAAGAGATTTCGAACTTCCCCCCCCAGTGTTAAAGCACTCGTTCCAAAACCCATCTTCACTTTTACTCTTACATCGGTTAAATTGTGCTCCGGCAGATCTCCTTGGTGATCATCCGTGGTAAAACGCTTCCCCACCGCCGCGTGGGCGAAAGAAACACTCACCGGGTCCAGGAAGATCGTGGCTGTAGCGTTGGCGGAGTGACGCGGTATGAAAACCAGTTGCTTGCCGAATGACGGATCGTTTGCGGAAATTTGATTTCGTTTGATGGCATCGACCAGGCTGTAACGACACTCCACTACCAGAAATCCATCCAGCAGTTCTCCTGAATACATCGCCTCGATCCCCGTCGAGACCACTTTTCCAATGTTCATCGGAAGAAACGTTGTCAGATCAAACAGGATCCTGTCACGCGTACGAATGTCAAAATAGGTCACTCCAACCCGGTGGGCGGATGACGAACTGCGCACTTCTGCGATGACCCCCACATCGGCCCCCGTGGAATATTCCGGACGCAGAGCCGGGTTGCTGAATCCGACATAGTACAGATCATTAAACGATGGGGACCGGAAGCTTCTCCCGTAACTTGCGCGCAGGCGTACATCACCGTGTCGCAGTACGCGCACGTTGATCCCCACCTTCGGCATCAAAACATCATCAACGTCAGAAATGGCATCATACCGAACCATGCCGTACAACGAGACAATATCCCACGATTGTCTGTCACTCGTAAAACGCCATTCGTTTGAAATGTAGAAGGAGCGCTGGGTCCGTCGGATGACACCGTCGAAGTCATTTCCCTTCAGAGACCCCTCGTTCCACTCGGCACCGAAAAGGACCCTCCCGGAGCCACCGACAGCCAGATGCAGCTCCGGATTGATGACAACGTGATCATTTTGGTAGGTGGCATCGATGGCAAAGAATGGATTGGGATCTCGGTATTTCTGAACGTTGTGCCGATACGATGTCTTCAGAGCCAGCTCGAAACCCTGAAAGGAACTGTTGCGAAGTTCAACACCCAGATTGACGTCGTCATCCCCCTGGCGAGCAGCATCCGATGGGAATGCCAGGGAGCCTGGTACTCCGCGAACGGACCGAACCGCCTGCGAAAACAGCCGGAAGCTCGTGTGGTCGCCGAACCGTGCGTCACCGTGAACGTAGGCATTCGTTCGGCGGAAATCTGCGTTGATGCGCCTGAGAGAAGTCGATCTGTCATTGCCCGTGAAGGGAAATGTATCATCACCTTCTTCGTAACTTGCTCCCGCTATCAGCCCCACCGCACCGGGTCGGCCCTGGCCTTCTATCTTCCACCTCCGGTAGCCAAACGATCCCGCCCCGCCTTCGGCCCTCAACCGAAATCCCGGCCTCGCAGGCCTTGTCAGAATGTTCACAACACCGCCGAGGGCATCTGCACCATAGAGCGCAGAACTTCCGCCGCGCACGATCTCGACGGTTTGAACATCGTTGAGGGGAAGAAGACTAAAATCAACAAGCCCGTTTTGAAAGCTGTTCTGGCGAACACCGTTCACCATCACAAGGAGATGTTGGGGAGCCGTACCGCGCAAAAACACTGTTTTCAGCGCCGCGCTTCCGCCGAGATCCTGCAGGAACACGGAATTGGTAAACCGGAGAACTTCCCCGGCGTGAGCACCGAAAAGCGAAGCGTGTTCGTCGATATGGATGACATCGACCGGGGATGGGGAATCAAGAGCATTGATGAGTGACCTCGTTGCCGTAACCGTGATTTCCGGCAATTGAAAGGTTTTGGTCGTATCCTGCGCACGCAGGATCTGGCCCGCTGACAACACAGCAACAAAACACAGCGTTCGTATCATGGCGTCTCCTTGGCAATGTACAATGGTGGATTGAGCAGCCTCGGGTTGCCGCTGTTCGGCACTTACCGTCGCCCATCATGGCATAAATTTCCCAATTTGTCTGACACCCAAAAAAAAGCCCCCACCTTCTTATCGAAGATGGGGGCCAATAGAGAACGAATTTCATGGATTCACCTTCCCGCGAAGGACTCTGAAAACAACGTCTTGGCAGGTCTCCTGGCTTTCCCGGTCCTGAAATCTTCCCATCCCTGGTGGGACAGTGATTATTCGCTCAGGACCCTGATTACGAACCCGTAATCGGGATTACAGTTGCGGGGCAGCTTCCGATTTCCCAGGCATCAGGTCACGGAATTCCCTTTTCATCCCATCGCCTTCCGGCCATCGCCGGCTCGACGGGACACCAAAACATCAATTGGAAAAGAACAGAAGATGCTGTCAATGTAGCCAATGCCTCTCGATGTGTCAAGAGGTCCGACAAAAATAAAACCCCAACGGGAATCTGTTGGGGTTGATTGGAAATCAGAAGGGCAGGTCGTCGGCCTTGTCGGCTTGCTGTTCCTGCGCTGCCGGCGGCTGATACTCGGGGGCAGCAGATGCGCCTCCTCCTCCCCCACCACGGCTATCGAGCATCACCATCTCATCGAGGACGACTTCTGTGACATATCGCTTTACACCGTTTTTGTCATCGTAATTTCTGTGCTGAAGTTTTCCTTCAGCGTAGATCTTTCCGCCCTTTTTCAGATATTCTCCGCATATTTCAGCGAGTTTTCTCCAGGCGACAACATTGTGCCACTGGGTCCTCTCCTGCAGGTTCCCTTCAGGATCTTTCCAGGACTCGTTCGTCGCGATGCTGAAGGTCGCCACGGCGACACCGCTGCTGGTATACCGTAATTCGGGGTCTTTTCCAAGGTTCCCGACAAGAATCACTTTGTTGACACTGCGCGCCATAATGCCTCCCACAAATAAAGTAGACCAAAACAGGGGGTGTGTTTCAAAAGTAGGTGAAATGCGGTTGAATGTCAAGCAATCAGCGCGTCACGTCGGTGAAGCGAAAGACGTGAACACGCTTCGTCGTCAGAATAAATATCCTGTCGTCCCGGACAGCGACGTCGTTGAGTTCTTCTCCGGCATCAGTGACCATAAGCGGATAGGGAATGCTCGTTGAAGATGTTCCACGCTCATCGAAGAACCATAACCCCGCGGAATCAGCAACCACCACGCCGGTGCCTGCTTCGCTGAAGCCCCGGGCCTTCTTCAACTTGCTCTTACCGATGGTCTGCACGTAGTTTCCCGCATAGTCAAATTCCACGATGCGCCCCGCCTCTAAAACCATAACCTGGCCTCGAGCTCCCGTCAGTATGTCCGTCGGCTGTTGGAGCCTGCCCGCGCCCGACTCGATCCCGCCGAACGACCGTTCGAACCTTAGCCGCGAATCAAACTTCACAACCCTGGTGTTTTCTCCGTCCAGGATGTAGAGTTCACCCTGCCGCGAAAGCGCAACTCCCAGGGGGAATCCGAAGCTTGCCGGGGCGTAAGAACTATCCCTGGTCATCAGCGTTGAAATGGCGGCTATTGATTGATCATAACGAATAACCCGATGGTTTCCATGATCGGCAACGAAGATACTCAGACCGTCGGATGCAATGCCTGTGGGACCGTCAAATGCGGCCAGGTCCCATCCAAAGCCGCCGAGGTTAGCGGCAATGTCAAGCTGGGGAGAAAATACAACGAGGGAATTCGACCCCCTGTCCACCACAAAACAGCGCCCCCGGATGTCAAAAGCTATCCGCGTTGCGTGCTGAAAAGAACCGAAGATGCGGTCCTCGACCAGCAAAGAATCACCGGCCGAAACACTCAGGACGATCCCCGTGATTATTGAAGCAAGCGCTGCCAACTGTCGTCCCGCAGCTCGCCCCGTTTCGTTGA
>JBBEEC010000037.1:1922-4058 GCA_040880975.1 Bacteroidota bacterium | reverse complement strand
AGCCAGGCGCCCACGTGCGTCCCCGTCACACGGGCTTCCTCAAACACCCCTTGTGGCCCGATGACGATATTCTGCAATTCAAAATGAATATCCGGAAATGCGGAGAGCATTTCGGTGTAGAATCGACGCGCCCCCTCGTGTCCGGGCCAACGATCACCCGTTTGGACAAGTTCATACACGCAGTCATCGGTCAGAGTCGAAAGCAGGCCGGGAATATCACGTTTATCTTCCGCTATGGAATGCACCTGCCAGAGCCGCCTGATCTCGTGATACTGCTCGGGCGTGATTTTTCGGGCGTGCAGCTCCGCCACTCTCTGTTCAGTCATCACAGGCTCATTTGCAGTTCCACCATGCCAACAGTTATTCTGCGTTCATTTCTTTCAGGATATGGCCCGCTTCGCCAACGTATTTCGTCACCCATAAGACATAACGGATGTCCACAGCAATGGAGCGGCTGTAGGCATCACTCCATGCATAATCATTGATTGTCGCCTCATAAGCACGGTCAAAGTTTACGCCGACAAGTTCCCCGCGGGCATTCATTAGGGGGCTGCCGGAGTTTCCTCCGGTCGTGTCTGTATTGTACAGGATCCCGACCGGAACATCTTTCAACTTCTTATGAGCGTACTTGCCGTAGTTCTTTGCTTTCGCCTGGTCGAGGAGTTTTTTCGGCGTATCATAGAAAGGCGGCGCGCCGGTGGTTTTCTGCACGACTCCGCTTAATGTGGAGATCGGACTGAAATACACGGCGTCTGCGGGGGAGTAACCCTTGATGCGTCCAAAGGTCAGGCGCAAAGTGCTATTGGCGTCGGGGATGAAGGTTGCCTTCTGGAATTGTTCCTTGACTTCAACATACAAAGGGTACTCTTTGTTGATGATCCCTGTCCGCTTCTGACGTGTCTCCCGGACAGCCAATTGGACGGGTTTCAAAGCAACGACGAGGTTCAAAAACGGATCATTGAGCTTCCTGAGTTCGTCGGGCGTGGCTTTCAGCAGGCCCTCCATTTGTTTCTCGTCTTTCAGAACCGTCGATTGGTACATTTGATCGAGCATGGATGCATCTTTTCCGATCCATGGGTCCAACTCCGTGATGCGTTGAGCGCCCTGCAGCAACGAAGCTCTCCGCAACAGTTCCGCCATCAAGGCACGATCCGCCGGCTCATGATATGAGGCAAACGAGCGCATCATATTCTGCTGGAAACGTTCAAAGTTTTTGTCCGTGTATGCTGCAGCCCGTTCTGCGTCGGGTTTCTGCCGTTCCAGCGATGCTTCGTAAAGAGCCGCTGCCCTGGAAAACAAGGTGGGTGTCGAACCGAACAGATCCATCAGAATTTCTCTGCCGGCATTTTCGCTCATCTCCGCATACACCGCATTCAGATTGTTCAACGTTGATCCGTACACATTCCGCCGGACCTCACTCTGATCAATGAATTCCTGCAGTGCTTTTTCTTCCTCAACCTTTTTCTGGACCAGCTGGATTCGGGCAAGCCCCTTGAGCTTTCCGCGGTAATTCTTCATGACATTCGCCATGCCCTTGATCCGGGAATCGAATTTCAAGGCAACGGCGCGATCTTCTTTGCCCATCTGTTCAAGCAAGCGGATCTGCCATTCGTAGAAATCCGCAATCATGCCCAATCGGACATCCTCATCGTGGCGAAGGAATCCCGACGGCTGGTGCCGGAACGTTCTGCCTGGATATCCCAGGATAAACACAAAGTCGCTTTCATCAACACCATTCGGATTGACCTTCAGAAACTTCTTCGGCTTATAAGGAACGTTCTCGGTTGAGTATTCGGCAGGAGATCCATCAGGTGCAACGTAAGCCCTCACGAACGAGAAATCTCCGGTGTGGCGGGGCCAGACCCAGTTGTCATCCTCCCCTCCGAATTCGCCGATCGATCGTTGGGGAACATAGACCAGCCGAACGTCACGAATTTGGGCGTATTGGAACAAGACATAGGTCCGTCCGGCAAACATTTCCGAAACGCTCACTTGCTTGCCCGGATTGGCTTTTTCCGCTTCCTGCGCCAGGTCGCGCATTCTCTTCTGAATTGCAGTCGCCCGGTCAACCGCCGACATTTGATTGTCGACAACGCTCAGGACATCCTTGGAGACATCCCGGTACGATTCTGTGAT
>JBBEEC010000037.1:0-1822 GCA_040880975.1 Bacteroidota bacterium | reverse complement strand
CGGCTGGAATTCTGAAGGACGAACGTTCCGGAAAGATAGTTCTGAATTCCGCGCAGTTCATCCTGAGGCGGCGGTTCATTCTGGAGCTGCTTGATCTCCTTGAAGATTTCCTGAAGCGCGGGACCGGTGACATCCGTCGTCACGTCGGCGACCTCGGCCCAATAGGCATCCCGGTAACGGCTCGAGATGGTGCTGAAGGGCGAGTACGTATAGCCCTTTTGTTCCCTGATGTTGCTGGTGATTCGTGAGCCAAATGACCCGCCGAGCAATGCGTTCGTTACGAGAAGCGGAACGTAGTCCTTGTCGTACGGATTGGGAACCGGCAAACCCACGTAGATCGTCGATTGAGGGGCGCCGGGGCGGTCGATGAGATGGAACGCCTTCTTCGATGACGGCTTTGGGATGTCGATCAGCGCATCAGGACCTTTTTGCCAGGAACCGAAAGCATCGCGGATCGCTTTTTCCATTGCTTTGGCGTCAAAGGCGCCCGCCACGTAAATGCTCGTGCGTTGAGCGCCGAAGTTCTTGTTGTAAAAATCTTTTACCTGTCCGACGGCATATCCTTCGAGCATCTCCTGGGTGGGGAAGATGCGGCCGTAGGGGTGGTCGCCGTAGATGATCCGCATGAACTGTTCCAGGGTCTGTTGTCGGGGAGCAGATTTTGCCACCGTCAATTGACGAACCCGGTCGTTCTTGATCCGGGCCATTTCGGATTCCGGAAGTTTGGGATTCCGCACAATGTCTGCCAACAGGGCAACCAGGGTCGGTCCGAATTCAGAAAGCACATCTCCATTCACCGTCGTAAGGTCAAGTCCGGTGGAGATGTTCACCGTTCCGCCCATCCCGGCGGCTTCCTCGGCGATCTGCTGCGCGGACCGCGTCGTCGTGCCTTCTTTCATCATGTCGCCGGTGATGTCGGCAAGCCACACCTCATCTGATTTCTCGTTCAGATTTCCGGTCCGGACGATCACGGAAACCGTGACCTTCGGAAGAGATCCGTACGGCACCATCGTGACGCTCAACCCGTTGGACAACGAGAATGTTTGTTTTTGCGGAAGCTGGAAGTCTTTCGGCTTTCCGCCCTCGGGGGGAAGCTGCTTTTGCGCGACCAGACCCGGGACAAGAAACAGCGAACAGAATGCAACGAGTAAAAATCGATTGAGTTTCATGGTTTATGCTCCTGTTAAGATCCTGTTTTGTGCTCGAGCACGAGGACGGTTCTGTTGGTCGGCCGGAGATATTCCCGGGCAGTTTTCATGACCAACTCCGGCGTTATTTTCTTGAACTCGTCTTCCAAAGTGTTGATGCGGGCCGGATTATCGTCGAACAACGCAAAGCAAGCCAGCAGGTCGGCGCGGCCAAATCCAAAAAAACCGCCCATGTTGTCATACAAGTCGGACCGCAGTTTGACGATAGCACGGTCGAGTGTTGTTTTGTCGATCGGTTTGGTCCGCGCTTCCTCAACAACCTCGTCAACGGTCTTCATGATGACGTCGGGCTTTGTCGAAGGATCATGGATGAGCGAAGCCATCCAGAGCATCGGGCCGTTGTAGTTGAACATGTTCCCCAGGAGGTTGATCCCTCCATTGACATTATCAGTGTAGCCTTTGTTCTTTGCAAGCGCCTGCATGAGCTTGCTGTCGTCGCCCTGCAAAAGGATCTGATCAAGAATTCCCATTGCGTAGTACTCGGCGGTATTCCGGGAGGGCATATGGTACGCAAAGGCAAGGGCCGGACGATGAGCCAGCGTGTCCTTCTTTGTGAATTGCTTTTCCTTTTCCTGGCGGGGCTCTCTGATGTCCGGTTTGGCCGGCTGCTTTTG
>JBBEEC010000036.1:18432-26468 GCA_040880975.1 Bacteroidota bacterium | reverse complement strand
ATGTAATATACTCCGTCCACATCTGCCGCCGCACCCCACGAAGTCCCCTCCAGAATGACGTTGGCGGAAATGATCGGCTCGCCGTTCGACTGATCGCGAACAACACCCGTGATTTTTCCGCTCTGCGCCATGGCGGCACTTGAGCAAAGAGCTATTACCGATGCAATGAGGAGCAACTTGCACCCTGCTGCGTTCATAGTGCTTCTCCTTATGTGAGATGTACCGATGAAGAATGAAAGAATGTGCTGAACATGAGGTAGGAACAATGACTCAAACGGCATTCACCCTCCTTTTCTCCGGAAGCCCGGAGATGTGGTGTTGGTGGATTTATCTGTTTACTTTTGGGACGGCAGACCGGTGGTGGACGGCCTGTGCAGATTCCTTATGAAGAGACAGTCGGTAGTCCGTTTGCTGATGTGACGCGAGCATCCGCGTGCATTTGATGTTCTCGTTCCGGTTCCGAAACTCTCTCAACCGCTTCAATTCGGCGGGGGCGGTTATCTGTCGCACGTCAACCAGAACAACGAACAAGATAGGGGTTTAATTAGTGAAACATAGTTTTATAATCAGAGTATAGACTTTTTTAAAAGTAATGTCAAGGGGAAAGAGCCCTGAGGGACGAATGCCCGGTCTTCTCTCTCTTCATTATAACGGAAATTCCCACAACCTACCGGACTTCTAAATAGTCTTTGTCCGGAAGTTTCGGAAACGGGGCGTGGGGTTCCTGTTGGTACCAGAATGCCACGGAAGCGATATCATCTTGGAGCGGCAGATACCGGCCACCCGAGCGCCACCCCAAAGCCTGGATCGTGATCCGCAGGTCCTTTTCGAATCGGACAGGATCCATAATGTGCCAGCGATACAGGCCAAATCTCTGTTGAGAATTATAGACACCGTCGGGCCGCAGGACCTGAGCCAGTCCCGCATACGGCGTGGTGAATTCCTGATACTGCTTCGTCTGCTTGTTTTCAAAATTGTACGATCCGCAAAAATAATCCTCTGTTCCCGTTCCGCAAATCGTGGGGAACTCCTTGTCTCCATCGATAAAGAACTTTATCTCTCCTTCTCCCCACCATCCCGTATTGTTCACTCCCCAGGCCATGTAGGTCCCCACATACTGACCCCATCCCTTGACGCCGTCGAGAATCGTGTAGACGTCCTTGTACGCGAGCGGGTTGCTCCTCCGGAACTGTGCGTGAAAATAGGCGGCGTCATTCGGAATATCCGTCAACGTGTAGTCAATTTGATAATACACCGTCGCGTCATCCTCGCCGATGTTCTCAATGGTGAATTTCGCCGATTTGCGGAACGGCATCTCCCAATACGAATTGAACGCGCTTCCGGGATTCACCGTGACTGCAAGAGACGAGACCTGCGCATATTGATTCCAGCCGCACGCAAAAAAATCTCCCACCGGAACTTCCACCGAGGGCGTTGTCTCTCCATCCCAATACATCCTGAGGATCAAATACCTCCAATGACCGGTCGGCGTCATCCAGATGTGCTGGATCGCTCCGCTTCCTTTGATCTCACCAAGCACAAATACTTCCTTCGATTTGATCTTCACGGACGGAGATACCTTCCAGCTCTGGCCAAGATCGCGGGCGGCCTGTTTCCCGGTTCCCTCCGTTGCCATCCCTCCTTTTCCTTTTTCCCCCGTGAAATTTTCCGGACTGATGGACCGCGTTTGAGCCCGGGAGAGCCGCGAGAGATTGCCCATTCCAAGGCCGAGGCCGTTGAACCTATCCTGTGAATAACTTTCACTCATGATTCCTCCTGCAAGGAGAAGAACAGCTGTCCCAATTGCGTATCTCATAGCATCCTCCGTGAATGGTCACAAAACAAGATCCAAGTTCCAAAGAATAGGCGAAAAGCAAAATTCAAATCTCAAAAACACCCGCGGTTGATTCAAAAATCCTCCATCATCTCGCGGTAATTTTTGAAATCGGCATACATCTTTCGAAACACTTTATATTTTGCGTCGTGAAAGCGCTTGAATATCCTGCGTGGTTTGATCGTCGCGCCGACACGGCCCATTCTGAATGACGCCTCTTGAATCGACGGGTAGACCCCTGCTCCCACGGCGGCGAGCATTGCGGTACCGAGCAGGACGGCCTCCGGCTCACCCGGCAGAATGATCTCGCATCCGGTAACATCGGCGTGTTCCTGCAACCACACCGGGTTCTTTGTTCCGCCTCCGCAGGCATGGATCCTTCGGATCCTGTACCCCTTCCTATTCATTTCTTCTATTATATGCCGCGTCCCATAAGCGATCGATTGAATTGTTGCATAATAGAGCCTTGCTGCGGTCTCGGGGCTCTCATCGAGTGTGACCCCGCTCACAATTCCGCGCGCATGCGGATCAGCATTCGGCGACCGGTTGCCGAGGAAGTACGGCAGAATGTTGATATCCTTCGCGATCTCCGGCCCCATCCCCTCTATTTTCTGAAGACGAGCGACGATCGCGTTCAGATACTCATACACCGTCAATCGCTGCCGTTCCGCTTCACGAACAAGGTCAGAAGACTTTGCGTTGTTTCTGATCATGTGATCGAGCAGAGATCCTGTCGCACTCTGCCCGCCTTCCGTGAGCCACAAGCCGGGGATCATGGCATTCGGATACGGCCCCCAGATGCCTTTGATATACCGCGGATTTTTCGAGACGGCCATGTGACAGGATGAAGTGCCGCCGATGAGAGCGAGGACCTTTTCGAGCTGCGCCGCAGTCGGAGTTTTCGCAAATCCCATCCCGGCCATTCCGACCCCACCGGCATGGGCATCGATAATACCGACAGCGACCATCGTTCGGGTCGTCAGTCCGAGTTCGGCGGCAGCGCGTGTCGAGAGCGGACCGATCGGGGTTCCCATCGGGAGCACTTTTTCTCCGATCTTGCCTTCGGAAAGCAGATCTCGTAATCCGATCTTTTCAAAAAACGACCTGTCCCACATGCCTCGTTCACCGTCATAGGTCCACTTGCAAACGGTCGTGCAGAGGCTTCGGATATCCACGCCGGTGGAGCGGAAAGTCATGAAATCGGCGAGGTCAAGAAATTTCGCTGCTCCTTTCCAGGTGGATGGCATGTTTCGTTTCAGCCACAACAACTTCGGCGGTTCCATCTCGGGCGAGATCTTTCCTCCCACGAACCTGAGCACACGATGCCTTGTGGCGTTGATCTCCTCGGCTTCTGCCACAGCCCGATGATCCATCCACACGATCACATTCTGGTCACTGTTCCCGGTTGGCGAAACCGTCATGGGCCTGTTTTGCGGGTCCAGCACGACCAGTGAGCATGTAGCGTCAAAGGAGATCCCGATGATCGCGGCAGGATCCACGTGCGCCGTTCTCACAACATCTCTGACCGCATCCCCAGCAGCCCGCCAGATATCATCCGAAGACTGCTCGACAAAATCTTCCTTCGGCTTCCAGATCCGGATCTCCCTGGCGGCATTGGAGACCATCGTTCCGGAAAGGTCAAACAATCCGGCCCGTACGCTGCCGGTTCCCACATCGACACCAAGAAGGAAGTCCGTTTTCATTCGTCGATCCGTTCGCCGCCTTTTTCGATGTTTTCACCGGTGAACACTTTCGATGCCAGGGTGATCTCCTTTGGAACCTTCTCTCCGCGTAAGATCTTCAGGGCCGAAGTGACCGCTTCCTCTCCTCCTGTTGGATACTCAAACGACGCCGCAAGGATTCCCCGGCGGACGTACATTTGTCCCTCGTGCGGTAAAGCATCGATACCGACAAAGAGGATCTTTTTCTCGCGACCTGCCGCCCTGGCAGCCAGGAATGCGCCATGGGCCGCGGGATCGTTGTGGGCGTACACAACGTCGATGCGATCAAACCTCGAAAGGGCCGATTCCATCTCCCTGCGCGCGTTTGGTTCGAGCCATTTCATGTCGGCTTCAAACACAATGGAAATGTCCGTACCCCGTATCGCGTCGCGGAAACCTGAGTGTCGGTCCTGCCCCGGCGTTGAGGTCATGAGCCCCTTCAGTTCAACGATCGCTCCTTTCCCCCCGAGTTTCTCAACGATCCATTTCCCCGCGGCGCTGCCGATCCGCTTGTTGTCAGCCCCGATAAAGCAGGTATAGTCCTCACCAAGCACGCGCCGGTCAAGAACAATGACCGGAATGCCGCGTTGATAGGCATCGCGCACCGGCCCGGTCAGCGGAGCAGCTTCCTTTGGAGAGACGATCAGGAGATCAACACCGGCACGGATGAATTCCTCGATGTGAGCGCGCTGGCGCAGGTTATCGTTCTGTGCGTCTTTGAATATTACTTTGAGATTCTTGTGATTCGCGGCTGCCTTTTCAATATCGGCATTCATTTGGACCCGCCAGGGCTCGCCGAGATTGCATTGACTCATGCCAATCGTGAAAGTGCGATCCTGGGCGGAAAGAAGGCCGGTGATGAGTATTAAAAGAGAGAAGTAGATTGATTTCATGGTGCGCAGTCTGATTGGTGTGTCCTGGTTTTTTAACGCAGAGGCGTACGTGAGACCTTCAATGTCAAGAAAAACACAGCCTACAATCTGTCAGGGGGAATAGGTGTTCCCTCTTGACATTGTTTTCAATAGACGCCTCTGCGTTAGAAGTCCATGACATCATTTTTTTTGTCCTTGAAAGAGCACTGCGACGACAATAATGAGCCCTGTAAGCATCAGGCGCGTTTCCTCGCCAACGGCGTTAATGCTCAGGATTTTTTCCAGATAGCCGATGATGAGAATGCCGATGACCGTGAGGCCGATGGACCCCTGCCCTCCACGAAGGGTCGTTCCGCCGATGACCACCATGGCGATCGCGCTGAGTTCATAGGCCACACCCGCCTCCGGATCACCCTGGAGTTCCTGAGCCGCCTGGCAGATCCCGGCAATTGCGCAGAATACTCCGCCTAATCCGTAGGCCGCGATCTTGGATCGGCTGACCGGAATGCCTGAAATCCACGCAGCTTCCTCGTTTCCTCCGATCGCATACAGTCGCCGCCCGAGGACGGTTTGCGAAAGGAGGAACCAGGACGCCACAAGGCAGAAAAGCAGAATCACGGTGACCACAGCGATGTTGTCACCGATGATGCGCGCATTCAGGAATTCGAAGGAAGCCGGTACCTCGACATACTGGTACGTGCCATCGGCCCCTTGCACGGCCGTCGAGACCTTTTGCCCTCCGGAGACGAGCTTCGCTGCTCCCCGCGCGAACACCATCATAGCAAGGGTTGCGATGAACGGCTGAACACGGTATTGCGCAATGACGTGACCGGAGACGACCCCGCATAATGTGCCTGCCCCGACTGCAACGAGGCCAGCAATCCACACGGGCCACCCTGCCTGGATGGCAGCAAGCGAAAAAAGCACGGCCGCCAGAGCCATGATGCTTCCTACCGAAAGATCGATTCCCCCGGAGACGATCACGAGGGTCATTCCGCACGCGAGAATCCCAATAACAGAAACCTGTCTCAGCATGTCGCGATGTGTGCCCCATTCAAAGAACGCTCCATCAGCGCTGAAGGCGGAACCGACGATAAAAATGAGTGCGAGGGAAAAGAGAGCCCGAGTGTGAGGGGTTCGAATAAGCGGGAGCGAATTCACGGCAGAAAAAAGCGAAGCGAGGTGCTTCATGAGGATTAATGTAAATAATGTCGTGTTCGAATCCAACGTAGATTTTTTAAGAGCGTTCAATTAGCGAAACGGAATGGAGTAGACGAGTAATTGAGTATTTGATGTGAGTGTAAGAGAGGATGAGGGTGTGATGGTGGGAATTTGCAGGATGACTTTATTTTGAAAACGATTGTCCCGAAGGTTAAAATTCTCTATACTTGCACGCATGGACTTGAAAGCGCTGTCAATTGTCTATCGCGACGGGTTATTAAAAGACACGATCCCCTTTTGGATCCCCAGGGCGATCGACCGCGAAAGCGGCGGATATTTTAATGCCCTCAACCGCGATGGCAGCATTATGGCCACCGACAAGAGTGTCTGGCTTCAGGGAAGGTTCTCCTGGATGCTCTCCACGTTCTATTCAAGGATTGAACGAAAACAGGAATGGCTCGATCTTGCCCGTCACGGCATCGATTTCCTGACAAAACATTGCTTCGACACCGACGGCAGAATGTTCTTCTGGGTCACTCGCGAGGGAAAGCCGTTGAGAAAACGGCGTTACGTATTCTCCGAGACTTTCACGGCTCTTGCCTATGCCGGATACGGCCTTGCTTCCGGGGATAAACAGTGGGGGCAGAAGGCCGTCGAATTGTTCAAAATGGCGTACCGCCACCACACCACACCGGGTTTGCTCCCACCAAAAATCGATCAGGAAACGCGGCCCATGAAAGGGCTTGCGATGACCATGATGCTTATCGCCACCGCCCAGGAGATCCGAAAAGTTGTGAATGATCCCTTCCTCACAAAGGTCATCGACGATGCCATCGCTGACATTGAGCTCCATTTTCTCAAGCCGGAATTCCAATGTTTGCTTGAAGTCGTTGGCCCGAACGGAGAATTTTACGACACGCTCGACGGGCGGCAGGTCAATCCCGGCCATTCTCTTGAAGCCGGCTGGTTTATCCTTGACGAAGCTCAGTACCGCGGAAACGATACGCACTTGATTCAACTGGGCTGCAAGATCATCGATTGGTCATATGCAATAGGCCTGGATAATGAGTTTGGCGGATTGTTATACTTTCGGGATGCGCGGGGACTTCCGCCGACGGAATACTGGCACGACATGAAATTCTGGTGGCCTCATAACGAAGCCCTCCTTGCAACACTCATGGCGTATCAGCTTACGAAGAATCAAAAATACCTCGATTGGCACCAAACGATCCACGATTGGGCGTACAAACACTTTCCCGACCGCGAACAGGGTGAATGGTTCGGTTACCTACGCCGCGACGGTCAGGTTTCGACTCCGGTGAAGGGTACGATGTGGAAGGGGTTCTTTCATCTTCCGCGCATGCAGTTGTACTGTTGGAAATTATCGGAGGAATTGAAATGAAAACTCTAAATTCTAAACTCGAAACACGAAACAATTTCTAAATGATAAATTCGAAACGATACTCTTTGAATTTTGAACCTAGAATTTATTTCGTATTTCGAACTTGTGATTTAGTGTTTGTATTGAAATAACAACCCAAAATCTACAATGACGCAATACATTCCTACTTCCGACGATCTCTCATTCTACGCCAAAAACGGCTACTGGCTCAGTCCGAAACTCTTTTCGGACGACGAATTGGCGGAGTTTCGCAAGCATCACGCCATGGTGGTTGCCGGTGAGTATGAAACCCAGCGTCCCCCGCTGAGCCGCGATCCGCAGCCGGGGGACACCTCGAAACTCGTTCAAGTGAACAATGCCTACTGGACGGATGCCACGATTGCCCGACTGGTGTTGTCGCCTGTGATCGGAAAGATTGCCTCAAAGCTTTCAGGGGCCCGCGGGATTCGACTATGGCATGATCAGCTCCTCCACAAGCCGCCGCAAAGCGGCTCGGGCGGGGCCGTCGGCTGGCATCAGGACCTGGGCTATTGGCAATGCCTTGACAACGATAAGGCCATCACGGCCTGGGTTGCTCTTGAGGATGTCGGCGTGGAAAATGGATGCATGGAGGTCGTTCCGGGAAGCCACACCTGGGGATTGCTGGGTGAGGATCATTTCTACCACAAGGATATCGAGCAGCAGATCAAGAACATCGAGTCGAAAACCGGGCAGGAGTTTAAGACGGCGCCCTGCGTGCTTCCTGCCGGATGTGTGAGCTTTCATCATTGCATCACCATTCACGGCAGCCGGCCCAATTTAAGCAAGCGCCCGCGTGTATCTATTGCCATTCATCTCATCGCCGACGGAACTCGGTACAAAGCGGGTAGCACCTCCGAGGACCACACAAGCAACACTCTTCGCAGACCAAAAGATGGTGACCCGTATGCAGGGCCGTATTTTCCGGTACTCTATCGGGAAGGGGAAGCCCACGCAAATGTTTGGCAGACCTCGGCTTAGTTGAAATTCAAAATCCTAAACACGAAATTCAAAATTCCGCTTCTCAG
>JBBEEC010000036.1:0-18332 GCA_040880975.1 Bacteroidota bacterium | reverse complement strand
CGGCTTAGTTGAAATTCAAAATCCTAAACACGAAATTCAAAATTCCGCTTCTCAGAAATCCCGCCCGTAGCGGAATCCAGAAGCGGGACAAACTCAAAATCCCAAATCCTAAACCACCTCTGAATCGAAATTAGTACTTAGATATTGTTTAGTGTTTAGATATTGAGATTTGGAATTTGCACTTATTTCGAGATTTCTTATGCGCTTTTCGTTTCTTGACTGGTTTATCGTTCTGCTCTATGTGGCTGCAGCTGCTTGGGCCGGAATGATCGTTCGGCGGCGGGTAACGCATATCTCCGATTTTCTTGTGGCGGGGAGGCGGATCCGCTACAATCTGGGCGTTGCCACCCTCGTTGCCACCGAGCTCGGATTGGTGACAATGATGTATTTCGCCGAGCAGGGATTCCGGTTCGGCTTTGCCGCGTTCATCATCGGCGTCATTTGGGCATCAGCGTATTTTCTCATCGGCAAAACAGGATTCGTCGTCAACCGGCTGCGGGAACTGGAGATCGTAACGATCACAGAATACTTTTCGGTCCGTTATGCCCGCGGAGTTCGCATTCTCGGCGCCATCCTCCTGATCATTGCAGGCGTCCTCAGTCTTGGTGTCTTCTTAAAACTCGGCGCTGTGTTCATTGTTCACTTTCTGGACATCCCCATCGCCTCGATCCATATCACGACGACCCTCCTGCTGATCCTGGTGTTGATCTACACGGCATTGGGCGGAATGATCTCCGTCGTGCTCACGGATTTCATTCAGTTTGTATTTCTTGCCTTTGGCATGGTCATCACGACGGTGCTGGTTCTTTCAGGAGATGGTTTGGTGGGCTTTTTTGACAGGGCGGCAGGTGTGTACGCGGCACAGGGATTTGATCCCTTCAGCCATCCGGAATACGGATGGTGGTTCATCGCCTATTGGTCGGTGTTTGCAGTCTCAGGATGTGTTCTGTGGCAGCCCGTTGCTCAGCGAATTCTTTCCTCGGAGAACCCTGCGATCAACCGAAGCATTTTCCGATCGACAGGCATGATGTTCATGGGCAGGGCGTTCTTTCCGATCATCTGGGGCATCGGGGCGGCGCTGATGTACGGAGTGCAATCCGACCCTGCCGGCGGCATGCCGCGATTGCTGGCCGAGATCCTGCCGATTGGCGTCCTGGGATTGGTAACTGCGGGCATGTTTGCCGCGATGATGTCCACCGATTCCAGCTACATCCTTGCGTGGGGGACGATCATCGTACAGGATTTTCTCGATCCGATGCGCAGGACACCCTTCAGCGACGCTGCCCGGCTGAAGTGGACGCGGGGCTCGATTGCCGTGATCGGCATCTTGATGCTCGTGTTTGGGATTTGGTATGAGCTGAAAGAAAGCGCGTTCCGGTATTTGCTCGACGTAACGACCATCTACTATGCGGGCGGATTACCTGCCCTTGTCGGCGGAATTTATTGGGAGCGTGCAACCACGGGCGGGGCATATGCTGCGTTTGCATGCGGAGCATTCCTTCCGCTGGCGTTTGTCATCGAGGATATTGCCCTTCAGGCCGGCGGTTCGACGGAGCCCGGTCTCATTGCCGGAATGCTGGCGCCGAATGTCCGAGGGTTCCTGAGTTTTGCACTCGGATTTGCCGGACTTGTTATCGGCTCTCTGCTTACTGCACGCAACGGATCACAGAAAACATAGAACGGAGGAATTGTGGAGATCTGGAAAGTGATTTGGATGATTGTTCTTATTCTCGGTTTTTTGGGATTCATCTTCATTTCGAGCAAGGTCATTTTCCGCGGGTTTGCCGAAATGCGGGACCTTCTCAAAAGTCTCGACTGAAGGCAACCAATGTGGTACGGTTTTTGTAACCTTGGCAAGGTTACCATAGTAACGCAAACAGGTAACGCCCCCCCCCCATTTTTTCCAACCCCCCGGAACCGCTTCCACATCCCTTCTGTTTTGCTAGTGCCACTTCAAAAATAAATCTTGTGTTTTGAATACGAGCCTTTCAAAAAAGGCTAGTGCCTGCCCGACTGTGACCGCTCAATGAAGGTCAGGCGGGCTCGCTTCCATATGAAAGTTCATGCTCGAAAACACAATATTATTTAATGGAAGAGGCACTAGTACGGACCCGATTTACCTTTTCCGCTGAACGGTCATTAAGAAGAAAGGGCGGACAGTCGCCCCTATCTTATCCGAACCAACCAAAGGAAGGAAATCGCCATGGTCACCAAACATCCTTCAGCCGACCTTCGGGCAGGGTACCGCAGGACCTTTGAGATCGCCCTGGCTCTCGCTCTCGCCATTACCATTGTTGCGTTTAAATTCTTTCCAACGCCTGAGCCGGTCTCAGCGCGGCCGGAATGGACTGACGACCCGCCCATCATTGCGATTCCCGAACCAACGTTACAGCGCACCGTCCCGCCCCCTCCGCCTGTGCAACGAATAATCATCGAATCGGTCGGCGATGTGCCTCCGGACAGCATCGATCTCCGAACTGAGCTGCTGCCGGACAATCCTCCGCCTCCGCCACCCCCCGACGAGCAACCGGAATTTCTGGAAATTTATGAGGTCCCGGAACCAGTTGGCGGATATGCCGCTCTGCGCGGCAATCTGATCTATCCGGACATGGCCCGACGCATTGGCGTACAGGGTACTGTTGTGATCGTTGCTTTTATTGATGAAACCGGGGTCGTTCGGAAGGCCGAAATCAAGGAGGGAATTGGATTGGGATGCGATGAGGCGGCGGCTTCAGCGGTGTTGAAAACACGCTTTCAACCGGCCACGCAGCGCGGGAAAGCGGTCAAAGTACGCGTGAGTATTCCCATCCGGTTTAGGTTAGCCCAATAGGTGCGGCCTCCAGATTAAAGCTTAAAGTTAATGGTGAGAGGTGTGAAAACAGAAGTCCGACATCACCTTCTATGAATCAAAGGGAATGTCGGACTTCATGTTTAGTGACGTAGTCTGCTGAAATCTGAAACTTCAAACTCAATTACTTGATGAGAATCATCCTCTTCGTATAGAATCGTCCGTTTGCTTCGAGCTTGGCGTAATACATTCCGCTCGAGAAGTTCGTCGCATCAAACGTAAACTGGTACGACCTTCCTTCCACAGCCTCACCGCTGAACAACTCGGCCACTTCCTTGCCGAGCATGTCATAGATCTTCAGAACAGCCGGGCCCGTTTGCCGGACGCTGAACTGAATGGTCGTTGTGGGATTGAAGGGATTCGGATAGTTCTGCGCAAGATCCGTCATTTGTGGTACTGAACTCTCCATGAGAGCAAGAGACTGCGTGCCGGCCTTCCCAGTGGGAAGAAGAATCGGATCGGTCACTCCCGAGGTGAAGTTCGACGAAACTTCATGCGTCACATCAACGATTGTCTGAAACAAGCATCCACCAGAGACGGTCGAGTCATTAAACGAAACGACTTCCAATTCGTACGGCAACACATCGATCTGCGCTCCGCCGCCGAAGTACTGGCCGCCATCGGCAAACAGCAATCTGATCTCGAGGAAGTCCTCGAGGTCCATCTGGGAACTGCTCTGCGAAACCGAATCAGTGGTGCCGTCGAAGAACCTCTGCACGTAGTAATAATCACCCGCGAACTTGTTGAGACTCAGTCCGGTAACCGAAGTCGTCTTGTTCACAAAGATGCTGAATGTCAGCATGCTGCCGTCTGCATCGGTAATTTCGCCGGAATAGACATCGAACGATGAATTCACGATCTCAGCATTCAAGCCGGCCAGGAACCCTCGCGACAGGGTTCCGCCGGACGAGATGGCTTCCCAACGAATGCTGTCGATGGGTGTAACCGGAGCGAAGGGGATTGTTGCGCTATAAGCCCAGCTCCCGCGGTCACCCACTTCCCGTTCACTGGTGACCACACCGCAGTTGATATTCACGATTGAGATGTCAATGTTTTTTCTTCGCTCATATTCCAGCGTGAAAGCCACTTTCTCGACCACCAATCCGCCAACCACCTCAATGGAAAACGGATATTCGTTGTTGGTCGTATCATATTCTGCGGGAACAGCGTCGCTGATCCTCGCCGTCAGATTGTGTGTACCCGTGCCGGAAAGCATCACGCCCTGGAAAAGCACAGAAACCTCTCCACCGGCGTTCACCACGATTCCCGTCGCAGTCGCCAGAACTGTTGCACCCTCGACCAAGCTCACGTTGGCAGTAGCACCACTTTGGAACTTCGTTTCCTGGACGACCACTTCTATATTAAATGGAACGTCAGGCTGGACCTGCTCGGGAGCATCGACTTCCTTGATCACAAGGTCAGGGCGAAGCAAGACAACGGTCGAGGCCCACAACACTTTCGTGTTGACGGTCTGTTCCGTCTGTATGAGCGCATGGACCTCCACGGGCATCCCGGGAAGCAGGTCGGTGACACTGACGAGCGCTGTGCCATCGACTATGGGCACGTCAAAAAAGTTCCTGACATACACCGCGTTTCCGTCTGAGTTCAAGACCTTGATTTGGAGCTTCTTGAAAGAATCCGGCACCGGGAAGTTCGCTTCATCATTGGTCGTCACGGTGACAAGCACGTCACTTGTGGTGGGACCCTGAAGGGCAGTTACTGAAATCGAATACGGCTCAACTTTTCCCGGGGGGATTCCTTTCTTCCCCTGCGCCGGCGATAATCCGGCAATAATCAGCGTTGCAAGAGCAGAAAAGAGAATTAGGCGAATCTTCATAACACCTCCCGTGTGTTTAATAATTGTTTAAAGATAGGCAATTCGAGAGTGGATCACAATCGGACGATGTGATGGGCGATACGAGTGAGATTGCTGAGTGGTGTGAAGCACATAGGCCGGGGTCAATGCGGTTCTTGTGGAGGATGTTTGACCGCTGACATAGGCAGTTCTTTGCGATGTTCATCGTGTATCAATCCGATACGATCCATCGGAATCCTCTGGAAACCGAGCCTGTAGGCAGGAGAATCGGAGCGGAGTTGGAAGTTCTCACCGGCCAGATCTTCGAAGCCCGGGTTTCCGTTCAAAAATACGTTCCCCTCGAATTCTTTCGTCATTTGCGGATCGCCCGCCTTGTACAAATCGTAACCCTCCTTGCGGTCGATGTCAAGATAATACGGATCCCAACCTGATTCCCCTTTCGCACGGCGCCGGAGGATGAGCGGATCGGCGATAAGGTTGTCTTTAATGGTCACGACGGAAAAATCGAACGCTCCGAAATCGTACACATCCATCCATCGTCCGCCATAGGAGACGTTGCGGACGATCTTGTTTCCCTTGGGAACGCGCGGCTCGTCCTCGTACAGCTTCAAAAGCTCCGGATACCTCGTGCTGTACGGTGGCTGACGAAAATTCATGTCGTCCATTCTGTCGAAAAGCCAGGTGTGGGTCCCGTCGAAGTAATACCCCGCCCAGCCCAGTCCGCGGGCATCCATGTGCACGGACGGTGCACAGTCGACGAAAATATTGTTCTCAACGGTATTGTTCCGCCCACCACCGATGAACGCCGCCCGGCCGGCCTTGTAGAACACATTGCCGAAGATCGTAAATCCGCTTCCCCAATCATCAAGATACGCGGCCATAACGCCGTGAAGGCCCGGTCCAAGCAAGTGATGAAAGTAATTATACCGAATGACATTCCCTCTCCACGTCCAGTCGCGTCCGGTGTGGATGGCTCCGGCATCCCCGGTTTCCTGCGTGATGTTATGAATCTCGTTGAACTCGATCATGTGCTCATTGCCACGCAGATACATCGCCTCGAAAGGAGCATCATGCAGTTTGTTGTGTGCGATCCGGTTTGCAACGCCGTCGATAAACACACCGTACTGTCCTGTTCGCAGCCATTTGCTGTAATGATGGATGTGATTGTTCACGGCAAAATTATTGCCGGGCGTCAGGGTTTTTCTGTCTCCGCCTATGAGACGAATGGCACCAAGGGACAGGTCATACAGATCGGAACTTGTCATGCCGTTGTTCGACCCGCCTAAAATGCCTACGGCCTCACCACCCAATTGGCGAAATGTGCACCCGGCGAGGAGATTCCCCGTTCCGCCCGTGATCTTCACACCCTCGCCCCGCGATTGCTCGAAGGTCAGACCTCGGATGGTCACATGGCTTGCTCCATCCAGCACGACCATTGCTCCTTCAAGCATGGAAACCGCCATTATTGCATTCTCCATCGGTCCCGGGGGCCAGAAATAAAGATCACCCGAAACGCGGTCGAGGAACCATTCGCCCGGAGTATCAAGCTCCTCGAGAACATTCAGCACAGAGTATCTCTGATTTCTCGTGTAGCCGTAATGATGATGAGGTTCGGCAAGCGTGATTTCCTGTTGAGCGGTGTTGATGAATTGTACGCGCTGAAACGAATCGCTCCAGTCCCATGTCCAGTATCCGTGCAGGTAAGCGGTTTCCGGATTCCTCCATCGTTTCGGGCGGTCGCCGTCGTATTTGATGCGACCGTAATGTCGTCCAATAGGAACATTATCGAAACGACGCTCCCGATCCAATCCCTCATTATAAAGAGAGTCGCCGGTCTGGGGAATGTCGACGATGTGAAGCCATCCGGAATTTGGCCAGCGTGCAAGGGTCATTCGTTCTCCATTGAAGAACAATTCCAGACCCGGACTGCCCCTCTGCGCAATTGCGCCGAATTCTGATACGCCCTGTGCCTTCAGATTGGTTTGATAGATCATGCCCCGACCAGCCGGTTCGATCCGTTCGAGAACGGATTTCTGCGTGACCCGAGTGAATCCGGTAATCGTGCGAGCTCCGGAAATCGTAACCTGCCCACCTGGAGAGGCCCGCCAGACGATCGGGGATCCTTCGATTCCTGAATCATCGGAAGAAAGCAATAGGGTTTCGGCGAGCCGATATGTTCCTCCGCGAACAAGGATTGTAATTCCACCTTTCGGCATCCCGTTTTTCTTCGCTTCGCGGACAATGTCACGAGCGCGCTGCAGCGTCGCGACGGGACCGTCGGTGCGGGCTGAATTTGGCTCAACCAGCGTACCGGACCAGCGATCGTTTCCCTGCGGAGAGACGTAAAAGATAGACTGGGAATGGAGCGGGAAAGCAAGCAAAACAGTGGACACAACCAGATTGAAAGAACGCATAGCGTGCTCGATTAATGCCGCGTGAGTGAGAGACAACGTTGATAGAAAACAAAAAACATCAAACCGAAATGAAAAAGCAAAGGGCAAACTGAAACAAGTTTCTTTTTTCCCTTTTCATTTTGATTTCTATTTGATTCTTTCCTTTTTCTTCTTCCTTCATGCCCTTACCCCAACATCACAAAATAACCCCAATAGACAACCACATTTGTCAGTGTCAACGGACCGCCGATCTTCACAAACTCCGCGAATGAGATTTCCTTGAAACCCCGTTTTTCGGCTCCTTGCACGACGATGACGTTACTGGCGGCACCGAGAATGGTCAGGTTCCCCGCAATAGTACTCCCGGCAGCGAGAGCCATTAGTCCCGGCACCAACACTCCCGATTCCGTCAACAGCGGCTGATACAGCGCGACCAGCGGGACATTCGAAATGAACTGACTCAGAACCACGCTCACCCCAATGATCGCATGATACGTCGTAAGCGGCGCCTCGATGTGGGCGAGAATTCCCTGAAAGAATCCGGTATTCCATACGCTCTCCATGAGCACAAACATCGACGCAAAAAACGCAAGGGTTGGCCAATCGATGCGCCTGACAATCCGGAACCGGGCCGGGCTTGCAATCAGAATGGGCAGCGCGCCGGCAACGGCAATGTGCGTGAGACGCAGTTCGGCATCGATGCGGAATATTCCCATCAGGATCTTCACCGTGATCAGAACCAGCATCACCTGGAGTGAAAGCTTAGAAAGGTTGGCCAGCGAACGATCGCGAATCGGTTCCTGGGAATGCTTCAGTTTCATGTCGTGAAAATCACCGGGATAGAGCTTTTTGAGGAAGAGGTAGAGAAAGAAGAGATTGAACACGGTCGGAATGAACAACCAGGCAAGAAACGTGATGAACGGATTCGGAACGTTCCCGTTGACGGCGATGAGCAGATTCTGCGGATTGCCGATGGGGCTTGTGACGCTTCCGATGGTAACCGAAAACATCAGGGCGTATAAAAGGAGCTTGGGCGACATGGAGTGATTCCGTGCGAGCAAGAGCATCACCGGTGTTCCGACGATTGCAAGGGTGTCGTTCATGAGCAGAGCCGAAGCCCCCCCCGAACCGGCGAGGACCATCAAGAGAAGAGAGTCGACCGTGTGAGCACGCTTGAAAAACGAATACGAAAGGTGTGCCAGATACCCGCTTTCTTCGAGGGCATGACCGATAACAAATGTGCAAAAAAGGAAGATCATCACATCGAGATCAACAGCGGCGAAGGCAATCGGGAGCTCGATTTCTCGTGTTACGAGTACAAACAACGCTCCCGCGCCCATGATGTGCCAGATTTGCAGCCGTACCTGACCGACAGTCCGAATTGCAATGAGGAAAAATACTACAAGGAGTGTGAAGACGGAAAGATTCAATGGGGTTATGGGTTGCTGGGTTTTGAGTTCCAATGATGAACTTACGGAAGGGAGTGGAGAAAAGGAAGAGTGGGTTTCGGATTGCGGAATGTGGAATGAGGATTTCGGACTGATGGAATACTTGGATAGGGACTTTATCTCATCTGCTAATCTGTGTAATCTGCAATTTGTGTTCAATTCTGCGTGAATCCCGCCCGGAGGACCGTAGCTGACTCCTCCCAAATGTTCGGTCGGGCGGGAGTTTAAATCTAATCCGTTGAATCCGGATCCAAGTCCGTCGGCTCCATCCGATCAAGCGCCACCCTGAGGACACGGGCCCAATAGAATGCCATTGTTTTCGAATCCCAGTTGATACCGGACCGAATAAGCATCGATTGGATTTTTATTCCGATACTGGATTCATGGAAGAACAGATATTGCGAATCCTGAAGGACTTCCGATCGAAGGGTCTCAATGAATTCGCTGTACGGAGGACGGAGGAGTGACTCGACGGCGGTTTCAAAGTCGGCTGGTTTGGGAGGATGTAAGTCGACTCTGCGGTAGGGCAATGCAGGTTACAATATGTTGGACGCGCTCCAATATTAGTAGAACATTAGATAATCGCAAGGAAAAACGAGCTTTGAATAATTAGGGTTTTGTTGTGAAATTTGCCGAGCCAGCAACAATGAGGCAAATGATCACGGTACCAGGCCGACTACGAGCGTTATTCCGACAATAAGTACATTTGACATGTTCGTTCCCCTTCTTAACGGGTGGGAGCTGTACCATTCATCTGTACTGCTCAAAAACCCTTCGGAAATGATATCCGTAGATGGAAAAAGTTATGGCGAGGGGGAACAGGCGCGGCCGGCAGAGAAGCGACCACAGGAAAAGCTTCCAATACTGAAACCGCTCGCGCCCTATGACTCCCAGCAGAACCACGGACTTCACGAGCGCCTTGATGTGAATTGCCTGTATCCGAAAACCACGTATCTGTTGGGGGTCGTAATTTGTCAGGAACAGCTTCACACGCGCATAATACTCCTTCGGTCCATAAATCGTCTGGAGTATTCTTTTGTAACCCTGAACGAGGAACTCGGTGTCCATTTTCGGAATAAAATTCAGGGAGAAATCCGTGTTATCACCCGACATGCTGCTTAACAGTCTGCCCTCCCCCAACAAGCGCTTGTAGAGCCGCGTCCCGTTCGGCGCATTCAACAATCCGACCATCGCCGTTACGATTCCGCTTTCCTGGATGAATGTGATAAGCTGATCGAAGATGGAAGGCGGATCGTTGTCAAATCCGACGATAAAGCCGCCCTGTATCTGTAGTCCGGATTGTTGGATGATCTTGACGGAGGCAAGAAGATCACGGTTCTTATTCGGTATTTTCCAGCACTCGACGAGGCTCGCCTCATTTGGCGATTCGATTCCAACGAACACCGTATCAAATCCCGCGCGGACCATCAGGCGCATGAGCTCCAGATCGTCGGCGATGTTGATGGACACCTCCGTATTCAGGAAAAACGGGTGCCCCCGGGCGTCCATCCATTCGATCAAAGCCGGAAGAATTTCCTTCTTCAGCCGCTGGCGGTTCCCGATGAAATTGTCGTCCACAAAAAACACCTGGCTTTTCCAACCCGCGGCATACAGGCTCTCGAGTTCACGAATGACCTGTTCTTTCGTTTTCGTACGAGGGATACGTCCGTACAGCACGGTAATGTCGCAGAACTCGCAATCGTACGGACAACCTCGGGAGTACTGAAGGTTCATGGAAGAGTACTCCTTGAACTTCACCAGATCCCAGAGCGGCACGGGTGTATGGGTGATATCGGCCCACGTGTCAGACGTATAGACACGTTTCAACCGACCCTTTGCCAGATCACTCAGGAACAGCGGGAGCGTATTTTCCGCTTCATTGAGAACAAGATGGTCGACGTCAGGAAATTTGTCGGGAAGGGAAGTGAACAACGGGCCGCCGGCGACAATGGTTTTTCCCAGTCTCTTGCAACGGGCGATGATCTCGTCGGCTGATGTTTTCTGAATAGACATCCCGCCGAGGAAAACGAAATCCGCCCAAGCGAGATCGCTGTCCGCAAGCCGCTCGATATTCAAATCGATAAGCCGCTTTGGCCACTCGCGCGGGAGCATGGAAGCAACGGTCAACAGGCCCAGCGGAGGAAAACTCGCCTTCCGGGAGATGAACTTCAGCGCGTGCCGGAAACTCCAGAAGGTGTCAGGATAATACGGATTGACAAGCAGAATATTCATCGTACAGTCAAGGTAGAGAACGCGCGGGCGACAAACAAACAAGTGGGCGGGAAACTGAGAATGAATCCTGATGAGGTAGGGAAGAAATTCATTCGTTCGTTTATTGTATCAATGTATCTCAATGTATCAATCCTTCATTCCCCCTTTCCACATTTGCTCGATCTGCTCCAGTGTTTTGCCCTTTGTTTCAGGGACATAGCGCCAGGTTACGTAAATCGTTACGACGCAGAAGAAGGCGTACAGCCAGAATGGAAACCCTCCTCCAAACACTTCGACCAACCATTCGTTCTCATTGATCATGGGAAACGATTGGGAAACCACAAAATTGGCGGCCCAGATGCAGAAGGTCGCCACGGCCATTGCACGGCCGCGCAGGTGTGTCGGATAAAGCTCCGAGAGGATCACCCAGACCACCGGCCCCATCGATGCTGCAAAAGAAGCGATGTAGAGCACAATGAAGATCAGCACGCCTGTATCGACACTCTTCGACGCTGCAGCCCAACCAAGCGCAACAAGCGCGAGGAACATTCCGGACGCCCCTGCGATCATCAGCGTCTTCCGCCCGATCCGGTCGATCGTGTAGAGCGCAACGATCGTGAACAGCAGATTCACACTGCCGATCACGATGGTTTGCAGCAGCGCCGCATCGAGTTCGGAACCAAGCTGTTTGAAGATCTCGGGTGCGTAATACATGAACACGTTGATACCGGTGACCTGCTGAAGGATCGCCAGCCCCGCACCCAACAACACCGCGCGAAACCACGTTGGCTGCAGAAGCTCCCTCAGACTGCCCGCTCCGGCGGAAAGCGACTGCCTGATCTCCCCCATCTCCGTTTCGATCTCTCCGCCATTCCGCACACGCCCCAATATCCGCCGGGCTTCCTCTTCCCTCCCCACCCGAAGCAACCATCGCGGACTCTCGGGTATCACGATCAATAATCCCAGGAACAACATGGCCGGCAGTGTTTCCGATCCGAACATCCACCTCCATCCCGACTCAACATTCCACTCCGGTCCCCCCAGCCCCGCGATGAAATAATTCACGAAATACACGATCAGAATTCCAACAACGATGCCAAATTGGTTATACGACACCAGCCTTCCGCGTATCCCCGCCGGAGCAACCTCCGCAATGTACATCGGGGATACCATGGACGCGATCCCAACACCTACGCCTCCGATCATGCGCGCCATGGCGAATTGCGTGAAGTTCGCAGGAAGCGCAGTCCACACCGCAGAGACGGCAAAGAAGACCGCTGAAAGAACCAGCATCTTCCTCCGCCCAAACCTGTCGCTCGCCACGCCGGCCCCTGACGCTCCGAGAATGCATCCGAGTAATCCGCTCGCAGCGGCCCAGCCCATTTCTGCAGCATCCAGGTCGAAGTACGTCCGCAAGGACCCGATCGCACCCGAGATCACCGCGGTGTCGTAGCCGAAGAGAAATCCGCCCAATGCCGCCACAATGCTGATGAATGAAACGTACCCGGATCTGTTTTCTGAAGTGCCCATGTTCATTGTCTGAATTTACCGGCCCCTTCCGGTATAGCAAAGGGCCGGGCGTCTGGTTTAAGGAAAGTTTTCACGACAAATGCTTTTCCGGATCCGCGATTAACAAGCCGATACGACCCGGCGGCCGCCGGAACCACAAATGTCTCGGCATAATTCACCGTCAACGTTACACCGCTTTTCGTTTCCACATCGATCACAGTTCCCTCGACAAGGTTCAATACATGAACCGAACCCTTCGTCGCAATATCAAGCATCGTGGCAAATTCAATCCGATGAACATCGTAAAAATGAAGCGGGTGTGTCGCGAGATGCAGAATTCGCCAATCAGCACCTTCGGCAACCGTCCTCGGCCGCGATACATGCTCCTTTGCGATCAAGTCTCCCCTTCTGCTCACCACCAGATTATCGAACGCCCGTGCAATATTCAGCGTCCGCGGATTGCCGTCCAGGTTCATCCGGAGCCAATCGTACATTTTGAACGTAAAGATGTACGGCGTAGCGCTGATTTCGAGCACCAGATTGTTCACACCCGAACAGTGGATTGTGCCATGAGGAATGAGAAACAGATCGTGCTTTTTCGCCGGCATGCTGTTCACAAAGGCATCGATGTCCACCTTGCTCCCATGCTTGTAGCTGTTTTCGAGCTCCAGCCTGAAGCGATCCGTGTCTGCCGTTTCGTGGAATCCAAGATACACGCGTGCATCGGGTTCGCAGTCCAGAATATAATAGCATTCGTCCTGAGTGAACGCCTCGCCAAAATTCTTGTGAACATACTCGGGACTCGGATGGCACTGCACGGAGAGATTTCCGCCTTCCAAGGTGTCAAGGAAATCGTATCGGATCGGAAATTCGTAGCCGAACTTGTCGGCAAAGTCACCCAGCACCTCGCGATGGTGACTGAGCATCAGGAAATCAAACGAACACTCGCACAGAATGCCGTCACTGCTGAATGCAAGCCCGTTTTCGGGTGAGATCAGCTCAAAGGACCAGGCATAATTCGGCACATCTTTGGCAACATCGCGCATATGCTCTTTTATCCACTGCCCGCCCCAAGGTCCGGGTTCAAACCACGGCCTCGGTCGAAACGCGCTCGTAGCCATCTTGTGCAATCCAGCCCGAAAATCGCTGCCCGACATCAGTGCCGGCTCATTTGCACGCTGATGGTCAACAAAACAATCGATACGCTGCAAAATCGAAGCCCTATGCCGGTTCAATACCGGCCAATCGACAAAATAGAACCGTTTGTACATGGCACCGGGGGCAGATGGTTTGCGGGCACCCAAGTTGCAGATCGATCCGGCGCGTGAGCGGAATTGTACCTCGTTCTTCGGAACATCGAGATACACCAAGAAGCCCTTCCACTCCGCCAATCCCGCCCCGGTCCCGTAAAGGATCGTCAACTCGTCTGTTGAACCAGGGTGCAGTCGCCGCATGACACTCTTATTCACAAAGTCCGTTAACTGGAAAGGGCAGCGTTTGCCAAAGAGCGGATCATCGCCACCAAGATACGGAGCGATCATCTTTTCGATCTTCTGCGCGGTGAGCCAGGATGGTTGAAAATCAACGAAACGCGGTTTTGCATGTCGGATTTCCAGCGCTTGTCCGAGCCCGCGGATAACATGATCCCACAGCACACCGACAAAGCCGTCGATGATTATCGTACGTTGACCGGATTGAAGAATCACATCGGCAAGGGGGTCGTATCCGAGTCGGATTTTCCCGGATTGGAGGAAAAACCAAGGGTAAATATTGTAATGCCCGTGTTCAAGCTGCGGAGTGCGCGACGGGGCGAGGTACTGTGTGGTACTGCGGTAGGGCTTCGAGGACATCATTCGCCCTTTGCCGGCCTGCTGTAGTCATCCTCGTAACGAGTAATGTCCTCCTGCTGCCAATTGCCGAAGGCAATCTCCAGCACACGCACATTCGGCCCCGAGCTGCTCAGTCTGTGCTTTGTCCCGGCAGGAATCCAGATCTCCTCCCCCGCGTTTGGATACAAGACGGAATCCCCGACCTGAACAACAGCGCCTTCATCCAGAATGATCCAGAGTTCGGCACGGCCGGTGTGGGATTGCAGACTGAGCCTCTGGTTTGGCTTGACGTGCATCAGGCTCACGGTTGTTTCGGCGTTGTGCGAATATTGCCGGAATGATCCCCAGGGCCTATCGGTCCGTTGCACCGGCGGTTTTTGTGTGGGGATTGGTTTTGTGACGTAGTTTTTCATTGGTCTTCGATGGATTTGAGGCATTGCCCCGGTTGGGACACAGAGCACACCGGAGGAGCACAGAGATCACAGAGATGTTATTCCTCTCCGTGTGCTCTGTGATTCCCTGTGCTCTTTGTGTCCCAAACAATGGTATACTTCTTCTAAGTCGTGATCGTTTGCAAATATTCCTTCCGCTCCACCATGGAAGGCTTGCCGTTTCGTTCGACAATCACATAACGGAAGTTGTTTTTACCAATGGCGTCGTAGTCATGTCCCGCATCGGCCGGATAGATTCCAATATACACAAACGGTTCACTTCCCGTATTCACCGTGCGATGGGCTGTGAAACCCGGTACATACACCACGGAATTCATTGTAAGCTCATGCATCGATGATTCGCCGGTTTGGATATTCTCGAGTAACAAAGCCCCCCGGCCTTTAAATCCGATATACACCTCCGCCGCTTCGCGGCGCGTGTGGGCGTGGCCTTTCGTCAGAAAATACTCATCGCCGATCTTCCCCGGCAGAATGGTTGCCAGTCCGTAATGAAGCTGGCCGTCACCCTCGGCCGGTTTCACGGGAGCAACAGTATAGATAACGGGATTGCCTTTTTTGAGAGCGGCGCCATAGGCATGACGGTCTGCAAAGCTATCAGAGAGTTCGCTCAGAGTCCGGGAAACAAGCGAAGATCCGTCGATTGTGCCGGTCGAAAGGTCGAGGTTTGCAGATAAGTGCGATTTCATAGAAGAGCAAGACGTGAGAAGGGATATTAAATCCGAAATTCTAAATAATAAATACGAAATTCCGCTTCTCAGAATCCCGTTCGTGGGCGGAATCCAGAAAGCGGGACAATTTCAAAACACTAAATTCTAATCACCTGACAAGATTAATCCGAAATACGAATAACATAAGGCTATCAATGCTATGCATTGGCTTGGAGTTGATTGACCCCGAAGGGGTCACATATTTAAGGTCGGGGCACCGCCCCGACATTCACAGATGGAACTCAATGTCCAATTACCCTGAAGGGGTTATATATTCCTCCCCTTCAGGGAGACTGATGTTAGGGTTAAACACGAATATCCGGGGGGCGCTGCCCCCCGCTGAATTATCTTTCCCCGCCCGCCCCGTTACAGCTTTGATTGCGGTCGGGCGGGCCCTTCGGGGAATATTGAGATCCTTTGTAGCACAACGTACCACTTTTATTTGTTACCCAACCAGTAGGATTTAGTATTTAATCTGGAGTATTCTCTGAGCTTTCCAAGAATCACCTCCCGCCCATGACCCGAGCCCTCCAACGCCAGAAGCACTGCGCCGAGGATCGGCGGAAGCTGGGGTTGCTGAATGCGGCATTGGGGGACCCGCCGCGCAATGGCAGACTCGATCTTCGTGCGATAGAAAGCCGATTGCTCCGCCACTCCGCCCACGATCACAAGCGGGGCATCAGGTGCAAAATCGAGCTTTTTTGCCACTGTGGCAACCATCAGCGACAATTCCTCTGCCCCGCGCTCTATAATAGACATCGCCGCCTCATCGCCATTCTTCGCCTCTTCCAGCACGACAGGTGCAAGAGCCGCAACGTTTGTCACTCCGTGCGAATCATGATACAGGATCCGCATGATCTCGTCGATGTGCGAGTACTTGAGCTCTTGCCTGATCCTTGCGCTCAAGGTTGTCGGGATTCCGCGTCCGTCGGCCGCACGGATGACGGCGATCATTGCCTGGAGGCCGAGGAAATATCCGCTTCCCAGATCGTCCAGCAGATAGCCCCATCCGGTGCGATGGTGCTTGCCATTCGCCCGGCGTCCATAGCAGGAAGAACCAGTACCAACAATGAGCACCAGCCCCTCACTGCCAGCCAATCCGCCGGCGAGCGCAACGCGCAGATCGTGATCGACCTCGATATTCCGGACCGGAGCAAGCCCGATATCACGGGCAATTGTGAGAATGGTTTCGCGGTCCTGTTCGGACACAACGCCGGCCATCCCAAGAAACGCTCCGTCACAAGGCCGTACCGGCCTTCCCACCGCCTTCCACGCCTCTCTCACAGCCGCTCGCATGTTCTCCCGGGCGGTTTCCACTCCGACATTATCATAGTTCGAGGGCCCCGCCTCACCGAATCCGACGATCGTACCGTCATCGGACGCCAGCGCCGCGCGCGTTCGCGTTGCTCCGCCGTCTATGCCTGCGAGAATCATGAGGAAGTATAAGGAAAAAATAGTGAAGGGGAAATGAGGGAGATCGGAGATCGGAAATCGGAGGTCGGAGATCAGAAGTCAGAAATCAGAAATCAGAAATTACAAAGCCCCGTAGGGGCGGACTATTGGTAGAATAACCAACGCAAACGAATTCCATCGTAGCTCCGTCTCAAAGGGATCCTACGGGATAGGAGCGGCCGAGTCAGAGGTCAGAGATCAGAGGTCAGAGGTCAGATCAGGTTCCGATGGAATCCACTAAGGGGGTCTTGGAGTGGATTCCATCGGACATGAGAACCTTAAACCTTGAACTTTGAACCTTGAACCCGAAACCTATTTCACCACCATCAACCTCTTCGTTGCCTGGGAGCTTCCGCTGCGGAGCTGATACACGTACACGCCGGACGGAAGGTGTTCGGCGTTCAGGATGCGAGAGTGCGTTCCTGCGGGAAGAAACCCTGAAGCCAGCATGGCGACCTGTCTGCCGAGGAGATCATAGACCGCGAGGGTCGTGATTCCGGATTCCGGAAGGTCAAACGTAATCTTTGTGGAAGGATTGAACGGATTGGGGAAATTCTGAGCGAGAGCGAATTGGGTGGGCTGGGAATTTGCCTGGCCGATGCCGGTGACGGTTCCGCTGAAGGAAAGTTCGTCGATCAGAACCCAGGATCCAATATGGTAATCAGAGCCGGCGGGGCCGATGATCATGAACTGAATGATGCACGTGTCGGGGACGTCCTCGGTAAAGTAATTAATCGTCACATTAAATTGAGTATAGGCATCCGTCGCTGCGGTGATCGCTGCAGCCCCGACACCGACGGCTGTCTCGCCTTTGAACATAGCGCAGTTGATGGTGAACTGATCGCCACTGATCGGGCCAAAATGGTAATATCCACTCAGCGTTGCATGACGCGTGGATACCTGAAATCCGGTGGCGTCGACCCCGCTTTGGATGATCGGTTGAAGCGCGCCTATGGCAGGAAAGGCGACAACCTCCCCGCGAGCCGCGAAAGAGCCGGCCCACGCCGTCGCTGACTGCGTCACCGTGGGAGTTTCATCGGGAACATTCGATGTAGCCCACCCCTCCGGGTCATTGCCCGACCATATTTCGAATCCGGAATTGGGAATCTGGGAAAAGGACGCATTGACGCACACGACGAAAACCGCCGCAAACGACAGGAGCCGCATAGGAGGATCCTTTCAGAAAACAACTTGGGTGGGAACGCAACTGCACAACCTGGCGAGAGAACGTACTCAATTGGTGGAAGGGAAGCAAATGGGTCTATTGGAGTTCAACTCATCCCCCCGCCACACAGCGCGGCGGGCAAGCCCGCCACAAAGCATGTCGGGCAAGCCCGCCACAAAACAGAAGTCAGAAGTCAGCTTGCCCCGAATTCTGTTTTCGGGCTTGCCCCGAATTCTGTTTTCGGGCTTGCCCCGAATTCTGTTTTCGGGGGAGGTCAGAAGCATGCCCTGAGTCCGCCGTAGGCGGACGAAGGGTCAGAAATCAGAAATCGGAGGTCACACTTCAGTCCCGTAAGGACGGCCTTCTGGTAGCAGAGCGAAACAATAACTGGACAAAGCCCCATTAGGGGCGACCGAATCGCTTGGAACAGGGTTGCAAACTCATCCCCCAACCCCTTCTCTTCCGCCACAAAACATGGCGGACAGGTAGAAAGAGAAGGGGG
>JBBEEC010000035.1:0-4161 GCA_040880975.1 Bacteroidota bacterium | reverse complement strand
GAACTGACAGCCCGCTTTTATTGCCGCCTGCCCTTGAGCCAGTGGGAGAGTCTTGCACGAACGGGCATCCGTGTACCGTTCGGCGATGAATGGGTGCGTCTCGGCTCCCTAAAGGCGTTTGCGGACGGCTCGCTTGGTTCTTCGACCGCTCTGTTTTTCGATGCGTTCACATCCGACCCGGGTACAAAAGGTCTCCCAAGTGATATCCTTCTGGACGGTAGGCTCGAACGATGGGCCCTGGGTGCCGACAAGGCGCGTTTGCAGTTATCGATTCATGCCATTGGTGATAGTGCGAACAGTAGGATCCTCGACCTGTTCGCCAGGATCATCAAGGAAAACCCAAAATGGGATCGGCGATTTCGTATCGAACATGCGCAGCACATCCATCCCAGGGATTTCAAGCGCTTTGCAGAGTTGGGCGTGATCGCCTCGGTTCAGCCGTACCATGCGATCGATGACGGCCGGTGGGCGGAGAAGCGGATCGGCCGGGAACGTTCGAAGACAACGTACCCGTTTCGGTCGTTTCTGAGCAACAAGGTGCGAATGACCTTTGGGAGCGATTGGACCGTAGGGCTGCTGGATCCGCTTTCGGGCATCTACGCGGCGGTAACCCGAAGAACCACGGACGAGGCAAATCCCGGCGGTTGGTTCCCGGAACAGAAGATCAGCGTCGAAGAAGCCATCAGGGCGTACACCATTGAGAATGCCTATGCGGCTTTCGAGGAGAACGAAAAAGGCTCAATCCAAGCGGGAAAACTGGCCGATTTTGTCGTGCTTTCGGAGGACATTCTGACCATAGATCCTGTGAAGATTGAGAAAGTCAGGGTCGTCATGACGTTCCTTGGGGGCAAGATCATTCATAAAACGCCTTAGAATAAGCGATTTTTTTGGGCGTCTTTACATCTTCGTTTCCAATCTAAAAATTCGAAGAGCCATCTTCCATTTTCCCCGCCCGAACGACCGGGTATGCTTCAATCACGTTCGGTCGGGCGGGCATTTTCCCTTTTCCATTCTTTTGTGTTCCCCATCATACCCCCCTAACAACATCTCGTCTACATTTGCCTGACGTATTGTCGTATTCGTAGTATTCCTCAAGCACAGAGGGTCCTCCCATGAAACAAATCCTTCTTGTGGAAGACGAGGAAATGCTGGTCAACGTTCTTGCGTCCGTACTTCAGGACGAAGGATTCACGGTCCGCAAATCCACATCTGCCGAAGATGCGCTTGAACAGCTCCCCGGGTTCAGGCCGGATCTGATCATATCAGATATCAAGCTTGACGCGATAGACGGTTTCACGATGTTGGAGAGCATACGTTCAACGAGGCGTGATGCGAAAATTCCGTTCATTTGTCTCACGGCTCTTGACGACAGCATCAGCCAGAAGCGTGCGCAGGAACTCGGAGCGGCAGGATACATGACAAAACCGTTCGATGTTGACGATCTCGTGAAGCTGGTCAAGCAAATACTCTAAGGCCGAAAGGCCTTCCTCCCAGAGCGCCGGTGTCGCTGGTATAGGGCACCGGCGTGTTGTTTTGTGGTTCCAGGTTTAAGGTTCAAAGTTCAAGGTTGAATATTCTCATGCCCGTCCTCTCGTTGGTTCGTCCTTTCGTTGGTTCGTTGGTTCGTTGTTTCGTTCACTTCGTTGACTCGTTGTTCCGTCCATTTTCCATTTCCCATCTCCCATTTTCCATGTTCCCCCTTCCTTCTTACTCCATTCATTCGTATTTTGAATTGTATTCATTCTACCTCGATCCTGGGAGTACCAATGAAATCCTATGTTCTGTTTGCCATTCTCGCGGGAATTGCGTGGGGGATAGGCGGGTACTTTGAAAAAGCCGGTCTCCGGGCGATGGGGCTTCCCCCGATTGCAGGGATAACCCTCCGGACGGCGGTCGCTTTGGTCGTTCTCGGCCTGATTTCAATACCGGCCTGGAAGGGCGTTGCGATCGCAGGGAATACGAATGCCTGGCTTATGATCATCATCGGCGGCGGCATCGTTGCGGGGAGTCTGGGGATGTGGAGCTTCTATACGTCGCTCAGCCATTCCGAAAACCTCGGTGTGACCCTTGCTCTGGCATTCGCCTTTTCACCCCTGGCCGGAACGGTGTTCGGCCTTTTTAGAGGAGATCAGCAAATGGATCTTCGATTGGGGCTCGGACTGGCTGCAATTATCGTTGGTATCGTACTGCTCCAAAGCGGTCACACGGTCAAACAATAGCAGTATTTGGAGTCTGCCTTTAGCATTGTCTATGGAAAGAAGTCGTTGAAACGACTCGTCCTCAAGAACTGCAGAAGGGTATTCCCCACAACTTAAGTTGTGGGGAATGACAAATCAGCGTGGAATTTCAGGAGAACCGTTTCACCGGTTTAACTCCGACAGCGATATCACCGGCTTGAACTGATACATTACTCGGATTTCCATGAGGTGCCACAATGAAAGAGCACGCAACAGGCCTGACGGTCACCTGGTTTGGCCACTCGGCGTTTCTGCTCGAATCCGTCTCGGGAAAACGCGTTCTCGTTGATCCATGGCTTGATAATCCGAATGCCCCTGCAGGGGCTGCCCACATCAACAACATTCAGATCATCTGTGTTACGCACGCCCACGACGATCATCTCGGCTTGACCGGGGAGATCGCAAAGCGCACGGGAGCTACGGTCGTCTGCATTCACGAAGTCGCATTGCATCTCAAATCCAAAGGACTCAAGTCCGTGCACGGCATCAACATGGGAGGGAGTGTTGAGATTCAGGGGATTCGCGTGACCATGACCGATGCAAGGCACAGCAGTTCGCTGGACATGGTGAATCCGCCTCTTCCGGGCGGTGTGGCGGCCGGGTACGTCCTGCGTTTCGAAAACGGGTTCACGGTGTATCATGCCGGCGATACATCGGTTTTTGGCGATATGCAGCTCATCGGATCAATTCATCGTCCAGACCTGGCGCTGATCCCGATCGGCGATTATTACACAATGGGTCCGCGCGACGCCGCACAAGCATGCACGCTGATCGATCCGAAATTCATTATCGGAATGCACTACGGTACCGGACCGGCGCTCACAGGAACGCCGGAACAACTGAAGGAACACCTGCCAGGCACGTTGAAGGACAGGGTGAGAGTGTTAACACCGGGAGTTTCCCAAAATCTCTGAAAACTCAGTGACATCCACACCACAATCCCGCGGGACCGACCTGCAGTATGTGAAGAGTGTCGGGCCGAAACGCGCGGCGGCGCTTCAGTCGGCGGGAATCTCCTCGATAGCAGACCTTTTATACTATTTCCCGCGCGGGTACATTGACCGGCGGGCCATTGTCCCCATCGCCCAGCTCCGAAATCACGTACGGACCAGACAACCCGTGACGATCATCGGAAGTGTGTTTCGGCAGGAGGCGAAACGCTCCAGGCAGACACGCCGTGTGATCTTCTTCCTGACGCTGCGCGATGAGACGGGATTTGTCCAATGCGTCTGGTTTGAAGGAGTGCAGTGGTACAAAGACGCATTTCAGGTGGGGGAAATGATCGCGGTTTCCGCCATTCCCACACTCGACAAACTCGGGCGGCCTCAGTTTGTGCATCCCGAATTTGACCGGTTGCGCGGAGCGGAGGAGGAAGATGAACCCGATTGGGGGAACATGGTGAACACCGGCGCCATGATCCCCAAGTACCCTTCAGGGGCCGATCTGGCAAAAGCCGGGCTGGACAGCCGCGGATTCCGGAGGGCCATTCGGAATGCCCTCAAAAGCCACGGGAGGAATGTACGCGAGATCCTTCCCCCGGCGATCTGTTCGAAGCAAAACCTCGTCGACCTGCCATCGGCGCTTCAGAATATTCATTTTCCGCAGGATCCGGCAAAGCTCGAGGGCGCCAGGACCCGGCTCAAATTTGACGAATTGTTCTTTCTGGAGTTAATGCTGGCCCTGCGTCGGCATCACAACCGCGATGTGGTCAAAGGCATTTCCTATAAAGTGGAGAGTGCCCTCGCCCGTCAGCTCGTGGATTCCCTGCCTTTTCCGCTCACCGGCGCCCAGAAACGGGTGATGCGCGAGATCGCCGACGACATGCAACGCAGCGAACCCATGAACCGCCTGCTGCAGGGAGACGTCGGCAGCGGCAAGACGATCGTTGCGCTGATGGCCATGCTTGTTGCCGTGGACAACGGGT
>JBBEEC010000034.1:4732-114258 GCA_040880975.1 Bacteroidota bacterium | reverse complement strand
AGGGAGGTGTTTAGGAAATTCAAGGCGTGCCTGACCATGAAAGAAGTCAACACATTGCGCTGGGATTTCGATGCCATTAACATTGTCTATCGTTCGCTTCAGGATGACCGTGACCACAGCGATATCATCAGCATTATTCGGGCCCTCCATGCCATCGTGGATGAGGCGGTTGTTCCGAGGGCGGTTGAAGAATACAGCAAAGTCTACGACATCAGCAAAATTGATTTTGACAAACTTCGAAAAGAGTTTGAAAAGCATCCTCGCAAGAACACGCTGACCTATTCGCTCAAAGAGATCATCGAAGAACGGCTCAAAAAGATGATCGAGCGAAATCCGCTTCGTACGGATTATTACAGGCGCTACCAGGAAATCATCGCCGATTATAACGTTGAGAAAGAGCGGCTTACCATAGAAGAAACATTCGCGGCACTGCTGAGATTCAATGATCAGCTTGATAAGGAAGACCGCAGGGCTGTCCGTGAAGGACTGGATGAAGAGACACTTCCGCTTTTTGACCTCCTTGAAAAACCAAATCTGAGCACGAGAGAAAGGAACAAGCTCAAGAAAGTCGCAAAGGATCTCCTGGAAACGCTAAAGGCAGAGTATCTCAAGGTACAGGACTGGCGTGAAAAGGAGGTAACCAGGGCAGATGTCAGGGGAGCGATTCACGATTTCCTCTGGAATGAGCAAACAGGATTACCGGCGGACAGTTTCGCCCCTCCTGAAGTTGAAGAAAAAGTGGAGCTTGTCTTCAACCATATCTATCAACAATATGCCGATTCCGCCACTCATCCTTACGTGAGTCCGTAATGCCAATTTTGGCTTGACAGAATCTCAAAATTTCCTTAGATTTCCAATGAGCCAATGGATTGGCTTTTTTATTGTTCGGATGGAAACTCCAGAAACGCAATCAGTTTCCTTCGGCCAAGCTCAGAAAGGAACAACCAAATGACAGACATTCAGGAACGCGATCGCATTCTGAACTCCGCAGAAGACAAGTTCTTCAGCCAGGGGTTCGTCAAGGTCACGGTGGATGAAATCGCCGAAGACCTCGGCATGAGCAAGAAAACGATCTACAAATTCTTTCCGAGCAAGGAAGAGATCATGTTGGGGATCATGAGAATGAATATGAGGCGGCTTGAAAGACAGCTTATTTCCATCGTGGAGTCTGCCAAACCGTTCGACCAGAAATTTTCTGAATTCCTCGCTCTCCTTGCCCGGCTCACCAGCAAGTTCAGCAAACAACTCCAGAAAGATGTACGTACACGCCTCCCAGAGCTCGACAGGGAGATCGAGACTTTTCGGCGGGAAAAGATCTATGGCCGGCTCCGGCCCATGTTTCTCCAGGCGAAAGAAGAAGGGTTTTTACGGAAGGACCTCAACGACGACATCTTCATGCTCGTGTTCATGAATGCCGTACAGAATATCATGATTCCATCAGTCCTTGCACAGCACGCCTTCTCGGCCGAGGAAGCCTTTCGCCAGATTTTCCGCGTTCTCTTCGAGGGAGCGTTGACGGACGAGGCGCGCCAGTCGTTCCACTTTTTTGATGCTCCATCCAACACTCAGGAGAGAATCGCATGAAGGCGATAATACTGTCAACAACGTTTCTACTATTCCTTGCAGGGTGCAGCGACAATAACGGCGATTCAGTTGCCGCGACAGGTACGCTCGAGGCGACCGAGACCACCGTTAGCGCACAGGTGAACGGGATTACGAAATTGCTCCGCGTTCGCGAAGGAACGCCCGTCAAGGCCGGCGACACCCTCGCTGTGATCGACGCAACGGAATGGCAATATCAGCTTGATCAAGCCGAAGCCAACCTGCGAGCGATGGTGGCGTCGTATTCCCTTGCTTTGAAAGGTCCTCGGGAGGAAGATATCGCGCAAGCCAAAGCCCAGTACGAAAGTGCCAGGAATGATCTGGACCGAATGGAGGACCTGTTCAAGACCAACAGCGTTCCGCAAAAACAACTGGAAGATGCCCGAACCAGATATACGATGGCGGACCAGACCCTGCGAAAACTGAACGAAGGAACCCGCAAGGAAGAACTCGCCCTTGCAAAAGCACGGCGCGATCAGGCCGAAGCTGCTGCCGGCCAGCTGCGGAAAAAACTGGCGGACTGCACGGTCATTGCCCCGGTTTCCGGTATCGTCGTCAACACGTTTGTGGAACCCGGTGAACTGCTGACCCCTGGAGCGGCAGTTGTCCGCATTGCCGATGTCTCGGAAATGAAGATCAGCGTGTATGTGTCGGAAGTGCTGCTCCCGCGGGTCCGGCTCGGACAAAAAGCAATGGTTTCGGTCGATGCGTTCGACGACCGTTCGTTTGAGGGCGAAGTGATCTATATCTCACCGACCGCGGAATTCACGCCGAAGAATATCCAGACGAAGGAGGAACGCGTGAAGCTGGTCTTTGCGGTAAAGGTCCTCGTAAAGAATCCCGGAGCCACCCTGAAGGCAGGCCTGCCTGCAGATGTTATGATCGCACTTTCGGACAATGCCAATGATTGATGCGGTCGTTCTTGATTCTGTGACGAGAGTATTTAGCGAAGAGGGTCAGCCGGACGTCGTTGCCGTTGACCATCTCTCCCTGAAGATCCGAAAAGGCGAGATCTTTTGCCTGGTCGGCCCCGATGGCGCGGGGAAGACCACGACGCTTCGGATGATGTGCGGAGTGTTGACCCCGACTGAGGGTTCCATCAGCATCGTGGGGCTCGACATGAAAACAGCGCATTCAGAGATCAAGACAAAGATCGGCTACTTGTCGCAACGGTTCAGTTTGTATGGCGACTTGACCATCGACGAGAACATTGATTTCTTTGCAGAAATCCACAGAATCGCGGACTTCCGGGCCAAAAAAGACGAACTCCTCGATTTCATGCGGCTGACGCCATTTCGAACCCGCCTTGCCGAAAAGTTGTCCGGAGGCATGAAGCAGAAACTGGCTCTCGCCTGCACACTGATCCACACCCCGGAGATCATCTTTTTGGATGAACCCACCACGGGAGTTGACCCGGTGTCCCGGCGGGATTTTTGGAAGATCCTCTCCAGTGTGTTGAAATCGGGGATCTCGATCGTCATGGCGACCCCATATCTGGACGAAGCCGAACGTGCGACGCGGGTCGGCCTGCTGAACAACGGCCGTCTGCTGGTGTGTGACACTCCGGAAAACATTCGTGCCGGCTTTCAAGACGAAGTTCTGGAGGTCATTCCGGAGAACGCCCGTTTGGCGTTTGAGGCCCTTAAGGGCAGCGATTCCGCCAAGAGCGTCCAGCTCTTTGGCGACCGGCTTCACGTGGTGCTTCACGAGGGCCCAGACCCGGAGGCCCGGCTCGCGGAACTGCTGCGGGCCAGAGGCATCAAGGTAATCACGACCCGGTCGCTTCAACCGTCGTTGGAAGACGTTTTCATTTCAAGAATCTCCTGACATGAGGTGTTCCATGAACAAATTCGCGATTCTCACGATCATCGGATTAGTCTTCGTCCCTGCGGCCCACGCCCAAGAGGCACGCGGCGTGACCCTGGCTGAAGTGCTTGAGGCAGCAGTGGGCCGGCATCCATCCTTGCGTATCGCCGAGGCCCGTCGGGACGCGGCGGCCGGCAGGGTCAGCGAGCTGAGGAGCGGATATTTCCCCCAACTTAAGCTGACAGGGAGAGCCGCGTATCTGAGTGACGTACCAGAGTTCAGCATTCCGTTCATCAGTGAACCGCTGTTTCCGTCCATCCGGAACAACTACGGTGCGCGGCTTTCGCTGCAGCAGAACCTCTTCACCGGATACAGGCTCGGCGGTTCTGTGGATATGGCGGAGGCGAATGCACTCGCCCAACAGTACGATTATGAACGTGACCAGTCGGATTTCACTCTGGGCGTGGTGATGGCTTATTGGGGTTTGTATCGCGCAGAACGCGTTGTCGAAGTATTGAATCAATCTGTTGATCAGGTGTCAGCGCACGTTGCGGACATCCGGAGGTTTCGTCAGCAGGGCCTTGCAACGGAGGCCGATGTCCTGAAAGTGGAAACCCAGCTTTCTGAGATTAACGTCAAAGCGATCCAGGCCCGCGGAAACCTGAAGATTGCGCAAATGAATCTCAATAGCCTGATGGGGCATCCGCTGGAAGACCCGGTCCGGGCTGTTGATCATCCGTTTGCCGATAGCGTTCGCGCCGCGGCGATGGACCTTGGCGTGATCATCCGGACAGCTCGATCCCGCCGACCCGAGGTCGCAGCGATGGAGCAGCGTAAAGTCATGCAAAGCGCGGCGTTGACGGCAGCGAACGCAGGATGGTATCCTTTCGTCGTACTCTCGGCAAATCTGGATCATGCCCGGCCGAACCAGCGTATTATTCCTCCTAAAGACCAATGGGAAACGACCTGGGATATTGGTCTGCAGTTTCAATGGAACATCTGGGATTGGTTTGCGACGAGTGCTCAGGCGGATCAAGCCAGGGCGCAACTCATGCAGGCCGAAGCCGCACTGGATCAGGTCAACGATGCTGTTGCCCTGGAGGCGGCACAAAGCTACTTCACGTTGCAGGAAGCCACTGAGCGCATCGGAGCGGCAGAGCTTGGCAGAAAACAGGCGACCGAGAGTCACCGCGTCATGAGTGAACGGTTTGCGCAGGGCCTTGCCTCCAGCACGGATCTGCTCGATGCCGAAACCGCTTTGCTCCAGGCGCGTTTGACGGAAACACAGGCGGTGAGCGAATATGCCATCCAACGGGAACGATACAGGAAATCGCTCGGGGGTCTTCGTGACTGAGTATGCCGTCATAGCGGAAAACCTCACAAAGACGTTTGGCTCCTTCACAGCGGTGGATTCAATGAGCTTCAAGGTCAGGAAGGGCGAGATCTTCGGATTCCTCGGCCCGAACGGCGCCGGTAAATCCACGACCATCCGCCTGCTGTGCGGATTGCTGACTCCAACGCAGGGTAAGGCCATGGTAGGCGGTTTCGACCTTGGGAGCCAATCGGAGCTCATCAAAGCAAACATTGGCTATATGTCGCAGCGATTTTCTCTTTATGATGACCTGACTGTTGAGCAGAACATCAATTTTTACGGCGGAATCTACGGTCTCGAGGGTGACCGTCTGAAGAAAAGGAAGACCTGGGCTGTGGAAATGGCAGGCCTGCGCGGAAAAGAAGGCGTCCTGACAAAGACGCTTTCCGGCGGATGGAAACAGCGGCTTGCCTTGGGATGTGCGGTGCTGCATGAGCCGCCGCTGGTTTTCCTCGACGAACCAACGGGCGGCGTCGATCCGGTTTCCCGGCGGGATTTTTGGGACCTGATCTATTCGTTGTCCGCGCAAGGGGTAACGATTTTTGTTACCACGCACTATCTTGATGAAGCAGAACATTGCAATACGATCGGACTCGTTTATGCGGGCAAGCTCATTGCATTGGGATCTCCCCTGGAACTCAAGGACCAACTGAGCCGGTATGCGATCTACGAAGTTGTGTCGGAGCATGCAGTGGATGCGATGGAATTGCTTCAAAAAGAGCCTTGGGTTGTGGAAACCTCGATCTTTGGATCTGCTTTTCACATAAGTACGGATTCAGCGACAGCGCCCGAGGATGTTGTTCGGGCATCCCTGACGAAGCATGGAATACGAGCTGATCGAATCCAGCGAATAGCACCATCGCTGGAAGATGTGTTTATTCATCTCATCGGTGAGAGAGATCGAGAGAAGGGGTGAAGGGATGGAAAATGGAAAATGCCCGCCCGACCGAACGTGATTGAAGCATACCCGGTCGTTCGGGCGGGGAAAATGGAAAATGGGAGAACATGGGTCCGTTGGAATTTACAGGGGAGGATCACCGAACGGATTCCATCGGGAAGGTGCATCCAGATCTGCGCGCCCCGAACCTTGAACTTTGAACCTTAAACTTCGAACCTGATGCTTCATCTCAACATTCTTCCCATCTTCAAAAAGGAATTCCGCCAGATTCGCCGCGACAAGCGCGCGCTGGGAATTCTCGTGTTCCTGCCGGCTTTTATGCTTGTGATGGTGGGATATGCACTGAACTTCGACGTGAAACATCTCTCCGTCGCGGTCGTGGATGAGGACCGCAGTGCAGCGAGCCGGGGATTCATCGAGCACATTACGCAGTCCGAATACCTGGATCTGAATTTTATGCTGGAATCCCGCAAGGATATCGATCCGCTCCTGGAAACCGGAGATATCACGATTGCCTTCGTGCTTTCCCGTGATTTCTCGGACAATGTGCTTGCCGGGAGGGAAGCAGTTGTTCAGGTGTTGATTGACGGTTCGAACTCGAACACGGGATCCATTGCCCTCGGGTATGTTCATTTGGCCGTGAGGGACTATTCGGGAAAACTGTTGTTGCAATGGCTCGAAAAGCGTGGAAGGTCCATCGAAATGCCGGTTCAGCTTGAGCCCCAATTGTGGTACAATCCGGAACTCAAATCGGCGAAATATCTTGTCCCGGGGTTATTCGGACTCATCCTCATGATCGTCACCGTCGTCTCGACATCTCTTTCGATCGTGCGGGAAAAAGAAATGGGGACCATGGAACAATTGAAAACATCGCCCCTGTGGTCGAATGAGATCATTCTGGGCAAGACCCTTCCTTATCTCCTGATCTCCATCGTTGCCGCGACAATCATCATGTTCTTTGGCTGGCTGCTTTTTGACGTTGTCATCACGGGGAGCATACTTCTGTTGTACGGAGCGATCGTGGTGTTCCTTCTCGGCGGACTCGGGCAGGGGATCCTGATCTCGAGCGTCGCCAATACTCAACAGGTGGCGTTCCTCATGTCGGTGTTCAGTTCTTTGCTGCCGAGTTTTCTTCTTTCGGGGTTCATCTTTCCGATCAACAGCATGCCGGTCGCCCTGCAGGTCATCTCCAACGTCATTCCGGTGAAGTTCTTTCTTGTCATCGTCCGGGGGATCATTCTGAAAGGTGTCGGCATCACGGCCCTCTGGGAACAGTTCCTGTATCTTGTCTTGTTTGCGGTTGTGACCATCGGTATCAGCAGCATACGACTCCAACGGGAGCTGAGCCGGTGAGAACTATACGAGAATTGATGATCAAAGAGTTCTTGCAGATCCGCCGCGACAAGCGCCTGCTTCCTCTCATCCTTTTTGCCCCAATCATCCAGGTGATCCTGCTTGGTTATGCGGCTACCGTGGATGTGAAGAATATCTCGCTTGTCGTCTATGACGGCGATCGAAGCACGGAGAGCAGGGGGTATCTGGAGCGTTTCACGAACACGGGATATTTCACCGTGGTGGGGTTCGCCGAGAATCCGAACGAACTCGATGATTGGCTGGATGAAACCCGGGCAACCCTCGCTCTAAGCATTCCCCGCGGGTTTGGTACCGACATCGGGGCGGGCCGGAAGGTTTCTGTGCAGGTTCTCGCCGATGGCTCCGATGCCAATACCGCAAACATCAGCCTGAACTACGCCGCGCAGATCACCGGAGGATATGCGCAATCATTGCTGACTGACAAACTGACGAGGGCGGGCGGGGTTTCCATGCCGGCTGTTGTGCCGGAAACCCGCGTATGGTTTAATCCGGACCTTCGCAGTGCGAATTTCATGATCCCCGGCGTGGTGGCGCTGATCCTTCTGATCATAACCACGACCTTCACCGCCGCGGCTATCGTCAGGGAAAAAGAGGCCGGGACGATCGAGCAGATCATGGTTACGCCGATCAGGCCCTATCAGTTCATCCTTGGGAAATTGTTGCCGTTTATCATCATCGGATTTGTCGACGTCGTGCTGGTCCTCGGCGTGGCGGTCAATTGGTTCGGAATCCCGTTAAAGGGCAGTATTCTGCTGTTATTCGGACTTTCCGGACTGTTCCTCCTGACGACATTGGGATTGGGGTTATTTGTGTCGACGATCTCGCGAACGCAGCAACAAGCCATGATGACAGCGCAGTTCTTTATTTTCTTTCCCTTCATCTTTCTGTCCGGCTTCACGTTTCCGATCGACAACATGCCGCCGGTCGTTCAGGTGATAACATATGTTGTTCCTCTGCGATATTTTATTACGATTGTCAGAGGATTGTTCCTGAAGGGTGTCGGCTTGGAGATCCTCTGGCCGCAGGCGCTCGCTTTGCTCGCGTTTGGGCTTGCCATTCTCTCCCTCAGCGTCGCGAGGTTTCAGAAGAGATTGGGATAAGAGGGAAATTCGACATTCGACGTTTTTCCCGATCCCTTTTCAAAAAGAAATATCGAATGTCCAACGTCGAATATTGAATTTCGAATGTAAAAATCAGTTGACTTCGTTCCGTCAATTTCCCAAATTCCGTTAGCGATCCCGGGGGGGATCGTTTCCACTCAATCTTTCACTTCTTCATGGGGGGTTCTATGTGGGGGTATCTCTGTTGTTTCGTTTTCGTTTCATCTTCTCTTCTTTCACAAACAATCCTTCTGGAAGACTTCAATCATCCTGCGGGTGATGCGCTCACGTCCCATGGTTGGTCGGCTCACGGATCGGCTGGAACGAACACGGTGACGATCGTTTCGCCCGGCCTGACGTACGCAGGGCATCCCGGCTCCGGCGCGGGCAACGCAGCCAGATTGTATTCAACCGGCGAAGATGTAGGCCGTCCGATCTCCAACCTGAGCGATACCGACGTCTATGTATCCTTTCTGGTCTTCATCCAGGATGCAACGACGAGTCTTGCGGAGCACTTCCTGCACCTGAACACTGCAACGCACGTGGGCAGAGTTTATGTCAGAAGGGAGTCGGGGAAGATCGCCTTTGGTGTTGCGAAAGCCACTGAAGCCTCGTCGTTTACGGAATCTGTCTATTCTCTGAACACAGTGTATCTCATCGTCCTTCGGTACACGCACCAAACAGGAAGCGACAATGATGCGGTGCGGCTGTTTGTGTTTGAATCTGGGACACCTTCGAGCGAACCGACAGGTGCGACTCTTGGTCCCGTCACATCCGCGGGATCCGAACCCTCGGGAATTACTGCGATAGCGCTTCGTCAGGGCGGATCAACCGTTTCCGATATTATTGTGGATGGCCTGCGGGTTGGGACTTCATGGGACGAGGCCGGGCTTCCCGTGACGTTTTCCGGGTTTACGGCGACCGTACGAGGGAGAGGTATTGAATTGTGGTGGAGGACGGAATCGGAGACGGGGAATTACGGCTTTGAAATCGAGAGAAGAGAGATGAGTAGGGAGTATGGAGTAGGGAGTAGGGAGAAAGAGGGTGGGAGGGTGGGAGGGAATGAGGGTATGACGAATCAACGACGGGACGAAACAACGAGTCAACGACGGGACGAAACAACGAATCAACGCCACTCTTCACCCATCACCCCGCCCGAACGACCGCAGGCGAATCACCTTATGTTCGGTCGGGCGGGCCTTTACCCTTCACCTTGGGCTATGATCGGATTTATCCCCGGTTCAGGAACTTCCACCACATCGAAGGATTACTCCTTTGTCGATAAACCAGACCGGCCAGGCCGCTACGCCTATCGCATCAAACAGATCGACAACGGCGGTACCTTCACCTATACCTCTGCCTTGGAGGTCATCATTGGCTCTTTTCCTCTCGAGTCCACCTTTGCGCAAAATTTTCCCAATCCATTCAATCCGTCAACAACAATCAGGTTTTTCCTGCAAAAGGAAGGAAGAGCGAGCATTTGTGTCTACGATGGGGCCGGAAGGATGGTGCGGGTTCTTGCGGACGCCTTCATGGGGTCCGGCTGGCATGAGATCGTCTTTGACGCCGGGGGGCTGGCCTCGGGGACGTACATTCTGAGGTTCGAAGTCGGGGGGCAGGCGTTTGTGCGAAAAGTTGCGCTTGTAAAATAGCCTCGGCTACTTCTGAACGCGCGCAAGATTGATGAGTCCCGCGCTCAGGAAGAGGATGTTTGCCAGCCAGGCGGTAAGAAAGGGATTAAGGTCTCCGTTATACCCAAATACCTGGCTGGTTTTCATGAATCCGAGATAGATAAACGTTGCGGCGATGGAAATTCCGAACTCGACAGCGACTCCGCTCCTGCGTTTGTTCGAAGAAAACGGTACTCCGAAAAGGACCACGATGAGGCTGGCAAAGGGGAACGCGATCTTACTGTGGTAATCCACAAGCCACCGGGACACGTTCTGGCCCGCGCGCTGCTGCGACTCGATAAATTCCCGCAGCTCTCCGAAGTTCATTTCATCGGGTTTGCGCTGTTTCTTCTCGATATCGTCGGGTGCCAGGCTCAGTCTGCCGACCGGGAACCGGTCGAACTTCTCGAGGGTATGCCCATTTGCCTCAAATACACGGTGGGTCCCGTTGAGGAGGATCCATCCCGGCTCTGTGCTGTCGGGTTTTTCAGGATCAAATGACTGCCATTGCATCTGCTGCGCATCGAGCCGGCGCAGCAGCACGGTCAGATTGGTATCGGCATAGTCCTGGATGGTTATTCGGTTTGCAAGCTTTGAATTGTTGTCGTAAAAGCCGATGGAGACAAGTCTCGTTCTGCCTTCCTGGAAGTAGATGTTGAAACGGCTCATTGAACTGGTGACGCGTTGGAGATGTTCCCGCTCGATGGCAAATTTCTTCTGATTGGCGAACGGAACGATCCATCCGTTGAAATAGATGCCGCCCAGGCTCACCGCAAGGGCGACGGCGGCAAAGGGAAGGAGAAACCGATAGAGGCTCATTCCGCTCGATTTCATCGCCGCCAGTTCATTTTGGTTTGCGAGCCTTCCTGTAACGAACAAAGCGGCCAGGAGCATGGCGACCGGCATCATCAGTTTGATGATCTCGGGCATGAAGTTCAGGTAATACTCGAAGATGACGGATGCATCAACCCTGGCATCGATAAAGTCGTCGAGTTTCTCCATCAGATCGACAACAAGGAAAATGAGGAGAAAGGCAACCAGTCCGAAGGCAAACGTTATCAAAAACTGGCGAACGATATATCGGTCCAGGATCGTCATTCCGGATCGCTCCCCGTTGCATCGCCGCGCAGTCGTTTCGGGATCAACCGTGTCAATGCAGACCAATCGATGGTGAGATTTTCACGGGCGGTGCGGATCGTCAGATAAAGGCCGAGGATTCCAAGTCCGATATTGGCGATCCACATGCCGATCCAGGGTTCCAGGAGTCCTCGGTCGGCGAGTTTCTCGCCTCCGATCAGGCACGCCCAGTAGAGAAGGAAAAATCCAAGGCTGAGACTTGCGGCAACGCCAAAAGTACCACGCCGTGCCATGATTCCGAGCGGAGCCCCGATGAGTACAAAGATCACGCACGCGGCTGGGATCGCGTATTTCTTATGGATTTCCACGAGATACTCGCGCTCCACGCGCCGGTACTCTTTGATATAGTGAGCCTGGCCTTCGATCGAATTCTTCAGCACTGTGATACGGGATAGGGCGGTGAGGCGGGGATAACCGGGCCTCGAGACGAGCGGATCCGGAGCGTTGGAGGGCCCTTCAAAAATGTTCTGCAACTCCGAGCGCAGTCGCTGCAGGACAAGCTCCTCCTGTTTCACGCGTAAGGCTCGAAGGCTGTCCACTCTATGCACCATGTCCTCCGCACTCAACTCGCGGTCGCCCCGCTGAAAAGCGCTTTCCTGTGATCGTTGGAAATCGAAACCATCGGCATTCATTGCGATGCGATGTCGTTGAAATCGGATCTTACGATATTGGGTTTGTGCAGGGAATTCCAGTTCATGGATTTCGCCGTCAAAAAGGTCCATAATCAGTTTCGTGTAGTCGGGGGAAAAAGAAACAATGCCGCGGTGCGCCGTGACCGTTGCCATGACATCGGGCCGCGTGTTGTCGAAGATCGTGACACCCTCCAGATCATTTGATTCTTCGAACGTCTTGCGCGCAAGGATCGTGTAGCCGGTGATGTCCTGTGAAAATAATCCGGGAACAATGGAAAGGGTGGGTTTCTTTCTCTGGATATCGCGGGAAAGGGTCGCGGCCTTGTGATTTGCGTCGGGGAGGATATCGTTGTTAAACCTCAAAAGAAGGTAGCACACCACCAGGGAGCCCAGGACCGCGGGAGCCATCATCCTGTACAGGCTGACGCCGCTCGCCCTCATGGCCGTCACTTCGTTGGCGGAGGAGAGGTTGCCAAACGCCATGAGGGTGGCCACCAGAACCGACATGGGTATTGCAAGGACCACCATCCAGGCGAGATTCAGAACGATAACCTCGACGATGACACCAGCACTTAATCCCTTCCCTACAAGTTGATCCATAAACTTCATGATGAATTGCAGAAGGAATATCGCCATCAGGATGATGGCGGAGAATACGAAGGGTACGGCGTGTGCGCGGAGGATATGTCGCCAGAGAATGACCATTACTCAAATGTACTCAGAGGAAACGCGTGATACAACCTTGGAAGTTCACGGTCTTTTCTTTCTCGCTTCTCTTCCGGAATTGCAATATATTCAGCTGTCATGGGTTCAAAGAAACGGATAAAAATAAATCGCGTGCTGTTGGAAACGGAAGTTCCCCGGAATCCCTTCGTCCTACTTCGGGACTGGCTGGATCAGGCACGGCGAACCGCGCTCCGCGAACCGTGGGCAATGGCCCTGGCGACCGCGACATCCGACGGACGGCCGTCTGTCCGGATGGTGCTTCTCAAGGCAGTCGAGGAGAATGGTCTCGTGTTCTTTACAAGCTATGAAAGCCGCAAGTCAGCAGAACTGATTTCCAATCCGAACGCCTCTCTCCTTTTTTTTTGGGATGATTTCGCGCGCCAGATACGCATTGAGGGGCAGGTGGCAAAGGTGTCACCGGAAGAGTCCCGTGAATATTTCTCTACCCGTCCACGGATGAGCAAAATTGGAGCTTGGGCCTCCCGACAAAGTGCCGTTCTTGCGGGGAGGGCGGAACTGGAATCCGCTGTACGTCGCTATGAAAATGAATTTCTGGACGGCGAGATCCCGTTGCCTCCTCAATGGGGAGGATTTCGGTTGATTCCTGTGCAGGTGGAGTTCTGGCAGGGTCGGGAAAACCGGCTGCATGACCGCCTGCGGTACACCCGAACCGGTCGTGATTGGACGATCACCCGGCTTGCCCCCTGAGATGGCCACCCGCAGCCAATCGACAATGCGAAAAACCATTCTCGTGGTCGAGGACGAGGATGTTCTTCTGGAATTGCTCCGCGGCCTGCTCGAGGCAAACGGTTTTGAGGTTATTACCGCCATGGACGGTGTCGAGGCCGTGCGATTGTATCGAGAGCGGGGAAACGACATCGCTGTCGTTCTCACCGATATGGGGCTTCCGGCCTTGGGCGGATGGGAGGTGTTGGAGCAGATCTTGCAGATCAACCCCTCGGCAAAAGTCATATGTGCCAGCGGATTTCTTGAGAGTTCCATTCGTGAAGAAATGATAGCCGCCGGAGCGGTCGATTTCATTCAAAAACCTTATTCCTACCAGGGTCTCCTTGCCCTGATACGCAGGCTCGTGGCCCAGGATTCCTGAAAAATGATCTCGCACGCGATTCATCCCACCTTTATTGCTATTCAGGCACCTTTTTGGTAGTTTTTTACTCCACAAAACCTCGACCGGAGACTTATCGGCACGTTGCTAAAGATTCATATGTTGTCTGACGTTCGTAAGAGACAGAACGGCCAGGCACGTGCAGAAAGTCCCGATCGTGCGTGATCTCACCCTGTAGTCCATATTCCGCTTTCCCCAAGTGCCATCATCGCGCTTTTATGCGCGGATGGTTTCTCGCGCTCATTCCGTTCCTGTTGGTATTCCTGCATGAAGCAGGAAATGAGACCGCTGCTGCGGGATCGGTCTCTTGGGCGGCATTTCAGGATACCACCCGCGCCCCGGGCCGCTCGGGGCCGCCTTCGCGTCGCGCGATGGCGCTCCAACGAAAGCTTGGAGCGCGGGACACCTCCACGGCGAAGCTGGACTCCCTGTTGATCCAGTCCCTCGCGGCAACCCGTGACTCCTCCGCGCGCCTTGCACAGTTTCATCATGTCCGGAGAGATCCGCCGACGGTGGACCCTTTCCAAAAGACAATCCATTCGCTCTACCTGAAACTCCCGGCGCAAATCCGCACCATAGAGACGCTTGATTCCTCGGATTTCATTTATCGGATCCGCCTCATGGCGGGGAATCAAGAGATCAAAATGCCGCTGAGCTATTCTCTCGAAGAGTACCGGGACCTTCGGTTGAAAAGGACGGTTCGGAAGATCTGGGAAGCACTCAGTCGATCGTATGAGCTCACGGCGGAACAGAAGCAGGACCTGGGTGACGTCTTCGGTTCCATCACCAACATTCAAATTCCGGTTCCCAAGAATCCGTTGTTCAGTATTTTTGGCAAGAACGTCATCAATATCCAGATCAACGGTTCCGTCGACATCCATGCCGCTTTCCGAAATACCGAATCGGATCTTGTCACTTCCAACTTTCTGGATCAATCCCGCAGCGAGCCGGACTTCGATCAACAGGTGCGTGTCGGTGTACGCGGTGAAATCGGCGACAAGTTGAGGATCGATGCCGACTGGGATACGGAGCGTACGTTTGAGTACGAGAACCAGTTGAAAGTACGCTATACGGGTTATGAAGACGAGATCATTCAAAACATCGAGGCCGGGAATGTTTCTCTTCAGACCAATTCATCCTTCATCTCCAGCAGTCAGGCGCTCTTCGGCATCAAGGCCGGATTTCAATTTGGCCCTCTGAAATTAACAACGATCGCTACTCAGAAGCGCGGGCAGGTGAAAGAACTGTCCGTTTCGAGCGGCCAGCGGGCGACGCCGTTTGAAAAGAAACCCTACGAGTATTCCCGCGATCATTTTTTCATTGATACGGTATACCGGAGTCTCTACGACATTGCGTTTTCCGAACGGCCACTTATCGTGAACACCGATTTTCAGATTCAAGACATTGAGGTCTGGGTCTCCCGCGTGGATATATCCTCGGACCCGGGAAATGATCGCGACGGCGTTGCTCTCATAGACAAGGACAGCGTGATCGCCTTACAGAATAATCCCGCTGCCAGGGCATCGGAAATCCCTGCTGATCCCGGTCGCGTGGAAATTGCAAGATTCATGAAGTTGATCCGGGAAACAGACTATACGTTGAATCCGAATCTGGGCATTCTTACGCTTAACCGGTCTCTTCTTGCGTCCCAGGTTGTCGCTGTGGCTTACACAGTGCAGGGAGGTGACGTGGGGAACTTTGAATCAAAAGACACGTCGAAAACTCTTCCGCTGATCCTCAAGCTTGTCCGGCCGAAAAATCTCCAACCCAGCATGCAACCTGCATGGGACCTTATGTTGAAGAACATTTACCCTCTTGGCGGGCGCGATATCGTTCAAAAGGATTTCCAGCTTGATCTGAAGTACCAACTCTCCGGTCAGGAGGCAGTGACAACAATTACGGTGATGGACAAACAGATAAACCTTTTGAATCTGTTCGGATTGGACCTCTATACGAGCGCCGGAGACCAAAAGGAAGATGGGATCTTCGATTTTGATCCGGGAATAACGATTGACCAGAAGAGAGGTGAGATCATCTTCCCGTCCCTTGAGCCGTTTGGCGACAACCTCCGGAAGCGGCTTGTGGAGCTGCTCAAGCCAACATCGGCGGAACTGCCTGCTGTACTCGCGGCCGCAGATTCTTTTGCCGTAGACCTTGTGTACGATACAACCTACAATGGGGCGCAAAATGCAAAGTCCAATCGTCTCAGTGTAGCGGGTTCCATTGTGTCCGGCGTCCAATCAAAATTCAATCTCGGGTTCAATGTTGCAGAAGGGAGCGTGATCGTCAAGGTCAATGGGCAGGTGGTGTCGCCCGGGTCAGATTATTCTGTGGACTACCTGACCGGCACGGTCGTAATTCAAAACCCCGCCTACCTGACCCCCGGAGCTCAGGTGAATATCGAATACGAGGCAAACGACCTGTTTCAACTTGCATCGAAATCCCTCGTGGGAGCGCGGGGTGAACTCAGCATCAGCAAGAGTTCCGCCCTTGGGTTCACCATCATGAATCTCAATCAGCAGACCCTGAGCGACAAAGTTCGTCTCGGGGAGGAGCCGATCAGCAACACCATCATGGGGGTGGACGGCTCGACATCCATGGAACTGGATTTTCTCACCCGCGCGCTCAACTGGCTGCCCGGGATCAGGACGAATATCGCTTCCACGCTCGCACTCAAGGGCGAGGCGGCTTATATGTTGCCGGATCCGAACACCAGGAAGAGTACCATTTCTCAGGATCAGGATGCGGGCGTCGCGTATGTCGACGATTTCGAAGGAGCAAGGAAGACGATTCCGCTCGGAACCATCGACAGGATGTGGAGGGACGCAAGTGTTCCCGCGTATATCTCCACCATTGATCCGTATCAGCCTCCCGGAGGGTTTGTGAATCTGAGCGATCCCCTGGTGCGCCAAAGCCTGATGGTTGACACATCCAAGATGGAATTCAAATCAAAACTCACTTGGTTCAACATTGAACCGAGTGATGTTCTTGTGGCGGAGATCTGGCCGGAACGGCGAACGAGATCAGCGGCGGAAGATCTTGTTACGACCCTCAATCTCTTTCTCAGTCCATCCACGCGCGGGCCGTTCAACTATTCGCTGAACCTGCAGGACAGTCTCTTCGCACAGCCCACGAAGGCCTGGGCCGGCATCATGAGGCCTCTCGGGTCGATCGCAACGAATCTTCTCGATGAGAACATCACGTTTGTCGAACTGTGGATGCGTGTGGAGAAAGCAACACCGGGCGCGAAACTGAATATCAACCTTGGAACAGTCAGCGAAGATGTTATTCCGAACCGAATATTGAATACCGAGGATGGTTTGGGAGGAGGGCTCAAGACGGGAACGATCAGAGAGGGTCAGGATTTGGGCCTCGATATGTTGACCGATGACGAAGAGAGGGAACGGTTTGCGGCATTTGTGAGTGCCTATCCGGAATACACGGGTGATCCGTCCGGCGACAATTATGTGATTCAGGACCGCGGTACCCTTTCGCCGGCCGGCTATGTCTCCATGCATGGAACCGAAGGAAATGCCAAGGATCGAGGGTCGTTTCCCGATACCGAGGATCTGAATGCTAACAACATCGTTGACAGGACCGACAGTTATTTTGAATACGAAATATCATTGGATACGGCCAGCGCCGATTTCCAGAAATATGTCACGGGGGGACAATCCAATACCGGATGGTACCAGATCAGAATTCCCATCAAGGAATCGACGCGGAGGATCGGCAATCCGACCCTGAGCAATATTGAGTCCGTACGATTGTGGCTCACCGGCGCCAACAATGATGTCTATGTTCGTCTCACGGAGTTTAATCTTGTCGGCAATCAATGGGAAGCGGTCAACAAGAACGATGATAATTTCCGGCTGAGCAGTGTCAGCATCGAGGAAAATCCGTTTTACCGGTCCCCGCCGGGCGTAAAGAGGCCGGTCGATAGAACCCGGCCTGATCAAACGATCGAAGGGAACGAGCAATCTCTCGCATTGCAGATCACCGACCTGGCCGACGGTGAGTCCAAGCAGGCAGTCAAGAAACTCATTGGGCGCCCTCTGGATGTGTTCAGCTACAAGACCATGAAGCTCTTTGTCCACGGTGATGAACGGCCCGGATTCCTGATGCAGTACATCGACACAACGAATTATTACGCGGAATTTTTCCTCCGTTTCGGCTCGGATTCCCTTAACTACTATGAGTATCGCGCTCCGATCAGGCCCGGGTGGCATCCGGACAACTGGATCACGATTCGCTTTGAAGACTTGACGGCTTTGAAGCTCGGGCGCGACAGCGCCACTGCCCCGACCCGATCGGTTCCGGTTCCCAACGGGGCCGAGGGGGCGACGTACCGCGTGCTGGGGAACCCTGCACTCACCAAGATCACAGAAATTGTGCTTGGTGTCGAGAATCCCGCCGGGAAAGGAGTACCGTTTGTGACCGGGGAGGTATGGGTGAATGAACTGCGGCTTTCCGAAGTGGACGACACGCCCGGATGGGCGTACCGGACTGATGCCACCATACGACTGGCCGATGTTGCAACGGTGTCCGTCGCGATGACCCGCCGCGATCCCTTTTTCCACAGCCTTGAGAACCGTTTTGGGACACGGATCGATGATCAGAACTGGACCGTGAATTCGAGTGTAACCCTCGACAAATTCCTTCCGGATAGCTGGAAGGGCTCGCGGGCGTCGCTGTCGTACTCCCACGCTGAAGTACAGCAGGTTCCTCGATATGTTCCCGGCACGGATATTCTGGTTGAGGAGGCCGCAGAACGCACCGGTAGTATTGCGAAAGAACGCGGCGCTTCCGATGAGGAGGCCGCACGCCTTTCCGACGTTATTCGTCAACAAAGCCGCAGCTTGACGGTGACGGAGTCTTTCTCGCTCCCGTCTGTCCAGCTGATGGTTCCCTCATCATCATGGCTGGTTACGGAGACCATCAACCGGATGACGTTCGCATATTCCTTCTCGAATACGCGCAGACGCGATCCGGTGACGCAATCCCACCATCTATGGCTGTGGAATTTCCGCGTGTCCTACGGCCTCCAATTCGGTACCCAGAATTTTCTACAACCTTTCTCCATAGCAGAGAGTTTCTTCCTCTTCAGCCCGTGGAAAGGAACAAGGATATTCTTTTTGCCGAGGTCTTTGAATTTTGGAACAACGTTGGCTCGTCAGCAGGCACGCGAGCAAGCGAGGAACCAGGCTTTGCCGAAACCTGTGGGCCGAAGTTTTGAATCGACACGTCAGATGTCGTTCTCCTGGCCTCTGGTCGAAGGAGGGTTCATCAACCCGTCCATCGATTATACCCTTGATGTGTCAAGCAGCCTCGTCCATCTTGAAATCGACGAACTCGGGCGCCAGCGATCGTTTGGAGAGATGCTTGGTGACATGTTTGGCGGGAAGAAGATCATCAATTTTGGACACGATCGGTCATATATGCAGTCTGTTTCTCTGAATACGCGGATCGTTGTTCCTTCCGTCCTGAAGTTCGACAAAATTTTCACTCCTTCGTTTCGTTACTCGAGCCGATATGACTGGCAAAACAACTTCCAGGCCGGTGTTTTGGGCAAAAATACAGGGAGGACAGTAAACGCGACAGGCGGTATGGATGTCACGATCAAAGTGATCGCCGATGAGATCTGGGGTACGTCAAGGTCCGCGGCGGCGCGGCAACCGATCGACACGACTGGAACCGGCCGGGGAGTGGGTGAGAGGCTCGATCAGATGTCGCGTATTCTTTTCAAGACGCCCTTTTTTGATTGGGACAAGGTCACAATCTCGTTTTCGCATTCCAACACCGCGCGCAACAGCGGAGTTCTGGGGACCCACGGATTTCTCAACATGTTTGGCAGGTTGCCGTTCGCCCAGGAATCCCTGACGGGCTACGGTCCCTCTCTGATGTATCAACTGGGGCTTTCCAGCGATCCGCACGGGGATGTCGTGGTGAAAACCAAGGGAGGGTTTCCATTTGTGACGGGCTACTCGGTGCCAGGGAGACGGGCGCCAAACGGGAACTTATCGGACATCTATAATCAAAGCAACAACGTCACCATCCGGACGCAACGGACTCTGTGGGAAGGAGCGCGGCTCGATCTGAACTGGACCCTCACCTGGTCTCATAATCTCAATCGATCGATCCGGACCAATTCTCTGGGAATTCCAACAGAACTGAGCAGAACCGTGAGCGGCGATGTCAGCAGGTCATTTGTAACATTCCCCAACACATTTGTGTTCAGCATGTTCAAGACCGGGGTGGAAGAGGTCAGCGAACGCTTTGAAGAGCTCAAGAGGGATATCAGCGACCCCCGGCCCGAGGATGTCAAACTAACCCAGGCCTTCGAAGAGGGAATGGAGGCATTTTCCCTTGGAAGAACATTGATCAGCCGGATCATGCCGCGGCCCAACTGGTCGTTCCGATGGGATGGCCTCGAGCGTATGGCGCTGTTCAGCAGCTTTGCCTCCAGGGTAACGCTGGATCATGGCTATACATCCTCGATCCGGCGGCGATGGAGATTGACCCCAAACGCCGGGGAAGTGACGGAATCGGAAAATGTTACCTATGGTTTTGTTCCTCTCATCGGAGTAACGATCACCTTCAAAGGAGTCGGGAAGGGAAGCCTAACGGCAAACGCCCGTTACAGCACATCGACAGCCACCGATCTCTCCCCCGCCGTGCGGACCATCACGGAATCGAACACGTCCGACATCACGCTCACCGGGAATTTCACACAGCGGGGATTCGAGTTTCCCCTTTTTGGGCTTTCGCTTTCCAATGATATTGACATTAATTTTTCCTACAGCTATTCGCGGAACAACCGGCGTGCTTTTGATTTTCGCGAGGCGTTTAAGAAAGACGGCGAGCCCCTCGAAGGTACCATTCGAACCATCATTGAACCGCGCATACGTTACACGTTGAGTTCCCGCGTCTCAGCATCGATCTACTACAAGTATACGCGCCTGAAACCCGACGAAGGAGGTTCACGCATTCCGGGGTCAACGATCAACGAGGGTGGATTGGACATACGCGTGCAGATTTCATAGGGAAGATGTTCTGTTACCGATTTGCGTTCTCAAGTAACCTTTGCAAGGTCTAACCTTGTCAAGGTTACAAATACTATGCAGGGCCTTTTTCCGTTTCGTTGATTCTCCCTGCTTTTATGATTAGGTTCATCATGTACCATGCCTCTTAAAAAGACAATATTGTGGGTCGATGATGAGATCGACCTTCTGAAAGCTCATGTTTTGTTCCTCGAGGAGCGCGGGTATAAGGTGGAAACCGCGGCCAATGGCGAGGACGCCCTTTCGCTCGTCCGATCACGGAGATACGACCTCGTCTTCCTCGATGAAATGATGCCGGGAATGGGTGGGTTACGCACGCTTTCGGAAATGAAAGATATCGCACCATCCATGCCCGTCGTGATGATCACAAAAAACGAGGCAGAAAGTCTGATGGAGGAAGCCATCGGGGGAAAGATCAGCGACTACCTGACGAAGCCGGTGAATCCGAGCCAGATCCTCCTCGCCGTGAAAAAGATCCTGGAAGGGAAGAAGATCGCCGGTGAGCATGCCTCACGTGATTATACGCAGGAATTCCAGAATATCAGCCGGAAACTGATGGGTCCGATGGACGAGCGGGACTGGGCCGACCTTTATCTGAAGCTCACCGCGTGGGATCTCGAAATGGATGCTCATCCCGAACTGGGGCTTCGGCAGACATTGCTCGACCAGAAGCGCGAATGCAACATGGAATTCGGCAAGTTCGTGGAACGAAACTACCGGAACTGGATCACCGCCGGCCCGGACAAACGCCCTGTTCTCTCCGTGGATGTCATGGAACGCTACGTGTTTCCTCATCTGCGCGACACCGGTCCGGTGTTCTTTTTTGTCATTGACTGCCTCCGTCTCGACCAATGGATGGTCATGGAAAACCTCTTGCGCGAATATTTTGTGATGGAGCGTGAACTCTATTATAGCATTCTGCCCACGGCAACACCGTACTCGAGGAACTCGATCTTCAGCGGGTTATTCCCGGCGGAACTGGAACAGCGGTTTCCCGAGATCTGGTCTTCGGGTGAAGACGACGAAACCAGCCGGAACAGGAATGAGCACCAGCTCCTTGATAAACTTCTGGAGCGGAAAAGAATCCAGCTCAAACCGGAATCCAAGTATATCAAGATTCTCGATGCCGAATTCGGCCGGCAGGTGGAGCAGAACATCCTTTCGTACCTCTCGGGGCGCCTGACGGCGGTCGTGGTCAATTTCGTGGATATGCTGGCCCATGGCAGGTCGGATTCGCCGCTGCTGAAGGAGATCGCGCCGGATGAGGCTGCGTATCGCTCGCTCACAGGATCCTGGTTTCAGCACTCATCGCTGTTCAGCATGTTGAAGGTTCTGGCAAGGCAGAAGAATGTCACGATCGTGCTCACTACGGATCATGGCAGCGTACGATGCCTGAGAGGATCACGGATCGTCGGGGATCGCGAGGCCTCTTCGAGCCTTCGGTACAAGCATGGCAGGAATCTCAAAGTGGACGACCGTCAGGCGGTGTTCGTGAAGACTCCTGCGGATTTCAAGCTTCCGAGCGGAAGCGTGACGACGAATTATGTTCTCGCAAAAGAAGATTTCTATTTCGTCTATCCCACCGACTATCACAAGTATCTCAACCAGTACCGGGATAGCTTTCAACATGGGGGTATTTCGATGGAAGAGGTCATCCTTCCGGTGATAACTCTCCGGCCGCAAACTGCATGACCGGTCAATACCGGACACATTCAACCGAAGAGACCCGCCGGGTTGCGCGGGAGTTCGCCCAAACGCTGAAGCGGGGCGATGTTGTAGGTCTCGTTGGAGACCTCGGAGCCGGGAAAACTCAGTTTGTCAAAGGGGTCTGCGAGGCGTTGGGAGTCACCCTGCCGGTCGCAAGCCCGACCTTTGTGCTCCTTCATCGCTACGTGGCAAGAGATCCGGACGGGCGGGAACTAATCATTCATCATTTGGACCTCTATCGAATCAGCTCCACCGCCGAGATCCTCGACCTGGGATATGAGGAGCTTTTCTTCGGCGACGGGATTTGCATGGTGGAATGGGCAGATCGTCTCGGGAATCTGCTTCCGGATCGCCGTATCGATGTGAACATCAGGCTCGGGGAATCAGAATCGGAGCGCGAGATCATGTTCGCTCGATCTGATCCCGGGAATCTTCAGAAGAAAGCCGTGCCATGATCGTCCTGGGTTTGGAAACATCATCCCGCGTATGCTCAGCAGGTCTGGCAGACGATCATGATTTGCGATGCAGTAAGACTCTCGTCGAGGGAACGATCCACTCTGAGAAACTCCTTCCGCTTGTCCATTCCCTCCTCGGTGAACAACACATCTCGCTTTCTCAGCTTGATGCCATTGCTGTTTCCTCCGGGCCCGGGTCGTTCACCGGTCTCAGGATCGGATTCAGCGCGGCAAAGGGCCTGTGTTTTTCCAGCGCGAAACCCCTGGTCGTTGTCTCCACTTTCGGGGCCCTTGCACACTCCGCTTTTCAAGCGGCGCCGAATGCCGAGAATATTGTAGTGGCATTAGACGCAAAAAAAGGGGATTTTTATGTGGGGCTGTTTCGACCCGGTCCGGACGGGATTCTTCCTGTGGGCGAAACCATTCTCCTCGCCGCACAGGCATTGCCGACCAGGATTCCCACGACCCCCGGGACTGTCATCCTCACGGATTCCATCGAGATGGTCAGTCCCCTTGTAAGCAGCAGAACAAGGTTCCTCAATGTCGCCGACCACTATCGGGGCGAGATCATCGCCTCCCTCGGAGTTCAAATGGCCCTCCGCGGTGTGGCCTTCGACAATGCCGAAGCGGAGCCCCTCTATTTGAAGGATTTTGTCGTGAAGGGAAGGGCTGTTGCCACCTAATGCCGTTCGCAAAAAACAAATATTGTGTTTTACGGTCGAATCGACAACTGGGAGCGGGCACGAGTGTTCGTTCCAAATCCTCAGGCCACTGATAAACACAAGGCCGCTTATTTGGAGAGGCACGAGCAAAGGAATTGCCATGGCGTGGTTCAGACGATCGAAAGAAAATATCATTTCTGAGGGCAAGAAAGAGACCCCGGACGGATTGTGGACCAAGTGCGGCGGCTGCGGCGAGATCATTCACCGCAATCAAATGGAGCAGAACTTCCACACATGTCCGAAGTGCAGCTTTCATTTTCGTATCGGCAGCAAAGAGTATTTAAAGATCCTTCTCGATGACGGATCGTTGAGCGAGATGGACAAGAAACTGCAGTCGACGGACCCTTTGAATTTTTCCGATACCAAGAAGTACTCTGATCGGCTGAAAGAATCCATCAAGAAAACCGGACTCTACGATGCTGTACGCACCGGGACCGGAAAGATCCATAAGGCCCCCGTGGTGGTGGCCTGCATGGATTTCTCGTTCATCGGCGGAAGCATGGGATCGGTCGTGGGGGAGAAAATTTCCCGTGCGATCGATAAGTCCATCAAAACCCGCCACCCCCTGATCATTATTTCCTCCAGCGGGGGAGCGAGAATGATGGAGGCAGCGCTTTCACTCATGCAGCTTGCAAAAACCAGCGCCAAACTTGCCCAGCTTTCTGATGCCGGCATTCCGTTCATTTCCGTTCTCACCGATCCGACCACCGGCGGCGTCACTGCCAGCTATGCGATGCTTGGCGATGTCAACATTGCGGAGCCCGGCGCCCTCATAGGATTTGCCGGACCCCGGGTCATCAAGCAAACGATCGGGAAGGACCTTCCAAAAGGATTCCAGCGATCCGAGTTTCTCGTAGAGAAAGGGTTCGTGGATATGGTCGTGCACCGGAAGGATATGAAGGAAACCATCAGCAGGCTTCTCTCGCTCTTTGCCAACTGACCTCATGTATGAAGATCCATATCATCGGCGTTCCGATGGACCTTGGAGCCGGGAGGCGCGGTGTGGACATGGGCCCCTCCGCAATTCGCATTGCCGGCGTTGCTGAGAAGCTCCGTGCCCTGGGCCATGCCGTCACGGATGAGGGCGACATTTCCATCAAACCCCCCGAACTGCAGAAGATCCGCAACAATAAGCTCAGGTACCTCCCCGAAATTGTCCGCGCATGCACCCTCCTCTCCGGAAAAATTGAAAAGGTGATATCTGCCGGCGGGTTTCCCCTCGTCTTGGGCGGTGATCACTCCATCGCCATCGGAAGCATCGCGGGAATTTCCTCTCTTTGCAGAAAGCAAAAGAAACGGTTTGGTGTCCTGTGGATCGATGCCCATGGTGATTTGAATACCTCCGAAACGACTCCTTCGGGGAATATTCATGGCATGCCTCTTGCTGCTTCCCTCGGGCTCGGAGCCATAGAGCTCACATCTGTCGGGGGCGATTTCAAGAAAATTCTCCCTCACGACGTCGTTCTCATTGCCACCCGGGACCTCGACGATGGGGAGCGCAAGTTCATCAAGAATCTCGGGATCAACATTTTCACAATGGAGGAGATTGACAAACACGGCATGTCCGAGGTGATGGCCAGGGCATTGCGTAAACTCAAAGATGTGGATCATCTTCACGTGAGTTTTGATCTCGATGCTGTTGACCCTCAGGTTTCACCCGGGGTCGGAACGCCTGTCAAGGGTGGATTGAACTACCGTGAGGCCCACCTGATCATGGAGACGCTCAACGAGTCAGCGATCATGTCGTCGCTCGAAGTTGTCGAAGTGAATCCTATCCTTGACAACAGAAACCAGTCTGCTGAATTTGCCGTGGAACTGATCCAATCAGGATTCGGGAAGAAGATCCTCTGAGTATGGAGATCATCACTGCTGTTCGCGATATGCAATCGAAGGCGAAGCAGCTGCGCAGAGAAGGCAAGTCGATCGTTGTCGTCCCGACGATGGGATTCCTGCATGAGGGGCATTTGAGCCTCATCGAGGTTGCCCGAACGATTGCCGATGTTGTGGTAACAACCCTTTTTGTCAATCCGACCCAATTTGGCCCCGATGAAGATTTCGAACGATATCCGCGTGATCAAAAACGGGATGAACAACTTGCTGAACATGCCGGCACGGATATTCTCTTTGCACCCGATACGAAAGAAATGTACCCCCCGGGACACCGGACCGTTGTCGTCACCGAAGGGATCTCAACCGTTCTTGAAGGGAAATTCCGCCCCATGCATTTCCGCGGCGTCACCACCGTGGTAGCCAAGTTGTTTCACATCGTCAAACCACATCATGCGGTTTTCGGCCAAAAGGATGCTCAGCAGGTTGCTGTGATTCGGCGTATGATAGAAGATTTGAATATGGATGTTGGGCTTATCATTGCTCCGATCCTGCGGGAAGACGACGGGCTGGCGATGAGTTCTCGAAACGTCTACCTCGACCCTGCGGAGCGGAAGAATGCCACGGCACTGTATCGGACACTGCTCTCTGTCAAAGAATTCGTCGGCCGTGGAGAGAGGGATGTTTCGGTGCTTCGCAGGGAAATGACTGCTCTTTTGAATGAGGCAGGTCACTCCGGGATCGACTATGTGACGTTTGTCGACAAAGAGACCTTTGAAGAGGTTTCCCGTTTGGAAGGCCCCGAGGTCGTTGCATTGCTTGCCGTCCGGTTCGGTAAGACGCGCCTTATTGATAATATGATCATCCCGGTTACCCCCGAGACCCCGTAGTGAATCCTTTGACAAAACTCGCAGTGCTGATTCTGGCGGCCGGGAAAGGGACGCGCATGAAGGATCCCGACCGGGCAAAGGTCATGTTTGAGCTGCATGGCAGGCCGATGCTCCACTATGTGGCAGATCTTGCGTATTTGCTGCGTGCCTCGAGGGTCATCGTGATCGTGGGATATCAGAGGGAAGCCGTCATGGCTTATATCCGGCAGTCCCATCCGAATGCAGAAGCCGTCGTTCAGGCCGAGCAATTGGGAACCGGACATGCTGTAATGCAGGCAGGGGAGGCCCTGAAAGACACCGATGGTGACATTCTCGTTCTCTCCGGTGATGTCCCATTGCTCAGGAAGAAGACGCTTGAATCCCTGATACGCCAGCATCGCCTTTCAAAGGCAACGGCGACCATATTGACGGCTGAGCTTGAGGTTCCGACGGGGTACGGGCGCGTGATCAGAAACAGCGATGGATCGGTCAGGAAGATTGTCGAGGAACGCGATGCAAATCCTGTGGAGCGTGCCGTTCGGGAAATCAACTCCGGTATCTATCTTTTTCATACGCAGGAGTTGTTCGAGGGATTGAGGCATATTTCGCCCCACAATGCCCAGAATGAGTACTATCTCACGGATGTCTTTGAGTATTTTTGGCGTGAGCATAAGGTGGTCTCTGCGGTGAAGGCGCAGGACCCCAAAGAGATTCAGGGAATCAATACCTTGGATCAGTTAGAGGGTGCACGGGCAGAAATGACGGATCGGGTCAGGCGTTCTTGACAATCACGGCGGATTTAAGTACCATGCTTACAACCATTTGTGAGGAAATATGCGGCTGGTGATGATGGTTTGTTTGGGAATATGCCTTGCCGGCTCCGTTCAGGCCCAATTCAAGGGCCAAAGGGCCGAGAACCATACGAATGTCGGCGAAGCAGTCAAACGCCCTTCGGAAGGGCTCATGTTCGGATGGTTTGACATGTCGCGGCTGTCCATGCGGCACTCGTATTCGCTGTCCTATTCTTCGTTCGGCGGCGAGGGGCTTTCCGTTGGAATGTACACCAACAGTCTTTTCTATAAGTTCTCAGATCCGCTTGATGTTCGGTTTGATGTCAGTCTTATGCACTCCCCGTTCGGGTCGCTCTCGAAGTCGTCAAATTTCGGGGGAATCTACCTCACACGGGCCGAACTGAACTATCGTCCGTCGGACAACACCTGGTTCCGGCTTCAGTTTCGCCAGCTTCCGTCGATGTATTGGATGGGATCGGGCCTGACATCCGGTTTCTATGACGGATTTCGATCGGATTTTCGCGAGGAGGATCGCTGATCCTTAGCAATATTTTGCCGTATCAAAACCGGACGACCCTCCGCGCGGAGAGATGCCCGGTTTTTGCTTTGAAGCAGGCGCCCTAGAATGTCCGGTCACCGAACCTCGCCTTCCCCTGCTCCAGCACACGCACCCCAGGATTCCCCGCCGATCATCACGCGAGCGCGTATCAAACTCGGCATTGCCGCAGTCATCATCGTTGGTGTCTCGGCCCTGATTCTTGTGCTTACGTTTGGCGGATCAGGCTCAGAAGCGCTCATTGCGGACGGGCAGAAGGAACGTACGATTCAAATGGATGTGCTGAATGGGGCGGGAGAATCCAAGCTCGCTCAGCGAGTCACAGACTATCTCCGATCACGCGGTTTTGATGTTGTCGAAGTGGGGAATGTTCGGGAAGAGCTGGAGAGAACGCTGGTGATCGATCGTGCGGGAAACATGGAGGCCGCACTGCAGGTTGCGCAGGCACTGGGCATTCCGGATGATCACATCCTTCAAAAAATCGACAAGAATTTATATCTGGATGTTTCAGTTTTTGTGGGAAAAGATTACCGGACTCTGCGCCCGTTTCGGTAAAGAAAGGAGAAAAGAGTATTGACATCACGAATGCTGGCAAAACACGTCGCTTTCCATGCGATCGATAAAAAAGCAAAGAATGTTATTCTCATGGACCTTAGAAAAATGAGCGGGGCCACAGATTTCTTTGTGATCTGTACGGGAGATTCCGACACACAGGTGAAAGCTATTGCTGATGCCATTCGCGGCGGCATGGCCGAGCGGGGTGAAGCGGTCTGGCATTCCGAGGGCTTCCAGGCGCGGCAGTGGATCCTGCTGGATTATGTTGATGTTGTTGTGCATGTTTTTCACAAAGAGGTCCGCAATTTCTACAATCTGGAACGGTTGTGGAGTGACGCGAAGATCCATCCGGTCGAAGACACCGGCAAGACCGTCAAAATTCTCCCCGCGGTCAAACGCAAATCTCCGCGGGCACAACGTCCCCGCCGAGCCGCCTCAGCCCGATAACAATTGTCATCATGAAGAAGTACCTCGAACAGAAGATCCGCGAGGCTCTTACCGCACTTGGCCACACCGGCGATGTCCGCATCACGTTTGAACGTCCGCGGCAGGAACAGCACGGCGATCTGACCACCAACATTGCCATGCTTCTCGCAAAGTCCGCGGGAAAGAGCCCCCGGGCTTTTGCCCAGGACATTGTAGGAGCACTGAAGCTTGACCCGGACACGGTGACGCACGTTGAGATTGCCGGGCCCGGTTTTATTAATTTTCATTTTGCAGGCTCGTTCTTTACCCACCGATTGGAGACCATTCTCGCGGATGAGGGACGTTTCGGCCGTTCGAATGACGGGGGCGGGAAAAAAACTCAGGTCGAATTTGTCAGCGCAAATCCTACCGGGCCTCTGAGTGTCGGCCACGGCAGACAAGCGGCCATTGGGGATACGATAGCAACCCTGCTGGAGTGGACCGGTCATGCGGTGACGCGGGAGTACTACTACAACAACGCCGGTCGTCAAATGCGCAAGCTGGCGGAGTCAACCTATGCACGATACCGGCAAATAACAGATCCCGCGTTTCCGTTTCCCGAGGACGGTTATCAGGGCGACTACATTCGCGAGATTGCGGAATCGTTGAGCATAGAACATGGGAAGTCACTTGGCTCGATGGATCAGGAAAAAGCGCTTCAAGTCTGCCAGCAAGCGTCGGAGCGAACCTTGTTCGAGGCGATCAAGAACGTGCTTGCCAGAATGGGAGTGCGGTTTGATGTGTTCTTTAATGAGGACTCGCTGTACCACGACGGGACAATCAAAGATGTGGTGGAGGCCTTTCGGAAAAAGGACCTTGCGTACGACAAAGATGGAGCGGTCTGGCTCAAGACCACCGCGCTTGGCCTTGACCAGGATCGGGTCATTGTCAAAAGTTCGGGAGAGCCGACCTACCGCCTTCCCGATATCGCCTACCATCGCTCGAAGTTTCAGCGGGGTTTTGAGCTCATCGTTGACATTTTTGGGGCCGATCATATCGCAACGATTCCGGATGTATTGGCCGGGATCGAGGCTCTCGGGTACGACCGCCAGCGTGTCAAAGTGGTGATCCATCAGTTTGTGACGCTCCTGCGCGACGGTCAGCAGGTGAAAATGTCCAAACGCGCGGCGAATTTCGTGACCTTGGAGGAGCTGCTTGACGAGGCCGGATCGGACGCAGTCCGTTTCTTTTTTGTCATGCGCGCGATCTCGAGCCATCTCGAATTCGATCTAAACCTGGCAAAGGAGCAATCCGACAAAAATCCGGTCTATTATCTGCAGTATGCACACGCACGGATTGCGAGCGTTCTCCGGTTCGCCGAGTCCGAGAATCTTCTCAAACCGAATGACCCCGTGAGCTTCAAGTCGTCGCAGACCCGATTGCTGAAAGAGCCTTCCGAGATTGCCCTTGCAAAGCTCCTTCTGGAGTTTCCAGAGGTGGTTCGCTCGGCTGCAGCCGGATTTGAGCCGCACTGGGTTCCGGCTTATCTGAGTGACGTCGCGACGGCCTTCCACAAATTCTATCACGAACATCGGGCCGTCACGCCCGACCGGGACCTGTCTCTCGCAAGGCTCACCCTGTGCCGTTGTGCGCAGGTCATTCTCGGAAACGGACTCAAAATATTGGGGATTTCGGCGCCCGAACGAATGTAGAGGCCTTTCCGACGATTGACAATCGTTCGAAAAAATGGTAGATTTTTCCCATCCATTATTCAGCACTGAGGAAATCCCGCCCCGTCTGTTGTTACTGCTTGAAAAAAGCCTTTCCCGAATCACCTTTCGATATTTCCGTTGTAGCGTTGTTGAAGCCAATTCCTATTAAATTTGAATCATGACGTTCAAAACCGGGCCGATTGAAGGACTTGTTGTCAAGGAGCTGCTCATTCACAACGATGGGCGCGGATGGCTTTCCGAACTCTTTCGGAGTGATGAACTCGCGGCGGAGTATTTTCCTGCCATGGCCTACATTTCTTCGACATCCCCAGGGGTTGTACGCGGCCCCCATGAACACCGTGATCAGGCGGACTTGTTCTGTTTTGTCGGACCGGGCGTATTCAAGGTCGTTTGTTGGGATAACCGGAAGAATTCGCCCACCTATGGGAACACGGTGACCCTCGAGGCCGGAGAAGGGACGGCGTTGTCGGTGGTTGTGCCGGCGGGAGTCGTTCACGGATACAAGAATATTGCGGACAAAGACGGCTGGGTTATTAATCTGCCGAATCGTTTGTATGCCGGCAAAGGCAAGAGAGAGCCCGTCGACGAGATTCGTCATGAACATGATTCAAATTCTCCATTCAAACTGGATTGATCCATGGTGATGATTTTGCATGTGAAGGTGAGATTGTGAACCTGCTCGTCACAGGAGGTGCGGGGTTCATTGGCAGCAATTTTGTCATGCGCATGCTCAATCGGTATCCTTCGTATCAGGTTTTCAATGCCGACAAGCTGACATACGCCGGGAACCTGGAAAATCTCGAGAGCGTCAAGGGCAATCCGAATCATCGTTTTTTCCGATCCGATATCTGCGACCGTACCGCAATGGAGCGGATCGTTCGTGACCACAAGGTTGATGCAATCGTGAATATAGCGGCAGAATCGCATGTTGACCGGAGTATCCAGGGAGCGGCAGAGTTTGTTCAGACGAATGTGGGCGGGACAAACGTACTGCTCGAGCTTGCCCGGGAATACAAGGTCGGGCGGTTTCTTCAGGTTTCCACGGATGAAGTATACGGATCACTTGGCGCTTCAGGAAAATTCACAGAGGAGACTCCGCTCCATCCGAACAGCCCCTATGCCGCGAGCAAAGCAGCGGCGGATCTGCTGGCGTTGGCGTATCACCATACGCACGGTGTTCCTGTTACGATCACGAGATGTTCGAACAATTACGGGCCCTTTCAGTTTCCCGAAAAGCTTATTCCGCTGATGATCGCGAATGCGCTCAACGACAAACCCTTGCCCGTGTATGGGGATGGCAAAAACGTGCGGGATTGGCTCGAAGTGACCGACCATTGTGCGGCGTTGGATCTCGTGCTGCATTCCGGCGTTCCGGGTGAACTCTATAATATCGGCGGATCAAACGAAAAGAATAACCTCGAAGTTGTCCGATCGATCCTGTCGATGCTGAAAAAACCGGAATCGCTCATCACATTTGTAAAGGATCGTCTTGGACATGATCGCAGATATGCTATCGATTCGACGAAAATTCAGAGAGAATTGAAATGGAAGGCATCAGTGACATTCGATGAAGGGTTGAAAAGGACCGTTCAATGGTATCTGGAAAACAGGTCATGGTGGGAACGGATCGTGAGCGGTGAGTACAAAGAGTACTATCGGAAGATGTATGAGGAGAGGTAACGGTATGAAACGAATGATTGGAATAACGGTATTTCTATTTCTCGTCGTTGCGGGATCTCATGGTCAGTCAAATCAGCAAAGCGGTACGAGGGGTACGCGGCCCGGGTCATCGTTCGAGAGACTCTTTGAGCAGGAAGGTCAGCAATCTCTTCGTATTCCATCCCAACCTTTTGAAGAAGTGATCGATGAAACAGAATACGTTGTGGGTCCGGGGGATACGTTCCAATTTCAAGTACCCGGCGTCATGAGTTCTCCGGCGTATTTAGTCGTGAGCCCGGAAGGGACCATCGTCATTCCGAATACGGGCGAGTTCCCGGCGAGCGGCAAAACGCTGGCTGTTGTAAAAAAAGAGATCCGAAGGTCTTTTAAATCAAGGGCGCCGCTGATGACATTGATGACGCCGAGGTCGTTCGTAGTCACCGTCCTGGGGGCCGTTCAAAAACCCGGGCCGTACCTTGCAAACTCAGTCCTTCGGGTGGACAAAGCGGTGAGTCTGGCGAACGATCAGAGTATGATAGATCCGCCCAACAGACGTCCGCCTGCAGATGCTGCGACGCGACGGATTATCCTACGGCGGAAGAATGCCCCCGATCACCTCGTGGACCTGGATCGATTTTATGCGTTTCGGGACGGAAATGACAATCCGTTCATGCGCGAAGGCGACATTATTATCGTCCCGCCACGAACGATCGAGCAGTCCGCAGTCAGCGTGTACGGCGCTTTGAATGCACCCGGGCAGTATGAATTTCGGGAGGGCGACAGCCTGGCTGCGATGCTTCGTATTGCGCAAGGATTGACGCCCAATGCCGATCCATCGAATGTGGAACTTACCCGGTTTTCACCGGATGGCGGATCCTCGAAAACTTCCGTCATTGATGCAACGGGAATTCTTGAAGGAACCTTGCCGGACCTTCCGCTGGAAAACAAGGACAGAATTCTCGTGAGAGAGAAGCTGGACCGTAGAGGAGACTTCAAGGTCCATGTCCGGGGGGAAGTCCGATTCCCCGGCATGTATCCGATCACTCGCGATAGTACGCTGTTATCCCAGGTAGTTGAGCGTGCGGGTGGGTTTACAGAGTTTGCCTTTCTTCCGATGGCAGAGCTTGAGCGGCGGCAGGTAACGGCAGATGGAGCGGCTGTGGACCTTGGCCGCGAATCGATGTGGAATCTCAGAATGTCCGATCAGCTTGTGACTCCGGAAGAGCGCGCCTATTATGATCTTGAATCCGGATTACGTCGCGGTACCATCGCGGTTGACTTCGTCGGCTTGTTCGAACTGCGTGATGCCTCAAAGGATTTGAATCTGAAAGATGGCGACGTTATCTTCATTCCGCACTCCCAGCGAACGGTCTACGTTTACGGTCAAGTGGCCCGTCCCGGATATGTCGTGCACAACACCGGTGCGGACGTCCGATACTATATCGCACAAGCCGGCGGATACGGGGAGGAGGCGGAAACGGGAGGAACGCGCGTGATCAAAGGCAAGACTCGCGAATGGCTCGATCCGTCCGATACGACTATCGAGCCGGGAGATTACATTTGGATACCGAAGGACATTCGCTATCCGACCGGGTACTATATGAACCTCATCAGCCAGGCGGCGAGCTTTATCAGCGTCGTGCTGAGTATGACGGTGATCATTCTGCAGCTTTCGAAATAGAAGAATCCATGGACTCAGAGAACAAACATACCGAAACGCCCGCAGCTGATCGCAACCCCGTCCGCGGTTGGTACGAGTTTCTCAATCTGCTGATCCGCTGGAGAGGGTTCGTTTTAAAATGCACACTCATCGTGGTGGTGTTTTCAGTCGTCATCAGCTTGCTCTTGCCGAATTGGTACAAGTCCACAGTTTCCATTCTGCCGCCCAAGGAATCGAACACGCTGAATGCGGGCGCCGCGAGCTCCCTGCTTCGGAGCATTACCTCGACCGCGAGGATTGGAACAATGCTGCAAGGGCAGGGGCTGTACAATTATCTTGCGATCCTGAACAGCCGATCCGCAATGGAAGAAGTTGTCCGGCGGTTTGATCTGTTCACCGCGTATGACATCCCGGACACGCTGATGGAATCGGCCGTCAAGACGCTGATCGGGAATGTCGAATTTGAAATCGAGCCCGAAGAATACCTGACGATCACAGTGTTCGACCGAAGTCCGCAGCGAGCCGCTGATATGGCGAATGCCTTCGCCGAGATTCTGAACGCGATCAGCATCCAGCTGGCGACACGGAACGCGGGAAGCAACAGAGAGTTCCTTGAAAGACAGGTGGAAGCGACAAGGGTCATCCTTCGTTGGAAGGAAGACAGTCTGAAGGCCTACCAGGAGCGTTCCGGCACGATGATCATCCTGGATGAACGGGCATCCGGGATGGCGGCGATAGCAGAGATCTATGCGGCGAAGACCATGAAAGAAGTGGAACTGGCCATCATTGAGCGGACTGTCTCATCCGACAACGGCCTCGTTGACAGGATGAAAGTGGAGCTTGACGAGTTGACCAAGAAGGTTGCGACTATTCCCGAAACCGGAGTTCAATCGATGCGCCTGTTGCGGGAGGTCCTGATCCATCAGAAACTTCTTGAATTCCTTATCCCCCTGTACGAGCAGGCGAAGATCGACGAGCAGAAGGAAGTTCCTGTTCTCCTTGTTCTCGATCGGGCCGTTCCGGCCGAAAAGAAGTCAAGTCCGAAACGATCCATCATCGTTTTGAGCGCCGTGATCACGGCTTTCCTGGCTTCGATCGGGTGGGCGTTGATCGTGGAACGCTATCAGGGATTGATGGCCGATCGCCCCGAGGTGCACCTCGCCATCCGCTCACTCCTGCGGATCCGCAGGAGCAAAGAGTCCGCCGGAAGCTGATGGCGGATTGACCGCAATGACATCGATCAGATCTCTTTCCCATCCGATCAATCTTCTCTTCCTTGCAATTCTTCTCACTTCGGTGACGATTGTTGCGACCCTTGATGCCGCTGTCTTCCTACCGATTGCACTCCTGGGTTCGGTTTTTGTTTTCTGGAGTTACAGAAACCCGGTCGTTTGGCTCTTCTCGGTCATTCTCATGCACGCCATTTTCCTTCGAAGGACTCAGGAGATTTCTCCACAAGAGGTCTTTTTCGGAGTGTATTTCTATGGGTACTTCGCATATTGGCTGATTGACAGTATCCTGGTCCGGGGAAAAGCCCTCATAATGGACAGGGCGGGGGGCTGGTTGCTGGTTTTTCTTTTTGTGAGCCTCGTGTCGATCGTTATCGGATTTTTGAACAATGTTGTTCCGGGATTGTGGTTTCGGGAGGTTCTTATCACATCTGTTCTATTCGTGTTTTTCCCCGCCCGGGAGATTTTGAGAAAAGAAGTCGGAATGAAAGCCGTCGTTGTGTCGCTGGTGCTTCTCTCCGTTGGCCTGGCGGCGTACAACCTCACCATGTACACGTCGTCGGCTCTTGCCGCTGAGATCTACGGCGGACTGTTGGGAAGACGTCAGCCGGGAAGCGTTCATTTCTTCTTCGCCATGGTTGTTCTTGCGGCAAGTGTATGGGTGCATGGACCTGGTGGTACGAGGTATCGTAGTGCGACAGCGCTGGTGTTCCTGATCAACGCCGCTGCGCTTGCGGCTACGTTTACGCGGGGGTTCTGGATCGCCGCCGTGGCCGCGCTCGTTCTTCTCTTCCTCCTTGCAGAGGGAAGGAAAAAACTGATGTTGCTCTGGTCGACTGTTGTCGTTGCGGGTGGCGCTACGGCCGCGGTTCTTGCCTTCGGAGGGCTCGGAAAAGCGGCGATCATGTCGTTGTTTGCACGGTTCGTATCTTCAGGGGAAGCACTGCAGGATGTTTCGTTCACAAATCGGATCGCCGAATCAACTGCGATCATAGACGCGATCTTCAGAAGCCCGTTCATTGGCCACGGATTTGGAACTTCGTTCCGGTTTTTTAATCTGCTCGTTCACACCACCGTTGAAACCTGGTACGCGCATAACGGATATCTTTTCCTTCTGTTCAAGGTCGGACTCATCGGCACAATAGCATTCCTTGGTTTCTATTCTACTGTTCTTTGGCGTGGATTTTTGCTCACACGGATTGTTCCTGTGGGATCGGAAAAGCGCGCGTTTGTCCACGGCTCATGGGCGGTGCTTGCAAGCCTGCTTGTTGTCACGGTGACTTCCAATGTGTTCATTGAGCGGGAACCCCTGTTGCTGATCGCACTCGCCGGCGCGTTCCTGATAAATGAGTACGAAGGCGCGGGCGTCCAGAGACATCCCCCGATCAAACACTAGCATGCCGCTGCAACGGTCCTACTGGTTTAACTCCTTCATGAATTTTTCAACAAACGTCATTGTGCTTCTCGTGGCGTTCTTCTGTCTTCCGTTTATTGTCAGTGTTCTTGGGACGGAGAGCTTTGGCCTCTTGTCCATTCTTTGGCTCTTTGTTGGCTACTCGGCCACGCTGGATGCCGGCATCGGCCAGGCGTCCGTGAAGTTTGTTGCAGGGTCCATTGGATCGTCAGGTTCCCGCGCCGCGTCAATTCTTCAGGCAAGCGTTCTACTGAGCCTCGGAGTCGGGATCCTTGCCGGCATAGGGCTCTTCGCACTCTCGTTTGCCGATGTCTATTCCCTCCTCAATATTTCGGGTGGGCTAAAAGATTTAGCCCAATCAGGAATAAGAGTGATGGCCCTCATTCCGCCGGCGGTGTTGCTCCAGGGAGCATTGAAGAGTGTGCCTCTGGCCATGAACAGATTTGAACTCGCAAACACTGCTCTGATTTTGAATGGAGTTGTTCAGTGGGGAGGTTCGGTTGTTGTCCTTTTGTTCGGCGGTGGCCTCTTGGAGATTGTTTGGTTGACGGTTCTTGCCCGGTATGCAGGTGCAGTAGTCCTTCTGATTATTGCCGTGATCCTGCTTCCGGAAGTGAAGAAACTTGACGGTTCCGCAGTCGTGAAGGAAATTCCCAAGATCCTCGCTTTTGGCGGTTGGGTTTCCGTCTCTCAAATCGCAGCTCCATTGTTGTCTTTTCTGGAGCGCTTTTTCATCGGTGGATTGCTTTCGTTGTCTTTTGTAACCTTTTTCAGTGTTCCGAACGACTTGATCATTCGCTTTCTTGCGATTCCCATGAGCCTGGTGACCACCCTGGTTCCCTCCATGAGCGGAGCATGGAACGATCCGGCCCGACGGCAATCAATGTGGTTCCTCTACCAACGGTCCATCAAGTTTGTCTATCTTCTTGTTGTACCGATGACAGCGATGATCATTGTTCTCAGCGAGGATTTCCTGACTCTTTGGCTTGATCAGGAATTTGCCGCCCAAAGTGCCCTGGTGCTTCAGATCCTGTCCGTGGGGCTCGTATTCAACGCACTTGCCCAGTTTCCCGTTGCAGCTCTCCAAGCCGTTGGTCGGCCGGAAATCCCATCGAGAGTGGTGCTCGCAGAGCTGGTCTTGTATGCCCTTTTATGCTATTACGCAACTCTCATGTTTGGGATCGTCGGTACGGCTGTCGTGTGGGCCATTCGTGTCTTTGTGGAGGCAATGGTCCTCCTTTGGTTTGTCCAAAAAGAGATGAAGAATGTATTGGTTGATTTCGGGCATTCCTACGTTTGGAAAAGTCTTGGATGCCTTCTACCCGGATCGTTCGTACTCTGGTTGGCCGTGAGGGGTACGGGAGATCTGCTTACCCTCGTGGTCGGATCGATTGCTTTCATATTGCTGTACGGTGCAGGGGTTTGGATGTTTGGTGTTGATGCGTCCGAACGGCGTATCGTTGGCGAGAGATTTACAGTGTGGCAAAGAGGGAAACCCCAGCCATGAACAACTATGATCTTAGCGTGGCCTACAGGGTCTATCCGGGCATTTCGAAAGACCCCATCCTCTTTCCCCGCGACAAGTTCAAGCTTGCAGAAGTTTGTCTGAATTCATTTCGGAGGTCTCTTGCCGGCCTCAAGGTGAAAATGTTCGTTCTGCTCGATCAATGTCCCCCGGAGTACGAGATGCTTTTTCGACGCTCATTCGATCCCCAGGATCTTGAGCTGATCCCCGTACCCAAAACAGGAAACCGCGGGACATTTGGACTTCAAATCGACGTACTCCTGGGTCAACAAGATTCCGACCTCGTGTATTTTGCCGAAGATGACTATTATTATCTTCCCGATCAGTTCCAGCGCATGATACGATTTATACGAGCGGATGCGGATGTGAGTTTCGTGGCTCCGTTCGACCATCCGGATTGTTATCGGTTGGATCTCCACAATACCCGGGCACAACTTCGGTCTTTTGAAAACAGCCAATGGAGGACGGCGAATTCCACTTGCCTGACGTTTCTCACCGCAAAGACAACGCTTCAGAAAGTAGAAGCCGTATTCCGAAGTTATACTCATGGAAATTCAGACACAGGGCTTTGGTTGAGTCTTACGAAGCAGAAGATCTTCAATCCTCTTGCAGTGATACGTTCTCTTCAATCGGACAAAATTACCGCGAAAGCAGTGATTCAATCATGGTCCTATTGCTGGAGGAACATCGCTTTCGGTAAGCGGCGAATGCTCTGGACGCCAATACCAACGATCGCCACGGCGGTTGAACGGTCATGTCTGGCGCCGGGATATGATTGGGAGAGTTTATTGGCAGAAGAGAGCCAGGCGTGATGGATCTCTCAATCATCATTGTCAGTTTCAACACCAGGGAATTGCTCAGGACCTGCCTCGATTCGCTCAGGGCACACCCGTCGTCTTTAGTTTGGGAGATCGTGGTGGTCGATAACGGCTCATCCGATGGGAGCGCCGATCTGGTGGAGCAAACGTACCGCGATGTCCGGCTCATCAGGAACTCGGCAAACCTGGGGTTTGCAGCGGCAAACAACATTGGGATCAGGAATTCGACTGGAAAGTACGTTCTGTTGCTCAATTCGGACACCGAAATGCCGGCGAGCGCTTGCGATGATGTGGTTCGGTTTCTCAAAAGCAGGGGGGAAATTGGGCTTGCCGGGTGTACGCTCAGAAATCCGGATGGGTCTCTGCAACCGTCCGTCCGGTCATTTCCTTCGGTGATCAATCTGATCTCTGAATCCTTTTTCCTTTACAGGATCTTTCCGCGGTCTAGTCTGTTTGGCCGATATTACATGACGAACTTCGATTGTTCGAAGCCCGGCCAGGTGGATTGGGTGATGGGGGCGTTCCTGATGATCCATAGGGGCGTGTTTGAAACGATCGGCCTCCTCGACGAACGATTCTTCATGTTTGGGGAGGAAGCGGATCTTTGTTATCGGGCAAAACAGGCGGGAATGGCGACGTGGTTCTTCCCCGGGGTGAATGTCGTCCATCATTGGGGGAGCTCTTCAAAAAACGGATATCAGCGTGTTCTTTGGACAAAGGGATCGCAACTTCTGTACTTTCAGAAGCATTTTGCCGGACCTTCCCGATACACTCTTTTTATATTGTTGATGATCGGAATGCTCCTTCGTGTTCCGTTGTATCTTTTGCGGGGTATGTTTTTCTGGAGGCGGGAATTTACATTGGACGCGTATTATTATGCCCGCGCACTGATAACCCTGCCATTTCATTTTGTGAACGGGAGTATTTATCCAATCAACGTGGTACAACGATGAACCGATGCTTTCTCTGCAATAACGAGCTGGCCGCAACTCCTTTTTATTACAACTATAAGGAACAGCAGATCCGCGTCGTTCGGTGCGTGTCCTGCGGTCTCGGGACGCTTCACCCGATGCTTGCTTCCGAAGAAGTGCTCGCGCTTTACAATGTCGGGTATTTTGAAAGGGACTACCGATGTGGAACGACAGACCGGTCGTATGCAGAAGAAGTTGAAAAACTGAAACACGAGGCGAGGCAGTTTCTCCCGATCATCGAAAAGCACGCCGGCGGTAAGAGATATTTGGAAGTGGGATGCGCGGGAGGAGCGATGCTGGCAGAAGCTCAACATCGGGGATTTACCGCAATAGGTGTGGAAGTTTCCAGGGAGATGGCGGACTGGGGGAGGAAGAATCTTCATGTCGATATTCGTGAAGGTACGGTTGAAGATCAGAAGTTCACGAACGAAGCATTTGATGTCGTGTTCCTCGGCGACGTTATCGAACATCTTGCTCATCCTCAAGAAACTATGCTGGAGATCTCCAGGATCCTTTCCGGGAAGGGCATCATCGCGCTCGCATTTCCAATGGAGTTGAATGGGATCATACCTCGAATGAGGGTGGTTCTGAATTTTCAACGGGAGTCTCCAGACAAACCGTACCACCTTTTCTATTATGATCTGGGGACAATGCGAACACTTCTTGAGCAGTCGGGATTCACAGTCGTGTATTCCAGGCAGGAAAAGCTCGTGCGGATGCAATCACTTCGAACGGTTCTGACCGACCTGATCAACAAATCCATCTCCGCCTTAACAGGGCGATTCGGCGATCGAGGGTTCATCGTTGCTCGGAAAGAGGCAACGGCAAAGCGATGAAGATTCTCCAAATATCCCCCCAAGTCCCTTTTCCGTTGTCTGATGGAGGAAAAGTCGGAATTTTCAATCTTACAAAATATATTGCCCTTCGCGGCCACGACATCACGCTCGTGGCCCTTGATGTCCACGGCCCTGCGGATGTACGGCCTTTGCTTGAGTTCTGTGATTTAATCGCGATTCCTCATTCCAACAAAAATTCGGTGCCGGGCGCGATTCGAAACCTTCTTTCAGACATTCCTTATAACATTTCGAAATATCAATCGGACCCTCTTGAGCAACGCTTGAGGACTCTGCTTGCACGGGAGTCGTTTGAGGTTGTTCACATCGACCATCTGCACATGGCGCGGTACGGATTATTGTGCAGGGAACTGGCGGGGATGCCCATTGTCCTTCGTGAGCACAACGTCGAGTCGGTCATCATGGAGCGTTTTCGATCGGTCGCGAAGTCGCGGGTCCTGCGATATTGGCTTGAGAGTCAGCTTGCAAGGATTCGCCGATACGAAGCCGAAATGGCCGGGACGTTCGATGCTTGTTGTATGATTACAGCGCGTGATGAAGAGGTCATCAGGAGCCTTCAACCGCGTGCCCGAACGTACGTCATCCCGGCAGGAGTTGAGGGGCGTTATTTCGTAAAACCAAGACGTATGAGGAAGATCCCAAACTCCATCGCCCTGGTGGGGGATTTCGAGTGGGGGCCGAGTAAGGATGCACTCGATTGGTTTGTCAAGGGAATATTGCCGAAAATACTGGCGATGGCCCCGAAGCTACAGGTGCATTTGATCGGAAAGAATATTCCGGAGGCCATGAGCCGCATGGGGAGGCAAATTGTCGTGAGGGGACTTGTCCAGGATTTCAAGGAGGAACTGCAACAATATGAAATGCTTGCGGTACCGCTTCGCGTAGGTGGAGGCATCCGCCTGAAGATTCTCGAGAGCTTTGCCATGGGAGTACCTGTTGTTTCGACATCGATCGGCTGTGAAGGCATTGATGCCGCGCATGAGAAACATCTGTTGATTGCCGACACGGAAGAAGAATTTGCAAAGCAAACACTACGGTTGGCGGACGATCCCCGTTTGAAGAACAAACTTATCCGTGATGCACAGGTGTTTGTGCGGCGGAATTACCGGTGGGAGGACATTGGAAAATCCCTGGAGCGCGTATACAAGGATGTCATCACGGCGAAAACAGGCCGTGGCCGAAAGGCGAAGAAACCATGAGAGTCGTCCAGACAAGCAAGGCCTACGCACCGCTGGTAGGGGGAATAGAGACGACGATCACGAATTTATGCGAGGGATTAAGTCAACGGGAGGGAATATCCGTTGAGGCGCTGGTTTGTAATCACACAAGTTCGATGCGCATTCAAAAGAAGAGACTCCATGGCGTTCCCGTCCTGTATGCTCCTTCGTGGGGATTTGTCGCATCCCTCCCAATCAGCCCTCAGTATGCCAGTTTGCTTGCCGGAATGACCGGAGATATTCTTCATGTTCATGAGCCATTCCCGCTTGCGTCGCTCTCCGTAGCATTGTCACGAAGGATTCGCAGGAATTTTTCGAGGATTGTTGTGTCGTGGCACAGCGACATTGTCCGGCAGCGATGGGCGCTTGCACTATACCGACCCTTGATTCACAAGTTTCTTCGGTCTGTCGATCGCATTCTTGTCAGTACATCGAATCTCATTGATGCTTCGGAGTTTCTTCCGATGTACCGTGATCGTTGCGAGGTGATCCCCCTCGGGGTGAAACTGGGCTGGGTGAAAGACACTGAATCCAGGCGTTCCCGGGTTGAAGAAATCCGAACGAAGTATGGCGGACCGCTTATTTTGTTTGTCGGCCGGTTGGTGTACTATAAAGGGCTTGAGTACCTTATTGAATCGCTCTCACTTATTCCAGACGCACGGCTTGTTATGATCGGATCGGGTCCCCTCCAGTCGACCCTCGATCGGCAGATCGCAGCGCGAGGGCTTCAACAACGGGTCAGCATAGTACCGCCGATTCCGGCCATGCTCGAACCTGCGCTGGCAAATGAGTTGTATGCATTTTATGAGGCTTGCGATATTCTTGTCCTTCCATCCACCGAGAAGAGCGAAACGTACGGGCTTGTGCAGATAGAAGCGATGGCCGCCGGGAAACCGGTCGTTTCAACGAATCTCACCACCGGGGTCACGTTTGTCAATATTGACGGCGTCACCGGCCTCACCGTGCCTCCCAGAGATCCTCAGGCGCTGGCAAATGCGATTAAAAAGCTCATCAACGATCCGGGACTTTGCCATTCTCTTGGTGCGAGCGGCCGTGAGCGGGCTCTTCGGGAATTTTCGGCTCAAACCATGGTGGATAAGACAGTCATGTTGTACAATCAACTGCTGAAAAAGGACCGAGTCAGGATTGAATGAAGAAGTCGGCGGAAAAAATACTTCTGGTGGTATTGGATTTCCTGACCATCAATGCCGCCTATGTTTGGTTCTACTGGCTTCGCATCGGGAGCGGATGGTTCGAATACGCGATCCAACCGGAGCTTTGGCTGCCTTTAATGGCGATTTTTGTCTACTGGCTTATCTGGTTCTGGTTCTTTGGCCTTTACCGGCATTGGTATGCGCAATCGCGCCTGGATGAAGTGTTGACACTGTTCCGCACGACGGCGGTGGGCACGCTTGTTCTGTTTTTCCTGGTCTTTCTCGATGATCAATCCGGGTCACCCTCCTCGGCCCGCGAGTTGATCGTTGTCTACTGGGTCATGTTGTTCGGATTGGTAACCATCGGACGGCTTGCCGTGCGGGCGCTTCAAAAGAAGTTGCTGGAAGCCGGCGTGGGTGCAAGAAATACGGTCATCGTAGGCTGGTCAAAGAAGGCCTACGAATTGTGCGATATGGTGGTTCGATACCCGGCGCTGGGATACAAGCTCGTGGGATTCATCACTCCGCATCGGCCGGGTCGGCGATCCGTGAAGCGGGCGGAGTATCGGGACATTCCCGTGGTGGGTGCCCTCCCAAACCTGCCGGAGCTTCTGGATCGTCACCAGGTGAAAGAAGTTCTGATCGGACTCGACTCCACGGAACACGATCTGCTACTCGAGGTCATCCGGCTTTGCAACGGGCATGAGGTCGGAATGAAGATCAATCCCGATCTCTATGACATCGTCAGCGGGCAGGCCCGTATCAATTCGATCTATGGATTCCCTCTGATCGAGGTCATGCCAGAGCTGATGAAGCCCTGGGAAGAGGTGATGAAGCGCGTCGTTGATGTTTGTGCCGCCGGAGTTATTCTCGTGATCGGTTTGCCCCTCTGGATTCTCGTTGCGGCGGTAATCAAGCTGGATTCCAAAGGGCCCATCCTCTACCGCCAGGAACGATTGGGCAGAAACGGGATTCCGTTTACCATGTTGAAATTCCGTTCCATGTTTCTCGAGGCAGAACACAAGTCGGGTCCGAAATGGGCGGAACATAATGATCCGCGGGTTACGCGGGTGGGAAAACTCATCCGAAGAATACATATCGACGAGGTTCCGCAGTTCGTCAATGTTCTTGTCGGCCATATGAGCCTTGTCGGCCCGCGTCCTGAGCGCCAGTACTTTGTCGAGAAACTCGAGAAGGACCTTCCGTTGTACCGGAGACGGCTCAAGGTGAGGCCGGGCATTACCGGTTGGGCACAGATCAAATACCGTTACGACCGGTCGGTGGAGGATGTGAAAACAAAACTGAAATACGATCTCTTCTATATTGAAAACATGTCTTGGCGAATGGATTTGAAAATACTTTTTAATACATTGGTGGTGATGCTCAGGGGGAAAGGCCAAACTTAGTGAAGGGTGATGGGTGAAGGGTAAACAGTAGTGAAGAGGAAAGGGTGAAGGGTAAACAGCGGTGAAGAGGAAAGGGTGAAGGGTAAACAGTCTTGATAATACTATGGGGGTGTTATGAAACAGCAGAATGAAAGGCCGCATAAACGGCTTGATTTATGGAAGAAAGCGATTGAAATGGTCGCAAGGATTTATGAGGTGACAAAGGAATTCCCAAAGGAGGAGATCTACGGGCTGACCTCTCAGCTGCGGAGGGCCGCAGTTTCAGTCCCTTCCAACATAGCAGAAGGGCTTACCCGGAGATCCGTTGCCGAGAAACTGCACTTTCTCAACATATCTCAGGGCTCGTGCAGCGAAATCGACACTCAGGCTGAGATCGCATTGAAACTTGGGTTTCTTACTGAAGAGAGATTTGACATGCTTGAGGAACACCTTGTTCATGTCCAAAGGCTCCTCGGCGGAATCACGCGTTCTATCAAAGCAACGAAATCGACTTGATCACTAATCAACCGAACCACAACTCTTCACCCTTCACCCTTTACTATCAGCGTTTCACCCATGAACATCCAGATGGTCGACGTGGTCGGCCAGTATAAGAAAATCAAGAAGGAAATTGACGCGGCGATTCAGGCTGTTGTGGAATCGGGCCAGTATATTCTGGGTCCGGCGGTCCGTGAATTCGAACAGGATGCGGCGGTGTATCTTGGAGTAAAGCACGCGGTCGGATGCGCCTCGGGTACGGACGCACTCCAGGTTTCGATGATGGCCCTGGACATCAAACCAGGCGATGAGGTCATCACGACTCCCTTTACGTTTGTCGCAACAACAGAGACCATTGCCCTCTTGGGAGCCAAACCCGTTTATGTCGACATCGATCACGCTAACTTCAATACCAACCCTGCACTCATCGAAAAAGCTATAACGCCAAGGACGAAGGCGATCATGCCGGTGCACCTCTACGGCCAGTCTGCCGACATGGCCCCGATCATGGATGTTGCCCGGGCGCATGGTTTGCCCGTTATCGAGGATGCTGCCCAGGCAATGGGTGCCGACTATAAGGGTAAGAAGGTGGGCGGAATCGGCCTCATGGGTGCGATCAGTTTCTTTCCGAGCAAGAACCTCGGTGCCTTTGGAGATGCAGGGATGATCGTTACCAATGATGATGCGATTGCGGAGAAACTGCGCATGATCATCGTCCATGGGTCGAAGGTTCGGTATGAACACGAGATTCTTGGTGTTAACAGCCGGCTCGACTCGATTCAGGCCGCGATCCTGCGTGTCAAACTTCGCTACCTTGATCAATGGCGCGATGCCCGAAGAGCCGCTGCGCTTCGATATACAGAGCTTTTCAAGGGGACCGGGGTCGTGACACCCGTGGAGTCATCCTTTGGAACCCATATCTACCATCAGTACACCATCCGCACGAAAAACCGCGACGCCGTCGCAGCGAAACTCACGGAGCAAAAGATCCCCTACGGTATCTATTATCCGATCGCCCTTCACCTCCAGGAGGCATTCCGCCAAACGGGCGTTGGGGAAGGGGCGTTTCCGGTGACCGAACAGGCCTGCCGCGAAGTGCTCTCGCTTCCTATGCACACAGAATTGACCGGGGAGCAGCAGTCGCTTATTGTTTCCGCAGTTTTGTCCGCTGCGAAGCTGCCGGAGCCCGCGCGCTAAGCCTATGAAACGCTGCCTCATTGTCATACCAACCTTCAACGAATCCGATAACATTCCGCAATTAGTGCCCCGGATTTTGAATCTGGGCAAGCACTTCGAGGTTCTGGTTGTGGATGATAATTCACCGGACGGGACCGCGAAGCTCGTAAAGCTGATGCAGGATTCCGACCCCCGCGTGCATCTGATCGAGCGGGAGAAAAAAATGGGGTTGGGAACTGCCTACGTTGCGGGGTTTCAGTACGCGTTGGAGCGCGATTTTGAGTTCATATTCGAAATGGATGCGGATTTTTCCCACGATCCCAACGAGCTTCCGAGAATGCTGCAGCAGGCGGAACATTATGATCTTGTCATCGGGTCGCGTTACATTTCCGGTGTGAATGTGGTCAACTGGCCCATTCGGAGATTACTCTTGAGTTTCTTTGCCAATGTCTATACACGCTACATCACGGGAATGCCTGTGCGGGATGCGACAGGCGGTTTCAAATGTTATCGTCGGAAGGTACTTCAGGCGATCGATCTGAGTGCAATCCATTCGAACGGGTATGCGTTTCAGATAGAAATGAATTTCCTCACCTGGAAAAAGGGTTTTCGCGTCATTGAAATCCCGATTGTCTTCGTAGACCGGAGGGTGGGTGTTTCGAAAATGTCGAAGGGTATCGTGTTCGAAGCAGTGTGGCTTGTTTGGAAATTGAAGATCAAAAGTTTGTTCGATGCCTTCTAAACGCCGCCCGAAGTCGCCCCTTCGTCTCTCCGTTATCATTGTCAACTACAATGTGCGGGAATTTCTCCACCACGCACTAACATCCCTCCGAAAGTCCATGAAGGGGATTGGGGGAGAGATCATTGTCGTGGACAATGCGTCGGATGATGGCAGCGTCGAAATGGTGAGAAAGTGGTTCCCCGATATTCAACTCATCGTCAACAAATCCAATCTCGGATTCGCAAAAGCAAACAACCAGGCTCTGCGTCATGCCCGGGGCCGCGTCCTTCTGCTTCTGAATCCCGATACCGTTGTTCAGGAAGACACCATCCGGGTCATGCTGAAGTTTTTCGAAGAGAACCCTGACGCCGGGATCGCCGGCTGCAAGATCCTGAATCCCGACGGAACCCTTCAGCTTCCATGCCGAAGGAGTTTCCCCACGGCTTGGGTCGCGTTCACGAAGATCTCAGGACTCAGTGCTTTGTTTCCGGGCTCACGTTTGTTCGGGAGGTACAATCTGACATTCCTGAGCCCCGAGGAAACCTACGAAGTCGATGCGGTCAGCGGTTCCTTCATGATGATTTCGCGGGAGGCCTATGAGGACGTTGGGGGATTGGACGAAGCATTCTTCATGTATGGTGAGGATTTGGATTGGTGCTATCGCGTTGAGCAGGCAGGTTGGAAAAACTTCTATGTTCATAACACGCAGATCATCCATTACAAAGGGGAGAGCACCCGTCGGAGCAACATAGACGAGATCCGGACGTTCTATGATGCCATGCACCTCTTCGTGCAGAAGCATTTGCGCGGATCGAAGCCCCTGACCGTCACGCTCCAGTGCGGCATCATTGTGTCCTCCTGGGTGGCGCTGGCCCGCCAGTTCCTCCGACCTCTGGCTCCCGCGCTTATTGATCTTGTCTTGATCGTTCTCGGGCTGATTCTGGCCGAGTACATTCGAATTGGGCAGGTGTTCTATTTCCCGGCCTATGCCTATCCGGCCGTTTACACCATTCCGACCGTCCTGATCATCGTTGGTCTGTATGCCGCAGGGGTGTATACGCATCACCGGATGTCCACATCGCGCACGGTGCTGGTGGTCTTTGCGAGTTATGTTGTTGTGTCGGCGCTGGTCGCATTCTTCAAAGACTACGCCTTCAGCCGGCTCGTCATTGTCCTAGCGGGGGTGATCACTGCTCTCGCGTTGCCGGGATGGCGTATGCTGATCCGTTCACTCGGCAAAACGGACCATGAGGGGCCGAGATTGTTTGGACGGAGGGCGCTCATCGTCGGCGTGGACACTTTGGCGCGTTCACTTCAAAAGCGGCTTCGCCGGCGCGTGGGAGATGGCTATGTCGTGGTGGGATTTGTCGATTTCGAACGGAAACGGATCGGCGAAATGGTCGATGGAGTTCCGATCGTCGGAAGTGTTGACAACATCGGCAAGATCGTTCAGGAGTATCGGATCCACGATGTGATGTTCTCCACCGCAAAGCTTTCCTACGCGAACATCCTTTCTGTTATTGCCCGGACCAGCGGCCGATCGGTCAACTATCATCTTGTTCCAACCACGATGGAAGTCATGATCGGTAAAACAACGGTGGACTCCCTCAACGACCTTCCGCTCGTTCAAATATCGTATAATATTGAACGACCGGGGAATAAGATCATGAAGAGGGCAATGGACCTTCTTATTTCCTCCATGCTCTTGATTTCCACATATCCTTTTGTATATTTCAAGCGAGTCCTCTCAGGTACCTCGCCAACAACCGTTCTTCTCGCTTTGCCGGAGGTGTTCAGAGGCCGGAAAAGCCTCGTAGGTCCCCCGGAACAGATTGTCCCTGCTGCCTCCCAGGCCGGGCGTCTCACACCGTCTGCTCATCTCGGCAAACCCGGGCTTACAGGACTCGTTCAGCTCCAAAATGACCGGAATCTGACCGGTGAGGAAATTGAGCAATACAATCTCTACTACGCGAAAAACCAGTCACTTTTTCTCGACCTGGAAATCGTGTTGAAATCCCTTTTCAGGAATCGTATCAGCAATCAACCGGTGGTTTCCGGCCTGCCGTTGAATCATAAGCGTCGAGTACGAGCGAAGGAAGTCTCGCATGGCTAAATCGGTATTGGAATTCGAAAAACCCATCATCGAGTTGGAGCAGAAGATCGAGGAAATGCGGAAATATTCCGACAACCTCGACATCGTCGATGAAATTGGCACATTGGAAAAAAAGGTGAATCAGTTGCGAGAAAGCATCTTTTCAAACTTGACGCGATGGCAGCGGGTTCAACTCGCCCGTCATCCGGAACGCCCCTACACCCTGGATTATATCCAGCACATGCTGAAAGATTTTGTGGAAATGCACGGTGACCGAAGATTCGGGGATGATAAGGCAATCGTAGGGGGATTCGGGTCGCTAGGCAGAGAGACGATCATGATCATCGGACAGCAAAAAGGGCGGGACACGAAATCCAATCTCTTTCGTAATTTCGGAATGATGAATCCCGAAGGATACCGGAAGGCTTTGCGCCTGATGCAGTTAGCCGTAAAATTCAACAAGCCCATCGTCACGCTGCTTGATACCCCTGGGGCTTATCCGGGCATCGAGGCGGAAGAACGCGGTCAGGCCGAAGCAATCGCAAGGAATCTGTTTGAAATGTCGCATCTTCCGGTCCCCATCGTCGTGGTGGTCATTGGGGAAGGTGCCTCAGGCGGGGCTCTGGGAATCGGCGTTGGCGACAGGATCCTCATGTTCGAAAATGCATGGTATTCCGTGATTGCGCCGGAATCCTGTTCCAGCATTCTCTGGCGGAGTTGGGAATTCAAGGAACAGGCAGCGGAGGCGCTGAAACTGACAGCGCCCGATCTTGTAGAACAGGGAATCGTCGACCGCATTATACCGGAACCTCCCGGAGGTGCTCATCGAAACCATGAACAATCGGCGGCCATTCTTAAAGAGATCCTTGTGGAGGAGATCCGGGCCCTCAGAAAACTGAAGCCGGACAAGCTGGTGAAGGCACGGATCGAAAAATTCTCGGCCATGGGTGCCTGGAAGGGATGATGGCAGGATGATCAGGCATCAGACGCAGATCCGCGTTCGCTATGCCGATACGGACCAGATGAAGATGGTCTATTACGGGAAGTATTTTGAGTATTTCGAACAAGCACGGTCGGAACTTCTGAGGGCAATCGGCCTTCCGTATTCCGAGATCGAAAAGTCAGGGATCTATCTGCCGGTCATCGAAGCGTTTGCAAAATACCGCCGGTCTGCCCGGTACGACGACTTGATCACCGTCGAGAGTGTTTTGGACGAAATGCCGGTTGCCCGCGTGCGGATTTCCTATAAGATCTTCGATGCCGGGGAGGCGGAGCCGATCATTGAAGGATATACCGTGCACAGTTTCCTGAACTCTCAAACCGGCCGTCCCACACGAGCTCCTGTGCAATTCCTTCAGGCTCTCGAGGATGCTTTTCGCAATTGACCATGATAAAATCCGAACTGCTCGAAATCCTTTGTTGTCCGAAATGCAGAAGCGACCTCCGGTACGATTCGGCGTCTGATACGCTCACCTGTACATCCTGTGGGCGCACCTACCACGTAAAAGACGGCATTCCCATCATGATGGTGACCGATGAGGAATAATCCGAAGATTCGTCCTTCCTTCGGACCTTTCCATGATTGACAAAATCCTTCGGCTCGGCAAAGAAGCGGCCATCTACGGCCTCAGTTCCATTGTCGGGCGGTTTCTGAACTTCCTCCTTGTTCCTTTTTACACCAATCTTCTTCTTCCCTCCGAGTATGGGGTTATTGCAAACCTCTATGCATACATAGCCTTTGCGGCCGTTCTGTTTGGCTACGGCATGGATGCAGCGTACATGCGGTTTGTTGCGTCAATGGAGATTGGCGACAAGAAGCAGAACTTCAGTATTCCGTTCATTTCTGTCGCCGTGACCTCATTCCTGTTTTCGACGGCGCTTCACGCGAACGCCGGTTTCGTGGCGGAAGTCATCGGCATTCCGGCGGAAGAATCCTCCCTCATTCGGCTTGCCGCTTGGGTCCTTTTCTTTGACGCTGTGGCACTTGTTCCGTACGCCAGCCTGAGAATGGAGAACAAGGCCGGCACGTTTGCGGTCATACGGATCTTCAACATAGTCCTGACCATTGTATTGAATATCGCTTTCCTCGTCGTATTCGAAATGCGCGCCGAGGGCGTCCTTCTGGCGAACCTCGTTGCCTCCGCGCTGACCTTGATCGTCCAGATTCGCTGGATCATTCCGAACTTCACACTGGCCTTCTCATCCCGCCTTTACAAAGAATTGCTCAGGTTTGGGTTGCCGTATGTCCCTGCGGGATTGGCGAGCATTGCCATGCAGGTGATTGACAGGCCGATTCTGAAGTTGCTGACGAATGATGCGACCGTTGGTATCTATCAGGCAAATTATCGGATGGGTGTGTTCATGATGCTCGTTGTCGGGATGTTTGACTACGCATGGCGGCCGTTCTTTCTGAAACATGCGGATAAGCCTGACGCAAAACCGTTGTTTGCGAGGGTGTTTACGCTGTTTTCCGTTGTGGCGATGACCCTGCTTGTCCTCCTCACGCTCTTCATCGACGATTTGATCCGGGTCCGCCTGGGAGGCGTGCACTTCATCCATCCGGATTACTGGAGTGGTGCGGTGATCATCCCCATCGTCCTTCTCGCGTACGTATTCAACGGCGCTTATGTGAATTTTCTTGTAGGGATCTACCTGAAGAAAAAAACGTCGATACTCCCGGTTGTATTTGGCCTCAGTGCGTTGGTAAACATTGCTGCAAATCTTCTCCTGATACCGGAAATTGGCATCATGGGAGCGGCGTATGCCACGCTGCTGAGTTATGTCGTGCTCGCCGTCGGAATCTACATTCCATCTCAGCGTTATTACAGAATTGAGTACGAGTGGGAAACCATCGTTCGGCTCCTTGCAGTGACGACGCTTATTCTTTCCGTGTTTAAACTCCTCCCCCTGGAACCGGGGAGTGTGGATGGATTGCTTGCGAAAACCGGCCTGGCGGCCGCGTTCATTGTTCTTGTGCTGTTTGCGCGAATCATAAAGCCGGGCGAGTTTCGAAAAACGCAGAACGTCGTCGAACGCTTGTCCGATTCCTCGGCAAAGAAGTAGCCTGCCGCAGCGCCTTCTTGGAAGTACCCCTCCCGTTTGCTATATTATGATGAGAACATGGAGTAATACTGTGAAAAACGAGCAATCAAGCTGGGTTCCGACCAATCCCGGTTACGATCCGAACCAGCCGATGCAGGTCGGCGGACAAGCGGTGATTGAAGGTGTCATGATGCGTGCCCCGCGGGTAGCAGCAACGGCGGTGCGGCGGGCGAACGGCGACATTGTTGTCAAACGGGAAGAGTATGTTTCGCTGAACGAGCGGTACGGATTGCGCAAAGTGCCGATCGTTCGTGGCGCCGTCGGACTGGTGGATATGATGTATCTTGGCATCAAGACGCTGAATTGGTCGGCGGAAATTGCCATGATGGATGTTGAGGAGAAGGAATCGGCCGGCGATGGGAAATCAAAGGAACAAAATGTCAAGGCAAAAGGCCAATCAACCGTTGCCCTTGTGGCAACCCTGGTGTTTGCGCTCACAATCGGAGTAGGTATTTTCTTTGTTACCCCCCTCTTCCTGGCTTCGTTTCTTTTTGACGTCGAGCAGACGGCGCTTGCCTTCAATCTCGTTGCAGGTGTTATCCGCATCACAATTCTCGTTGGATACCTGGCAGCGATCTCTCTGATGCCGGACATCAAGCGTTTGTTTCAGTATCACGGAGCCGAACACAAGTCAGTCTTCGCATTTGAGCTCAACGATGACCTCTTGCCGGCAGTTGTTCAGAAGCACACGCGGTTTCATCCAAGGTGCGGGACGAGTTTTCTGCTGATTGTGATGTTTGTGGCGGTTGTTTCGTTCGCCATTCTCGATTCGTTCCTCATTCAGTGGTTCGGTGAGATGACGCTATGGCTTCGATTGGGGACGCATCTGCCGTTCATTCCGGTGGTCGGAGGCGTTGCTTATGAGATTATCAAGTTTTCCGCCAAACATAGCGCCACTTGGTGGGGGCGCATTGTCGTGACTCCGGGCCTTTGGCTTCAAAAAATCACAACGCGGGAACCTGATCAATCCCAGCTCGAAGTGGCGATCGTGGCCCTGCGGTGCGCTCTTGGGATGGAGGATGCAGGCCGATACTCCCTGCGAGACACTGCCATCGTGGATGAGGCAGCATAAACAGCATGTTTGACCGTTTGGAAAAATCTGTAGAGCGGTATGATGAGATCAACCGGTTGCTCAGCAATCCGTTGGTCATCGCCGACCAGCAAAAGTTCCGCGAGCTTGGTCGGGAGTTGCGGACTCTCGAGCCGATCGTCAAGGCGTATGAGAAATATAAAAAGTCGAAAGGTGATTACGACGGTGCAAAGGAATTGCTCGCGACGGTCAGCGATCCGGAAATGAAGGCATTGGCGCAAGAGGAGTATGACAAGCTGAAGGGTGAGCTCGAGGGGCTGGAAGAGGAGTTGAAGTATCTTCTGGTGCCTCTGGACCCGAATGACACCAAGAACTTCATCATGGAGATCAGAGCCGGGACAGGCGGCGAGGAAGCGGGGTTGTTTGCGGCAGACCTCTATCGGATGTACACGCGCTTTGCCGAGCGGAAGGGTTGGAAGGCCGAATTGATGGACTGGAATGAATCCGGGAAAGGTGGGTTTAAAGAGGTCAGTTTCGCGGTTGTGGGGGAAAGCGCCTACGGGACAATGAAATTTGAAAGCGGCGTGCACAGGGTTCAACGCGTGCCCGAAACCGAAGCCCAGGGGCGCGTGCATACGTCAGCCGCTTCCGTGGTTGTGCTTCCGGAAGTCGAGGATATAGAGATCGAGATCAATCCGGCAGATCTGCAGATTGACACGTATCGTTCGGGAGGCAAGGGGGGGCAGAATGTCAACAAAGTGGAGACAGCGGTCAGGATCACGCACAAGCCGAGTGGCATTGTGGTCGCGTGTCAGCAGGAGCGATCGCAGTTTCAGAACCGCGAGCGGGCGATGAAAATGCTTCGGGCGAAATTGTACGAAGAGAAGATCAACGAACAAACGGCGTCCGTTTCAGCCCAGCGCCGTTCGATGATCAAAAGCGGCGATCGCAGCGACAAGATCCGAACGTACAATTTTCCGCAAAACCGGGTTACGGACCATCGTATCGGGTTGACGTTGTACAACCTTGACCGGATCATTGAGGGCGATTTAGATGAGCTTATTGGGCGACTGCGGATCGCGGACAGGACGGAGAAGCTGCAGGCGGAAGTTTGAGCATTTGTCCGTTCAGTTGCTTTACTTGACAAGCTAGTAGCAAGTTCTTAGATTCTTCTACCAACCTTGGGGGGTTCATGTCTTCTCAAACCAATCTCATAGCGCCTCACGGCGGCTACCAAAAGCTCAAGTCATTTCAAATGGCGGAAATAGTCTATGACGCGACCGTGCGATTTTGCGACTTGTACATAAGCAAAAAGTCGCGGACCGTGGATCAGATGGTTCAAGCTGCAAGGAGCGGGAAGCAGAACATTGCAGAGGGGAGCATGGCTTCCGGAACATCACGGAAATTTGAACTCAAATTGGTCAGTGTTGCAAGGGCGAGCCTTGAAGAGCTCCTCTTGGACTATAAGGACTTCCTGCGACAGCGGAAACTTGTTACCTGGGATAAAAGTGATCCAATGGCTATCAAGATTCGGAGCTTGGCGTACACCGTGAATAAGTCCTATAATACCTATATGAATTATATCGAAGAATCTCCACCCGAAGTCGCGGCGAATACGATGGTTTGCCTTATTAACCAGACCAACTATTTGCTTGACCAGCAGCTTCGGCAACTGGAAAGGCAGTTTCTTGAAGATGGCGGGTTCACTGAAAGACTATATTCTGCGAGGCAAGAGGCAAGAAAAGGACGGTAAGCTTACTTTACGCTTCTTACTCTCCCAAAGAACCCTCGAAGCAGATCTTCGCTTTCCCGGTCACAAACGCCCCCGATCACGTGCGGATTGTGGTTCAGCCGTTTGTCTTCGGGGATGTTCAGCAGCGTCCCGCATGCTCCCGCCTTTGCGTCATAAGCGCCAAACACAAGCGTTGAAATCCTGGAAAGGACGATCGCGCCCGCACACATGGGGCAGGGCTCCAGCGTGACGTACAGTGTACACTTCTCCAGTCGCCTGGATTTCAGGTGACTTGCCGCCGCTGTGAGGGCTATCATTTCGGCGTGTGCAGTGGCGTCCTGCAGCATTTCGATCTGGTTATACCCCTTCCCGATGATCCGCCCTTCATGGACAACCACCGCGCCAACGGGCACCTCATTATTTTCAAAGGCCCTCTCAGCTTCCCTGAGCGCCTGTTTCATCCACTGTTCGTGCGGAGTCATGGGGTAGTGGCTGTGCGAGTGGGCCGACCGGTGAGTTAATGGTTGTATAGGCGCGTGCCTTTGCGAAGTCGGAAAGGGTTTTGGCAATACGCTCTGCCCCAGTCTTGACTTCGGCCAGGTTCTTCAGGATTTCATCGTTTCCCCCGGCAGCCTTCTCGGCTCTTCGAAGGTAAGCGAGGATAATGGTAAGCGGATTATTAATATCGTGTTGGAGAGAACGAATAACTTCGTGCATGGTATTGAGCTGAGTCTGCTTCAACTCCAAATCCTGCTTCTGCATCAACTCTCTCTTCCTGTGTTCCTCCATCTTCGACCGGTACTCGATGATCTTCACCAATGCCCATGCCAGCAGCCACATCCAGATCAGAGCGTCGAAATTCTGAAAATACCCAAAGATCTGGCCCGGAGCGTTTACTTTGACGTCCTGATAAAATTCCAGCGTTGCAAGGAGAAAATAGATGTAGATGATGTAGCCGGAAAGGACAGCCGGATAGCGTACGAAAAACGTGACGAGAGGTTCAAAGAGGAGTTTAAAAAAACGCTTCATTGGCTTCTTGGGGTTTATCCTGCCACCGCTGAGTCTTGAATGCTGCTGTTTTCCTATTGTGCGCCCGGAGGGAGTCCCCGCCCGACCGAACGTGACGGATTCTCATGCGGTCGTTCGGGCGGGGAACCCCCAACCCTTTGGTCATTACTGCGTGCGCCCGGAGGGAGTCGAACCCCCAACCCTTTGGTCCGAAGCCAAATGCTCTATCCATTGAGCTACGGGCGCAATTCATTGCAGATTGTTGCGCAAATTCGTGCCTGAGAATAAAGTAAGGAATCTTTGGTTGGTACTCAATTACCCTTGATGGGGGGCAATACGAGGGGGAAAAATCAGAAACGGAGATTTCAGGCACTTCGTGTCAAATAGTCATTCAGCGTCAACACGAGGAGGATCACCAGCCAAAACAAGCTGGCAATGACAAAAACCCAAATGACTTTTGAACCGTACCGCACATGCATGAAGTAAAGTACAACGAGCACCGCTTTGATAGTCGCAATAGCCATCGCCGCGACAATGTTGAAGGGGCCAAGATCTATGTAGGCCACACCCACGGTAAGCAGAAACAATACCAGGAGAGCGAATCCCACAACAAAATATACCTTCCGGGAAACAATGTGCTCGCTCATCGGTGCACCTGAATAAGATAGAAGAGCGGATAAAGAAAGATCCAGACGATATCCACGAAGTGCCAGTACAAGCCGCTCACCTCTATCGGATTGTGATACTCAGGTGTGAAGCGGCCCCGGTGCGCCATGACGGCCATGACGGCCATGAGGCCGATTCCGACAACCATATGCACCGCATGCAGCCCTGTCATGATGAAATACAGCAGGAAGTAGATCTGTACATGTCCTGCGTCCGGGCCCGAAAGGGCAAAATCGGCGCCCGGCACCAGATTCTCTGAGAATTTGTGAGCATACTCGAATGCTTTGATCCCCAGGAATACACACCCAAGGAGAACCGTTACGATCAAATAGCGGACAAGCGATTTGTTGTTCCCCTTCTGAACCGCGTACACACCGAGTACAACGGTCAGACTGCTGAGGAGCAAGACTGCGGTGTTGATCGCCCCCAGGGCAACGTCCATGTGCTTGCTTCCCTGGACAAACGCGTCAAAATAGAGCGTCCGGTAAACTGCGTACACCGCGAACATGCCCCCAAAAAACAGCACTTCCGTGGCGAGAAAAGCCCACATGCCAAGATTGGAGGCCTCTCTCTGCTGCTCGAGATCGTCAAATTGATGCGAAACGTCTGCGTGGCTATGTGCCATCGGAGCCCTTTTCTGAATACGCGTACGGTCCTTCTGTAACGATCGGGGTCTTCTCAAAGTTGTAGGTTGGCGGCGGTGATGGCGTGAGCCATTCCAGGCCTTTTGCATTCCACGGATTCGCACCGATCGTCGGAGGTTTGCGCAACGACCAGATCAGGTAGATCATCGGAATGAGGTACCCGAGGCCCAGAATGGAAGCTCCGGCGGTTGACATGACGTTGAGTACCTGAAATTCATCGGGATAAATGTAGTAGCGCCGGGGCATTCCCAAGAAGCCGAGAACGAACTGCGGGAAGAATGTCAGATTGAATCCCACAAACAGGATCAACGCCGAGAATTTTGCCCATCCCTCATGATACATCCTGCCGGTCATTTTTGGCCACCAGTAATGCAATCCCCCCAAGTATCCCATGACGGCCCCGCCGACCATGATGTAGTGAAAATGCGCCACGACGAAATACGTGTCGGTGAGGTGCACGTCCACTGCGAGTGATGCAAGAAACAAACCCGTGAGTCCGCCGATGGTAAACAATCCAATGAACCCGAAGGCATAAAGGACCGGTGTGCGAAAATCAATTCGGCCCTTGTGCAACGTGGCCGTCCAATTGAAGACTTTGATGGCCGATGGTACAGCGACAAAAAAACTCAGGATTGAAAACGCCATTCCGGCATACACCGACTGACCGCTGATGAACATATGATGTCCCCACACCAGAAATCCCAGCACCGCGATGCCCATGATGGCAAATGCCATGAAACGGTACCCGAAGATGTGCTTCCGCGAAAAACATGTTACGAGTTCGCTGACCACCCCCATCGAAGGCAGCACCATGATGTACACAGCAGGATGGGAGTAGAACCAGAAAAGGTGCTGGAACAGGATCGGATCGCCGCCCAGGGCGGGATCGAAGATGCCAATGCGGAAAATACGCTCGACGCCGAGAAGAGCAAGCGTAATCGCCAGCACCGGTGTCGCGAGTAGAATGATCACACTGGTGGCGTACTGGGCCCAAACGAAAAGCGGCAGACGAAACCAGGTGAGTCCCGGTGCGCGCATCTTGTGTGTCGTCACCACAAAATTTACGCCCGTGAGGATCGACGAAAATCCCAGAATGAAAATCCCCACAACAACGGGAACAACGTTCGTTGTCGAATAACCCGTGCTGTACGGCGTGTAGAACGTCCAGCCGGTGTCGATGCCGCCGGTGACCATCGCATAGATCGTGTAGCATCCACCGATGATGTAAAGATACCAGCTCAGCAGATTGAGCCTCGGGAATGCGAGGTCACGCGCGCCAACCATCATGGGCAGGAGGAAGTTGCCAAGGACAGCGGGAATGGACGGCACGAGGAAAAAAAAGATCATCGCGATCCCATGCATCGTAAAGAGACGGTTGTACGTCTCCGCCGAAACGATATCACCCTGCGGAGTCATCAGCTCCAGCCGCATAAGGACCGCGAAGAATCCTCCGACAAAAAAGAAGAACGTGATCGAAATGAGATAGAGGAGCGCGATGCGCTTATGGTCCTTTGTCAGGAGCCAAGAACGAATACCGTATCCGTCATTCAGATAGTGCTCGCGGGGAGTTTCGTTTGTTGCGGTCATTGCGTCCTCCGTGAAGCTGCCACTTGAGGGCCTCCAAGCGACTTGATGTACTCGATCAAAGCAAACAACTGTTCCTGGCTGAGCTGCTGCGTATACGTCGGCATCAGCGGTTTATATCCGGCGACCAGCGCAGCATTGGGATCCAGGATCGATTCGCGGATGTAATTGTTATCTGCAATGCGGGTTGACCCGTCTGCGAGGCGCACAGATTTGCCGAAGAGTCCGTGCAGGGAGGGCCCGCGTTCCTGCGTATCCTGACTGTGGCACGTCGAGCAGCCGTATTGGCGGAAGAGCTTCTCTCCTGTGGAGATCATCGGTTCTCCCGGCGTTGCATCTGCCAGCCAGCGTTCAAAGTCTTCCTGTTTCATGACCACGACGCGGCCTTTCATGGAAGCGTGGGAAGTACCGCAATATTCGGCGCAAAACAAATGGAATTCCCCGGTTTTGGTCGCTTCAAACCAGAGGGTCGTATACCGGCCCGGAAGAACATCCTGTTTGAGCCGAAAAGCCGGAATGAAGAAACTGTGAATAACGTCCTGCGACGTCATGACGAGCTTGACAGGAACGCCGATGGGAACGTGGAGTTCGTTGATCTCACGATTCCCCTGCGGATGCTGAATCTTCCACATCCATTGCTTGGCCACCACATAGACTTCACGCGCATTTGCCGGCGGGACGTGCATGTCAAAAAAGACTTTTGCTGCCCATCCAAAAATGCCCATGCTGATCATAAGCGGAATAATGGACCACAGGAGTTCCAACGGAAGGTTTTCAGATTGCGGGTTGGCCCGGCTCGCCTTTGAGTTCTTTCGGTATCGGATGGTGAAATACACCAGTCCGATGGTGATCAATCCGCTGAAGAATAGGGAAATGGCGACGAGAGTGTAAAAGAGGGCGTCAACCTCATTCGCCGTCGTCGATGCCGCAACCGGAAGGAGAGGAAAATCCCACATTAGTGTTCCGCTCCTGTTGTTTGAGTTAGTTCCGCTTTCTTCCGCTCCTTTCGCAGCATGATAAGCATGAACCCGCCGATCACAAGCACCGTGATGACACCGCTGATCTTCAGGATCGCCGACACGAGCAGGCTGTATTTCCCTGCGGCCGGATCATATTGGTAGCACATGAGAAGAATGCGTTCCACCGGATTGCCGATCCTGTTTTCTGAAGCTTCCATGAGTGCAAACGTAAGGTCGCGGGCCGGGTACTCGATCCCGAAGAAATATCGAGCAAGGGTGCCGCCCGGCGTTGACACCATGATGGCGCTGGCGTGTGCATACAACCCTGAAGTCGAATCATACACGTAGTGGAAACCGGTCACATCGGCAATTCTGTCGATCGATTCCTGATTTCCTGTCAGAAAATGCCAACCTGTTTCCGAGCCCTCTCTCCCATAGGTTTTCAGATACCTGCTCTTCTTTTCTGCAGCAAGGGCGGGGGTCTCATCGGGATCGATGCTGATGGTTACGACGTCGTATTCCTTCCCGATCGAAAAATTCAATGTCTTGAACGTTGCGACCATTCCGTTGAGTATTTGCGTGCACAACATCGGGCATTCATAATAAACGAGGGCAAGAATGACCGGCCTCTTGCCGAAATATTCCGACAACGCGACTTCGTTTCCTGATTCATCACGAAAAACAAGGTCGAGCGGAATCTGCTCATTCAATTTCTGGTCGATGCGGACTTCGTCAATGACTTGTTTGCCGGAAATTTGCGCTGCGGCGCTGCCGAACGCCAATGATATCAGAATCACAAGTGCTGTTAAACGCATCATCGCCTTCTTTCCGCTTGTTGGGGACGTGCCGGCAGTCCCTGACGCAGGAGCATCTCCATCGCGCGATCGATCGGGATTCTCGCCACGCCGGCTTGCTGGTTTACCCAGGCGTATCCTGTCAGCACGGAATCCTCTCTTGCCCTCAATTTGACCAGATCGGCATGCGGGTTTGGCTGAAGAACTGGTGCTGGCGGAACAGTCTTGGGAGTCGCAAATGTCCGCGGAAACTCCCCGGGTTGCGCCGATGAATCCTCGAAGTACTTGTACGCCATCCACGAGATGGCCAGATTCAGGCCGATGAGTGCAAGAAGGCCGATCCCCGTATAGAGCAGCCCGCGGAAATGAGCATCCCGTACTTCGTAGGTGGGAGCGGTATGTTTTTCGTGTTTCATCAATGTTGCCGCAACTCCCCATGGTCAAACCGAGGATCATTCAGCACGACCGGCGAAGCGCCCTGGAATTGAAAAATGACAAACCCAAGCCACAGTCCTCCGATTGCAATCGGGGCGACGATGTCCATCCAATGGAACGAAAACGCAGACGCGGAAAAAGCCGGCTTCACCAGCCAGAAGTAATCGACAAACCGCATCAGCAATATTCCGCCGGCGATGATCGCCAGGGGGCGAATGGATTTCTTGGATTTGCGCGAGAGCAAAAGTAAAAAAGGAACAAAAAAGTGGCCGATGAGAATCAGAAGACCGACAATACTCCAGCCGGGGTTGAGCCGGTTGATATACCAGAAATTTTCTTCGGGGAGATTCCCCGACCAGATGATCAGGTACTGGGAAAAAGCCAGATAGGCCCAGAACACGGTGAGTGCAAGGGTCAGGTTTCCAAGGTGATGGAAATGAGTGGTGCTGAGAATGTCAGACCAGGGTTTCAGTCCACCCGCCACCCGCAATACGACGATGCTGAATGTCAATGCTGAAAGGCCCTGCGCGGCGAGAATCATAAGGCCGTAGATGGCCGAGAACCACTCAGGTTCCAGGGACATCATCCAATCGACGGATGCAAACGTACCGATGAGAACAAAGGCGATGAGCCCCGGGGCACTCGTGATCTTCAATCGACGCGTCAACGAACTGTCGGCGTTTTGATCCTGCTTGCGCGACCAGGCGCTCAAAAGAAATGCCATCACGATCCAGAAAAGAAAATAGACCGCAGTGCGTTCCATGAAGAATGGAACGTTGAGATACGCAGACTTTGCAGCGACATGCCCGTGCCCTCCCTCGGCCGCATGCGTCCAGGAATACAAATGGTGAATTCCAGCCAGAACCGGGAGGAAGAGAATTGCCATGAGGGCGATCGTTCTGCTTCCTGCCTCCAGAATCCGCTGAATGACGTGGCCCCACCGGCCGGAAACCAGGTGATGCAGCATCAAAAGTCCAAGGCATCCAAGCGAGATTCCCACCCAGTAGACATAGGCTAAAAGGTAAGATTCGTAAAACTGGTTGGTCGCGGTCCACGCTCCAACGCCAAGGAGGATCGATCCTGCGACGCCGATTTGAAACGCCCGGGTACGGATTCGGCCCAGAATATCCTGAAGTGGATTATTATCGTTCATGGTCTCCGGAAAGTCTTGCGCGTTCGTTCTCTGTCAGATTGGCCACGGGAGTTCTCTGGCTCAGTTGTAATGCCCGAATATAGGCGACAAGAGCCCATCGATCGTTCGCCGAGACGGAGCTCGCGTAACTGTACATCCTTCCGAATCCTCTGGTCATGACGTCAAAATAATACCCCGCCGGTTCAAGACGGAGCGTATCATTGTGAAATGAACGCGGCTGGGGAAATCCGCGCTGAACGATCATTCCACGGCCGTCGCCGGTTCGTCCGTGACACGGAGAACAAAATGTGTTGAATCTGTCCTGTCCCCGGTGAAGGAGGGAATCCGTCACGGGAAACGGAAAGAGATTCGTGAACGCTCCATCAACCCTTCCGGTGAAAAGGTGCCCGTCGGTCTTTGCTTGTCCGCGTGCAACAGTTCCTTCCGGAAGCGGACGGGCAGCGGAACTGTCGGCGTAAAACGTGTTGGTCGTCATCGGACGGAACTTCGGCTGGTCATACATGTCGAGATGACAGCCTGCGACCACGAGCAATATGATGGGGAGAATCCGACCCATAAGTTTAATGATCGACCACAGAAATGTGCGTCGGTTTCAGTGACTTGAGAAAGGCCCCGGTTCTCTTAAGATCGAAATGGGAATCCGTTGCCTCGATGCACAGGAAAAATTTGTCCCTTGTAACCCGGTTGAACCGGGCTACATTAAAAACCGGATGATACGGGCGGGGGAGTCCGTTGCGCGCCAGCATGCCGATCACCGCGGCAAGGGCTGCGAGCAATACGGTGGTTTCAAATGTGATCGGAATGAATGCCGGCCAGCTGTTGAATGGCCGCCCGCCGATATTGAGCGGATAGCTGATCACGGAAGCATAGTATTGGAGAAAGAATCCGCCCAGGGCTCCTGCAATTCCGCAGATCAGGACAAACAGAGGCAGTCTCGTATGGCGAAATCCGACTGCTTCCGAAAGGCCCTCGACAGGAAACGGTGAGTAGGCGTCCATCGCGCGATAGCCTTTCTCGTATGCCTTTTCCGCGGCTTCGAGAATCTCCCCCGGGGTGTTAAACTCCGCCATCAGCCCGTATATGGGGGGACGAATCATAGCTTGAATAAAGCGTGGTGAATGGTGAACAGCAAACAGTGAACGGTCATTTGGCTATGGAACAATAACGATCGGTAACCCCTTTAGTGTTTTCTTTGCCCTGATTTCCAGGGTAAAAGTTGACGCAATTCGAAAATCGAGATCATGGGCATCAGTCGAATGAACAGGAACATCAAACAGAGGAACAGTCCGATGGTTCCGACATAGGTGGCCCAATCCCAGATCGTAGGATAGTACATGTCCCACGACGACGGCAGAAAATCTCTGTGAAGACTCGTCACCACGATCACGAAGCGCTCGAGCCACATTCCGATATTGATCACGATGGAAATGATAAACAGCCAGACAAGATTCCGGCGGATCTTTGGGATCCAGAGTAATTGCGGAATGGCGATGTTGGTGAGCAACAAAAGCCAGTACATGAATCCGTATGGGCCGCCGGTCCTGTTCTCCATCATGAATTTTTCAAAGTCGTTGCCGCTGTACCACGCAAAAAATGCTTCCATCGCATAACCGTAGGCAACGATGAGGCCGGTCGCAAGCATCACTTTCGCCATGTAATCTACATGCCGGTCGGTGACGAAATCTTCCAGATGATAAACCTTGCGAACCGGAATCACGAGACACAGGACCATGGCGAACCCGGAATAAATGGCACCCGCGACAAAGTAGGGAGGGAAGATCGTGGAATGCCAACCCGGAATGACACTCACGGCAAAGTCAAAGCTGATCACGCTGTGCACGGAAATAACGAGGGGCGTGGCAAGCCCGGCAAGCAGCAGATAAGCGGTCTCATACCGATGCCAGTGTTTTGCGGACCCGCGCCAACCCATGGCAAGAATTCCGTAGATCACTTTCATCCATTTTTTCTTCGCCGTATCCCTCATGGTCGCAAGATCGGGGACGAGTCCGACAAACCAGAACATGAACGACACGGTGAAATAGGTGCTGATGGCAAAGACGTCCCAGGTGAGCGGACTGCGAAACTGGGGCCAGAGAGCCATCGTATCGGGCAAGGGCATGATCCAGTAGAACACCCACGGCCGGCCCAAATGCAGAAGAGGAAACAGAGCGGCGCAACCGACCGCAAACAAGGTCATCGCCTCCGCAAACCTGTTGATGGAATTCCGCCAATGCTGATTGAGCAGCAAAAGAATGGCGGAGATCAGCGTTCCTGCATGGCCGATCCCGATCCACCAGACAAGATTAATAATGGCGAATCCCCACGCCACCGGAATATTAATACCCCATATTCCGACACCCTTGACGAGCAAATAGGCGATCGAAAGAAAGAGAACCATCGTCAGGGCGAAGGCAATGGCCAGGCCCACCATCAGCCCTTTGGGAGTCTTGCGCTCAAAGACGTCGGACGTGATCTTGTCTGTGATCGAGCCGTACGTGTGACCGGGTTTGATCAAAGGCTGATTGTCGATGGTAATATGTTGAACGTTGTTCTTCAAGCGGCTTACGCCAGTTTATCATTCGGATTCGTCACCTTCGCCAGATACGTCGTGCGGGGTTTGGTGTTCAATTCGGCGAGAAGACTGTAGTCGTGCGGTTCTGCTTTCAATCGCGCAATGCGGCTCGATTGGTCGTTGATGTCGCCGAACACGATCGCCTGTGAAGGGCATGCGGCCTGGCAGGCAGTGACGACTTCACCGTCGCGGATCGACCGCGATTCTTTCTTTGCTTCGATACGCGCCGAGCTGATCCTCTGGACACAATACGAACACTTTTCCATGACCCCGCGGCTTCGGACCGTCACCTCGGGATTCTTCTGCATCGCGATGGTCGGCTCGTCTTCTTCGGAGTACTGAAGGAAATTGAAACGTCGAACCTTGTAGGGGCAGTTGTTCGAGCAATACCGCGTTCCTATGCACCTGTTGTACACCATCACGTTCAGCCCCTCGGAGTCATGCACCGTTGCCGCAACGGGGCAAACCACTTCGCAAGGTGCGTTCTCGCAATGCATGCATGTGACCGGCTGGAAAACTGTTTCCGGATCGTGGATGGAACCCTTGTAGTAGCGGTCAATTCTGATCCAATGCATTTCACGGCCCGCGAGAACCTGTTCCTTGCCGACGATGGGAATATTGTTTTCGGATTGACAGGCAACAACGCACGCGTTGCAGCCGGTGCAAGCCGTAAGATCGATCGACATCCCCCAGGCATATCCGTCATATTCATGCTGGCCGTGAAGCGTCTGCTCAGATGTCGGTACGGCCCCGAGCTCTTTTGCAAAATTCGGGTTGGCGAGGAACTCCTTCAAGGGTGCAGAGCGAACTAATTGGCGCCCCTCCATCGAATGGTGCATTTGGGTGGCCGCAAGCCGCACGCGTTTTTCCGTTTTGGCGAGCACAACGCTGCCGGCAGACCAGGGAGACGCGGACGTTCGCAACGCATAGGCATTGAAACCGCGCTTTTTTCCTACTCTCCCTGCATGTGTCCTTCCGTATCCCAGATGAACCGTCACGGCGTTGTTCACATGTCCGGGGAGGACCCACACAGGAGCTTCTATCGTCCGGTCGCCTGACCGCAGTTCAATCACGTTTCCATTCTCAAGGTTCTGTGATTCTGCTGTGGAAGGGCTTACCAGCGCGGCATTATCCCAGGTCAACGTCGTCAGAGGTTTCGGCAACTCCTGAAGCCAGCCGTTGTTCGAATATCGGCCGTCCCAGATTGTCGGATCAGGACGGAAGAGAACCTCAAAGCCGGAATTCTTTTGCGCGGATCCATTTCTGACGGAATCGGGCAATCGAACACGAAATGATTTTGCGGGAAGCGAGGTATTGGCGACAACTCCATCGTTCAGCGAGATCTCCCAAAATTTTTCAAAATCGCCGCTTCGGGTGCGATCTCTCCAATACTCCTTCACGATATCATGGGATTTTCGTCCCGTTCTGCCAAGGACTTCCTCAAGGAGTTCGTGCTGAGAAAAAACTCCGCCGTAAAGCGGTGAAATAAGCGGCTGAAGAATTGTCGTTGTGCCGTCGTACGCCCGGGCATCGCTCCAGGTTTCAAGATAATGTGCCTGCGGAACATGCCAGGTGCTTTCAGCAGCGGTTTCGTCGTTGTAAAGTCCAAGATGGACACTCAAGGGGATCTTGCCCAGGGCCTGTTTGAATTCAAGATCCGCCGGAGTATCATACGCCGGGTTGCCGCCCAGGATGATCAGGGTATTCACTGCACCAGCATGCATCTCTTGCGTGAGCGCCCGCAACGATTCGCTCTGATCCACGGGTTCGATCTCCACCGGATCAGAATAGGTGACCGTTTTACCCGCGTTCCCCAGATGCTGATTGATCGCATGAACCAGCGCATGAACATTGGCGGATTGATACGGCCCCGCGATGAGAGCCGAAGAACCGCGGTTACCCAACAGATCCTGGCCAAGCAATTCGATCCATTGTTTGTGTTGCGGCAAGTCAGGTCCGCCAACAGCGATCCCTACCGTGCGGGCGATCATACGGGCGAGTGTTTCCACTTCGCGTGAATTCACCGCCAGTCGATGATCGGCAACTGCACCAACGTTCGAAGGAGAGCATTCGACCGCATACAGCCTGTTCATGGTCTTCTTGTCGCCCGCGACCTTTCGCTTCTGTGCGAAGTCGCGTGCATACCGCACAGCTCCCGGGCCGTGGATGAGGAAATCGGAATCGAGCGCGACAACAACATCGGCTTTGTCCAAATGATAGCGTGACTGGGCAAACGCGCCGAAAGCCAACATGGCTCCCTGGCGTTCATTATCCAGATTCACCGGTTCATATTGGTGCCATTGTGCTTTCGGAAATTGCCGCCGTAGTTCTCGAAGCTGTGCGCCGAGGGTCGGCGATGTCACGGTTTCCGTGAGAATGCGCAATCCGGCCCCGCCGACCGATTTCTGCGCGCGGAGGGCAGATTCGAGCTCTTGAAGAAACTTGTCCCGTGTGGAGATCAATCCGCGGTTGGTCGGGACTTGTGACCGGTCGGGATCATACAGGGAAAGGACTGAAGCTTGTGTTATCGCGTCCGTTGCGCCAAGACTGGCCGGATGATCGGGATTTCCCTCGATCTTCGTAGGCCGGCCCATGTGGCTGGTGACAAGAATGCCGGCGGCGTATCCGCCTTGCACCATCGCGGTGGCAAACGAGAGGGATTCGCCCGGGACCAAAGACTCGGGGGATTTGACATAGGGGACAATCCGTTCCGCCGGTTGCTTGGTGCAGGCATTCAGTCCGCCGAGCGCCAGGGAGGCGCCCATGAGCATAAGAAATTGCCTTCGTCCGTAGGACTCATCCCACACGGCGGCTTCGCGGGGGAACTCACGATGGAGGAACTCGCGAAATTCATCAGTTTCCGCAAGCTCTTCAAGACTGCGCCAGTACTCATCTCCGTGTTTACCCTGGAGATTCGTTCTGATCGTATCAATATTGAGTTGGTCGGCCATGATTCCTATCGGTGGCAAATGGAGCAATCGGACAACTGTTTCACGTTGATTCCGTAATCCGCTGCAAGCTCTTTTCCTGGTTTTCCATCGGCAGGATTCCAATTCATGGTGAAGATCTCATCCGGGGGCCGGAGATGCTGTTCGGGATTTCGGTGGCAGTCGAGGCACCAGGACATGAACAGGGTATTCACGCGCCAGGTCAGAGGCATCTTGTCCACCTGCCCGTGGCAGGTTTCACACCCGATGCCCTTGTTGACGTGAATGCTGTGGTTGAAATAGGTGAAGTCAGGAAGGTCGTGAACGCGGACCCATGAGAGCGGACGTTGTGTGCTTGCGCTGGCGCGGACCGGAGCAAGCATCGGGCTGGTGTTCCAGATCTGCGAATGGCAGGTCATGCAGGTGTTCGTCGGAGGAATTCCCGCAAAGGATGCTTCACGCACAGACACATGACAATACTCGCAGCTGATGCCCAGGCCGTTCACATGATGTTCATGGCTGAACGGAATGGGTTGCTCCACGGGAACACCGACGCCGGTCGTGTAGCCCGCCTTGTATATGCCGGTAGCCGCCCAGGCAATGATTCCGAGTACCAGCAGGAGAACGACCATGCTGGCCCTCGAAACAACCATCATGCTTGAATGAAAAATCTGGGGCATTTATCTTTTTAGGAATGAATCCCGATTTCCCGTAAGAGCGCGATAATCACGTGCTGATGAACCGCATCGACTGCAATGAAGTATCAAATAGGCGTGAATCGGCGTGAGAACGTCTGTATTTAACAAAAAAATGACAGACAAGTCAAGATGAACCGTTGGCAATGTGGTTCCTAAGTCCTATATTTCTGAAGGTGTTTGGTCCGGAATTTGCTGCTGATTCTTTAATGAAAAGAACCAACGCCTCTTCTTTTACGCGACCTCTTCACCGAGGACATCGTCTCACCTGCGTTTGGAGTGCCGTTCTGTGGTTCATCTGACCGATCTTCTGACTATAATAGTATCGCAATGGAACTGGGCTTTCTGACATCTTGCCTTCCAGGGCTGTCCTTGGATGAAGTGGTTCACCGGGCGTCACAAGGCGGCTTCCGGGCCGTCGAAGTCTCCGCCTGGCCCCGCCATTCCGGACGCGACTATAAAGCGAGGCATCTCCCTGTAGAATCTTTCAACAAAGCGGATGCGGTTCGAATAAAGGACCTGCTTGAAGCAAACCGGATTCGGATCTCCGCTCTTGCCTATTATGAAAATACACTTGACCCTGACCCAGCAAGAAGAAAAACTTGTATATCCCATCTTAAGCAGGTCATCAAAGTCTCCTCGTTACTCGATGTGAACCTGGTAGGGACATTCGTTGGCGGACGCCCTGACAAGGAGGCTCCCGCAAATATGAAGGAGATTGGGAAGGAATTCCGGAAGATTCTCAGTTTTGCCGAAGATCTTGGGGTGAAAGTCATGATTGAGAATTGCCCGATGGTGGGTTGGAAGAAGCCGGGAGTCCCCGGGAATTATGCCTACTCGCCGGAACTGTGGGAAGCGCTCTTTCACGAGGTTCCATCCCCAAATTTTGGCATAAATTTTGATCCTTCCCATCTGGTTTGGCTCGGCATCGACTATATCAAGGCTGTCCGGGACTTCGGATCACGAATCTTCCATGCACACGCAAAAGACTGTGAGATATCTCCTGAAGGACTCTTTCGGTTTGGCGTTTATGGGGAGCAACTGACATCCAGTCCGCGTAACCCCGGCTGGTGGCGCTACCGCATTCCGGGAAAAGGCTCAATCGACTGGAAAGCGTTTGTCTCGGCCCTGCGAAATATCGGGTATGACGATGTTTTGTCAATCGAATTGGAGGACCCCGACTGGGAGGGAGATCAGGACAAGACCTTCGAGGGACTCCAAAGGAGTGGTGATTTTCTCACAAGAATTTTAAGGGTTTGACTGTCAAGGAGCGACTATGACTTCGAAAGAGAGAATGCTGACGGCGTTCCGGCGAAAGAAGGCGGACAGGGTACCGGTTTGTCCGGACATTTCTGTCATGGTTCCCGCAAAACGGACAGGAAGGCCGTTCGATGAGTTGTTTCTGGACGGGAAGGAACACACGGGATGGACATCCGAAACATATACGAAAGCCTATGTCGATACCGTCAAGTATTTCGGAATGGACGGATGGTATGTTTATGGGGGATTGAAAGAGGTCCGGCCCGAAGGTTCCCCAAAATTTATAGAAACGATCGTTCCGGTGTCGGAGGGAAAGCTCGTTAAAAGAGTCTGTCAGACTCCGCTTGGTGAGCTGAAGGAAGAGGAGATGTTTTTTGGGGATGAACCCTCTTGGCGCGACGAAAAACCGATCAAAAACCTTCGCGAAGACTTTGAACGAATGAAATATCTGCTGGGCCATGATTCGTGGAGATGGGAAAAATCTTTTAAGGACAGGGAGCGGATCGGTGACTATGGAGTTTACTCTCCCGTGGTCGCAGTCTTTCAGGATTGGTGGTTCAACAACCGGCACGGCGGATTTGAGCGGTGTTTCATGGATTTTCACGAAGAAGGAAAGTTTCTGGAAGAGGTTCACGAATTTTGGATGGATTGGTCCCTTGCGTATGTTCGCGCGCTTGTCGAGGCGCGTCCGGATGAGGTGATGTTCGGCGGATCAAGCGCAAGTCTTAGCATCAGTTCGCCGGATTTGTTCCGAAGATTTGAGTTGCCATTCCTTCAGAGGGCATCGAAAATCTGCCGCGAGGCCGGCATCATCTCGCATCTTCATGTTTGCGGACGGTCCTGGGAATTGGTGCAGATCGTTGCAGATGAAACGGATATCGATGTCATGGAGCCGATGGAAGAACCACCGGGCGGTAACGTGGATATTGCAGAAGCCAAACGCCGTGTGGGAAACAAACTCTGCATCAAAGGCAACATCAACACGTTTGATTTCATGCTCAATGCAACTCCCGATCAGGTGGGAGCGAAGTGCAAAAAACTGATTGATGATGCCGGGGCGGACGGCGGGTTTGTTCTTTCCACGGGTGATCAGTGCGGTAGAGACACCCCTCACGCCAATCTGTTTAAAATGGTCGAAGTGGCGGAAACATACGGTCGGTATTAAATTGGAGAATACGAATGGATATCTACCTGGAAATCGCGTCGAACGTTGAACAGGGATATTCGGAAAAAGCAAAAAAAGCCGTGGAGCGGGCCCTCGCAGAAGGTTGTCCCCCTGCCGAAATTCTTCATAAAGGCCTTATTGCCGGCATGAATGTCGTTGCGGAACGTTTCAAATCAGGGCATATGTTCCTTCCGGAGGTTCTCGCTGTAGCCGGAGCCATGAAGGCGGGGATGACCCTGGTGAAACCTCTCCTCGCAGGTACCAAGCAATCGTCCTTCGGGAAGGTCGTCATTGGAACCGTGCGCGGCGATATGCATGATATCGGAAAAAACCTCGTCGCCATCATGCTCGAAGGTGCCGGGTTCGAGGTGATCGATCTTGGAACGGACGTCCGCGCGGACAAATTTGTCGAGGCCGTTGAGAGAGAGAGGCCCGCGGTCGTCGGCATGTCAGCCCTGCTCACCACCACCATGCTGCACATGAAAGGCGTCATCGATGCCCTCGAGCAGAAGAACCTGCGCGGCGGTGTCAAGATCATCGTCGGGGGTGCGCCGATTTCCAACAATTTCGCAAACGAGATCAAAGCCGACGGCTACGCCCGGGATGCGGGAAGTGCCGCAGACCTTGTGCGCTCACTCTTGAAAACATGATGTGCTTCCCCAATGAGAAAGAAATACACCAACCTCGCGCTTGATTCTGCTTCGCTCCTTTTCGGCAGATCGAAATTTCCCCTGATAAGAAACGGTGTGACCATCGGCGGCGGAGCGGTCATTCCGGAAATCAAATTCACTCTCCCGCCCATGGATGTTGAAGAAGAATCGATGGCAGCCGTGACGGAGATCTACGATGAGATTATTGTCGGGGTCTGCAAACGAGCCGTCGAACTTCATCAGAATCCTCTCGTTGTGGAATTTGAACTTCTTCCCGAAATGACCATGAATCCCGGATGGGGAGAGACGATCACCGGCAAGATCAGATCCGTTCTGGATGATTTCAGAAAACGCGACGGACTGCAGTCCCTTCTGAGAATCACTCCGGTCGATATTCGCGAATCGCAGAAACCCCCGCACAGGCAGGACGGAAAGGAAGCGGACCTCCTTTTTGATTCCTTCCGCCGGTGCGCCCGTGCAGGCGGTGATTTGCTTTCCATCGAATCCACCGGCGGTAAAGAGGTCACGGACCCATCCATTATGTCCGCAGACCTCCGCGGAATTATCTTCGGGACTCTCCTCGGGTGCGCCGATATGGAATTTTTGTGGGGACGCATCTGCACGATCGCCCGGGAAACCTCAACGGTCGCGGCAGGCGATACCGCATGCGGAATCGGAAACACTGCCATGGTGCTGGCGGACCAGGGGTATGTGCCGAAGGTGTTCGCGGCGGTCGTGAGGGCCGTGACAGGGGTCAGGTCTCTCGTTGCCTATGAGGCCGGCGCCGTTGGCCCGGGAAAAGATTGCGGCTATGAGAATGCATTTCTCAAAGCTATCACAGGCTATCCCATGTCGATGGAGGGGAAATCAGCCGCTTGCGCACATTTCAGCTCCGTGGGAAACATCGCAGGTGTCTACGCGGATCTGTGGAGCAATGAATCCGTCCAGCACATCAAGCTTCTTTCGGGCATGGCGCCCGTGGTTTCCATGGAGCAATTGATTTATGATTGCCGATTGTTTAACGTAGCCATCCAGAAGGGATTTGGCCTCAACTTCAGGGACATGCTGGTGGACTCGGACGCGAGGCTCGATCCGCAGGCGTTCATCCTAAAACCCGATGTTGTGGTGGAGCTGTCAAAATCAATCGTCTCAGACACAGATGACTACATTCGCAGCGTCCGCACGGCGAAAAAGGCCATCGGGATTCTTGAGGAGGGAGCCCGATCCGGGGAGATGCTTCTTCCTGAAAGGGAAGCCGGATGGCTTGAACGACTGAAGACAGCAGTAGAGGAGTTGCCGTCATCAGGAGAGGAGTTCTTCAAGGAAGAGCATGACCGATGGCAGGAAGTCGTTGATTTTTCTCAATACGGATTTTCAGTTTTTGAAAAAGGAACTGCAGTATGAACGATGTCCGGCGAATCGTTGAGCGCGCGATCGAACGCTATAACGGGATTCTCCCGCTGGAGCCAGCGTGGGTCGCGCGGGATTTCTTGCCCACGGGCCGGCGGCTCGGATGCAACGAAGATCAGTACGACCTGGGCGAACGCGGAGGGATATCGGAACGCTGGCTTGGTTCGGCTACGGAAGCGGATAACCGCATCAAGGTTCCGCAGGAGGGCTTGAGTTTTCTGGCGCTCGATGGCCGGGATCGGATAACCCTCAAAGATGCTGTGCGCGAATCCCCGGGCGTAATTCTGGGTGAAGAGTACGCACGAACACATCCCGCCGGGCTGAATCGACTTGCCAAGCTTTTTGACTACAAGTATCGCATTCCGTATCACCTGCACCAAATGAAGCAGCACGCGGCACTCGTGGGTCGGAATCCCAAAGAGGAAGCGTATTACTTTCCGGACGGTGTTCCCCTGGGCCTGGAGCCGGAAACGTACTTTGGTGTCCATCCCTCCATCGTTGAGGAGAATAAAAAGGATATTCTTCTCCCGTACCTCGAACAATGGGACAGCGATGAGATCCTGCGGAATTCAAGAGCCTACAAGCTTGTCCCCCAAGACGGGTGGCACGTTCCGGCGGGAATTCTGCATGCCCCCGGCACGGCTCTCACGGTTGAGCTTCAGGAGGATTCTGATGTTTTTGCAATGTTGCAGGCTGTTTCCGGGGGACAGAAAATGCCCAAAGACTTACTCTTCAAGGATATTCGTCCCGAGGATCGGAAAAAATATGGCGAGAGAGCTATTCTGGATATGATCGACTGGCCGGCGAACGGTGACCCGTATTTTTACGAGAACCACCACACCCCGCCTCTGACAATCCGTGAATCGCCCGACGGCAGCGAGCAATGGATATTCTATAATACGTCGAAATTCAGCGGTAAACGGCTCGTGGTGAAGCCCGGAAAAAGACTGACAACACACGACGCCGGCGTGTACAATTTGTTCGTGTGGCGCGGGTGCGGGTTGTTCGGCGGACACAAAGTCGAATCCGGCAAACCGAATCTCGATGAAGCTCTTGTCTGTCACGACAAAGCTGTCGGGAATCTCGTTGTCGAGAACACGGGCCACGAGGATCTGATCGTGTTCAAGTTTTTCGGCCCCGACGTGAACCCCGATGTTCCTATGCTGAAACATTACGGAAGGAAGCCATGACCATTGGCGAAGGAAGGCATCGTTATAAATGGATCGACCGGTGGGCGGTTGTTCCTGATACCCCGAGCGCGCAAAAAAACGGCCGCACGCATGGGGTCGTTGTTTCGGAGGCCGGCAACATTCTTGTCTTTCACCAGGCAAATCCGGCCGTCAGCGTCTTCGATCCCGACGGCAAACTGCTCGATGCCTGGGGTGAGCGCTTTCCCGGCGCCCACGGAATGACGCTGGTGAAAGAGGGGGAAGACGAATTCTTGTGGCTCACGGATCAGGACACGGCGGAGGTTGTGAAGACGACATTGGATGGAACCCGTGTGCTCTCACTTGCACGGCCTGATCACAGTGTCTATAAGGATGGAAAGTACGTGCCGACCTGGGTTGCAGTGAATGAAGAACGGTTTGGAGGAAACGGCGACATTTGGGTGGCCGACGGTTACGGGTCCGGGCTTGTCCATCGATTCGATCGCTTCGGCAAATACATGAGTTCGATCAACGGTGAAGAGGGGCAGTCGGGAAAGTTTGATTGTCCGCACGGTATCATGTTCGATTACCGGAGGGGGAAACCTGAGCTCACCATTGCCGATCGGGGAAACAAGCAGTTCCAGGTGTACGACCAGAACGGTAACTATGTGAAATCCTTCAACGATGGCATTACGTGCCCATGTGCATCCGTGATCATCGGTTCCGAGCTGTTTGTGCCCGAGCTCAACGCAAAAGTGACCGTGCTCGACCGCAACAATAATCTTGTTTGTCACCTGGGAGACAACGAACCTGCGTGTTCCGTCGCAGGATGGCCGGATCATCGGCGGGAGCTGATCGTCCCCGGCAAGTTTAATAGTCCGCATTCCATGGCCGCCGATGCGATGGGGAATCTGTACGTCGTCGAATGGATCATCGGGGGCAGAATAACGAAACTGGAAAAAGTGACAGTATAGCTCGTGGCGCTCATTGGCCTGGATATCGGAACGTCAGGAGCAAAGGCACTTGCCGTGAACAGCCGCGGCAAAGTGCTGGCGACAGCATTTGCTGAATACCCGATGGCGACTCCGCATCCGCTCTGGGCCGAGCAGGATCCCAACCACTGGTGGAAAGCGGCGAAACAAGTGCTCCGCGGTGTCCTTCGCAAAGCCGAGATTCGGGCACCGGAGGTGCAGGGAATTGGACTCACGGGCCAGATGCACGGCCTTGTTCTTCTTGATGAAGCCGGAGCAGTCCTGCGTCCCTGCATCATGTGGAACGATCAGCGCACAGCGGAAGAGTGTGCCGAAATGACCGCCAAGGTCGGCAGGGAACGACTCCTGGATCTGACAGGAAACCTTGTTCTTCCAGGTTTCACGGCTCCAAAGATTCTCTGGGTGCGGAAGCACGAACCCCGCGTCTACGAGAAAACCCGCCATGTTCTGCTCCCCAAGGACTTCATTCGATACAAACTCACGGGTGAATTCGCCTCTGAGATGTCTGATGCTTCCGGCACTGTTCTCCTCGACGTCAGGCAAAGAAGCTGGTCTGCGGAGATCCTCAATATTCTCCAGGTGCCGTCAGAATGGATGCCGGCTCTCGTGGAGTCAACCGAACAGACCGGGCGGGTCACGCGCATGGCTGCAAAAGACACCGGGCTGAACGAAGGCACTCCGGTGGTGGGAGGCGGGGGAGATCAGGCGGCCGGAGCGGTTGGGAGCGGAATCGTCCGCGAGGGCGTTGTTTCGGTGACCATCGGAACATCGGGCGTTGTGTTTGCGCACAGTGCCGGGTATCGCAGGGAGCCTCAAGGGCGGCTGCACGCCTTTTGTCACGCGGTGCCCAAAGCGTGGCATCTCATGGGAGTCACGCTGTCTGCCGGCGGTTCATTGCGGTGGTTCCGGGATGCTTTTTGCATGGAAGAAAAACAGGTCGCCCGAAAAAAAGGGATCGATCCTTATGAAGTCATGGTAAAGTCGGCATCCCGATGCGCGGCGGGGAGCGATGGCCTCCTGTTTCTTCCGTATCTCACCGGTGAGCGAACTCCCTATCCGGATCCGCTTGCCCGGGGAGCCTTTATCGGGTTGACTGTCCGCCACACGAAAGCGCATATGATCCGATCGATCCTGGAGGGTGTGGCTTTCAGCCTTAAGGATTGCATGGAACTAATGAAGAACGCGGGCGTACCGGTTGCGGATGTTCGTGTCTCGGGGGGTGGTGCGCGCAGTGAAGTGTGGAGACAGATTCTGGCGGATGTTCTTGGGCGAAATCTCACCACCGTGACAAGTACGGAAGGTGCACCCTACGGGGCAGCGCTTCTTGCCGGCGCGGGAGTCGGAGTTTTTGAATCAGTGCAAGCGGCATGTGATCGGGTCATCAAACCCGCCAGTATCACGAACCCCGGAAAACACGTTGGAGTTTATGATCGCTTCTATGAAGTGTACCGGAGTTCTTATCGGCAAAACACGCCCCTCTTTCAATCTTTGTCCCGCTTGTAGCACCACTCTGCGTTTTCTTCGCTTTGATCGTACCCTGAAGTGGTGCGGGGTTCTTCATTGCCGGATTTCCGGCATAGATGTACTGGAGGAGAAGGCCAAGCCGGCTGCATTCTCTTTTGGAGATGCGCCTTTTTTTTGTTATTTTCCTGATGCGAGCGGTCGAATCCGCTGCTTTGCAAGAGATAAATGCGCCAGTAGCTCAATTGGATAGAGCATCAGCCTACGGAGCTGAGGGTTGGGGGTTCAAATCCCTCCTGGCGCACAAGAGAAGGGGTCCCGCCTCAAGCTTCAACCCAAAAGGCGGTTCCGCCTTCTGGAATCCCGCTTACAGGCGGAATCCAGAAAGCGGGAGATCCTCGTCCCGCCGACAGAGTTAGCATCGCATTCGTCTCTCTAACTCTGGGCGGGACGGGATTCTCCCTTTCTAGAGTAACTCGAGGAAGGGGCCCCTTAAATGTTCAGCAATTGATAGGGGGCTGATGGCGACTCCCGCTCCCCACGCCTCAGCACCAATTCGACCTATTTATAGCGAAAGTTAGCCCGAGGCTAACTTTTTTCATTTTGGGTTGGAGCTCCAACCCGAGTACAATAGACCTTCCGACTTCTCCGTCCGGTTTCTGACCTCCGATCTCTGTCCTTCGGTAACGATTTTCGTACAAAGATATCACGTTTTTCGTGATGGAAGTTCACCCGAGTTGACACGACATTCCCTCAGCGTGCAAACCAGGATAGCTACGATACTCGTGGAAATCAGACGACGGTTCAGGGGAATTCTGATGTTGCAGGGATGCGTCTGGAGAGCTCTTGCCTCTCATACTATGCCAGCCAGCTTCGGGGGAACATGCCGGAGAATTCCGGCAATTCCGGCGGTGCGAAGATTTGTGTCGTTCTCCGAGAGCCCCTCCTCTTAATACGGCAGTGCGAAAGTAGTTCAATAATCCACTAAACCGTATTGATTCTATTGAGGAGAACTACCATGTCACGCAATCAAACCAACTTATTTCGTTTTCTCGTCATTTCAATCATCAGCGTCCTCTTGACCGCCGGGTTTGTCGTTACCCGGGAGCCGGCCTCTGATGAAAAAGCCGTATTCACCGGAAACGAGCAGCATCAAATCACGACCGAAACAGCCCTGCGGTACGTCGCGAATTATCACTCAATGCACGGAGAACAATTGACCGCCGGCTATATGGGCAGAAACATCTTCGAAAAGATTCTCGCCCAGGAAGGGGCGGTCGGTATTCGGATTTACAACGCTAGGCTTGAAAACGGTGCTCCGACGTATGTCATTGTGGGTGTCGATCGCAATGGGAACGACCTGATTGGAGGAATTATCGGAGAGGACATTCTTCCATGCCCGCCGGCGTGTGGGGTGGCCATGTTAAGACTCTATCCTGATCAGCGGCCAATTGCCGTTAGGTAATGGCAAGAGAAGTGCATCCGGGGTGCGCGAGCACCCCGGGTTTGTTCATTGAGAATCAGTCCAAAAAAAGCGATATTCGAGAGAGAATCATTCATGGGTATTCCACTCCTCGCATACTTGGCCGGTGGCGCGATCGTTCTTCCGTTCATTTTCGGTCTGTTTGCCGCTGCGAAGCTCGAAAAAGACTTGAAGCCGCTTCTGGGTTTGTTCGGCATTCACACGCTTTTCACAGTTTTCCAATTTGTTTTGGCATTTCAACGGGTGAACAACATCTGGACATCGCATACCTACTACCTGATCGAGGTGGCGATGGTGTTCTGGATATATTCCCAATGGATCTACTCAACGCGTGCACGATCAATTTTCCTCGGTCTGTCTATCCTCTATGGGATATTCTGGACTGCCGCAAAATTCTCATTTGAGGAGTTCACCGTGTCGGCGCTCTACACTCCGACGGTGTCGCGAGTGATTCTCCTCGGATCGACACTGCACATTCTTGTGAGCATAGCATCAAACATCGAACGGCCGCTGTACCTCGAACCTAAGTTCTGGTTCGCGGCGGGGTTTCTAGTAATGTATTCGGGAAGCCTGATGTTTTATGCGTTCAGAACCCTCATCTTCGGTTCCTCTCTTGATGCGATTTTCACGCTCCTTTCCATTCACTGGATAACTACGATTCTCTCGAATGTTTTGCATGTCATAGGTTTCTTATGCATCCTCCGGCTCCCGAATACTGGTGGGCAATTGGAATTGGCACAGTAGGACTCCTCCTGCTCACGGTTGCGTTTCTTGCTACGCTCGTTATCAGTCAAAAGCGGCTTCGCGCCCAACTCGAAGCGACGCGCAGAAACGAAGCGAAGTACAGGAACCTGTTCGATAACTCCCTTGTCGGAATGTTTCGCCTCTCTCTTGCCGGCTTCCTCGTTCTCGACTCAAACAAAACCTTTCTGATAATTTTTGAGAAAACCTTCCTCGATGAGGCGGTCAATGTGTTTTGGTCAATTCCTTCGCATAGGCGTGAGGTTCTGAATGCCACGTTGCTGCGGGATGGGATGCTGGAAAACGAAGAAATCGAACTGAGCCGGAATGACGGCACAACGTTCTGGATCTCCATGACCTGCCGGTTGAACCGATCGGAGGGATATGCCGAAGGGGTTGTTCTCGATGTCACGGAACGGAAGCACGCAGAAGAGCGTCTTCGCGATTCCCATCAGCAATTGCGAAATCTTTCCGCACGACTGGATTCCGTACGTGAAGAGGAGCGGATCCGAATCGCGCGGCAAGTACATGACGAGCTTGGCCAGATTCTCACAGCGGTGAAGATCCACCTGACGGTTCTGACCGACGCGGCGATGGCGAGAGACTCGAGGGGTAAATCGTCCCTCCAGAAGAAACTGGAGGCGTTGATTACGGTGATCGATAATGCGATTGATCTGGTGAAAAACATTTCGTACGAACTCAGGCCCCTTGCCCTCGAAGAGTTGGGTCTCAAAGAGGCGGTTGAATGGGAGGCTTCGCAGTTCGGACAAAGAACCGGGATTCAATGCCGGATGCAAACCAGCGGTGACATTGTCCTTGACCGCGAACAGTCAACTGCCGTGTTCAGGATTTTTCAAGAAGCGTTAACCAACGTTGTGCGCCATGCATCGGCAAAGACGGTGTTTGTACAATTGAGCGCTACCGATGAGACGATGTCTCTAGAGGTGGCAGACGACGGAAAGGGGATCACGGATCAACAACTTGCCGATTCAAGGGCGCTCGGAATTCTAGGAATGCGAGAGCGGGCGATGTTCCTCGGCGGCAGTCTTCAGGTCTCGCGCAATAACGGGAAAGGCACGGTTGTGGGTCTCACGGTTCCATTGAAGAAAAATGGGAATGGGCAGGGCGCATGACGACAAGAGTGTTCATCGTGGATGATCATGAGTTGATGCGGGAAGGCCTGAAGACGGTGCTTGAGAACCACAGCAGAATCAAAGTGTCGGGAGAAGCCGGGAGCTTCAAAGAGTTTACGTCGTCATTCCACAACGGGTCGGCAGACGTTATTGTCCTGGATATCAGTCTGCCCGATCAGAACGGGCTTGAAGTGCTTAAGTATATCAGGGACAACCATCCTTCCGCGGCGGTTCTCATTCTGAGCATGCATCCGGAGGAACGATTTGCTTTGAGAGCTTTGAAGGGAGGAGCCTTGGGGTATCTCAACAAACAAACAGCCGGGAAGGAGCTGGTAAAAGCGATCGAGACAGTTCGAAGGGGGGAGGTCTTTGTGAGCGCAGAGGTTGCGGGGGCTCTCGTACGGGAACTCGGGGGGAATCAGAAGAAGAAACCCCATGAAATGCTGAATGACCGCGAGTTCGAAGTCTTCCGGCTGATCGCGGGGGGGAAGACCGCCCGGGAAATAGGAAAGGATATCAACCTGAGCATCCACACCGTCACAACGTACCGGTCACGTATTCTGAAGAAAATGAACGCCAAAAACACCGCCGATCTCGTCCGCTACGCAATGGAACACCGCATCATCGATTAGTCCCTCCGCCGTTGTGGCGAATGCGTCACGCTTTTCGTTACGCCAGAATCACGGTTTTCGTGATTGCGCCTTCCTGCACATTTGTTGAGATTATTTTCATAATGGAACTCGAACAGGGGAGGTACATCGCACACATTATGGAGCAAGATGATTTCGGTGAACGCATTGTTCGCCAGCTTCTTCAGCCGCCCGGTGTACAGTACCTCAAAGAGGTGGGAAGGATTCTTGAAAAGGATCCCGACTACCTCCAGTTTCATTCTGCCAGTGCTTCCATGAGGGTAAACGAGATCCTGTCCCGGACAGGTGCCTCGGAGGTCGTAACGGATCGAAACGTCGCTCCGATTCTTCGGGAGGCGGTCATACGCCTGCGAAGCGTCGAGCGATAGGAAGCGCGGCTTACTCGCCGGTTGGGAAACAACGGGGCAGTAACGATTCTTCAAAGAGACGGTTTGGTTCGCCGTCTCTTCGGTTTTTATGGAGCAACAACCGAAATCTCAAATCCTCAATACCAAACAAATTCGAAATGCGAAATCTAAAACAAGCCGAATTTGAGATTGGAATTTGTTTGAAATTTTGAGTTTAGAATTTCGTGCTTATTCTACTTCTTCTTCCACCTTTCCCTTCCACCAGGTCGCATCGGAAAACTCAAGATAATGGATCTCGATCTTCGCCTTACGGGTTTTCGGATGGTTGCGCAAAGCCAGGATGGTGGTAAAATCCTCGCCCGCCCCGATAGGAACGCGGGACATTGCGTCGAAAACGTGGTTCCGGCCGCCGTTTCCCGATTGTGGTTTGCCGTTGGCGTCGAAACAATGCACCCTCGTCCTTAAAAGAGTTATCTTCTTATCGCTCACATTGAGCACCGTCAGCGCCACTTGTGGAGTTCCGCGGCCAGACCGTTCGAAATCAGCAGAGAGAATTGCAAAAGGAAGGCGATTGAGTTCGGACTTCTTCTTTTTCCCCGCGGCGACGTCAGCCTCCAATTTCTTGCGCTTTGCCAGTGCGGATTGTTTCGCAAGTTCCGTCTTGAGGGCCTCGCGGTCGATGTAGCGGTCGGTGACATTCCTCCCGGATTTCAAATGGACAATCCTGTCGATCGAAGCGTTGTCCAGGGCAAGAGTGTCACCCGAAGCCGACACTACCCTTGTCGACAGAATTTCCCCGCGAACAAGCTTGACGGAAAGCGAATCACTATCATCAAGATAGATCATGTGGTCGGGTTCAACCCTGACTAGGGAAGGCATGCAGCCCGTGAGAAACAACGAAGCAAAGGATAGGAACAACAGAATTCTGATCGCCATACCAATATCACCCTTAGGTCTTTGGAAAAATGCCGTAAAATATACCCTCTCCCGACATTACAATCAATCGCTCGGATGCACTTTGTCACTCCGTTTGCCTTTGTGCAACGATCTGATAAGATTATACCAAGGGAGCAACAATCCCTCATGGTGACCGGAACGTCCCATGCCTGACAGGTGAACACTGATTCTCGACCGATAGGGGCAATTCTCAAATCTGTCCGGGTGGCACAACTCTTGAGCCCATCCGTGTGCCTTTGAGCAAGTTGAAAGGAGTCATCAATGAAACACATATGCTCTCCCCTGTGTGTGGCCGGCCTCTATGCCGCTTTCTCAAGCGCCTGGATCCTCCTTTCAGACACACTTCTCGAATCAGTCGTTCTGAGCCAGTCCGAATTCACCGGCTTCAGCGTGATAAAAGGCCTCACGTTTGTGCTGGTCACGGCCACCGCCCTCTGGTTTCTTCTTCGGAGGAACGATGAAAATAAAGAGAACGAGCGGCGCGAGAGTGAGGAACGCTTCCGCAAACTCGCCGAAAACGCCCAGGATCTCATCTACCGGTACCGTCTGGCATCCCCACGTGGATTCGAATATGTCAGTCCGTCGGCACTGGCAATCACCGGGTATACTCCGGAGGAACATTATGCCGATCCGGACCTCGGATCCAAACTAGTGCACCCTGAGGATCGGTCTGTGCTTGACCGCCTCTTTCATGATGGAACATTCGAAAGTCCGGTTACGCTTCGCTGGATTCGTAAGGATCAAAAAGTGATCTGGACCGAGCAGCGGAATGTTCCGATCTATGACGAGCAGAAGAATCTGATAGCGGTGGAGGGGATTGCGCGCGATATCACCAGCCGAAAAGCCAACGAAAGCGCTCTTCGGCTTCAAAGCGCCGCCCTGGAGTCAACAGCGAGCGGAGTGGTAATCACTGACCGCGAGGGAACGATCGTATGGGTCAATAAGGCATTCAGCGGGATGACGGGGTATCCCAGGGAAGAGACCGTCGGGCGTAATCCGAGAATTTTGAAATCAGGCAGCCAAAATGAGGCTTTTTACAAGGAACTTTGGCAGACAATCCTTGCAGGAAAGATATGGCGCGGACAGATGGTGAACAAAAGGAAAGACGGAACAACTTATGTAGAGGAGCAGACCATTACACCGGTCCTTGATGAGCAGGGCCAAATCACCCATTTCGTGTCCGTCAAACAGGATAGCACTGACCGCATGTCCGCGGAACACCAGCTGCGCGAACAGGCCGCCTTGCTGGATATCGTTCCTGATGCCATTATCATCCGCGACCTTGACAATCGCATTCAATTCTGGAACAAAGGCGCTGAGACGATTTACGGATGGAAACCGGAGGAGGTTCATGGGAGAATAGCATCAGGGCTGCTCTACACCGGGCAGGATAATTTTCCAAACATCCTCAATGACATCATGGTGAAGGGTGGGTGGGAGGGGGAATTGGATCATATGACAAAGCAGGGCACACCGCTCATCATCCAGACCCGATGGAGGCTTATCCGTGACGCGGACGGGGAGCCGTTATCCGTGTTGTCCGTCGGCAGTGATATCACAGAAAAAAAATCATTTGAGGCTCAGTTTCTCCGCAGCCAAAGGCTGGAAAGCCTGGGGACACTCGCCGGCGGCATTGCTCACGACCTGAACAACGTCCTTGCACCCATTTTGCTCTCGTTCGAATCAATCAAACGGAAGATGACGGACGAGAAAGCAATCCACTTGCTTTCGGTAGCGGAATCCAGCGCCATGCGCGGGAAGCAAATCATCTCTCAAGTATTGACGTTCGCCCGAGGCCTTGAATCAGCAAAGGGGCCGCTCCAGCTCCGTCATCTGATGATGGAAATCGGACAGATTATCAAGGAAACATTCCCGCGTTCCATTGAAATTAAAATAGCCGTCCCTCACGACCTGCCAATGATTCTGGGCGATTCCACGCAAATTCACCAGATGATGATGAATCTCAGCGTGAACGCACGTGATGCCATGTCGAAAGGGGGGACGTTGAGGATTTCTGCGAGCAATGTTGAACTTGACGAGGCTTTTGCGCTCATGAAAATTGGTTCGCGGGCAGGCCCCTATGTGGTTCTCGAAGTCACAGACACCGGCGACGGAATCCCGGGCGACCACCTTGAAAGGATCTTTGATCCTTTTTTCACAACCAAGGAGGTGGGAAAAGGCACCGGCCTGGGGCTTTCCACTGTTCATACCATCGTGAAAGGCCATGGAGGCTTTATCGATGTGAAATCAAAGCCCGGTTTCGGCACGACGTTCAAAATCCACCTTCCCGCCATAACACAAAAGGAAGGTGCTCCCGTGTCACTGCAGGACAGGCAGTTCCCGAGGGGGAATCACGAGCTGATTCTCGTCGTGGACGACGAGGAATCCATTCGCGAGATCACCAGCCAGATGCTTGAGTCGTTCGATTATCGGTGCCTGACCGCAACTGATGGAATTGACGGTGTTACAAAATTGGCGAGCCACAAGGAAGAAGTTGCACTTGTGGTGATGGACCTGATGATGCCGGTGATGGATGGACCCAACGCGATCCGGGCTATGAGAAGAATCAAGGCGGATATAAAGATCATTGCTTCATCCGGGATATCACCCGACCACAAGGATTTCATCACCGATTCAGGCGTTGCGGGCTTTCTTGAAAAGCCGTACACGGCCGAGCAGATGCTAACGATGATTCAGAGGGTTTTGAACGTGGAGGATGGGGGGGGAAGAGGTGGCGTTTGATTGGGAGTAACGTAGGTTGGAAAGCAGTATATTTTTTCCCATTTTCCCGGTGTTATTATGTGAACGTATTCTGAAGAATCATGTGCCGGTTTGCAGCATACATAGGTGATCCGATCGTTCTGGACGAGCTCTTGTATCGTCCCAGGAATTCCCTCATTCTTCAAAGCTATAAAGCAAAGGAGCGCGAGGAACCGCTGAACGGCGACGGGTTTGGCGTGGGGTGGTATGATCGTGAATTTGATCCCACTCCGGCTGTTTTTCACAGCGTAACCCCGGCATGGAGCAATCTGAATCTTCAGAGTATCGCAAAGAAAACGCGCTCGGGCTGTTTCTTCGCGCACATCCGTGCCGCAACGCATAACAGTCCGGTGCTTGAAGTCAATTGCCATCCATTTTCGTTCGGACGGTTCCTCTGGATGCATAACGGCCATATCGGCGGGTTCCCCCTTCTCAAGAGGAAAATCGTTAACCTCCTGAGCGAGGAGCTCTATTTATCCATCCGGGGCAGTACCGACACCGAGCACGCCTTCGCCTTGTTTCTCAATCGCCTCCGCGGCCCGGAATCAGGTGCTTCGCCGTTTGAGATGAAAGTCGCCCTGCTGGGAATGGTCGAAATCCTGCAAAAGCTCGCGACGGACAACAACATTGAAGAAACATCATACCTCAACATCTGTGTGACCAACGGGGACGAACTGATCGCTCTTCGCTACGTTTCCGATCCGGTAAAGCCGCCGCACTCCCTCTATTGGTCGCAGGAAGGAAAGTATGTCATCGATTCAGAAGGTGTTCCCCAGCTTGTCGATACTGTCTCAAGTGAAATGGGGATTATCGTCAGTTCGGAGAAACTAACGCCGAGGGAAAAGGATTGGAACGAGATTCCGCCCAATCATCTGGTGATGGTCGACAGGAATCATACTGTGAAAGTGGAGAAGGTCAGCCGGTAGGAACGAAGTGAGATCCGCCTCTGGCGGAGGACCCGTACTAACTGAAACAAGGATCGCCCGTTTCACCGGGCCTCAACCGCAATTTTCCTTTTACCTTTCCCAATTTTACCTTTCCCCCCTTTTTTTCCTCAGCACGAGCACTGAGCGCTCAGGAATTTGCCTTTCAGTCTGATCTGCAGTAGCTTTATGATCACACCGGTCTCGTCCGAGCACGATCCCCGCTTTGAGCACGCTCGATTCACGGAGAATGTCGAAGCCTGAACGTGCAATCCTTTGTGTTAGCGCCTTGCCCTCTCGAAATCGCATGAGTTTCTTGGGACAAATCAAACGGAGCCTTCAGCCGCGGATTTCCACCAAGTGAAACCCATGAAATACCTGGAGCCTTGGACACAGTGATAAGATCAGGACGAAAAGTGGAAGCAGGTATCCTTGTAAGTTACTTTGCCAGGCAGAACGAAGCTCGTGAAGCCCTCCGGCATTTAGCCAAGCGGGACTTCCGCCGCGCCGCATTGGTGTACAAGACCGCCAATGGAGATGTACACACGCGGGACCCGTTCCTTTGGCGCCGCGCTCTTTGGGTGACCTTCGCGACCCTCCTGTTCGGAGTTGCTGCCGGTGTTGCTTCGCTGGTCCTTCACTGGCCGGAATCGATTCAGAGCGGAATACTCGCTCGTCTGACTTTGATTCTTGGGGGTGGATTTGTCGGAGCCGTCTTTGGTGCGGTCTGGATGCGACGGTCGAGGCACGGTGTCGAACAAAGGCTGCTTGAAGATCACGCTCGCTGGCTGGTCGCCGAGGAGACTGTCCTGATTCTCCAGGCGCCGATCGAAACCTTGCGGTTTCCGCTGGCGGTGCTTCGGCAAAGTTTCGAGATCCCTCCGCCTGTTTTCGTCTTGCATCCGAAGCGTGGGAGTCCGGCTCGAGAAGCGTGGAACACCGGTGAGCCGCTCTCGGTGGCGCAACTCCGGCAGATTGCCCAGCAGCTGGCTAAGGACCATCGGATCGCCCCAAGAGCGCAGCGGGACACGAAGCTGCTCGAGCATCTCCAAGAGTCGCACCGTCGGATCCACCAGGTCTGCTCAGATCTCTCTGAAGCAGGTCGACTGGACCAGGTTGCAGACCCGGTCGCCGAATGGGTTCTCGATAATGAGTACATCATCGAGTCCAACATGAGCGATGTTCGCCTGAACCTTCCGCGGCGATATTACCGGCAGTTGCCCGAGCTTGCCAATGAACCCTACCGGCGTTTTCCGCGCATCTACGCCTTGGCGAAGGAACTCATCTCCCATACGGATTCGCGTGTCGATCGGGAGAATATCCTCGCTTTTATTGAAGCGTATCAATCCGAGTGCACGCTGACGATCGGCGAACTTTGGGCGGCTCCCCAGATGCTGCGCATAGCGTTAATTGAGAGTGTCCGGAATCTCGCGGTAAGAGCCCTGACGGATCTGCGAGAGCGTGAGATCGCCGACTTTTGGGCGAACAGGCTCGCAACAGCAAATCGGCGAGATCCTAACCGGCTCTTCATGATCCTGGCAGAACTTTCTGAAAATCAACCTGACCCAAGTCCCTATTTTGGGACCCAACTTGTCGCCTATCTCCGTGATGAAGCAGCCGCATTGTTGCCTGTCCAGAGTTGGCTTGAGCGAACGCTCCGGAAACCCTTAAACGAACTCAACCTTCGTGAGCAAAACCGCCAGACGAAAGATCAGATATCGATTGGGAATTCCTTTACGAGCCTGCGACAGCTGGCATTGCTGGATTGGAGAAAGGTCTTCGAGCATCTCAACCGTGTGGAGCAGGTGCTTCGGTTTGACCCCTCCGGCGTGTATCCCAAGATGGATTTCGACACACGTGATCGGTATCGTCGGGCGATTGAAGAATTCTCCCGCCGGTCAGGTCAGGAGGAGGAACAAGTCGCCCAACGCGTTGTGGGGATGGCAACGCGAGCCATGCGTGAATCGGCGAAAGATGAGCGCTGGATCCACGTAGGGATTTATCTCATCGGAGAGGGAAGGCGCGAGCTCGCGCGCCTCTTGCAATCCCCTGAAACACCCCGTTTCCGCGCCCTGCAATGGGTATACCGCCATCATTCTGCGGTGTACTTCTGTGGGCTCATCTTCTTCTCTGCCGTCTTTCTCTCCCTGATTGTCTGGTTCGGCCTGCGCGGACATTCACCCGGGATTCAGCTCTTCATAGTTTTCCTGGTACTTATCCCCGCCAGCCAACTTGCGCTTGAGGTAGTCAATTACCTGATCACGCGGCTTCTTCCACCACGCGTCCTTCCGAAAATGGATTTCAAAGATTCCGGGATTCCGGATGCATTTCGGACCCTGGTCGTCGTTCCCGCGATGCTGGTGAACGAGGAGACCATCCGGGCAGTGGTGGAGCGACTGGAAATCAGGTACCTGGCGAACAAAGAAGCGAATCTGCTCTTCAGTCTTTTCACCGATTACACCGATTCGGATCAGGCCCACTGTGAGGGAGATGGACGGCTGCTTCAAACAGCAATTGAAGGTCTCGAAGGTCTCAATCATCGATATGGTGGTGAACGTTTTTTTCTTTTCCATCGGAACCGCGCATGGAGTGAATCCGAGCAAAAATACATCGGCTGGGAGCGTAAACGCGGAAAGTTGGAAGAGCTCAACCGCCTGATCAATGGAACACGGGCTGAGGATGCCGGTCGTTTGGTATTTGTTGGGGACCCGGATCAACTGTCGGACGTGAGATTCGTGATCACCCTGGACATAGACACACAACTGCCTCACGGGACTGCCCGCAGGCTGATCGAGACCCTGGCCCACCCCCTGAACCAGCCGCGCTTCGATACCGAAGGAAGAATTGCAGCCGGCTCCTACTCGATCATCCAGCCACGCGTGAGCCCCACCCTGCCGAGCACGAACGCCTCGCTTTTCAGCCGACTGTTCTCAGACGCGATCGGCATCGACCCATATACCAAAGCTGTTTCCGATGTCAATCAGGATCTCGCCGGGGAAGGCTCATACCATGGAAAGGGTATCTATGATGTTCGAGCCTTCAGTCGCGTGCTTTCAGAAAGGTTCCCTGAAGAGCGGGTGCTGAGCCATGACTTGATCGAAGGAGCACATGTCCGCGTGGGTCTGGCCAGTGATATTGAACTCTATGACGAGTTCCCGCAAAACTATCGGAGCTACAGCAGGCGGCAGCATCGGTGGATTCGTGGTGACTGGCAAATCGCGGATTGGATGTTTTCTCGTGTCCCCCGATCGGCAGGCGGGCGAGGACCAAATCCGCTCTCCACGTTCAACCGTTGGAAGATTTTCGACAACTTGCGCCGGAGCCTGCTTCCCGTAAGCAGTATCAGCCTGCTCACAGTATCCTGGCAGACTTCCATCCAGATCGGGTTGATTTCGACACTTGTCGTAGTCACTCAGTTGCTCTTCCATCCCCTTGCGCAGCCTCTTACCATGGCGACCACACAAAAGGGGCTGAAATACTTTTCCCTTTCAAAGGTGTCGCATGACCTGCTGCGGGCACTTGCAGATGCCGTACTGCTTCCACATCAGGCCTGGCTGGCATTGGATGCCATCGTTCGGGTTTTCTACCGTCGATTCATCTCCGGCCACAAGTTACTCGAGTGGACTCCGGTCCGGGTGATTCCCTGGAGTGCAGCGCCATTGCAGCCGCTGTTCGATGTCTCTTTCGGCTTGGTGAGTATCTTCAGCATAATGATCGGTTGGACGGTCTATCGCTGGATGCCGTCACACCTTGCGATGGCGGGTCCCTGGCTGATTGTATGGTTCTTGTCTCCTTGGCTCGGATGGCTTTTGAATCTTCGGCCGCGTCCACAGAAGCAATTCCTGCTTCCCGGACAGGATTTGCGGTTTCTCAGAAAGGTCGCACGACGAACCTGGCGCTATTTCCTGGATTTTGTCGGCGATGAAACCTCCTGGCTTCCACCTGACAACTACCAGGTATCCCACCAGAACAAGCTGGCAATGCGTACCAGTCCAACGAATATTGGTCTCTGGATGAATAGCGCTCTGGCCGCGCATGATTTCGGGTATCTGACGGTGGATCAGGTTGTCGAAATGCTGACGCATTCCATGAAAACGATCGGCAAACTGGAGCGCTATAAAGGTCATCTGCTGAATTGGTACGATATCAAGACCTTGAGCCCCCTTGAACCCCGTTATGTGTCTGCCGTCGATAGCGGAAACTTGCTGGGCGCATTATGGGTCCTGGAGCATGGACTGGATGAGTTGATTGAGGGACCTTTACTTGATGGAAAAGCCCTTGAAGGCCTGCGTGACACCGGGGAAATCCTGAAAGAGGTCGTCGATCAGGAAGGCGTTGCCGGTTTTGATGCGTACACCTTCGACGAACTCTTGCGCACCTGGGAATCCCCGCCGGACCGCATCGCTGATGTGATTCATCTGCTGCGGAGGGCGGAGGGCAGCGTACGGACTCTCGCCGTCCAAGTGCGTGAGTCCGCCGGCGTCGCAGCGGGTGCATCCTATTGGGCCGGACAGATGGAGAGCCAGGTATCTGCCGGGCTAGCGATCACGGATCGCTATCTCTCCTGGATCGGAATCCTCCAGGAAAAAGGAGAAGAGGAGATCGCTCATCTGGGCCGGGACGCCCTTCTTGCCTACCGCCAGGATCTTCATCGCGCGCCGTCGCTTCTTGATCTCGCCAATGGGCAAAGCCATTGCATCCAGATATTGCATTCGATCCGGGAAGCGAATTCTTCTGCCACAGATCCTCTGTCCGATTGGCTTGACCGTCTCTTTCAGGCCTTCGCAAAGTCACAATGGCTGGCCGGCGAAGGGCTGGGTTTGAATGCGGAGCTCGGTAAGAACGTTCGTGAGTTAGCCGAAGCCATCAACATGAGCTTTTTGTATCATCCCGAACGACGCCTATTCTCAATCGGGTATAACGTCTCTGAAGGCCGCCTGGATAGTGCCCACTACGATCTTCTGGCAAGTGAGGCGAGGCTCGGGGGTTTTGTTGCAATCGCTCGGGGTGATGTCCCCGTTGAGCATTGGTTCTCAATGAGTCGACCCTACGGTGCGATCGGCAGGCGTCGGGTGCTCCTCAGTTGGACCGGAACCATGTTTGAGTACCTGATGCCGCTGATTTTCCAGCGCTCCTACGGGAATTCGCTCCTCGATAAAGCGGCGAGGGAAGCCGTGGCCACCCACATTGATTACGGTCGAAAGCATCGTGTCCCGTGGGGGATCTCGGAGTCTGCCTTTGGAGATCTAGACCTCAACAAGACCTATCAATACAGAGCGTTCGGCGTACCGGAGCTCGGATTGAAACGCGGCATGGGGGATGAAGTCGTTGTAGCGCCCTATGCAACCCTTTTGGCAGTGAATATAGAGCCGAGGGAGACGGTAAGGAATCTACGACGACTGGCAAGCTTGGGGCTGCTGAACGAATACGGCTTCTACGAAGCAGTGGACTTCAGCCGACAGCCAAGTCGTAAGGGTGAGCGCGGCGTGATCGTACGGGCTTATATGGCCCATCATCAGGGAATGGGGTTTCTTTCACTCACGAACTTTCTCCACGGGAATGCCATCCAACGGCGTTTCCATGCCGACCTCCGTGTGCGTGCGGTTGAGCCCTTGCTGCATGAGAGTGTTCCAAACCTTCCTCCCCTGCACCACATCTCTACGCGGGACAGAGTCCCTTCGGTGATGAGCGTGGGCGAAGTTGCGCCTTCCGTGAGCAAATTCGAGACGCCTCTCACCAGCACGCCCAGGACTCAAATGCTCAGTAACGGCCGATATTCTTTGATGGTTACGAACGCCGGCGGCGGATACAGTCAGTGGGGCGACTATGAGATCACACGCTGGAGATCGGATCGGACTTGCGATCCATGGGGAACCTTCTGCTACATCCGTGAAGCCGATTCGGGTCGATTGTGGTCAAACACGTTTCACCCGGTTGGCGGGATGGTTGAGGCGCACAGCGTCGACTTTGCACTCGACCGTGCCGTGTTCAGGCACGTCGATAATGGTATTCAAACAGAAACCGAGGTTCTCGTCTCGCCGGAAGATGACGTGGAGATTCGGCGGATTACTTTGATCAATCGGTCCGTTCGCACCCGCCGCCTTGATCTCACGAGCTACGTTGAGCTCTCGATGGCGGCGCACAACGCAGACCGGCAGCATCCGGCCTTCAATAAGCTGTTCATCCAAACCGAGGCGGTTCGTGAACTGCAGGCTCTCCTCGCGTACCGTCGGGCCCGAAGCGAAGACGAGCCGCCCATATATGTGGCCCACCGCTTTACACTCGAACAGGACGAGGATGCGGTCTTCCAGTTTGAGACCGACCGGCGGCGGTTCATCGGACGCGGACGGAGTCTCGCGCGGCCGATGGGGGTCTTCCAGGAACTCGGTGACAGCGGGGGTTTTGTCCTGGACCCGATCCTCAGCCTGCGCCGGAGTGTGACTCTGGGTCCGGGTGAGCGCGTTCAGGTTTCGATGGTGCTCGCCGCAGGCGAAACACGTCAGCATGTTTTGAATCTGATGGGAAAGTACAACGATCCCCACGCGGTCGATCGGGCAATGGATTTCGCCTGGGCTTCCGCCCAGCTGGAGTTGAGGCTCCTTCGCATCCAACCCGACGAAGCGCGCCGCTTCCAGCAACTTGCAAGCCACCTGCTGTTTCCCAATCCTCTGTTGCGCCCTCCCGCCGAACGTATCGAAGAAAATCACAAGGGTCAGTCCGGGTTGTGGTCCTACGGAATCTCGGGTGACTTGCCGATTACGTTGGTCACCATTGCCGAGGCGCGGGATATGAGCCTGATCCGTCAGACGCTCGAGGCGCATACGTATTGGCGAAGGCACGGCCTGATGGCAGACCTGGTGATTCTTAACGAGGAGGCAAGCGGCTATGAACAACCGCTGCGTGATCAACTCGAGCGACTGATCCAAACCCACTCGATGCAGACGGGGACTGATCGACCTGGCGGAGTTTTCCTACGCAGCGCGGATCACATTCCTAAGGAAGACCTGACGCTGCTGAAGGCCGTGGCGAGTGTAGTGCTGGTGGCGGCTCGCGGCACGTTACCCAAGCAGTTAGGAATGCGGGGGGAGGTTCCCGAACTGCCCGAACCCTTGGCCAAGAAACGTGCTCCCCGGGAGCCCACAGCCTCGCTCCCTTTTATGGAGTTGCACTACTTCAACAGTCTGGGTGGTTTTACTCCGGATGGGCGTGAATACGCAATCTATCTCGGTCCCAACACCCACACGCCTGCTCCATGGGTGAACGTCATCGCCAATCCAACCTTCGGTGCGTTGGTCAGCGAAACGGGATCTGGTTTCACCTGGTATGGCAACAGCCAGCGCAATCGTCTCTCACAGTGGTCGAATGACCCCGTGCTGGACCCGCCGTCTGAGGCATTGTACATCCGCGACGAGGAGACCGGTGTCTACTGGACACCGACCCCTCTGCCGATCCGCGAAGAGACCGCATATCGGACAAGACACGGGGCGGGGTACTCGGTTTTCGAGCATAACAGTCATGGGATTGAGCAGGAACTGACAGTCTTCGTTCCCGTGGATGAGAAAGGGGGAAAACCGATCAAGCTGCAAAGACTCCGGTTGAGGAACGACTCTTCCAGACATCGTAAGCTCTCGGTGACGTACTACGTCGAGTGGGCACTGGGCGAAAACCGCGAATCCTCCCAGATGCACGTCGTGACACACTGGGATGACGAACTCCAGGTCTTGATTGCTCAGAATCGCTACCACTCTGAGTACGGAGATCGGCTCGCCTTCGCGACCATCAGCCCGCCGCCGGCATCCTACACGGGCGACCGTACGGCTTTCGTGGGGCGCAACCGCTCGTTAGCCAACCCCGCGGCGATGGATCGAATCCGGCTGTCACGTCGGGTAGGGGCAGGATTCGACCCGTGCGCGGCCCTGCAGGCTACTCTTGAACTGGCCCCCGGTGAAAGGGCCGAGCTTACGTGCATGGTGGGACAGGCTGCGTCGATGGACGAGGTTCATGAGCTGGTTCTCACGTACCGGGAAAGCATTGCTCTTGAGTCTGCGCTAAACCAAACGAAAGCGTGGTGGGATGATCTTCTGGGGACAATCGAAGTCCATACCCCCGAACTCGCGGCAGACTTTCTGATCAACCGCTGGCTTCTGTACCAAAGCCTTAGCTGCAGAATGTGGGGACGTTCCGCCTTCTACCAGTCCGGCGGCGCATTCGGTTTCCGCGATCAGTTGCAGGACGCCATGGCTTTCGTCTATGCCTATCCGAAAATGGCGCGCGAGCACATCCTGTTGAGCGCGAGCCGTCAGTTCAAGGAAGGCGATGTCCAGCACTGGTGGCATCCACCGACGGGTATAGGCATACGTTCGCGAATTTCTGATGACCTGCTGTGGCTTCCGTATGCAGTCGCTCATTACGTCCGTACCACCGGCGATGCTGACATCCTGCACACGGAGATTCCATTTCTCAACGCGCCTGCGCTGAAAGGCGATGAACGCGAGACGGTCTCCACACCGGAGGTCACGTTCGAACGCGCCACGCTCTTTGAACACTGCCAGCGGGCGGTGATGTGCGGTCTGACTGTCGGGCCGCACGGGTTGCCCCTGATGGGAACAGGCGACTGGAACGACGGGATGAACCTTGTAGGTGCCGGAGGCAAGGGGGAGAGCGTCTGGCTGGCCATGTTCCTGGTGGATGTGCTCCAAGGTATGGTCGAGTTGTCAGACGTCCTGGGCCAGTCGGATTTGAGGCGAACCTATCAGCAAGAGAGACAGGCGCTGATTCAGCGTGTCGAGCGTGCTGCGTGGGATGGGGAGTGGTATCTTCGGGCGATCTTCGACGATGGGACGCCGGTCGGTTCCTCGGCGAATAGGGAAGCGAGGATTGATTCGTTACCTCAATCTTGGGCCCGCCTAAGCGGCGCCATGGACACGCATCGCGCAGAGATAGCTCTGGAATCTGCATGGAAACATCTTGTACGGGAGGACGAAGCTTTGGTGTTGCTCTTTACACCCCCCTTTGACACGTCTGAGCCGTCACCCGGATACATCAGGGGGTACCCTCCGGGCGTGCGCGAGAACGGAGGCCAGTACACTCATGCCGCCTTGTGGCTTGCCATGGCCCTGGCCCGCCATGGGGATGGTGATCGTGCGGCGAGAGTGTTGCGCATGCTCAATCCGATTGAGCGCGCGCGTGATCCGGAAACAGTCTGGCGCTACGGCGTGGAGCCTTACGTGATCGCAGCTGATGTGTACCGTTTGCCCGGGCGGATAGGTCACGGTGGTTGGTCTTGGTACACGGGTTCGGCGGCGTGGATGTACCGAGTCTGGGTTGAAGAGGTTTTGGGGTTGAATGTCCGTGGGGATCGCATGCAGTTGTCGCCGGTCATCCCCGGATGGTGGGAGGGCTTCCGTCTGCGCTATCGACACGGGGAGGCGATCTACGAAATCCAGGTCGAGAACCCGGACAAGTGCGAGCGGGGTGTGTTGTGGGTGGAGATGGATGGTCAACGCTTACGGGATGGAGTGATTTCGTTGGATCGGGGCCTTGTCAAGCACCGGATCCTCGTTCACATGGGGAACCCAGGGCAAACGACCTGAGATGTCTGTCTTAAGAATCTCGAACGAAGTGAGATCCGCCTCTGGCGGAGGACCCGTACTAACTGAAAAAAGGATCGTCGGATCCACCAGGTCTGCTCAGATCTCTCTGATGTGGCGAGCCGCTCGATTGGATGGAACATGCGGTTCCGAGCAGGTGGAGATTGATGGGGAAGGAGGAGGGGTTTGAGTGGGAGTGACGCAGCAAATTTCGAATGCCGAAATTCGAATTTCGAATTGTTTTTTCTTCTGACCCTTGTGGGAGGTCGGGTTCTATTTTCGGTCTTTCTGTGGAGCAAATATTCAGAAAACTGAAAACACAAATCTGACCAGTCCAAGCTGATATCAGTTCCTCTCCTTCCATTGACCACAGTCACTCCAGTTGGATTTATCCGGATTTCTTCATATTTTTCCTGCCTGTGATCTTATAATGCCCGATGGTGTAACTGGCAACACGTCTGACTCTGGATCAGAAGAGTCCAGGTTCTCAGCCAGAGGCTGATGCGCAACTTATGAACTCATATTGCCCCGTGGTGTAACTGGCAACACGCCTGACTCTGGATCAGGAAAGTCTAGGTTCGAGCCCTAGCGGGGCAGCCAAGCTGCCGATGGGCCTCTGGCGCAGAGCCCTGGTCGGGCAGCAAATCAAGTTGGAAAGTTGGAGAGCGGAAAATGTGAAAATGATTCTTAAACATTTCCCACTTTTGGCAATTTTCCATTTTTAAACTTGTTCCGGCCCTATCGTCTAACGGTTTAGGACGCAGCCCTCTCAAGGCTGAAATACGGGTTCGATTCCCGTTAGGGCTACACGATCTACCCTCGATTCACAACCATTCCGTTTGACTTATTCCTGCTGCCGATCTTGCTCCATGGGCATTGAACCGCAGTTCGTTGACATTCGGGCCATTTTTCGGTAGATTTTGTTTTGAATTGCACATTTCTCCGGCTCTTCATACTCCATGATCACCAAATACGGCTATGATGTCTTCTTCACCATCACAGGAATTTGCATAGCCCTGATCCTGATCGCCCTCTTCCTGATCGAGCCGAAATCCATCAAGTATTCCATTGTTGCCTTTGCGTTTGTTTTCTTCGGCTTTACGCTGAATTTCTTCCGTGATCCCGACCGTGTCTCTCCGGGCGGTGACAATATCGTCATCTCACCGGCCGACGGAAAGGTCATCACCATTAAGAAAGTCACGGAAAACGAGTTTTTTAAGGGTGAAGCCCTGCAGATCAGCATCTTCATGTCTCCCCTCAACGTTCACGTGAACCGGATTCCCGTTTCAGGCAAGGTCGCCCATTACCGATATGTCCCGGGCGAATTTTTTGCTGCATTTGAAGACAAGGCGTCAGAAAAAAACGAGCAAACGATCATCGGATTGGAAAGCGGTCGCGGGAAGGTCATGTTCAAGCAGATCGCGGGATTCGTCGCACGGCGCATCGTGTGCAATCTTCAGGTGGGTGATTCCGTTACTGCCGGTGAACGTTTCGGGATGATAAAATTCGGGTCCCGTGTGGACGTTTTCTTGCCGCCCGGCTCTGTTCCAAAAGTGAATCTGGATGAAAACGCGGTGGCTGGTGAAACGATCCTGGCTGAATTTCATTAGGACAAACGAATGAAAATCACGCGCGCCGTTGTCCCGAGTTTGTTTACTACGCTGAATGCCTTCTGCGGATTTATGTCCATGATGCATGCCAGTAAGGGGCAGATCGAACTTGGCGCCTGGTTCATTGTGCTCGCTGCGGTTTTCGACTCCCTCGATGGCGTCATGGCCCGGATCACCCGTTCATCCAGTCAGTTTGGAGTTGAACTCGACTCCCTTGCAGACGTGGTCTCGTTTGGCGCTGCGCCTTCTCTTCTTGTCTACCAGGCCCATTTGTCGGCATTGAACAACTGGGGTATTCTCATCAGCGCGATGCCGCTGGTGCTCGGGGCTATACGGCTTGCGCGATTCAATGTTCAGCTCGTCGGATTCGACAAGGAAAAGTTCACCGGCCTGCCGATTCCGTTTCAGGCCCTGACCCTCTGCGCATTTCTTCTGGATTATTACACCCAGGGCGGTGGATTACACGGAGAGAGCAAGCAGGCATTGGCGCCGCTGGTGATCATTCTGTCTTTGTTGATGGTGAGCCGCGTTCAATACGATACGCTTCCCAGATTTACAACGAGGGATCTGCGTACGCACCCATGGCGGGCAATCGCCTTCTCAGCCGCAGTCGTCACTGTTATGATTTCGGAGGGACGCTATCTTCTCGGAGTGCTCCTCGCTATTATCGCCTTCGGAGCGATCCGTTCTTTTGTCCTGTGGATTCGTTTTATTGTTCGGAATTGGGACAAAGACGCCGAAGAAGAAAACGAACCATCAAGTATTGATATCTAGATTCACGGCAAAAAACGCGCAATTCGAAATTCGACATTCGTATTTCGAAATTTCAGGGTTCAACAAAAGGGATTTTGACTTGTTTCACGCCAAAATAACCGTCACATTGCGAAAATCGATCCTGGATCCGCAGGGAAAGGCCATCGAACATGGAATTCATTCCATGGGTTATCCCGCCATTTCCCGCGTTCGCATCGGCAAGTATGTCGAGTTCGATGTCGAAACCGAAGACCGGAATGAAGCTGAGCGGATGGTTCGGGAGGCCTGCGAGAAATTGCTCTCCAATCCCGTCATGGAAGACTTTGCATTCACTCTGGAGCCTGTTCAACAAACCGCTCATGTCTAATACCAAGTTTGGGATCAAATTCGGCGTGCTTGTCTTTCCGGGATCGAACTGCGATCACGATGCGCAGTACGCGGTCAGTTCGATCATGAAACAGGATGCGAGGTTCATCTGGCACAAAGAATCTTCCCTGGGCGATGTGGATGTTGTCATTGTTCCGGGCGGATTTTCCTACGGCGACTACCTGCGTTGCGGCGCCATTGCCCGCTTTTCACCGATCATGAAGGATGTGGTGCGCTTTGCAGAATCCGGCGGAGTGGTGATCGGGATCTGCAACGGGTTTCAGATTCTGACCGAGGCGGGACTTCTGCCCGGGGCATTGTTGCGCAACGAATCGCTTCGGTTTGTATGCAAAGATGTCTTTTTGCGTGTGGAATCAAGCGAAACGAGGTTTACCAATGCCTGCCGGCAGGGAGAAGTTTTGCGGATCCCGATCGCACACGGTGAGGGGAATTATTTCGCCGAAAAGGAAGTGTTGGATCGGCTGGAGGGGGATGGGCGCGTGGTGTTCCGGTATGCAACACCCGAAGGAGAAATCACGCGTGAGGCTAATCCGAACGGATCTTCGCGCAACATCGCCGGAATGATCAATGATCGCGGCAATGTATTCGGAATGATGCCGCACCCCGAACGGGCATGCGATCCGTTGCTCGGCAATACAGACGGCCAAAAGTTCTTCCAATCGGTTGTAGAGAGCTTCGCAGTTCACGAATTTGTCAATAACCTGTCCTAGGACAGAGGAGAAGCGACCATGTTCGGAAACATAGGCACCGGTGAGATCCTCCTGATCATTCTGTTCATTCTGATTTTCTTCGGCGCAAAGAAGATCCCTGATCTTGCCCAGGGTTTGGGCAAGGGCATCAGGGAATTTCGCAAGGCCGCGCGCGAAGTCCAGGATGACGTTGAGCGGGAAACGAAGAAGATCGACGAGCCGGATAAAAAAGCGTAACGTCGCAACTTCATTCAATCCCTTCATCCTTCCCCATCCGGACGCCATCAAACGGCGTCCTCGGTTTCATGATGAAAACGTTTGAAACAATCAAAGCCGATCTGGCTTCAGGGTCCGCCTCATGCGAAGCGGTAGCCTCCGAATATTTGACGGCGATTGAACGCGGATCGAAGCTCAACGCATTCCTTTCGGTGTTTGCCGACAAGGCCATTGCGCAAGCGCGCCAGGTCGATGCACGTCGGAAGAACGGCACCGCCGGACCCCTGGCGGGTATGGTGGTTTCCATTAAGGACGTTCTTTGCGTCAAGGACGAAAAGGTCACATGCGGTTCGAAGATCCTCCATAATTTTGTTGCACCTTATGATGCAACAGTTGTGCGCAAACTCCGTGAGGCAGATGCGGTCGTCATCGGCAAGACCAATATGGACGAATTTGCCATGGGTTCCTCCACGGAAAATTCTGCGTACGGCCGCGTGAAGCTCCCACAGGATGAATCACGCGTTCCCGGCGGATCCAGCGGCGGTTCTGCTGTCTCGGTAAAAGCCGGAATGAGCACTACTTCGCTTGGAACCGATACGGGCGGGTCCATTCGCCAGCCGGCCTCGTTTACAGGAGTGGTCGGATTAAAGCCAACCTACGGGCGTGTTTCACGATATGGGCTTGTGGCCTTCGCTTCTTCGTTCGATCAGATCGGACCGTTCTCTTTGACCACCCGCGATGCTGCGTACGTCCTCAATGTTATTGCAGGATATGATGAGCGTGATTCGACGTCGGCAGATGTCGCTGTTCCGGACTACACGAAGAGCCTCACAGGCGATGTGAAAGGACTGCGTGTCGGCATTCCCAAAGAATACTTTGGCGCGGCGCTCAACGGCGAAATTCGCGAGGCAGTCGAAAAGAAGATCGACCTGCTGCGTTCAAACGGAGCGACTGTTCACGAGGTTTCCCTTCCGCATACGGAATACACCATCGCAACGTATTATATCCTGGCTACGGCCGAAGCATCGTCCAACCTTGCGAGATTCGACGGTGCACGGTACGGTTATCGTGCCAAAGGGGTCAGAGATCTTTTTGAAATGTACACGAAGTCGCGGAGCGAGGGGTTCGGGGCCGAGGTGAAACGCCGGATCATGCTTGGAACCTACGTGCTCTCTGCGGGGTACTACGACGCATATTATCTGAAAGGGCAGAAGGTCCGGAGGCTCATTCAGGACGACTTCAACCGTGCCTTCCGGTCTGTCGATTGTCTCATTACACCCACATCGCCTTCAACCGCGTTCAAAGCGGGCGAGAAGGCCGATGATCCGCTTCAGATGTACTTGTCGGACGTTTACACAACATCGGCCAATCTTGCAGGGATTCCAGGGATCAGCATTCCGTGCGGCGAAGACAAGCAGGGATTGCCGATCGGGCTTCAGGTGCTGGGGAAGCACTTTGATGAAGGGACGATTTTGAAGGTGGGTGACTTTTTGGAAAAGCTCTAAAGAAAAGCACTAAATACTAAATACAAAATACCAAATTCCGCTTCTCAGAATCCCGCCCGTAGCGGAATCCAGAAGCGGGACAAATTCTAAAAACGAAGCACGAGAGGTGGCAAGGCTGCTTAGAATTTTGTGATTTACAATTTGTTTGTGATTTCGTGCTTAGTGTTTTGAATTTGTGCAATGTTCAAAAAACAGAACCTTCATTACTTACAATTCTTATCCAATGAGTATTCTCGTTAACAAAAAAACCAAACTTGTCGTGCAGGGAATCACCGGTGGTGAAGGCACGTTTCATACCAAACAGATGATCGAGTACGGAACGAATGTTGTCGCGGGAGTGACGCCCGGGAAGGGCGGAACGAAATACGACGGTAACGAGAAGGACAAATTCTCGAGGCCTGTTCCGGTATTCAACTCAGTTTCCGACGCTGTTCGGGCCACGGGCGCCGACACGTCCGTGATCTTCGTCCCCGCGGGCTTTGCCGCTGATGCGATCCTCGAAGCGGCGGAAGCCGGGATCAAGGTCATTGTGACCATCACGGAAGGAATTCCGGCGGCCGACATGGTGAAAGTGTACGATTATCTGCAGAAAAAGAACGTTCGCATGATCGGACCGAACTGTCCGGGAATCATCACTCCGGGCGAATGCAAGATCGGCATCATGCCGGGGTTCATTCATAAACCGGGGAAGGTCGGACTGATCTCGCGGAGCGGCACATTGACGTATGAAGCCGTGTGGCAAATGACGGAGCGGGGGATCGGGCAGTCCACGTGCATCGGCATCGGCGGCGATCCGGTGATCGGGACACGATTTATCGATGCGATCAAGTTGTTCAATGAAGATAAGAACACAGATGCCATCATGATGATCGGAGAGATTGGCGGTTCTGCCGAGGAGGAAGCGGCGGAGTACATCAAGAAGCATGTGAAAAAGCCGGTGGTTGGGTTCATTGCCGGTCAAACAGCCCCTCCGGGAAGGCGTATGGGACACGCCGGAGCGATCATTTCCGGCGGAAAAGGGACGGCGGCAGAGAAGATCGCCGTGATGAAAAAGGCAGGGATACTGGTGGCAGAAAGCCCGGCCGAGCTGGGGGATATGATGGCAAAGGCACTCGGGAAAAAGAGCACTGGGGCGAAAAAGAAAACTGCAAAGATCAAAACGAAATCAAAAGGCAAAAAGAAAAAATAAACGAATTGGAAGCCGCATCTCAGGCCGGTATTTCATTTTTCGGTTTGATGTTTCATTTCCGTTTACTGTTTACTCTTTTCCTTTTCCCTCATTTCCAATAACTCAATAACCAACATCTAAAATGGCTCTTGAACGTACACTTGCAATTCTCAAGCCCGATTGTGTCAGAAAAAACCTCCAGGGCGAAGTTCTGGCGAAGATTCAGAAAGCAGGATTCAAGGTTCTGGGTCTGAAGATGATCCGGCTTACCAATGAAACGGCCGGTGCCTTTTACGCCGTGCATAAAGGCCGCCCGTTTTATGACGAGCTCGTGAATTTCATGTCGAGCGGAAAGTGCGTGCCCGTTGCGCTCGAGAAGGTCAACGCAGTGGCTGATTTCAGGAAACTCATCGGAGCCACCGACCCGAAAGAAGCTGATGCGGGAACGATTCGCAAGCTCTTCGCAGACAGCAAAGGAGAGAACATTGTGCATGGGTCGGATTCGGTGGAGAATGGAAGGATCGAAGTGGGGTTCTTTTTTGCAGAAAGTGAACTGGTGTAAGGACTTGGACGTTCGATATTGAGCGTTCGACCCGCCCGAACGACCGCGTTTGCTTCAATCGCGTTCGTTCGGTCGGGCGGGCATTCGACATTTCTTTTCTGGAGCGAAATGCAACTTCGAATATCGAACGCCGAATGTCCAATGTCGAAGTAATTGATCACTCCCGACAATGTCCCTCAAGCCCTGGAAAAAAATCAACTCCAAGATTCTCCACAAAAATCCCTGGTGGACCTACAAGCTCGATTCTTTTGAAGTTCCGAATGGCTACAAAGGCGAGTACCATTACGTCCACACGGACGGAGCAAGCATGGTCATCCCGGTTCTTGACGACGGGAAGGTCGTGCTTGTCATGCAATACCGCTATTTGCGCGATATGCCAAGCCTGGAATTTCCCTGCGGCGGAGTGAAATCCGGAAGCACATACGAAGAAACAGCTGATCAGGAGCTTGCCGAAGAGGCGGGATTCAAAGCGCGGCACAAGGAGCTGGTCGGAGAGTTTAATCCGTATAATGGCATTACCGACGAAATCTGCCGAGTGTATCTTGCACGGGAGCTTGTGCGGATTGATCAAAGCCCCGACGTCACGGAGGAGTTCATTGAAATGCACCTGACACCCCGTGAGCTCGATCAGAAGATCGAAAAAGGGGAAATCTGGGATGGAATGACGTTGGCGGCGTGGGCAATTGCAAGAAGCAGACTTGTGTGAGATTCCTTGGAAATTCGAAATTCTAATATCTAATTTCGAAACAAACACTAGACTCTAAATCCAAAATCTTACGAGACAAAGTGTTTAGGAATTAGGATTTGGCGTTTGTTTGGAATTTCGTATTTAGCATTTAGAAATTTTCCCCCATGTTTGACAAGGCCATCATCCTCTTCACCCTTCACTTATTACCCTTCACCCTCTCTGCAGTATCCCAGGTAACCGTTGGAGCCGATCGTCTCTTCTCGCACGAATTCCATCTTGTTGCCGGGAAGCGCCTGGGCCTTGTCACCAACCACACCGGCCTCCTTTCCAACGGCCGTCATCTCGCGGATTCTCTTTTTGCTCGCCCGGAAGTTACGCTTGCCGCTCTTTTTGGTCCGGAGCACGGAATTCGCGGTGAGGTGCCTGCAGGCGGATCCGTCGGGGATGGACGGGATTCCGCCACGGGAGTGACGGTGTTTTCCTTATATGGGAAGACCTACAAGCCGACCCCGGAAATGCTGAAAGGCATCGATGTTCTTTTGTTCGATATTCAGGATGTCGGTGCGAGGTTCTACACCTACATCAGCACGATGTCGTATGCCATGGAAGCAGCCGCGGAGAACGGAATTCCGTTCATCGTGCTCGACAGGCCGAATCCGATCACGGGCATACGCGTCGAGGGCCCCATTCGTGAAGATTTGCTGAGATCATTCGTCGGGCTTCATCCAATCCCCATTGTTCACGGAATGACGGTCGGAGAACTGGCGACGATGTTCAACGAGGAAGGATGGCTGAAGGGCGGTGTGAAGGCTGATCTTCATGTGGTGAAAATGGAGGGGTGGAAGCGGACGATGTGGTATGATGAAACGGGATTGAAATGGATTCCGCCCTCACCAAACATCCGAACGCTATCGACAGCCATCGTGTATCCGGGAACGTGTCTTATCGAGGGGACGAATCTTTCGGAAGGCCGCGGAACGGACAGGCCGTTTGAGTACGTCGGCGCCCCGTTTGTCGATGGCGCGCGGTGGGCGGAGGAACTCAACGAACTTGGCTTGCCCGGAGTGAAGTTTTCCGCCATCACGTTTACACCGCGTTCAACGGTCGGTAGTAATCCGAAACACGCCGGCATTGAATGCAACGGGATTGTTGTGGAAGTGACCGACCGGGAGGTGTACGAACCTGTGAAGACCGGCGTCGAGATTCTTTCAACGGGGAAAGAACTGTTTGCGAGGGATTTCCGCTGGCGGGAAAGCTCGATTGACCGGTTGGCGGGAACACCATTGGTTCGCCAGGGCATTGACAAACGAGTGTCCGGCATGAGCATTGCAAATGCAAGCGTGGATAAACTGCGCAAATTTATGCAAAACCGACTTCTCTATCTGTTGTATTGAGTAATCCACCTCCTAGGTATTTGACAAAGCCCCTGCACTTGAATACATTTAAAGTAGAGAGAGTCTCGCTCCAGGACAGCTCTCTCGTTGTCACTTTGGGGGCGGGCTTGTTCTCGAACGGAGTTGTTCACCGTCAGTGGTAATTCCCTTCATCGAAGTTCTGGAATCGGGGCGTTGCGATGCAGATTTCAGATTCGAAGTTGCCCCCCCGCTTAACCCAACACGACCCATGTACCCTCATCCGGTGGAAAATTCTTTTCTGGAAGGTTTGAAACCACCGGAAAGCAGGAGGGAATCAGGGAATGAATATCCTGATTGTAGATGATTTGAAGCAACACCTGAAGCTTTTGCGAGTGACCCTGGAGTCGGAGGGTGCCACCGTCATTGAAGCGGGGAACGGCATAGAGGCGCTTGCGGTCCTCGAGCGGGAATCCGTGGACGGTATCGTATCAGACGTGGTCATGCCGAAAATGGGGGGATACGAATTGTGCACCAAGGTCAGGGTCAACAGGAAGTATGATAAGATTCCATTTCTCTTCTGCACCTCGATGTTCACCTCACCCAGCGATGAAAAGTCCGCCCTGCAACTCGGAGCAGACGCGTTTCTGCGCAAACCGGTTTCTGCGGAGCTTATTATCGATACGATACGCAGAATTACATCAAGTGCGAAAAAAAGGCGCAGACCATCTGCATCGCTTTCAAATGGAAAGGTCCTTCGGGAATACACGGACCAGCTGTTGTTGAACCTGGAGGGAAAAACCCTCGAACTCGAGACACTCACCTCAGAACTGCGGCGTCTTTCGCGGGCGGTGGAGCAAACCGCAGACAATGTCGTTGTGACGAACAAGGACGGCATCATCGAGTACGTCAATCCGTCTTTTGAAGAACTTACAGGATACAAGAAGGAAGAGGTCATTGGCAAGACGCCAAGAATTCTCAAATCCGGGGAATTGGATGATTCATTCTACAAGCGGCTCTGGGAGACGATCTTAGGCGGCAAGTCCTTCCGTGCAACGTTTATCAACAGGAAAAAGAACAGCCAACTCTACTTTGAAGAACAGACTATCACGCCATTGGTGGATGAATCCGGTTCGATCACTTCCTTTGTATCCACGGGCAAAGATGTCACAGAACGGCTCCAGGCAGAACGCGCTCAACGTGTTCTCTATAAGGTCTCCCAGGAAGCGGGTTATGCTCCGGATCTCGAGAGTCTGTTCAGAAGCGTTCACAGCATCATCGGTGAGGTGATGCCCGCCCGGAATTTCTATATAGCCCTTCACAGCAAAGGGGAAGACACCATCAGTTTCCCGTACTTTATTGATGAAAGGGACGAACCAACGCCACCGCAGAAATTTGGAAAGGGTTTGACCGAGTATGTCCTTCGCACGGGGGCATCTCTTCTCTGCGATTCGATGAAACATCGAGAGTTGATGGAAACCGGCGAGGCCGAACTTGTCGGCGAGGCCTCTCCGATCTGGCTTGGCGTTCCCCTCACCATCGACAAGCGAACGGTTGGTGTGATGGCGCTCCAGGATTACGAGAACGAGCGGGCGTATGGCAAGAAGGAAGTGGAGATCTTGGAGTTTGTCTCCGGGCAGGTCGCGCGAGCGATCCAGCGAAAACAAGCCGAGGAGATGTTAGCGACCGCTCATCACCAATTGGAATCCCTGCATGAAAGCCTCGACCTGGCCGTATTTTCGGTTGATATGAAAACCGATCAAATTCTGCAGGCCTCACCTGCCCACGAGAGGGTCTTTGGCTACTCCGCCGAACGGTTTTTCGAGAATCCCCGGCTGTGGTACGAGATCATCATCCCTGAGGACAAGCCCATTGTTGACGCGGGATATCCTACGCTGATGGCAGGCAAGCTCCTCCGACACGAGTTCAGGATACGGCGGCCAAACGGAGACGTGACTTGGGTCGAGGCCCAGATGAAACCAACACTTGATCGTGAGGGTGCTCTCGTGCGCTTAGACGGAATTGCGACAGACATTACAGAGAAGAAGCTGGCTGAGCAAGATCTTGCAAACGAGTTGAACTTCAACAAGACCATCATTGATCAATCACCTGTTGGCATTATCGCCTACAACGCTGCCGGAGCCGCCATCAGTGCAAACGAAGCTGTGGCCCGAATAACGGGCGGCACCCGCGAGCAACTTCTCAGTCAAAATTATCATCACATTGAGTCATGGAAACGGTCCGGCCTTTTGGCCAAAGCCCTTGAGGCTCGCGATACGGGAAAGGAATCGGAGTGCGAAGCTTCCGTACAAACGACATTTGGCAAGGAAGTTTGGCTTTCGTGTCGATTCGTGCCCTTTGAATATCATGGGGAAAAGCACCTTCTTGTCCATTTCATCGACAATACGGCGGAAAAGCACGCACAGGACCACTTGGAACAGTCCGAGAAGGAACTCCGTGCTTTGTTCGGCGCGATGACGGATGTGGTGCTTGTCCTGGACGAACAAGGGCGGTATGTCCGGATTGCGCCTACGAATCCAGTGAATTTGTACGTCCCACCGAAGGATCTCCTCGGCAGGCACGTCGGCGACGTTCTTCCGAAAACGGACGCCGATCTGGTTATGAGAAAGATCAAGGAATGCCTTGAAAGCGGCAAGCAGGTTATCTATGAGTACCACCTGGAAATCGGCGATCGAATGATCTGGTTTGAGGGGAGGGTTTCGCCGTTGAGCGAAACATCGGTGTTCTTCATCGCCAGGGATATCACTGAGCGCAAGCTCGCTGAGGCGAAAACCGAGGAACAGGCGAAGCTACTGGAACTTGCCAGCGACGCCATTGTCGTCCGGGGTCTTGACGATGTGGTTCATTTCTGGAATTCGGGGGCCGAGAAGCTTTATGGTTGGCCAAAAGAAGAGGCGGTGGGCAAGAAAATCAAGGATTTGATCTATTCGACAATAGAGGAATTCGACCAGGCCCAGGCAGTTGTGTTGGGTGAAGGATCCTGGTTCGGAGAGTTGCGTCAGCGGACGAAGGCGGGAAAGGAGATTGTAGCCAATAGCCGGTGGACCCTTGTTCGCGATGCATCTGGTAAGCCGAAGTCTATCCTGGTGATCAATTCGGACATAACCATGAAGAAGCAACTGGAGGTACACGCCCTACGCGCGCAACGGCTGGAAAGCATTGGAACGCTTGCCGGAGGGATAGCCCACGATCTGAACAATGCTCTTGGGCCGATCCTCCTCGGCATCCAGGTTATTGCCAATCATGTGACCGACAGCCGCGCCCGTCAACTGTTGGAAAGCATGGAAGGAAGCGCAAAAAGGGGAGCGGAGATGGTGAAGCAGATCCTTGCGTTTGCCAAGGGATTTTCCGGTGAGTTCGGCATTCTCGGCCTCAAGCACGTCATCAGAGAGGCGCAAAACATCATCCGTGAAACTTTTCCCAAGAACATTGACCTGGACGTTCAAATTTCCGGGAATCTCTGGAATATCATGGGCGATTCGACTCAGCTTCACCAGCTCCTTATCAACCTTTGCGTGAACGCGCGCGATGCCATGGCGAGTGGCGGTCGTCTCACCATCTCCGCAGAGAATTTCACGGTTGACGAGACCTATGCACAGATGCACAGCGGGTTGAAAGCAGGCCCCCATGTCCTTTTGAAAGTAGTCGACACCGGCACGGGAATGCCCAAAGACGTCATGGAGAAGATCTTCGACCCGTTCTTTACGACGAAGGATTCCGGAAAAGGAACAGGACTGGGGCTCTCCACGGTGGCAACCATCGTCAAGGGGCATACCGGTGCTGTAGGCGTGTACAGCGAACCAAGGCGTGGAACAACCTTCCGAATCCTGCTCCCGGCACTTCCCGGCGCGGAAAGCAAGGCGCACGTCGACCAGAGTGAAATGCCCCGGGGGAACGGAGAAATGCTGTTGGTTGTCGATGACGAGATCACCCTTCGGGAAATGACCAAACAGACTCTCGAAATGTTTGGCTATACCGTGTTGACTGCGGCGGACGGCACTGAAGCAGTCACACAGTTTATCGGCCATAAGGGGCAGGTTGCCGCTGTGATCACCGATATGGCGATGCCGGTTATGGACGGCGAAGCGACGATACGTGCACTTCGTCGGATCGATCCGAATGTCAGGATCATCGCGACAAGCGGACAACATAACACGATCTCTGAAAATGTGGTGAAACGGTTGGAGATTGAAAGATCTCTTTTGAAGCCGTTCACAGCCGAACAGCTGCTGCGGACGCTGAGCGTGGTATTGGGGAATAAGGAAGGGGGGGTGAACGGAGGTCGGCTTGCCCCGAATTCTGTTTTCGGGGAGGTCGGAAGTCAGAAATCAGAGGTCAGGACTCAGAGATCGGAGGTAGGCGGGATTGAAAACCGAAAACATCAAGCGACAAACAGAAATGAAACGGAAAAAAGGAAAAGGAAACGAGTATTTTGCTTTTTATTCCGCCTTGGCGGAATTGTGCCTCACCTGAGGTGAAATCAGACCCGGGATTCATCCCGGGGCGGATGTCGGAAGTCGGAGATCCGAAATCAGAGGTCATAGATTCGAAAAGCCCCGTAGGGGCGATCTATTGGTAGAAAAGAATCACACACACACAGGAAGCTCCGTAGGAGCGGCCGAGTCAGAAGCCAGAAATCAGAGGTCGGAAGTCGGAAGTCGGAGGTCGGAGGCCCGAAGTCGGAAGTCAGGGGTCAGGGAAAAAAGAAAACAGCAAGGAGAAATTAAAAAGCAAATAGAAAAATAAAATGAACACGCTTTCATTTTTCTCTTTGTCGTTTCATTTCAATTTGCAGTTTGCTCTTTTCTTTTTGCCTCCCCTTACGCCAACGCCGACTTCAGGTCTTCCCGAATGTCCTCGACATCTTCAATTCCCACCGAAAGCCGCACCAGCCCGTCCGTGATTCCGATCTTCTTCCGCTGGTCCGGCGTAATGAACGAATGCGTCATGGTGGCCGGGTGAGAGATCAGAGTTTCCACTCCCCCCAGGCTCTCGGCAAGAGCACAAAGCTTGACGCGCTTCATAAAGGCCTTGGTGCTTTCAAGAGTACCGAGATCGAAGGATAGCATTCCGCCAAATCCTCTCATTTGCTTCTTTGCCAGCCTGTGTTGCGGATGCGAAACCAGTCCGGGGAAGTTCACTTTCTTTACTGCGCGGTGCTTTGCGAGAAAATCGGCGATCGCCATGGCGTTGTGATTGTGACGATCCATGCGGACGACAAGGGTTTTGATGCCTCTGAGACACATCCAGGCCTCAAACGGACTCATGATCCCGCCGATGGACTTCTGCAAGAACCGCAGCCGTTCTGTAATGGCCTTGTCATTCAGGACAATCAATCCGCCCAACATGTCGCTGTGTCCGTTGAGATACTTGGTGGCGGAATGCACCACGATGTCGATTCCGTATTCGAGCGGATTCTGCAAATAAGGGCTCGCAAACGTATTATCCACGGCCGAAATGACCTTTTTCTCCTTGCAAAGTTTGGCGGCTCCTGCCAGGTCCGTGATTTCCATGGTCGGATTGGTCGGCGTTTCGATATACACCATTTTCGTAGCAGGGCGAAGGGCTTTCCGGACGTTATCGAGATCCGTCGTATCCACGAAATCGAAGTCGATCTTGTAGTCATTCAGCAACGCCTGCGCCAGCCGATAGACTCCGCCGTACACATTGTGCGAGGCCACGACGTGATCGCCAGATTTCAGGTAGGCAAACAGGGTCGAAATGGCGGCCATTCCCGAGCCAAATGCGAGGCCCTCTTTTCCGCCTTCCAAAGCGGCAATCTGGCGTTCAAGGACGGTTCGGGTCGGGTTGGAAACCCGGGCGTACTCGTATCCCTTGTTTTTGCCCAGTTCCTCCTGAACGTAAGTGGAGGTCAGGTGGATGGGGGTCATGATGGACCCGTAGGTGGGATCGGGTTCGATCGCGGCGTGGATTGCTTTGGTAGAGAAGCCCATGGGTACTCCTTAGTTAACGCGGATTTCGCGGAGTCGCGGATTTCGCGGATAGACGCGGATTTCGCGGATTAGTAGTTCCATCGATATATCATTCATCATCATTTTTACGAATCGAATCCGTGAAATCCGTGTGAATCTGTTGAATCAGTGTCA
>JBBEEC010000034.1:0-4632 GCA_040880975.1 Bacteroidota bacterium | reverse complement strand
TCATTTTTACGAATCGAATCCGTGAAATCCGTGTGAATCTGTTGAATCAGTGTCACTTGTTTTGAGTAGAATTAATTACACGCTTGATGTGAACGCTTGGCCCGAAATTAATCACAAGACCCAGCTGATATCTGGTATTTCTAAGGGTAGAAAGCAATTTGCTTAGGTGTTCGTTTGTGATCCTATGACCTGCTTTGAGCTCAAGAACGATCTTGTTCTCCACTACAACGTCAGCCCTTAGTATCCCAACCCTTGTTCGTTCAAAAAATACCGGGAGATCCTTCTCGGCCTCGGCTTGGAGGCCTATGGCCTCTAGCTGCAACACGAGTGCGTTTCTGTACGTGTTTTCGGATAGGTTCTTGCCAAGCGTATTGTACACCTTGAAAGCAGCTGCAATGATCTTGCCTGTTAAGGTTGAATAGAGCAAATCCCCCATATCACCCCCATTACGCGCGGATTGGTTACTTCATTGGATACATAATTTTAATCAACATTTTACGAATCGAATCCGCGAGAATCCGCGGCATCTGCGTTAGCGGGACATATACTCAATCACATCAAACCTTGTCAAAATCCCGATGATCGTCGATCCATCCTCCACCAATATCGCGTGCTGCTTTTTGGAAAGTTCCGTGATCGCATGGTTGATCGGCTCATCGATGGAAATGCGAGCAAAGGACGGTTTCATGAGACCTTTGACCGGTGAATCGAATTTGCCGGGGTCGGCGATCACCGCACTCATCAGATCACTCTCCTCGATGCTTCCCACCGATGTGCCTTTGTCGAGGACCGGAAGCTGTGAAACATGATGCTCGTTCATCAGGTCAAGCGCTTTGCGCACGGTCGCAGTCGGATCGATGGAGATCAGATCAGGAATGCCGCGTTTTCCTTCGACCACAAACCGGATGGTGATCTTTTCCGGAATAAGAAACCGGTTCTCCCTCATCCAGTCGTCGTTGTAGATTTTGCTCAGATACCGCTCACCGGTGTCGGGAAGAAGAACCACCACTACATCATCCTTCTCCAGGGTTTCGACATACTTCATCGCTCCGGACATGGCCGTACCGGCCGATCCACCCACAAAAATCCCTTCTTCCCTCGTCAAACGACGGGCCATCAGAAATGATTCCTTATCCGTTACTTCAATCACATCATCGACATACTGAAACTGCAGCACTCCCGGAATGTAATCCTGTCCAATTCCTTCCACTTTGTACGTCTTAAACACAGGGGGATACTTCTTCGTGTAGAAGTATTCTTTGAGTACTGATCCCTTTGGATCAATGCCGATAATTTTGATCGAAGGATCCTTTTCCTTGAGGAATTTTCCCACGCCGCTGATTGTTCCTCCCGTTCCGATCGCGCAGATAAAATGCCGGATTTGACCTCCGGTTTGTTCCCAGATCTCGGGTCCGGTCATTTCGTAATGCGCTTCGGGATTTTTCGGATTGTAGTACTGGTTGGCGAGAATCGAGTTCGGTGTTTCGCGGACGATGCGCTTTGCGACCTCCGTATAGCTTTCCGGAGATTCGTGCGGTACGGCAGTCGGAGTTACGATAACTTCAGCACCGAAGGCTCTCAGGAGCCGGATTTTCTCGATGCTCATCTTATCCGGCATCGTGAAGATGCAATGGTACCCCTTCACGGCCGCCGCGATCGCGAGGCCGAGTCCCGTATTTCCCGAAGTCGCCTCGACAACCGTTCCGCCCGGTTTGAGCCGGCCTTCACGTTCGGCTTCCTCTATGATGCCCTGGCCAATTCTATCCTTGACCGATCCGCCCGGATTGAAAAATTCCACTTTTGCGAAGAGGTGGGCTTTGATCCCGCGGGCTATCTTTGGAACTCTTACCAAGGGTGTATGACCGACGGTGGTAAGGATTGATTCATGGTACTTGATCTTTGAAAGGTCTGTTGGCATTGTCCCGGGGATTTTTTTGCGTTTTTCGGCAGATTTTGTTAAAAATGCCCATCAATATAATAATGATTTGCGCAGATTACACTGACTGAATCGCAGATCGCAGATTTCATGGATCTCACCACCCGCGACGGTGAACAACGCGGCTCATCACCATAGCCCTGCTATCCATCCCTCGAAATAGCCATTTCTTTCCTTGACATTGCATTTCATTTTCTGTAAGTTTTAACCCCATTTTTATCAAAAATGGCTCACTTTTTATCAAAAATGACTGGTTTTTTGGTAATTTCATGGCATCGACTTCAGACTTCAGAGTTGGGATGGTGATCAAGTTCAACGGGGAACTCCACAGGATAGACGAGTTTATCCATCGGACTCCCGGCAATCTTAGGGCCTTTGTTCAAGCCAAGCTCCGCAATCTCAGAAATGGCAGGGTGATCGAGAACCGCTTCCGGTCGGGCGAGTCGGTGGAAGAGGTGCGGGTGGAGCAAAAGGAGTTCCAGTATTTGTACCATGACGGGGCAAGCCACCAATTCATGGACAAGAAAACGTACGACCAGATGCCCGTGGACGAGAAGACCCTTGGGATCGCGGCAAAGTTCCTTAAAGAGGGTGAAACCGTGCAACTGATGCTGGTCGGAATGGATGTCATAGGGGCGGAAATTCCGTTTAATGTGGAGTTGAAGGTGGTTGAGACTGTCCCGGGGGTCAAGGGGGACACAGCGGCGGGGACGACAAAGCCCGCCACCGTGGAAACCGGTGCCTCTATCAACGTTCCCCTGTTCATCAACGAGGGCGACGTGATTCGGGTTGATACGCGGACCGGGCAGTATCTGGAAAGGGTGAAGAGTTAAAAGCAATGTCGAATTGCGAACGTCGAATTTCGAATTGCGAATTCAACCGTTGATTCGTTGATACATTTCAGTCGTTGTTTCGTAAAACCTTGGAGCATCCATGGACCTTTCTTACATCAAGAAGATCATCAAGTTGGTTGAACATAGTGATGTTGATGAGATTGAGATTGAAGAAGAAGGGAAAAAGATCCGGGTAGCAAAGAACCGTCCGCAATTGGGCGGCGGCCCGCAGTTCTACCAAATGCCCCAGTTTCCGTCTGCGGCTCCGCCGGCAGCGGCCGGACCAGCCCCTGTGGTCGAGGAAAAAGCGAAAACCGAAAAGAAGTACCACGAGATCAAATCCCCCATCGTCGGCACATTCTACCGCGCACCTTCGCCCGATGCCGAGCCTTATATTGAAGTCGGGCAGACCGTGAAGCCCGGCGACGTTCTCTGCATCGTCGAAGCGATGAAACTAATGAACGAGATCGAATCCGACGTCGCCGGCAAGGTCGCCAAGGTCGTCGTCGATAATGCCAAGCCGGTCGAATACGGCCAGGTTCTGTTCCTCATCGATCCCTCGTAATTTTTCGCCCACGTGTTCAAAAAAATCCTCATAGCCAACCGCGGGGAAATCGCCCTTCGGATCATCCGTGCCTGCCGGGAAATGGGCATTAAAACTGTCGCGGTGTACTCTGAAGCAGACCGGTTTTCCTTGCACGTTCGCTACGCGGACGAGGCCGTCTGTATCGGTCCGCCTCCGAGCAAAGAAAGCTACCTGAATGTTCCGCGCCTCATGGCCACGGCCGAGGTCACGAATGCGGACGCGATCCATCCGGGCTACGGATTTCTGGCTGAAAATGCCGCGTTTGCGGAAATCTGCGCTGCTTCGGGTTTAACGTTCATCGGACCTTCACCGGATGCGATCTCCTCGATGGGAGATAAGGCGCTGGCAAAGGATACGATGCGGAAGGCCGACGTGCCGGTCGTACCGGGGTCGGATGGAGTGATCGCGACCTTCAATGAAGCGAAAAAAGTCGCCGGGGAGGTTGGATACCCGATCATCATCAAAGCGACCGCGGGGGGTGGGGGCCGGGGGATGCGGATCGTCCGGGAACCCTCTGAATTGGAAAATGCTTATCGAACGGCCAGCCACGAGGCGGAGACGGCCTTTAGCAACCCGGCGGTGTACATTGAAAAGTATGTCGAAGAGCCGCGTCACGTGGAAATCCAGGTGATGGGTGATCAGTACGGCAACGTGGTGCACTTCGGAGAGCGGGATTGCTCGATTCAGCGCAGACACCAGAAGCTCGTTGAGGAATCGCCATCGCCCGCCCTGACGCCCGAAATACGCGAGGCGATGGGAGCGGCTGCTATCAAGGGAGCCAAAAGCGTGAATTACACGGGGGCCGGAACCATTGAATTTCTGCTCGACAAAAACAAGCATTTCTATTTTATGGAAATGAATACGCGCATTCAGGTTGAGCATCCTGTGACAGAAGAGGCGTACGGCGTCGATCTGGTGCGAATGCAGATTGAAATGGCAGCGGGTATGAGAGTGAAGAAAGCCACCCTCAAGCCGCAATGGCATGTCATTGAATGCAGGATCAATGCAGAGGATCCCTCCAAGGGATTCCGTCCGTCGCCGGGAAAGATCGAAACCCTGCACTTTCCGGGAGGATTCGGGGTGCGCGTCGATACCCACGCTTATGATGGTTATGTGATTCCGCCCTATTATGACTCCCTGATCGCAAAACTTATCGTCAAGAGCAAACGGCGGGAAGATGCCCTCGAAAAAACGTTTCTTGCTTTGGACGAATTCGTTGTCGAAGGAATCCACACGACGATTCCGTTTCACAAAAAGCTGATGCGAAACGAGAAGTT
>JBBEEC010000033.1:398524-433469 GCA_040880975.1 Bacteroidota bacterium | reverse complement strand
AATATCCACAAATTCACCATAGGCATGCTTTTCTAGGAAATTAACTTGACAAAGTCGGAAGGTATAGGCACTTTAGAGTGAACACAGTTGTCAATCCTCACATCGAATTCATTCCCCCACAAATAATCATATCAAACAATCAACGGGAGTATCCAAATGAATAGAAAGATACTATTTTACTTACTCTCTCTGGCTCTTGTTGCGATCGTCCCATCGACTGCGGTATCCCAATTGGGGCCGGCACCAGTGGATCTCGGTACCGCCGGCGATTTCGTGATTCTGGCAAATACAGGAATTACAACCACGGGAACCACGGCGATTACCGGAGATATTGGCAGTAGTGACGCCGCGAGTTCGATCACCGGATTTGCGTTAAGCCTGGATGCCTCGAATACATTTTCAACATCATCGTTAGTCACCGGAAAGGTATATGCCTTCGACTATGCTGACCCAACTCCGGCTAAGATGACGACGGCTGTCGGCGACATGGGAACTGCGTACACCGACGCAGCAGGACGGCTATCGCCTGATTCTACTGAAATGGGCGCCGGAGACATTACTTCGCTCACAATCCCTCCCGGTCTTTACAAGTGGGGTACTGGGGTCGTGATCTCTGCTGCCGGTGTCACTCTCTCGGGATCAGCGAGCGATGTCTGGATCTTCCAGATAGCGGGAGATCTCACCGTGGCAGACGCTGCCATTGTTACTCTCAGCGGCGACGCGAAGGCTTCTAATATCTTCTGGCAGGTCGGTGGCGGAGTTACCATTGGAGGGGGGGCTGCCATGAAGGGAAACATATTGTGTCAAACACTGATTGCGATGAATGACGGCGCAACGCTGGACGGCAGAGCGCTGGCACAAACCGCAGTTACATTGATCGGCAATACCGTCACCCAACCGTCATCCGGATTTGCGGTGACATTCCAGGTCAACATGAGCATCAAGATGAGAGAAGGGACGTTTGATCCCGGTGCTGGAGATGCAGTGACCGTTGCGGGAGACCTCAATGATTGGAGTACTACGGCAGACACGTTGAAAGATGGAAATGCCGATAGTATCTACACGATCACAAAGTCCCTTGCGGCTGGAACAATCAATTATAAGTTCTACAAAACACTGAGGGGCGGCTTGGATTGGGAAGGCGATCCAAATCGCACTGTCACGTTTGCGGCCGATTCGGTGCTCGCGCCGGTGTTCTTCGATCGGGATGACGTTTACACCCCCCCGGGCGTGAACCAGGACGTTACCTTCGCCGTCAACATGCGGATCAAGCTTCTGGAAGGATCCTTCCGTCCGGACCTCGGTGATGTGGTTACGGTTCCCGGATCTCACAATGCATGGAATACTGCCACGGATACGCTGAAAGACGCAAATACGGACAGTATCTATACAAAAGTGATATCGCTTCTCGAGAACACCAACGTCAATTACAAGTTTTACAAGACTGCGCGTGGAGGTTCCGACTGGGAAGGAGATCCGAACCGGGAGTTTGTGGTGCCGGTGGGCGGAGGGAATCCGGACACGGTCTATTTCGACAGGGATGAGGTTGTGGACGCGCTTGTGAGCGGATCGGTTCTCTGGCGTGTCGACATGACGGCCTTCGAACAACTCGGTTGGTTCCAACGCTCCCTCGGCGATTCCGTGGAGGTGCGCGGGAACTTCAACGGATGGAGCGGAACGAAGCTGGAGCGAATCCCGGGGACAGAGATGTACGAACTGGCTCTTCCGTTTGATCTCTCCCCAGCCAATTCAGACTTCTCATATAAGTTCTTCATCGATCTCGATACAACGGGAATCGAGGCAAGGTTCCCGGGGTATAATGATGATCCGGACGGATTTCGATACGACCACCCGACGGAGCGGGGAGATGGAAACCGCCAATTCAACATCGGTAGCGGCGGAAATCTGGAACCCCCTATCTTCTTCTTCAGCAGCATCAACCCAGGCGGCGTCATCAACCAGGGAGATTCCGTCACGGTGACCTTCCAGGTCGATATGCGCCCCGCCATGGCGTATGTGAATCCGTTTGTTCCTTCGACGGACACTGCGTTCATCGTTTGGAACGACGATCCGTCGCGGTCGAAACAGGGAAACCCGCCGAATATCAGATTGTCGGATGTGAATACGGATTCGATCTATACCGGCACTTTGACGATTGCGGGCCCGGCTCACTACAATCTTCTGTATTTTGTTCGTTTTGAGCAAACGGGTGGAACATCAGAAGACGAGGGGGCCGGCCTCGGCGCACAGTTCGGCTATCGGAGCAGGTATATCACTCCGACCTCTCCCAATACGTTCCCGAGGAATTTCACTCTCCCCGTTGACGTTTGGCAGAAGAGCCCGCCGTATCCTGCCGACTCACCTCCGCTGCTGATCACCGATGTGGCCGTTGAGGAAATCGGCCCGCCGGATCAGTTCAGGGTTATGCAGAATTACCCCAACCCGTTCAATCCGACGACGAACATTCGGTACAACCTGCCGAACCAGGCCAGGGTGTCACTCAAGATCTATAACCTGCTTGGCCAGGAGGTTGCAACACTGGTGAATGGAGTACAGGTTGCCGGTGAGCACGTCGTAATGTTCGAAGCCAACCGGCTTGCCGGGGGAGTGTATTTCTACTCGCTGGTGGCCGGAGAATTCAGGGAGGTTCGGAAGATGGTGTTGTTGAAGTAACAGAAACTCCGTTACGTTTCAGAGAGGCAGGGCGTGTAATGACGCTCTGCCTCTTTGTTTTAACGGGGGCGAGATTGCTCCAATCGCTGAATCTGCTGCAGGAGATCCTTCACATCGTTGTCCGAGGGATTGAACCGAAGGGCAAGCTCTGCAATCTTTCTTGCCTTGTCGAACTTGCCCGATTTTGCGTAGGCGACGGCAAGAAGATACCTCCCGTTTGCGACGGCTTCCGGCGAAAGTGAGAGTGAAGGATTAACGGACACGGCAAACGCATGTTCGATCTCCTCTGCCGCGGCAGCCGCCATGTCCTGTTCAAGCAACAAAATAGCAAGTTTCAGCCGTGCATACGGATTATCCTCAACTTCGATGCATTTCCTGTACGCCCGCAGTGCCTCGCCATCCAGTCCCTCCTGGCGGTAATAGTCGGCAACACGCAGAAGAGGCTCGTACGAAAACGGAATGACCCTCGAGACGGCGAGACATTCTTTTCTTGCAAGATCAAAGCGCTTCGTATTGGCAAAATACTCTGCAAGATCATAGCGAGCCCTCGACCACGCGACCCTTCCACGCACGTATTCATGGACGATGGCTTCGATTTCGTTCTTCGGCTGAAACCGGTAGGCGCCAGGTGATTCAAGAAATGGCCATTGATGTGTGAGAATCTCCGTCTTGATCGCGCCGACGAGCGTGTCGAACACTGTGACGCCAAAATCAACCGGACTTTCCTCCCCTGATGCGAGATTCAGCACGGCCCGGGGGGATACAACCAATCCGTGATCACGAATCGTGGAGTGAAATGACGCCGCCATGATGGAATAACCGCGAATATTCGGGTGGAGATGTTCGGTGAACAATTTCCCGCCGGGAATTCCGTTCGCGGATTCTTCTTCAAATGCCAGGTCAACCCGGGCTGTTGGGATCCTGAAGTCCCCGCAGATCCTCAGCAGGTCCGATTCAAAATCCGTTGATGCCCGAAACCTGAGCACATCGTGATCCCGCGCCTTCCGGTACGCGTCTAAAGCAGACTCAACGTTTCCAAGCCGGTCGAACGTCCGGGCGAGTTTAAACCAAGTCATGGCGTGGCCCGAGTCCAGTGCTAGAAGCTCTCCGTACGAATCGGCTGCCAAAATGAACTTCCGTGCCATGAACAGGCTATCTCCCAGTGCAGCGACTTGGTTCCAATGCGTCCGCTGGATGGTGTCTTCGAGCGTGGAAACGGATCGAAAGGGAGGATGGTCGCGCAGATTACTCACAAGGGCAGAAAAGAGGATCGGAACATTCTGCCGTCCGGCTGACTCGATCATGTGTGTAATGTTTTCACGATAGGCTGATCTGGCATTTTCGTATACTATGCCGCCATGAACAACCGTTTGATCGCCGATCATCTCCGACATCAGGGAGCCGGAAACTGAATGCGGTTCCTTCGCGAGGCGCGAACCGATCCACACGACAAGATCCCGGATCGCGATGAATGTCTTGAACTGCATAAGCGACAAGGTGACCCTGGTGAGAAAGGGGTTGCTTCCGGAACCCACGCTGGAGGCCGCCCCGAACGCGCCGTAGAATTCGTTGTGTCCGGAATATACAATGACAAGGTCGGGTTCATAGGTGAGAACTTCTTCCAGAAGATTCAGGAGGACAAAACTGCTTACCGCAGAGAGCCCAAGATTAACCACTTCGATGTCGTAGTCCGGAAGATCATGGCGGAGTCTCGCGGCAAGCATCGATGGTGCGGTGGCGTGAAAATCATAAGGGAATCCCGCCATCGTCGATTCCCCTATGCAAAAAATCCTCTTTGTCCTTTTGGTTTTCTTCATGGTGAACGTGTCTTCTGCCGGCTCGGGAATGACCGGGTCGGAAGCGGAGAAGTAGCGGCGGCCCACGGAGCGATTGATGGAGAATTTCTCCTGTCCCCCCACACTCTTGATAACAACAAGGTCGGTGTTGCCTCCGTAATGGAATATGCGGAGAGCAAATTCAAGTATGACGAGGGCTACAATCGGTAATGATAGCGTGACAAGCCACAGGAAGTACTTCTTTGCGGGTTTGAGGCCGGTTGCGGTCGAATTTGTATTTTTGGTCATTGCTTATTCAGGAGGCGCAGGATCTGCGCCGCCGGTTGGTGTGAGGGGTTGAGTGCCAGGACGTTTTGCAGATGCCGCCGCGCCAGGGCGTGCTCCCCAGTGCGGTAGTAAGCGACACCGAGGAAAAAGGATGATTCAAGCCTGTCACTCACGGTGATGCTCAGGGAATGAGCCTCTTCGAGAGACCGAAGAGCCTCCGGAAGATTCCCGCGGTCAAGCTCCATTCCGCCGATCCTCACAAGCCCAAACGCTGTTCTCTCCCTCTCCAGGGATTGGCGAAAGGTGCTGAGAGCGTCGTCCATTCGCGCTTGTCGAATGAGTACCTGGCCGAGGGCGAGCGAAGGATAGACCGAGTACGGTAGGCGGTCCATGAGCGACCGGTATTCTGTTTCTGCCTCGGAATTCATCCCTTTGCTCTCGTAAAATTGAGCCGCTGCAACGTGAACTTGCTCCCAGGATGAACTCCCGTAAAGAAGGGAGTCCACAAATGCGTCCATCATTCCTGAAGGTGGGTTCGCTTCGGGAGTCCTGTTGAACGGCCATCCGGACAACAACAAACTGATTCTCTTGCCCGCGGCCAACCGGTCGAGTTCGGTGACAATGCGCTCCGATCGCAGCGAACGTTCGTCAACGGTATCCGCCGAAAGCCATTCGTCTTTATCTCCAAACAAGCCCATGTGCCGCATGGCATCGACATATGCCTTGGCGAGAAGAAAATTCCCCTCCAGATTAGGATGCAAATGCTCGAGGATGAAATTGAATCCAAGCAGCGAATCCTGTGAATGCCCCTGGAGGACTTTCTCACAGTCCGCCACTGCAACCGCAGCTCCGTCGCCAAGTTCTCTAATGATCTGATTGAATCTCGAGTCTGTACGGAACCGCAAAAGATCGTGATCTCGTGCAGCACTATAGGCCTGAAAAGCCTGCCCCTTCATCCCAAGGGCTTCGAACCATTGGGCGGATCGGTAATGGTGCATCGCATACGCTGAGTCGAGGAGAATGGCTTGTTGCAGGGATTCCAGGGCTTCCGCATGCCTGCCTGCGGAGGAATATGAAGCAGCTTCACTTGAAAGATTCTCGATCTTGAGAAGATCCTCCGGGACGTGATCGGTAAATTCCGATTCAAATGGCGGCTGGTCGCTCAGATTGGATACCTGTGTGCCGAGCACAAGGGGAATCGATGAAGATTTGCAAAGCGCGGCCAGAGAAGACAGATTGTCCTCGAAGATCTGCAGGGCAGTTGCATAGAGTTCGCTGTCGATCCTCACCAGCCGATCTTTGGCGAGGTGTTCCATCATCGTACCGGTGGGCAAAGTTTCCGCTGTGCCAAACAACGACGAAAGCGAGGTAAGAATATCCCGGAAGAGAATATATGTTTTCCAATGAACCATCCGCAGGTGCAGATCTGTTGTCCATTGCGCCCCCGTGGGCGTTTCGCGGGATGCTACGCCAAGCGCACCATAGAATTCATTGTGCCCGTCGTAGACTGCGATCAAATCGGGTTCATAGGCGGGAAGTTCGCGGGCAATGTCCGCGGTGGTGAAGCTGTTGGTTGCCGTCATCGCAAGGTTGATGATCTCAAATTTGCGGGACGGGAAGATACGTTTCAATCGGTCTCCCACAAACGCTGGGAACGATCCCGAATAGCCGTACGGAAACCCGACGGTGGTGGAACCGCCCAAAAAGAAAATTCGAGTGACGCCCGTCGGTTTAGGGGACTGGAAAAAGTCCTGCGAAGTCGTTGGGCTGAAGTCCACCGTCTGAAAATAACGGTGTCGCACATCCGGATTCATGACAAGATAGCTCTTGCCTCCTCGTTCCTCGCGAAGGAACAGTTTCATTGAAGGTCCGTAATCTGTCACCCGCAGAAGAACTTCCACGAGAAGGAAGAAGATGACGGGTGTCAGGAAAGTAAGGAGACCAAATATCCGGCGCTTCAGGGCCAGTACTCCTTCCGTCCGGAGGCTTGTATGATGGGCGGTTCCGTGCATGCGTTCGGTTAGTGCTTCCAGGAAGTGTTCCAATGTCAGAGATTTCAATGTAAACGATTTTTCTGTTGAAAGGAAAAGGGAGGAATTGCAACTCCCGGCTCTTTTGGGTATATTTTTCCGTGACACAGAACCCCTTCCATGCAAAGAGATTTGCACGTCCGCCTGCCCCTCCTTTAAGGTAATCAGGGATGAATGCAATCAAGAAAGCGCTCACTGCGGCTTACCGAGGTTGGATGGCGTTTGCCCGGTTCCTTGGAATCGTCAACACGACCATCCTGCTGACCCTGGTCTATATCCTGTTGATCGGACCCCTTTCTCTGGTCATGCGTGCATTCGGAAGCGACTTACTCGACAAACGAATGAAGGCCCCATCAGGGTCGTTTTGGAGGAAAAAGGCGCCTCTCAAACATACTCTTGATGAGTGCAGGCATCAGTTCTGAAAGCCAATGACAATCCTGGGTATATCGTGCTTCTACCATGATTCTGCCGCTGCTCTTCTCAGGGATGGCGTTTTGGTTGCGGCCGCTCAGGAAGAACGTTTCACAAGGCAGCGCCACGACCAGAATTTTCCCCTGAACGCGATCAATTACTGCCTCAGTACCGCCGGCCTTGAAACTTCGGAAGTGGATTACGTCGTCTTCTATGATAAACCCCTGGTGAAGTTTGAGAGGATTCTCTCGACTTACCTCGCGACGTTTCCCAGAAGTCTCCCGTCCTTCCTGAAAGCCATGCCGGTATGGCTCAAAGATAAAATATGGATCCCGCAAACGATCAAAAATGAACTGTCCTTTGAAGGCGAGATCCTTTTTACAGAACACCACATTTCCCACGCGGCAAGTGCATTTCTCGTTTCACCGTTCGAGGAAGCGGCGATTCTGACGATTGACGGAGTGGGAGAATGGGAGACTTCCACCTACGGAGTGGGAAAAGGCACGGAGATCCACCTGCAGCATGCCATCCATTTTCCCCATTCCCTGGGGCTGCTTTATTCCGCCTTTACCTACTACCTTGGCTTCAGGGTCAATAGTGCCGAATACAAGGTGATGGGCCTGGCGCCGTATGGCGAACCGGTTTTTTATGACAAGATCATGAACGAACTTCTTCAGGTGGGGGAGGACGGCGGGTTCAGGATCAATATGAAGTATTTCTCGTACGATTACGGTCTGACCATGACCTCAAGCCGATTTGAACGGTTCATGGGTCAACCGCGTCGGAAGCCTGAATCAGAACTGACACAATTCTATAAGGACGCGGCAGCTTCCCTGCAGAAGGTCACGGATGAAATCGTCGTAAGGATGACACGAACAATAGCTCGCGAAACAGGACAAAAACACCTCTGCATGGCGGGCGGTGTTGCGCTCAATTGTGTCTCCAACAGCAAGATCCTGGAACATACTCCGTTTCAGGAAGTCTTTGTTCAGCCGGCCGCCGGGGATGCCGGTGGGGCTGTCGGTGCTGCGTTCTATGCCTACAACACTGTTCTCGGGAATCCCAGATCCTATGTGATGACTGACGTTTTTCTTGGTCCGGAATTTGACGATGATTTCATCGAACATTTTCTTCGCACCCTGGAAGTACCGTTCAGAAAATGCACCCGCGAAGAATTGCTGACGGAAACTGCGGAGCTCCTGACAGAGCAGAAGGTCGTTGGCTGGTTCCAGGGCCGTATGGAGTTCGGTCCACGGGCTCTCGGAAGCCGAAGTATTCTTGCCGACGCACGGAATCCGAAGAACCAGTCCATCGTCAATCTCAAGATCAAATTCAGGGAGAGCTTCCGGCCGTTTGCTCCCGCTGTCCTGGAAGAACGAGTTTCGGATTACTTCGTATGGGATCGTCCGAGTCCCTACATGCTCTTTGTGGCCGCTGTTCGGGAGGACAAACGGGAGATCCCCGCTGTGACCCATCTGGATGGTTCTGCCAGGATTCAGACGGTGTCGCGCAATCAGCATCCTCTGTTCTACGATCTCCTCCGGGAATTCGAAAACCAGACCGGATGCCCGGTCATCATTAACACGTCGTTCAACGTTCGTGGAGAACCCATCGTCTGCACACCAGAAGAAGCCTGGAAATGTTTCTTACGGACGGAAATGGATTACCTGGTTCTCGGGAGCTTCATCCTGGACAAAGCGGAAATGAGCGGAGTGGATCGAACTGCAGTGATGGCTGAAGAATTCAAACCGGATTAGGAGTTGTCATGGGCTTCATAAAAAGAGTCAAAGATCACTTTGCAATTTTCAAAGAGCTCTGGGCCTTCATGAGGGTCCGTAAGAAGTGGTGGCTGGGTCCGATCATTTTTGTGCTCCTGCTCCTCGGGCTGTTCATTGTTGTGACGCAGGGCTCGGCCCTGGCTCCTTTCATTTATACACTCTTCTGACCCATGCGAATGGCCAAAATAGCAACGATTGCTTTTGTGGTTGTGATCTTCCGCGCAGACTCGTTGGCGCAGTCCGCGGCGGACAGCATTACGATAACATTTCGAACACATAAGCCCCCATCTCCGTCACAGTTCGTTCCCGGCGAGTTCAATAACTGGGGCCCCAATGATAGCGGGGGAATCATCGCTGATACAGCAATCTCAAAAATGTCGTATTCCGGCTCATCCTTGGGATGGACAAAGACATACACGTTCAAGATCCATGATTCCTTCGATCCAAACCGCACGCTTGGGGATTCGGCGTATCAGTACAAATTCAATGAAGGCGGTGCAACGTGGTATTCCGATCCGTTAAATCCGGAACAAAATGCCTCGGAGTTTAACAATTCTGTTTTGAGATTATCCCATTTGTTTTGGTTTGAACTTTACGGGATCGCATCAGGCTCGGACTACACGGGATTTACCGTCGGCCTTGTCCATGCCAATTCGGACAGTATCACGGCTGTTTCCTTTGAGACCGGACTAACCGAACTCGACCCGCTGACGGTGGTGGATGTAACGGGTAATTACAACAGGTCTTTGCGTGTTCTGTCTTTCACACTTGCAAATCCAATTCCGCAATCGAACTATTTCAGGCTCGTGGCGCATAATGACAAGGGTGATTCTGTGGTTTATCGCAGAATAAGTTACAACGTCAAAACCATCGCCATGCCGGCCGGGACACTGCACGGCGTTACCCTGCCCACCTCTCCCGGTGACTCAGCGCGATTTCGATTGCATGTTCCCGGAAAAAGCCTCGTCCTGCTTCGAATTGCACCCCTCGGACAGCTTCCTGCTGGCCTTGATCCGATCGTTCTCCATAAGAATACTTCATCCAACGATTGGTGGCGCAATGTTGCCGTGGAGCCGAATACAACGTACGAATACTATTACGAATTCTCGGACGGGAAAAAGATCCATGATCCGTGGGGAAGGGAGACCGGAGCCCAGGGCACGCGGTTTTCCACAGGGCCGGCAGGACTTTCCGCCGATGATTATCAATGGGGATCGACGGATTATCAGCGCCCGCCCCTTCATCAGCTTGTGATCTACGAGCTGAACGTCGCTGAAATATCCGGGAACCATCCCACCAATATCCCGTCCGGACCGGGGACATTCCAGGATCTGATAAAGATCCTTCCGCACTTCAACGATCTTGGAATCAACGCTCTGGAGTTGATGCCTGTCAACGACTATGGCAATATCGGACCTTCAGGGTTTTCGTGGGGTTATGACATAAGCCACCACTTTGCGCTTGAGCCTGTGTACGGAACCCCCCGCGACTTCAAAGAACTTGTGGATTCGGCGCATGCAAGAGGAATCGCCATTATCGTGGATGTCGTTTTCAACCATCTGAATGATCCCGGCCCGCTCTGGCAGATGGCTCCTGATGAAAGCGTCAATCCGTATTTCAAGTATCCTCCTGTATCATCTGTACCATCCGGCCCGACCGAGCAAAGACCAAACGAAGACGGGCTCGTGTTCTTCCGGGACATGGACCACTTTACCCAGTTGACTCAGGACTACATCTACACAAATCTTAAAATGTGGATTGACGAATACCGTGTGGATGGATTTCGATATGATTACACACAGGGGATAGGGTGGGATGTCAATGACCCAACCATGGGAATCCTGGGATGGGCAAACAAAATAGCCCAGGATTATGGGGATAGCGTTTACCAGATTGCAGAACACCTGCCCGAAAGCCCGGCGCTGATCTATCACAGCGGCCTCACAAGCGGGTGGCACGATAGCTTTCGGGATGAACTCTTTTGGGAGGCGAAGCAGCAGACACGGCCACTTCAGGACATCCGGAATCTTGTGATCGGATTGGGGGCCTATCCCGGGAACGATAGTCCCGGCACTCCCTCTGTTTACGCAGGCAGGGTCGAGCCCGTGAACGCGACGGTGACCCACGATGAGCAATCGATTGTGTTTGAGCTGAGGACCTTCGACAATAAATCAGAGGCGCTTGCGTTGATCAGGGATAAGCTGGTGGGCGGAATGATGTTCACTTCTCTGGGAATTCCGATGCTCTGGCAGGGAATGGAATTTGGCGAGTCAAGAGGCTGGGCGAACGAAGGCCTCAAATTGTCTTACCGGCCTGTCGATTGGAACCGTCAATCCCTCGCTCAAGCCGTTTCGCATTTCAAATATTACAAGAATATGATTTATCAGCGGCGATACAATCCGGCATTGACGAATGGAACGTTATCACATCTTGCCTTTTATGACTTCACTGTCACGAACGGAGTGTTAAACGAAAGGGCGCTTGTCTGGGGATTTTCTGACACGGTATCTTCTGCAGCGGTCGTCGTTGCTGCAAACCTGTATGATTATCCGGACACACTTCAGAATGTTCCATGGTTGGGAAATGGGACGTGGTATGATGTGTTTACTCAAAGCCCGCTGACAGTCGTTGACTCTGTTGTCACTTCCCTCATCATCCCGGCATATTCCCTGAAGGTATTTTCCAACAAAACAGACAGTGCCCTCGGTATTCCAGTTTCCGTGGAGCAATCAGAGCCAACAATGCTTCCTGCGAATTTTGCTTTGCATCCCGGATATCCCAATCCCTTCAACCCACTTGTACACCTGAATTTTGAACTGCCGGCTTCGTCCGATCTCACACTGAGAATCTATAATCTGCTGGGCCAGGAAATTGCTGTTCTGGTGGACGGCCCCCTGAGCGGCGGCAGGCATACCGTGCAATGGCATGGCCTTGATAAGTACGGCAGGATGGTTCCCAGCGGAGTATACTTTGTGAGGATGCAAACAAGGGAAATCGCTTTTGTTCAAAAACTCCTGCTCCTAAGGTGATAAACCAATCTGGAATACCCTCCCTTATTGACTGTTATGGACAATCCCGGTCGAAGTAAACCGCTTTTCCTCAACATCATCTGGCATCAGCACCAACCTCTGTATCTTGACCCCTCAACCGATCAGCTCCAGGGCCCGTGGGTTCGCACACACGGTACAAAGGACTACTATGACATGGCGTCCATGGTCGGAGAATATCCCGACATCCATGTCACGGTAAATCTGACATCGTCCTTGCTCTCGCAGTTGGAGGAAAGCTATATCAAAAAGCTGAAGCCGTTCGTGGATGTGCGCAAGAACAGGGTTGATGCAGCGAAATATTTCGCGAGGTACGGCGGCAGGACGGATCCGTGGATCGATCTGGCATTGAAACCCACGGAAGATTTCAATGAGCAAGACCTCGGTTTTTTGGCTCTGAATACCTGGAACGCCTTTGCCATCAGTGAAGTGATGTTCGGACGATTTCCGGAATACAAGGCTCTGCGGGACAAATTCAGGAATGGCGGAGTGGGCGTCCTGACAGAGCAGGACCGGCGGGAAGTAAAATTCTGGTTTTATCTCGCGAATTTCGATCCGGACTTTCTGGAAAAGAAGGTCAAATTGGTCACGGGAACGACAATCGACCTCACAGACTATATCCGCAAAAATCCCGACGGAACGTATACGTTGAAAAAGCAGATCACCGAGGATGACTGCAATCGAATGATTGCGGAGACCTACAAAGTCCTGTCTGCAATTGTTCCCATCCACAAAAAACTGATGTACCATCCGGGCTCATACAAGGGTCAGATCGAGATCATCACCACTCCGTATTATCATCCGATCCTGCCGCTCATTTACGACTCCGATCTCACAAAGCTTTGCCAGCCAAACGACCCCATGCCGCCCCGGTTCCATTACCCACACGATGCCGATGTTCAGGTTGCGATGGCCGCGGCGCACTTCAAGGAGACCTTCGGGATTCTGCCTATGGGTATGTGGCCGGCCGAAGGGGCTGTGGCGCACGATATTGTGCCGGTTTTTGGCAGGAACGGTATCCGCTGGATTGCGACGGATGAGAGGATCCTGGCAAGGTCAAAACCTGAAAATCAGCCAAAGTTCTACCCCTATTCCGCATACGGCAGCCACGGGAAGGCGGATTCGGTTGCAATAGTTTTTCGGGATACTGAGCTCTCCGATAAGATCGGATTTACCTACCAGTCATGGAAGGGGTCGGATGCCGCTGAGGACTTCGTCCAGCACGTTCTGAGATACGCTCCGGGAGAGAACGACCCCGATCGCCTTCTGACTGTTATCCTCGATGGGGAGAATGCTTGGGAGTGGTACAGGTATGACAATGATGGAAAAGAGTTCCAGCATTCACTTTATCAAAAGCTGACTAACCTCTATGAGACAAAGCAGGTTATCACGGTTTCTATGACTGAATATCTACGAGGGAACCCGCGTCGATTCGTTCCCGCTCACCCGATAGAGTCTTTTCCGCGGCTTGAGTGGCTTTGGCCGGGTTCCTGGATAAACGCGAACTATGATACCTGGATTGGGGAAGATGAGGAAAACAGGGCCTTGGAGTATCTCCTGACAGCCAGAAAAGACCTTGATGAGTCCGGGCTGGCGGAGCCTGCTCCCGGAGCTGCTCCGCCCAAGGAAGGCACGAAATCCTGGTACGCCTACAAGGCATGGCATTCTCTCTGGGCGGCAGAGGGATCAGATTGGTTCTGGTGGTATGGAACGGACCAAACCGCGCCGGCAGGGGATAAGCCGTTTGACCTGGCCTTTATTACCCATATTGAAAATATCTACATGTTTGTGGCAAAAGCGGGCGGAACAATGCCCGCAAGATCGTTCGAACCGATCATTCGGAATGCGCCCAAGCGCGTACAAGCCCAGAGAGGGACGATGGCGCAAAGCAATGGCGACCTTGTGAGTGTCGTGCTTCAATGTGATGCGCGGGACATCTATGTGCGGAAGGGGATCTTCGTGACAGGAAACTTGCCGCAGCTCGGCAGTTGGGTGCCGAACAAGATCAGAATGTATGACGACGGCTCGAATGGAGATGCAAAGAGTGGAGACAACATCTGGACATTTACCCTGCAGGTTCCCCCGGACACCGTACTCGAGTACAAATTCACGAACAGCGGAGCAGTCGGTGCATGGGATCCCGGCGAAGAATTTCCATCCGCCAAGAGGACGATCCTCGTTGATAAGAAACCGGGAGAAGCGCTGACGCTGCTCGATAGATTTGGATCAATGTGAAGAACCACGTGTTAACGCATAGATTCATATTAGGGATCCTCGGTATTATTCTTCTTGGGTGTGCCCCGCGCCAGGACGATAACAGGATCGTGATCTGGCATCAGATGAGACCGGACGAGCAGTCGATCCTCAATCGCCAGCTGAAACGCTATATGGACGCAAATCCGGGATTGACGGTTGTCGAGGTTTACAAAGAGACCGAGCAGCTGCGAAGCGGATACGTGATTGCAGCGATCGCCGGACAGGGACCGGATCTCGTCCATGGTCCTTCCGATGCTGTTGGAATCTACGAGGCGACAAAAACTATTCAGACGCTTGAAGGTTTCTTTGAAGATTCCTTCCTGGCCGATTTTGATACCCTGGGATTGCTTTGGTACAAAGGGCATCTGTACCAAATCGCGGACAAGATCGGCAACCATCTCGCCTTGCTGTACAACAAGAAATACATTCGCACTCCGCCGACAACCGACCGCGAATTGATCGAGACCGGCATCAGAATTCAGAACCAATACGGACTAACAGGGGGACGTCCGAATGTTTACGGCATCTCATGGAATTACATCGAGCCTTTCTTTTTTATTCCGTTTTATACCGGATTCGGAGGGTGGGTTTTTGGGGATGATGGGATAACACCCACGCTTGATAATGCGTCGATGGTGCAGGCGTTGACGTTTGTTATGAGTCTGCGGGACCAACATCGCATTGTTCCCAACGAGGCAGATTATGAGATTGCGGACGCTCTCTTCAAAGACGGAAAATCTGCGATGTTGATCAACGGTGATTGGTCCTGGAGAGGATACCAGCAGAAAGGCATTGACCTTGGCGTGGCTCCGTTGCCGAAGATCACTTCAACGGGATTATGGTGTGCTCCGATGACGTCTCCGAAGGGATTTTCGCTGAATGCCGGAGTCACAGGCGACCGGCTGGTCCGGACTCTGGATGTGCTTCGGTTTCTTCTCAGCGCCGAAAATCAACTGGAAACTGCTCTGGAACTGAGCACGGCGCCGACGCGGAAATCATTGTATCATCGGCCGGAAATCAAGAATAATGAAATCCTCCAGAATTCACTTCTCCAGATAGAACGCGGGCGCCCAATGCCCGTTGTTCCTGAAATGAGGGCGGTGTGGGATGCGATGCGCCCCGGGTACCAGGCAGTGATGGGCGGAGCTTTGACGCCCAAGGAGGCTGCAACCCGTATGCAGCAACTGGCCGTACAGAGGATAAGGGAGATGAATGAATAGCAGGAGTTTGCAACCCCCCGATCCGGCGAAAAGCCTGGCGGGGCAGGACATGAGAATTGCTCCGGGAAAGTTCCCCGACAAGAATCGGCTTTTCATCGCCGTCCTCATCGTTCCTTCGTTGTTGATATTGGCGGGTGTTGTCCTCTATCCCCTCATCTATAATGTTTTCTTGTCATTCGGAAACATGAACCTGAACCGGATTAAGGACTGGGAATTGGTGGGGTTGGCGCAATATGTAAAAATCTTCACTCAGCCCAGTCAGCCGGATTTCTACGCGGTGCTTGGAAAGACGATTATTTGGACAGCCGTCAACATCTTCTTTCACGTCGTCCTCGGTGTGTTCCTTGCCCTTGTTCTCAATCAGAATCTCAAAGGTAAATCAGGGTTTCGAATGTTGCTGATCCTCCCCTGGGCCATTCCGCAATATATCGTTGCACTTACATGGCGCGGCATGTTCAATTACGAGTATGGGGCGATTAACCTCGTGATCACGAAGTATCTGAGCCTTCCTGCCGTGGAGTGGCTGCGAAGTCCCACCGAGGCTTTCCTGGCGTGCATTATTACCAATGTCTGGCTTGGTTTTCCTTTTATGATGGTCGTCGCCTTGGGGGCCCTTCAAAGCATCCCGCATGAATTGTACGAGGCGGCGGAAATGGACGGTGCGCGGTGGCATCATCGCTTACGAAGCATCACCCTGCCTCTCATCCGGCCCGTGATGATTCCGGCCATTTCTCTCGGGGTTATCTGGACGTTCAATAATCTTAATATCGTCTGGCTCGTGAGCAACGCCGGTGAACCTTCCGATAACACTCACATTCTGGTTTCGTTCGTTTACAAGGCGGCGTTTAACTTTTATAACTTCAGTTACGCCTCGGCCTTGTCGATGCTGATTTTCGGCATCCTGCTCACCTTTACATTTTTCTTCATGCGGAAAACACGGAATACGGGGGGGGCTTATTGATCGTGGCTGCCCGGAAAACATACGAAAGTTTATTACAGAAGGCGTTGAGCTATACCGTGCTTGCTGTTTTTTCTCTTATTGCCATTTTCCCCATATGGCAGATCGTTAACATATCGCTTCGGCCGGGGAATCAGCTTCTTTCAACGACGCTGGAGATCATTCCGTCGGGCGCGACGTTCGAGAACTACATCATGCTGCTGACAGAAAGAGATTTTCTCACCTGGATGTGGAACAGCACCGTGATCTCGCTCGCCGTGACGCTCACCGGTGTCCTTCTTTCATCGATGGCAGGGTACGGCTTCTCGCGTTTTCGCTTCTACGGCAAACGATTCGGGCTCCTGACTCTGCTGACAAGCCAGATGTTTCCGGTGACGATGCTTCTCCTCCCCATGTACATCATGCTGATCAATCTGGGACTCATCAACACTTACCTGGGAGTCATCATTGTTTACTCCGCTACGGCGCTTCCTTTCTGCATTTGGACCATGAAAGGCTACTACGATACCATCCCGACAAGTCTCGAAGAAGCCGCGCGGATTGACGGATGTACGTTGTTCGGGGCATTCTATCGCGTGATTCTTCCGCTCGCAGCCCCAGCTCTCGTGATTACCGCCTTGTTCTCCTTTATGACCGCATGGTCGGAGTATCTCGTGGCGTCACAAATTCTTCAGGATACCCAGCTGTGGACTCTGCCCCTCGGCTTGAAGTCATTTGAAGCGACCATGAGCACGGAGTGGGGGATGTACGGTGCTGCATCCATGATCGTCATGATTCCTGTTGTCATCCTTTTTCTTGCTCTAAGCCGATGGTTGGTCTCCGGGCTTACTCTTGGAAGCGTCAAAGGTTGATTGTAAAACCCCCGGGCTGAATCCCTGCGTGCCCGCCCACGTCCGACTGCTTCCGGACCGGATCCGGTCAGGCGGACCTGATCCGCAATTCGACGCTCTACTTTGCCTGCATGAGAGAATGAAATATCGCACCCTTGTAGTCTCAATAGTTGCTGTGTTGTCAATCTTCCCCGGCTGTGATATCCAAAAGGATTCTTCCATGGCTCTTGAAGGCGAATGGCTGTTCCAGATCGATTCTGCAGATGTGGGAAAATCGGAAGAGTGGTTTCTCCCTGAATATCCGAAGGGACGCTGGACGCGGGTGCAGGTCCCTGACTACTGGGATCGCTATCATCTGGAAACATACGACGGCATGGGCTGGTTTGCGAAAAGCGTGTCAGTGAACGACACAGCGAAGGCACAGATTCTGCTTTTTCATGGCGTCGATGACGACGCAGAGGTCTGGGTCAATGGAATCCCTGTGGGCTCCCACGCCGGCTACAGTGATGCTTTTCACCTTGATGTGTCAGCGGCGATTCGAAAGGGTCAGAACCAGATAGTCGTCCGGGTGAACGATACAGGAGGACCCGGCGGTATTTACAAGCCGGTCGTTTTGATTCCGCGATCCGAGGTTCTGAACGCTCTGAAGTCACCGTATGCCGACGAACAGGCAAGACCGAGTGCCGATTGGGTTCGAGACGCGGTGATTTATGAGGTCTATTTGCGTTCCTTTTCCCCCGAAGGCACGATCAGATCCCTGGAACATCGGATCGAAGAACTCAAGCGCCTTGGAGTGACGGTCTTATGGATAATGCCGGTGCATCCGGTTGGGGATGCGAACCGAAAGGGCTCTCTTGGAAGTCCTTATGCTGTCCAGGATTATTATGCGATAAACCCGGAGTTTGGTACAATGGAAGATTTTCGCTCATTAGTGCAGACGGTCCACCGGCACGACATGAAGATCATCATTGATCTTGTGGCAAACCACGCCGCATGGGACAGCCAATTGATGTTCGAGCATCCCGAGTGGTTCACAACGGATGAAACGGGCGCACAAGTGTCGCCCAATGCGGACTGGACGGATGTTGCCGACCTGAATTACGACCACCATGAACTTCGGAAATACATGATCGCGATGATGGAGTACTGGGTGCGTGATGTAGGGATTGATGGATTCCGTTGCGATGTGGCGGAACTGGTTCCGACGGATTTCTGGGACGTTGCAAGATCGCAGCTGGACAAAATTAAGCCTGTCATGTTGTTGTCCGAGGGAACGATCCCCGAACATCACCTCAAAGCATTCGATCTGACCTACGCCTGGAACACGTATGACGTTTTGGAGAAAATCCTGCGAAGTTCAACCCCTGCTTCGGCCATCCATGAGATCATTCAGAACGAGTCGTTACGATTTCCCAAGGGATCCCTGCGCCTCCGGTTTAATACAAACCATGACAAAAACGCCTGGGATGCACCCGCAGTGGAAAAATTTGGACCTCAAGGTGCAAAATTGACTGCGGCGATGATGTTCACGCTCCCGGGTGTCCCGCTCATCTATAACGGGGAGGAGGTCGGAAATCCGAGCAAGCTGGACCTCTTCGAAAAGGTTCCGATTGTGTGGAAGGATCAGGGACGCTTCCGAAACTTGTACGAACAGCTGACACGCCTTCGCAAAGAACATTCGATGTTTCGCCAGGGTGCATATAAATCGGTTGATAATTCCGTTCCGGAATATGTGTATTCGTTTGCACGAATCGATGAAGGAGAGGTTGCGCTCTGCCTGTTTAATTGGAGCAGCAAAACACAGTCTGTGCGCCTGACCGTGGATCAATTTTCCGCTCAATCATGGAAGGAATATTTCACAGAGGAGGTTCTTCCCGCGGTCAAATCGCCGGAAGTCAACATTTCGCCTCTATCGTATAAAATCTTCATTGCGACAGGAACAACACGATGAAAACCTACACAGAATATCTTTGGTTCAACACGGCAAAGCACAGGGAATACATCAACGTGACAGGCGATGTGGAGAAGATACTCACGAAAAGCGGGATCAAGGAGGGGATGATCCTTGTTTCCGCCATGCATATTACCGCCGGTGTCTATGTGAACGACGCAGAAGGCGGATTAATCCAGGATATCGATGAGTGGCTGGAGCACCTCGCGCCGTTCAATGCGAATTACCGGCACCACCGGACCGGGGAGAGCAATGGTGATTCACACCTGAAGAGTATTCTTGTTCACCATGAAGTGATCCTTCCGGTAACGGCCGGCGCCATCGATTTCGGGCCGTGGCAACAGGTCTACTATGCCGAATTCGACGGACAGCGAAAAAAACGCGTGATCGTCAAAGTCATGGGTGAGTAAGCCACGTGAAGCCGGCATTCCACTGGATTCAATTCGCTCTTTTTCAACTGCTCTCCGCCATCCTCGGTCTGTTGCCGCTCGCGACGGTTAGAGGCCTGGCCGGATGGTTGGGAAAGCTCGCATACTGGCTCGGTGTTCGGCGCGAGATTGTTCGGGAGAATGTGGAACATGCGTTTCCGGAAATGGGAGAATCGGAGAGGGAAGCAATTGCCGTCGGTTCGTTTCGAAGCGTTGCCGTGACGTTTATAGAGCTTCTTCGATTTTCTTGGATGAGTGAAGATGATCTAAGCTCGATGATCCGCCTGGAGCGCGTGGAGGTTCTGCAGGAGAAACTGTTGAACGGGAAGGGCGCAGTGATTCTTACGGCGCACCTGGGAAATTGGGAATTGATCTCTCCGGGATATCTGGTTCTCGCGGGAATTCCGGTCGATGCCCTGTACAAGCCGCAATCGAATGCATGGATCGATCGGCGGATCCTGGAGAGGAGGACGAAGTTCGGAAACAAGCTCGTGCCAATGGGAATGAGTGTGAGGGAGACTCTCGGTATTCTCCAAAGCGGGCGGTCCGTCCTTATCGCAGCCGACCAAAGTGCCCCGAAGGAAAGCATTCGCATGAAGTTCTTCGGCAGGGAGGTCCCTGTGTTCCAGGGTCCGGCGGTGTTTTCCCTGAAGACGGGCGCTCCACTCATCGCGGCCTATGCTCTCCGTCAATCGGACGGTTCCTACGTGCTTACGTGCTCCGAAATTCCCTCGAACGACCTCTCTTATAGTGAAGAGTCAGTGCGGGAACTCACGCGTCGTCACGTCGAAGAAACGGAACTGGTTATTCGACAATATCCGGAACAATGGATGTGGATGCATCGAAGATGGAAACATGTGACGAAGGATCATGAGACCCATTAAGCGGATTCTTGTCATTCAGACGGCGTTTATCGGCGATGTGATCCTTACGCTTCCGCTCGTGCAGGCACTGCAGGGATTCTTTGCTCAATCGGCAATTGATATTGTTGTCGTGCCCCGATCGGCAGACGTCTGCTCCAATCACCCTTCGATCTCGAACGTAATAACGTTTGATAAAGGCGGAAGAGCCAGGGGAGTCAGCGGGCTGGTGCGAACCGCCAGGGAACTGCGAAACAAAGGGTATGATCTGGCATTCGTGCCGCACCGGTCACTCCGGAGCGCCGCCCTCGCGTTCCTCGCCCGGATTCCGCTGCGTGTTGGATTCAACAGAAGCGCAGGCAGGTTTCTGTTCACGTCAACCGTTCGTTATGACAGCGATGCACATGAGATCGAACGGAATCTCTCGTTGTTGAGTGCCTACGGAATTGAGGCACCTGCGAAGACTCTTCCGCACGTATATCCGGGACGTGCAGAGCGGGATGCCGTCGATGGTGTGCTTCATTCGGGTGCGGAGTTTTCAACAAATCTTGTTGCCATTGCCCCTGGCACAGTTTGGAACACAAAGCGATGGATCAAAGAACGGTTTGCGGCGCTTGCAGAGCTGTTTCTCGCGGAAGGGTATCGTGTCGTGCTGATCGGGGGAAAAGACGATATCAATTTGTGCAAGGAGATCGCGGACATGGTTGGCGCAGGCCGAGTCGTCAATACGGCGGGGAAACTCACCTTGCTCGGTTCTGCCGAGCTTCTCGGAAGATGCAGACTGCTTGTTTCGAACGATAGCGCACCGATGCATCTTGCCGTTGCCGTCGGCACACCGGTGGTTGCGATCTTTGGAGCCACCGTTCCGGAATTTGGCTTTTCCCCTGCCGGCGTGCATGATGAAGTCGTTGAAGTGAGAGGATTGTCATGCAGGCCGTGTTCATCCCACGGCGGCGATAAATGTCCGATCAAAACTTTCGACTGCATGTTGAACATAAAACCGGATCGCGTAATGGCAAAGGCCAGAATTGTCCTCGAACGCGCTGGGATTCGTTGAAATTCAGCGAAAAAAGTGATACCATATTGAAGTCCGACTTCAACTCGGATTCAGCAGAGGAGAAGTCGGATTTCTGCTGTTTTGGAACTGCAATGACACTTTGCGGTTTTTGAATTGCGCAATTGCGCCCGTAGCTCAGTCCCAAAATGACCTGAGAGCGTTTTACCGCGAGCAGATGTCATTTTGAGGATCTCCCGCCTTTCAGGGATTCCGCTCATGGGCGGGATTCTGGAAAGCGGAACCGTCTACGAAGATCAAGAAGGACGGGAACTGCAATAACGCTTTGAAGTTTTGACTTGCGCCCGTAGCTCAGTCCCAAAATGACCTGAGAGCGTTTTACCGCGAGCAGATGTCATTTTGAGGATCCCGTCCGATGAGAGCGGTAAAGAGGCGGACGGGAACTGCAATAACGCTTTGAAGTTTTGACTTGCGCCCGTAGCTCAGATGGATAGAGCGACAGCCTCCGGAGCTGTAGGTCGCGCGTTCGAGTCGCGCTGGGCGCACCAGTAGTGATTCCCTTATCGGGGGGGGAATGGATCAACAAGCGAGTGTTTATGTCTTACGTAGCCTGCGAGATTGCAGAAGATATATTGGAAGTTCTCACGACAAGGACACGCGGTTTGGTGACCACAATTTGGGAAAGGTCGGTTCAACGCGGTTTCGCCGCCCGCTTGTCATGACGTATTGTGAATGTTGTGAGAATATTGCCGAAGCTCGTAAACGCGAGAAGTATTTCAAGACCGCTGCGGGTCGGAGATTCTTGGACAAAGTGGAAACCCCGACTTGGGAAGCAATTAACGGGCGCATGAAGTAGAGCGACCCGCCCGACCGAACTTTCGGGACAATTGAGCGGTCGCCCGCCTGACCTGATTGCGTCTCATGAGGCGGGCAGGTTCGGGCGGGCAGCCTCCGGAGCTGTAGGTCGCGCGTTCCCCGCCCGACCGCGAAAAAAGCAGCATCGGGGCGGGCGGGGAGTCGCGCTGGGCGCACGAGTTGCCACTTTGTTCTTTTGTTTTCTTGGGGGGGTGATGCCTGAAACAACGGTATATTAAACCTTAAACCTGGAACCTTAAACCTGGAACCTCCCCATGCTCAAGCCCAAGAAAAAAATCACCAAGCGTGAAATGAAGCAAGATAAACTCGTAACCACATACTTTGAAGCACAATCCTGGTTTGAATCAAACCGGAAACGTGTGAGTTCACTTTTCTTCTCTCTCCTCATCGTCGGGATAGCGATATGGTTCTACTATAACAACCGCTCAACACAGAATCTTGCGGCTACGGCAGACTTGGGGAGGATCATTCGTTACTACGACGCCGGCAACTTCCAGATCGCGGTCTATGGTTCTCCGCAGGAGAATATGCGCGGTTTGCAGCAGATCGTCGATGAATATGGCGGAACCGAGTCCGGCGAATTCGCGACCTTCTATCTCGCGAATGCTTATTTTGCCATCGGCGATTATGACAAAGCCCTCCAATACTACGAGGATGCGGATCTCAGTGACGATGGCCTGAAAGCTGCCGTGAAAGCGGGGATCGCATCATGCCACGAGGTCAAAGGAAATCACGCTGAAGCCGCTGACTATTTTGAACAGGCGGCGCAGATGGACAGCAGGAAACTCCACACAGCTGAACGTCTCTTCCACGCAGGGAACAACTACCTGCTTGCCGGAAACAAGGAAAAGGCTGACGAAGCACTGAAGAAACTCAAAGCAAACTTCCCGACTTCCCCCTACGCGAGGGAAGCGGATCGGCTCCTCGTCCGCATTGTTTCCTAGGGCACCTTCCGAGATCCTACCCCGCCGCGGAATGCGGGACGATCTTCATCCTTGAATGTCCATTCTCCCAAAACGGAAGTATGCGCGCCGCATTCTGAAGATCGCCACGCCCGCGATTGCCGGCATGTCCTCTCAAATGGTGGTGTCCGTCGTCGACACCGCAATGGTGGGACGACTCGAGAGCTCTGAGATCGCTCTGGCTGCCATGGGCCTCGGCGTACTTGCGACCTGGACACTCAGCAGTTTCTTCTCCAGTCTTGGAAACGGCACGCATATTCTTGTGGCTCGAAGATATGGTCAAGGGAAATTCACCGATGCAGGCATCGTCCTTAATAATTCCCTCCTTCTGAGTTTCTTCGTCGGAACCTTGTTCGGGATCCTCGGGTTCCTTTATGCCTTCGAGGCGATCGATTTCTTTTCAAGTGATTCGACCGTTTCGTTTGCCGCAGCCGAGTACATCCAATACCGGTCGATTGGCCTTCCGTTCTTTCTGATGGCAGTTTCCTACAGGGGGTTCTTCTACGGGATCGGCCATACGAGTATGTTCATGTTTTCCGCGATCATCACGTACGCGTTCAACATTCTCTTCAATTACATTCTCATTTTCGGCCATTTTGGCTTTCCACAGATGGGCGTGGCCGGTGCCGGACTCGCAGCCTCGATCGGAATGTTCGCCGGCTTCGTATTTTTTATTCTTGTAACTTTTTTGAAGGATTATCGAAAGAAATACAAATACTATCAGTTGTTTGCTTTTGGCAGGAAGTATCTCGAGCCCATTGTCCGGATCTCCCTGCCCGTCTCGTTTCAGAACATCCTCATTCTGTTTGGATTCCTGGTGTTTGTCGCCATAACAGGGATCATTGGGACATTGGAACAGGCCTCGACACAGGTCGTGATCACATCACTCTATATTTCTTTTATGCCTTGTTTTGGCTTTGGGATCGCAACTCAGACCCTCGTGGGAAATTCGCTTGGGAATAACAATACGGGTGAGGCTTATATTTTCGGTGTCGAGACTGCGAAACTCGGTACGATCTTCACTCTTGGCGTGGGCGTGCTTTTTGTGGCGTTCCCGGAGCTTGTGCTGATGGTCATTACGAACAACGACGCCGTCATCGCCGTGGCGAGGCCGCTCTTGCAGCTCGCAGGCGTCGCACAAGTCGCCTACGGGTCGGGGATCATCATTGCGAATGCCCTTCAGGCCGCCGGTGACACGCTGTATGTCATGTATCTCGAGATCATTACTCATTGGATCATTTTTCTTCCTGTGGCGTATGTTCTTGGTGTGACTCTGGGCTTCGGTATTGTCGGCGCCTGGGCCGGATTGCCTGTTTATATTGCGCTCTACACGACATTCGCCTGGGTGAAGTTCCGGTCAGGATCATGGAAAACGATCAGAGTCTAGCATGTCTCGACTGAAAAAAGCCCTCTACATCGCGGTTCCCCTCCTGCTCCTTCTCCTGGTGTTTGTCTATGACGTCGTACGGATCACTGTCGAGTTGGGCAGTACCGGCCTTCCCTTGCTCCGCGAAGGAGCGGTTCTCGCCTCTTTTTTCTTCGTCTACCTGCTGATCGAAGATATCGGCAGAAAGGGGATACGGGCGGTCATCAAGCAGATCGGCCGCCTGCTGATCATCGTGGTCAGCGCCGTCCTCCTCGTCGGCCTGGTGCAGATCCTCCCTGGACTCGGATTTACGGAGACCGGCGAGGCCGCACTCCCTCTCAACTCCGTTACGGTATTCTTCTCGATGGCGATCAGTCTTGTTGTCGTGGGGGCTTCGCTCATCGGATTGCTGACGATCAAAGAACTCGTGTATCACAAACGCAAGAAGGGAACCAGGAGGAATTTTGTTCTTTATCTTTCGCTCCTGCTGGCAACATGCCTCCTGTCCCTGCCGATGTTTGGAAATGAACTCAGCTGGGTCGATACGGTGACATTGATCCTGGCCATTATGATGATTGTCATCAATTCCTTCCGGCAAAATTGGATCGTGTTCCTGTCCCGTCGGGAAAAAGTCTATTGTATCATCTATAGCGCCCTTTTGTTTATGTCGTTCCTGGCGATCAGTCTGCTTCTGACCAACAGAACATTTCTTAACAAAGCCATGATGTTCTTCAGCACCCCCGCCGAAAGGTTTGTCATTCTCAACAGCATCTATGGGGCGGTGTATTTCGGAATGGCATTCATCACGACGCTGTTCCATCTTCCCACAGCCGAGGCATACGAACGAAAGCAATCAGAGCTCAGTTCGCTTCACAACCTTGGTCGTCTGGTGACACAAGTGTTTGATTTCCGCGACCTCGTCAACACGGTGACGCATATGACGCGTGAAGTATGCGGAGCCAGGAGCGCCTGGCTTGAGCTGATCCATCTCGAAGGGAGCGGGGCGCAATCTCGGATCGAAGTCGTGTCGCGGAACAACATCAGCGAGGCGGAGATCGCCGCCGTCATGACACATCCGGATTTCTCTCTCCGGGAATTTGTGATCGAATCGAAAAAAGTACTGCTGATCGATGACGTTGCCGGTGATCGCCGGACGAAACATGTGAAAACGGAGGGATTGCCCATCGCTTCGCTTCTGAGCGTTCCCCTGATGTCGCATCAATCGATGATCGGCGTCCTTCACGCGACCAAGGACATGGTATTCGGATTCGATCAGGATGACATCGATGTGCTCTCTGCGTTCGCCGACCATGTGACGATCGCCATAGAGAACTCGCGGCTGATCGAACAGTCCCTCGAGCGTGAACGCCTTCGCCAGGAATTGATGGTCGCTCAGGCTATGCAAAAGCGGCTCCTGCCACAAAGGTTCCCCGAGAACAAACGCATGGAGGTCGCAGCAATCTCGGAACCGTCCCTCGAAGTCGGCGGGGACTATTTTGATTTTGTTACCCTTGATGCGGATAGGGTGGGGGTGGTGATAGGGGATGTCTCGGGAAAAGGGGTCTCGGCGGCGTTTTACATGGCGGAGGTCAAGGGAATTTTTCAGTCGTTAAGCAAGATGTTGAAGTCTCCCCGGGAATTGTTGATTCGGGCAAATGAAACCCTCATGGAGAACCTTGAGCGAAAGGCTTTTATCAGCATTCTTTATGCAATTTATGATACCGCCCAATCAACCGTGACGCTCGCTCGTGCGGGCCACTGTCCGATGATTCTGATTTCCCAATCAGGACACGAATTGATCCGCCCCAACGGCCTGGGTCTGGGATTGACGGAGGGAGACCTGTTTCAAACATCGACGGAGGAGCGAACCCTTGCACTAAAACCGGGTGATGTTTGTATTCTTTATACAGACGGGATTACGGAGGCAAGGAATTCGGAGGGAGAGGAATTTGGATATGAGCGGCTGGTCGAATTAGCAGGGGCCGTCCATCAACTCAAAGCTTTGGAAATTCAGAATCGTATTTTATCGGAAATTCGAGCATATTGTGGCAAGGCTGGTTTTGACGACGACCTGACGTTGGTCGTGGTCAAATGGCTGGGAAACAAGTCCGAAGGATAGCAGCACTAAGGAGATCAACATGAGTGAATTCAAGGTTCACCACCGGGACGGGGAAGGGTTCAGTGTCCTCGAACTCAAAGGATACCTCGACGCCCACACCGCCCCAGATCTGGAAAACACCTTCCAGAAATTGCTGACCGACAAAAAGTTCAACATTGTCGTCAATTGCAGGGACCTGACGTACATCAGCAGTGCGGGGTTAGGTGTCTTCATGGCGTATATCGAGGATGTACGCAAGAACAAGGGGGACATTAAGCTCACCAATATGTCCGCCAAGGTGTACAACGTGTTTGACCTGCTCGGCTTTCCCGTTCTCTACGAGATTTTTAAGGATGAGCAGGAAGCGATCAGCAAGTTCCGTCAGACGAAGAGAGCCTGAACGTTCCTCCCATGACGAAGTTGAAGAAAACAAAAATTCTGAGCACCACAGACAATCTCCTCGCGGTGAGGGAATTCGTTTCTGCTGCTGCACGGGAGCAGGGGTTTTCTGACGAAGACACGTCGAAAATTGCTCTCGCGGTGGATGAGGCGTGCACGAACATTATTCGGCATGCCTATCAGAATGATCCCACGAGGGAGATTGAAGTGAGCGTGGAGCGAAAGAAAGACCGGTTCGAGATTAGCATCGTCGACAGCGGACGAAGGTTCGATCCCTCCATCCTCAAACCACTCGACTTGAAGGAACATCTCACCCATTATCGGAGAGGTGGATTGGGTGTGTACCTCATGAAGACCCTGATGGACAAAGTCGAATATAACATGGTCGAAGGCCACAAGAACGAAGTCCGTCTCACAAAATTTTTCAATTCTGTGCAACCCGAGGCACGGTAGAAGATTCTCTCGCTTTTCCCCCTTATGGCTAAGCCCCGCCGATCGAACTCCTCATCTTCCTCCGACGTTCTACCCCTGTTTGAGTTCAGCAATGTCGTCAATTCATCGATCGATCTGAAGTTCATCCTTGGGACGGTTCTCCTCACGGTGATGGGCAAGATGCTCGTCTCCAAGGGGGCGGTCCTTTTGAAGCGTGATGCCGGCATCTTCGAGATCGTGGCGGCCAAGGGAATGGGAGAATCGGTGGGAATGACTACCCCCCTCGAACACCAGCCGAAAACGCTTCAGGACATTGGAAGAAGAAAGGCACAAAACGATGATTTCTTTTCCCGCCAATCCGTTCGCCTCGTTGTCCCGATTGTCTCCGAAGGAAGAACGACAGGATACCTCGCTCTTGGTGATCGGTTGGGGAAACAGACCTACACGCCCTCCGACAAGAAGCTCATCACCTCCCTGGTGAACCTCTCTGCTTCCGCCGTGGAAAAAGCGGTCATGTTGGAGAGGCTGAAAGAGGCGCACCGAAACCTGGACCGCAAACTGCAGGAATTGAAGACCCTGTTCGAGTTAAGCAAGGAGTTTAATCTGGTTCTGGATGCCGAAAAAGTCATCCGATTGTTAACGTTCTCTCTGCTCGGCCAGGTGGGTGTAAATCGGTACGCCGTCTGCCTCGCGGAAGGAGCGTCGATGCGCATCGTAGCCTCTCGCATGGAAGAATCGGCGGAATTCCCCCAGGCAGTTCAGAAATTCTGCGAGCTGGGGAATCCCACATTGGTAGAGGACCTTGCACGTGACAAGAAATTATCGGGCGCGGCGGGACAGCTGCTGGAGGCGGGCGTGAAGCTGGTGATCCCGATGCAGGTTCAAAGCAGGACCAAAGGGCTTATCCTCCTTGGTCAAAAACTCGGTGGAGGCGCCTACTCAAAGGGAGACCTGGAATTTCTTTATTCTCTGGGGAACCTCGCGATCATCTCGATCGAGAATGCCAGACTCTTCCAGGAGACTCTTGAAAAGCATCGGCTGGAAGACGAGTTGAAGATCGCCCGGGAGATCCAGCAAGGCCTCCTACCGCAAAAACTCCCGCAAATTCCCGGTTATGATCTGGCTGCCGTCAATGTTTCATCAAAACAGGTTGGGGGCGATTACTATGATGTCCTTCCTCGGTCGGAAACAGAGTACGTCATAGCCATCGGAGACGTTTCAGGAAAAGGAATACCGGCAGCATTGCTGATGGCGACCGTGCAGGCCGCTATGCGCGCCCTCGCTCCGCTGCACAGCGATCTCCCGGGAACCACAAGCCGTATCAATGACATCACGTTTGAAAATACAAGAGGGGACAAGTTCATCACATTCTTTTGGGGTATCGTCGATTCAAAAGCCCGCAGCTTTCGCTATGTGAACGCAGGTCACAATCCTCCCTTTCTCGTGCGCAAAGACGGATCCATGCTTCGGCTCACCGAAGGCGGGCTCATCCTCGGTATCATGAAAACCTTGCAGCCGTACAAAGAAGGCTTCGTTCAGCTGGTGCCGGGTGATACGCTCTTTCTTTTCACGGACGGCGTGAGTGAAGCGATGAATGCCGAGGGGGAGGACTTTACGGAGGAGCGCCTCGAGGAACTTGTGAGCAGAATTTCCGATCGCACAGCGCGTGACATGATTCAGGAGGTTCGTACCGCCGTGGAAGAGTTCTGCAAAGGCACCCCGCAATCAGACGATATCACGATGATGGTGCTGAAACTCGCCTGACGCTCCTTTTCTCCCGGAAATTCACCTTCCATTGAAAATCCTTCGGTTTTTGCATACATTGTCCCTGCGGACACCGCACCCTCATGAAATATAATCCTGCAGAAATAGAACAAAACTGGCAACAGTACTGGGAAGAACATCGGTCATTTCTGGCGACGGAAGATCCGTCAAAACCGAAGATGTTTATCCTTGACATGTTTCCGTATCCATCCGGAGCAGGGCTTCACGTTGGTCATCCTGAAGGATACACGGCGACGGATATTGTGGCGCGGTACAAACGCATGAAGGGATTCAACGTCCTTCATCCGATCGGTTGGGACGCGTTTGGGCTTCCTGCAGAACGCTACGCGATGCAAACGAATATCCATCCGCGGAAAACAACCGAGGAAAACATTGCCACCTTTCGGCGCCAGATCAAGATGCTCGGACTGAGCTATGATTGGGACCGGGAAGTTGACACGACGGATCCCGGATACTATCGATGGACGCAATGGATTTTTCTGAAGATCTATGATTCCTGGTTTGACCCGCGAGTCAACAGGGCTCAACCGATCAGCTCGCTCATTGCCGAATTGGAGAAGCGGGGAACATCCGATATTCCCGGTGCAGCAGTCCTCTCGGCGAAAGAATGGGCGGGAATGAACGGGAAACAACGCCAGGAGATCCTGGCGAACTTCCGACTTGCCTATAGCGCCGAGATCCCCGTGAACTGGTGCGAACAACTCGGGACCGTGCTGGCAAACGAAGAAGTCGACGAATGGGTGGAAAAAGGCTATACCGTGGAGCGTCGTCCGATGCGGCAGTGGATGATGCGCATCACGGCCTATGCAGAGCGCCTGCTGAAAGACGCCGATGAACTGAATTGGCCTCAATCAACCATTGAACAGCAACGGAATTGGATCGGGCGATCCGAAGGTGCTGAAATAGACTTTCCGCTTGAAGGCCTTGCCCGGCCGCTGACCGTTTTTACCACGAGGCCGGATACGGTCTTCGGAGCAACCTTCATGGTGGTCGCACCGGAGCACCCGTTGGTTTTCGAGCTTTCTCTCCCGGAACACCATCAAGCATTGAAAGCGTACCAACAATCCGCCGCAAGAAAAAGCGAGTTGGACCGGGGAAAAGAAAAAGAGAAGAGCGGGCTCTTCACCGGAAGATTCGCCCGAAACCCGGCCACGGGTAAACCGATTCCCGTCTGGGTCGCGGACTATGTGCTCATGGGCTATGGAACCGGAGCGATCATGGCTGTTCCGGGACAGGATGAGCGCGATTGGGAGTTCGCAGAGAAATTCAGCCTGCCGATCGTGCGAACGGTCGAGCCTCCCGATGGCTTCGCGGGGAAGGCGTTTCTCGGAGAGGGCGCAGCCATCAACAGTGATTTCCTCAACAGCCTCAACGTGCAGGACGCCAAAAAGAAGATCATTGCCTGGCTGGAATCAAACAAGGTCGGCCGGAAAAAAGTGACATTCAAATTGCGCGACTGGCTTTTTTCTCGTCAGCGGTATTGGGGAGAGCCGATTCCGATCATTCATTGGGAAGACGGAACAACCTCGGTTTTGACTGAAGAAGAACTGCCGTTGCTCCTTCCGGACCTCGCCAAGTTTCAACCGAGCGGCACGACCGAATCACCGCTTGCCCAGGCAGAGTCATGGGTCAATGTGATCGATAAGAAGACGGGGAAAAAGGGAAGGCGGGAGACGAACACGATGCCGCAATGGGCAGGATCGTGCTGGTATTATCTTCGGTATCTTGATCCAAAGAATGCGAAAACATTCTGCGATCCTGAGAAGGAACGACGATGGATGCCCGTTGACCTCTACATTGGGGGGGCAGAGCACGCGGTTCTCCACCTGATGTATGCGCGGTTCTGGCATAAGGTGCTGTATGATCATGGATATGTGACGACAAAAGAACCTTTCTTGAAGCTCCGGCATCAAGGGACCATCCTGGGTGAAGACTCCCGCAAAATGTCAAAATCCTGGGGCAATGTGGTGAACCCCGATGTAGTCGTAAAGGAATACGGGGCTGATGCGATGAGATTGTTTGAAATGTTCATGGGGCCGCTCGAAGAAATGAAGCCCTGGAGTACGCGGGGGGTCGAAGGTGTCTATCGTTTTCTCAACCGTGTGTGGCGTTTGTTTATCGCCGAGGAAGGCCGGATCAACGCGGACATTTGCGCAGAGCAACCCTCAAAGGAATTCGAAAGACTCTTTCACCAGACAGTGAAAAAAGTGGGAGAAGACATCGAATCGCTGCGGTTCAATACGGCAATATCGCAATTGATGATCTTCATCAACGAAGCGTATAAGCTCGAGAAGAAACCCCGCGGCCTCATGGAGCACTTCGTCCTTCTCCTCGCACCGTTTGCCCCGCACATAGCAGAGGAGATCTGGAAGCGACTCGGCCATTCGCCTTCGTTGGTTTATGCACCCTGGCCCGCCTTTGATCCTGTGAAGACCGTTGAATCGTCAGTGGAAATCGTGTTTCAGGTCAACGGCAAAGTACGCTCTCGCATGCATGTCCCCGCAGGTACACCCGAACCGGAACTCGAAAAACTGGCCGTGGCCGATGCGAACATGGTGCGACATCTTGATGGAAAAAAAGTGATCAAGAAGATCATCGTCAAGGATCGCCTTGTCAATCTTGTCGTCCAGAGTTCCTGAGCCATGATTGATCTTTCCGTTGTGATTATCACATTCAACGAAGAACGGAACGTCGAACGATGTCTGCGTTCCGCGAAGGGGCTTGCGGACGAAATCCTTGTCGTCGACTCTTTTTCGAAGGACGGGACGGTTGATCTCTGCCGATCACTGGGTGCAAGGGTCGTTGAGCGCCGTTTCGATAGTTATAGCGGGCAGAAGAATTTCGCCTTGGACCAGGCGCGCTTTGACCATGTTCTGTCGCTTGACGCCGACGAAGAGGTCTCTGACGAGCTTAAGGCCTCGATGATAGCCGTGAAAAATGCCTGTAACCATGATGCGTATGCCATGAACAGGATGACCAACTACTGCGGATCGTGGGTTCGTCACGGCGCGTGGTATCCGGACAGAAAAGTGAGGTTATTCGACAAGAGGAAAGGCCGATGGGGAGGTGCGAATCCGCACGAATGGGTCGTTTTGACAGAGGGAGCGACCGTGAAAAGCCTGAAAGGCGATTTATTTCACTACAGCTACTACACCTTGAGCGATCACGTTCGACAAATCGATTTGTTCACCGAAATCGCAGCACAAACGTTGTTCGAACAAGGACGAGGAGCGTCTTTGGTCAAAATGATTCTCGGGCCCATTGTCAGATTTCTCCGCGATTATTTTGTGAAGATGGGGTTCCTGGATGGGCGGGCAGGTCTGACGATCGCGGTCCTCTCGGCGCAGGCAGTGTTTATCAAGTATGCTAAACTCAGGCAAATCTATGAATCAAGATGAACGGTATACCGCGCTGTTTGGCGGATTGGTGACAATGTTCCAGACAGCGGCGCTCCAGCAAATGGGGAAGATCAAGAACCCGGCGACGGACAGCATAGAACGGGATCTTGACCAGGCAGGCATGTCCATTGACATGCTGGAGATGATCCAATGGAGAATGAAGGGAAACCTGAAACGTGAGGAAGAAGACTATCTTATGAGCATCCTGCGCGACCTCAAGTTGAACTATGTCGATGAACTCGCCAAGCAAAAGCCCGGGTCCGTGGATGTGCCTGGTGAAACGGAGAAGAAGTGAAATTCGGCATCGTCGGAAATTTGCAGAAGAAAGAGCTCCCCAATGTTGTGAAGGAGCTGTTGAACAGGGTTCGGGAAGAATCCGTTCAGTTCCTTGTTTCCGCGCCCGTGGCAAAAACAGTGAGTCGGAGTGTGGGCAAGGCAGCGCTTCGGAGGACAAAAATTGTCAGTGAAAAGGATCTCCTCGCAGAATCCGACCTGATCATCGCCCTTGGCGGAGACGGAACAATCCTCGAAACGGCCAGATTGGTTGGCCGGCACGAAACGCCGATCCTGGGGATCAACCTGGGGAAGCTTGGGTTCCTGGCGGAAGTGTCGATCGAAGAAAGCGAACAGTGCCTCAAGGAGATCATGAACGGCAGGTACAACGTGGAAGAGCGTATCATGCTTCAGGCCACAACTCCCGCTTTAAAAAAGCCGTTTTATGCGCTCAATGACGTGGTGATCGACAAATACGGCACCTCGCGCGTGATGAGTATCGAAACGCACATCAATGATGAATATCTGGCAACGTATTCCGCTGACGGGATCATCGTCTCAACGCCGACAGGCTCGACGGCCTACTCGCTTGCAAATGGCGGTCCCATCGTTGTCCCGACAAACCACGCAATCACCATAAGCCCGATCTGCCCCCACACGCTCACAGCCCGTCCCGTCATCGTGCCGGATGAGGATGTAGTGACAGTGACAATTTCCTGGGCCTCGCGGCAAGTGCATCTTACGGCCGACGGCCAGCAGGAGCAGTTGTTCAAGCCCCCGGTCACGATTACCGTAAAAAAGGCACCATTCAAAGCCCACCTTGTCAAGCGCCTTACAACCAACTACTATGACGTCCTGCGAAAAAAAATGAATTGGGGAAGTGATGTGCGGGTCCGCGGGAGAGAAAAGTAAAAAGAGGTGAGGTTGTCAGTTGTTGAGGGCTCCTTCGTTTATCCACGTCTTGATTCCATTGATCTGATTGTCTGTCAGGCGTTCTCCGCCGGGAGGCATTGCGGGAACAGCACGTCCGTCCAGAACTTGAACAAGTAGGCTGTTTTCACCCTGCCCCGAAATGACGAGTTGAGGTTGATAGCTCATGAGACTGGCGTACATGGGGGGCGTGAGGTCCAATGCTTCAGAGGGTCCGTGACATCCGGAGCCGTAGCACTTCTGATTGAACAAGGGCTGGACGTGCTGACCGAAACTAACGCCGGTTGAAGGGAAAACAATCGGACCCTGCGTCGGAAGCTCATCTTTGCATGAAGAGACTCCAAAAACCAGTACGAGTATCAATACTGCTTGCAAACGTTTCGTTTGAAATGGTAGCATGAATGAAATTACCCAGAAATGTCTGAACATTCAATTCAACCGCAACAAATTGACATTCGGACAAACCTTCTGTAAATTGTGCCGGAAAAGGGCCGTTAGCTCAGTCTGGGAGAGCGCCACAATGGCATTGTGGAGGTCACCGGTTCGAGCCCGGTACGGTCCACTGGATGTTTCTGATTTACATTTTGCGCAGTCTGCTGAATGGGAAGTTCTACGTCGGCTATACCGACGATATACAGCGGCGGTTGGTTGAGCACAACGCTGGTATGTCAAAATACACTCGCTCAGGCAGACCTTGGGAGTTAGCGTATACCGAGTCGTATGCAACGCGTTCAGAGGCGATGAGGCGTGAGAAAGAAATAAAGTCTCGTAAGAGCAGGAAGTACATCTTGAGCCTCATCCAAGAAGCGAAGATCGGTCTGGGAGAGCGTCCCGTTCCGTAAGGAACGGGAAGGTCACCGGTTCGAGCCCGGTACGGTCCACTGGATGTTTCTGATTTACATTTTG
>JBBEEC010000033.1:389395-398424 GCA_040880975.1 Bacteroidota bacterium | reverse complement strand
AGGTCACCGGTTCGAGCCCGGTACGGTCCACTGGATGTTTCTGATTTACATTTTGCGCAGTCTGCTGAATGGGAAGTTCTACGTCGGCTATACCGACGATATACAGCGGCGGTTGGTTGAGCACAACGCTGGTATGTCAAAATACACTCGCTCAGGCAGACCTTGGGAGTTAGCGTATACCGAGTCGTATGCAACGCGTTCAGAGGCGATGAGGCGTGAGAAAGAAATAAAGTCTCGTAAGAGCAGGAAGTACATCTTGAGCCTCATCCAAGAAGCGAAGATCGGTCTGGGAGAGCATCCCGTTCCGTAAGGAACGGGAAGGTCACCGGTTCGAGCCCGGTACGGTCCACAAAAGGACAATCCGCGAAGGTTGTCCTTTTTTCATGATGTCTGTGATTACACCAAAAAAAATACAGAAAAATTCCGCGGGGGATCTGTCGCTCGAATGGAGCGATGGCTACTCAGGAGTTATTCCGCTCCGTTCGTTGCGCGATCAATGCCCTTGCGCCGGCTGTCAGGGTGAAACCATTCTTTTGAAAACGTATCGACCGGAGCCCCTTCCAGAGATGCCGGGTAAGTATGAGCTCAAAGACATACGGCAGGTCGGATCCTATGCTCTCCAGATTACATGGGGAGACGGTCATGCAACGGGGCTTTATACCTGGGACAGACTGCGCTCGCTATGTCAATGACCGGAATTCGCACTCGCAACCTCACGATTGCAAATAGGCCGAAAAAAGGCTACGTTAGCATCGCAACGAGACGATGAAGACCTTCCTCCGACTCTCCCGGTATTTTCTTTCCTATAAATGGCGCATCGTCGCAGGACTTTGTTCCGTGGCTCTGATGAGTCTCGCCGACACTGTTTCGGCATTCCTTATTGCACGCTTGTTCGCCGTTCTCCAGCAGATCGAAGGCTTCGTCCGCGAGGGAAGTGACCTCGTTATGGATGTCCCCATCAGCATCTACGGATGGACGCTCACCTCCATTCGGATTGAAGGCTTTGACCAGAGCTTCCGGCTCATCGCGTTTTTTGCCGCCGCGATCATTGCCATCATTCTGATCAAAGTGTGTTTCGTCTACATTCGGGAATATGTCATGAGCTCAGTTCAGCAGAAACTGCTCATGCGTTTTCGTCTTGACCTTTTCAATACGGTGGTTGTTCTTCCCGTACGGTATTTCGATACTCAAAAGACCGGGCGCATCATGTCCCGGATTACCAATGATGTGAACGCCCTCGAGCAGTCCCTCTTCCAGATGGTGGAGATGGCACAGAACCTCGTCTATGCTGTCATTTTTTCCACCGCATTATTCTTCACAAACTGGCAGTTGACAATTTTCACGATCGTTATTTTTACAATTTCCGGTGTTATTTCTCGCAAGTTCGGGGACAGGATACGCTCCTTCAGCCGTGAAATCACGAACACTCTTGCGGACATTTCCTCCTTCCTGCAGGAGAAGATCAACGGCATCCGGATCGTGAAATCGTTTACCAGGGAACAATTTGAGAGGGCTGAGTTCCGGACAAAAGTCGAACATAACTATCATTTCAATATGAAGATTGTCCGGACCATCGCCCTTTTGAGTCCGGTGAACGAATTTTTTAACACATTGGTTGTGGCGCTTCTCGTTGTTTTTACGGCCTATCTGTTCATCCAGGGCTCGATGACGATCGAGATCATGATCAGCTTCCTGATCCTGATCACGTTTCTCGCAAAACCGATCAAGGCAATGGGGGAGAACGTTGCAAAACTTCAAAAGAGCCTTGTTTCTGCGGGGTATATTTTTGAAATGTTGGATCTGGAGAAGGAACGACAGGAGGATGTCCCGGGACAGAAAGACCTCTCGGTGTCAACAGGAAAGGTCGAATTCAGGGATGTTTCGTTTTCTTATTCCCCCGAAGTCCCTGCCCTTCGTCATATCACGTTTTCCGTCTCGGCGGGCGAGAAAATTGCATTGGTAGGGCCGAGTGGAAGCGGAAAAACGACTCTGGTGAACCTCATCCCGCGGTTCTATGATATTGAGGGGGGGGCGATCCTCATTGACGGTCATGAGAGCCGGGAACTTTCTCTTTCCACGCTTCGATCGAAGATTGCCATCGTTCCGCAGGAGGTCATGCTCTTCGGAGGAAGTATCTCGAACAACATTCGGTACGGCCGGCTCGACGCCACGGAACAGGAGATTATCGAAGCGGCGAGAATCGCGAACGCGCACGAGTTTATCAATCGGCTCGAGAAGAAATACGAAACAGAGGTGGGCGAGAGGGGCGTGCAACTGTCCGGCGGACAACGCCAACGCATTGCCATTGCACGGGCCGTGCTTCGGGATCCGCGCATTCTCCTTCTCGATGAGGCCACCTCGGCGTTGGATACGGAATCGGAAATAGCGGTGCAGGAGGCTCTTGACCGATTGATGCAGGGGCGGACCTCGTTTATCATTGCCCACCGCCTGTCCACGGTCTATCATTGCGACAGGATCTTCGTCCTGGAGAACGGGAGGATCGTCGAAGAAGGACGTCACGAAGAACTTCTGCGGAAGGACAGCGGCCTCTATAAGCGGTTGTATTCTCTCCAGTTTTCCGAAGAAGGGGAACTGGAGGGCGGAAAATCGTGAAGGAGTTGGGGAAGAAGATCGAGCGGTGGATCCGAAGGGCCCTGCTCTCTTCCTTGCGATGGCTGGCGCGTTCACGAAAGCCCTTCCCGGTTACGGCCGATATCGACAGCTCGAAGATCCTTTTCATTCGACAAGACCGGATTGGCGACGTCCTGATTTCCACCCCGTTATTCACCTCTCTGAGAAATCACTTCCCTCATGTTATCCTGGATGTCCTCCTCAGCACGAACAACCATTTTGTACTCGACAATTCCAGGCTTATCCGGAAACGTTGGATCTATACAAAACGCCTGTTTTCGTCATGGAAATCGTTGATGGGCATACGGAGGGAACGCTATGATTTTGTGGTCGACCTGATGGATAACCCGTCTGCCACTTCGACGGTCATTATGCTTCTGTCGGGGGGAAAACGGACCGTCGGGCTCCAAAAAGAAAATGCGTATGCCTGCGATATCGTTGTGCCGTTGAAGTCAAGAAAGGAAATTCATATCGTCGATCGCATCGCGCAACTGTTAACGGTGTTCGGCATTGATCCTGATCGCGAAACGCTGCGCATTCAATATGATGCGTCCGAATCATCGGTAAACGACGTGAGCGATATTTTGAAAGAGAAGGGACTGGAATTCGCACCGTTGATAGGGTTAAACATTTCCGCAGGCAGTGAAACGCGTTTTTGGGGGATCGAAAACTATCGTTCTTTGCTTGACGTGCTTCGTGCGGAGTATCCCGGAGTCACCGTCGTGATGCTATCAAAGCCCTCCGATGCCGGGAGAACAAAGGAGATCATCGTTGGCAGGAGCGGAGTGATCACGGCTCCGGAAACAACATTCGATGGCTTTGCCGCATGGATCAAACGCCTTTCACTTCTCGTCACTCCGGATACATCCGCCGTTCACCTTGCAGCGGCATTTTATGTCCCGTCTGTCGTCCTTTACGTTCAATCGAATCCCGAACTTCGCATCTGGGAGCCGTACAACGCCGTGTCTGAGGCGCTGATATCTCCCTTGGACGATTTAAAGACGATTTCTGTGGACCAGGTGCGCATGGCAGTACAACGGGTTGCGGCAATAAGCAATGTTCTGCAAACGCCCCGGCGGGGATCGTGATGAAATCCTCCCTGCGGCCCCTTGAATTGCTTCTCCGACACGGCATCGTCTATCCTCTCCTGCGGCTGGTCTTCCGGAACAGCGAAGTAACCACCGGCATACGCCTTCAGACGGTCAGGAAACTGCTCATCCTTCGTTATGACCGCATCGGCGATATCATCGTCACGACGCCGGTATTGAGAAAGCTGAAGCATTCTCATCCGGATCTCCGAATCGGTGTTCTCGCAAGCAAGTCGAATGCGGACCTTGTCCGAACGAATCCCTTTGTGGACCGTCTTCACATTCTGCCGGATCACTGGTGGCAATGGCGGGCGTTTCTTCGAGAGGCACGGCGGGAGCAGTATGATGTGGTTTTGAACTTCATCTTCAACAGAACGACGTCCGGCGGAGTGCTGGCCAATCTCATAGCGCCGAAGGGAATCAAGGTCGGGCAGGGAGCCGACAAATATCGGTTCTACTTCAACAAGCTCATGCACCTCGAGAGGGGCCGGGACCATATGGCTGATGTCCTGTTGAAATATGTCGATGCAGTGTTTGACCTTCCGCGCCGTAAAGGCACGACATCATTCGAGATCGTCGTCGATGAACAGGCAAAGCACACTGTGAATTCGTTCTTAAAGGATTTCAAAATAACGAGGCGGCGTTTTATTGTCCTCAATATTTCTTCGACCGAGTCCGTTAAGCAAATGTCCCGGAAACAGGCTGACGTCTTGGCACAGTTCCTCGTAACACAATGCAGGGAAACCGTGGTTGTTATCAGCGCCCCATCCGATTCGAGAGTACGAAATGAGATCACGACACACCCCGGCAAGAGGTTGTTTCCATTTCCGCCGCAGGGGGATACGGATATGCTGACCATAGCAGAGCTCATTCGAGAATCGAAGGCGGTCATAACACCCGACACTTCGATCATTCACGTCGCTTCCGCGATGGGGACTCCGGTTATGGGACTCTATACACCGCTTCAGGTGACGAACGAATGGCTTCCCTACGGCGTGATGCACAGAATGGTCCTTGCAGGGAACGGTGAACCGGTGTCTTCCATCAAAACGGAGACACTGGAATTCGAAACAAGAGCTTTCTTGAAGTCCCTGAAAAGGACGAGCGACGGAAGGAATCGAAGGCCTGCCCGCACAAAAAAGAAAACGAAGCGCAAATGACCGGCTTGTGATCCCTTCGGCGGTACGAGAAAGATTCATGATGAAAGGAACAGGATTACCATGAAGGATCTATCCCACGTACCTGGCGCTGCCATCAGGTTTGGCCTGTATCTTTTTGCCCTCACGATTCCAGTTTCGTTTGTCCCTGCCGAATTTGGCGTCGCGATTGCCTGCGCGGGATGGTTGATGGACGGATTGGTAAACAAACGATGGCAGATTGAATGGCATATCTTCTTTGTTCCGCTAACGTTCTATCTTGTTTGGAACGTGATCTCAGCACTCGTTTCACCGCGCCCCGCACACAGTCTTCTCGCCGTCGGGGATAATGAGTGGCCCGCAATGATCATGTTGTTGATGTTTTGGACCGTCCGGTCTGAGCAAGTGCTTAAGAGAATTGTCTTTCTTTTTCTCGGAATGTCGGCAATCACAATGGCGTATGCCATCTGGCAGACCATCTTTGGTTTCGAGCTGTACCGATCAATGCCGCTCATCTCTGTTGGAAGCCTGTATCGGAATGTCGGGTTCTACAGTTTCTATTTGACGTTTGCCGCTCTTGCAATGACCGTGTTTTTCCTTTCGGGAAGCCTGGCTCTCCAGTCAACCGGTAGAGCTCGCACGCTTCTGACCTTCGTTGCAGTGCTGGCATTTGCCGCTGTGGTCGGCTCGTTTGCGAGAAGCATCTGGCTCGCAATGATATTCTTAACCCCACTGTTGGGGTTTGCGAAAGGGATTCGGACGGGGCTCATAACAAGCGCCGGGTTGTCGGCCGTTGTCATTATCCTCATGATCACTGTTCCCGATCTTCGTGAAAGGGCAAGTAGCATTATTGATCCCGAACAAAACCAAACGAGGTTGAACCTTTGGAAAACCTCAATGGCAATTGCTGAAGATTATCCGTTGCTCGGGGTAGGAGAGGACAACTTTGACTTTTACTTCGAGACGTATCGTGTGGAAGGAACCTATGACACCACAACCCACCCGCACAACGATTACCTCAATGTTCTGGTCGCTTCAGGGGTTCCGGGTCTGCTCGCGTTTGTGCTTCTCTGGATCCTTGCCCTCAAAACGGGATTTCGCACCCTCCTGGAGGCAAAAAGTCCCTTTGTGCGCGGCACGGCTCTGGGGGCATCCCTTGGATTGTTGGGATTCCTCGTCGGAGCTTTTTTCCAGAATTACTACGGGACTTTTGCCAATTGCCTGGGGTGGTGGTTTATGGCGGGGCTGATCTTTGCGAGCTCGCAATGCTCTCGTCAGTCTCTTCCGGAAAGTGCTCTGAAGATTGAATCCTGAAATCTTCGGACTCCATCGCCATAGTCGAAGTACCGGATGGCGCGGAGACGCGCCCTGCGAGCCATAGCTGAATGAAGACGCCGGTTTGAGAGAAGTGACAGTATCGCTTTGGCGAGAGCCTGATGGTCTCTTGGCGGAATGAGGATCCCCGTCTTTTGATCCTCAAGTATCTCAGGAAGCCCCCCCGCATTTGTCCCCACCACCGGAATGCCCATGGCCATCGATTCAATCGCCAGGTACCCGTACGATTCACTGAAACTCGGCATCGCCGTGAGGTCGAAAGAAGCGAGCATCTCTGGAATACGATCGGTGAATGGAAGGAACTGGACACTGCTGCCGATGCCCTGATCCTCGACCAGTTGTCTCAATTGCTCACGAAAACCCGGTTCACCTCTCGTCTCTTCACCTACCAGCACAAAACAGGTTTTCGGCAGTTTCTTCAGAACGATGGGTGCAGCGCGAAGAAATGTCTCCTGACCCTTTTGCGGATCTAACCGGCCTATAAGCCCGACAATGCGTTTGTCCTTTGGAAGGCCGAAGCGCTTCCTGGAAACCCTGCGGCGATAACGGCTTGGATCAAAATGCTCCAGGTTTACACCAAGCGGAACCACATCGATGAGGCCCGCCGGAACGGTTGTTGTGTTCAGCGTCGATTCTTTCATCACCCCGGTAAGTGTGATCCAGCGATCCAATTGACCATGTGCCCACCCGTGAAAGAAATCCTTCTTCATCAGTCCGGATTGCATTTGCTGGAAATACACGATGCGCAAGGATCTCAGGGAGCGTTTTACAATGGCGACGGTACTGATATCTTTCGAAGTCCCCACAACCACAACTTGAGTCGAGTGTTTGACGAAATATCCCCGAAGCTTCCAGGCTGCGAAAAGGTCGAGGTACTTGAGGTACGGAGTCAAAGGATAATGGCGAAGCCCACGAGAGGAACACTCTTCTTCAATTGCGCTGCCCCGGGGGGAAACCACGATGAGAGAATGACCTGCCTGTCGGAGGGAGTCTGCCAGACAGACGAGCATTAGCTCGAGGCCTCCCCGCGCGGAAGAAAAGCAGACGAATGCAATACGCAGCGATGGAACAGGGATACGAGATTTCACAAGAGCTTGTAATTCCTGTATTCCCACGGGCGCAGACCTGTTGCGGATTCGAACCGATCCAGCGTTCGTTCTACGAGTGGTTGATTCATCTTTGCGGGATCGTAGGAAAAATACCAGTCCTGGCCGGCGACGCGCTCCTTCATCACGGCAGGATGCGTGCCGGTGAATTGCTCGAGACGCCCGCCGGAGGAATAATCAAACTCAGAAGAAGTATAAACGTTTTGTTCCATCCAAGAGTCGTCGTGCCAGTATCGATTGAAGGTTCTCTGTTTGGCTTGTTGCCTCGCGGGGGATTTTACCCACCCGTAATGATAGATCGACGCATCAACGAGCTTGACCCGCATTTTACGCCCTGCAATAGGAAAACCCTGTGCATCACCCCAGGATCGGACCCCAATGGCGGGGCGAACGACCCTGATCTCGTTCCGATACCACCGCCGGGAAGCTCCGATATACCCGTAACTGCCATAGAAATGCTTGTACGAAAACAACAATCCCTCAACTCGCTTGTCTTCGAGTGCTTCTTCCATGGACTTCCTGATGGCGGGTAAATCTTTCTCATGGACAACTTCATCAGCTTGAAGGTAGATTGCCCAATCGCCTGACACATGATTGAGGGCAATATTTGTTTGCTGTGCGAGTATGACTCCGCCGTTCCTCAGGTTGTCATCCCACACCGTGGGGATAGTAACAATTTTTGGGGAACGAAGGGACTCGATGCGTTCGAGGGTGGCGTCGTCAGACTTGCCGACCGCGATGACGAATTCGTCACACAGAGGCAGGACGGACTGAATGGATTCAAGAAATGGATAATCGAAGGCAATGGCGTTGCGGACGAAGGAAAAGCCGCTCACCTTCATTTGCTTGTGAGGCATCGGTAGTCAAGTAATTCCAAATTTCTTATGGACACTCTTCAATCCGTACAAGACATCTTGAGAGTTCCGCTCTTTGACAAACTCAACAAACAGGTGACCGTCAACAAGAATTTTTGGATTAATGCTGAGTTTGAAAAGCTCCCGGTAAACCCCCCTCTGAAACGACCTATCGTAACCTGTTTCCTTTGCTATGTTCTTAACGAAGGTGAAGAAGTTTGATAGGAAAATCAAAGGATATGTCAGTAAGAGGAGAAAAAAGGAGGTGCTTTTCATTCTGGTAAATTGAATATGATTGATCTTGAACCCGGAAAGTCTGGCAAGAAGTCGTAGTTTTTGAATCCCGATGAGAAATGCATGTCCGAAGTAAATCTCATCCGTGATCTTCAAATTGCTCATCCAGACGGAGTCAATTTCGTTGGGAGGCATCAGAGAGTTGAACCGCTCACTTTCAGACAAAAAGTAGCTGAGTTTCGAGCGTAAATTGGAATAGTTCGGTGTGGTTATGATGAGAGATCCATGGACTTTCAAGATCCTGTTGAATTCCTTAAAAGCTCTAAATTGGTCCGTAAAATGTTCCATGCCCTCCTGGCAGATTACAAAGTCGGCCGTGTTCTTCTTAAGGGGGATCTTATCGAGAATATTGGCTCTTTTGCAAACAACCCCCTCAACGCTGAAATACTCTGGAAAGAGATCGAAGGCCAAAGGAACTGCTCCTAAGTCTTTGAGTACTTTTGTTGTTATTCCGTTGCCGGCAGGAAAGTCGACAACCGTCTTTCCCTCAATCCGCTTTCGATTCTTGATGAGATACTCTTTTACATGGTATTTGATGCTGATGGGATTGTTTTCGTACGGTTTCATGCTAAGCTGAGTGGCTCT
>JBBEEC010000033.1:131049-389295 GCA_040880975.1 Bacteroidota bacterium | reverse complement strand
ATTTGATGCTGATGGGATTGTTTTCGTACGGTTTCATGCTAAGCTGAGTGGCTCTCTATAAAAGGTATAAGTTGAAACAGGAATTGGGTCGACAGCCAATGGGCATGACTATGGTAAAAATGCTTGTAGGAGAAAGGAAGCCCCTCGACGCGGGGGTCGCCAAGGTTCTCTTCCATTGTCTTCCGGATTTCCATCAGGTCTTTTTCGTGGAGGACCTCGTCTGCCTGCAAATACACAGCCCAATCGCTTTTCATGCGGTCAAGGGCGACATTCGTTCGCTGAGCAAACACGGCACCGCCGCTTCTCAGGGACCCATCCCATGTTGTCGGAATGATGACAATCTTTGGCGATTGGAGGGACTCGATGCGGGCAACGGTTTCGTCGTCGGAATGTCCAACGGCGATGATGAATTCGTCACAAAGAGGCACGACGGACTGGATGGATTCAAGAAATGGATAATCGAAGGCAATGGCGTTGCGGACGAAGGAAAAGCCGCTCACCTTCATTTGCCGACCTGAGGGCTCCTCTGCTGAAACTCCTCAAAGGAGAGGGTCTTGTAGTGGTTTTCACCGATGTACTTCAGGATGAGGGCAAAGCGCTCTGCAGGAACGAACCCCGGCAACAGGGTGATCGGAGTGGATTCGCTGTCGAGAAAGATTGTGGTTGGATAACCGGTAACCCCTGCTCCGGCGGCGAAGGTCTCTTCGGTGAGTGACCTTCCCTGGAACATAAACGGCTTGGATGATTCAGCGTTGAGCTTTACTGCAACAAAGGACGCAGAAAGAGCGTTGATCACCGCCGGATCGGTGTACACTTCTGAATCCATCTTTTTGCACCACCCGCACCAATCTGTATAAACATCGAGGAGGACCTTCTTGTTGTCCCGCTTTGCGATGGTGACGGCCTCGTCGAACGCAAGCCAGGAAATTGAATTGCCGGAAATGGATACAGAAGCGCTCTCTGATTGGAGGAAGAACCCAATGAGGAGTGCGCCGACGAGTATTGCTGCCGCTATGAGTGATGTTCTTGACATGATGCTAAGGGGAATAGTTTAACAAAAAAAGAGGAAACAAGCACACCTGAATAACGAGGGAATTCAACGAATGGTTCCGTGACCATAAGCCGCAAGAAAATCCTCCTGAGAGCGGACATACGCGGAGTACCGTCTTGTATTCAGCACGAGTCGATAATCGCTCGGAACGAAATCCTGCGGGTCGATGGTCTGATACCGAATGAATTTGTCCTTTTCGATCAGGAGCAAAGTGCTGGAAGGTTCTCCGCCCAGTTCTTCGATCAGCCATGAAGCGTAGGCTGTGCGGGAAGGGGGCGGGAGGATTCTTCGAACAGACATATCGCTCCTCCAATCAATATCTGCACCGTCCAAATAATAAGTAAGCTGCGGGTTTCGCTCGAACCCAGCCACCACGATCCTTTGGAATCGGTGAGACTCGACGAATAAACCCACCTCTGTCGCCCCGTCCCTGTAGCGCGTGCTGTCTTCGACCACCACGTCAACGAGAGAGAATCCGCCCACGAGGGCAAGGAGCGCAATGACGATATGCTGCCGATGGTCAGGAAACCATTCTCGGGAAGTCATCCAGTAGGTGAAGACAATCGCCAGGAGTGCGGAACCGACAAGGATCGTCATCAAAAGGATGTTATCTCCTTCGGGCACTTGAATCGCAAAGAGAGAGAGGAAAACGTCTTTGACCGCCGTACGGGCATCCTGGCTGAACGACCATATCAGGAAGAAGGAGGTTCCGGTGAGGAGGATCAACCAGGACCTGGGGCGGAATGGCCCGCTCACGTGATTCCAAAGAACCGAGGCTGCAAGGACCGAGATCGGCACGAACATCGGCAGTGTGTAGACTGCCAACTTTGTTCTCATGAGGGAAAAAATGACAAAAAAGACAACAAACCAACTCCAGAGAATCCCGGTCGGTAGGTCCTTGGAAGCATAGAATTCCCGGACCCCGGCAAAGAAGAAAAATGCCGCTGCCGGAAAGAGTACAACAAGCTGATTGACATAATAGAATATCTCAAGCGGTTGGACATTTCCCTCGATGCCGTAGAGCGTTCTTTGCAAAAGAGCGGATTGCGCAAAAAAGAACAGAGGATTGCCGGCGGCGTGACTGAAAGCCATGAACGCATGCCACGGAATGCTGATCGCTCCTGCAATCGCAAGGGCTGCAGCGATTTGCACCATCACCGGTCTTCCCGGACGATTGCCTCTCCTGAGCATGAACAGCATTAAAGCTGCGGGAATAAGCAGTGCAACGAACAGCTTGGTCATAAGTGCCAGCCCAAGACTCACGCCGGCAAGCAAAGTGGCAATTCTGCCCGGCTCACGAGATACCTTCAAAAAACAGTAAACAGAGAGTGTCAGGAAAAAGACGAGGAGCGTGTCAAACTGGCCCTGGCGCGTGAAAAAAGTCACAAAAGGATTCAGTCCAAAAAGAAGCGCTGCAATGAGGCCGGTTTCCGGATTCCAAAATCGTTTGCCAAGCAAGGCGATCACGGGAAGCGTCGCGGCCCCGGCTAAGGCGGATATAAGGCGTGCCGGCCATTCTGTTTCACCAAACAAATGAAATGCCCCTGCAGTAAGCCAGACGTAAAGAGGGGGGTGGAGGGAAGAATACAATCCGTCGATGGCATGAGAGGACTGATCGAGCCATGCTCCAAACCGGACGACAGCCTGAGCCCGTACGGTATAAAGAGCTTCATCCCATGCCTGGAGGTCGGGAAACCCAAGGTTGCAAAATCGAAGGAGCCCAATGAAGCCGAGCAGATACCAATGCCATGAGGGTGTATGGACGGACTCACGAGAAGACATAGGTAAACTCGAGGATCCAGACAGAGACGAGGAAAGAGGTCGTCATGATGAAAGAAATTCTGCCAGTGAGAGACAACCCGGCCCAGAAATTCCGGATATTCGGCAAAAGTCTGGCCGTGGCAAAGGCCATCAAAGGCATGAGAAGAAAATGAAAGCGGCTTCCCCCAAAGAATAGGGCATGAATGGCGAGAAGACTCCCGAAAAACACAAGGACGAGTGAACTGACTTCATCGCTCCGGAAGCGCAGGAGTCCTGCAATTCCGGCCAGCAGAATGAATGCGTAAAGAATGTTTACGCCGATGGTAAGAATGATCGGAAGAATACGGTATTTATCAGAAAAACTTATGGATTTGTCGCGAATGTTCGGATGAAACGCCCACACCAACAATTCTCCCTCGCTGCGGAACATGTGGGCAACCTTGACCGGGATGCGCTGAACAAACACTCCCGGGTTTTCCACTATGTGGTCTATGGCAAGCGATAGCGAAAGTCGTTGATACTTGAGCTCATCAGATGAAGCGGCCAGCAGCGTGTCGGGGAGGCCTGCCTTGTAGGCACCCGTTGCCTCCGGGTTGTTCCCCATGTAGAGGTTGATTCCGCTATTTGTCGAGATCACCGGAGTGCCGAACACTGTCACGTTTCGAACCATCCAGGGAGCGACGACAAGGAGTATTCCGGAACCGAACAAAAGAGCCATCGAGCGCGAACGTACGCGGATCCAAAAAAAGCAAAGGAGCCCCGCGGCAAAGAGAACGATCCAGGACTTGACAAGAATGAGAACCCCGGCTATCAGTCCGGCGGCAAACGATCGCATTGTTGTCGCAGGAAACGGCTTGAAAGTCAGTGTGGCGAAAAGCAAGACAAGAAGAAATGCGGATAAGGTTTCCGATAGAATAAGACCTGAATAAATAATTGCAGGTGGAAAGAGAGCCCAAGCCAGTCCGGCAACGAGCCCTGTCGTGCGTCCAAATCGGAATCCCAATAGATAAAGGCCTGCAACGATGCCAATGTCGAGGAACATTTGAACGATGCGGATCGCAGTGATCGACTGTCCGAATATCAATTGAACAACAGCGAGAAATGCGGGGTAACCAGGCGGGCGAAAGGCTGTGGGCTCTCCCCCAAGAGAGTATGACCCGGTTGCAACGAAATTCACGGCAAGTTCGAGGTAATCCTTTTCGTCGGACACCGGAGCATGATCGTAGGAACCGAGGAAGCTGATTCGTAAAAGGAGTGCCAGCCCCGCCAATGCCAGAAATTCCTTGGTGCGAAAATCAGAGAATGCCATGGTCCTTGTAAAGCGCTTGAAGTCGCTGATGCACTGTTTCGTAGGAATGATACTTTTCCACCCACTCGCGGCCGCGGACCCTCTTATCTCGCCGAAGTTCCGGGTCGTCAATGACATGAAGCAGTTGTTCGAGGAGTGTTTCCGGGGTTGCCAGAATGAAAGGGTTCTCCGGAAGCCAAGTGGTATAATCCGGAGTCATTTCCGTTATGGTGGGGATACCCATGGCAAGAGTCTCGAGGGAATTGCGCCCGTAGCCGGTTCCGCCAAGATTGCCCACCTGCTCAATGGCAACATCGCATGTCATTTTAAGCGCGAGAAGTTCTTCATGCGGCATGTTTTCGGCAAGAACAAATTCAACGTCTCGTTGTTGCTTCAATTGTTCCATCACAGGCAGAATGAACCTCGTGCCTTTTAAATGGCGGTTGGATGGAGAATGAATGATTCGGAGTTTTCCGTTCTCACTCTGCCTGAGAGAAAACTCTGCGGTATCGAACGGAATGAAGACGAAGTGAATATTGGGATGAAGAAGAAGGTGATCGCTCTCGTTGGTCAGATTGAGGTCACTCAGAGAGTCGAGGACCGGATGGACGCCCCTCACCCGAAGGTCGCTCCCCATGTAATGGCAAACAATCTTCTTCCCCTTGGACTTCCATTCGCGAGCGATGTGTGCATCCCTGAAAAAATCCAATCCACCGTCATAGTGAATGATGTCGAAATCGTGGAGGGCATGGCGCTCGATGGCCTCCGCAATCCGTTTCGCTCGCCGCCAGTCGTCAAATTGGAAGTAAAGCCGCTCTGCCGGATTACGGGCTTCCAGCTTACGCAGTGTGGGTGTATGGCCTGGAACGACAGGATTTGCCTGTTTGTGCTGTCGCCACCAGTGCGCGAGGGGATTGCGGGGAAGCGGAAGGTCGAGGCAAATATCTTCAGGAAACGTGAGGGTGTTCCTATGAAGAGTGATGAGGCGGGCTGAATGACCAAAGCGCCGTTGCATATCCATCATCGCATAGGGCACACCGGCAACATTGATGGGAGCGACGTGAAGGATATTCATGCAGAAGGGGCGGTGAAACGTTCACGCATCTCAGAGGAATCGCTTGTAAAACGTGCTTCGCAGAATGCCGCGCGCGCCGAATTTCTCTTTAAAGCGAATAAGACTCATGGCCGGAGTCATCTGATTCGCAGCTTTGGTGTCCTGTGATACCCCGATGTCAACCCAGGAAAAATGCTGTTCCACGGCCCAGTTCACCACTTCATACATCACGGCATGGATCGGATTCAAATGTTCATACTCGTAAAGGAGCATATTGTAGAAGCATAAGACGACCTGTGGATTGCAAACAAAAAGAAGAGACCCTGCCACCGGTTTTTTCCCGCGGCGTACAAGGAACAGAATCAACCGGTCGGGGAACAGCTTCTTCAGTTTTTTGAGTTCTTCCAGGGTGTGTGTTGGTGTGACATCATGGCGTCGCTTGTTTTCAACAAGAATGGGGTAGAACGCGTCGAGGTCGTCGCTCATCTCGATGGTGATCTCGTGTTCACGAAGATATTTTCTGATGTACCTTCTTGCCGTCGCGTGAAACGTTTTGAAGAAATCATGGTCCGCCAGCGAAATGGCATGTGAAATGTAATGCTTGTCGTATCCGAACCCCCGGTAAGCGAGCGCATAGTCGAGGCTTTGGGAAACGACGGATTGATAAATGAACGGGGGCGGCGTCAGGAGAGTCCGTTCGATTCCAAGGTCGCGGCAGTAATCGGAAAAGGCATCCACGAGTTCAAGGGCAGCTTCAAACGGAAGATCCGTTGTGACAAAAGAGCCGTACGATGCACCGATGGGGGATTCGAGGGTGGAACCCATCCGAGCGGTTGGAAGAACGGCTTGAATTTCGCCCTGCTTTACAAACAAGAGATGATGCCAGGGAAACGGCCGCGCGTGATACGAAAGGAACTTCTGCAAATGAAACATTGTGCCGTTGTTGGACTTCAGGACAAAGGAATCCCATCGGTCTCTCCACTTCTCTTCGTATGGGATGACCTCGATCATGATCAGAAAGTAATGCCGACGGTGATCAAATGGCCGTTGCCAAGGCCCCCGGAAAAAGGAACGGAGCCGTAATCGAATGAAAAAAGCCCGTAGGAAAGACCCACGCCGAATGAAAACCCGCGAACTTCATACGCTGACTGATAACCGAGCCGAAGAGAAACCACTTTCGCATACACAGATTCAATCCCGACCTGGCTTCGAAGTGATCCTGTCGCCGTTCCGGACGTGGCCGAAACGACACCAAGCATGCTGAAGTCGTCAAGGGTTGTCGTGTAGGAGAGTCCAAACGTCGTCTGGGTCGGTGTGCTTGAAGGTCGCTGTTTCATCTTGTCGACGATGCCGAAGTGCCTGAGGGACACCCCGCCGTACAGTCCCTCGATTGGCGTTCTGTACAAAGCGCCGATATCGAAGAGGACGCTGGCAGCCTCGTCGACATAGATCTTCTCATACGCGTGCTTAATGGATGCGCCGACGGAGAGGTCGGGGTCAACCTGAAAACCGATCAATCCCGCAATGGTCGCTGAACGCGCACTGAAGACGCCCGAGGGTGGCCCGGGGATGTCACGGATCTCGATTCCGTCGATCGATGTCATGGAGACACTCAATCCGGCATTAACAAAGGAATTGGGGATTGAAACGAAGAGGAAATTGCTTTGGACGTCCTGCACCCATCGCTGATGAGAGAGAGAGATGGAGAACGATTGCACGCCGGCAAGGAGGGCCGGATTGATATGCGCAGAAACAATGGAGATCTGATCGGCAACTGTTGCTTCCCCCAGAGCGGCGTTTCGCGCCGAGTACGGAAGTTCGAGGAATCCAAACCCCCTGGAGGTTCCCTGGGCAAACAAGGTCGTCGAACCCAGGAGGAGCAATGTCAATAACCGGAGCCTCATTGGAATTCTATTCCCACAGTGAGAAGGTGCAAAGACGAAGGTGCATAGGGCTCGATGACCAATACGTAGGATAAGAATGATTGCCAGCCCCCGGTCGAAGCCTGGAGCGAGAAACCAAAGCTTGGTCGCGCAGCAAGCGATTCTGTCAAACCGAGATGATCAATGCCGGCTCTTACAACGAAAGACCTTGTCAGCGAAACCTCAGCTCCGAATTTCAGAAAAGCCACACTCGCTGTGTGCTCAAGCTCGACAGCGCCGAGGACCGGCAGTTCCAGAGGCGCATAACTGACACCCACGCGTTTCCTGACCGGGAAGTGGTCGATGGTGGAATTCCCCTGCAACCCGTAAAGTCTTGACGAGTCCCATTTGTATTTGGAACCCACATCCTGAAGGCATGCACCAAGGAGGAACTCCTCCGAGAGCCGGTAGGCGGCCCCCAGATCGAAACTGGCTGTTGTGCTGGCCATCTCCGAGAATAACTTATAATACAGAATCTTTGGTGAAATCCCGACAACAAGATTCGTGTCGATTCGTAGCCCAAAAGAGAGAAAAAACGAGTTCTCGGATGTGGAATAGTTCTCTGTCGGCCGTCCGTCCCGATCCCTTCCCGCGATTTCAGACACGCCGGAATTAATGATGCCCAGCGATAAACCGGCCGAGGGCGGAAGGGGTGTGCTGTAGCTGACGAAATTCAGGGTCCGGTCGAGGGAGAGAAATCCGACGGACACGGATCCGGCCCGTTTTTCCTGAAAGGCTGTAAGTGCCGGATTGTAGTACCCTGCATTGGCCTGGGTCGGCGTTGCGACCATTGCGTTCCCCATTCCGATTCCCTGCGATCCGAACCCCATTCTCATGGGAGAGCCCGGCAGGCCCGCCATGGGTGACATGGGTTGTGCCTGCAGGTACGAGATCGCAAATGGCGCCGCAAAAAGAAAAAGATACTTCATTGGATCACCAGGATCTTTCCCCACTGAGGCTCGCGGCTTTCGATTTCGACTCTGTAGAAATAAGCGCCGTTCGATACCCGGTTGCCGCGGTCATCCCTTCCATCCCAGATCTCATCGTGTTCCTGCGAGCCCTGCCTGACGGCATTCTGAATCAGAGTCTTCACAGGCTGCATGGAAAAATCGAAAATGCGGATTGTCACGGATCTTGTCATTCCGCCCGTGCTGTAGTGGAGACGAACCACTTCGTCGTCAGGGGCAAAGGGAAGGGGATAGGCATAGGTCGCCTGGGAATCGCCCACGGGTTCATAAGCCCTGAAAACTCGCCACGACATTCCGAAGACTTGCGACGGGTTGTCAAGCGTGAATGCGGCTCCTTCCGGCCCGCCGACCCAAACGGTATCTCCTTTGACTGCGACGGCATAAATCTCCTGCCGGGTAAAACGTTGGTGATTGAGCCCGTCGGAGACTGAGCCGCTGCGCAACCATGAATTGCCGCGGTCGGCAGATCGAAACACGCCGCCGCTGGTGGCCACGTACACAATGGAATCCCGGGATGCAAAATTGTGGACCCGTTCTCCCACAAGCGTCACCGACCACGTAGTTCCTCCGTCAGTGGAGAAGCTCACCGCCGGGAATTCGGTTTGGTCGATGGCATTCACGGTGGCCGCCCACAAAATCCGCTCAGACCCCACGCGCTGTTCATGGAGGGCGACAACAAAATTTCCGGAAATAGCCTGGGTCTGATTTTGGTGGGAGTACCGTCTCCAGCTCACTCCGCCGTCAATCGACCTGTTGATCCCGGCAGCAGTACCAACCCAGAGAGTCGTGTCATCGCTCGCAAACACCGAGAACGCGACGTGGTTGTAGTTTGGCCGTAGATTGAGAGCACCTCCCGATGGAGCCAGATCGAAGTCCAGGGTATCAGTTGGCGCAATGGAGTCGAGATTGTCGGGGGGAAGAACAACGCGGGACCAGGTTACGCCCCGGTCGGTCGATTTCCTCAGGCCGCCTGCCCAGCTGGCTATCCACACAGCGTCCGCTGTAAGCGCAATATCGTACGTGAGGTTCTGTTGCGGCACCGTGACAGCGAGGGCGGCAATTTTGTTGATCCCGTAAATGATCGTATCCACGGTTCCCGCATCCACTGGTTGCGGCACCGATGTCCAGGTGGATCCGCGGTCGGATGACCAGTGGAGGCCAGCTCCTGTTTGGACAAAATTTTCATCGCGCTTTTCCACGTAGGCATTGGCGATCCAGACGATGCGGTCGTCGACGGCTATGGCCGAAACTCCCCGCGTACCGAACCCCTCTGTGTTCGCGTAGTGCTGCCATGAACTTCCATCGATGGAGATACTGGGTCCTTTCCCCGTTCCGATCCAAACAGTGTCCCGACTGACCGTGAGCGCATCAACCGCATTGCTGTAGGGGCGCCCGGACGGCAATGTTGCCAGTTGAAACGATTGGATCCCCTGGGAAAGCGCTGGGCAAACAAAAGCAAGAGCCGACACCGTCACCTTGAAGAGCTGGTTCATTGGAGCACGATGATAGTGTGAAGGATCGTATTGCTTGTAGCGTTTGATTGATCCAGTGCCCGAAAGACAAACGAATAGGACCCCAGAGGTGTGGACGAATCCAGATCGACAACTTCGGTATAAATGCCGTCCCCCGCAACCGCGTCTCCATTAGTCCCAGAGTCGTTCAGGTTTAAAATCAAACCACTTGGCGTTTGACGGGTAACAGAGGCAATATCCGGTGCTCCGTCCGGATCACTGGCTTGAACGGAAATGACAAAGGATTGAAGAGAGATCCTAACGGTATCAGGCGCCTGGAGATTTGAGAGGACAGGGGGATGATTGAAGCGTTGGATTTCAATGGTCTGAAGGAAAGAGGTCCCGATGATGCCGTCACTGCTCTGCGGCACGAGCTCAAGTGTGAGATTCCCTATGAAAGAGCGATTGATCTGGAATGTCACCGCCCCCGTGAAGATAGAGTCGGAAGCGAAGATATCGGGGGAGACACCTAAATTATTCAATTCGCCTTCAGTGAGCGGTTGAAGTCGACGATCCTGAAAGAGGGTATAACCGACAGTCGATGGTGAAGCGCCAACTTTGACTGAAGCCGTGAGAATGATGGTGAGGATATCTTCGGGGAGTTGAAAAGGGCCTATATTCATCGAATCGGTAAGTACAGCGCTTGGAGTTACCGATGCCGAAACGATTGTTGGCGGCTGGGTGAGAACATCGATGACCCCATTGTGCTGGGATTCGCAGCCGGCAAAAGCAAATAACAACCCAATGATAAAGAGTTGGGCTTGTTGGAATAAAGGAATTGCGGGGAAAACTGGAAAAGACACCGATTGCCTTGAGTTGTTAACGTTTCGAAAAATCGTAACAATCAGAAATCGAGGTGTCCTTTGTGTGGTTGGTTAGAACCGGTCTCAAAAACTAAATAAAGGGCTTGTACTTTGCTGAGATTTGGTGTACAATCGCGTCATGGCACGACGCTCAGACTTACAAGAAGCGCAATGGTTGATCATCGATCCGTTGCTTCCCAAGATTGTTCGGCGTCCCGATGGGAAGGGACGACCTCGCCGGAAGAACAGAGAAGTGCTCAATGGCATTCTCTGGCTTCTTCGTACCGGCGCCCGATGGCAGGATATGCCCGAGCGCTATCCGCCATACCAAACCTGCCATCGACGATTCCAGGAATGGGTACGCTCAGGTGCATTACGAACAGTCCTGGAGGTACTGGCCCGCGACCTGGAGACGCGGGGCAGGTTCAAGCTTGCCGAATGCTTCATCGACGCGACCTTTGTGGTGGCGAAAAAGGGGGGTCCGGCATTGGAAAAACCAAGCGGGGCAAGGGTACGAAGCTCATGGCAGTGGCAGACGGCGCTGGTCTTCCTGTCGCCGTCTACGCGACTTCTGCTAGCCCACATGAAATCACCCTTGTCGAGCCAACTCTCGCCCGATGCCACACTCGCACCCGGCCTCATCGAATTATTGGGGATCTTGCGTATGACAGCGATCCCCTCGATCGAAGACTTGCTCGACGACACATCGAGCTGATCGCGCCCCATCGCATCAATCGTACTCGACCAGCGACCCAAGACGGTCGCCCCCTGAGACGCTATCGTCGGTGTTGGATGATCGAGCGACTCTTTGCCTGGTTGCACAACTATCGGCGCATCTCCACTCGGCATGAATATCATCTTGACAACTATCTTGGCTTTGTTCACTTGGGATGTATCCTAATTTTGCTCAACAACCGTTTTTGAGACCGGTTCTAGTGATATGTAGCCAACTTTGGGAACAAAAGCAAACTCAAATAGGGATGGTAAATGGAGCGAAGGAAAAACATGCAACAAGTATTGCAAAGCTAAGCCACCCGATTGTCATGCGGGTTGGATCGAGGGGCGTTTCATCGGGGACGGGGGGGTGATAAAGCCGCACGAAATAATATGAAATCATGGCCCAGAGGAACCATCCGCTCCAGCTATATTCGGCAAACGGAATGATCTGTTCAGCGGGATTACCTGAAATCGATTGAACGGCCCAGCGGAGAAGAGCATCAAGGACAGAGGGGACGCCCAAGATGAGGAGCCCGGCAAAGGCCATTCGGGCGATTGCCCGATGTCGTTCTCCAAACATAGTGTAAATGATATGTCCTCCGTCGAATTGGCCTATGGGGATCAGATTCATAGCTGTCACGAAGAGGCCAAACCACCCGACACACAGGAAGGGGTAGTGGTATATCTCTGTCATAGGAGGAACGAACTGTTGCTGATCAGTGAGGAGGCCTTGCAGAAAGGAGAACAGAATGGTTTGTCCGAATTCGAGAGGAAGCCCCTGAGAGTTCGGGTCGGCGTTGAGCGCAAAATCGTAACCAGGGTGAATGGCAAGAAGATACTCCGGTCCCGGAAGTGACAGAAACCCGTATATCAGAATCACAACACATGCGACAAATCCGGCGAGTGGACCGGCGACCCCGATATCAAACATGATCTTTCTTGACGGCACAACGGCTTTTGTTCGTATGACGGCGCCAAGGGTGCCGAAGTTAATAAGAAAGGGAAGTGGGGGAAAGGGGATGAAATACGGTAGCGTAACCTTCACTCCGTGATGCTTCGCGGCAAAAAAATGCCCAAATTCATGTACCCCAAGAAAGAAAAGAATTGCGAATGCGTAATTAAGTCCGAATGAAATGTTGGTCAGTTCAAAAGGATCACGCCCCGCCCATTGAACGCCGGCGAGAGCTGTGGTAAAAAAAGTGAGGAGAAAAAGGAGAGGATGAATGAAATGGCGATAGAATGGAAGCGACGATTCCGTTCGCGGACTTACGTAGGATTCAGTTGGTTCGTAGCTCATTTAATTGAAGCTACGAAAAAAATCCAACAAGAAAAAGGCTGGACTCTTTTGAGTTGGCGAATCAGTGGACGGCGGAGTATCTCCGCCGTCCAAAGCTAAAGATGAAGTTGTTTACGGTCGGGGTGGAGGAGATGAAACTCCACTATCGTCAATTGCTGACATCGGTACAGGTCTTGGCGGAGGAGCGGAAACACCACTCTCATCAATTGAAAGTGGTTGAGGCCTCGGTAGAGGGCCACTCACCCCACCGTCCACGGCCATTGAGATACCGTAGTTAGTGAGTAAGGTGACTCCTAGCGCAATAATTATGGTTCTAAATCGTCTGAAAATTGAATATTTTGACATTGATGTTTCTCCTTTGATGCAGGGATTTATTGGTTTTTGTGATTGCCTTTTGACCGTAGAATATTAGCGAATTTCAATCAATTGTCAAGAGATCTGGAAGTGATTATAACTCATTTAAATTCAATAGGTTGCAGGGCCTTGATGCCATAAAGGTGCGATTCATCACGTTGAAACAATTTTCTGCGATTACAGCTTGACTACATGGTATTCACTAATTAACTTTGCCTTAATCACAAAACACGAAAATGAACCACTTCCGAAAAATTGCCTTAGTATCGTTTGCACTTTCCCTGCCTGGAGTAATCGGATTTCTTTTCTTCGATCACGCGGCAACAAGTGTCCCGATCCAAATTGCGAATATTGTTTTCATCGTGATTGGTGTCGTGGCGTTCTTCATCTTCCTCAGAGAGCCGACAGTTCGCGGTAAGATGATATTCCTTAATTTTGCAGTGTTCTTTTTGGCTTCATTGACGGGGCTGTTGTTTCCTTTTATTGGAAAATCATTCTTTTCTGACAATCCATTCGCGGGCCTCTATTTTGACCAATACATCATGAGGGGGATGGTAGTTTTTCTTTTGGCTTTCACCGTTTTGTATGCTGTAGTTGATTCGGTGTTCAGTCAGTTCACGATTCTCCGAAAATATATAGTAACATTCATTATTGTCGGTGGAGTGTTCTCATACTACTACCATCCTTTTTTTACTGATCCAAGATACTTATATAAAACTCCTGAGATTGAAGATTTTCGCTCCGTCGATCGAGTAGTAAATGACCTGAAGATGGAGGGGAATGTGAATCCCACACCCAGTGATATCGCGGAGCGGGTCACGCTTAATGCATGGAACGCGAACAAACCTGTTGGTTCCTTATTTAGGGAGGACAACCTTGCACGGATTGCGTTTATCTTGCCATATCTTAATGGTAATAATTACACAATGCTTCTCTTGAAACCTCTTTACAAAAACGTCATTTTCATCGATGTCCTCGCTATTATGTTTATTATTGTATTTTTTGGGTATCAATACAAGAAGGACCCTCCACAGGGAGCTTACACCGAAAAAATTCTTTTTCTTTTTCTACCGCTCTGCTCGCTTGATATTCTTCACTATTTGGCCTATGTTAGTCTCCAGAATTATGATGTGTATTTTGAGCTTTACAGCATTGGGCAGTATCTCATTATTGTGAACTCACTGTTCTTGTTGATCTTCTTCAGTTTACGCCTAAGCTTCATTACGAGTGTCAAAGGCGAATTCTATGAGCGAGAGCTGGTTTTGGATTCTGAACATATTAGTCGCTGGCGTGACGGTATTGATAGCCTTATTGTTCGTCATTTTCTTAACCCGAAAACGTTTCATGGAAGGCTTTTTACACCGCGCGAGTCAAAACCCAGAGCCTAGTATCCTCCAACGCTTGATTCTGAGAACATTCGGAGAATCGCGAGACAGGCGAGATAAAAACGAAAAGGGAGCATAAAGTCAGGCTTACCGGAGTGGCGGCCCTCCAACGCAAGCCCTGTCAATAAGGATGAGCGAGAGTTGGTTTTGGATTCTGAACATATTAGTCGGTGGCGTGACGGTATTGATAATCTTGTTGTACGTCATTTTCTTAACCCGAAAACGATTCATGGAAGGCTTTTTACACCGCGCGAGTCAAAATCCAGAGCCTAATTTTTTGCAACGATTTATGCTGAAGATCTTTGGTAAACAAAAAGACGAGTGAAGATTCCGGGAGGAATGATGGAGTATCCGATCATAGGAAAAAGTAAGGCAACCGACGACCTGCGAAAGCAAGTCGCCAAGATTGCCAAAACGCAAAAAGATATCCTTATCGTCGGGGAACCGGGGACAGGGAAGGGCGCCGTCGCCAAAAATATTCATGCCGAGCAATTCAAAGAAAACGGCAAAAACGACCACCCGTTTGTTTCCGTCAACTGCTCCGTTATCGACGACAGGGAACTCGAAGCGGTGTTGTTCGGATTCGAAAAAGGCGTTCCGGGAATGCCCCCTACCACGAAGCGCGGGATCTTTGAGCTGGCAAACGATGGAACAGTTCTGATCGAAGAAATCGAAGAGGCCAGTTTCAGGAATCAGATCAAAATTCTTACCTTCCTCGAAGAACGCAAGGTCAAGCGTCTCGGCGGTACCTCTGCGAAAAGCGTGAATGTCCGGGTCATCATGACGGCCCGCCAAAACCTGACTGACCTCCTTGCCGCGAACAAACTTTATGAGGAATTTTTCAAGAAGGTCAACACTCTCGAGTCGATCTCTATTCCACCCCTCAGAGACCGGAAAGAAGATATTCCCATTCTCGTGAAGCATTTTGTTTCGGAGATTTCAAAGGACCTCGGCATCAAGGACATCGCCCTGGATATCAACGCGGTGGATGTGCTTGTCCGCCACCCCTGGAAGGAAAACATCCGGGAACTCAAGGCGGTCATCGATAAATCCGTCCTGTTCTCTACAGGCGGACGATTCTCCCTGCCTCCGGAACTGGCAGACGAGAAGACGGAAGTCGTCAAGATGATCAACAACGTGCTTTCAGGCCAGTCCTTTGTGCTGGATAATTCGCTGGATAACATCGAGAAGGGGATCATCGAGCGAGCACTGGGGAAATTCGGATTCAACCAGTCGCGCGCAGCTCACTTCCTCGGCATGACCGAGCAAACTCTGCGGTACAAGCTGAAAAGGCTCGGAATCGCCAGCGCCAGAACACGCTGATGCAATCCTGAATAGTTTTGAAAAAGCCCTCGACTACGAGGGCTTTTTTGTTTCAAGGATGGTTGATCCAGATGGGATTGGTGATGCAGAAATGCGGAGCACCATCAAAATCATTGACGGCTGAAGTTCTTACGTCAAGCCGGATATAGCCGGCTTTTTTCATGCTGAAACGGAGCTCATGCGTGAATGAATACTCTGCCCCGCCTGCTTCCAGAAGACATACCTCTTTTGTTCCCCCAATACTGCCCAGCCAAAGCACTATTCGTTGAAAAGCGCCGAACTCAGACGACGATCTTGCCTCAATCTTTACTCTAAACTCGGCTCCGCGAAGGGAAGATCCCATGATCCCGCTCTTGCCGGAATTACTCCGAACAGAGAGTGCCGCAATGGGTCCATTCGTAACGACACAACGCCCGGAACCTATGGCTTCAAGAACTCCGCCCTCAGTGGGCCCGTGGGGGGCTACGACCGCTGTCCGCATTTCGCCAAACCGGTGATCGTTCGATTCTCCAATTGAAATAAACGGAATCCTGAGCTGGCGAAAACGATTGAAGTTCCCGTGGGCATCGTTCCCCGCTATTGCAAAGAGCCGGTTTCCCTTCAGCAGAGCCGACACCCATTGTTCAACCCCCCGAAGCAACCCTGTTTGCGACCCATTGGCGAATTGGACACCCGCAAGTCGTTCCGCGAATATGTCTTGCTCGCGCCAATTGCCCCGATGCAAAAGTACCCGCTGAAGAAACGGAACGTCCTCGGCTGGATGCGCGGCAAACGCAAGAACGCCGGGATCCTTTGTCCCCAGGATCTCTCCGATTGCGTGCTCCGAGCGTGTTTGAAGCCATCGCTCTGCACTGTCGCCGGACCCGTGAACAAACCGCTTTCCCCCGAAAAGAAGCATGTGGACATTATGTCCAGAGATGCTCCTGCAACTCACTTCTTCTCCCCGGATGATAGAAAAACCTTTGTTTCTCTTATTCAACACGTCGACTTCCTGCTGGAGGGAATTCCACTTGGGAAGGTCCGGATCGTTTCGGAGATAATCATCGACCCGGTCATCAAGATCGTAGGAGTGATCGGTGACCGCAAAGAACGACAGTCCGAGCGCACGCGAAAGAATGAGCGACGCTTCGAGGGGCGCTCCGAATTCAACCTGGTCTTCCGTGTATTGAGAATGAGAATGCAGGTCCCCGTACAGGAAATCCTTCAATCGCGGAAGCGGCTCATCGGCGACAAACACTTTCAGCGGCTTGTGGGTGGATGTTCGGTGGTTGTCATTGTGGTAGGTCCGAATGCCTTTGGATCCGGAAAGGTCAAACTGGATATCTATTTCAACCCACCCCCGGAGACCGGATGCATCGATATGGAAAATCTTCCACCACCACTTCTTGTTAAGAGCGACGGATTTCGCAATGAGCGTCTCAACGCGCTTCTGGCCGCCGCATGAAACGATGGCCTCAGCCCGCAGCAGTCTCACGGGGTACTCGTCTGCATCCTTGACAAGCAAAAGAACCGGAATGTCATTCCCCGGTTCGACGCGGAGAGGCGCGTCGGCGATGACCTCCGGTTCAGGTTTTTTCAAGAAGCTGAAGAAATGCCGAAAGCGGTAATGGGTCTCCGCATAAAGCAACAAAGAGAACCATTCAAACGGAAGAGATCCCGGGTCGATCAATAGGACCGGCCTTTCCAGACTACCTTTCGTCCGAAGAAGACCATGAAGGGCAGGACGAGGACGTAGAGAAGGTAGTAAACCTGAAAATGGTGGAAATATTTCAGTTCGCCGAGCCGATTCACTTTTTTCAGGACGCGATAGAGAAACACGTAGTCACCGGTGGCTTTGAGGAGCCACCCGGTCAGTGCTGCGAACACCGAACCATAGAACGGACCTGCGAGGATCAGTGCATGCTCTGCAAATCCGATCGCCATGATGAAGAACCCGCTCAGTTTCATATCCAGTCCACCCTTCCCCCAGCGATGCTTCTGCCTTAGGAGGTCCTGCCACGTTTGACAGGGAATGCTTTCCACAAGCAAATCGGGCGATAGCGGATACCGGTATTCCCATTTTCCCGTCTTAATGATCGCCTGAAAAAGACTGTAATCCTCGGTCACACTGAATGGAATGGATTCATAACCGCCAACATCGTCATAAGCTTTTCGGCGAAAAGAAAGGTTGTTGCCTATGGTGCTCAAAGGGTTCTTCCAGGATACTGCTGCGGATGCGATCCCAAGGAGGTATGCCCAATCGAGCGATTGTACTCCTTCGAACGCCCGCGAAGCCCGTTGGAGGGTCATTCCTCCCACAATCCCCACCGCCGGCTCATATCTCTTCACCGTTTCTTCGATCCAGGTCGGGGGGACCACGCAGTCAGCATCAGTGATGAGGATGATTTCGCCTTTCGCATGCTTTATTCCAGTGGCCAAGGCATTGGTTTTACCGCGGAGAGGGCCGTCCGATGATGCCGATATCACCTTTACAACAGAATATTCTTTCGCAAGCTCTGTCGCAATCTCCCGTGTTCTGTCTTCCGAATGGTCATCGACGAGAAGAACCTCAAAAGTCGATGCGGCGTAGGATTGCGTGCAGACCGTTGTGAGGCACGAGCGGATGTTGCTTTCCTCATTGCGCGCGGCGATAATGACCGAGACAAACGGTGTGGCCCCGCTTGATTGCAGGGGGCGGGTTCTTCGCAAGCCGGCGAGGAAAGCGGTGATTTGAACGAGATACAAAGCGGTGACGCAATACATCAGCAGGTCGTAGGTCATACCGGGAGAGGAGCGAAAGTGAAATTCCGGCCTTGCGCGATCTCAAAGAACGATCTCAAGACATCAGTGACACGGTCTTTGGTTCGATCGTTGTCGTGGAACAAGACAATGGATCCTGGGTGCAAGGATCGAGTCGATCTGAGCGCAATGGTCCCCGAAGCAATGTTTTCGTGGTCGCCGGAATCGACGTCCCAATAAACCACCTCATGACCAAGTTTCTTTGCGGTCTTGTACATTGCGGGTCCGCCCAGCCCATACGGGGGCCGGAAGTATCGGGCTGTCAGCCCGGTGTGACGCCGAATGGCATCCTGAGTCCGATCGATCTGATCCGAAATAAGGCGATGACTTTTGAACAGAAGGGAAGGGTGGTCGAACGTATGATTTCCTATGGTGTGACCCTCGGCGGCAATTTGTTTGGCAAGTTCGGGAAATCGCTCGACGTTGGATCCGAGGAGAAAAAAAGTGGCTTTGACACCTCTGTCGGAAAGTTCCCGCAGGACAAGTGGTGTTGCAACGGGGTGAGGTCCGTCATCAAATGTGAGGTACACATGATCCGCCGGTCCCTTCCAGCGGATTTGCGGAAACAAGATCTGCAACGGTTTTGTGGTGATGAACCTCATTTCCGGACGGGTGCGCCTTTCCATCGAAGAGAGCCAATCTGGCCCTGAAGTGCGGCGAGGACAATATACGGAACGTGCAGAACCTCTGCAATGAAGAGATACAGCAGAGAGACCGGTTGATTCAAAAGGCGGGCTGTCTTGTGTATCACCAACCAATCAAGCAGAAACTTGACGGCCAGGATCGGAATGACAATGGTGATCAGATCAGGATTGGACAGTGAAAGTGCGAGTCCGGCAAAGAGGACAAGGAAAAAGAAGTAGAGAAACACCAATCGGGCCAGGATCGATGTCTTCTCGTAGACTCCGCCTTTTGAAGACCACCGGACGCGCTGGTTCCAGAAATCTTTGACTGAACGCGGAGAGGGCGTTGTGACGATTGCTTCATGATCAAATGTAAAGGAGACAGATCGTTCGTCGCGCACATGAAATCGCTGCAGAATGACTTCATCGTCCGAAAAATGCACGCCTTCCCCAAATCCCCCGATCGCCTCAAATGCTGATTTTCGATAGGCAATGTTTGCTCCATTGCAAAAGATGGGATTTCCGGATCGCGTGAGCCCGGCGGCAACTCCGATGATCCCAAGAAATTCGATGCGGCTGAGCCTCTGGAGCAGCCCGGGTGCTTCGGCTTCAACGACAGGACCCGCGACAAAATGAACCCTTTCCCTGAGAGTGCCTGCCATTCCTGAAATCCACCCAGGTTTCACCGAACAGTCCCCGTCCGTAAACAAAAGAACATCCCCACTTGCCTCCTTGATCCCGGCTAAGAGGGCTGTACGCTTGCTCCCAACACTGCCGGATCGAGTGATGACTTTCAACTGCGAATGTGTCCGTTCGAATCCGCGGGAGATTTCGACTGTTGCATCGGATGAACCGTCGTCGACGATAATGATCTCGTATGACTCCCGGGGATAATCCTGTGCAAGAATTGATTCGAGGCATTTGGCAATCATCAGCTCCTCGTTTCGTACGGCGATGATAACACTGACCATTTCCGCGGGATGGAAAGGCGCAAGAGCCGCCGTGCTCAGGCCGGAGAGAACTCTGAGGAGAAAAAGGCAATAGACGAGAAAAAAGAACAGGAGAACGAGCCCGAATCCTGCGAAGAATGTCATGTTGGCGGCCGCAGGGAAAACGATCGGGGGATAAACAATAAGCCAATCAGAGCCGGCGTGAGCACGTTGATGGCAAAGAGGAGGATCCCAGAATTGAATGCCGCAGCTTCGGGGACTGATCGAAGCGAGAGGAAAAATACAAGCCCAAGTTCCCTGGTTCCGAGATCGGCGAAGGATATCGGCACCGCGGACTTTGCAAGCATCATGGCGGCAAATCCCAGAAAACTCGCTGGTAAAGTCACAGGCGTGAACGCGTTCAGAAGAAAATGCAATTGGATCCAGATGGTCGCATAAAAGAGCAGAGTAAGCACCAGGGAAATTTCGATGGTCCGCGGATCCCTCATGGAGCCGAGTACCGACAGAAATCCCTGCACCCATTTGTTTCGAAGTTGTCCCAATGGCGTTTTCTGAAGAATATCTGCCGCAAACCGCGGAAGGAGCAAACCCAGAAGAACAATGGCTGACCCGATGATAATCAACAGCAGAAAGAGTGGCGGCAGATTCAGAAGAATTGCCATGCTTATACCGCCCCCGATGAGCATGACGCCGAGCATTTGGAGCTTGTCAAAGATCGTCAACCCTATGATCCTCTCGGGTGCTTCCGATGCAAGGTGAAAGCCCCTCCCGCCCAATTCGCCCAGCTGACCGGGTGTAAGCGTTCCGATCGTCAACCCGAAGAAAAACGATTGGATAATACTGATCCAAGGAAATGGGAATCCATTCGCATGCAGAAGGAACCTCCATTTGTAGATCTGCAGGCCAAGATTGAACACCAGGAAACCGGCCGCGACGGCGATGTATTCGCCTCTCGCCTGCTGAAAAGCATACTTGATTTCCTCAACCTGGACAAAATACAGGAGGAGAGCCAGGAGAACGATCGCCAATCCGATTCTGAGGGCGGTTCGAAGGACCATACGATATTTGCCGGGGGTACCGTTCATTTGAGTTCGGATTTCCATCTGAATGTTCCAAGAACGCCAAGGAGGCCAAAGATCATGTTATAGAAAAGGATGGCGGCTTCCATGAATGGAAAGGAGAAGAACGGAGGAGAAATGCCGAATTGCCTGCTCCCGAGAACAATGAAAAACATATCCACAGCGAACTTTATACTGAAGAGCGGCAACCCCCAGGCGAAAGACGGGCTGAGAAAGGAAGCTGCAAGGCCGAAATACAGAACGAAGTTCAAACCGTAGAAAAAGACAGAAAACAATTTAAGGGATGCGGGGAAGAACTTGCCCGCCGAGAAATGCCGCGTTCGCTGGTCAACAAATTCTGAAAACGATTCCGGCGGTTTTGTGGGAACGTGAGAATCCGTAGAAGCGATGTAACGGATTTGCCACGCTGTTGTGCGCTGAACCAATTGAAGAAACAGGTCGTCATCCCCGCTGATGGAGTGCTTTATGCGTTGAAATCCTCCAATGTCATCCCATACCTTTCGCCGATACGCCAGGTTTCTTCCTGTGCAAAGCCAGGCCTTGCGTATACCGATTGATCCCGCGGCCCAAAGGGAAATCTTCAATTCCTCATACTGAATGAACGAAAAGAGGCATTTCTCCCAGAGAGATCGTGCCTTGATGCCGAATGCTGAAGGCCGATAGGGTGAATACCCCGCGACTACCCCCACCTTTTCCTCGAATCCTGCCGACATCTCTTTTATCCATGTTGGCGGAGGAAGACAATCCGCGTCCGTAAAAAGAAGAACCTCTCCTTTGGATGCCTGTATGCCCTTTGTCAAGGCGCTTTTTTTTGCCGGCATGTCCGGGTCTGTTGCGGTAACGGAGATAAGCTTTAGGTGAGGATATTGTGAGAGTCTTGAGCGGACGATGTCGGCAGTCTTGTCTGATGATCGGTCATCAACAATGATCACTTCATAGCCGGAATACTCCTGACGAAAGAGGCAATCCAAAAGACCCGGAAGATGTCGCTCCTCATTGCGAGCTGCCACAATGACTGAGATGAAGGGTGATGCGACCGTGTGGATGGATTTCGAGCGGTACAATCCGAAGAGCAAGGCAAAGTAGGTCGCAATGTAAAAAAAAGCAGGAAAGGAAAGAAGAATTGGGATCAACTCAAAGGAAGGCATTCAAACAAAGTCGGAAATAAACGCCTCTTTTTCAAGAATATCGGGCGTAGCGATTGTTTATTTCGGGATGTTTGTTGTGGTGTTAAAGGCAGGAGTGGTGGGATACCGTTGGATTGTCTCCCGAGGAAGATTCACCTATATTAAAAGCATGAATCGGGCAATGAAACCGTTGATTATTGGAATAGCGGGGGGCAGTGGATCGGGAAAAACGAGCGTTACGAGGAGAATCCTCGAATCCCTGGATTCAACGCGGGTCTCCGTTATTTCGCACGATGCGTACTACTACGATACAGACATTCGGCCGGGTGTTGAGCTCAATTTCGATCATCCAGATTCTCTGGAAACGTCGCTTCTCGTTTCCCATATCCAACAACTTCGGAATGGGGAACCCGTTTGTATCCCCGTCTATGATTTTTCGACCTATCGAAGGAAGCCCGACCTCCAACGGATGGAGCCCACCGAGATCATCATTATCGAAGGGATGCTCATTTTTGTTTTCGAAGAACTTCGCGACCTCATGGATATCAAGATCTTCATAGATACCGATTCCGATGAACGCGTCGTTCGACGGATCAGGCGTGACATTCGTGAACGGGGAAGGTCAGTCGATTCTGTGATCGATCAGTACATGGAAACGGTCAGGCCCATGCATCTTGAGTTTGTTGAACCAAGCAAGCGCTGGGCCGACGTCATTATTCCGAGAGGTGTCGAGAATTCTGTTGCGATTGACATGGTTGTTGCAAAGATCGAATCTCTGTTGTCCGAGAGCGGGTTGAAGGCCGACTAATCAGGGCTTTTCTTGACTCTCCATGGAAAAACAGGTATCTTGATTTGTCCAGAAAATCAGGTTTTTTGAACGATTTTGCATCCTCTCAGTGAAAACCACATCCCTACGTATCAAGCGGACAACCTCCCCTCAGCCTGAAAATCCATTCGTCTATAGGAAAACGATTCTGCCCAACGGATTGCGCGTTGTGACGGAGAGGATTTCGCACGTACGATCATCCTCCGTGGGAGTATGGGTGGACGTCGGTTCCCGCGATGAAGACCCCTCCATCAACGGTATTACCCATTTCATTGAGCACATGGTCTTCAAGGGCACAAAGAAGCGGTCGTCCAGGGAGATCTCGAGGAGCATCGAATCGGTGGGCGGATACATGAATGCTTTTACGAGCAAGGAGCATACCTGCTTCTACGCTCGTGTGCGGGATGAACATACCCGCCTTGCCCTGGATGTCCTTTCCGATCTCACGCTGAATGCGGTATTCCCCGAAAAAGAACTGGAGAAGGAGAAGGGGGTCGTGATCGAGGAACTCCGGAATGCCGAAGATGACCCTGATGACATCATTCACGACTACTTCGAGAAGTCTCTCTACGGATCACACTCCATGGGGTTCCCGGTGATCGGGACGGAGAACAACCTCCGAAGTTTTCGAAGAGACGATCTGCTGGCCTACGGGAAGAAGCACTATCGGCCGGAACATATGGTGGTTGCGGCTGCGGGGAATATCGAACATGATGAATTGGTGGAACTTGCCGGGTCTCTTTTTCCGTCAACCAGCCGCAAGGCCGGAGAAATAAAGCGTCGAAAACCAAAGGGGAAGGCCGGTCAAGTCATTAGATTGGAAAAGCCGATTCAGCAAGCCCACATTTGCATGGGAACGGTGGCGTTTAGCATTCGGAGCAAATACCGCTATCCGATGATGGTTCTGAATACTTTGCTGGGTGATGGCATGAGCTCCCGGCTTTTCCAGAATATCAGGGAGCGGTACGGTTTTGCCTACAGTGTTTACAGTTTTGTCTCTTTGCAGAGCGACATAGGTTCATTCGGGGTTTACGTGGGGACGGATCGCACCCATGTTGAGGCGAGTATGGAACTTGTTGTAAAGGAACTGGATGGGTTAAAGAAAAAGCCGGTCTCCGCGGCGGAACTGCGCCGGACAAAAGAGCAGCTCAAAGGCAGTATTATGTTGAGTCTCGAAAATATTCCAAGCAGAATGATGCGGCTGGGAAGCAGTGAGCTCTATTTTGGAGAGCAAAACCCTCTTGACAGCATTATTCGGAATATCGAAGCCGTCGAGTCTGATGATATTCAGGCGCTTGCTGCCGATTTGTTCAAGGCGGAAGATTTTTCGCGGATTGTATTCCTTCCATCCGTGCGGCCACAGGCCGGTGAGAGCGGAATAGCCCTCGCCGCCATGAACAGGGAGCGAAGCTCATGATGGAAACTCTGACCGGTTCTCGTGTGGAAGCAGGCCTGAAGGTCCTTAGGATCTCTCAGCGTGCGGGGGAAATGCAGGCTTCACCGTTGCGAAAACTCGCATCGGTTGCCGAACACCGCAAGAAAAACGGGATCAAGGTTTACCATCTGAACATCGGCCAGCCCGATCTGCCGACACCGTCGATCGTCAACGAAACGATTCAATCGCTCAAGCTCAAGACCCTTTCCTATGCCGCCTCGAATGGCCTTCCGGAAGCCCTTGCGGCGTGGCAGGAGTACCTGAGACAGAAGGGGATTGTTGTCGATCAAAAAGAGATCATTGTCACTGCCGGCGGCTCTGAGGCGATCATTTTCGCAATGTGCGCCGTGTGCGATGCCGGCGATGAGCTTCTGGTTTTCGAACCGTTCTACACAAACTACAACGGGTTTGCAACGCTGGCAAACGTCGTACTTCGCCCGGTTCCTTTGGAGATATCCAGAGGCTTTCATCTTCCGTCAGAGGGGGTGATCGAGCAATACATCACCGATCGAACCCGGGGAATCCTCTTTTGCAGTCCGAGCAATCCGACGGGGACAGTCTACGGCCGTCAAGAGCTCGGTACGCTGGCGACACTTGCTCAAAAGCACAATTTGTTCCTCTTGTCCGACGAAGTGTACCGCGAATTTGCGTATGAGCAGCCCGCTCACAGTATCATGAGCTTTCCGGAAGTAGCCGATCGGGCGATACTGCTCGAGAGTAGCTCAAAGCGCTTCAATGTCTGTGGCGCAAGGATCGGTGCGCTGGTGAGTCATAACAAAGACATCGTGAATGCAGCATTCAAGTTCGGCATGGCGCGGCTTTCTGTGGCAACGATTGAGCAGCTGGCCCTCGTTCCCTTGCTGAGGTCGCCCGACGAGTATACAAGGCCCATTGTCGAAGAATTCCGTATAAGGCGCGATGTGGTCTATGATGCTTTGACCCGCATGGAGGGCGTCACGTACTACAAGCCGGAAGGCGCTTTTTACATTGTCATCGGACTTCCCGTCAAGGATTCCGAACATTTTTCGCGGTGGCTCATCGAGGAATTCGAAATGGACAAGGAAACAGTTCTGCTTGCCCCGGCTCAGGGGTTTTATGCAACTCCGGGAAAAGGAACGAACGAGGTTCGACTTGCTTTCATGTTGAACACGGAAGAAATGAAAAAAGCGCTTGCGGTACTGGAATCAGCGCTCGCGACCTACAGGAAAAAAGGATTCTGAAGACCTGATGGCAAAGATCCGGATAGACGACAACGAATACGAGGTTGATCCGAAACTGACGGTGATTCAGGCCGCTTCGGAGCAAGGAATTGAAATTCCGCACTTCTGCTACCACCCGAAACTCTCGGTCGCAGGAAATTGCAGAATGTGCCTCGTGGAAATCGAAAAGATGCCGAAGCTGGCGATCGCGTGTGCGACGCAAGTGGCGGATGGAATGGTGGTGAAGACAAAGAGTGACCGAGTACTCAAGGCACAGCACGCCGTGATGGAGTTTCTCCTGATCAACCATCCGCTCGATTGCCCCATCTGCGACGAGGCGGGCGAGTGCAAACTTCAGGATTACGCTTACAAGCACAGCATCGGATACAGCAGGTTCGACGAAGACAAGGTTCACAAACCGAAGCGCTATCCTCTGGGGCCGCACGTTCTTCTTGATGTCGAGCGGTGCATCATGTGTTCCCGGTGTGTGAGGTTTGCGGATGAGATCGCTGGACAACCGGTCCTGACATTCACGCAACGCGGCGACCATGTGGTGCTGACCACGTTCCCCGAGACGCAATTCGACAGCCCGTATTCCATGAATGTCATCGAACTGTGCCCGGTCGGAGCTCTGACCAGCACCGATTTCCGCTTCAAATCCCGGGTGTGGGAGATGTCGTCGACGGAAAGTGTCTGCACGGGATGTTCACGGGGATGCAATATGAATATGTGGGTGAGGAACAACGAGATTCTTCGGCTGACTCCCAGGCAAAATGAGAGCGTTAATTCGTATTGGATGTGCGACCACGGACGCCTGGAAACGTTCAAGCATGTCGCAGGATCAGAACGGATCAACGGGCCCAGAATTCGAAGGGATGGCGTGTTTGCGGAAGTTGGGTGGGATGAGGCCGTTGCCGCTGTTGCCTCGGAGTTGAGAGCGTTCAAGAAGAACGAAATCGCCGGATTGGGGTCCGCGTTTGCCACCAACGAAGACAACTACTTGTTTCAGAGGTTCATGAAGGAAGTGATAGGAACGAAGTCGGTCGGGGTTGTGCAACACGATGCGGGCCAGGACGATGATTTCCTACTCAAAGGCGACCGCACTCCCAATAAGGCGGGGGTGAAGGCCGTGGGGATGTTATCGGAACGTGATGACGTTGCCGAGATCATCCGCGGCATTCGCGATGGCGTGATCAAGGCCCTCTACGTCCTGGAGGATGATATTGCCGCGATTCCGGAATTCAAATCCGTGATGGGCAATCTTGAATTCATTGTTGTTCAGTCGTCAATGATGAATGAAACAACGCTGAAAGCGGATATCATTCTGCCAGCGTCCACCTATGCGGAAAAACATGGCACGTTTGTAAATTTCGAAGGCCGGGTACAGCGGATTCGTCCTGGTGTTGCAGCGTTGGAGCAGGACAGAGCTCTCGATGGTTTCGCCATGTCGAGATTGGATCGTTTTGCGGCACACAACGACAGATGGGGAAAAGGCGTCAAACGCGATTGCAGGCCTTCGTGGCGGATTCTTCATGCGGTAGCCTCGGCCTATGGCGCAAAATGGAAATATTCGTCCGCAGAGGATGTTTTCCGTGAACTGGCCGATAAGGTCTCTGCATTCAAGGGCCTTACATACGCATCGATCGGAATGGCCGGTGCCATGCTGACGACGAAAGAGAAGGTTTCGGTAAGGGCATAGAAGATCAATGATCATCGTAGAGCCCCTCATAAAAGTTGTCCTCACGCTCGTGACCATGCTGACGCTTGTTATTCTCACGATCTATACGGAGAGGCGGATCAGCGCATTTGTGCAGAATCGAATCGGACCGAACAGAGTGGGTCCCAAAGGACTCCTGCAGCCGATTGCGGATGTCGTGAAGCTCGTCATGAAGGAAGACATCGTTCCTAAGAGCGCGAACAAGCGGATTCACGACCTTGCACCGGTCATTTCGATTGGCGTAGCGATGAGCACATTTGCAGTCATTCCCATCGGCGGATCGATGGAGATCTTCGGGCAATCTGTCCGCATGGTTCTTGCAGATGTGAACGTCGGCATTCTCTATATTCTTGCGCTGACGTCCATGGGTGTCTACGGAATTACTTTGGCAGGGTGGTCCTCGAACAACAAGTATTCGTTGCTTGGAGGTATGAGATCGTCAGCCCAGCTCATTAGCTATGAGCTTTCGATGGGGGTTTCCATCATCGGCGTGCTTCTGCTGACCGGCTCGCTCCGGCTCGATGCGATCGTTCACGGACAGGCGGAAACCCTCATCGCGGGAATTCCGGCCTGGAACATGTTTGTTCAGCCCGTGGCGTTCATTACGTTCTTTGTGGCTGCGTTTGCAGAAACAAACCGATTGCCGTTCGATCTTCCTGAGGCCGAACCGGAGCTCGTTGGCGGATATCACACAGAGTATAGCGGATTGAAATTCGGGTTGTTCATGCTTTCCGAATATGTCAACATGATCGTCGCCAGCGCCGTGATTGTAACGCTTTTCATGGGCGGATATGCGTTTCCCTGGGTGGAGGAGCTGGGACTGTCGGGCAACGCTCTCGCCGCGGCTGAATTCGCCACTTTTGCGGCGAAGGTTGTCCTCATTATGTTGTTCATTATCCTGATTCGCTGGACGCTTCCGCGTTTTCGATATGACCAGCTTATGAACCTCGGATGGAAAGTCATGCTTCCGATCGCATTGGCAAACCTGCTTGTGACCGCCTCTGTGCTCGCAGCAATAAAGTGGTGGAACTAGATCATGTCGCAAAACGGTAAAATCACACGTAAGAAAGATCTCACGCTTTGGCAGCGGATCTATATTCCGGAAATCCTCAAGGGATTGCGGCTCACGATTGGTATGATGTTCAGGCCGAAGATCACCACGCAGTATCCGGAAGAACGCTTCAATCCGCCCGCTTCGTTCCGAGGAAGGCCCGTTTTGGTCGAAGAACACGGCACTGAGAGGTGTGTAGCGTGCGGATTGTGCTCGCGGGTATGCCCGGCTCTTGCGATTGAAGTACAGGCGTCAGAAACACCGGAACCAAAGGAACGCTACCCCGAGAAATTCGAGATCAATATGGTTCGATGCATCTTCTGCGGCTTCTGCGAAGAGGTGTGCCCGGAAGAGGCGATCATCATGAGTCAGGAATACGAGCTTGTGTTCCAGAATCAGGAGGAAGCGGTCTTTGGGAAAGACAAGCTCTTGGTTCCGATTGAAAAGGTCCAGAGTCGATTGGATTTTCTTCATAAACACCGGTGAATAAATTCGAAATGTGAATCTCAAAATCTCAAACAATATCTAAGCATTAAATTCGAACCACATTGATTGTGGAATGGTTGTTTGGAATTGTTTGGGATTTCGGATTTTGAATTTGTAGTTTTACGCCTTTGTTTCGTCACTCCCCGGGGGGATTTCAATTTTCCATCTTCCATGTTTTAACCTTAATGGGGGCTTCCTCATGTTCGCTCACCTGCTTAGCGGCGCCACACTTGGCGTCAATGCATTTCTCGTCGACGTTGAAACAAACATCGCGCCGGGTAATCCGAAATTCAACCTTGTCGGCCTGCCGGATAATGCCGTAAAGGAAAGCGGCGAGCGGGTGTTTGCTGCGGTGAAGAATTCCGGCTTTCTTTATCCGAGTGGGCGGTTGAGCGTTAATCTTGCCCCGGCCGATATGAAGAAAGAAGGGTCTGCCTTTGACCTTGCGATTGCTCTCGGTGTTCTTATTTCCACTGGCGAACTCTACTCGGAGATCATCGATCAGTATGTGTTTCTTGGAGAACTGGCGCTGGACGGCGGCATTCGCCCTGTCCGGGGGGCGCTCGTTGTCGCCCTGGAAGCGAAGGCGAGGGGAATGAAGGGGGTCATCGTTCCGCGGGAGAATGCGAAAGAGGCGGGAATGGTTGAGGGCATAGGGGTATATCCCATGGAGTCATTACGCGAGACCGTTTCGTTTCTGGAGGGTGAATTCAGGCTTCTGCAACCCTTCAAGGTTCCTCAGGAGGAGGTGTTTGCGCAGGATCCGAAGTATTCGATTGACTTCTCGGACGTCAAGGGACAGGAAAACGTCAAGCGTGCATTGGAAGTTGCCGCAGCCGGGGGCCACAATGTTATTCTGATCGGTCCCCCGGGATCGGGGAAGACCATGCTTGCGAAGCGAACGCCTTCGATCCTTCCGCCCATGAACTTTGACGAAGCGCTCGAGACCACAAAGATCCACTCCGTTGCCGGTCTGCTTCCGCACGATACAGCTCTTGTCTCCACAAGGCCATTCCGTTCTCCACATCATACGATTTCCGATTCAGCGCTTGTTGGCGGAGGAACCATTCCGCGGCCGGGAGAGATCTCGTTGGCGCATCACGGAGTCCTGTTTCTCGATGAACTCCCTGAATTTGCCAGAAATGTTCTCGAAGTACTTCGTCAGCCCCTGGAGGACGGCAAGGTAACCATCAGCAGGTCGAAAATGTCGGTGGAATATCCTGCGAACTTCATGCTTGTCTGTGCGATGAATCCCTGACGATGCGTTGCCAAAATGGGGGTGTTTTGAAGGAGGAAGGGATGGGGTAGAAGGGGGGTTTTCGGAGGGAGGATTGGAAGGAGGGAGTGGGGAAAGCAGATTGATGGTGATCTCACCGTCTCCAACAATGATCCGTTCCGTAATGGTTTCAATGATTTTGCGCTTTTCAGACGTTTCAAGTGTGTTCCATCGGCTGTAGAGGTCTTTCGCTTCCACCAGAACTTCATCGTTTGAAAGGTATTGGATCTTGAGGAAATCGATCTCCCCTTGGAGGGCCGGCAGTTCCTCCTCAATCTGTCCGAGCCGCTCTTCCAAGGGCCGGTAATGCCTTCCAAAGCCCTGCTGAGCCATTTCTCCGGCATGGTGGAGCTTCACCAGATCGTCCATTTGATCCCTGACCGTTTTCGCCTCGGCAGCAAGTGTGTCGAGCAGGTGCTCCCTTTCCGTTAGCCGCTCTCCGGCTTGGCTGAAGTACTGCTTCATCTCCTCCTCCGAGAAGACGAATGACTTCAGTTGCTCCTGGTACACTCCCTCAAGGTCGGTGGTGCTTATATAATTCTTGCATTTCCTGCAATGGTAGTTCGGGGATTTGTAGGGGACGTGCATCTTGCCGCCGCAGTGGCAGTACACAAAGCCGGTGAAGAGATGCAGCGCACGGCGCGCAGGCGGTTTTTCCTTCTTCCGCTGTTCCTTCAGGATGCGATTGCAGTCTTCCCATAATTCCTTGCCAACTATCGGCTCGACCTCGATGAAGATCCACTCGGATGGCGGTTTGAACTTCCAATGCTTCTTTTGCCCGAGGCTCTTGGTGTAGTTGGCCCGGCGAAGGCCCTTTGCACTCGGATCGGTCAGGAGACGCTCCACCGTGGTGTCGCTGAATTTTGATCCGTTCCGGGTGCGGCATCCGCGCTCATTGAGCATACGGGCGACGGTCCGCCTGCGCTTGTGCTCCAAAAACAGCTCGTACATGAGTTTCCGGATAGGAGCTTCCTTCGGATCGGGCGCGAGCTTTTTGTCCACCCATTGGTAGCCGAATGGTGCGGCGCCGCCAAGCGATTTGCCGAGCTTTGCCCGGATGGGAACTGAAGCCGCAACCCGATCAGCGATTTCCTCGCGCTCCCACTGCGCCATCGCGGCGATCATTGTGTAGAAGAGGCGGCCCGCCGCACTCGAAGTATCAATTGCCTCCTGAAGCGAGATGAGGTCGGCCCCGTATTCCCGAAATGTCTCGGAGAACTCAAGGAGCTCTTTCGTGTTCCTGGCGAGCCGCGCCAGCTTGGAGAAAATGAGGCCGGTGATTTTGCGGGAGCGCATGTCGGAGAGCATGCGCCTCGTTTCGGGGTGGTCCATCACCGATTTTCCGCTCACTGCCTCGAGATGATAGACCTCCTTTACGAGCCATCCTTTGGACTCGGCGTACGCCCGCGCCCGCTTTTCATGATGCTCAGGACTCTCGCCCCTCGCCTGGTCTTCCGTAGAGACGCGAATCCAAATACCGACAGATTTTCCCGGTTCCAAACTCAGGTCCTCCGTGATGCTTAGTAATAGTCTATCCGCGGACTTGTTGAAGTGATTCTCCAACCCACAACTACTCGAATTTGCCCTTGTATTGCCATCCTGATAAACGGCCATCCTTGCTTGCTCTCGCGCTTACACTCCCTTGGCGGTCTCGTGATGTCCCCGTAAAGATGATATGCTCGCGAGATACGGACGCCGAGTACGTGGCATTCTCGTTTGACGAGAGCGAAGGAGGAACGGAGTAGCCGATGTAGCTGCCACCTCCGCCTCCCATCGTACGGGGCCGAATCCGATATTGGTAGGCATTGGCTGCGAGGTTGGTAAGATCCGAAACGATGGCGTCCTTCCCTCTGCGTTTCATCCGTTCGACCTCTTTGTCGGCCTCTTCCCGCGACATAAAGCCTTCCGCGACAAACAAATCGAATTTTTCGATGATGGCTTGTTCCTGGGTCATTCTACCTTCGTAGATAGAATTGGCGGTTTTTGAGAGTATGTTGTCGATTATTTCTTCAAATTGGAATCCGTTTTCCCCTCTGCTCCAGAGCACATAAGTATCACCGCCGCCGACAAGGGTGTCCCCGTGCATTCTCCACCGGTCTGCCTGCCCGCCTTCAAAAACAAGAGTGATACCGCCTTCCTCTGCCTCAAACTTTCCTACGACCTGTCTTTGCTGTTTCAAGAAGAAACTCCCGTCAGATTTCAACTCGATGTATCTCTTCTTTTCCCAATCTCGTTTGCTGTAGAAGACACCTTCTGGAGTCTTCGTGCTGCAGCCGAACAAAAGACTTACCGCGACAAAGAACACGAAGGGTCGGAGCCTGGTTACCATCGTGTCATCTCCTTTCTGTGGGTTAAGGAACTATTTCTTCTCGGAAAGCAGAGTGGAGCAGCAACAACTAATCCTTCCACAAAGCTTCAACTGAATCATATCTACAATGGGAGCGCCCTTGTTGCTGCTATGTGCGGCGGCAACCGTGAACGATTCAGACATTGAGTTTCAGATTAAGTGTTGGCAAAGAGTATAGGGATGACTTTGAAATCTTGTTTTTGAAGCCCAACTTCTTGAGCTCATCGGAATAGCACGAGTAACGATTGTCCGGCATTCTAGGATCGAAAAGGGCTTCCTCGAATAAGTCGTTAGGATCAATATGAAAGCGGTAAAAAGGATTTCTGAGATCGTCTCTTTCCTTGTTTCCCCGATAGATCAATCGGACCTCATTTTCGTGAGCAAATTCCGTCCGCTTCACGAGAAGTGTGAGAGCATTCCCTTGAGCCGTGCTATCGAATACAAAAGCGCTCAGAATCTCCGGGTTTTCGAATTTTTCTTTGATCTTTGCTTCGGATAAATAGTCAACCTTACCGATGAAGTAGGAAAGGATAGCAAACTCATTATCGAGGTTGAAGAAGGAGTCATATAGCCTGGAAGCATTTACTTGTACTCTCACACCTTCCTTCCGAGGAGAATAGATACGCCACAAGGCATCTGTTTCCGCTCCATTCAGCGTCCAGCAAAGTCCATAAAACAGCCGTTCGATTTTGCTGAATCCGACTCTTCTGCCGTCTTTCATAGTAGCGGTGGATCGAAAAACAACATTCTCGAATGGGTCATCCCACGTGTTGGGCTTTACCAAGGTCAGTGATTGATTTCTGATCGCATCAATCAGCCAGTCACTGGACGAAAAGACACGGAAGATGGTCGAGTTTATGTCGAATCCGATGATGTTTCGGGATCTGTAATTTAAGTTTTCTTCTCGTGTCATTTCCGGTTTACGTGATGGAATTAGGCTGCCTTGAACTATCGTTCTGATCTTCTGAGTCGATGATTCCTCCCCGGAGGATAAATCAAAGTGGCGGGTGTTTCGGGCCAAAAGTTAATAGCCATTAGCGACAAATGCAACCGGGTTGATATCTGCAAAAAAACAACAAGCCCCGATCTAAGAATCGAGGCTTGGCTACATCAACCCTCTTTTCGCAAGGCTCGTAAATGTAGTTCCGCCCGCGGTGATTATGTGGTCATGGAGTGGAACCCCCAGTATCTTCCCGGCCTCCACAAGCTGTTTGGTGACCGCTAGGTCCTCTTGTGATGGCTCTATATTTCCTGATGGGTGGTTATGGGCCACGATTACCGATGCCGCGTTCACCATGAGAGCCAGCTTAAACACCTCCCGAGGATGCACCAATGAAGAATTCAACGTGCCAACAGAAACAGTGTGGATCGCTATGAGGGCATTTGCCGAATTGAGGTAAAGCCCCACAAAATGTTCCCGATCTGCCCCTTCCAAATAATCGTTGACGATCTTAGCTGCGTCTTCCGGTGTTCGGATGTATCTATTACTCACCGGAACACTGGAATCCTGGACCAGCATCACCTTGTACACCGGCGTTTCGCATACTACTTTCGGTCTCCGCATTGCAAACCCCTTCCATATCGTTGTGAAGGAACTGTTACAGCCACGATATGGCGGAGGTTGCCTGTCAGAAAGACGGGTGAATTTGTCCGAAGCGGCAATTGTCTAGAAAAGTCTCTTTTGGGCCGATGTTGAAGTTCCTTCCGTCCGATACCTTGCAAAGATTGCTTGTTCAACTTCCTTCCGGACCCCTCCATGCTTCCGTTGCGATTCCTTCACGATTTCGTCTCGGTTTGAAATACCTTTGCCCGGCAGAGGCATTGTCGTCGCGCTGAAGGGCTCCGAGGTCACGCCGTCGATCATGAGCTTCAAGTAGATGTGATAATTCGGCAGGTTTACGAAATCGGCCTCTTCGAAGACCGGGGCGAATTCGCGGGCCAAGTGATTCGCGTCGTCTGCACCCACACGGAAAGAAATGATCGTCCCCACATTCCCGAAAACCGCATTGCGAAGCTCTTCCTTCAGCTGAGCCACGTACTGATGAGCGAGCACGAGGTTCAGGCCATATTTCCTCGCCTCGGCCAGCATGTCGGCAAACGATTCCGTGAGAAAAGTGTGGACTTCATCGACGTAGAGGTAGAAGGGTCGGCGCTTTCCCTCAGGAATATTAGCCCTGCTCAGGGCCGCCAATTGGATTTGGGTCACGAGCATCGCACCCAGAAGGGCACAGTTATCCTCCCCGATTGCTCCCTTTGAAAGGTTTGCGATGACGATTTTTCCTTCATCCATTGCCTTACGGAGACTGAAGGTATTGTCTCTTTGCCCAACGATGTTCCGGAGGGGAAGGTTGGTGAGGAACTGTCCCATCTTGTTCAGAATGGGCGACACGGCCTCTGAGCGAAGCCACGGGGAGTACTTGTCGAACTCATTGAGCCAGAAGGCCTTAATCACTTCCTCGGTGATACAGGAAATGACTTTCAGCCGGAACGGGCTGTCGGTGAAGATTCGGGTTACATCGAGAAGAGTGCTTCCCGGATAGTCGAGAAGGGAAAAGAGCGCATGCCGGAGAAGGTGTTCGAGCCGAGGCCCCCAGAACTCACGCCAGATTTTCCTGAAAACCGAAAGAAGCCCGGAAACCACAAGGTGTCGGTAGTCGCGATCCACTTTCCTCAGCGGGTTGAAGGCGAAAGGATGTTCGAGGTCTCCCGGATTTAGGTAGATCACATCGTTCACCCGGTTTGGCGGGATAAACCGCAGCATTGTTTCCGCCAGATCACCGTGAGGGTCGATGAGCGCTACGCCGTTTCCTTGGGAGATGTCGGAAATCAGCATGTTGCCCAGAAGGCTCGACTTGCCGGTCCCTGTTTTGCCAACCACGTACATATGCCCCCGCCGGTTCTTCTCTTTAATGCCGAATTTCTTCCTGATATCCCTCCAGTTCGTGACCGCGATGGGGGTGACCTTGTTTTCTCCATTGTTCATGAGGGGATAATACGTCCACAGCTTTGCCTGCCATAAGCAGTGCATCCTTGCCGCTCCCGGCATTTCCTCCCGCCTTATGCATTCCGCTACCTCAAACGAGAATTGGTAACAGCAACTCACCAAACTCAATAAGGAGGGAACAGCAATGTCCAACGCGAAATGCTTCGAAGTGTACACCACGGATGGTTCACTCATCTGCCGTGCATATCTCACGGAGCGTGAGATGCCGGAGGGAAGCAAGGAAGGGCCTGTACGACAAATAGAAAGAGCTCCCGAAAAGAAAAACGGCGAGCCCATGACCGGACCCCAGAAACGGATGCTCTTCCGTCTCATGGCGACCACCAACAGAATCGAGGGCGAGAAGGCTCATGAAGAGCTCAAGAAACGCTTCCGGGTGAAATCACTCCAGGACGTCTCGAAACTCGATGCGAGCCGGATGATCGAGCACCTCATGGAGGCGAAAGGAGGGAACGGACATGGATCATCTCTCTAGCAGCCAGATCACGCTCTATCTCCAATGCGCCCTGAAGTACAAATTTCAGTATGTCGAGAACCGGCCGAAACCGTTCCGCCCTTCGGCCCTTGCCTTCGGGAGCGCCCTGCACTCTGCCCTTGATTGGCTCAACAAAGAGCGCATGAAGGGGAGAACGGTGTCCTTGGAAGAGCTTCACCGGATCTACGACGCCGACTGGTTCACCCAGAAGGTGGACGCCGAGATCCGCTTCAAGGACGGGGAGCAGGAGATGGCACTCGCCGCGCTGGGGAAAGAGTTCTTGACCCTCTATCTGGAGGAGCCGGTGAAGAAGATCGCCGGGGCCGAAATCCACTTCAACGTGCCATTGGCCGACCCATTCACCGGAGAAGCCCTCGGCATGAACCTCGAAGGGTTCCTTGATCTCGTGGAGGCCGACGGAACCATCGTGGAGTTCAAGACCTCGGCAGCTACCTTGAGCGCAAGCGATCTCGACGGACGGCTCCAGTTCACGGCGTACAGCTACGCCTACGAATTTCTCCACCGGAAACCGCCGAAGGAGATCAAGGTGGTGAATTTCGTCAAAGCGAAGAAGCCCCGGATCGCCATCGCGGAAACGAGGAGGACGAAGGCGGATTACGCAGGGTTTGTCCATGTGGCCCGCGAAGTCCTGAAAGGCATCAATGCCGAAGTATTTCCACCGAGTCCGAGTTTCATGTGCAAGGAGTGCGAGTATGCCTCGATTTGTCCTCTGTGGCAACGGAAGGTAGTTTCAAAAGATGCCGAAGCGATACCCGCGACGGTGCGGTAACCTCACAATCCTATCCACCCAACCAAAGGAGTAGTGCCATGGGTAACAATAACTCGATCTTCTCGACAATGATTCGCTCGGGAAGAACCACGTACTTCCTCGACGTGAAGGAGGCGAAGAACGGCAATAAGTTCCTCGCGATCACGGAGAGCCGTTTCGACGGCGAGGCAAAGAAGAAGACCACGATCCGTGTCTTCGGTGACAGCGTGACGGAGTTCCGCCGCGCGGTTGACGAAGCTGTTGCTGCGGTGTCTGTCTAGAACCGAAGCGGCAGAAATCAGTGGGGGGAGGGGCATGAATCGGGGAGGCCGTCCAGAATACTTCTTCCCGGAGGGATCGGCTGAACCGGTTCTGCCCCTATTCATCGAATGCCCCGTGGAACGACCGCGGGGCATTTCTATGTACGACCAAAATCCAAATGGAGGATAATGCAATGGGACACAATCTGAACATCAACAACAGAAAGGCTTCAATGATGTATGTCGGGGAAACGCCCTGGCACAGGCTCGGAACGAAACTCGATAAACCAGCCACGGCAGAGGAAGCAATCGAGGCTGCGGGGCTGGGATTCACGGTGCAGCTCATGTCGCTCAAAACCGCGGATGCGGACATCCGGGTCGAGAAACACTTTGCCACCGTTCGAATGGACACCTTCCAGGCCCTTGGAGTCGTGGGATCGCGCTATGTTCCGATCCAGAACAAGGATGCTTTCACAATGTTCGACGCGCTTGTGGGAGAAGGCGAGGCGATCTACCACTCGGCGGGGGCCCTCGGTAAAGGAGAGCGGATATGGCTCTTAGCCAAGCTGCCCGATTACATCCGGGTGAACGGCAACGACATCGTCAAAAAATACCTGCTCCTGACGAATTCGCATGATGGGAGCGAAGTGGTCAGGGTGAAGCTTACGCCCATCAGGGTTGTATGCGAAAACACGCTTGCTGTTGCCCTGGGAGGCGTGGAACAAGAGGTTCGAATCAGGCACACCGCACAGGCGGAGGAGAAGCTGAAAAAGGCCCATGAGATCCTTGGCTTGAGCAACTGGCTCTACGCCGAGCTTGATCGGATCTTCAACGGGATGAGCAGGAGAAAGATGAGCAACACCGAAATCGGAGATTATGTGAAAGAGATCTTCCCCGAGCCGATGGGAGACTCTCATCGTTCCCAAACCCCGAAAATCCATGAAAAGGTGCTGGAGCTATGCGAAACAGGGGCAGGAGCGGAATCTGCCAATGGGACCCTCTGGGGCGCCTACAATGCCATTACTGAGTACGTGGACCACTGCAGGCTCTCAAGGGCTGATGATTCATCACGCTTGAAGTCCATGTGGTTTGGCTCCGGGGAGAAGATCAAGAAGCGGGCGTTCGAGGTGGCGGTGAGTATGCTGAACTAGTAATGGAAAACGGGGAGTAGATAACTCCCCGTTGTTCTCACACGAAAGCCGAGCAGGGAATTTCGAGCGCCAGACATATTGAATGAGATTCTACTATTGCTTAATTTCAAACAAGGCGTTACGAAAGATGAAATCGAGGTTGAAGGAACGTGAATATTCAAAAACCATACAATGCACTCGAAGCGGACGAAAAGAACTCTGCACTCGGAATAATTTGCGCTGAGTTGGAGGGTCAGAATTACAACGTCAGAATCAACGACAGAAAGACCAGGTCGAAAAATGTTCCAATGGAGCGCTGGAAGTTCTAGAACAGGAGTTTCTACCGATAAAAGTCCCTCTCTTTCGTTGGGAGAATCTCGAGCAAGAATTTGTCATCGAGTTCACTGAATATCACGATTTCGTGGTCAAGAAGTGCGGCACCTGGTCCTCTGCCTAATCAGGCCAATCACGCAGAGGGATGCTGATCGTTCGAGTTTCACTACTTCCTGTGTGAAAATCTAGCGGTCGGCGTCCTAGGTAGCCGTGGGTTTGCTTAACGAATAACAAGGATACCGGTTATGCCCTGGGATAAGTCAAGGCAATCTTCAAATCGGAGATTGCCTTTTTGTTTAGCCCTTGAGCCGCAATGATTTATAATACTCTTATAAAGTATCTTGATATATACGTTTTATATGAGTAATATTCGACCAACTTCAGTGTAAAACGGGCTGACAAAATTCGCCACTAGCGTATACTTGAATAACATGAAAGAAGTCCTCCAGCATTTCCGGAATTTCATGAGTTCCGGAGGGCGTGCGCAACAAAATCTGCGTCAGTACAAGAAGAGGATTGCGATAGCCGGTCAAGGACTGCTGGGCAGAGACCTATCCAGGCTTCAGGAAGAACCCGAAGGACGCTTTCAAGTAATCGATTTTTTCAGCGGAAGCGGAGGAATGTCATCCGGTTTTTTCGCTCTTAAGAAACTCATTCCCGGTTCCTTCGAGATTCTTGGTGGTTGCGACATCAATGAAGAAGCGGCACAATCGTATTCGAGAAATTTCGGCGCGCCCGTCGCTGTAAAAGACATCAGAAAACTATTGGACGCCAACGAGCTCAATGATTTTCTGAAATCCGTAAGATACGATCCAAGACGGCCTCTCGTCGTCATCGGTTGCGCCCCATGCCAAGGTTTCACATCTCACAGGAAAAAAGATTGGGATAATCGGGACTCTCGCAACGACCTCATCTCAGTCTTGGCGAGAGTAGCCACGCAACTCAAACCAGTGTGTGTGGTAATGGAAAACGTCCCTGAAGTGTTTTCGAACAAATACGAAAAGTATTATCAAGACGCGAAAGGGATATTCGAGTCTGTAGGTTACGTAGTCCATCAAAAAGTCTACAATATGGCGTCGTTCGGCGTCCCGCAGGAACGATTCCGCCTTTTGTCCGTCGCCATGAAAAAGGACTTTTTGCTTCCGGAGGAATTATTCGAACAACCGGAATTTTTGACTGTCAGGGACGCTATAGGAGATTTGCCGCCGATCGTTCCCGGAGAGGCATACTTGAGGGACGCTTATCACGTGTCCGCGAGACACAAGCCCGGAACGATCGAAGTGATCAAGGCCGTTCCGAAGAATGGAGGCAATCGCCCTCCCGGAATCGGACCTAAATGCCTGGATCGCGTCAAAGGGTTCACAGACGTGTATGGCCGACTGAGCTGGGACAAGCCATCGATAACGATCACCCAGTACGCAAGAAATCCCGCAAGCGGCAGGTATGTTCACCCCGAACAAGATCGGGGTCTTTCCGTTCGAGAAGCGGCGAGGTTGCAGAGTTTTCCGGACGAATTCATTTTCGTTGGGAAATTCGATTCGATGTTCAAACAAATCGGAGAAGCCGTGCCGCCGAAGTTCTCCTGCGCGGTGGCAGCGAGCGTTTTCGTCGAACTTCTGTCGCCTCCCCCCGACAAGGAGCAGCGGAAAATGCAAAGCCATTACACGGTGAGACCGGTGAGCAACTCATATGCCAGCATGGTCGCTGGCGTAAAGAGCTCAATGAACACATGAAATACACCTGCGTCGACGGTTTTTCTGGGGCCGGAGGACTTTCGCTCGGGCTGGACCGTGCGGGTTTCCGGGTCGTTTTTGGTTTTGACAACGATCCGACCTCGATAAACACGCAAAGGATAAACAAGAAATATTTCGGTCACGTCACCGCGAACATGGACGTGAACGACCTGTTGAGAAAAGACGCGTTGTTGAGAACGATCGGCCTGAGAAGAGGCGAGCTATTTCTGCTCGCCGGAGGGCCTCCTTGCCAAGGTTTTTCCGTCCAGCGAATAGGCAAGGACGCAGACGAACGCAATCGCCTAGTGCTGAAATTCGGACTCCTGGTCAAGCAGGCCCGACCGAAGTTCTTTCTCATGGAGAACGTGCCCGGTTTGTTGGGTATGCGAGGCAAGGGAGTGCTCAAGTCTTTTCTTTCTACGGTTCATGATTGCGGTTACACTCCTTATTTGGAAGTTCTGAACGCCGAAGATTACGGCGTTCCTCAACGACGCAAACGTGTTTTTGTAGTCGGCATAAGGAACGACTTGCATAAACGAAAGTTTGAATTTCCTGAAGCCAAGACCTTGGGGAAAAATCGCGTAACGGTGCGGGACGTGATAGGGAAGCTGCCGCGACCGCCGGAGGATGGCACGGAACATACGGTCATCCGGCATCATCGAAGAGACAGGTTGTCTAGACTGAACCTCGCGCGGCTGCGCGCATTGAAGCCGGGGCAGGGGAGGGAACACTTGCCTCTTCGCCTGCTCGCCGATTGCCACAGGGTTTCCGCTGACAGAATAGGTCACAGAAACGTTTACGGCAGGATGGCCTGGAACGATGTGGCTCCGACGATAACTGCGCGTTTCGACAGCTTCACTCGAGGACAATTCGGGCATCCTGTCCAAGACCGGAGCATCACTCTCAGAGAAGGCGCCATCCTCCAGACATTCCCGAGGGATTTTGTTTTTTCGGGCAACAAGGTCGATGTCGCAAGACAGATCGGAAACGCCGTGCCTCCAAGACTTGCGGAGATCGTCGGCAGGCAAATCTTGAGATATTACAAGTCCGTTCTTTAGACCGTCATGTCCTTCCGAACCAAAACGGGGGAGTATTTGCGAAAGCTCTCCGAATTCTACAGCGAATCACGACGCGTCAACGAAATGACTGCGGAATTATCTTATCGCCCCATTTTGAACGACTATATTTCAGCCATATTGAACGAGTTCGGGACCGACATCGCGGCCGTCTATGAACCCCGTCAGCAGGCCAAAGCGGGACGACCGGATTGGAGATTCTACGACAGGCGTACGCTCGGTATCTACGGTTTCGTGGAAGCGAAACCGATCGACGTAGAAGGGGAGATCAGGGTCGAAGACTACCTCGAACAGATCGAAAAATACCTTTCATTGGGCTACAGAGTAATTCTCACCGACGGCGTGGAATTCATGTTTTTCAATCCGGTGGACGGGTCTCACAAACGTTTTTGTCTCGTGGAAAAAGGCCGCGACAATCCCTTCGATGGGACGCCTTCTTCCAGCCAGATCGCGTTGATCGAATCGGAATTCAGGACTTTTTTCGAGAATATCGCCGCAAGAAGGATTTCCGAGCAACAACTTGTGACGGAATGCGCTCTGCGAGCGAAGTTCCTCGCAAGCGAAGTCGAAGCATTGGCAGATTTACCGGGAGGCTCGGGCCTTAGCGATTCGGAAAACAAGGCGATTGAAGTCCTGCGCGAATTGAAGAAGGTCGTCGAAAAACACCACGATCCGATGCTGAAGAACAAGACGGTTTTCGCCGCCTTCGTCTCACAAGTCCTGATCTTCGGCTTGATATACGCGCACCGGATCCTGGGCGTCGAAAACCAAACGCCCGGAGAACGATATGAGAAAATAAGAAGCTTCTGGCTGAATGATCGGAACACGAAGTATACGGCACACCTCAAGCCATTTCGCGCCCTCGCCGAACTGTTGCGCGGAGAAATTAGCTCGCTGGGCGCACTCGGCATTTGGTATGACGACTGTTGTCTCATGCTTTCACACGTCCAGTTGCGGGCCGATCAGGTATCGACGCCGAATTACCACGAATTGTTCGAAAAATTCTTGACCGCCTTTGATCCGAAAACCAGATTCGATTACGGCGCGTTCTACACCCCAAAAGATCTGGCCGCTTATTCGGTCAGTCTGGCCGAAGAGATTGTCCGCGCGAACTTCGACGGCAGATCCCTATACGAAACCGGCAACAAGCTGATCGACCCGTGTTGCGGGACTGGCACCTTCCTCGAGAACCTCCTCCTCGCGTCGGGAGCGACCGGTGGAAACGCCGAAATCGCGGGTTTTGAAATTCTCCCCGCGCCCTATGCTCTTGCCCATTATCGCGTCTCGGCGATCTCGCCGCAGTATCGGAGCATCAAGATCGTTCTTACGAACACGCTCAGCGACGCCTTGGAGAACGCCCCCGCGGAGAACGAGGAAAATCTCTTGAAGGAGGAGCAGCAAGCCGCGAGGGACCTGGCTCGTCCTCCGCTGACTCTCATAATCGGCAATCCTCCTTCTTCCGACTCGTCGCTTCACAGCCAAGGCGACGATTTTGAAATCATCCAACGCCTTTTGAACGACTTTCGTCCTCCGGAAAGCGTTCGAACGTCCCGACAGAACGTTCAGAAGCAAGTGCAGAACGAATACATAAAATTCCTGAGATGGTCGGCGAACAAGGCGATGGAAAGCGGCGACAGCGTCATCGACCTCGTTCTTCCTTCCTCCTTCGCGGAGAGCCCGTCTTATCTTTATGTCAGGAAGTGGTTTCTATCGAACTTTTCCAAGTTTTGGGTGCTGGACATCGACAAGGACGGCAGGACCGGCGTACGATCCTCAAGCATTTTCAACACGTTGCAGGGGCGCCTCCTCTTCGTGGCGGCAAAAAAAATAACCTCGTCACGAAGACCCACCCCCGAATTCCATTATGCCTCAATAGAAGATTCGGAATTCGACGACAAAATCGCTTTTCTGCGCGCTGGCCATGCAACCCCGAATGACATCTTGAATAATTTCGAACGATTCGAGGTGGATCCGGACAATCCGGTATTTCGCCCAGTCAAAAGATTCGACAGAACGAAGTACGCGCGATTTTGGTCTCTCTATCCCGCAAACGAGCAAGACGCAAAACACGTCTTTGAGAGACATTGTTCCGGGTTGAAGCTCGCGCCCTCCAGTCTGTTCGTGCACGCAGACGAGCCGATTCTCATGAGAAGAAGCGCGGATATCGCGAACGAGAGAATCGGCGTCGAGGAATTGTTGAATAAATGGTACAGAGGACAAGACAAAGTCCCAAATCGATCGAAATTCTCGCAGGGAGTTCGGTCCGTATTCCGACACGAGTTGGACCTTCACCCGCAGAGAGCGACGATGTATTCATACCGACCGATGTTGAATGTTCCCGCGATCATCTCCGAAGACGTCTTGCGCACGCTCAGCCGAACAGGCGGCGGGGGCACCCGATACAGGCCGGAGATCATAAGCGCTTTCGCCGACGCAAGGACTTTCGGAATCGCGATAGCTCCTTCCCCGAGGGATCTAGGTTCCAGCTTGCACCGGTTCGCGTCTTTCTGTTGGTATTTGCCCGACAATGATTTGAGCAAACGCGGCAACGCCCACGTCTTCTGCAATTATTTCCCCGATTACAAGAAGGCGCGACGGGAGTGGGATAGCACTCCTCGACTCAACTTGAATCCAAATCTACTCGAGGCGATGGGTGAGCGTTCGCCCGACAAGTTCCTGTTCTATGTTTACGGTGTATTGTGCTCCGATGTCTTCTTAGACGCCTTCGAGCCGGCGCTTTTCACGACTTCGGGATCGAATCAGCAGCCAAGAATCCCGGTGCCGCTCGACCAAGCCAGATTCAGGGAAATAGCCGAATTGGGAGAAACACTCGCATTGCTGGAACGGCATGTTTCGGACGAGGACATTTTCCTCGAAGAATCCTACGCGACCTTCATCGAACAATTCGGAACGCGCTCTTTCAAGCTTGATTCCCCCTCGATCGACTCGAATGACGAATCCGTATCGCTGAAGGGCGACGGCTTCGGGTTCAAGATCAAACCGATACCCAAGGAGGTGCTGGAATTCCAAATCGGCGGTTATCAGGTGTTGCAGCAATGGCTGAAAATGTACTCGTACCCCTACAGCAGAGTCGAGTTCGGCGAACGACACCTGAAAAGACTTCTGTTCGCCATACAATCCATCGCCAAGCAGATAAGCGTCGTAAATGCCCTCAACGAGAGAGTGAGAACTCTCTTGTCATCCGACGATCTGCTCTGAAATGGCATTTCCATTTTCAAATACGGAAGGAGGCGAGAAAATGCGTGGCGTCGAAAGCAAAAACACGGTCAGGAGGGTGTTTTTCATGAGCGAGCTGGGCAAGGTCGAAATTGATCCCGTGGTCCATGCGCTATAGAATCTAATCGAACAATGGCGAAGAGAGTCACCGAAACGGCGGCGAATCGAAGAAAAACAAAGGTCGTAGATCTTTTCTGCGGGATCGGCGGGCTGACCCACGGATTCATCCGCGAAGGGTTCAATGTAGCTGCCGGAATAGACTCCGACCCGACCTGTCGCTACGGATACGAGAGGAACAACGACGCCAAATTCATAGAGAAGGACATTCTGAATGTGACAGCAGACGAGTTGAACGACTTGTATGGAAAAGACGCGGGCATCAGGATACTGGTTGGATGTGCTCCGTGCCAACCCTTCTCGAAACTCAGCTTGACTAGTGTGACCAAAAGACATCTTCAGCCGCTCAACAAGTTCGCCTCCCTTGTGGAAAAGATCAAGCCTGACATCGTTCTGATGGAGAACGTGAAAGGGCTGCTCAAGAATCCTGTATTTGACGATTTCGTTGAGACGTTACGACGGAACCGATATCACTACACATACCAGGTGGTTGATTTTTCAGACTACGGCGTACCGCAGCATCGGCAACGTCTCGTCTTTCTTGCTTCGAGGCTCGGAGAGATCTCTTTGATTCTGCCTACGCATAAGAATAAGAAACGCACAGTCAAAGATGTGATCGCGCGTTTGGAGAGGATACGAGACGGAGAAACAAGCAAGAAGGATCCTCTCCATAGATCGCGGCGTCTTAGCCCGCTTAACAAAAGAAGGATACGAGCCACGCCGAAAGATGGCGGCAATTCCAGAAGCTGGGATGGAAGTCTAGTCCTCGAGTGCCACAAAAAAGCAAGCGGAAAAACCTACAGGGGAAGTGTCTACGGACGCATGCGCTGGGACCGACCAGCCCCCACGATGACAACGCAGTGCGTCGGGATCGGCAATGGGCGGTATGGCCATCCAGAACAGAATCGTGCTATCTCTCTTCGCGAAGCGGCACTATTCCAGACTTTCCCGCGCGATTATGAATTCATTGATCCAAAAGAGGAATTCATGGTTTCGAAGGTTGCCCGATTCATCGGCAACGCTGTTCCCGTCAGGGGAGGAAGGATCATCGCCAGGAGCATCAAGAACCATTTGAAAAACCATGCAAAAAAAAGATAAGTTCAATTTCGAAATTTCGTTGAGCGTCTTGAATGACTTGGGCAGGAATCTCTACCGAAGTTTCATCACCGTCCTTGGGGAAGCGATTTCGAACGCGTGGGACGCTGATGCAAAAAACGTCTGGATTTACTTGGATAAGAAAAAGAACTGCCTCGTGATAAAAGACGACGGAACCGGAATGTCGAGAAACGACTTCCAGAACAAATTCCTGAAAATCGGTTATTCGAAAAGGAAGGACGGAGAAACAAAGTCGCCGAACGGAAGGCCCTATATCGGCAGAAAGGGTATTGGAAAGCTGGCATTGCTCTCGTGCGCCCGGAAGATCACGGTCATATCGAAAACCAGAAAAGAGGATTATGTCGGTGGATCGATCGACAATTCCGGCTTGGACAAAGCAATCACCAAGGATCTGACTCCTGAGAAATATCCTCTGGGAAACTGGAAGCTCGGGGTTTTCAAACTTTACACCAGAAACCACGAGAGCGGCACGATCATCCGTTTCGAAGGCATGAAGGAAGGCGTAAGACACAGTCTAGACTTCCTCAAGAAAACGATCGCCCTGTATTTCAGGTTCTCGCTGATAGACAAGTCATTCGACATATTTCTCGACGACGAGAAAATAACCATCGAATGCCTGAAGGAACTCGCCAAGAACACGCAGTTCTTGTGGAACGTCAACCGTTTGGACGACCCGTACATCAAGAAAATGCTTACCAGCCTAAAGGAACCGGAAAAGCACTTGGGAATGAAAACCGACATCAGCGGCTTCGTCGCTTCGGTCAAATATCCGAGCGACCTTAAAGTGACCACGTCTGACGAAAGGGCCGGAGTCGATCTTTTTGTTAACGGCAGACTGCGAGAGAGGGACATTCTGAAGCACATACCGACCGCAAGGGTTGCGGAGAACTATTTCTACGGGCAGCTACATTTCGATGGATTGGATGACAAGAAAGACAGATTCGCGACCAGCCGGGAAGGCATCGTCGCCAATGACACCAAGTACACCAAGTTCCTGAATGACCTGAAGAAGAAAATCTCTGGGATTCTCACCGATTGGGATATATGGAGGATAAAACACAGGGAAGACGGCGATCCCGAAAACAAGAGAATGACGAGAGTCGAAAGGAAATCGAGAGATTTGTACAACGCGGTTTCGGATGAATACATCCTCGGCAAGGCATCGAAGAACAGGAAAAAGATTGACGGTTGGGTTGATGAATTGGGAGACGACGCACGATACAATTTCGCGTCGTATGCGGAGTGCTTCATTTCCGAGAATTTGGTCAGGAGATACATCCAAGAGAAGAGTATTCCTCTCTCGATGCAAGCGACAGCGGAGGTTCAGAAGCGCAAGAGCAATGAGACCCAGTTCAAGGGAAAAGCCGGCATCAGCATAGACATCAGAAAACAAAACGTTGACCTAAGTTACCTCTCGATGGACCATCTCGCGAATCTTGTTGACAAGAAGGACCCTAACAAAGAGGCATGCCTTTCGAGAGACGCGAACGAGTACAAACCCGTCAGGGATGCTCTCATGCACACGTCCCTTTTGACGGATGCCGCGAAGTTGAAACTGACTTCGGTTTACAACAATATAAAAGGAAGGGTCAGGACGTTGCTTTCAGGAAAGTGAACGCGAGATTCGTTCCGCATTTTTCGCGGTTGTGACTATTCTCGTCACGACTCCGGGAAGATCCTCTTTTATTTGGTGTCCCCACACTCTGATTACCTTCCATCCCTTTCTCCTGAGTTGCGCGAAAGTCTTCCGGTCCCTAGCCCTGTTCGACTCGATCTTCAGCCGCCAATAGCCAGCCGTAATTTTCTTTCGCCAAGCGGGGTATCTGTACCCGTGCCAGAAATCCCCATCAATGAAGACCGCAACCTTCGATTGGGGGAACGCGACGTCTGGGGTGCCACGTAACCGGCGATAGTGTTTTCTGAATTTCACTCCCCGTCTGCGTAGTTCGCGAAATACCAAAACCTCGATATTCGTATTCTTGGCCCTTACACTGGCCATAATTCGGCTTCTCGTAGCGCGATCCACGGTGTCCATGTAACAACTTTACGAAAGAAAAAGTAATACTTCAATCCAGAAACTGATCATGCGGCAGAGGATAGACGAACACAAAAAGGCCGGAGAAAATCTCTCCGACCTCGTCCTACGCTGTCTCTGTATTCCAAAGAAGCATTCTTCTAATCAGAGATTGTTATGGTCAGTTGTTCGTTTCCTCAATATTGTCTACCTTTTCGAGCGGGTTGATTTGTTGTAAAGTGTGAGAAAACGGATCCTCACTTTGAATCTGAAATAACTATGAGTAACGATTCTACGAAACAAAGGAGAGCGGAAGTTCCAGAGCAGGTCTTTGAAGAATTCCTCGCGCGACTAAGTGGCGTTGATGGTATTTCTCCCGAATTAGTGAATCGATTGAAGAAACTCATTCTGGAGACAAAAAATATCAACGAAAAGACACTAAAGGCCGCGCTTTTGCCCGAGTAATAATCATCATGATTCACCTAGAGTCCATAGAGATCTATGAGTTCCGCGGCATCCATAAGCTTCATCTAGAACTTAAGGGCAAGAACTTCGCGGTGTGCGGTCACAATGGCACCGGCAAAAGCGGTATCGTTGATGCACTGGAATTTGGTTTGACAGGAAATATTTCGCGCCTTTCTGGCGAGGGCACCGGCGCTGTCTCAGTTAAGGACCACGCGCCTCATGTCGATAGTCGCAATAAGCCCGATAAGGCTCGCGTCGTCTTGAGAGTCTCGATTCCGAGTTTACGAAAAACAGTCATTATAGATCGTAACGTCAAAGAAGCTAGCACTCCTAAAATCACACCAGCCGATCCCAATGTTCTCAAGGTTCTCGAGTATGTAGCATCACATCCGGAATTTGTTCTTTCGCGCCGCGAGCTGATTCGCTACATACTTTCAGCTCCCGGCGAGCGAGCTAAACAGGTCCAAGCCCTGCTTCGTCTCGATAGAGTGGAGGGGCTTCGCGCTCTGCTATTGAAAATTGCCAATTCTTGCGAGAGGGGGATAGATCCTCTCAAGAGAGAAGAGTCTCAAGCGAATCAACAATTACTGCGTGCCTTGGATATTCCGCGCCTCGAAACTGAGAAGTTACTGGAAGCCGTAAACAATCGACGTTCAATATTGGGTCTTTCTCCAATCGCGACACTAACAGTCACCACGTCGCTCAAGGACGGATTGGCCACGACAGCCGGTCCGGTTCAGACGCAGCGCATCCCGAAAGTTCAAGCGACTGCCGATATAAAGAGTCTTCGAGAGCTTCTTGCTGGGTTAAGCGCTCGAGGTACTTCGACGTCTTGTGAGCTATTGATTAAAGAGCTAACGGCTTTGAGTACTGATCCTTTGACTGCTGACAACGTGACCCGGGAACGACTTCTTCGATCGGCGCTCAATTTGATTAACGAGGAGGCGTGCCCTGTTTGCGGAACATTTTGGAAGCAAGATGATCTTCGAAAGGTGATCACTGATAAGCTTAGACATTTTGAAGAGATCACCCAAAAGATAGAAACGTATGAAAAACAGCTAGAACCACTGAAGATTCTTCTGAATGATATTAGAGACGTCTCCGTGATAGTTGAGCGGTACGGCACGCTGGGAGGTCTTTCGGGATCCTCGCGTCTGCTACATGAACTCAGTTCGACATCTGCATCACGACATCGTCAACTTGAAAATCTGCTGCCATTGCAAGAGTGCATCGCAGGGCTACAAAAGTTTACGGATATGCCGATCGAGGTGGCGGAAGCTGTTTCAGAGATTGAAGCTCATGTAAACGCAATACCGGAGCCAACGCAGCAAGACGCAGCTCGCGACTATCTCACTGTATGTCAGGAACGCCTTGAAGTGTTCCGAGGTGCCAGACTCCAACTCCGGAAGACTAAGGAAGAGGCCGCGCTTACGCGCTCTGTCTATGATGTGTACGTCAAGACTAGTACGGACATATTAGGAGAGATTTACAAGGAAGTGGAGAAAAACTTCACAGATCTCTACAGGTATATTCATCGCGAAGATGAAGGGAAATTCGAGGCTCATCTAATCCCATCCATTGGTAAGTTGGGGTTTGATGTCGATTTCTATGGACGCGGCCTTTTTCCACCAGGAGCATATCATAGTGAGGGTCACCAAGACAGCATGGGGCTTTGCCTTTATCTCGCCCTCATGAAGCATCTGTTAGGCAATAATTTCACTTCGGCAATTCTTGATGACATCCTCATGTCAGTGGATTCGGGGCATCGACGTGAAGTGTGCAATCTGCTTAAGGAACACTTTCCTGATACTCAGTTTGTCCTCACGACACATGATGAAATATGGTTGAAGCATATGCAGGTTGCCGGATTGGTTACACCAGAGGCAACCATCCATTTCAGGAAATGGAATGTCACTGAGGGTCCTATAGACTGGAATGGGTACGATGTCTGGCACGAAATTGAAAACGAACTCAAGGATGACAATATACACAATGGAGCAAGCCAACTTCGCCACTACCTTGAGTATGTTTCAAAAGAGATTTGTCATCGCCTGAGAGCACCTGTCGAATTCCGAGGCGACGGTCGTTTCGAATTAGGTGATCTTCTTCCGAGCGCGATCCGTCAGTTCAAAGATCTATTGAAAAGGGGAGAAGATTCAGCACGTTCTTGGGGAAAAACGGAAGAGCTTGAGTCGGTTACTCTTCGCAAGATGAACTTCGAAAAGATTGTTATCCAATCTAATGTCGAGCAGTGGCAAGTTAATCGTGCAATCCATTTCAATGAATGGGCAAATCTGCGCAAAGAGGATTTTACACCTGTTGTGGAAGCTCAACGGAAACTTGTTGAGTCCTTTGTCTGCTCAAAGTGTGATGGTTTCTTTTATGTTATTCCACCACGCGGACGATACGAAGTGCTCAGATGCTCTTGCGCAGATATGAACGTAAACCTTAGGCGCAAATGAGTTCAATGCTAGATGTGGTACGGCTCTCAATACAGTCACGAGAGGCAATCCTTTGCCCATCCGGCAATTCGTTCCACCTTCCCGTGTGATCCGCCATCCTCTATACTAAGGAGCATGACAGATGGAATCCCTTCCTTTCTTGGATTCATTCTCATAAAAAGTTCTAAATTCCACTTTTGCTCTTCTGGTAAGCTTTTCGTGTGCTTGCTTCATGCAGCAGCTTTGATTTCTTGAATCGCCAGGGCAAGGAGATGATTGATTTGCTCGAGAGCAGCTCCCGGATCCTCAAAGAGATCTGACCATCTAGTCATTCGAAACTCGTCCCATCCGGGGAGCAATGATGCAGAAACGGGGGTGACAGCCTCGGTTTTCGTTTTCTTGGTGCGAGTTTCTTGCGGTTCGAAAGTCGCATTCCAGGTGGGTACCGATTGAGCGAGTATTTCGAACGCCTTGGCATAAGAAACGCTGATTTGATCACCATTGAGGGATATGTTCGAAAAAATAAGACTTAGCAAGGTGCGGCGGTTCTCAACCGTGCAAGCGGGGGCCAAATAGACCTCCTTAGCACAACATGCAAGGTTAAGAACGTCAGCACCCAACCCATGATACTGGGTCCCTGCGATGTCGTGTTTTTTAAGGCCCCTTAAGACTTCTTCCTTCTCACCGGTATACTGCTCGAATTTCCGCCGATAAAAGTCCTCAGCAATCTTCTGGTCAATCTTGTCATCATACAGTCGTTCAAGCCTTTTCTGGAGAATTTCATAGCGCTCAATGAGTTCCTCGCGGGCCTTGGAGTTGTATGCGATCTGATCCCCGTGACTTTCTCTCAGCGCGATCTTGATCCACTCGAGTAGCCTCGGGCTCCTGACCGCGATTTTCTCGATGTAAGGGAGGAGTTGCTCCTCGACGCTTTCTTGCCGAACGTACTTTCGGACAATGCACCCTCGATATCCATTGCAGTGGCCGTACCAGTGTCCTTTTTGAATCTCCCAGGTCACTAGACCATTGCAGGTAGCGCAGCGAATAAGCGAGCGGAACAACGGGGAATGTTTCGTAACCCTCGGTACGGCTTTTCCCCGCAGAATTCGGTGTACCTTTTCGAAGCGCTCCGGAGTAACGAGCGGTTCATGAGCTCCCGCAAAGAGTGCATTATTGTAGCGGATTTTCCCTATGTAGAATGGATCGCTCAAGAGATCTGCCATTCTCGATTTCACTACCCTCTTGCCGTTTCTGGAGCGCAAGCCGTACTCGTACATGACCTTTACGAGTTTGCTCAGCGAATATTCTCCGGTCGCATAGTGTTCGAACATCTTCTTGAGGTGCGGGGCTTTCGCTTCATCAATGACGTGGATTTTGTGTCCCTTTTCGCCCACAGTCTTATAGCCGAGCGGCGGCTTGGTGGGCAACCATCCTTGCTTCAGTTTTTCCGCCAATCCCTTCTTCACTTCTTCGGATAGGTTGTCGATATAGTTTTTCGCGAAGAGAATCCGGATGCCCCAATTGAGTTTCTCCTGAGAGCGTGAGTTCTTATGCAGAACAAGTGAGTCCTTGACCAAATGAACTTGGCGATCAGCATCTTCTTCAAGCCATTCATCGATCATCACTGCGTCCTTGAAATTCCTGGTTAGCCTGTCCACTTTCTCGCAAATGATGATTTTAATCCGTTGTTTGGTGACAAAATCCATCAATTCGGTGAATACCTCGCGTTGCTTTCTTCCGCTTGCGGACTCAGAAATTGAGAATGCCTTGGTCACAACAAGGCCGCGCCTTTGAGCGTACTCCCTGAGAGAGGTCTCTTGGGCGGGGAGCGAATAGCCCGTTTCTTCCTGTTCTTTCGACGAGACTCGGGCGTAAATGACAGATTCCCTTGCGCTATTTTTCAGATCAAATTGGGCCAGCATAGGGACTTTAATCGCCCAATTGTCGCGCTAGGAGTGCTGAATTGTCAAGGCCTGTCTGCTTTCCATCACCGGATGCGAAATCAACTTTGGCAAGCACGTCGAAGAAACGGACAAGCGCAAGCCCGGTCTCGAATACCTCATGATGGGACATCTCCTTTCCATAATCCTCCTTGAGAATCCTTCTCAGTTGTTCAATTGTTTCTTCAGACAACATAGAGCAAGGATAGATCGTGGCGCTCGAGAAAGAAGCATGGGAGAATATTCCAAAGGGGCAACTATGCCTCCCCTAGCTGGCACTACCGAAGAAATATGATTTTCCTATTCTCAATGAACCGCCCGGTCCGTAACTGGCAGAAGTATATCCCGCTCGTCTTTCCTATCGCATTCCACACTACTGAGTGTCTTCCGGATGAAAGCACTCCAGCAACCAATGTTTCCACTTCCTCGCCGAGAAGGTTGAAAATCTTCAACGTTGCCGCCCCAGTATAAGGAATTGTGAACTCGATAGTCGTCGATGGATTGAAGGGATTGGGGTAATTTTGTGAGAGGATGAATGAATTCGGAGTAACATCAGATTTGCTGATCACGGTTGTCACCGGTTGAACCGTCTTGTAGACTCCGACGTCAGTTGCCAAGAAAGCATGACCCGCGGAATCGAAGGCAAAGGATCGTGCCGTAAGAGACCCCAGTCCGGAATTGCTCTGTGTCCAGGTTCCGCCGCTATCGGCAGAAACATAGACTCCTGCGACGGGTGTGCCTACGAACATGAGCCCAGTTGAATTCAAAGCCATGGTCAACACACCACCCGGAAAAGAGAAATCCAACTTCGACCAGAATGAACCGTAGTCGGTCAGAAAGAACAAGCCCTCGGTGCCCATGCCTGCAAGAATGATGCCATCAGGCATAACGATGATCGAATGCACATAGCTTGACGGAAGCCCCAGACCAATATCCGTCCACGTAGAGCCACTATCCGTAGATCGGTAGACCCCGAAGGAACCGATCAGAATATTGTCAAGGGAATCGAAAGCGACGGCGCTCACCAGATCCGTGAGACCGGAATCGATTCGTGCCCAATTGTCGCCATTGTTTGTCGATTGGTAAAAATAGCCTTGGAAGCCTCTATCAGCGATGTAAAGGCGATCACTGGAATCAATCGCTATGGCATTCACGCCATCGTTTGCAAGGCCGCTGGTCAAATGCGTCCAATCGTCCCCGCTATTTGTGGAGCGATAAATGCCCAAACCGGTATATGACCCTGCAAAGACGTGCCCACCCGAATTCGTGGCCAATCTACCAAAACTGAATGTGTTTAGGCCTGTTATGGTCTGCTGCCAATTATTTCCACCATCCGTGGAACGGAAAATTCCGTTGCCGTATGTGGCGGCGAAAATATGACCTTGAGAATTTAACTTAACATCGTGCACTTGAACATTTGGAGAGTCGAAAATTCTCTGCCATTGAATCGTTTGGGAATAACATATTCCGATCGAAAGCACGCACATGGAAGGGTAGAAGAATAGTTTTTTCATTTTTCCTCCAGTTGGAATGTGGTTGTGAAATAGAGGTTGAGGTATTAGCTTTGAGACCCTCACAAAAAAAGGCGTGAACTCTACACGCTCTCCATCCGAGCCCTGTCACAGGCCCACCAAGAAAGCGCTTCGAGCCACGCCCTTTATGGGGGCGCAGTTCGAGCAACTGTTCCTTGGTAGTGAATAGTGACAGTATTCGGATGGAAACAGCAGCCGAGACTACGCTATGTTTTCAAATTGACCTCCGACGGCCGCATACGTATGGTGGGGGGACCCATGCGAATGCTCGGGTGGGGGGGACCCGTTTGCCGCCGGAGAGCTAAAATCCTAAGAGGTCATCAGTCCTTTCGGGGATAGTCGGTTCATACGAACCGAAGGTGGGAATATTTTGTGGATAATGCAACCGTTGGAGGGTTGTCGGTGCGAAGCCCAGCATCCGTTATACTCGTAATGCAGACAAGAATTGAAAGGACATAGACACAACTGCAACCGAAGCCATCCGACCCGGCACACGCAAGTCTGCCGGGTTTTTTGTCACGCGAAGAATCCCCGAAATATCGGGGTGCCTCCGTAGTTTCCCAATTCGACAACATTACCCGCCTTATTAGGTCGCCTGTTCGTTAATAACCTGAAAACCATGAAGGATGAAATTTACAAACGAATACCCAATCTCTTACGAAAGCACCGGCGCATCCGGGGCCTCAACCAGCGCCAGGTTGCATTTCTCCTGGGATTGAAGAATGGCACACGCATTTCCAGATGGGAAAACGGGGAATGCCTGCCCAGCGCTTTGAACATCTTTCGGCTCTCGATCATCTATCGGGTTCTCATGGACGCATTGTTTATGGATCACATCCGCGCGCTTCGAGAAGAGATTCACGGGCGCGAAAAGAAACTCTTTCCGATGCCGCCAGGAGAATCAAGTAGGCGAGAGAAGAATTCCGTCGCATGACCGCAAAAAACAAGGAAGCGAAGACCGTGCGAAGCCTGCAGGATGGCCGGTGGTACTGGGCCCCGAAGGCCGTCATTCAGGAGATGTCAAGAACACTCGGGTTTCTTGCGCTCGCAGTGTATCACTTCCTCTCAAGCATGGCTGACTCGAATCAGGCATGTTTCCCGTCACAGGCATTCATCGCCGAACGCCTCGGCTGTTGCAGGACGTCGGTGACGGGAGCGATCAAAACCCTCGAATCGAATGGGCTCCTCCGTGTGATCAGGGATGGGAAATCGAAAAACAGCTATGAGCTGCTCAGCGTACGTGGTAGTCCAGGTCGACCTCCGACGTCAATTGGAGAACCTTTGAATGTCAATCCAAACGACACTAACGATATACGTTTAACAAGAATCGATACGAACGGACGTCATTTGTCAGGTCAGAAGAAGGACTTCGGAAAGGGATTCAAGCCAACCACCAAGGAAGAGGTCTTGGCGTGCGATCTTGCGAATGAGTTGAACGAACCCGGTGAACTCCAGCTTTATCTCTCGCTCGCAAGGACGTATTCCGAGCCCTTTTTGAGGGAGACACTCGCGAAAGTAAATCAGACACCGCGCCATCGCATCAAAAAGAGTCGGGCGGCGCTCTTCACCTATCTCGTTCATCGCTATGGGAAAGGAACCAGTGAGAATCTTGGCGGTTAATCCGGGTGGAAGATACGTAGGCCTTGCCGTCTTCTACGGCTCCGATCTCCGCGACTGGCGTGTCCGCTCTCTCGGGCGAACGCCCCGCAACGACAGAGAAAAGGTCCTGATAAATTTGGTGTCAAAGACGATAAGAATTCATGGCGCCAACGCCCTAGTCATCAAGGCATTCCACCCCGCAAGGTCTCCGCAGCATCTGAGGTCACTCGTCCGGAAGGTAAAGGAAATTGCAAAAGCTGAGGGCCTTCGAATCCGCGAGCTCTCCATAAACGAATTGAAGGCCAAGCTGGGCTCCAATGGATGCGCGAACAAGCGCGACCTTATGGAGAATGTGGCTGCGCGTTATCCGTTTCTCTATCCGGAATTGGAGCGTGAGAAAAAGTGCAAGACCCACTATCCGACAAGAATGTTTGAGGCCGTCGCCCTTGGGGCAGCCATTAGCAGTGATCTAGAACAAAAAGGTCGCTAATTCCAAACGAATCCATGCGCAAGAAAAACAGGACACGCATTCTGGGAATTGATCCCGGAACCAGAAACATCGGTTTCGCTCTCTTCGATGGCGGCGATCTCGTCCACTATGGAGTCAAGACCATACAGGCTAAGAATTCGCCACACGAGACGCTTAAGGCAGGCAGGAGGATCATCCTGCGGCTCATTAGTGATTTTTCCCCGGACTCGCTCGTCGTGGAGAAGACGTTCTTCGCGAAAAGCAGAAACGCGGCCCTTCTGAATGTATTTGGGGATGAAATCAAGGCGCTGGGGAAGCGCAGGGGCCTTCAGGTGCAAAGCTTTGCCGCGAATACGGTCAGAAAAATCATTTGCGGGAATGGAGCGGCCAGCAAAGACGACGTCGCGAAAGCGATGGTATCCCATTACCCGGAACTGAAGCCATACCTTACTTCCGACAGAAAATGGAAGGAACGGTATCAGCGGAACATGTTCGATGCCGTGGCGTTGGCGATGGTTGCCGGACGATTCGGGAAATAATAAGCCCGTCACTGTCGGGTGACGGGCATGACGCCTGTCGGGACGGGGTTCAACCGTCCTCGAATTCGGGCGGAGGATTGAGCTCCAATACCCTCTCCGAGGCGAGCCGTATGATGTCGCTGGCCCGGTCAACAGTCTCCTTCAGCGCCCGGTCGTAGTCATGGATGGCGTTGAATTCCATAACATCCTGGAATTGAAGACCCTCCTCGTGGGAGAAATCCGCCAGCCCGCATAGTGCCGTCCACCTGGCTTCGGAGCAGGTCGTCTTGATCGCTGCCACCTCCTTCGTGAGAACCTCGATGAGGAGCAGCAGCTTTTCTACGGTTTCTGCCGCCATGGCTTTTGCCCTTTCGGATAGGTTGTCAAAAGTGGACTCTGCTCGTATCGTACCATAGAAGCGGGGCGGTTGTCAACCATGTTGGCTTTCAGAAACTTATCGGTTATATTCCCCTGCCCTGGGGATTTTCCCCAACAGATACCCACCACAAAAAGCGGGGTGACGCTATGGCCAGACAGCCTGCGGTAATCTTCTCTCACTGGTATCACTTGTTCGAAGGTTTGCAGGAGTCGCCGAAGAGCTTTTATGAATCGTTGGAAGCATCCATTAAGAAACGCGGGGTCCCGGACGTTGCGCTTTCGCGCATCGACTATCACGAAGGCGGGATATTTTCCGCAAAGCGCGAATACCTGAGGGCCGACCGGCAAAGGCTCGTCTTTGACATTTGCGCCGCTCCGTTTGGCAATGGCTTTTTTGTGTCCTGGTGGCTCGGCGAGACGCGCTCATTCTGGAGCATGGTCGTCACGGTCGCGATGATCCTCCTCGGCCTCTTTCTTTTCGGGTACTTCGTCAAGACCCTCGGATTTTTTTTGGGGATAGTCGTCGCCCTTTTCGTGTCGTTTGTCGTTCTCTGGGTGTTCGGCTATTTGGTCCGCGAGGGATCTATCCGAATTGAGCTTTCGCTCTCGGAAGTTCCTCTCTTCGGGCCGATGTTCGACCTGATTTTCAAACCCCTTACCTACTACCGGATCGACACGAACCTCATGTTTCAGGAATCGATTCGACTGGCAGTGGTGGAGGTCGTTGACGAAATGACCAAGGCGAAAGGAGTGCGGTCGCTCTCGGATACGGAGCGGAAGCCGGTTTTGAAGAACCTCTTCAAAAGATAAGCTGGGGACTGGCATGCCTTCGGCGGAAGAACTCACAACCAATTTCTATCTGTGGGAGGAGCGGGGAAGGGGCTGGCAAGTGTGGAATACCCCGGTTCGTCCGGAGCCCCCGTTTGTCCCGTTCTTTCACGCATTTCGGCCGCACACGGTGGTCGACGACGGCCGGAAGCCAACGCTGTTGAGCTCAGCCGCGGAAGGCGTGAAGAGAATTTTCGCAGGCAGTCCAAAAATCGAGGTGACGGAAGAGTTGCAATGGCCGGAACTGGATTCCGCGCCCGCAGCCTTCGAATGTCCTCTCGAAATCCGAGAGTTCCAGCTCGCCCTTCGGTCAGATATTACGATCAGCCCCGCGTATTTAGAACAGTTCCTTCTGGGTCTCGCCTCATTGGAATGGCCAGTGAGTTTCGAAGTGCTTGGCACTGCCAGTGAGATTCTCCTGCAGTTTTCCTGCCGCGACAGCGATGCTACTCAGCTGAAACAGCAACTGCAGGTTCACTTTCCCGGAGTGGCGATCCGAGATGAGACCCGCCTTCGCGAAGCCTTGAGTAACAACCGACTGCGCACGGTGGCTTTCGATCTTGGACTTGATCAGGAATTCATGCGACCGTTGCGTTGCTTCCGTTCATTCGACCCCGATCCACTCACCGGCTTGTATGGTGTGTTGGATAATCTCCGCCCGGCCGAAGTGGGACTTGTGCAGATTATTTTCCAGGTTGCGCAGGAACCGTGGGCCGACAGCATCATGCGGTCCGTTACGGACTATCGTGGCGATTCTTTCTTCGCAGATGCGCCCGAAATGGTCCCGTTGACCCGGGAGAAGATCTGCAAACCTCTCTTTGGGGTGGTAGTGCGAGTCTTGGCACAGAGTGCAACCGAGGAACGTTCGTGGGAGATCGCAAGAAACGCTTTTGGATCTCTGTCTGTGTTGTCCAGACCCGATAGCAATTCACTTATTCCCCTTACCAACGGTTCGAACGAGGCAGAGCCTCTGCTTCAGGATGCGGCGGAGAGGGTAACGCGCCGGAGCGGCATGCTGCTCAACAGCGAGGAGCTCGTCTCGCTGATTCATTTGCCTTCGCCGTCAATTCCGCTACGGAAACTCCGCCGCGAATACCGGAAAACAAGGCCTGCGCCGACCGAAGCCAAAGGTCATTCCTACGCACTGGGTGAAAACACGCATGAAGCGGAACGAGTGGCAGTTTCCCTTTCCGAAGCGCATCGGTTAAAGCACATTCACATTATAGGCGCGACGGGGACGGGTAAATCAACCCTTCTTCTTCGCTTGATTCTTCAGGACATTGCGGCCGAGAACGGATGTGCAGTTCTCGATCCCCACGGCGATCTAATCGACACCATTCTCGGCAATGTGCCTTCAGAGAGAGCCCGGGACGTCGTTCTGCTAGATCCGAGCGAAGCGCAGAGCGCGATTGGATTCAATATTCTGAGTGCCCGATCCGACCTGGAGAAGACGGTGCTGGCGTCAGACTTGGTAGAGATCATAAGAAGATTCTCCGCGAGCTGGGGAGATCAAATGACGGCCGTCCTTGGAAATGCGGTCTCCGCTCTTCTCGAAAGCAACGAACCTGTCACTCTCCTCGACATCAAGAGATTCTTGGCCGATGAAGAATACCGGCGCTCAATCTTGCGGAAGGTCGAGGATTCGGCAATCAGGTCGTTCTGGGAAAGCGAATATCCTCTCTTGCGGAGCTCTGTTCAGGCGTCCCTTCTCACCCGGCTCGACACGTTGCTTCTCCCAAAACCGCTGAGAAGAATCTTTTCGAGTCCGTCAGTGATAGATTTTGGGGAAATCGTGAACAAGCGGAAGATATTCTTGGCAAGACTCCCGCAGGGGCTTATTGGAGAAGAAAGCGCCCATCTTCTTGGTTCGCTCGTTGTCTCTAAGCTTCATCAGACTGCCCTCGGAAGGCAGGTGATGGAACCGAGCGCACGAAAACATTTCTACCTCTACATCGATGAGTTCCAGTATTTCGTAACGCGATCCATGGCCGGATTGCTCTCCGGGGGAAGGAAGTATGGCCTTGGCCTCGTGCTGGCTCACCAGGATTTGCGCCAGTTGTGGGACTACGACACTGCGCTGGCAAATTCCGTCATTACAAATGCCGGAACTAGGATATGTTTCCGGTTGGGCGAATTCGACGCACAGAAGCTTAAAGAAGGTTTCAAGCACTTCGACGCCTCTGATCTCCAGAGCCTCGGCACGGGGGAGGCTCTGGTGAGGCTCGGCCGGTCGGATTATGACTTCAACCTTATGACCACTGTTCCCCAAGTGACATCTGAAGCGGACGCCCAACTGAATCGGGATCGGATTCTTGGACCGTCCCGAGTGAAAGTCCCGGAACCCTCCGAGAGTCTCCCAAAACCGACCAAGATCGAGGTTTTCATGCCGGTTGCGGAAGCAGAAACGGCGATTCCGGATAGACTCGAACAAGATCTGCCACAAAGGGTTGCGCGTGTTTCGGTGGGTTTCCCCGGCCCAGAGGAACCAGAGGAGAAAAAGGTGCACGCGTATCTACAAGATGTCATCGACCGTTACGCAAAAGAGAAAGGATTCAGGTCGAGAATTGAAGCGCCGACGAAGGACGGCAAGGGAAGGGTGGATGTCGGGCTTGAGAGGAACGGACGCCGTTATGCAATCGAGATTTCAGTGACAACAGGACCGGAGCAAGAACTTCATAACGTGGAGAAATGCTTACGGGATGGCTATGACATGGTTTTGGTATGCTGTTCGGAAAAGCGTAACTTGAAAGCGATCAAGGATTTCATCATCGAGCGATTACAGCCAGAGGAACAATCGAAGGTGCAGATTATTGAGGCAAAACATGTCGCTGAATTTCTCGCGGCAGAGGCGGAGAAAGAGCGAAGCACTGAACAGTTAGTGAAGGGTTATCGAGTAAAGACGCAATATCGCGCGGTTTCTCCGTTAGAATTCGAGAAAAGAAAGGAAGAGATCGCTCGGACAATTGAAAAGTCAATCCAGAGACTGAAGAGGCAGCAGGGTATGAGTTCGAGTCGAGGCGATGTCAAATGAACGATATTAATTCTGAAAAAAGGGATCTCACCATGCTAACAAATTACACTACAGGTGATGCAGTAACGACCCTCATATACGCTTCTGCAATCAACATCATTCTGGCACGGAGTGTTGGGATCTCCGAGTTATATAACCTTCTGGGTATCGGCGTGAGTCTCTTCATTTTCATCGACTGGTTAAACCGAATATGGATCCCGTCTGGTTTCAGTCCTATCGAAGATCAAGAAAGGCGAAGGGAGCCGTTGGTTATGATACTGAAGGCGTCGCTCGAAATAGCAGCCGTATTTTTTCTGGTGTCCGCCACTGTAGGTTTGTTCGCCCCTGATGAATACAAAAATCTAGGGAATATCCTCCGGGATAGGCAAGCGTTTAGCATATTCTTGGCAGTTTCATTCTTTTGGAACCTTCTACTCCTTCGGGTAATGGAAGATTTAAGTTATTGGGAGTTATTTGCGAGAACGGTCCTGCTAGGCACTGTGTTTGACGCGAAAGGAGCCGATACCTACACTGGAGGTTTGAAAAACCGAATGATGGTGGCGAGAGCAAATAGGAATGAGCGTTACAATCGTTTTCACGGAGTGTGTTTTCTTGAGGGATTGGGTAGGACTAGCGCACAGCTAGCAGGCCATCATGTTACCTGGGTAAATCTCTTGGTTTCCTTATTGTTGCTTTTTGGTGTAGAATCTTTTTTCCTTCTGAGAAACGCAGGAGATTGGATTGGTGGTTCTTGGAATCTCCGAATACTTATCATAACGTGCGTGGTATTCGTGCCTACCATTCTGTATTTCTTTGGCACGGCAATAGCAGAAGGGAGCGACAGAAACGCGTTTGTAGTTAATTTGTTGGACATTCTAGGGGCAATTCTAACTCTGCTTCTCTTGCTGCTTTTCTATATGACATTTGACACGGAACTCATGAAATATGTGATGATAGTACAGCATACGGTGTGGGGAGTTTTCCTTTCATACGCTGCTCATCCGAACAGCCCTAGGACCCCTATTGTTAGAGACACAGCAGGGAGTGAACAATGAATACGATAGACATCATAGTTGTCTCTGTCTACCTAATCGGACTTTTTGGATGGGCAATTTACATCGGCCTAAAAGAAACGGCAGAGGATTACTTAGTGCTTTCAAGGAGTGCCCCGTTTGTTCTCGTTGCCTTTTCCGTAATCTCAACTTGGGTTGGAACGGGCACTACGGTGGCAACGGCCGCTTCTGGTTATGATACTGGCATCTCGTTAGGATTCACCGCAGTAGGTGGAGGAATCGTCGGAATTCTTGTGGCGGCTTGGTTTGCCCCTCGTCTGAAGTGGTTTGGGGATAAGTTTAGAGCTCATACTATCGGGGATTTCTTTTCGACGAGGTATTCTCGCAATAGCCGCTTCGCTGCTTCCGCTCTTATATTGTCAATATACATCCTACTGACCGCTGCTCAATTTGTAGGTTTGAGCACTCTTTTGCATGTCTGGACAGGTATTCAATTTGAAATCGTCATATGGTTCGCGGCCCTTTCCACCATAGCTTATACGGCCTTCGCCGGGATCAAGAGTGACTTCTATACGGATGTCGTGCATTTCATTGTGATGTTTTTCGCGATCTTCCTAATACTGCTTCCCCTGACCCTAGGGGATATCGGTGGGCTATCTGCTCTCCAGACTCTTCCTGACTCGTATTTCGATCCATTCGCGTACGGTGGGTTATCCTTCTTCATTGCAGGATTGATTTTTGGCGCGGGCAGCGTGTTCGTTACCATGGAAGTATGGCAGAGAGTCTATGCTTCGGCATCAGCAAAGATTGCGCAACGCGCATTGCTCCTGTCGGTTATCATCATCGTTTCCTTCTATGTCGTATCATCATTTTTTGGAATGGCGGCTCATATTGTGAACCCGAATTTAGTCAATAGGGACCAAGCGATTTTCTTCCTGATGAAGGAATACCTTCCTGCAGGAGTGCTGGGCTTGGGATTAGCGGGATTCATGGCTGTGTTCATATCGACAGTGAATTCGACCATCATGGTTGCTTCAGCAACACTGACCAAAGACTTCTACAAGGGCATTCTTTCCCAAGATGCAGACGACAACAAGCTCCTGATCGCTGGCAGGATCTCGACTTTGCTATGTGGCACTGTTGGATTTGTTGTGGCTGTCTTGTTTCCAGACTTAGTGGCGCTTAGCGTTAACTCGCTCTTCATGCTACTCGTCTTAGTGCCACCCATTGTCGGCGGTTTTTTCTGGTCGAAGGCAACTTCTCTTGCGGCGTTCACATCAACCGTCATAGGAATAAGCGTAATGCTTGGATTTCTTGCTATAGACTCTGCTACAGCCTTTGTTCCGGGATTTCTCGCCAGTTTGATAACTTTCATTATGGTTTCTATATTCAGTGAGCACAAAGCCGAAGAAAACCTCAGCATAGTAAGAGGTTGGAATGTCAAAAGCTAATCAGGCGTAAAAAGGAGCATTACATTATGCAGAATTCCGCATCTGTACTGGCACCCCGTGCCACAAGCAGCAGTTACTTCTCAGTATTCCAAGGCGATGTCAAAATTCTGAGGGAGAGCCTCTATCGCTATGCAGAAACGTTGCCACCCCCACTTACATTGACATTAATTAATCATTATGAAGAAAGAATTAAGAGGGCTCAAGGGCTCCCTATGTTAGGAGAATATACGCCCTTTATTTTGGGCGATCTCTTTAATTTGAAGCCAGAGGTTTTTGACAAAATCACATTACCCTGGTTCCTGATGTATGAGTATACCTTGCTGTTGGACGATTTGATCGATCTTCCGCGAATCTCTGTGCAGCGGGAATTGGCTCTTTCACAAGTACTATTGAGCTCCTCATTCAATGAGTTCAGGAGAATACTCGGAGATGACGAATCGCTTTGGACCACTATCGATTCTTATCTACACCAATGGTTGGTCGGAAGTTTACACGAAGTGGATTCGGGCGATATGAGGGAAGAGTGGTATGGACAGGAGGCGCTTCGACAACAGGGGCGTAGGGCGGCAATAGCAAAATTGTGTGCTGCAGCCCTCGTTTATCTGGATCAGAAAAGATTGCCAACTGCCCATGAAGAACGTGGACTGGATCATTTCTGCTCTGGTTTCATGTTGTTGGATGATTTGGCAGATGTTCATGAGGATTACAAAGAAGGGCGGCAAAACTCTCTTTTGGAGACAACCCGTGAGTGGTTTCGGACCACTGTTCCCGAAACCACTATCCCATGGCGTCACCTGAGCATCCATCAGCTCACAGTGGGACTCATCTATTCCGGGTCCATCAGCCGCTCGTGGAACGCTGCAAGTGAGGAAATCGAAAAAGGTCTTGCGTGTTTCAGCGATTCCAAAAGCCAAATCGTGGACTTTTTCACATCCCTTTCCGTCAGCTGTAGGGACAGTTCACGCTTGATTGATGAAATAGTTGGCGACCTATTGCCCTCTAGTCATGAGCTCTTGGTTACTGAATCGCAAGAGCAACGCTCAAAAGTCATTGAACTGGGCTCGGCGATGCTCAAGAATTCGTGGGAAAAAATCTTGCGGCAAGTGGAGGATGGGCCTAAAGCATGTCAATAGCGCTTCAAAAATGGCTGAAGCCATTTGATAACGGAGGGCGAGAAACTGAGGGTCCCGAGCATTTCATTCATGCTCGGGCCGTCGCTTTGTATCATCCGACAGCGTCGTTGCACCCTCAAAGAACTCCGATGATTTCTTGAGGACTGAAGAGAAACAGCGATTCTTATTCCTCTCCAACCTACTGAGCGTCGTTGGATCAATCCCAATCTGCCGGGCAAGTTCCTTCTGCGTCATTCCCCGATCCCGCCGATATTTCAGCAGCTTTTCTCCAATGGTCCTAGGCTCGTTGGGAGAAGGATCATAGCCAAGAAATTCCAGGATCTTCGGCATGTGTCTCAGCGGTGGTTTGGTATAGCCCCGTTCCCAGTTGTAGACTGTCGTCTCATCGACTGCAATAAGCCTAGCCACGTCCTTTTGTAATAACTTCAATTCAAGCCGCCTTGCCCTGAGATGATTGCCAATGGTAACCAGTGATTTGGGGAATTTGTTTGATTTTGGCCGTTTGGCGGTAAGAACGACCGGACCCGTACTTTGGCAACGCAACCCTGCGTATGCGGCCACTTTGGTTCAGGCATTCAAGAATGCACTTGCACTCCGCAGCAGATCCACAAATACATGGGGAAGATCTCGGGGCCGTTGTTGGACAGGATCGATATTCACGTTGACGTGCCTGCGGTAAAATATAACGAACTGTCTACGGGAAAAGCAGGAGAGTCGTCGCGGTCCATTCGTGACCGTGTGAAAAAAGCCCGGGAGATTCAGACCAGGAGATTCTTAGGGCGAAAGGGATTGTTCAGTAACGCTGATATGGAAACAAGGGAAATCAAAGAATTCTGCGGAATCGATGAGTCAGGAGCGGAACTCTTGAAGATGGCAATGAACAAGCTGGGTCTGTCGGCAAGGGCCTATGATCGAATTCTGAAGGTGTCGCGGAGCATTGCTGATCTGGCTGGAGCAGAGTCAATCCGATCCGAACATCTCAGTGAAGCCATACAGTACAGGAGTCTCGACCGGAATTTCTACGCCGTCTGAGATTGAAATCCTTCGCCGAAGGCGAATGCGCCTTTGGCGCAGAAATCACAAGCAAGAAATCCGAAACAAGGTCTAATGACGTAATATTTAAAGGCTCAAAAACCAGCATAAGGTAGTTTTGAATTTCCGTTATTTGGACCTTAGGATTTGTTTCGTTTTTCGGATTTGAGATTTCGTGCTTTCTTCTTGATCCAACTTAGGAATGATTCGCGTCGGACTCATCACATCGTCACCAACGCCACTTGACACTAATTGCGAAAAGTCCGATATTCGCAGTACCCACCGCGGGGATGACCAATGAATGAGAACACATGCCTGAATCGAAGAAGGCAGCAAGCCTGATTGGCAACAACTCCGCCTCGTGAGGCGGTAATGAAAACCGAACCAAAAGAGAATCCCAGCCTTTACTTTAGCTCGTGTCCTGTGACTGAGCGACAAAGGGCTGGGATTTCTTATACAGTGCCGAACATCCAAGGAACGCGGAATGTTCTTTAGATTTGGACAATTTGTGAGGAATAGAAAAAGCAAGCCTCTCATTCTTTTTGCTTCCTTGTGCTCCATCGCTCTTCTTTCTCTTTTCCCCACCTTTATGCACGGTCAGTGGCGGGCAAATGGTGTCGCCGTGTGTGACACGAGCGTCAACAGCGGTTTCTACATGATCCCCCAGATAGCAAGTGATGATTCCGGTGGAGCGTATGTGTGTTGGCGTGATGTTCGAAACGGCAATTCTGATATCTACGCTCAGCGCATTGGACCAGACGGGAGAACGCTGTGGCCTAAAAATGGAATACCGATAGTTGATGACACCGGCCATCAAGCGTTTCCACGTATCATTTCAGACGGATATGGTGGTGCGTATGTTGCCTGGGAGGATTCCCGCTCGCTGACGAGTACTCACATCTACTCTCAACGAATCAACAGATATGGTGAGAGTTTGTGGCAGGTCAACGGTGTGAGGGTGGCTGAGGTTGGTGGCCTTTTCATTAGTCTCGCGGATGACAAGAGAGGCGGTCTCTTGATTGCCTGGAATTCTTTTGTTGGTGACAGCAGCGATGTCCATGTTCAGCGTTTGGATAGTCTTGGCAATCGAGTCTGGCCTGACAGCGGAGTAAGGATAAGCAACCGACCTGCTTTTGTGAGTGCAAATGATGTCGCAGTAATTGAGGATGGCAGAGGTGGAGGGTTTGTGGCTTGGAGTGAGGGAGAATCAACTTATGAAAAGGTTTACACTCAACGGATTGACAGCGTCGGCAAAGTCCTTTGGTCTGCAAACGGTATTGAAATCAGCGACAGCGTCAGGAGCCTGCATCCGGTCGTGAGTTCCGATTTGAATGGAGGTATAATTATAAGTTGGGCAAGCTTATCGAGAATTCCTGGCTCGAATGATGCTTTTATTTTTGCACAGAGGATTTGCCAGAACGGAGAGATTCGTTGGGCAGGGGGAGGAATACTAATCGGGGACGCTCGTGGTGGCGGCGCACGGCGACACACACCAGACAATCAGGGAGGCGTGTTTATAGGGCACAGTCGGTGGATTCAGCATCTCGACAGTTCGGGAACAAAGGCCTGGCCTGATGAGGGGGCCCAATTCACCGACGCGAGTACAGGGTTTTCAGAGTCTCATCAAGTCAGACACCCAGATGGGGGGATCTGGAACTTCTGGACCGACTTCGCAACGGGAACGGGAACCGACCCGGATATTTACGCTCAACGAATTAGTATAACCGGAATCCCATTACTTGGGCTAAGGGGAAAGCCCTTGTGTGATGCTGGCGGAATTCAACAAAATCCTCGTGCTGTTTCCGATGGCCGAGGAGGAGCTATAGTGGTGTGGGACGATCTAAGAAACAGCGATTATTCGGCAGTGTACGCCGGAAAGATCGATTCAGCAGGCCTGATAACCACAGTGAAGGACGGAAATAACGGTCATGCCATTCCCGAGGGACCCTATCTTCATCAAAACTACCCCAACCCGTTTAATCCGGAGACTCACATTGCCTTTTCTCTTCCACAAAGAACGCATGTGAAACTCAATGTCAGGAATATTCTTGGTCAGGAAATCGTAACACTCATCGACGATACCAAGGATTCCGGAAACCACGAATTGCTGTTCAGAGGTGAGGATTTAACATCGGGAGTCTATTTCTACCGTCTGGTTGCCGGGAATTCTGTCATCACAAGAAAAATGTTACTCATCCGATAAGCTGCAAAAGAAAGGGGTGGATTGTTATGAGAATCTCTCTCAAAGTGGTCCTTTTCACTGTATGCGTTTTTTCTTGCTTCGCAAGCCACACCCTCGGACAGCAAAGTGATACGAGCAGCTATTTCCCCCTCGGGGTGTGGGGAATTTGGATCGACCATAACACACCTCCATTTTCAGGCGATCCGAACTGGTCGCTTGAACAAGAGAATTGGACGAACCTCAGAGGCAATTATCTGGTCTACTGGATCCCTTATTGGGTTCAGGACACGGTCATTGCATTTGCAGATGCAAACGGATACAAGACGGACATCGCAAACTGGTACTACTGGTCACCGAATCATCCGATGATAACGAATTCTTTGTATTGGTGGATGGGTCGTCCGATATCTGACAGCGCACAGGTCACAACGATTATCAATAGCATAAAATCAAGTTATGGCTCTCATCAGGCATTTTATAACTACACCTTCGGACAAGAGCACCTATGGGATCCCGGTGCTGAACAAGATCTCTGGCCGAAGATCGAATTGGTTTCGAGGAAGATTCAAGAGCTTGACCCAGAGCGGAAGTCCTATTGGGTTTCCGGCGGAGCCCCTCCTCCCGGTTTCACGGACGCGGTACCACATCTTGACATCTTACAGATGGATGCTTACTTCTTCGACGCACTTCATGGCCAAAACTTTAACGATCAACAGGACGCGTTTGACGACTACCTGATTCACTACGATGCGACAATGAACAGGCTGCGGGAAAAGCATACCGAATGGCAGGCAATTATACAAGCCCATCGAGAGGAACGCAGCGTCGAGTGCCCTGCCGATCTTCGTCGGCCGAACTTCTACGAATTACGTACTCAGGCATATCTCGCGCTGAGCCGAGGGGCAAGAGGGATTACGTCATTCGTCTATGGTTCATTTCCGCCTGGTGGTGGGTCAGCTGCCGGAGGATCGTCGCCTTCATACACGCTTCCCCCTCAGCACTTGCTGGACGGTGTCTCAGGTCAAAGTATTTTATCCAGTTGTGTGGTAGAAGGATACATCGGGCTTGTTGATGAGAACCGGGATCCATACAATCAAGTTACAGACCCAGACAACGAAGATGCATTTCAGAACCTTGCTAATGTTCATGATGAGTTGAAATCTGTTGGTCCGATCTTGCGCAAGCTCCGTGTCTACGAGGCATTTCCAAGGACCGCCATCCCAACCGGAAACGCCGCTGGGGTCAAGTACGTTTCGGGGAGCATGATTGAAATCGGAACGTTCAAACGGATCGATCAGGGGAGCGATTCGAGTGTTTATTTTATGGTTGCCAATCGAGTCTGCAATAATCAGGACGGTAGTGTCTCTTCACCACAGAATATTGCCGTTCAGCTTGATGGTGGTCCCTGGTTTATTGAGGATCAAAGAAATAAGGTAACGTATTCCGGCACTTATGATTCCGGCCAAGATCACACAACCTTTACCGTTACACTTGGCCCGGGCGAAGGTAGACTCTTTTGGATGAAGGACGTGGAGGATCTTGCATTCGAAAACAGGTCCGCAAACTCAACGGCAACGGCCGGAAATAATCAGAGAAAGCTGTTCCGTGAGTCCTCCGGTGCATTACATGAAGTATTCGAGAGTTTCGACGAGATCTATTATCGCTTTTCTCCAAACGATGGTGCGAGCTGGACTGTGACCAAGAGGATCAGCGACGGTCTCGGAAGTAATGCGCAACCGTCAATAACGGGCCGGTACAACAACTACGCGACATTCCCGTACGTTGTTTGGCAGAAAGGAAATGCTCCGTGGAATATCGTCTACAACTACAGCACCTATCAAGGAACCTCGTGGCAAAGCACGCCCATTACGCTTGCTTCGAATGTCGATAGCTGGTGGCCAGGTCCTTCGCCGGTCATCATGGCAGGCACACCAAGCAATCCTTTTGAACTCATGATTGTTTATAGGACCTTGAATAATCTGAAATCGGCAAGGACGACCGTTACAACCCCATCTGCCGGTTCCTGGAACACGATAACAGTGAACGGCACGAATTCGCAATCAAGGAATCCAACTCTTGCATACCAGAGCAACAGTTACGGATATTTTCGCCTTGCATGGAATGATGACAACAAGATCTACGCGTCACATTTCTACGGGAGCAGTTGGAGTAGCAGCCCAACGTGGGTAAGCTCTGGCGCCTATCTTGTTTCGGATCAGAGTTATCCGTCCTACGTGGTTACGAGTAATTTCAATCACCATTATGTCTGGGATGGAAACTACTCGGGGCGACGAACAGTGATTCACAACAAGAATGCAACGTCGTTTTATAATGTCATTCAGAGCGGGAGCAATCATTACTACAGGCCGAACGTCTCAACAAACGCAACATATGAGGCCACAATCGCGTGGTACGATAATCTCAACAGGGTAGTGAATACGAGCATCAACTCAGGTTATCCGATCACTAGCGGCTCTATCCTGTCATCAACAGGTTTGTACCCGTCCGTCTCCGTGAGTAACCCGGCTAGCGGAACTGCAAAGGTGCTCTGGACTGGCGGTTCGGTGTCGCCCTACGCCATCCAGTTCAACAATCCGACGTTTCAAAAGACTTCCGGACAGATGAGATGGAAACAGGAACGTATCATTGTTCTCAGAGACGATGAGAGGCAAGCCGAACTCGTTGTTAAAGTTGGCAGACTGAGAGCCGTGGGACCAGATGGCACGGAGTATTTCGCAAATTTCAAAAGCCTACCGGAAGATGATTCGACTCTCGCTGTCAAGAGCTGGGAATATCTCGGATCAGAGAGCTTTCTCCTTCCGAAAGGAGCAAAAGTTCTCGAACTGGAATATGCCGTCTCGGCAAGAAATATTTCCGTTCTTGGCAGTGGGATGCAGCTCACAGTTGAAATGTTTTCAACGGCCGGAAGTAATTTGGCAGCGCTTGCACAAACAGATGTATTAGAGGGGAGCATGCTAGAACAGTCGGAACTCCTGAAAATAGAGTCGAGAAAGGTGCTCGAGGACCTGAGCATAAGTCCCCACTCTGCGAGATTCACATTGTCCGGGATCCGGGAGATAGACTCTACCTGCACATTCAGCTTGCTTAACATTTTTGAGGAGTTACCACCAACAAGCGGATTCGCGGTTGACATCAGTATACCGGAGACGAAGGCCTCAGGCCCAATTCCTGTGTTTCATCTGGCTCAAAACTATCCGAATCCGTTCAACCCAACGACGGAGATCCGATTCGACCTACCAGACAACGGGAATGTGCGGGTGGTAGTTTTCGATGTACTGGGACGGCGAGTAAAGACTCTGTTGAATGAATTCAAGTCAGCAGGGAACTACTCTATTAATTTTGATGGTGCGGACATTCCGAGTGGCATCTACTTCTATCGACTTGAATATGGCGAACAGACTTTTGTGAGGAGAATGCAATTGGTGAAGTAGTTCGGTCCGTGAATCGTCTTTCCTTGACGCGAATGGGACATTGGCCATTCGCCTTTCTTTTCCTTGTCAGGGGCGCCCTCTACGAAAATAGTTCACTTTCTTAAGGACTCCCCGAAAACACTTACCCATATTTCGCTCCAGCCTACTCAGCGCGTCCCCGGATCAATCCCAATCCGCCTAACAAGCTCCTTCTGTGTCATTCCTCGATTCCGCTGGTACTTCAGCAGCTTCTGCCCTAATTTTCTTCGCTTCTTCAGGGTCAGGATCATAGCCCAGGAATTCCAGAATTTTCGGCATGTACCTGAGCGGCGGCTTGGTGTAGGCTCGTTCCCAGTTATAGACCGTAGTCTCATCGACCCCGACAAGCCGGGCCACAACCTTTTGTAACAATTTCAATTCAAGTCGTTTTGCCCGGACGTGATCACCGATCGTGACAAGCGATTTCGGGAATTTAGCTGATTTTGGCCGGACTGCAGTAAGAACGACCGGACCCGTACTTTGGCAACGCAACCCTGCGTCTGCGGCCACTTTGGTTCAGGCATACAGGAATGCACATGCACGCCCCAGCAGATTCATAAGTACATGGGGAAGATATCCGGACCGCTGCTAGACAGGATCGATATTCACGTTGACGTACCTGCGGTAAAATACAACGAGCTGTCGACGGGGAAAGCAGGAGAGTCGTCGCGATCCATTCGTGACAGAGTGAAAAAGGCAAGGGGGATTCAGAACAAAAGGTTCTTGGGGCGAAAGGGCTTGTTCAGTAACGCAGATATGGAAACAAGGGAAATCAAAGAATTCTGCGGAATTGATGAGTCAGGAGCGGAACTCTTGAAGATGGCAATGAACAAGCTGGGTCTATCGGCCCGAGCGTACGACAGGATTCTAAAGGTCTCGCGAACCATTGCCGACCTTTCGGAGTGCGAATCGATCCGATCAGAACACCTCAGTGAAGCGATCCAATATCGTAGCCTGGACAGGAACTTTTACAGCGTATGAAGGGCATGCCCTACCCTGATCTTGCCAAAAACCCTCTTGTTGAAGTCTACGCTACGGTTGTAACTTCCCGCCAGTTTGCGTACTTTCAATCATCACGAGGTCCCCGGATTCTCGTTTTCAGCTTGCCTCGCACTTAATCAAGGTTACCCGGATCAATGAACGGTACTTCTTCACCCCACACCTTCCACATTCCCGTAATGGGAACCGGTTTCAGTGTCGACACTCCCGCAAAGGTTGCTCAATACGGAATATCCTCCGTGATCTCGATTGTGGATGACATGCTGATCGAAAAGATGAGGGAGCGTTATTGCAGAGAGTGCGAGGTTCCGTTTGTGCCAATCACCGAGGAAGAGGACGACTTTCGGGCACGAAGGATCACATCCTATCTTGATTTGATCGATCAGACGGTGAAGACCCGTTTTGAACGATTGAAGCGTTCATTTCATGAAAAAGGGGAGGAGTTCCAAAAGTACATCGACATGCTGCCGGATCTGTCGGAGCTCAAGAGGAAGTTTACCGATTTCATACACAACAATACAATCAGGGAGGATCTCGAGAAGTGGGCGCATGAGCATCTCCACCCTGGTAGCATCGACGTCAATATCATGACCAAGCTGGACAAACAGATGTACCGGGACAAGCAGCCACTGCCGGTGGAACACAACGCCGCGCATTCTGCGCTTCGCGGATTTGCGGAGAGTGTCCTGGAATCATCGTTGGTGTTGTCGGCCGGAATGAACCCTCGGCTCTACAGTTATATTGCGCGCTTTGATGGCTTCTTTCCAAACGAAAACGGCGTACTCAAAAAGAAGATCACCATCAAGGTGAGCGATTACCGGTCAGCACGTATTCAGGGTCAGTTTCTCGCAAAGAAGGGATTGTGGGTATCAGAATACAGGATCGAATCCGGTCTCAATTGCGGCGGTCATGCGTTTGCGACCGATGGACTGCTGATGGGTCCGATTCTTGAGGAGTTCAAGAACAATCGGGGGCAATTGATCCAATCGACGCACGAAACGCTTGCCGAGGCCCTTCAAAGACAGGGCCGCCCGGTTCCGAAACGACCGCTTCCCCTGAAAATTACAGCGCAGGGCGGAGTGGGCACGGCCGAAGAACATCAGTTCCTTCTGGACCATTATGCTTTGGATTCTGTGGGATGGGCGACACCATTTCTCCTCGTTCCCGAGGTTACCAATGTTGATGATCACACGAGGGACCAGCTTGTTGCGGCCAAAGAGAAAGATGTTGTTCTCAGCCACAGTTCTCCCCTCGGTGTTCCGTTTTATGCCCTCAAAGGAACTTCAAAACACGTCGAACAGAGATCTCTCGTTGAAGGCGGAAGGCCCGGGAGCTCCTGCCCAAAGGAATACCTCGAATTCAACACGGAATTTACCGAACGCCCGATTTGTGTTGCTTCGCGGCAGTATCAGAAACTGAAGCTCTCTGAACTCGATGGGCTGGGACTCACGGTAGCGGAATATCAACAGCGATTCGATCGCATTGTGGAAAAATCGTGTCTTTGTGCCGGATTGGGAGCGGGCGCCCTGGTGGTGCATGGGCTGGAGAGAAAACAACAAGGCGGAGACGGTGTTCTCATTTGTCCCGGACCCAATATCGCTTACTTCTCCGAGATCGTTTCGTTAAAGACGATGGTGGACCACATTTATGGAAGAACGAATCTCATTCGAAGGACAGACCGTCCGCATGTTTTCATGAAGGAACTCAGGCTCTATGTGGATTACCTGAAGGGTGAGATCCGGGAATCTGTGAAACCACTGGACGAAAAACAGCGGAAGTTCTTTGAAACGTTTCGGGACAATCTGAACGCGGGGATCGAGTACTATCGCGCCCTCAGGTCGCGTACGGATGAACGGTGGACTGGAATGTGGAAGGATCTCCAGGATGAGCTGTTGGCATTTCAGAATGAACTCGAAGACATCTTTGCGAGAGAGTTTGCAACCGTCGCAGCAGTGAGGCAATAAAGAATAGAATAGGTCCTCTCCGACACCGCACCAGATAGCATTCCACGCCTCCCCGTTGTAATTCCTCGGCATTTTCCGTACTTTATTGCACAACGCCGATTCTCCCATTTGATATGTCACATTGAGACCTGTCATGGTAATAGGTTCAATCAATATTGATAAAGCCATCGTTCTGGCGCCCATGGAAGATGTCACGGATCTTCCATTCCGCGTCATCTGCAAGCGCCTTGGAGCCGATATTGTCTACACGGAATTCGTGAACTCCGAGGGGCTCATCCGCGATTCCAAGAAAACAAAAGAAAAACTGCGTTTCCTTGAAGAGGAACGGCCGTTCGCGATCCAGATCTATGGTTCGGAGGAACTTTCCATGGAGGGGGCGGCGAAAATCGCCGAAAGCCAGAATCCCGACCTGATCGATATCAATTGCGGTTGCTGGGTAAAGGATGTTGCGTTGCGTGGCGCCGGGGCAGGATTGCTGCGCGATCTGCCGAAAATGGAGCGGATCGTGCGCTCGGTGGTCAATGCTGTGGGCATCCCGGTGACCGTTAAAACCCGATTGGGCTGGGATAGCGAAAGCATCCGAATTGTCGATGTTGCAAAAATGCTCGAACAAGCTGGCGTGAAAGCGCTGACGGTCCACTGCAGGACGCGGGCACAGGGTCACAAGGGCGAACCGGATTTCTCGTGGATCCCAAAGATCAAGGCCGAGGTCGGGATGCCCATTTTGATCAACGGAAGCATCGAAACTCCCGAGCGAATCAAAAGCCTCTTTGCAGAAACAGGCTGCGACGGCATCATGATCGGCCGGGGCGCCATCGACAATCCCTGGATCTTTCAACAGGCAAAGCACTTCATCCGGACGGGTTCACGGGCACCGGAGAACCCGGTTTCAGACCGGTTCAACATTCTCCTTGAACATCTTCGTCTTTCCATTGAATTCAAGGGAGAGCGCAAAGGTGTGATCGAATTTCGGAAGCACTACAGCGGCTATTTCAAAGGTTTGCCGCATTCCTCAAAAGTCCGCCAGGACCTGATGCAGTATCTCGAGTTTGCTCCGGTACGGGACCGCATTCTCGCTTATGCCGACTTTCTCGCGGTCAATCCCTCTGCTGAAATCCTCGAACCCCAGCCGTCGCATGGATAGGAAACGAGTCTCTGAGATTCTTGAGGAAATGGGGACCATTCTCGAGCTCCAGGGAGCCAATCCGTTTCGCACTCGCGCCTTTCATAACGGCGCAATCATTGTGGCCGGAATAACCGAAGATCTGAAGCAGTTGATTGCCGAAGAACGCCTGACGGAAATTGACGGCATCGGAAAAGGTCTCGCCGGGATCATCAAAGAGCTTGTTGAAACAGGAAATTCTGCCGAGTATCAGGAATTAAGGCATTCCCTGCCGCCGGGCCTGCTGGACATTGTGAAAATTCCGGGATTGGGGCCAAAACGAGTTCGGATCCTTTACGAACGGCTCGGTATCGAATCTGTTCCCGATCTCAAGGCGGCGGCAGAACAACATCGGCTCTCAGAGGTCGAAGGGTTCGGCGAAAAGACCGAAGCGAATATTCTTAAAGGGATTGAACGACTTTCGAAAACCTCCGACAAACATCACATCCATAAAGCTTTGCGCGCCGCTGACGAGATTCTTCAGATCTTGAAGAATCGGCCTGATATCGCTCATTGTGAAATTGCGGGCAGTCTCCGAAGGCGGAAAGAGGTTATCGGAGACATTGATATCGTTGTGAGTGCGTCACAGTCCGCCCGGGAAGACATCATGACTGCGTTTGTGGAAAAAGCCGAGCGGATCATCGGTAGAGGGGAGACAAAATCGAGCATTGTGTTGAGTGGGGGAATCAATTGCGACCTTCGGATCGTTGAAGAATCCGAATTTCCTTTTGCGTTGAATTATTTCACCGGCTCCAAGGAACACAACGTGGAAATGCGTTCGCTTGCGAGGAAGAAAGGGTGGAGTCTCAACGAATACACTTTTTCTCCCATTGAAGAGAACGGGAAGGGAAAGAAAGCACCCCGGTGCAAGGATGAGGCAGAGCTGTACGCTTTCCTCGGACTGAGGTACATTCCGCCCGAACTTCGCGAGAATCAGGGCGAATTTGATGCTGCGCGGGCCGATGATTTGCCAGAACTGGTTGAATTGAAGGATCTTCAGGGGACATTCCACTGTCACACGACCTACAGCGACGGCTCCAATACGCTTGAAGAAATGTCTGCTGCTGCACAAGCAAAGGGGTGGAAATATTGGGGCGTGTCCGACCACAGTAAGGCAGCCGTGTACGCCGGCGGAATGACGGGGCAAAAGGCGAAGGCACAGTTGAAGGAAATCGACCGCCTGAATGCTGCATCGAATGCGGTCCGGATCTTCAAAGGAATCGAAGTCGACATTCTGGGCGACGGCACGCTCGACTTCCCCGACAGCGTTCTGGCAAATTACGAATTCGTGATCGCTTCGATTCACAGCAAGTTCAACATGACGGAGACCGAAGGGACGAAGCGTCTTGTGAAAGCCATCAAGCACAAACACGTGACCATGATCGGTCATCCGACCGGGCGGCTTCTGCTTTCGCGGGATGGTTATCCGGCGAACATGAATGAAGTGATCCAGGCAGCGGCAGACTTTGGTAAGGTCCTCGAGATCAACGCACATCCGTACAGGCTCGATCTGGACTGGAGGTTTGTCCGTGTCGCCCGCGACAAAGACGTCATGCTTGCCATCAATCCTGATGCGCACAATGCGGACGGGCTTGACGACGTACAATATGGGATCGGTGTTGCGAGAAAAGGGTGGCTGGAGAAGAAGAATGTGCTGAACACAATGACCGTTCAAAAAGTAGAGGCTTTTTTCAGGAAGCGTACATGAGCGCGTACTCCGCTTTGAAATTCGAAATGCCTGTCATTGCATATTCTGCCATGCACCAGGTGCGAAAAGGGATCGATCCGGCGGTCTATGTTCAGACCATGAAAGATTTTCATCGTTTACTTCGTGATGAGACGGGAAAAATCAATGTGGCATGGGATGAGTTTCGGAAGGAAGCGGTGACACGGACGTTACAAGCGGCCCGCGGACGGCTTCTTGAATATCTGAGTACTCCGTTGAAATCCGACAGTGAAGCGATCCAGAGCATCCTTCGCGAGCGGATCGAAGAATACTCGCGCACAGTTCTTTCGGAAAAACCTCTGGGTATGATACAGACATCCGAGGGAAAAGTGGTCGATCTGCCGACAGGTATTGCAAAAAGGCTGGTGCTCTCGGGCAGGAAGTACCTGACGGAACTTGGATTCAGCATGGGTCGCCCAAAGCGGGATATATTCGAGTCGGTGTTTCTTGTGGAAGGCGGAATGAACCTCGATATCATCGAGCACATGGTCCGCGATCGTATTGGTATTTACACTCCGGTTCATGGAAAGCACATTGGGGAATTTGATTCATACGCATACAGTGCGCACAATCTCATCGTTTTGGAGGGTGAATTAGGGGCGAATACGTCGAAATATGAAATGGCGGCCTTCTTTTCAAAGGGGGGAGTAAAATATGATGTCTTTCGATCGGCACTAAAGTCGAAGCTCGCTGCGGTTATTGGCCTGAAGAAGATCACCCATGGCTCGCTATGGCAAAGGAAACTTGGACTCGGTTCCGGGCGGGAGTTCGTGTTGCGCCTTCAGGGAAATGAACCAGCGGTGCTGAGTGAAGCGATTTCGTCGCTGTATTCAAAAGAGGATGCTCCGTTCCTCAGAAATGCTCTTCAGGGCGGGCATGTCCTGTGCAAGGAGTTTATTCAGGAATGAAGAAATTGTCTCAAAAGGAATTGAAGTCGCGGGTTAAGAGGATGATTACCACGCTCCGAAGGCGTTATCCGGCCCCGAAAACAGCTCTTCTCCACGAGAACCCGTTTCAACTTCTTGTTTCCACCATTCTCTCAGCACAATGCACGGATGCACGGGTGAACATGGTAACTCCGGGGCTTTTCAGAAAGTATGCGACACCGGCACATTTTGCATCCTTGGATCAAAAGGAACTGGAGGTCGAGATCCGCTCAACTGGGTTTTTCAGGAACAAGGCACGCAATATCATTGCAGCGTCAAAGAGCATCATGGAACAATTCGGGGGAGAGGTTCCGCGGACGATGGAAGAGCTGCTTCAGCTCGGTGGTGTGGGACGGAAGACTGCGAACTGCGTTCTTGGCGGGGCTTTTGGCGTCAACGAGGGTGTCGTGGTTGATACGCATGTGGAAAGGCTGTCACAACGACTCGGATTATCAGAAGAAAAGACTGCCGAGAAGATTGAGAAGGATCTGATGGAGGTTGTGCCAAAAGCCGATTGGTATGATTTCAGCAATCTTCTTATTCTGCATGGGAGGGAGACTTGTGACGCCCGCAAGCCCAAATGTCCGGAGTGCCGCCTGAGGCGCGTATGTCCTTCGGCTGAAGGATTCCTGCGGAAGTTTTACAAGGACTGATTCGTGTGTTGGGCGGAATCAGCGGAAAGGGAAGCGATGCATTGGGGGCAGAAGTAATAGAGGCGAGAGTCACCAACTGCCCGTTCGACCAGAAGTGATTTGTCGAATTGAACTTTACACAGGGTGCAGCGTTCCTTGGATGCTTCTCCCGGCGATTGGGGGCGGCGAAGGACAATGCTGAATCCATAGAAAATGGATGCCAGCAGCAGAACAACGAAAATGATCGCGAGGTACGTGAGCACCTCCTAATATACAAAATTGTTTTCTCTCAGTAACGGAGTAATCAGGAATGGACTACAGTGAAGCGTTGAATCTGATGCACGAGTATACATCGAACGAAGCCCTGCGTCGTCACATGTATGCGGTTGAGGTCTCAATGAGGGCTTATGCACGGAAGCACGGTGAGGAGGAAGAGCGTTGGGCGATCACGGGGCTTCTTCACGACTTCGATTATGAGCGGTATCCCAACGCGCCCGATCATCCGACGAAAGGGTCCGAAATTCTGACCGAAAAGGGCTACCCGGAGGATGTGCGTCGGGCGATTTTGGGACATGCCGACTACATGAATGTGCCGAGGGATACTCTGATGGCCAAATGCCTGTATGCCTGTGACGAAGTTTGCGGCTTTATCATGGCCGTTGCGGTGATCCGGCCGAACAAGATCAGGGACTTGGAAGTGTCATCGGTGAAAAAGAAGCTCAAGGACAAGGGTTTTGCAAGAAATGTCAGCAGGGAGGATATCGAGAAGGGGATTCAAGAGTTGGGGGTTTCGCTGGACGAGCACCTGAAATTTGTCATTGAGGCCATGAAGGGTGGTGCTGACCGGTTGGGTCTTTGAGTCACCGGGGCTAAAAAGGTGACGGCCTTCACAGAAGTATCTCCCGGGAGTATCTATATTGCCGCACCCCGATGCGGTAGCTATTGCTTCTCAATGTCCTTTTCCGCCACCACATGAAGCACGAGATAACGTCCTTCCAGCTCAAAGAACTCATCGAAAAAGGTGAACAAATTGTCCTCATTGATGTTCGTGAAGCCTACGAACATGAAGGATTCAATATCGGCGGTACGCTCATACCGCTGAATCAGCTGCGTAAGCGGTTTCGGGAACTTGATGCAGACAAGAAGATCGTGGTCTATTGTCAGCGCGGCAACCGGAGTGCCTATGCGGTGAATTTTCTGGTTCAGCGCGGATTTGAAAACGCGAAAACGCTAGCGGGGGGGATTGAAGACTGGGGTACCATCGATCCGAAAGCGCACGACTCCGGACCGCGAGGCTAATTGCGGATTTTCGCCTCATTTCTGATCTTTTCCAGATCCACGATACTCACCATTTTCAGCTTACCTGTCCCTTCCTTGTAGCCGTCAAAGCACTCGCCGCAAATCGGGTCCTTGCTCTTGATCGCCATATAGCAACCGCAAGAATCCTTGCTTCCGATGCACTCTGCACATCCCGGCCGGGTACAGCAATCATATTTGCCTTCCTTCATGAGTTGTTCGCGCAGTTGTCCGCGTTCTGCAGCAGTAAGAAGCGCGAAGGGCAGTGTCGTATCCCCGGGTTCGGATTTGGATCGGACATCACGGATTGATTCCGGAGCATCTCCAGAACAGGAAACGAAAACAAGGAAGAGGAGGGAAAGGAAAGTTGCGAGGAAGGGTCTCATTATCGCAGCTATTTCCTTTCGAATCTGGCTTGAAAGAATCGGAGATATTTCGGTTCGTAGATCATTGTCATACCCTTGATCTTTGTCCTTCGGTCGAATACGGCTTCGACCGCCTCGGCAGTGACATCGCAATGTGCCTGAGTATAGACCCTGCGCGGAAAGGTAAGGCGAACGAGTTCCAGTTTCGGATAATAGTGGTCTCCGGTCTCTTTGTTCCGGCCGGCCGAGACTATTCCGCGCTCCATGGCGCGAATTCCCGATTCAGCGTAAAGCTCAGCTGCCAGCGTTTGGGCCGGAAAATCGGTTTGCGGAATTGACGGAAGGAATTTCTTTGCGTCGAGGAAAATGGCGTGTCCGCCGACGGGAAGAACGATGGGGATTCCAATGCTATTCAGTTTCTCGCCGACATATTCAACCTGGCCGATCCGTGCCCGGATGTGATCTTCCTGGACCGCTTCTTCGATTCCTCGGGCCATGGCTTCCATGTCTCTGCCAGCCAATCCTCCGTACGTATGGAGTCCCTCAAAAACCACGACGAGGTTTCGTGCTTCCTCAAACACTTCAAAATCATTCACGGCGAGGAATCCCCCGATATTCACAAGGAGATCCTTTTTCCCGCTCATCGTGCATCCATCGCTGTAAGAGCATATCTCCTTGAGAATTTCCGCAATGGTCCGGTCTGCGTACCCCGCCTCCCGGGTTTTGATGAAGTAGGCATTTTCGACAGCCCTTGTCGCATCGAGAATGACGCGGATCCCATTCTTGCTGCAGAGCGCCCGGACAGACTTGAGATTCTCCATGGAGATCGGCTGGCCTCCGGCCATGTTGACGGTCGCGGCGATCGAAATGTAGGGGATTTTCTTCGCCCCCACGCGGTTGATGAGATTGTTGAGCTTCCCGAGATCGATGTTTCCCTTGAACGGATGTAAGTGTTCGGGATCGTGCGCCTCATCGATGATCACATCGACAAACGTGCCCCCGGCGAGCTCCTGATGCAGCCGTGTTGTCGTGAAATACATGTTGCCGGGGATCGAATCGCCGGGTTTGATGAGAATTTTTGAAATGAGGTGTTCTGCCGCGCGGCCCTGATGAGTCGGAACCAGATACTTATACCCGTAGTATTTCTGAACATTCTCTTCAAGGTTGTAAAAATTCTTGCTTCCGGCATAGGCTTCATCGCCCAGCATCATTCCCGCCCACTGGTAATCGCTCATCGCGTTGGTGCCGCTGTCGGTGAGTAAGTCAATGTAAACATCGGCGGATTTGAGAAGAAAGGTGTTGTATCCCGCTTCGCGCAATGCTTTCTCCCGTTCCTCGGGAGTTGTCATCTTGAGCGGCTCGACAACTTTTATTTTGAATGGCTCTGCCCACGATCTCTTTTTTAGTCGTTCCATTGGTCATCCGTTGGTGTGTGAATAAAGTACGTAAAAAATTGATCGAGAAACAAACGGGAATAAAAAGGTGAAGGTGATGGTTCGACTTCCTTTGAAGGAACTCTTTGGCTCACCATTCAGGACGAAGGGTCCACGACCGAATACTGGCGAGGTCCGTGTCGCACGTTCCGTCCCCAGCGAGGCTCCAATCGTTCCGATGCCTTGCTTTTCATGCCTTGATGAGGTATCTTTTTACAAATGCTCTCCGGCGAAATACTTTCCGAACTCGCCTCGCTCTCGGGTCCCTCCAATGTCTTGACTTCTCCCGAAGATAAGATCGCTTATTCCTATGACGGAACGCCTTTGCTGAAACAGCTTCCGGAGGCAATAGTCCGCCCGCGAAACGTGGAGGAAATTTCCGCAATTCTCCGACTGGCGAATAAGCGGGGGTTCAGTATCGTTGCAAGGGGCTCAGGCTCAGGCTTAAGCGGGGGGTCCATTCCGGTGGAGAATTGTGTTGTCCTTCTGACAAATCATTGGAATTCGATCCTGGAACTTGACGAGGAGAATCTCACAGCATGGGTGCAACCGGGGGTCATCACGGCTTCGTTGCATGCTGCCGTGGAAGCAAAGGGACTCTTTTATCCCCCTGATCCTGGAAGTTCAACGATATGTACGATCGGGGGAAACGTTGCAGAGAATGCCGGCGGGTTGCGGGGCCTGAAGTACGGGGTGACAAAAGACTACATTATGGGCCTTGAGGCGGTGCTTCCAAACGGGGAGATCATCACAACGGGCGGAAAATCTGTTAAAGATGTTGCGGGATACAGTCTGAAGGATTGGTTTATCGGTTCTGAGGGGACGTTGGGAATCTTCACCCGGATCCTCGTCAAACTGGTTCCGAAGCCGGAAACGAGCCGGACCATGCTGGTTTCGTTTGACCGACTAAGCGATGCGGCTGAGACGGTCTCCGGGATCATCGCTGCCAGAATCACGCCGGCAGCTCTGGAGTTCCTGGACAATACGACCATCAGATGTGTGGAGGAGTATGCGCATCTTGGTCTTCCGGTGAATGCTGAGGCTCTGCTGCTCATTGAAGTTGACGGACGGTCGAGCGTGGTCGAAGAGGACGCTGCAAGCATTCTCAGACTCTGCAAAGCGCACAAGGCGGGGGATGTCAGAATTGCTTCGAACAACGAAGAAGCAATAAAACTGAAAGCCGCGAGGAAGGGTGCCTTCGCAGCGCTGGCACGCATTCGGCCGACGACGATCTTAGAGGATGCAACGGTCCCGAGAAATATGGTGGCGCCGATGCTGGAGAAAATCCAATCGATCTCAAAGCACTATAACTTGACATTCGGCAATTTCGGCCACGCGGGCGATGGCAATCTGCATCCCACTTGTTTGACGGACGAGCGTGATCACGAGGAGATTGCGCGGGCAGAAAAGGCTTTTGAAGAGATCTTTGAGGCTGCAATCGGCATGGGGGGAACAATAACGGGCGAGCATGGCACAGGGCTGACAAAGAAACATTTCCTGGAACGACAAGTGGGAATCCCGGCGGTTGCGATGATGCAGGAAATCAAACGGGTGATCGATCCGAACGGAATTCTCAATCCCGGAAAGATCTTTGAACCGAAACTGCGTTGTGAGGGGCCAATGCCAAGGTCTGCGGAACAGTTGAAGCGTTTTCTTGATCAGGGGGCGTTCCTTTGACCTTCGGGGTTCATGCGCAAAAGCCAGTGCCGCTTACGCGGGAGTTTTGGACCTCGGCGCAACGGAAAGCATCCGCTCTCCACGAAATATCCTACCGAGCGTGTTTTAAACCACAGGTCCCCGCCTTTTTCATCGAGAGGTACACGCGTCCCGGGGATGTGGTGTATGATCCGTTCATGGGTCGGGGAACCACAGTGCTGGAGGCTCTCCTTCTCGGCAGGAAAGCCATAGGGAATGACATCAATCCCCTGAGTATTGTCCTTGTTGAACCTCGTTTGATGATCCCGTCACTCGAAACGATCAAAGGTCGGCTCTCGGAAATCCGATTTTCAACCAAAGCGAAAAGTACCATCGACCTCTCGATGTTTTTCCATCGGAGAACCGAAGCAGAGCTTGTTTCGTTGAAGCGATATCTGAAAAGAAGAAGGGACGAGGGGGACGAGGATTCCATCGACAAGTGGATTCGCATGGTCGCAACAAACCGGCTGACGGGCCATTCGCCCGGATTCTTCTCCGTGTACACCCTTCCGCCCAATCAGGCAGTATCACCGGACAACCAGCGCCGCATCAATCGAACACTGAAGCAGAAGCCAGGATACCGGAACGTCAAAGAACTGATTGCCCGAAAAAGCGCACGCCTCTTACGATACCTCACTGCAGAGGAAGTTCATGCATTGTCAAAAGGAGCCGAATCGGTGATCCTTTTGAACAACGGTGCCGGGTCTGTGCCCGAAATCGGGAATGCCAGCGTTTCCCTGACCGTCACATCTCCGCCATTCTTGGACATTGTGAACTATGCAGCCGATAACTGGCTGCGGTGTTGGTTCAATGGGATCAATGCGCGGGAAATCGGGCGGAAGATAACCATGGCTCGGAACGTTGCAGGCTGGGGAGAGGCAATGCAACCTGTGTTCCATGAATTGTTTCGGATCACCAAAGACGGCGGTGTGGTGGCTTTTGAGGTCGGGGAGATCCGGAAGAAAACGATTTTTTTGGAGGATCATGTTGTTCCCCTGGGCCTCAAGGCAGGATTCAAGCTTGAAGAAATCCTCATCAATTCCCAGTCATTCACGAAGACTTCGAACATCTGGGGGATCAGTAATAACAAGGGGGGGACAAACACTAACAGAATTGTCGTGTTCAGAAAATCTGGGGGACCGGGGGGGCGTTTCAGGTTTCGGGGACAAACTTTATGATTCCGATCCGGGACATCAATCCGACCCACAAAAGGCCGTTTGTCAATGTGGGATTGATCGCCCTTAATGTGGTGGTATTCCTCTACGAAGTGTCTCTCGGAGCCCGCGTTGAAACGCTGTTCCTGCATTATGGCGTTGTTCCGGCAGACGTTATGCTGGCGTTTTCCGGATACCAATACGCGGATGCCGTACCGCCTTTTTTCACATCGATGTTTCTTCACGGCGGGTGGCTGCACCTCGCCGGAAATATGCTTTACCTGTGGATATTTGGAGACAATATTGAGGACAAACTTGGTCACGGACGCTACTTCGCCTTTTATATGGTTTGCGGCCTTGTTGCCGGAGCACTTCATGTGTTCATAGATTCGACATCAGCCATTCCAACAGTTGGAGCGAGCGGAGCCATATCAGGTGTCCTTGGTGCCTATCTCCTCATGTTCCCCAAAGCCAGAGTCGTAACCGTTATACCCATATTTTTCTTCATTCAACTCGCGGAACTCCCTGCCCTCGTTGTACTTGGCTTCTGGTTCGTAATACAATTCTTCAGTGGGGTGATCTCCCTGGGAAATGAAACCGCCGGGATGGGTGGCGTTGCCTGGTGGGCACACATAGGCGGCTTTCTGGCCGGAGTAGTCCTCGTTATTCCATTTCGAAAGCGGCTTCCGTGACGGAGCATGCTGCGACACGCCTCCAGACGATGAACTACGATATCATCGTCAATTGCATGCATTGCGGGCTTTGTTTGCCCACCTGTCCGACCTATGCTCTGACCGGGAACGAGCGTTCGTCTCCTCGCGGCCGGATTCGACTCATGAAGTCTATCGCGGACGGCGAACTGACATTCACCGATACGTTTATCGACGAAATGGATTTCTGCCTTGACTGCCAGGCGTGTGAAACGGCTTGTCCCGCAGGCGTGAAGTACGGGGAACTGGTCGAAGCGGCGCGTTCCGATATTGCCGAACAAGGAAGAGAACCCTGGCTTCGGCGGATAATAAAGGGATTTTTTCTCGGCTGGCTTTTGCCCCGCAGGAATCGTCTTCAGACATTCGCGCGGATCATTGGGTGGTTCGAACGGACTGGACTTCGGGAAGCGATCCGGGAGAGCGGATTGCTCGGTCTTCTCTCGCCGCGGATGCATTCGCTCGAAGGCCTCACACCGTCTGTTTCTAAGAACTTCTCCTCAGATCTGCTCCCGCTTGTTCTTCCTCCGCTTGGGAAGCAACGGTTCAGGGTTGGTTTCCTGACCGGCTGTATCATGGATGTGGCGTTTTCGGATGTCAATATGGATACGGTGGAGGTGCTTCGCTACCATGGGTGTGAAGTGGTAATTCCGCGGAACCAGGAATGTTGCGGATCCCTCCACGCACACAACGGCGACCGGAAAACCGCAAGAATGCTTGCCGAATTGAACATCGCAGCCTTCGACGATGAGTCGTTCGATGCCATTGTGATGAATTCATCAGGATGCGGCGCATTCATGAAGGAGTACGGACATCTGTTTGCGGATTCTCCACGCCTCGCCGAAAAAGCCGCCCGGTTGAGTTCGAGAATCAAAGACATTACAGAATTTCTGGATGAAACGGGTTTCTTCCCAACACCCGTTCCTGGCGCCGCCATTGCCGGAAAGCGCGTCAGCTATCACGACGCATGCCATCTCGTTCACACACAAAAGATCAGCAGTCAGCCTCGTCGCCTCATTCAGAAAGTAAGCGGTATAGCATTCAACGAATTGCCGGAATCAACCTGGTGCTGCGGAAGCGCCGGCATTTACAACATCCTCCGCCACGATGATTCAATGAAACTGCTTGACCGTAAGGTCGCGAATATCCGTTCAGTTGATCCGGAGATTGTTGTAACGGGAAATCCGGGATGTCTGCTGCAGATTCAGCATGGTTTGCGTGCGGGTGCGCAACGGATCGAAGTGATGCATACGTCGACGTTCTTGCGGCATGCCTGCGCGATCTAAACGACCCAGGGCTTACCTCTCGGGCGGAATGGAATACTCCCGGCGGGAGGGGGCAGACTGGCGGTTGATGATGGAGCAATGGTTGCGGAAGTCCCTTTCGCATTCTGTCTTTAATCCGAATACCGCCAGTGCATCATTTTTGCGGAAACGGGGTTATCGCAAAGTGTCATTCCGTGCCCTGAAGCGCAGGAACCTGCTGGAATATATGCGGATTGTATCCGCGATCGTCGATCGTGATTCAAGAGAAATCATCAAAAATACGTCGTATGTTATCTGCAAATGGGATCGAAGTGCGGAACGAGGAGCGGGGACAAAGGGGGAGGTCACCCTGGCGAAACTGGTTCGAAAGCCCGTTTATGTTGTAACAGGCATACGGCCCGAGAACATTCCGGGCTGGGTACTTGGGTGCACGACAAGGATGTTCCGGTCATTCGCCGAATTAAAGGAATTCCTGAAAGAGAAGTTCAACTGAATTATCATCGTCAACACAATTAACCAAAGCGAGGAAGTCGTATGAAAAACAATCTGAAGCGTCGGGACTTTCTAAAAACAGGAGCAGCTGCTACTGCAGGAGTCATAGCGGGCTCTTCAACGGCCCTGAGCGGAACTCTGGGCGGATTGGTCCAGTCTTCGGTGAAGCCGGTGGTTATTGCGAGTTCCAATGGCCTGCAGGCCACGGCGAAAGCCATGGCGATGATTCGGGAAGGTGCGGATGCTCTTGATGCTGTTATTGCCGGCGTGAACATTGTGGAAGATGACCCTGAAGATACAAGCGTCGGGTATGGAGGATTGCCGAATGAGGAAGGTGTTGTGGAATTGGACTCTTCGGTGATGCACGGCCCAACGGGCCGGGGTGGTGCTGTCGCGTCGATTCGGAATATCAAGAATCCATCAAAGGTCGCGAGGCTTGTCATGGAGCGGACCGATCATGTGCTGATCGTCGGAGAGGGAGCTTTGAAATTCGCGAAGGCACACGGATTCATGGAAGAGGACCTTCTGACCAGTAAATCCAGGGAGATCTGGCTTCGGTGGAAGGAGAATTCCTCAACAAAGGATGATTGGTTGCCTGAGCATGGAATTGATTCGATGGACATTGGGGAACACTACAAGGAATTCGTGCGGACAACCGGAACAATCAATTGCAATGCAGTGGACATGAAAGGAAATATTTCCGGCGTGACGACGACGAGCGGACTTGCGTTCAAGATTCCGGGCAGAGTCGGCGATTCTCCTATTCTCGGTGCGGGGTTGTATGTGGACAATGAGGTGGGTGCCGCGGGCTCCACCGGCAGGGGAGAGGCGAACCTTCTTTCATGCGCCAGTGTTATGATTGTCGAATATATGCGCCAGGGGAAGTCACCCGAGGAAGCCTGTCTGATGGCCTGCAAACGTATCGCGGCTCAAACAAAAATGAAGCGGCTCCTCGATCAGCAGGGTCGCCCGAATTTCAACGTCAGTTACTACGCGATCAACAAACGCGGAGAGTTCGGCGGGGCGGCGATCTGGAGCGGAGCACAATTTACTGTGAACACAGGGGAAGCGCAAAGCAGAAAACTCGATTGCGCGTATCTGTACAAAAGGAACTGAGGATCATCACAGAATGCCATGGATTATCACGACCACACTAACAGTCTTTATTCCACTGATCGTACTGTATTGGTATGTCGGCAACAAAGTTATCAATGCATTGGTGTGGCGGTTTGCGTTTGACAGATCAAAGGTCAAACGAGCGGTCAACAGTGTCATCGTCGTTCTCAACGCTTTCCCCATCATGTTTCTTGTTGCGTTCATTGTCTCAGGGCGATCGCGGGTTGCGGCGTTTTCCGGAGAAAGTCTGCTCGCGGATATCCTGCTCGTCTACCCGTTCTGGCTGGGCCTTGTCATCACTGTTCAGTTGTTCGTCCTCCTTTTAGCAACAGACTTGATCCGGTTGGGATTATGGCCAATCTACAAGAAGGCGAAAGAGCGCTGGCGCAAAGTGCAGTCCACGGTCGTCCTTGGACTCCTGGGTTTTCTCACCCTTTACTCGGCCGTTGTTATCATCCTTGATACCTGGACCGTTCAGATCGTGCAGCGGGATGTCCGCGTTCCGAATGGAGCATCGGGACTGGCGGGAATGCGACTGGTTCATATTTCTGACGTCCAGGGAGATGGGAGAACCACACCCGAGAGGCTGAAGAATTACGCCAGACTGGTGAATGAACAGCAACCGGACGTTATCTTGTTTGCCGGGGACCTGATCACCTCCGGCGAACGGTATATTGAGGCGACCGGGGACGTCATGGGCCTTATGGAAGCCCGGTTGGCAAAGATCGCGGCCGTTGGCGACCACGATCTGTTTTCAAACAGGGAAATGGCCGTCAATGCACTGAAGCGGAACGGATTCGAGATCGCTGACGACACTACTGTTGTCGTTCAGGCAGAAACGGGGAAGATCTCGGTCACATTACTCACCCATACATACCGGCAAAGGCCGGATTCTGCAGATCTCGAAAAGGCCATCGTGGGCGCCGACGGGGGACTTAAAGTGCTTCTGGTTCACCAGCCAGCGGAAACCATCGTAACTTTCGCTCAACGAAAGGGGTTTGACCTCTTTCTTGCCGGCCACACCCATGGCGGCGGGGTTGCCTTTGGAATCCCGGGCCTGTTTCTGATCTCGCCGGCATCGTTCGAATCTCGCTATGTGTCCGGTTTCTTTGAGGTAGGCGAAATGATTGTGAGTGTGACAAATGGGATCGGAATGACCCTCGCGCCAATTCGATTTCATGCGCCGGCGCAAATAACTGTGATAAGGCTTGTATTGTGAAAGAAGCAGAGAATCTCCAGAGCGGCGTTGTCAGAAATGGGCCATCAGGGGAGTTCTTCGAAAGGTCCGGGAGGACGATTCTGAAGCTGAAAGGAGCCGATGTGAAAGACTTCCTTCAGCGCATGTCGACGAACGATCTTTCGAAGGTCGATTCAGAACCTGTGCGTACGGCACTTATCACGGAAAAAGCGAAACTTGTGGATGTTGTGACGGTGCTTCGGGAAGGGGAGTACTCATACGTTCTTTGCGGCGTTTCGACCGAGCCGGCAGCAACGAAGTCCTGGTTGGAGCGGTTTGTGATCATGGATGACGTTCTTGTAGAAGATGTCACAACAGAATACAGGCATCTGCTTCGTCCCGGGTCAGTTTCCGGCACAGGGATCCTCGAAGGTGAACTGCAGTTTGTCGATTCCTGGGGGCTTCACGTTATTGTCCCATCAGGTCCGGGAGCACGCGTTGCGGTGCAGTCAGATCTGGACCAACTTGAGGCCTTTAGAGTTGGGGCGGGCATTGGGGACTGGCCAACGGAGATCTCTCCTGAATACAACCCTCTTGAATCCGGGATGGGAAGCGTCATCAATTGGACGAAGGGGTGCTATGTCGGTCAAGAGGTGATAGCCCGACTTGACACCTACAAGAAACTTCAGCGCGTTCTTGTAAGTCTTTCATTGAAAGAGAATTACAAGGTTCCATCAAATCTTTACAAAGGGATAGTGATTAGCGGAAAACTCACAAGCGTGGCAAAGGTTTCTGGCGGTCAATATGTCGGACTTGGATTCGTAAGGCCGTCAGATGTTGAAGAAAAAGGGGTTCTGACGGTAGGGAACCCGAATTCCGGTATCGAGGCACATATCAGAGGTTGAAATTGGATACGACACTGATTGTTACAAAGACAGGAAAAGCGGATGTCTACGAAGAGATTCTGCCTCAGCTGCGGTCTCTTCTGGAGGGAGAGGACGACTGGATCGCCAATCTGGCGAACGCAAGCTCTGTGCTTCGATTTGCATTTCCGGATAGGATATCCTGGGCGGGGTTCTACCTGAAAAGGGGGGATGGATTGGTCCTGGGTCCGTTTCAGGGTAAGCCGGCCTGCGTCAGAATAGCCATTGGAAGAGGGGTGTGTGGTACCGCTGCCGCGGAGCGGAAAACGCTTGTCGTTCCAGACGTCCATGCCTTCCCGGGCCACATTGCCTGTGATCCCGACTCCCGATCGGAGATTGTTGTCCCAATGCTCCATAAGGGGAACCTGGTCGGAGTCCTTGACTTGGACAGTAATTCTGTGAATTCCTTTGACACCACAGATGCACGATACTTGGAAGAGGTGGTCGAAATTGTGATTTCAACGTCGAAGATGACCTGAGTAATTTACTCTAATCGATAAACCCCAATCATTGATATTTTAAATACTTACATGGCTAGGCCTCCACGACTCCAACCGTCACCCAAAGCATACAAGAACGCTGATTTCCTCAACAGCCCGGATGCCCGAAGTCTTCGGATTCTGTCTGAGTTCCTGGAACCGCTGCGCAGGTTTCGCTATGAAGGAATCCGAGACACCATTGTTTTTTTCGGGTCGGCGAGAACCAAGTCCCGAAAAGATGCCCTGAAGCAATTGAGGAGCACAGAACGGAGGATGAAGTCATCCAAGCGGCTCACCCGGTCCATGCACGCTGAACTGGATCAGGCGAGATCTGATGTCCGTATGTCAAGATACTACGAGGATGCCGTCGTCCTCTCCAGATTGCTGACTCAGTGGTCAAAGAAACTCTTTCATCAGAACAGGTTTGTCGTATGCTCCGGCGGGGGACCGGGGATTATGGAAGCAGCGAACAGGGGTGCCTATTCTGCAAAAGGGAAGTCCATAGGCCTCAACATCAGCTTGCCATTTGAACAGTACCCGAACCGGTACATATCGAAGGAATTCAATTTCGAGTTCCACTATTTCTTCATGCGGAAATTCTGGTTTGCCTATCTTGGGAAGGCCTTTGTCATGTTTCCGGGCGGATTTGGAACATTAGATGAAATGATGGAAGTCCTTACGTTGTTGCAGACTAGTAAGATTAAGAAGAAGGTAACTCTCGTCCTTTATGGTTCCGATTACTGGAAGAGTGTGGTGAACTTCGATGCAATGGTTCGAGCCGGGGTTATCAACAAGGCCGACCTGGATCTCTTCGTTATCAAGGATACACCTATGGAAGCTTTTCGGCACCTCACAAAGGAACTTCGTAAGAATTACCCCAATGAGACCAGGACCACGTTGGGGTCGATTTGAGATTTGTCGCGGATTGTCGTATCTTGGTATTCCAAGGGGGTGAACTGGCTTCGACGGGGATGAGGACGCTCAGGGCTGCATACCGTGGTCTCCGTGTCCACGTAAAACAAGCGGTAAACAATCAAGTGCCAACAACAACTACGCACTGGCTGCTTAATTAATTAGGCAACCCGTTCTTTTGGATCCTCACCCATTGGGGTCCTTAAGAACGTCGCTCAGATGGGTTAGCGCTGCTCATTGCTCGGGGGAGTAGCGTGAATCCCGGTAACGGGATCACTTGAGCTGGCATGTGGTGAATCCCGTCTGGCGGAGTTTCCACATGCGAGATAAAACGCCAGACTTCGTATGGAGACGTCTTGAGGATCTTCTCTTCGGACCGGGGTTCGACTCCCCGCACCTCCACATAAAGCCCTCGCCGCAAACGAGGGCTTTCTCATAGTAGGGACTATGACTCCGACTGTCTTACTCGTTGATGATGAAAAAGATATCCTTGAGCTTCTGAAGTATAATCTTCGGAAGGAGGGGATGCACGCTATCACCGCAACGAACGGTAAAGAGGCCCTTTCGCTCATGACCTCAAAGCCTGATTTGGTAGTCTTGGACGTCATGATGCCCGAAATGGACGGCTGGGACGTCTGTAAGGCCATCCGAAAGAATCCGGATACGGCGAACATTCCGATAATCTTCCTTACAGCGAAGGACGACGAGATCGATGAAGTGGTGGGGCTGGAGCTTGGTGCCGATGACTACATCACAAAGCCTGTAAAAGTGCGCACGTTCATTGCAAGGGTAAAAAAAGTCCTTCAAAGGGGGAGCACTCAGAAGTTGGTCGAATCCGATACGATCAGGATTGGCGAATTGGAAATCATGCCGGAGAATTATCTTGTCCGCGTGAACGGAAAGAATCTTTCGCTCCCGAGAAAGGAATTCGAGGTGCTGCTGTTTCTTATCCGGCATCCCGACCGTGTGATCAAGCGGGAAACCCTGTTGAACGAGATCTGGGGGCAGGACGTTTACGTCGTGGACCGCACGATCGATGTTCACATCAGGAAGATCCGCGAAAAATTAGGCAAGGCAGCTCATCTTATTGAAACAGTTAAGGGTGTAGGGTACCGATTTAAGAAGGAACTTTAATGCCTTCCGTTCGCTCCAAAATCACACAAACCTACCTCCTGGTCTCGCTCGCTGTCATTCTTCTCCTTCTTGTTCCCCTCGGCTATTTCATCGAAGCCTATTTTACCGACCGGCTCCTGTCTGAAATCAAAACCCAGACCACGTTTGTTTCGACTTTATTGCGGGAGCACGGCGGAAGGGAAGAAAGCAAGCGTCAGATCGTTGCCTCGCTCTACAGCATCGCTTCCAGTACTGGCGTCCGAATCACCTTGATCGATAGCTCGGGGGGTATCCTGTTTGAGTCCTCTGTTCCGGAAAGTCTCTGGGTCACGATCGAAAACCATTTCAACCGTCCCGAAGTCGTTGCTTCCCGGGAGCGGGGGATAGGTTCGGATGCAAGGACGAGCGAGACAATTGGTACAAGCATGCTTTACGTCTCGCGATCGGTCGACACCGGGTTATTTGGCCGCACTCCCTTCGCGGGGCTCAGATTTGTGCGTATCGGCGTCAACTCCAGTGAGGTCGAGAGACAGATCTCTGAAATTCGGTGGATGTTCATTGTTGTGGGAGTGGTGGCTTTTGGACTCATCATTTTCGTGAGCAGAGTCGTTGCCGGCCGCATTGCAAAGCCTATTCTCGAGATTGCCGAGATCGTCAAAGACATCAAAGCCGGAAATCTTGACCGCGATTTGCCGGTCCGTACTGACGATGAGATCGGACGTTTGGCGGAACTTATCAACGAAATGACGGGAAAGCTCAAAGAAGACATCAGTCAGCTCAAGCGGCTTGAGCGATTTCGGAGCGAGTTCCTTGGAAATGTCTCTCATGAACTCAGAACCCCGATCTTCTCGCTGAAGGGGTTTCTTGAGACCCTCAGCGAAGGTGCGATCGAGGATCCGGCCGTGAACCGAACGTTCGTCGAAAAGGCATATCACCACGCGGGAAGACTCGATAACCTCCTGAGCGATCTCATCGAGATCTCCAGGATCGAGTCCGGCGATATGAAAATGAGCTTTCGGTATTTTGATATCGTAGGGTTCCTGAATCAGGTCCGTGACGATTTTGTTGACGAGGCCGCAAGAAAACGGCAATCAATCGTGGTTCGATCGAAAGAGAGCGAGGTAATGGCTTTCGGCGACAAGGATCGGCTTCGCCAGGCGCTTGGGAGCCTTGTAGAGAATGCCGTGAAATACAGTCAGGAACGGGCTGAAATCGTCTTACGCGTAGAGGATGGGCCGCATTCTGTAGAGATCTTTATCACAGATAATGGGCCGGGAATCTCAGAAGAACACATACCCAGGATCTTCGAAAGATTCTACCGCGTTGACAAAAACCGGTCGAGAGAAGTCGGGGGAACTGGACTCGGGCTTGCGATCGCAAAGCATATTGTGGAAGCCCACGGGGCCAGGATTTCCGTTCAAAGCACCGTTGGACAGGGGAGCACTTTTTTCTTCGAGCTCAAGAAATAGCTCAGACAGCCATCCGAGCTCCAACTCAAGTCAGATTTGCCCGAGAGTTATAAAAAAAAGGCACAAGCCCCAGCCCCTGGGGTGATTGTGCCTTGGAGGAGATCCCCTCGGAGGAGGGGAGCTGCCGATTCTTAATGCGGTACAGAAAGCAGGTCTTTTCCTTCTGCGATCACCTGCGTTGATGCGGTGAAGTCAAGAGACATTGCGGCAAGCAGGACCAGCAGGAGCAATAGCCCGCCGGCAATCATTCCGCGAAGAACGCGTGAGAGTTGCCGATATCTCCTCTGGATCGCCTGCCCGTTGACAATGAGGATCAGGCTGAAGGCGATCAGGATTGCCGATTCAGGCTGGTACTCGCCGATTGTGAGGAATCGCAAGGCGACCACCAGACAAAAAGCTCCTGCAAAGACCGTTGATGGTATATGGTTCATGGCGGTTACTTTATGAGTAACATTTTTCGGATTTGTGTAAAGGTGCCGGTAGACAGCCTGTAGAAATAGATGCCTGTTGCAATTTGTCCTGCATCAAAGTTCACCTGGTACGACCCAGCGTTTTTGAATTCGTTCATGAGTGTCACTACTTCGCGTCCAAGCATGTCATAGACACGCAACTCCACATTCGATGCTGCCGGGATTGCGAAACGAATGGTCGTTGCCGGGTTGAAGGGATTTGGATAGTTCTGCTCCAGAACAAATTGGGCAGGAAGGATTGATTCGGTCGGGGTTTCAATGCCTGTTACCAATCTGTTATTGGAAAGCGCTGTCCAGTTGTCTATCCACACGGGTCCTACAGGGTCAAATGCACCGTAATAGGCCGTTGTTGTGAAATATCCATCTGAGGGTGCGACTGCACCGGTTGCCGCGGGGCCTTCCGATACGGGCCGCGGATCCAGATCAAGATCTCCTGTGCGGCTAATGCTTCTCAACTGTGGATCGATGATCTGATTATTATTGGCGGGATCGAAGAAGTAGTGCCGTGCGAAGTCCTGGGAGACGAGGGCGACGCTGTCGGCAGCAGTGCTTCCGGCACCAAATCCCCACCAGATGTTGTTGCTCAGCACAAGGTCGCCTGCCTCGAGGCGGTTGCGGCTGTCGACACCGCTTCCCAGGTCTTCAATGGTCAGGATCTTGCCGCCGCCCTGGCCGTTGTAGTCGGTGATGATGCTGTTGTAGTACTTGCCGCCTGCATTGTCACGGAAGATCAGGGCTTCGGAGCCGTCACCCTGCGGTGTGGCTCCTGCACCGGGGCCGATGTAGGTGACGTTGTAGATGAGAGGAATGGCAAAGGGGAGTCCGTCCTCGGGCGTTGTACCGCCGTCCTGTTCGGCAATGCGTCCGGCAAAGTCTGCTCCTTGCAGTGCAAACCAGAACTGATTCTTTCCGGTCCATCCCTCGTCAAAATCGAAGGCATCGTCGCCGCAGAAGGCCGAGACGAGATATTTGGTGTTCACGGTTCCGCCGAACCACTCGAAGCCGTCATCCAGGTTGGCGAAGACCTCGATGTGTTCGATCGTTGTAGCGCTTCCGACCGCACCCAGGGTCAGGCCGTTGATCTCGTTGCCCGATCCGATCTCGAATCCGCCGTGGCGGATGGAGACATAGTGCATGGTGCCTGAGTTGTCGGCATCATTGCTGCCGCCATACGATCCGCGGGGCTCCAGTGTGGAGATGCCCTCGATCTGACCGATACCCGAGGTCGTATTGACCTCTGCGTTGCCCAGGATGAGCACCCCGCCCCATAATCCCCGGTCATCAGGCCCGAGGTCATTCGGGTTACTGACGTCATCGGCTTCGGCCGTGAAGATGATCGGCCGGACAGCCGTTCCCATGGCGTAGATTTTTCCATACCGTGCCACGATCAGGGCGCTGGTATTATCGGCCGTTGACGGCGGTTGCTTTGCCTTGATGACCGTGCCAGCTTCGATATGCAGTACGGCGGCCGAGTCAACATATACCAGCCCGTCCAGCACATACGTGTTGTTCGCCGTCCAAAAGACCGTGTCCGCAACTCCAATGTCTCCATCATGGATCGTGATGGTGGAGGAATTGAATCCATTGCGTGAAAGGGCAGTCCAACCGTTGATCCACACGGGCGCCGTTGGATCGAACGCACCGTAGTAAGACGTTGTGGTAAAATATCCGTCCGAAGGTGCAACAGCTCCCGACGCAGCAGGTCCGGCCGCGTTGGGCCGAGGATCAAGAGAGCCGTCATTTGTTCTTGAGATACCGTTGATCTGCGGATTCGTAAGCGAATTATTATTGGCGGGATCGAAGAAGTAGTGCCGTGCGAAGTCCTGGGAGACGAGGGCGACGCTGTCGGCAGCAGTGCTTCCGGCACCAAATCCCCACCAGATGTTGTTGCTCAGCACAAGGTCGCCTGCCTCGAGGCGGTTGCGGCTGTCGACACCGCTTCCCAGGTCTTCAATGGTCAGGATCTTGCCGCCGCCCTGGCCGTTGTAGTCGGTGATGATGCTGTTGTAGTACTTGCCGCCTGCATTGTCACGGAAGATCAGGGCTTCGGAGCCGTCACCCTGCGGTGTGGCTCCTGCACCGGGGCCGATGTAGGTGACGTTGTAGATGAGAGGAATGGCAAAGGGGAGTCCGTCCTCGGGCGTTGTACCGCCGTCCTGTTCGGCAATGCGTCCGGCAAAGTCTGCTCCTTGCAGTGCAAACCAGAACTGATTCTTTCCGGTCCATCCCTCGTCAAAATCGAAGGCATCGTCGCCGCAGAAGGCCGAGACGAGATATTTGGTGTTCACGGTTCCGCCGAACCACTCGAAGCCGTCATCCAGGTTGGCGAAGACCTCGATGTGTTCGATCGTTGTAGCGCTTCCGACCGCACCCAGGGTCAGGCCGTTGATCTCGTTGCCCGATCCGATCTCGAATCCGCCGTGGCGGATGGAGACATAGTGCATGGTGCCTGAGTTGTCGGCATCATTGCTGCCGCCATACGATCCGCGGGGCTCCAGTGTGGAGATGCCCTCGATCTGACCGATACCCGAGGTCGTATTGACCTCTGCGTTGCCCAGGATGAGCACCCCGCCCCATAATCCCCGGTCATCAGGCCCGAGGTCATTCGGGTTACTGACGTCATCGGCTTCGGCCGTGAAGATGATCGGCCGGACAGCCGTTCCCATGGCGTAGATTTTTCCATACCGTGCCACGATCAGGGCGCTGGTATTATCGGCCGTTGACGGCGGTTGCTTTGCCTTGATGACCGTGCCAGCTTCGATATGCAGTACGGCGGCCGAGTCAACATACACCAGCCCGTCCAGCACATACGTGTTGTTCGCCGTCCAATGCACCGTGTCTGCCACTGCGATATCTCCATCTTGGACTGTGATGGTGGATTGAGCGAGCAGTGAACCTCCGAAAAGCAGTGAAAACATGAGCGTAGCAAGATATCGAAACACCGGTTCCTCCGAATGAGATCGTGGTCGCCCGCAAGAGCGGAATGAATTGATTAATGGGTTATAGTTTTTAATCCAGGAAAAATGTCACACCCGCAGACACCGAGACGCCGAGAGTATGCTCTGCCCTTACAAAATCCTGTCCCTTGTACGTTTGGGTGAGAAGATACTTTGAGTTCAGAAGGTTCTTCGCACCGAGGTTGAACGACCAGGAGCCGAAAACTTTTTGTGAGAACGAAGCGTCAAGCATCGGCCGAGATCGTTCAAACACATCAGGCGTTCCGCCAAGGCTGATTTCCGCAAGCCGGTCGCCGAACACGTTATAGAAGATCGATGCGGAAGTGCCCGATTCGGCATTGTCATAGGCAAGATTGAGGTTCAGAAGATACGGCGACTGACCCTGGAGCTGACGTGTCGAAGGGGCAGAGGGATCGACGTCGCGTGTGACAATCAACTCGCCCTCCGGGATGCTGACTTTTGATGCAATGATAGACAGGTTGCCGCCGACCGTGAAATTCTGAAGCCCAGGATGAATCGCGTCAAGCCGCGTACGTGCCTCGAATTCAAGCCCCTGCACAGTCGCCTTGTCAACGTTGGCATACAGAATCTCTCCGCCTTCGGAAGCGAACAGAACGTTGATGACTCTTTCGATGGGGTTTTTAAATGATTTGTAGAACGCACTCACGGCAAAGATCTCGCCGGGCCTCGCAAACCATTCCCATCGGAGGTCAAAATTGTCAATGAGAGTGCGCTTCAGGGAAACATTGCCCAGGAAGACAAAGTCATTAGCAAACGAATAGCTTGCGTAGGGCGCTTTTTCCCTAAAATTCGGACGAGCAAGAGTTTTGCCGTACGAGGCGCGGAGGTTCATTTCAGGTGTGAGTTGATAGATGAAATTCACCGAAGGAAGAATATCCCTGTCGCGAAGAGTGCCGACGGTATCTTTGCCGCTCACGTCCATCCCGGTTATTTCATACCGCAATCCGCTCACCATGCGTAAATGCTGCGTCAACGGAATTTCCACCATTCCGAAAACAGCCAGGATTCGCTCATATCCGTCGTAGTTGCCGCCGCGAGCATCAGGGGCATTGGCGATGTAATTTCCGAAGATGTAGCGGCCCCTAGTGGAATCATATCCAATAATCCCGCTGTTCTCGTGCGAGAAAAAGAATTCCGGGTCACCGGCATAGATTGTTCCCGGCGCCTGACGGTATTCAAACCTTCGTTCCTGAAAGGAGCGTTCCTTTTCCTGAAAGGCGCCGCCCACCTTGATTTTTGCTTTCATGGATGACCATTGGTGAAAGGGAACAGAGAGTTCGACATTGAACCCCTTTCCGGACTCATCGAGAGAACGAAAATAACGGGCAGGCCGGGGAAAAAGCGACGGTGTGATGCTATAGAGGGTCGTATCCCTTCCCCCTACGGTTGTTTGAGAAATCGTATTCGAGAAAAACCGGGCATCAGGCTCATTTTGCATGGACGAGGAACTCGTAGCAGACCATTCGATATCGGTTTCCCCAAGCTCCGGCAGTGCATGCTTTCCGCGAATTTGAAGACTGGTAAGATCGCGCTCAGTGAACTGGACAACTCTCGTCTCAAATCTCGCAACTCCGGAAAGCTGTTCCGGCCAGGGCCCAATCATGTGGCGGGCGGTTGTCTCTCCGCTCCTCGTATACACCAGGTTTCCTGTGATCTCATGATTTGCATGGGGTTTCAGGTTCACGGTCGCAAGACCTCCCCAGGAGACCTCATCGGTGCCTTTGGTATCATCCAGAAGGATGAGGTTCGTAAGCGCATCGTTTGCATCAACAGAACCCGTGAGCTTCCAGCGGCCGACGGTGCCGCGTTCGTAGAAGGAATACTCGCGCGCATACGAGAAGCTTCCGAGGATCCCAAGAGGTGCGCCGAACAGAGCCAGCCGGTCGCCGATGGAGATCGAATATTTCTGATTGAAAGGTGCGGTCTTGCGGAGGGGAGCCATTTGGGGGTTGAAGGACTTCGAAACGGCATCGAGATAACGTGCCTGATCGGGGTTGGTGCGTGCAGTTGTTGCATCGGGAATGACAACGTCTGGATCAGAAAGAATCGATGGCAAAGAACGGGTTCCGTTGTCCTGGCCCATCCAGTCTGAGCTTGCTCCAAGAGCTCCGAGGAAATTCGGCCGCATCGTCGTCTGCGAATTGAAGGAGCCTGATGAACTGAGTTTCAAGAGAAACTTCTCGGGAAACGACACCGTGCCGATGTCAATGATTCCTCCGGAAAAATTTCCCGGCTTGTCCGGCGTGAAGGATTTTAGCGTGACGATGTTTTCAAGGAGATTGCTTGGAAACAGATCCATTTGGAATGTGCGCTTGTCAGGGTCGGCACTTGGAAGTTCGTTCCCGTTCAAGTGTGTGCTGGTATAGCGCTCCCCGAGCCCTCGGATGAAGACATATTTACCGCCTGCGACGGACGCTCCGGTGACCTTTGCCATGGCGTCTGCTGCTGTGGAGCTTCCTGTTCTGGAGATCATCTCCATGCTGATCGCATCACTCACCGCTGACGCACGCTGACGGGTGATCAACGTCGTTGCTTCTGTGTTCTGAAGCATCTTTGCCGTGACAACAACCTCCTCGGTTTCGATCCACTCAGGCTTCATCGCAATGTCGATTCGGACAGGCTCTCCGGCGGAAACTCGGATTCCGGTAACAGTGTGCTTCGCATAAGAGAGGACTGAAACCGTAAGGGTGTATTCTCCCGGTTCCGCATTGATGAGGTAGGTCCCGTTGATGTCCGTGGCCGCACCGAGTGTCGTTCCCTCGAGAATCACATTCGCCCCGAGAATGGCCTCACCGGTTTCGGAATCTACGACCGATCCGATAATGCGACCCTTCGACGGGTTCTGAGCCTGCATGGGAAGGAAAGATGTGACGAGCAAAAGGGTGATGAAGGGAACGAAGAGTTGAATGGAACGTAACAATGATGTCATGGGCATAGAATGCTCCTCCTTAATTTATTTGGTCTTCGCGTCATCCGAACAGGGAAGGGGGCGGTGCGAAGTGCAGATTGTCGGTTTCTCATCAGCATGATGACCCCAAGGTACAAGCAAGCGTTACAAGGCTATTACCCCGTTGTTATGAAATCTTAAAGGATGGCAGTTCCTGTGGACGCGGAGGATGGGGTCGGGGAGAGGGGTTGAAAAATTAGGGAAATCGCGGGTGTTAACAATTTGGTAACACAACGATAATACAGGAATAACGTGATTTCCTACCTTGTGGGTGTCAAAAGGAATGAAAACCATAAGGAGACCCTATGTTAAAAATCAACCGGATCATGTTTCTGATTATCCTGCAGATTGCCATCCTAGCGAGCCTTTTTGGTCAGGCAGTGCAGGTGGACCAAAAACTGCCCCGCTACAAGAAAAAGGACGGCGTGAGCGGAAAGATATCATCGATCGGCTCGGATACGATGAACAACCTTCTGGCCCTTTGGGGAGAAGCTTTCAAACGCATTTATCCCAATGTTGTCATCGAGTTCGAAGGAAAGGGGTCATCCACGGCACCTCCGGCGCTCCTTGCCGGAACGGCTCAACTTGGGCCAATGTCAAGGCCGATGAAGGGGGAAGAAATGGATGCGATCGAGCGCAAATATGGGTTCAAGCCGACTGCGATGAATACGTCAATCGATGCTCTCGCAGTTTATGTCCACAAGGACAATCCGGTTGTATCCATGACCATGCAACAAGTCGATGCTGCATTCTCAAAAACGCGTCGGGGGGGCTATTCCAGGGATATTGCGAACTGGGGTCAGATCGATCCGAAGCTTGGAAACAGGCCGATCAGTTTATACGGACGAAACTCAGCATCCGGAACCTATGGTTTCTTCAAGGAGCATGCGTTGTTCCGTGGTGACTTCAAGGACGCCGTGAAGGAACAGCCAGGTTCTGCAGCCGTTGTTCAGGGCGTTTCGCGTGACCGGAACGGAATGGGGTACAGCGGAATCGGTTATAAGACTACCGGAGTCAAAGCGCTTCCTATTGCAGAGAAAAAGGGAGCATCCCCTTACCCTCCGGATTATGAGAATGCGGAAACGGGTAAGTACCCAATTTCCAGATTTCTTTTTCTTTACATTCTCAAAGATCCAAAGAAGCCCCTTGAGCCGATCGTGAAGGAGTTTCTCAGTTACATCCTCTCATTCGAAGGCCAAAGTGATGTCTTGAAAGACGGATACTATCCTCTTTCCTTGCAACTTGTTAATACTGAATTAGCGAAGTTAAACTAAGAGGTCAGTCCCTCTTAATATGATGAGTCAAAATTCACGATCTGACCAGACTGCGGTACGAATGGCTACCCGCCGCAGCTGGTCGAATAAAGCAGCTGGCCTCATGATCTCCGTGGGGGGGGCCGGCGTTATTGCCATCGTTGTCGCAATTTTCATCTTTATCGGATACGAAACCCTTCCCCTTTGGCTTCCGGCGACGGTGACATCCACTGGTACTTCCCACCCCGCAGATTCCGGTAGTGACATTCTCCTGGTTGGTGAGAATGAATACCGAACGGTGGCATTTGCTGTTTTGAGGAATGCAGAGATCCTCTTCTTCGATCCCAGATCGGGCTCTGTTCTTCACAGAGAGGGCATTGCGCCAGATTGGACTGATGTCAAGCATGCGGTCGCAGATCCGTCTCAGCAGTGCGTGCTCGTGATTAACTCGCACGGTGAGGCTCTTATTAAAGGCATTGCAATATCTTATGATGAGACAGCTTATCAATTTTCGAGTGTCTATGTTCGCGAGATTGCGAGGTTTCAGATCTCTTCGGTGGCCATCCGTAGCGTCGACTTTGATGCCAGGGGAGAGGATGAATTTTATTCAGTCACGGTAAACGATAATTCAGATGTGATTGCCCATCGGATTGCGCGGCCGAGATCCTTGTTTGGCGGGAGCACGATGGAAGTTTCTTCGGTAAGCCTCCAATCAGATCGAGGAGAGAAACCGACAGTCGCATCTATTGATCGTTTTGGGGAGAAGGGAATTGTGACGACCTCGTCTGGAAAAGCGTTTTACTGGGATCTGCGGCAATGGGACGAACCCAAAATGGTTCAATCTTACCAGTTAAGCGATTTTGCCGTGACATCAATGAAATTCCTCTTGGGCGGGCAGGCGGTCATTGTCGGCGATGAAAACGGCGGAGTTTCGACCTGGACCTGGGTGCTTGATTCCACGACATCTTCGGGAATCGGGATGTCTCCGCTCAACACCTTTGGCTCTCACAGCGGCCCGGTCACCACAATCGCGTCGGCAAATCGTAACAAATCCTTTCTGACGGGGGATCGATCAGGGGAAGTTGCCATGCATTACCAAACCACCGGGAAGACCCTCTTCAACAGGCAGGAATCCTCTTCACCCATCCGGCAGGTCTCATTCTCGCCCCGGTCGGACGGTTTCCTCGTCTTAACAAATGATGGCACCGTTGCGTCGGATAGTCTTTCCAGTCCTCATCCGGAGATCAGCCCCGGTGTGCTCTTCGGCAAGGTGCAGTATGAGGGTTACAAGATTCCAACGTATACCTGGCAGTCAACGGGCGGAACGGACGATTTTGAAGCCAAGCTCAGCCTGACACCACTTCTCTTTGGGACTGTCAAAGGGGCCCTTTACGCTCTCATCTTCGCGTTGCCAATGGCGATTTTTGGTGCACTTTATACCAGCCTTTTCGCCCACCCACGCATTAGAAATCTGATCAAACCTCTTGTGGAGCTTATGGCTGCGTTGCCGAGTGTTGTCATTGGATTCATTGCGGCACTTTGGCTTGCGCCCTTGCTCGAGAAGAGATTCGTTGATGTCATGCTGGTCATTGCAACATTCCCGCTCGCCGTCATTGCAGCGTTTTCAGCATGGCGCCTTCTCCCAAAATCATTTATCAACCGGCTCCTGTTTGGCTCTGAGATCTTCCTTCTAGTACCTGTTCTTGCCGGAGTCATGTACCTCAGTTCATTGCTCGCTCCCACGATCGAATCTGCACTCTTCGACGGATCCTTTCGCCAATGGCTCTTCGAATCCATGCACGTCACTTTCGACCAGCGCAATTCCCTCGTCGTCGGATTTGCAATGGGATTTGCCGTGATTCCGATCATATTTACCATTAGCGAGGATGCGCTCTCAAGCGTACCGGAGCACCTCACGGCCGGTTCTCTCGCTCTTGGTGCCACCCGTTGGCAAACGGCAACGCGGGTTGTCCTTCCGACAGCGAGCCCCGGGATCTTCTCCGCTGCGATGGTCGGCTTCGGCAGGGCAGTGGGGGAGACGATGATCGTCCTCATGGCAACGGGGAACACCCCGTTGATGGATTTCAGTCCATTTGTCGGCATGCGAACCCTTTCGGCAAACATCGCTGTCGAAATCCCTGAAGCACCCTACCTGGGAACACTCTACCGGATATTGTTTCTCTCGGGACTCCTTCTCTTCGCGTTCACCTTCGTCGTGAATACCGTGGCGGAGATCATCCGACAGCGTTTACGGAAAAGGTACAGCACGATCTGATCATGAAACGACTCACGACCCATGGTGATGTTTTTATCTGGCTGACAGGGGCTTTCCTTGGGTTGAGTATCATTATGATCGTGGGAATGCTTGTGCTGATCGCTTCCAACGGCATTGGCTACTTCAATCCGCGTGCCATTGAGCAGATCACGGCGGTGACGACGGAGGGAGATACGTTGAATGTTCTCGGGCAGGTCTATGCGACGGAAGACATTCCCCGCGAAGTGATCATGACCAAGGGATTCGATGCAAGCAAGGAGCATCTGCGATACCTGCTGCGGATTGGAAACCGGGAAGTGTTCGGGCAGGATTTTCAATGGGTGAACGGGCCGGAGATCATGTCGCGCAAGGAGCCGGCCGATGCTGTGGGCATCGAGAGAAGAGAGTACGGCCATGCGTACGGATTCATAGAATCGCTTCAACAGGGCCCGCAAAGGCTCATAGACAATTCTGTCGATGCCTGGGATGCCTTTCGGACTGCTCATGCGTACGTGACAGGCCTCTCGGGCCGAATTTATGATATCGAGAAATCGGAAATCGGGGGCCTCAATTATCGGCTTCAAGAGTTAAGAAAGCGACTGCGAACTCTGGAATACCAGGTTGGGCAGGGAGGAATCGATAAGGATGAATATGACCGCGAAGTTGGTGAGATCCAAAATGAAATCGATGGCCTTGAACTGTCCTTCACGAACCAACAGGTGCAAGTCGATTCCTTGAAGGCACTGCTCGAAGGCTATATTCTTCGGCTGAGACTGTTCGGGTCTCCATCGGATGAAACGATCGAGATTCCGGTCGCATCGATCGTGAGGGCCTACAAGCCAAATCTCATGACAACGGTCGAACGTGTTGCGTTTTATGGATCGAAGATCTGGGAATTCTTATCCGCAGATCCACGGGAAGCAAATGCCGAGGGCGGAGTGTTTCCGGCTATTTTTGGAACTGTGTTGATGGTTCTGATCATGACCGTCGTCGCAGTGCCCTTTGGCGTGTTGGCGGCCCTGTATTTACGAGAATATGCCGTTGACGGCCCCATGGTCCGTATTGTTCGTATCGCAGTGAATAATCTCGCAGGAGTGCCATCCATCGTGTTCGGAATGTTTGGCCTGGGTTTCTTCGTGTATTTTGTAGGGGGCAGTATTGACGCGTTGTTTTATCCGGAACACCTTCCGAGTCCTACATACGGCACCGGCGGCATTCTTTGGGCCTCGTTGACGCTTGCGCTGCTGACGGTCCCCGTCGTGATCGTTGCGACAGAAGAGGCTCTTGCGGCAATCCCGAGAGGGATGCGTGAAGGGTCATTGGCCCTCGGAGCGACAAAATGGGAGACTGTCCGGCGGGTTGTACTTCCGAGCGCCACCCCAGGTATCATGACGGGAGCCATTCTGGCCATGGCGAGGGGTGCCGGAGAAGTGGCCCCCTTGATGATCACCGGAGTGGTGAAGCTTGCAACCGAATTACCATTTGACTCGCACTTCCCGTTTTTCCATCTTGATCGGAAGTTTATGCATCTCGGGTTTCATATCTACGATGTGGGCTTCCAGACGTCGAATGTCGAAGCGAATATTGGAATGGTGTACACAACTACGCTTTTACTTCTCCTGATTGTTCTTGCCCTGAACCTGGGTGCAATTATCCTGAGGGCGCGGTTACGCACGAAATATCGTCTGGCAGGATTTTGAGAGGACTTCAATGAACACACAACCAATGACTGTAATGCCCGCCATGACGGAATCCTATCCGCCGACGGGGCCCAAGATCATCGTGGAGAACCTTGACCTGTGGTATGGTCCCTCGCAAGCGCTCTTTGACATTTCCATGCAAATCAAGCCCCAACGCGTTTCGGCTTTCATCGGCCCCTCTGGGTGCGGCAAATCTACATTTCTTCGCACTTTGAACCGGATGAATGACCTGATCGACAATGTGCGCATTTCCGGCAGCGTCGTGATCGACGGGGAGGACGTGTATTCGGGGACCATTGACGTCGTTTCTCTTCGCAGGAATGTGGGGATGATCTTTCAGAAATCGAATCCTTTTCCGAAGTCCGTCTATGAGAACGTCGCCTACGGCCAGCGTTTGCTGGGTGTACGGGACAAAGGGGTACTTGACGAAGTGGTGGAGCGCAGCCTGAACCACGCGGCGCTGTGGGACGAGGTGAAGGACCGGCTCGATGAGCCTGCCCTGAGTCTTTCCGGTGGACAAATGCAGCGGGTGTGCATCGCCCGGGCGCTCGCGGTGGAGCCCGAGATACTTCTGATGGACGAGCCGAGCAGTGCTCTCGATCCGATCGCCACGGCAAAGATCGAAGAACTGATTGTTGAGCTGAAGCAGAAGTACACGATCGTGATTGTCACCCACAATATGCAGCAGGCGGCGCGGGTAAGCGATTACACCGCGTTCTTCTATCTTGGGCGAATTGTTGAATTCGACGAGACGCGCAAGATCTTTACCAACCCGGAGAAGAAACAAACGGAAGAGTATATCACCGGTCGATTCGGCTGATCCAAACACTCACAATGTCAGGTCGGGATTCTTATGAGACACTTTGAACAAGAGCTTGATGTGCTGCGAACAACGCTCATCCGGATGGCAAGTCTTGTCGATGAACAGATTGACGGAGGGGTAAGGGCCATCCTTACTTCCGACGTGTCCCTTGCAAAATCGGTCATTGCCAAGGATCGGGAAGTTGATCTGTACGACAATGAGATTGACCATCTCTGTATGCGGATCTTCGCATTGACGCAGCCTGTTGCGGTTGATCTGCGGCTGTTAATGGCAGCACTCAAGATCAACAACGAACTTGAGCGTATCGGCGATATCGCCGTGAACCTCGCTGAACGCGCTGAGTCGCTTGCCTCGTTCAAGAAGTTTGTGGAAAAGACGAGTATTGAAGAAATGGCAACGGGAGCGCGAAGCATGGTAAAGAATGCGATCGACGCTTTTGTCAATAGCGACGCGAATCTCGCTCGCACGGTTCTTGAGTCCGACGACAGTATCGACACTCTCGATGCGGAAAACTTCCATACGATGATGGAGACCATGAAGCAATCACCCGACAACGTCGTTCCCGGCTCGCACGTCATGATGGTGTCGCGGCATATCGAGCGATTGGCAGATCATGCGACGAATATAGCAGAAGACGTTATTTTTATCATCAATGCCCGGATCATCAAGCATCATGCTGATGAGCACAATCCGGGCTAAGCTCCCTGCGTGTAGCCAGGCCCCGTCTGCAGTGGAGTGATCCGTTTCACTTTTAAAGGAGGAGATCCATGAGGAGAGCATTGCTGCTCATTCCTATAGTTGTGTCTTTTGTTATGAACGAGGCACCAGGCCAGGAGAAGGGAAAGCTATCTCTTCTGGCCTATGTTGATTACTTCTACAACGTCCAGCGCGATCCTGCATTCGGGTCGCTCTCGAATACTGCAGTAAGCGGGGGGGAGGCGTTTCAGGCCTTTCAGTTTCGCCGCATTTACTTCACGTACGATTATGGCATCACGGAGGATGTCTCCTCGAGATTTCGGCTGGAGGCGGACCAATCTGCGTTGACAAGTGACGGCGAGATCGGAGTGTTCGTGAAGGACGCTTACTTGCGATGGAACAATGTTCTCGCGAATGATATCTATCTGGGAATACAGAGTACTCCCGCGTTTGAAACGTCTGAAGGCGTATGGGGGTATCGTTCCCTCGAAAAGACCATTCTGGATTTGCGAGGAATCGTGGGATCGCGCGACTTTGGAATAGGAGTACGCGGATCAGTGGACAAGGAAGGGATGTTCAGCTATTGGCTGCTTATCGGCAACGGAACCGGGATCAAACCTGAAAATGACAAATTGAAGCGGTACTATGCAAGTGTGCGGGTTCGTTTACAGCCGGTCGAACTGACGCTCTATGCTGATTTCAATCCTCGTCCCGATATCACAAATCCGTTTACAGGCGGTCGGGTTGGAAATTCAATAATGACAACGGCCGGATTTCTAGGATTTGAACCTGCTCCAAAGATCAAGCTGGGCATAGAAGGATTCCTGCAAAGCACGCCCAACGCATTCAGTTCGGGGACTGCGTTGAGAACACGGAACGGAATTGGAATTTCCGGATTCTTTCGTTGGGCTTTTGCCGAACAGCTTGAATTTGTGGGAAGATATGACCATTTTGACCCGAACACGCATTCATCGACTGTCGGAGATTCAAGAGGATATATTCTGGCGGGTGTGTCGTGGGAAACGATACCGAACGTCCAGATTATTCCGAACATACAGGTTGAAACCTTTGAAAGTTCCGGCGGACAATTTTTTGACCCATCAATCACGGGTCGTGTTACGGTCAGTTGGAGCCTTCCGTAACGACATTTGGAAAGCAGATTAACCCTCGGCCATCCGCGACCGGATGGCCTTTTTTATGAAACTCGAATTTACGAAAATGACAGGGGCCGGCAACGATTTCGTCATCATCGACAATCGTAACGGGCGTATTCAGGATGGCCCTGGATTGGCCAGAATCGTCTGCGAGAGGCATTTTGGGGTCGGTGCCGACGGTTTACTCTTGCTCGAGGAGAGCGAGAAAGCCGATTTCCGCATGATGTATTACAATGCTGATGGGAGCTATGGCGGAATGTGCGGAAACGGGGGACGCTGCATAGCCCGGTTCGCTTTCAAGAATGGGATAGCCGGAGCTGAGCAGTCGTTTGAGGCGTTGGAGACTGTTTACAGGGGTGTCATCACGGGGGAATCGGTCGAATTGTTGATGAAGGATCCTTCAAAAATAAGGACGGGAATCATGCTCCCGACATCTGCGGGGACAATTCGCTACAATTTTGTAGATACGGGTTCACCGCACGTTGTGCTTGTCTTGTCAGACGACGCACCTGGGAAGCCGGGATTGTCATCAATTGACGTTGTGAGGGTTGGAAGGGAAATTCGACAGAACAAGGAATTTTCACCGGACGGTACGAATGTGGATTTTGTTAAAGTGGATGGTGTTAATAGGCTCAAATTAAGGACCTACGAGCGTGGAGTTGAAGATGAAACTCTGGCCTGTGGTACTGGCTCAATTGCTGCGGCTGTGATCGCCACGGAGTTGGGTCTGGTGACGGGACCGGTCGATGTGCAGGTCAGGAGTGGAGCGATATTGAATGTTGCGTTTGAGAAGAGGGCAAAAGGCTATGGCGAAATCAGGCTTTCGGGACCGGCAGATGTGGTATTCGAGGGAACGTTTGAATTACCTCATTCTGTCATATAATATATATTATGTAAAGTAACGAGTACAAGGCACATCTCAATTCGTCCCCTATCATTTGACATTTCACTGCATTGCTCTCTTGATTGCTGTTTCATAGTCCTCCCTTAACGATTCCACATTTGCCATGATCTTGTTGCCGAACTGAATCAGACCGTCTTTGGTTACCTTTCCAATGATGGTCATGTCGATTCCGTTGGCTCCACAAGCACCTCTTACTTCCGGGACCGAATCTGCGGCAACAGACACGACAATCATCGATTGCCCCTCACCAAAGAGCCAAAAGTCCTCTCGAATACCCTTCTGACCTTCTTCGGTGATTGCAGCCCCTAGTCCTCTCTGGGCCGCGAAGCATGACTCAGCTATGCTAACGGCTATTCCACCGTCCGAAACATCGTGCGCAGACCGCAACAGCCGCTTCTTCGATAGCTCGAGGCACGATTCGTGTACGGCTTTCTCGTATTTCAGATCAATTCCTGGTATATCACCAATGACTTGACCTGTTCTCATCCGAAGATACTCAGAGCCACCAATTTCCCCTTTGTTCGACCCGAGAAGCAGAATCACGTCGCCCGCGGCCCTAAATCCGCAACCGACAGCCTCTTCCACATCGTCAAGCAGCCCGACCATCCCAATGACAGGCGTTGGATACACTGCACTCTCAGGACTTTCATTGTAGAAACTCACATTTCCGCCCGTAACAGGGGTCCCCAGAGCACGACACGCCTCACCAATGCCGGCCACAGCCTCGCTGAACTGCCAGTAAACCTCAGGATCGTACGGATTACCAAAGTTAAGACAATTTGTAATCCCTATCGGCCTAGCCCCTGTGCACACAACGTTTCTCGCCGCCTCAGCTACAGCTATTTGTCCACCTCTCCTCGGGTTCAAATAGACATAACGAGCATTGCAATCCGTCGAGAGGCTCAGGGCCTTTTTACTTCCCTTGAGACGAACAATGGCCGCATCACCTCCAGGCGCCTCAACGGTATTCGTCCGAACCATGGTATCATACTGTTGATAGACCCAACGTTTGCTCGCAATTGAGGTGCTCCGAAGAAGTTCTCTCAGTACGGCTAAATAATCAGCGGGTGGTTCAACACGATCAGCGGAGTATGTTCTCGTCGTCTGGAGATATGCGGGTTCTTTCTTGTCTCTTACGTACACCGGAGCGCCCTCACCAAGCACAAGTGATGCAGCTGGAACATCTGCTTTCAATTCCTCATAATGATAAACCCTTACCCTCCCGCCCTCCTTCACAGAACCTATCACCGTTGCCGATAAGTCCCATTTGTTGAATATATTAGCAACATCACCTTCATGTCCCTTCTTTGCCACCAAAAGCATACGCTCCTGAGATTCGGATAACATGATCTCGTACGCGCTCATACCATCTTCGCGAACGGGCACCTTCTCGAGGTGGAGGTCCATTCCGACCTTCCCTTTGGCGCTCATCTCGGTGCTCGAACAAGTCAATCCCGCTGCTCCCATGTCCTGAATGCCCACAATAAATCCTGATCGTATTGCCTCCAGGGTTGCTTCGAGAAGCAACTTCTCGGTGAACGGGTCGCCAACCTGGACCGAAGGTCTCTTTGATTCAGATTCCGCGGAGATCTCCTCTGAAGCGAACGTCGCTCCATGGATGCCGTCTCTGCCAGTTGCGGAGCCAACGATCATAACCGGATTCCCGGGTCCAAGGGCGACAGCGCTGGCCGTTTGATTGTGAGCCACAATTCCAACCGCCATGGCATTGACGAGCGGATTATCCTTATAACATTCTTCAAAGTATATCTCTCCCCCGACGGTCGGAACGCCAAAGCTGTTGCCATAGTCACCAATTCCCTTCACAACATTCCGGAAGAGATACTTCGACCTCTGCGTATCGAGTGGTCCGAATCTCAGGGAGTTCAAGGCCGCTATGGGACGTGCTCCCATCGTAAAAATGTCTCGGAGAATCCCGCCGACCCCTGTCGCCGCACCTTGATACGGTTCAACCGCCGAGGGATGGTTATGGCTTTCGATCTTGAAGGCCACGGCAAGTCCGTCTCCGATATCAACCAAGCCGGCATTTTCCTCGCCAGCGCCCACAAGCAGTCGCCCGCCGCTTCGCGGCAGGGTCTTGATGACTGCTATCGAGTTCTTGTAGCTGCAGTGCTCGCTCCACATGACGCTGTAAATACCGAGTTCGGTATACGTTGGAGTCCTTCCGAGGAGGGAGAGAATACGATCGAATTCGTCTTTGGTGAGTCCATGACTCTCGGCCAAGGGGAGATCCACATTCGGTTCTACAGCTATAACTGAATTATTCATTATTCCTGCTTAAATGATTTATTATGATAGACTTAAAGAGCAATTTCTCAACAATTCCAGAGGAGTCATTCAACATAAAGGACTGCAAGTATTTGGTTCTTCTCTACGCCCTGCCCTGAGCTGACCTTAATTTCCTTTACGGTAGCGGGCGAAGGGCAGAGTATCTCGTTTTCCATTTTCATGGCTTCGAGGATCATCACTCCCCCACCTGCCGTCAGGCGTGCTCCGGGGCTTGTAAGAATGCGGCCGACGAGCCCGGGCATTGGGGCTCTGATCGAGAATTCATCTCCAGCGGATGAATGAGATTTCGCAATTGCGCGAAGGAGCTTGGTTCGGGAATCCTGAGGCCGCAAACGAACAGTCCTACCCCCCACCCGGAGTTCCTGCTCGATTCCATCTTCCGAATCATTAACACTGACAAGATCGATCAGGTAAGCCGAATCGTCCAGGATCAAGGAACACTGGCCAGCCTTGACCATCTTCGCGTTGATTCTATGCTCTTTTCCATCGACCGCTACAAGCTCGTCGCTAAGAAACCGGACCTTGTGGCTCTTCTGCCCGTTGAGAATAACAAATTCAGATGTTTTCAATGCAAGTGGTCCTTCCTCGCCGCTTTCCATTGGCTCGGACTCAGACGAGCCGGTGGAGACACGGTCGGCCCTTGCATGGCAAAGAGAGCGGATGCAATAAGTGCCGCCGCATCCGATCCTTCCTTACTTGTATGTTCGAGATATTTCGTGATAAACGATTGATCTATAAGCTGTGTATGATGTTTTCCCTGAACAAACGCTTCATGCTCAAGAACAAACTTGCAGAACGGAATTGTGGTCTGAACACCGACGACGTCAAAATCATCAAGCGCTCCGGTCATTCTGGAGATTGCTTCCTTCCGAGAATCGCCCCAAGCTGTGACTTTTGCGAGCATGGGGTCGTAATGCACACCAACTTCATCACCCGCCCGTGCTCCCGAATCGACTCTCACACAAGGTCGCAACGGGGGCTCAAATGTGCGCAAGGTTCCCACCGATGGCAGAAAGTTTTCCGAAGGGTCCTCTGCGTACACCCTGCACTCTATCGCATGTCCCTTCCGGTTCACATCCTCTTGGCGGAATGCCAGCACATTCTGTGCTGCGATGAGGATCTGCTGTTTCACAAGGTCAAGGCCTGTGACCGCCTCCGTTACAGGGTGTTCCACTTGAAGACGTGTATTCACTTCGAGAAAATAGAATTTGCCTTGCGGGTCCACCAGGAACTCCACAGTTCCGGCATTTTGATAGCCGGCGGCCTTCATGAGGCGCACGGCGGCATCATTCATCTTTGACCGCAGAGTTTCGTCCACAACGGGCGACGGAGATTCTTCGATCATTTTCTGATGACGGCGTTGCGTCGAGCAGTCCCTTTCTCCCAGCGAAACGGCATTTCCGTTGTGGTCGACGAGTACCTGTATTTCGACATGGTGCGGATGGGAAAGGAACTGTTCAAGATAGATTCGAGGATCCCCGAAAGCGTTCCTTGCCTCGGACGCCGAAAGTCCGAACGCGGCCGTAAATTCGGATTCTGACACGACCAGGCGTATCCCCCTTCCCCCTCCACCCGCCGCGGCCTTCAGAAGAACAGGAAATCCCATGGACGACGCTGCCTTCATGGCCTCGTTCTCGTCCGTGAAAGCCTGCGGAGATCCCTCTAAGACCGGGATATCAAGTTTTCGGGCGAGAGATCGTGCGGATGTCTTGTCGCCCAGAAGGTCTATTGCCTCAGGCGGTGGTCCCACAAACACAAGACCCGATTCCAGGACAAGTTTCGCAAAGGAGGCATTCTCGGAAAGAAATCCGTAGCCCGGGTGAATTGCGTCAACACCGGCCCGCTGCGCAACGGAGACGATCTTCTTTCCGTTCAGATAGGTATCGGAGATCTTGCTGCCTTCGAGAGCATAAGCCTCATCCGCTGCATGAACATGCATCGAGGTGCGGTCGGGATCGGCAAAAACGGCAACGGTGCGAATTCCCATTTCCCTGCACGTGCTCATGACGCGCACGGCAATTTCTCCCCGGTTCGCTATGAGGATCTTCTTGATTCGCTTCATGTCTTAGTCTTCGGCCAGTTCGACAACGGTGACTCCGGATCCACCCTCATTCCACTCACCAAGGCGAAAGCTCTTTGCCCTCGGATGGGTTTTGAGAACGGTGGTGATTCTTTTTCGAAGTACGCCCGTGCCCTTCCCATGAATGATATCCACCCGCCGGAGGCCGGAAACCCAGGCATCATCGAGGAAATGGCCTACTTTGAGGACAGCCTCATCACCGGAAAGGCCCCGGACGTCGAGTTCGTGTTGAGTTTCAGGCAGATAGAAGGTGCTCCCATGTCCGGCTTCCTGAAGTTTCGCGGGCTCAAGATCCCGAAGCTGGACCTTCATCGTGCCGTTCTTCCAAAGTACGGTTGCCGTATCTCCGGTCACTCCGGTGAGTTCTCCGATTTCACTTGTTCCGCGCAGCTTTACGATGTCGCCTTTGCGGAACGAAACCGCACCAATGTTGGATTCCTCCTCCGCCGGAGATTGTCGAATGATCTCCTGCAACGCCTGTTTCGCCCCTACAATAGAAGATTTCGATGCGGCAGATTCACGAATGGATCTCACGGCTTGCTCGATGGTTGCATTGGCCTGCTCTACCAACAGGCGTGTATCTTCCCTTGCCTGCGTGCGAAGATGCTTGATCTCATGCCGGACATCAAGGAGTTTCGATTCGTATGTTCGCATCAACTCGCTCAGACGGACTTTCTCGCTTTCTGCGGTGGCACGAATGTCCCGATTCTTCTGGATCTCTGCCTCGAGAGCCAGGATCAGAGATTCGAGTGTGTTGCGGGGCTCTCCGAGGGATTGACGGGCGTCCTCAAGCACCGCGCGGTCAAACTCCATGCGCTCGGCGAGTTCGAGAGCATAGCTGCTGCCCGGCACTCCGAAATGAAACCGATACGTGGGTGTAAGGGTCCTTCGGTCGAATTCCATCGAAGCGTTTGCCATCCCCGGAGTCTCATGTGCAAACACCTTGAGCATCCCGTGATGCGTCGTGGCAATGGTGAGCGAGCCGAGCTCGTTCAGCCGCTTCAGAACCGAAGAAGCAAGGGCACCCCCCTCTGCCGGATCCGTTCCCGCCCCAATCTCGTCAATGAGCACAAACGATGATGTTCCGGCTTGTTCAAGAATGGACCGAAGGTTCAGAAGATGAGAACTAAACGTGCTGAGGTCATTCTCAATGGATTGATCGTCACCGATGTCAACAAATATGTCATCGACCAGAGGAACCTCTGAATCCGCTGAAGCAGGGATGTGAATGCCCGCTTGTGTGAGAAGGAGTGAGAGTCCGACTGTCTTGAGCGCGACACTCTTTCCCCCGGCGTTCGGGCCAGTAATAATCACGGTCTTTACATCCCCCCCCATCCGAATAGCCAACGGGATGACAGAGGCTCGATCGTGTGACTGAAGCAGGATCGGGTGATAGGCGTCCTGGAGGTCCAATGTGTGGGTGGTACTCAAGCGCGGTGACGAGCCAAGTATTTCAATGGAATATTTTGCCTTGGCGGCCAGGAGATCGATCTTCGCCAGAGTATCAAGGCTTTCGAGCAGAGGCTCCCGAACGGAAGCCGCTTGTCCGGTAAGGTCTCTGAGAATTCTCTCAACCTCGCGTTGCTCGCGAAATTGCAGCTCTCGGATGCCATTATTCAAGTCGAGGGTCTCTGCAGGCTCGATAAAAACGGTCGCTCCGCTCGAGGATGTGGAGTGAATGAATCCCGGGACCCGGTGTTTATACTCCGTTTTGACCGGAATGACAAACCGGCCGTCTCTCGTGGTGATGATGTCTTCCTGAGTAAGATCCTGCTCCGCCACTTGACGGAGGATCGCGGATAACCGCTTGCGAAGCTGGTCTCGCAATGATGAGATGTTGCGCCGGGCCGTTTGCAGTTCCTTTGAGGCAGAATCCCGCAGGCTGCCGGATTCATCGATCGCGTTCGAAATGTTGTATTCGATGATCTTGTCGGAAAGGAGGGATTCAGAAAGCAGGGCAAGACCGGGCATCGTCGCCTTTCTGCGATGCAAAAAGGCATGGATCGTGCGGGAAATTCTCAGACATGTCGCAATGTCCAGGAGCTCACCCGGGGTCAGGGCCTGGTGCTCAACGGATGCCTTTTTGAGATGAGGCCGTATGTCTTTCAGTCCGTCGAGCGGGAGATGTCCTTCGGCGATCAACAGTTCCTTCGCCTCATCGACTCGTTTAAGTTCTTCGATGATCCACTGGGAATCTGACGACGGCATAATTGACAGGACGCGGGTTTTTCCCGGATCCGTCGCAGCAAATTGAGAAATGCGCTTGAGGATTTTGTCGAACTCGAGTTTCTTCAGTGCGGGGGAAAAATCCGCCATGGGCGATTACTTCTCGTGAGCGGTTATTTTTTCTGGGCTGGAGCGGGAGTGTCGGGTTTTGTAAATTCATCCAACCGTTCCTTCGTTTCCCCTTTTAATTCCCGGGTTGCTTCGGGAACGGTTTCGAGAGTGAAGTCGAGAAGTTGTGGAGCGATATTGATAATGGCCTTGTACAGCCGTGAGTCGGTCCGATACTGGCGTGAGGGGAATCCGGTCAACGAGAGCATCATAAAGATCACACTCACGATAAGAAGCCCTTGGAGGAGTCCAAGGCCGGATCCGACAACACGGTCTGCAATCCCACCGATCTTATATTCCGATGCGGTCAGGCGATAGGTCAGTGATTGAACGAAAATCAACCCAAAAAACACACTGTAAAATCCATAGATGACGGCATCGACGCGCTCGAGATCGAATTCCATGATATAGAATTCTGCGACGTCATTCATAACCAATTGTGCGACGATCAGCGCAATAAAGGTCACGAGCAGGGCGATTCCCTTTTTAACAATACCATCACGGAACCCCAGTACGCAGAGTGTTATCACCGGAAAAATAATCATCAAATCGATAATCATCCTTACCCTCCAAGCTTCTGCTTCACAATCTCCAGGACTGTCTTTCCGTCGATCCGTCCCTTGAGTTCCTTCATGGCGACTGCCATGACTTTTCCAAAGTCCTTCGGATTGGAAGCGCCGGTCTGGTTCACAATGTTCTGGATCTCCCGATCCGCCTCTTCCCTGTTCATCTGGCTGGGGAGGTAGGTCTGGATGATTTCCAGTTCGCCTCTCTCCTTTTCTACCAATTCTTTTCTTCCCGCTTGTTGATACACGTCAATGGCTTCTTTGCGTTTTTTGATTGCAGAAAGCAAAACGGACATTTCGTCATCGCTTGTGACAGGGTGGTCTGACCCACGCTTGGTCAGATCAAGGAACTGTGCCCGGACGGTCCGGAGAGTCTCCAGTTTAAGTTTCTCGCCTGCCTTCATGGCCAGTTTCATGTCTTCGGCTATACGTTCACCCAGGGTCATAGTCTTATTCGGATTTTAAACAAAACGAGGCAATCCCGTTTGAAGAGAATGCCTCGCGTGGAGATTCTTATGGATTATCGATCAGATCTTTTGCAGGGCCGAATAATTGATTCGTAGCGCATCTCCCTTTCGCAATTGCTGCTGAATGTCGGTGACAACGCCCATCCGAGAGCCCTCATCGACCCTCAAGGACATGATGACCTGCGGGACTTCGCGCCGTTTCTTTGCGGCAATGCTCTGGATCTCGGGAATGACCACAATATTGTCATCGATCTGCACTCTACCGTCTCTTCCGACCCAAATGTAGGTCACGATCCGCTTATTGTCGATCTTCTCAATCTGCGTGGCAGATGGAAGGGTATACTGCACTTTAATATCATACTCACGGAGGACCGTCGTCACCATGAAGAAGATCAGAAGCATGAAAATGATATCAGGAAGGGATGCTGTTGGAACATTCTGCTTTGTCGAGGCTTGTTTCTTCTTGAATTTCATGGTCGCCTATCGTGTTCGTTCCGGTTCTGCAATGGAGATACTTTGTCTCACGTTGTCACGAACGGAGTCCATCTGTTCCTTTGATAATTCCTTCAGCCCCGCGCCGAACGTTTGCAAGGCGTATTCTTCGCGAAGGATATTATATGCCTGCTTGATCTCATCAAGAGCACCGATATAAACGCGGTATGGTGTCTCCCGATCTGTTTTGATAGACACCACCATCTTCGGCTTTGCCCTGAGCTTATTGGCAACGATCTCGTGGATCTGGGCGAGGGTAGCGACCTCGTCATTGATCAGAACATCACCCGAGGAGTTCACGAGAACCTTGATAATCCTGTCGGGATCCATTTTCACGATATCGGTTTCTTCGACCGGTGGGGGTAGCACAAGTCCAATACCGGTATCGACGTCAATAATCGTCGTTACGAGAAAGAAGAGCAAGAGAAGGAACGAAATATCCGCCATGGAGCTCGTCGGAATTTCGACATCTCTACTCGAGCGTTTTCTGAGCATGGCCATGAGAGAGAATCCCTTTCGGCTACTTCTTGGAACTGCCGCGGTCTCCGGACTTCCTGCCGGCTTTCATCAAAACGAGCGAATCGATGAGCTCGATGGAGCTTTCTTCCATGTCGATCACGAGCCGATCAATTCGGGATACGAAGAAATTGTAAAACACCTGGAGGATCATAGCGCAAATGAGACCAAAGAGTGTTGTCAAGAGAGCGACAGAGATACCACCTGCTACGATTTCCGGCGAAATGTTTTTCGCCTCTTTGATGGCGTCAAAAGCGCCGATCATACCCTGGACCGTTCCTGTGAACCCGAGCAACGGAGCAAGAGAAATGGTCAACGAAATCCAGACAAGCCCTTTCTCAAGAAATGCCATTTCGATGCCGCCGTAGCTGATGATCGCCTTCTCTGCCGACTCGATGCCTTCTTCGGCACGCAACAGGCCTGCCTGAAAAACGCTCGCAATGGAACCACGATGGTTCTGACAGACTTCGAGCGCGGCTGGAACGCCGCCCTGATCCAGGGCATTCTTGACAGAGACGAGGAATTTCTTGGTATCCGTTGAAGCACGGTTAAGCGTCCAGAGACGCTCGATACTAAACGCAAGCCCAATGATCAGGGTTGCGAGGATCGGATGCATGAAGAATCCGCCCTCGACATACTTTTGTTGAAGCCAATTCAGGGCACCAACGTTATCGGATGCCTGCTGAAGGAGAAATATCAAAAAGCCGACGATATCCATAAGAACGTGATCCTCCTCAAAGATGGGATTGTAAGTTCACACTCACGCTGAGAAAACGCCATTTATTATATCAAAAGAAGCCCTGAAAGTCAAACAAATATTCGATGTTTCAGAGTCCGCCATAGAGCTTGAGAGTCGTGCCGTTTATTGAACCGGCTTCTTCCCTGCAAAGCATGTACACGGTGTCCACGATTTCCTCGCGTGTTACCCATTTTGAGAAATCGCCGTTCGGCATGGAGGACTTGTTCTCTTCTGTCGCTATGATTCCCGGAGCTATCGAATTGACAGTAATCCCCGTTCCCTTTAGCTCACGTGCGACAATTTCGGTCAGAAGTGAAACTCCTGCTTTTGCAATGGAGTACGGAGCCCTGCCTGCTGTGGGTTGAAATGCCGTCATTGCCGAAAAACTGATGATTCTTCCATATGAACGTTCTTTCATGTACCGGAGGGCTTCCCGAGTGCAAAGGAACACTGGTTGGAGATTCAGGCGGAAGTTGGCATCCCAGTCATCGACAGAAACGTCTGAAATAGGTTTCCCCGGAATATACCCTCCCACTGCATTGACCAGGATGTCGAAGCCACCGAGGATCTTCTCCGCTTCGGCAAATACACGACGGACGTCTTCCTCGACACTCACATCAGCCTGCAAATACGTCACAGAAGGAGACCCTGTATTTTTTTCTATTGATTGTCGAATCACACCAACCACTGCCATTCCCTCGGACGCGAAGCGGTGGACCAGGGCAGATCCCATAGCCCCCGCAGCTCCCGTGATGACTACTTTTTTACCTTTCAAACTCATCTCTTTCCCCTTTTCAATTTTTCACGGGCAATCAAAGAACCATAAAAGGCAACGAGACCCTGGCGGTTATGTTCCTTCCGGGATTCAACGCAAAGGCTTTGAAGCGATTCAGATGGTCAGCGTAGGCTCGGTCGAGAATGTTCTCCACCCCGAGATGAACCATGAGCCGATTCTGACCGAACGGAACCTGGAATCCTACGGAACAATCGAGGAGTGCATATCCCGGAGTACGAGCCTCTGTTGGAGCAATCCGGTTCTGCTTTGCCACCAGGCGAATCTTGACGTTGCCATGCAGATGTTCAAGAGGTCCCCAGGATTCGGCGTCGATTTGGGACTCCAAAATCAGCTTATGAGCGGGAATGAGCGGAATCGCCTCTCCGGTTGAGTTGTTCCTTGCTGTCACTACGTCGCCGGAAACCCGGATTTGCCATGAGGGTGCGACCTGCATGTTCACGGAGGCTTCCAGTCCCTGGAATCTGGTATCAGCTTGCGAAAACTGAAACACGGGGAACGTGGAGGCAGAATCGACCAATCCCGTCGGAGAGCTGTAAATAAAGTGGGCGATCGAATTGGTGTAGATCGTCAACTGAGTCACAAGATCAGGTGAGACGTAGCGTAATCCCACATCGATGCTTCGTGAACGCTCCGGCATCAAAGCGGCATCCCCGCGTTCATAGGACGCTGTTCCTTCATGGACGCCATCAGCAAAAAGCTCAAATGGGGTGGGTGTTCGCCATCCCGTTGCAATATTCCCTACAAGGGCGAGATCATTTTCCACACGGATTGCAACGCCGAGGGAGGCCGACACAGCTTCATACGACCGATTCTGCGCAATGATGCCGAGGTCCGGGCTTTCTTCGATTGTCATCGAACGATGGTCATAGCGGAGCCCGCCGGAAAATGAAATTGTCCCCAACACGACTTCTTCATAGAGGAATCCCGCAAGGTCCGTGGTCTTCGAATCGGGCACGAGTTTTTCCTCGCGCAGGGATTGAACATTTTGGCTGAGGACCGAAGCACCAACGGTACCAAAAACCGGTCCGAGGGGGCGGTGATGTCCCTTGAGGTCAAAGGAAGAAGTGGTGGTGACGAGTTCAAGCTCTGGCTCCGCGGCGCTTTTTTCTTCAAATTCTCTTCTTGAATTTCTTTGCCACCCCCCTGTTCCTTCAAGACGCATGCCCTCAAGGGCCACGTTGGAATGGAATGCGATCTTATCATGCTGTACCTTCTGGAAAGGCGTGGCCCCGGGATGCTCATTCGGATCCTCGTGAATCTCGAGCCTGGTCGAGAACCTGCTGGCGGTTGTACTCACAAATCCCCAAGGCTGATAGAAGCCGACTGTTCCCGATCCGTTTAACTCGCTCGCAGCAGAATTGTTCAGTTCACCCGAGGGGGTTTGAACGTTTCCGCCGGATCGCGTACTGATGCTTGCCCGGTATCCCCACCAACCAGTCGCGCCTTTCAATCCGAAGTTCCCGCCGAGATGCGAGTTATTGGAGAAGGCATTCAGGCCCAGTGTTGATTCAAGAAATGGAGTTCCGGAAATGGTTCGCGGCAAATCGGGGTGGATGACATTGACGACTCCCCCCAGAGCATCGGACCCGTAGAGAAGACTTCCGGGCCCGCGCACAACCTCGATCTTCTCGGCCTCAAAAACGTCGATCTCCGGCCCGTGCTCATCGGCCCATTGCTGTCCTTCTTGCCGGATGCCGTCACTGATCGTCACCACTCGTTGTGAACTCAGCCCGCGAATAACAGGCTTTGCAATTCCATTTCCTGTTGTCAGAATAGAAACACCGGGAAGATTCTCCAATGTAGCACCGATGGTCTGCCCCCGCAGCTTCGCAAGTTCATGCTCCTCGAGCACATCGGTTGATTGCACGGTAGACAAGATATCTGTCGCCTGCGGTTTTCCCGTCACCGTGATAGAAGGAAGTTGAAGGATGCTTGCCTGGAGGGCCATGTTGATCTCGACGTCACGATCGATAAGCGACACTGTGTGTGTGGCGGTGGCGTACCCAACAAAGGTGAATCGAAGCGTGTAAATTCCCTCGTGCAAATCATTCAACTCATATCGTCCATGGAGATCGGTCGTTGTACCCCGGCGAAGAGCCGGAAGGTAGATATTGACACCGGCGAGCGGCTCAAGGGTCTCCGCGTCGATAATCGTTCCGAAAATTCTTCCTATAAAACGGCTTTCTGACGACACGTTCAAGGAAAAAGAGCACAAAGTCAGAATGGTCAAAATGAATTTCATGATTTCATCCTCTCCTACTCAATGGAAGTCGATCCCGCCGCTTTGACGGGCCGCGACTACAACGAGGCGAGGATGCTTGGAGGACCGCGGTGATGAATCGCGGGGTGAAAGTCACTTCTGACGGGAGATGGGGTTTGGGTGAAGAGAAATGGGTTCCGGACTGCTGGAATGTCGCTTCGAGTAGACCGGAATGCAAAAACGGAGATGCTCGAATGACGGACACAGGGCAGACAGTTGGTTGCTTCGTCAAGAGGCCTGTGCACTTCCGTCGGGCCGCAGTCGTGTGACCGTAACGCGTCCTCTTCCGAAAAAGCCAATGAGGAGAGGTGCGCATGCCCGGAGAACGATCCGCTCCATCCCGCGAATTGCAGGAGGAGAAGGTTGAAAGCAATGATTTTGCGGGAACGTCTCATAGTTGGAAAATACAGACAGGGAACATGAGAAGCAAAACGGTTGTTTGCAATTTCGAACTCATTGCATTTAAAACGAAGTTGCTGTAGTTTTAACAGGACAACCTATGAAAAAATTCCCCTTTATCCTGACCTGTCTCTTCCTGAGCCTTGGCCCGGCGCAAGAAGCGAAACTGGCAGTCGGATCCCCGGCTCCCGATTTCAGTCTCCCCTACGCCACCAGGGACTCGGTGGCCAAGGCGCCATTGCGGCTCTCGGAGATCATCGGAGCCCGAAATATTGTTCTTGCGTTCTATCCCGCTGACTGGAGCACTGGATGCACGAAAGAAGTGTGCACGCTCAGGGATTCCTTTTCGGGGCTCCAGGCGTTCAATGCCGATGTTCTGGGGATCAGTGGAGACTACGTGTGGTCTCACCATGCATGGGCAAAGCACCACGACCTTCCGTTTCGGCTCCTTAGCGACCACCGCCATGAAGTTGCGCGGGCCTATGAAAGCTTCAACGAACAAACGAACTTCACCCGTCGGACGATCTTCGTGGTCAATGCCAAAGGTGAAATCGCGTATACGGATATGGACTACAGCCTTGCGGATACGAGTGATTTTGAACGCCTGAAAAAAGCTCTTGCTTCCCTTCGGTGACCGAATGTCTGACCCCGGAATCGAAGACAAATCGCTCGACGCCTACAAACCGCTTTCCTGCTCCCTTTACGACGTGCTGGAATCCGCTGCACTCTTGAAGACCCCTCTCCTTCTCGTCACGAGAAACGCACAGATGCAAGTGTTGATCAAGGACGTGTTTGCGAAGGGGCAGGAGGAATTTCTGAGAGCCGTGGAAACGGAAACCGGATCAGAACACACTTTGCGCCTGGACGTCATCCGACAAATCATTGTCCCTGCGACAAAACAATCCTACTCATCTGAGCAATGCTGACACGTGAGGTCCTGACATGATCTTTTTGGCGTTTTCTTTAACGCTCTCGTTGTGGTTCTCCGATCCTCCGCAGGACGGAGTACTCCGTCATGCGGAAGAGCGCCATCTGACAAATATCCGTCAACTCACATCCGGCGGAACAAATGCTGAAGCCTATTTCTCTTTTGATGAGGCCAAACTGATCTTCCAATCCACCCGCCCTCCCTTCGAATGTGATCAGATCTTCACGATGAACATCGACGGATCTGAGCAGACACTCATCAGCCAGGGGAAAGGTGCCACAACCTGTGGGTACTTCTTCCCAGGGGGGAAGCGAGTGTTGTTTGCGTCAACCATGGGACAGAGCGACCAGTGTTACACCCGACCGGACAAATCGAAAGGATATGTCTGGGGGGTGTGGAATGCCTATGATCTCTACACCGCGAACGCGGATGGTTCCGACCTGAAAGTGCTTTCTTCTTCAAACCGTTATGATGCTGAGGCCACGATCTCCCCCGTCGGCGACAAGATCGTTTTTACATCCGCCCGTGATGGAGACCTGGAGCTCTACACGATGACTCTCGACGGCTCTCACGTGCGGCGCATCACGCACGAACTTGGATATGACGGCGGAGCGTTTTTCTCGTGGGATGGGAAACGTATTGTCTATCGGGCCTATCATCACACGGACAGCGTCGAGGTGGCCGAGTATAAATCCTTGCTCGCAGAGGAGCTTGTACGGCCGACGAAGATGGAGATCTTCATTTGTGATGCCGACGGAAGCAACCGACGGCAATTGACGGACACGAAGAGCGCCAACTTTGCCCCGTTCTTCCATCCGGACAACAAACGCATCGTCTACGCATCCAACCGAAACGATCCGAAGGGCCGGACGTTTCACCTGTATGTTTCCAACGATGACGGCTCCAACGTCCGACAGGTCACTTTCGGTGGAAGCTTCAACGCGTTCCCGATGTTCACACGGGACGGGAAGCACCTTGTCTTTGTGTCTGACAGAAATGCAAAAGGCCGCTACGAATTCAATATTTTCATCGCTGATTGGATAGAATAGAATGAAAACAAGACTGATCCGTGCCCTTCTTCTTTCCCTCACATTTCTTTCCCTCTCTTTCACACAGGGAAAACCCGAGATCACCGCCGATGAACTTCGGAATCACATCCGCTTTCTTGCTTCCGACAAACTTGAAGGAAGAGGAACGGGGACCGAAGGTGAACGTCTCGCCTCGGAATATCTTGCTCAACAGTTCAAACGCATTGGACTGAAGGTAGTCGGGAGCGGCGGATATTTTCAGAAGTTTGGGTTCACTTCCGGAGTGAAGCTTGGCGACAACAATACGGCGATGATCACTACCGGAGGGTCCGGGAAATCCCTTGTTTTGAATTTGGATTTCCGACCGATGGGATTTTCTTCTTCCGATTCATTTGACGGAGAAGTGGTCTTTGCCGGTTACGGGATTTCCCTTCCCGACAAGCAGTATGACGACTACACGGGAATTGACGTGGCCGGGAAGGCCGTCGTGATCCTCCGGAATCATCCTGATGGAGACAATCCGCACAGCGAATTCGGACTGGGAGCTGCGCTGCGTTATAAGACTGCCAAAGCAAAAGAAAAGGGAGCGAAGGTCGTTATCTTTGTCACGGGGCCTGCGGACGACGAGAAAGATATCCTTGTCCCCTTGACCTACGACCAATCGATGGGCGATGCCGGCATCATGGCCATTACGGTGACAAGGGATGCAGCCGCATGGCTCGTAGGCCCGACGACGATTGCCTCTTTACAACAAGATATCAACGGAAAGAAGAAGCCGAACTCTTTCCCGCTCGCGGGCAAGCGCTTTTCCCTTTCAACCCAGGTTCTGAAGGTTGAAACCAGCGGCACGAATGTCCTCGGCTTTCTCGAAGGTGGTGATAAGCTCTTGCAAAAAGAAAATGTCATCATCGGGGCGCACTATGATCATTTGGGATTGGGCGGGTCAGGTTCCCTGACGCCCGACACGGTGGCCATTCACAACGGGGCTGATGACAATGCTTCCGGAACTGCGGGCTTGCTCGAGCTTGCAGAGTTTCTCAGCAGCCGGAGATCAGAGCTTCGCCGAAGCGTTCTGTTTATCGCGTTCTCGGGCGAGGAGCGCGGGCTCCTGGGGTCCGCTTTCTACGTCAAGAACCCCCTCCTTCCGCTGGACCAATCGGTTGCCATGATCAACATGGATATGATCGGGCGCATGAACAACCGAAAACTCATTGTGTACGGGATCGGGACATCCCCGGGATTCGAGCAGCTCGTTACGGCTCATAATGCCGACAGCACATTTGATCTTCGCCTTGTGAAAGACGGATTCGGGCCAAGTGACCATTCTTCCTTCTATGCAAGCGGGATTCCGGTCTTCCATTTCTTCACGGATCTCCACTCCGACTACCACAAGCCTTCTGACGATTGGGACAAGATCAACTACGAGGGGATGACCTCAATTCTGAATTTCGTTGCATCCATCGCCCTGGACGTCAATCAGGGAGTGGAACGCCCGTCGTACGTCCGTGTGGACGCGCCGCGTCAACCTACGGCGAGCGGTCAGGGGCGTGCACGATCCTATACCGGTACCATTCCGGATTTCGGCGAACAAGTTGAAGGAATGCAGATCTCCGGGGTGACAGACGGAAGTCCGGCAGCGAAGGCAGGGTTACAGGGCGGGGATGTTATCGTGAAGTTTGGGAAGATCGAGATCAAAAATCTCTACGACTACACATTTGCACTGGGCGAGTATAAGCCGGGAGACGAAGTGGAAGTGATCGTCAAGAGAGGCACGGAAACGAAGAATTTCCGCCTGACGATCGGGAAGCGCAACTAGGCGCTCATTCAGGATTCCGATTCCACCAGCGTCACATAACGGGCTTTTCCGTTCTTCAGCAGAGCCTCGAGCTTGTTGACCAGTTCATCGCTTGTTTCGTCCTGGTCATCTTCGAGGGCCTCATACTCCTCCATCGAATTGCAGACGTACTGCTCCACGAAGGAATTCTTCTTTCCCTTCACCTCGTAGAGCGAGTAATTCTTCTTCAGCATTTCCTTGAAATGCTTCCGCATTTCCGCCGCCAGGACAAGATACTCCTTGCGTTGCTGCTCATCGATTTCATACGAGATCTGTAGAATCACTTTTGCCATAGTTGCCTTTCTGTGTGCCTCTCTTCAGGTGGTTCGTAATGCGCGCCGGACTTGTTTTTCGCTCATGCCAAAGTAGTGACCCAACTCGTGAAGAAGGACTTCGGTAATCCGCTCCGTCAATTCGGATTTCGTGGAACAGTTCGCTTCGATATTTTTTCGAAAAAGATAAATGACGTCCGGCACCGTTGCGCTGGTGCCGTACCAAGTATTCCTGTGAGGGAGCGGTACGCCTGTGTAAAGCCCCAACAAATTGTGTTTTCCCACCCTCATCTCCTTCTGAATCTCCTCGGATGGATATTCCTCTACAATAAACTGGACATTGTCGATTTTTGCCCGAAAGAGATCCGGCAACCCTTCGAAGGCCTGAAGAACAACATCCTCAAATTCAATTCGAGACCATTCCATTTCTCAATGCCATTTTGGTATCAGGGCGATCAGGCCGGGAGCACCGGCGGCAAGGATCGCGACAACAACGATCAAGAGCGAGGCAACGGCAAACGCCGAACGCATCACAGAGATCCCCTGCACAACCCGGGTTCCCAGAGCGGCAAGGACCAGCGCCCACACACCGAACAATACATCGAATCCCACCAGCATATAATAAGATACCGGCTTGATCACCGCGGGATGCGGATTCGACGTGAACATGTACATCCCAAAGGTCAGAAGTTCAATGGGAAGAACAAGGACCAATGACGCCAGGATCGGCACAAGAGAATACGCAAGAACTCCGTAGGACTGACGCACCGGTGCTGTCGCTCCCATTGCCTTCGTGATTCTCTGATGAAGGAAAGGAACCACGAGGGCAAAAACACACCCAAGAATCACACCGACCCCGAACATAAATGGAATGAGATCCATCAGGCTTTCAAAGAACGCCCCAAGCTTCAGGTACCATGCAGCCGTAAAAGAAACTGCGATCCCGAAACAACAAAAGAGGAAGAATCCATAATTCTTGTGTTCAGCAATCCCAATGATCTTGAACGTTTTGAAGGGAGATTCGAGAATCCCCCAGGACGTGTCAAAAAAATTCAGGTTCGGAATCTTGTTCTGAAGAAATGCCCTGCAATTGCTGCAAATTGTTGCAAATTCATCGTTTTTAAACGAGCACGCGGGGCATTGCACCATTCACCATCCCAAGATTCAAGTTAAAAAAAATGTATGAACTTAGACTCTGGAATGCAACGGTTTTTCTCAAGAATTCTTTCTCAGGGCCTTGGCTTGAATTTTGCAGTGAAATGGCGAAGTACGGGAGGTTCTTCTGTGATGACGAAACCTTTAAGCTTCTTTCGGGACTCAAATACCTCGCGAATAACCTCGATCACATAGTCGATGTGGCTTTGTGTATAAACCCGCCTCGGGATCGCGAGTCGAACAAGTTCCATGGAGGGCGGAACGAATTTCCCGGTCGCGGGATCATTCCTTCCGAACATGACGCTGCCGATCTCCACGGAACGGATACCTCCCTTTTTGAAAAGCTCGCACACGATGGATTGTCCTGGAAACTGGTGTGGCGGAATATGGGGCGCAAATCGGGATGCGTCGAGATAGATGGCGTGCCCCCCCGGCGGCATTACGATCGGAATGCCGCTTTGGACGAGTTTTTCACCCAGATATTCGACGGATCGGATCCGGTATGTGAGATAATGTTCGTCGAGGATCTCTTCCAGTCCCTGGGCGATTGCTTCAAGGTCTCTTCCGGCAAGGCCTCCGTACGTCGGAAATCCCTCGGTGACAATCAGAATATTCCGCGCCTTCCAGGCCATGGATTTGTCATTCATCGCCAGAAATCCACCCATGTTGACCAGCGCGTCCTTTTTTGCACTCATCGTGCACCCATCCGCATACGAGAACATCTTCCGGGCGATCTGCCGGATGCTCTTCTTGGCATACCCTTTCTCCCGCTTCTTGATAAAGAAGGCGTTTTCCGCAAATCGGCATGCATCGAGGAAAAGCGGGATGCGATGCTTGCGGAGGACTCGGGATGTCTCCCTGATATTGGCCATGGAGACCGGTTGGCCGCCGCCCGAGTTGTTCGTGATCGTCAGCATACACAGGGGAATGTTTCGTGCCCCTCGTTCCTCGATAAAACGCTCCAGAGCCTTGACATCCATGTTCCCCTTGAAATCAGCCACTACGGCAGGCTGTTTCCCCTCCGCCGTTTGAAAGTCCACCGCTTCGGCGCCCGAGAATTCCACATTTGCCCGTGTGGTATCAAAGTGGGTGTTGTTCGGAATGAACTTGCCGGGGCCACCCGCGATTGTGAAGAGAATTTTCTCCGCTGCGCGTCCTTGATGCGTCGGAATAATATAACGGAAACCTGTCAAGGCACGAGTGGTTTCTTCAAATCGGAAGAAGCTCCTTGACCCGGCGTAGGATTCGTCCCCGTCCATCACTCCTGCCCATTGGCGGGCACTCATGGCCGAGGTTCCGCTGTCCGTCAGCAAATCGATGAGCACATCGTCCGCTTTGATCAGGAAGGGATTGTAAAAAGCCTTCCTCAGGATCGATTCGCGCTCCGAAATTGTCGTAAACCGGATCGGCTCGACACTCTTGATCTTAAAAGGTTCGATGATCGTTTTCATTCTTTCGCCGGTTGTTCAAGTTCATTGAGGATGTTCAAAACGGATTTCCAATGGTTCTCGACGATGACTTCATGGTGCACAACGCCGCGGATCGTTCCCTGCCGATCGACCACATAGGTCACTCTCAGGCGTCTGAAGCCAAACGTGACAACCTTGTAAGAACGGGCGATGGCGAGATCAGGATCGCTGGCAAGCAGGAATGGCAATCGATGCTGTTCGGCAAACTGCCGGTGACTCTCCGTTGAGTCTGCACTGATGCCGATCAAGGATGCCTGGAAGGAGATGATGTCCTGGTAGTGATCAGCAAACGAACAGGCCTGACGCGTGCACCCCCACGTGAAATCTTTCGGATAGAAATACAAAACGACGTTTTTGCTGCTCCAGAGGTCGGAGAGGCGATGCGAGGTGCCATTATGGAGCTTCAGGAGAACGTCGGGAGCTGCCGAACCGGCCGTGAGCATGTGAAGTCGGGAAAAAAAGGTTGGTCCTTATTCCGCGTCGTACTGAATAAGGGAAAAAACATTATGCGGCTTCAGGCGGTCCCGCCCTTTCAGAAACGACAATTCAACGAGAAAAGACAAACCCAGAATGGACCCTTTCATCTGCTCCACGAGGATACACGTTGCCGCGGCTGTGCCTCCGGTTGCCAGCAGGTCGTCATGGATGAGGATCCTCTCCCCCGGCCTGATGGCATCCTTGTGAATTTCGATGCAATCAACCCCGTATTCGAGCTTGTATTCCTGTCGGAATGTCGGGGCAGGAAGTTTGCCGGGCTTTCTTACCGGTACAAATCCCGCACCCAGTTCGTGCGCGAGGGCCGCTCCGAGAATAAATCCTCGGGATTCTATTCCAACCACCTTGTCCACGGGGGTGGATGCGTAATGCTCCGTGAAGAGGGAAACGGCCGTTCGAAACGCACCGGGATCCTTGAGCAACGTGGTAATGTCTTTGAAGTTGATTCCCTGTTTCGGGAAATTTGGAATGGAGCGAATATGGGTTGAAAGGTCGTTCACCAGCGAATGGGCTCCTTCTTGAGGAATGCCTCGATTCCCTTCTTGCAGTCCTCGGTCATTCTTGTCAGCGCATTCAGGTTGGAAGCATAGTCCAGCGCGTCGGAAGTGGACATGCCGTGCAGGCGCGCAAGAAGCTCCTTGATGAGTCCCAGAGATGACGGGCTGCAGTTGCGGGCCATTTCGCGGGCAAGGTTCAACGCAAAGCCCTCGAGCTCGGTTTCCGGCACCACATGATTGACAAGCCCAACCTGGAACGCTTCATCAGCGGAAAGGACCGTTCCCCGAAGGGTCATTTCCCGGGCCCGAGACTCTCCGATCTTGCGGACAAGGAACACCATGACGATCGCCGGAATAAAGCCGATGCGGACCTCGGTGTACCCGAAGCGGGCGGTTTCTCTGGAAGCGATGACAAGGTCGCACACGGTCGCGAGGCCGCAACCGCCTGCCAGCGCATTTCCATGCACCTTGGCAATGACCGGTTTCCGGAGTGTATAGATCTGCAGGAAGAGATTCATGAGGCGTCCGGAGTCTTCCTGATTTTGCTGAAAGTCGAATCGGGAGATTTGCTGAAGGTAGGCCAGATCAGCTCCCGAGCAGAAGGACTCCCCTTCTCCGGAGACGATGACCACACGGACATCCTGGTTTTTCTGGGCAGCGAGGAAGGCATCTGATAATTCGTCAATCATGGTGTCATCCAGGGCGTTATGCTTCTCGGGCCTGCTGAGAAGAATGGAGCAGATTCGCTGGTCGACAGAGACTTTGATCCGGGTATAGTCACGTGGGGTCATAACGGGTGGTCCAAAGTACCAAGAAGGGGTTCGAAAAGCAATAAACGAACGATGCAAAAAAAAACCGGCCCTTGAGGGGCCGGGTTTCTTCGTCCGAAGGGTTCGGAAGAATCATGCATCGTAATACATCATGAACTCAAACGGATGCGGCCTGAGCGCCATCGGCTTCACTTCTTTGTTCCGTTTGTAATCGATCCAATTGGCGATGACATCTTCCGTAAACACATCGCCGCGCAGGAGAAACTCATGATCGTTCTCCAGTGCCGTCAGTGCTTCGTCGAGAGAGCCCGGAGTTGAGGGAACATCGCGAAGCTGCTCGGGAGACATGTCATAGATGTCCTTGTCGAGCGGCTTTCCCGGATCGATCTTGTTGATGACGCCGTCAAGGCCGGCCATTAGCAATGCCGTGAACGCAAGGTACGGGTTGCAGGTCGGGTCCGGGCAGCGGAATTCAATTCGCTTGGCCTTCGGGTTCGAAGAATACATCGGGATTCTCACCGAAGCGGAGCGGTTGCGCTGGGAATAAGCGAGATTCACGGGTGCCTCGAAACCGGGGACCAGGCGCTTATAGGAATTCGTGGTGGGATTGGTCAGCGCACACAATGCCGGCGCATGTTTCAAGAGACCGCCGATGTAGTACATCGCCATTTCACTCAATCCCGCATAACCGCTGCCTGCGAAGAGGGGTTTTCCATCTTTCCAAAGACTCTGATGCACGTGCATTCCGGACCCGTTGTCTCCGAATATCGGCTTCGGCATGAATGTCACGGTCTTTCCGTGTTTCTTGGCCACATTTTTCGTGACATACTTGTACAAGAGATAGTTGTCCGCCATGCGCGTGAGTGTATCACGCCGCATGTCGATTTCGGTTTGCCCTGCTGTTGCCACCTCATGGTGATGTACTTCGACGGCAATCCCGACGGACTGCATTGTCAGGACCATGTCGGTGCGGATGTCCTGCAGCGTGTCGATCGGTGCCGTGGGGAAATATCCCTCTTTGTAACGGGGTTTGTGGCCGAGGTTCGGAGCCCCATTGGCGCCGCTGTTCCAGAATCCTTCCACGGAATCGATGTGATAGTACCCGTAATGATGGCTTTGGTCGAAACGGATGTTGTCAAGAATAAAAAATTCAGGTTCCGGGCCAAAGAACGCGGTGTCAGCGAGACCGGTTGACTTAAGATAAGCCTCTCCCTTCCGGGCGATGTGCCGAGGATCCCTCGCATAGCTTTCGCGCGTCAGCGGATCGGCAATGTCGCAGGTAAGGCTCAGCGTCGGGACAGCGTTGAACGGATCGACAAATGCCGTTTCCGGATCAGGAAACAGGAGCATATCGCTTTCGTGAATCCTCTGGAATCCGCGGATGCTCGAGCCATCAAATCCGATCCCATCTTCGAAGGTCTCGGCTGAAAATTCTGTCGTGGTCACAGAAAAATGCTGCCATTGGCCTATCATATCGCAGAACTTCAGATCAACGACTTTTACTTCCCGGTCTTTCATAAGTTGAAAGACTTTGTCCATCGCAGTGGACGATTTGGTCTTTGTTGCTGATGCCATACGGGCTCCCGGATTTTAGTGTGAATGGATCATTTGTGGTTGTTGACTCGTATTCGGAATGTTTCTTTTGCTGTGGAAAGGACCATGCTCGTGGTCGTTTTGAGCACACCCTGCCAGGTTTGGATCTTTGCCAGGAGTTTCTCGAGGCTTCCGGTATTCTCGGTTCGGATCTTCAGAAGATGCGTCCCGTCCCCGGTGATAGCGTGGCATTCCAAAATTTCATCTGCTGTATGGGCATGCTCCACAAAGGAGGTGAAATGTCTGGAGGAATCGACGGTGACCACGATGAACGCCGTGATGTCTTTTCCAAGTTTCTTATGATCCAGTTTCGCAAAGTATCCGGTAATAACCTGAGACTCTTCGAGTTTTCGCAGCCGCTCGCTTACAGACGGAAGGGAAAGACTTACCCGCTCGGCAAGATCGTTTCGGCGCGTTCTACCCTGTTTTTGAAGAATATCAAGCAGTTTGACATCAATGTCATCCATGAAGGTGTAATAACTAAGGAAAAATACAGCGTAGGACAAAATAAATAAGGCGGAATACCCTTTTGACCTTACAAAGGTAAGGTACAGAAGTCAGTCTGTCAAGAGGTTTTTTTTAAAAGAAGAGGATGGGAATTGAGCAGTTACGACGGGTCAGAAGAAAAGCGCACCACTCCTTCAAAGACAGTCATACGAACCCTGAAGTCTTCATCCATGACGACCAGATCGGCATCCTTGCCAACGGCGAGAATCCCCTTCCGGTGTGACAAGCCGAGGACCTTCGCACCGTTGAAGGAAGCCATTCGAACAGCGTTTGTGACCGGAACGTCAACCAATCGGACCAGATTTCTGACGGCTTCCTCCATGGTGAGGGTGCTACCGGCAAGGGTTCCATCTTTTAAATAGGCCCTTTTTTCTTTGACCGTGATTGTCTGGTCCATGAAGGTGTATTCCCCGTCCTTCATTCCGCTGGCGCGAATTGCGTCCGTGATCAGGACGATTCCGCCATCCCCCTTGATGTTATACAGGAGCTTCATAACCGCTGGATGCACGTGGATTCCATCAGCGATCAGTTCGATCTTCAGTTCATTGTGAAGCAGAGCCCCCACGACCACTCCCGGGTTCCTATGATGAAATACCGGCATTGCATTGAACATATGCGTGACATGAGCAGCCCCGTTGTCGATGGCATTCAGGACTTCCTGGTACGTGGCCTTCGAGTGGCCAATAGAGAGAACAACACCATAACGTGCAGCGGCTCTCATAATGGCCTCGACCCCGGGCAGCTCAGGGGCAATGGTCATGAGACGGATGGTGCTTTGACTTGCCTCGAACAACCGTTCCCAGGCAGGCAAATCCGGCTTCCAAAGATAATCCGCCTTCATGGCCCCGTGTAACTCACTGTTGATGAAGGGCCCTTCGAGGTGAATCCCCCAAATATTACTGCGCACGCCTTTGTGGACAAATTCCGAGATCCTTCGCACATCAGCGACCATGTCTTTTTCGGGCTTACTATACAATGCAGCGAGCATGCCCGTGGTACCATGGCGGAAGTAAAACTCTGATATGTTTTCGAGTGCCTCTGTGTTCATATCAGCGAAACCGTACCCGCCGCCCCCGTGGACGAGAAGGTCGACAAAACCGGGTGTCAGCCAGTTTCCCCCGACATCGATCCTTTTTGATTCAGGAGGGATCGAGACCTCATCCGACGAACCAACTTCGGCGATGGCCGGTCCATCCGTCACGAGCGTGCCGCGTTCGATGATGCGAAAGGGAGTTACAATCCGTGCGTTGAGAAAGGCAAGATTCACATTCAGGCAAGGTCTTGAGAATAACTCTGCGTGAGCGCCCGAATGGCATTCTTGAGATCTGGCGCTCCGAAAAGGGATGTTCCGGCAACGAGCACTCTTGCCCCCGCCTCGACCGCCCGGGGTGCTGTTTTGTGATCAATGCCGCCGTCGACTTCGAGGTGAATTTGCTTCCCGGACTCTTTGATCATCGCGTGGGCACGGCGAATTTTTTCCGTCGATCCGTTGATATAGGATTGACCGCCGAAGCCGGGATTGACCGTCATGACAAGGAGGAGATCAATGTCAGCCAGGATGTCCTGGATCGTGCTGAGCGGAGTTGCCGGATTGATGGCAACACCGGCTTTGGCCCCAATCTCGTGAATGCGTGCCACCGTCCGGTGGAGGTGGTTGCAGGCCTCCTGGTGTACGGTGATGATGTCACTTCCCGCTTCCCGGAACGCTTCGAGATATCTGTCGGGATCTGCGATCATCAAATGCGTGTCGAGAACAAGCGAGGTTTTCTTTCGGATGGATTTGATGACGGGTGGACCGAAACTGATGTTGGGAACAAAATGTCCGTCCATGACATCGAGGTGGAGCCATTGAATTCCGGATTGCTCTACGGTGCGGATCTGTTCACCGAGCCGTTCAAAGTCTGCCGACAGGATTGAGGGGGCGATAATGACGCGCTGCATTCTCAGTTCTCCAGAGGCTGTTCCCCGCGCTGGGTGACAAACAATTGAATAGCTTCTCCCCGGACCGCGAAGCCGCCGTGGCGGGGATATTGATCGATGACCGTATTCGGGAGAAAATCATTGTTCACCTGCATCGTAACGTTCCCCACCGTAAGCCCTGCCTGGAGCAACAGGCGCTCAGCTTCGCCAAGGCTTTTGCGGGCGAGGTTTGGCACCGGCACACGATCCGCAATCATTCCCTGGCTGACGGTGATGGAAACAGACGCGCCACCCTTGACGTTTGCGCCCTGTGCCGGAAATTGATCAATGACGGTGTTTTCAGGGAATTGTGTGGAAACCTGATACGTTGTTTCACCAGCCTTCAGTCCAAAACGCTCAAGCGCCAGCAAAGCATCCCGCAGGGAGCGTCCGCGTAGGGAGGGGACCGTCACAAGGGTCTCTCCCCCGCTGATCGTCAGATAGACGCCACGTCCGTACTTCACTTCCGCCCCGGATGGCGGTGTTTGTGCGGCAACCGTGCCCTCCGGGTAGTTCTTGTCGGGGCGTACCTCAGCTTCCTTCCCTTCCAGTCCCGCCACGGCGATCATTCGCAATGCCTCTTCCACTTCCATTCCCACAACTTCGGGAACGTGTGTGGTCTCTCCTTGTTGTACATACCGCGGCATCACAATGTCGTCCATGAGAACGAACAGGATGAGGATAATTCCGAAAAGGATGAGACTGCTTTTGGCAAACCGCAGGATTTTTGGAGGGATTGTCAACATGCGTTACGAATATAGACAAATCTCCACTGAGTTACAAGAAATGCGTACCGTCCCATCACGTGTCAACGCAGACATTGCGTGCTTGTGGTTTCTTTCGTATCATTTTTCGTCAACGTTTCCTCACGCCGGAAATCCTGTCGAACGCCGATGACCGCTCGCTCTGCAGCACAACCGTTGTTCGTCGAACCATCTCCGCTCCAACGGGACGTATTGCGGACGATCCTCTATTTTGATGTCTTCCACTACCCTTTGAGTCCTCGCGAGATCTACGAATATCTCCCGTCTAATTCGACATCCCCTGCCGAAGTTCATCAGGCGTGCGTGAACGTTCCGCTGACTTTTCTGCTCCGGGAGGACGCAGGGCTTTACTATCTGCCGCAGGTTTCCGGAGAGAGAGATCCCGTTCTCGATCGGCGCGCAAATGAGCAGCGGGCAAAGCGCTTCATGAGAATTGCGAGAGTGATGGGGTGGATCATCCGGCAGTTTCCCTTTGTGCGGGGGGTCGGTGTCTCCGGGGAATTGTCCAAAGGCGTGGTTTCTCCGGACGGAGATATCGACTTCATTGTCGTGACCGCACGGAGGCGCGTTTGGGTCACTCGCACGCTTCTCATCCTGTTTAAGAAAGTGTTTCTGTTCAACCGAAAGAAATACTTTTGCGTTAATCATTTCATTGCAGAGGACTACTTCGCCGTTCCGGAGAAGAACAGATATATCGCGCTCGAAATTGCGACCCTGGCCCCGCTGTTCAACGCTTCGTTCTTTCGGCGATTCGTTGATCATAACTCATGGATCCGAACGTATTTTCCCAACATCCAATCCGTCCATACCGAAGATGCTCTCGACGCCCCACGAGGCATCTTCCAGAAAATCCTTGAACTTCCCCTCCGTCGTGCATTCGGCGATCGTCTCGACGAGTATCTTATGGGACGATGGAGATCGATCTGGCGGAGACGTTACCGCCACCTGTCGGACGACAAGCTCCGGGAGCTCTTTCGTACGGAAGAATCAATTTCAACTGCCTATGCGGGGGATTTCCTTTCCCAAATCCTTCAGGAATACTCCAAACGCCTTGCCGCTTTCGGTCTTGAAGAAGTGATCGGGAAAGCTCCATGACCGACATCCTCTTCACGCATTCCTATTTTCTCCATTTTGATCCCAAAGAACTCCGGGCTCTCATGCCGTATCCGCCGTTGGGAACAATCACTGCGGCTGCGTTTCTCCGAAAGCAGGGATTCACTGTCGGCCTCCACGATGTGATGCTTTCCGAGGGCGAATCGGAATTCATCCCCGCTCTTGACACCCATGCTCCGCGGATGGTCGTCATCTATGACGATTCATTCAATTATTTGACAAAGATGTGTCTGAGCAGAATGCGCCAGGCCGCGCTGCAACTTGCCCGATATTCAAAAGAGAAGAATTGTATCGTTGTTGTGTTCAGCTCTGATGCCGCCGACCATGTAGAGGAATATCTCGCCAACAATGTGGATTATGTACTGACCGGAGAGGGTGAGGAGACGCTTGCAGAACTTTCTTCAATGCTGCTTCGAACATCCGGTGCAAATCCTTTGGAAATCAAGGGGCTGGCTTTTCGTGATTCGGATGGTGTGATCGTTCGCACGGCTCGACGTCCTCCGATCAAGGACCTTGACGGGATCCCGTTTCCGGCGTGGGATCTCGTGAACATTGAACGGTATCGTTCTGCATGGAAAGAACGTCACGGGTATTTTTCTCTGAATATTTCTACGACACGCGGCTGCCCTTTCCATTGCAATTGGTGCGCAAAGCCACTGTATGGCCAGGTTTATAACAGCCGCAGCCCGGAAAACGTCGTTGCAGAGATGAAATTCCTGAAAGCCGATATCCGCCCTGACCACCTTTGGATCACGGATGATATTTTCGGATTGAAGCCCGGATGGATTGCGCGCTTTGCGGAAATCGTCCAGAAGGAAAAGACGGCGATTCCCTTCAAATGCCTTTCACGGGTGGACCTCCTCGTTCGAGATGACACAGTTCTGCACCTGAAGAACGCGGGATGCCGGACGGTATGGGTCGGAGCGGAATCAGGATCCCAAAAAGTGCTTGATGCCATGGAAAAAGGTACAACCGTTGAAGAAATCGGCTTGGCGACGAAGATGCTTCGGGAAGCCGGTATTCGGGTTGGGTTCTTTCTGCAATTTGGTTATCCCGGTGAATCAGCGGAAGATATTGCGAAAACCGTGGCCATGGTCAGGCAGCACGAACCGGACGAGATCGGCATTTCTGTCTCCTACCCCCTTCCTGGAACCAAGTTCTATGATAGGGTCAAAGCCCAGCTTGGTGCCAAACAGAACTGGGAAACGAGTGACGATTTCGATCCCATGGTACAAGCCGCTTTCAGCCGCGAGTACTACCATGCATTGCACGCGGTCGTTCACAAACGGTTCAGAATCTGGAGGGGTTTAAGGACGCTGCGGGATATCTCTGCCCGTCCCCGCTCGATCAACCGCCGTGCCCTTGAGATACTTGCTTCCATGATGGTTCACGGCATCACACTCCCCCGCCACCTTCGGATGTTGAGGGAACTCGAACAAGCCCCGCGCGCCAATGCCTGAACCTGCTCTTCAGCATACCGATGTCGCCACAGCGTTCAATGCGATCGCCCCGGTCTTTGAGTCGAGATTTGAGAACGAAGTCACCGCAAAAATCCGGGGAACGATCTACGAAAGCATTCGCAAAGCGGCACCCCTTGGTTCCTCCATCCTTGATATCAACTGCGGAATTGGCATCGACGCTCTCGCTCTTGCGGCCGAAGGCTATTCCGTTACGGGGGTCGATCTGTCGCCGGGCATGATTGATCAGGCAAAAAGGCGGGCTGCAATGCATCCTGAACTGAAGGTGGAGTTCCTGGTTTCGTCGTTTGAGGATTTGGCTCCATTGGAAGGCCGTACATTCGACGTTGTGCTATCGAATTTTGCCGGATTGAATTGCACGGATTCTCTTCATGCGGTCTTCCCGCGCATCGCAAAGTTGTTGCATCCGCGGGGGAAGTTTCTCGCTGTCGCTATGCCGAAAGCCAGTCTTTGGGAAATTTTCGCCGGTCTTTCGCGCTTACGACCCGGTTCCGCCTTCCGCCGATTTGCTCGTACCGTGCGGGCAACGGGGTTTCATCAGTATTCATTTGACGTGCACTACCATCCTCTGAGAAGATTTCTCTCCGCGTCCGCCTGCTGGTTCGACCCGGTGGGGATTCGTGCCCTTTCGCTTCTAAGCCCGCCTCCGCATGCTCAGACGTTCCGAAACCGGTTCCCGGGGACAAGCGAGCTTCTCGACAAGCTCGATGATCATCTTTGCTCGCTTCCTGTTCTTCGGGGAATGGGAGATCATTATTTCGTCATGCTACAGAGAAACGCGGCAGCTGTCAGTGAGCGACTTCGCCATGAGTGACCCGGCAATATCCCACATCCCAAACCGCTCGTCCGCGGCCGAGACCGGGGAATTCGGCCTGATCTCCAATGGGCAGTTGCCATGGGATGACGATCCGCACTTTTCCCGCCTGATTGAGAATAAGCGCATTGCGGTGGCGGGGCCAGCCCGCACGCTGATCGGACGGAACGGCGGAGAGAGGATCGATTCCCATGATCTCGTGGTGCGGTTCAACGATGCCTACACGTACATGACATATGCGGATTCAAGCCCTTCGGACCTTGGCTCGCGAACGAATGTTCTTTACTGCAACCAAGTAATCCTCCGCAAAGATATTCTGGAGGGCGATTCTGCACGGCGTCGTTTCATCACGTTTGCCGGGAAATCGGGTCTGCAGTATGTTGTTTGCACCAATAACAGCCTGAGCTATCTCCCCGATGGAAGCCCTGCAACAAGATGTGAAAGGAAAGACAGAGATATCCCAAGGATCTTCGCACGTTTCCTTGCCGACGAGATTCCGGGAACAAGTTTCCGCGTTGTCACAACCGCAAGTGCCCTGCTCGTCAAATGGCTGAAGGGAAACTGGGGAAGGACCGGATTCATCGGCCTCGTGGATCTCCTCGGATATCGGCCTGACCACGTCAGCGTTCATGGAATGACATTCTATCATGGAGGCGGGCATTTATCCGCCCAGGGCCCGGAACTTCACCCTCAGGGCAACCGCGATGGTTCATCCAGCATTTCCCCCCACGGATTCGGTCATGACTCCTTTCGAGAGCTCGAGCTCATGCGAGAACTGATGTCAGCCTTTGGGACACGAATTTCTGTTGATGATGTTCTGCGAGCTCTCATTGCCTCCAAAGGAAAGAAAGAATTATGATCGCCCTTCTCAATCCAACAAGTGCCCGGTGGAAGCATCGCTTTCCGCTTTCCCTCATGTTCGTTGGAACGGCGCTCGAAGGCAAATACTCCTATCGGATCCTCGATCAGAACCTGAATCCGAATGTTCAGGATGAACTCGAGCTGCTGGTCTCCCGGGGTGAGATCAAATATCTGGGCCTGACGGTCATGCCGGGACCCCAGTTGATGCACGCCATTCCGCTTTCGCGCTCGCTGAAGCAGCAATATCCCCATCTTAACATTATTTGGGGGGGATATTTTTCGACACTTCATGCCGGTACTGTCCTTAACTCCGGGTATGTTGATTACGTCGTGCGAGGTCAGGGTGACAAGACATTTCTTGAACTCATCGACGTCCTCGAGAAGAACAGTCGGATGGATCTCAGCGAGATCCTGGGACTCTCCTACCACCGGGACGGAACGGTAAATCACAATCCCCTCCGTGCTCCCGGTGATCCGAATCTCCTTCCGCCTCTCCCCTACGACAAAGTAGCCGGAGACCGTTACATCGGAAAATCATCTCTCGGCACAAGGACTGCCGCCTACTATTCGAGCTTCGGGTGCCCATTCCTTTGCGGATTTTGCGCGATCGCGAGCGTGTACCAGGCGCGCTGGCTGGCGAAAACCGCTGGATCGATCGTGAATGACCTGGATGAATTGAAAAAGCGGTATCAGATCAACGCCGTGGAGTTTTTCGACGAAAATTTCTTCACGTCGGAAAAACGCACGCATGAATTCTCCGAGAAGCTCATTGGCCGGGATATTGCCTGGTGGGGCGAAGGTCGGCCGGATACCGTTCTGGATTACTCTGATGAAACACTGGACCTCATGGCCCGCGGTGGGTCGAAAATGATCTTCTTCGGCGCAGAATCTGCCTCCGAGGAAACGCTGAAGCAAATGAACAAAGGCGGAACGCAGACTCCGGATACGGTTATCCTGCTTTCCGAGCGGCTCAAGCGCTTTGGCATTATCCCTGAGTTCTCTTTCGTCTTTGGTCATCCAAGCGACGACGTTGACAAGGATTTTGATCGCAATATTCGTTTTATACGGAAGATCAAAGAAATCAACCCGGCGGCGGAGATCATCATGTATATGTATGCCCCGGTGGTCTTTGAGGAATCAGAGCTTTTCCGCCAGGCCGGACAGTATGGGTTCCAATTCCCGCAAACCCTGGATGAATGGCTTGATCCGAAATGGCAGGATTTTGATTTGCGAAAAACTCCCGTGATCCCCTGGCTCAAGCCCCGACATTACGCCAAGTTCAAGAATTTCGAGCGAGTTCTCAATGGATTCTTCCCTACCGTGACGGACATTCGGCTTACGGAAAAGAGGCGGGAGTTGCTGCGCCTTGTCACGCGATGGAGGTACAATGCCGAGATGTACTCCTATCCCCTGGAACTCCGAGTGCTCTTTCGCCTTTTTCGGTACCGCCAGCCGGAAATTGAAGGGCTTTGAACGCATTCCTCCCATGATGATTCTGCTCCATTGACATTCCATGAAATCCCCGTTGGCGATTCTTCGTCCCGCATATCATTTTTTGGCATTCAATCTCCTCCACCGAGCCCGCCTGAGGCGCCCCGTTTCAACCTCCGTCAACGGATTTGAGTTTGTGATCCGGCCTTCGGTCATGCATCCGCGGATTTTCAAGAGTGGGAGGATCTTTGCCGGATATTTGTCCACGCTGGATCTTCACGGAAAGGATGTCCTCGACCTGGGGACAGGTTCCGGTGTCCTTGCACTATCGGCGGCAGCTCATGGCGCCCGGGTGACTGCAACAGATATCAATCCGCAAGCGGTCCAATGTGCTTCAGAGAACATCCGTCGGAACGGGTTCGATTCCGTGATACGGGCTCTCGAAGGTTTCCTCTTTGATCCGCTCCCAGGCGAGGTATTCGACGTCATTATCTTCAACCCTCCGTATTTTGATGAACCGCAAAACGGTTCGGACAATCGTGCGCTCTATGGTGGGCGGGACCTCTCCGTTATCAGGGAATTCTCCCGACAAGCCGCCGCGTTCCTCAAACCGGGCGGTTCTCTACTGCTGATCATCTCATCGGATGCTGATGTCGAACGCATTCTGGGAATGTTCCGGGAAAGCAAGTTCACGGCACAACGAGTTCATCAGCACAAAACCCTTTTTGAGGAATTCTTTGTTTACAGATTCACACCCGTTGCCCGTAAGGATGAAATTCTCATCTGTCCTTCGTGCCGGGGGGGCCTGGTTGAGTCACGACGAGGATGGGAATGCAAAAACGAATCACTTTTCTTTGAGACCTCGGAGGGCATTCCGGATTTTGTTCTCCCGGAGCGGCGCGCAATTCTCGGACAGTTTCTCCGGACCTATCAAACGGTCAGGCGAAACGAGCGGTGGGGCAGCCACGATCTTCGCTATTACCATGAACTCCCCTACCGTGATGTTAGCGGTGAGCATTCGCGTATTTGGGGCATCCGTGCCAAATCCTACGAATGCCTGATTGAACATCTGACCCAGGATACCCACGGCCAACCGCAAAGGATCCTCGACGTGGGGGCCGGAAATTGCTGGCTCTCGCTTAGGCTCGCCCGTTTGGGCCACAGCGTTACCGCCGTTGATCCCAATATGGATCCCGTTGACGGGCTTGGTGTTGCTCTGCGTCTGCAGAATCACGGGCACACCTGGTTCAGGCCAATGAGAGCAGAATTCGACTACCTTCCTTTTGCGGATGGCTCCTTTGATACCATTATTTTCAACGCCTCACTTCACTATGCGGCTGATCCCTACGAAACAGTCAGAAAAATGATGCCGCTTTTGAGTCAGAAAGGAACCATTTATGTCTTGGATTCTCCCATCTACGGCGATGGGGAAAGCGGCGATGCGATGGTTGAAGAGAGAATCGAATCTTTCACTCGCGGCGAAAAAGAATCGTTGACAAGGGAATTTGCCGGCAGCTACCTGACATTCACGGAATTAGAACAACTCCGCGAGACGTATGACGTTGATATGTACTTCCCTTCGTATGGCCTGGTTTGGAATTTGCGACCGTTCCTCGCCCGCGTTCTGGGCAAGCGCCAGCCAGCCGCCTTTGCCCTCATTCGTGTCCGACACATGAGTGTGCGCGATGCCGACTGAGAAAATTCCAATGCACATGGCGTCGGTTCGATGTTTCTTCATCTTTGGTATTTGCCTATTCGTTACTTCCGACTGTGACCAAGGCGTGGAGATCTCCAAACCCTCCGATTCAGCGGGGGTTACTGAGTTCAGCGTGTTATGAACGTTCCGGCTTTTCTCTCAACAATTTCCACCCACGCCCGTTCGCTTCCGATCGTCATTCTCTACGTCACAGCCGGCTGCAATTTGCGTTGTATCACCTGTTCATACCGGGATCCCCTTCCAAACGAACTGACGCTTGACGAATACAGGCAGATCTTCAGGCAACTCAAGCTCCTGGGCCTTCAACGCATTGTCTATTCCGGCGGTGAACCTCTGCTGCGGCGGGATTTTCCGGAAATCTGTGGGATCGCAGAGGAGGCCGGCGTTTCACAATCGCTTCTGACCAATGGGCTTCTTCTTGAGAAACGGGCGAAGGAAGTCCTCCTATTCCTGGATGAAGTCATCGTCTCCATTGATGGACCTGACGCCGAGACACACAACTCTATCCGGGGCCTGGAGTGCTTTGATCAGATTGTGCGAGGAGTCGAAGTGCTGCTGAGGAGTCACAACAAGCCGGCGATTTCTTTCCGGTATGTGGTCCAGCGAAGAAATTTCAGAAAGATTAATGCGATGGTGGAATTTGCAAAGAGGTTAGGTGTGGACCGACTTTCCTTCCTCGCTGCAGATGTGCAATCCGACGCATTTCACAGGGATCAAACCGGACATGCTGCCCCGGCCGGTGACATCCTTCTCAATCGCGATGAATGCAGTGAATTCAGGGCGAGCGCGGAGACGCTCTTCGAGAAGAGAGCGGCGGAATTTCTATCACATTTCATCGCGGAATCGCCGGCGAAAATCATGCACCTCGTGGAATATTTCGAGGCGCATCATGGAATCTCTCCTTTTCCCCGAAATGAATGCAACGCCCCTTCTGTTTCGATGGTGATAAGCTCAACGGGCGATGTTCTGCCGTGCTATTTTCTTCCTTCGTTTGGTTCGATGCGAACCCAAACGCTTTCGGCTCTTCTGAATGACTCCAAGGTCCGTTCAACCAGAAAAGATGTTCGGGCGTACCGGCTCCGGGAATGCCAGCGATGCGTGTGCACATTGAAGGTCCGGCCTTTCAGCGCTTTGTTGGACGCGTTTTAACAGACCGTTTCGTTGCATTTCGCTCCTTTCTTGCATATATTTTTCCGCCTTAGCACACTTTTCGACGATGCCTAACTACCAAGCCCTTATCCGATCTGCAAAGACAGCACAACGGAACGCCCATGCTCCGTATTCCCGATTCAAAGTTGGGGCAGCCCTTTTGACAACCGACGGAAAGATCTACCGCGGGTGCAACGTTGAGACGAGCAGTTATAGCTTGACAATCTGTGCAGAACGGAATGCTGTGTTCAAGGCCATTTCTGAGGGGGAAAAGGAGTTTCGGGCTGTCGCCGTTGTTTCCAGCGCAGACGAGCTGACTCCCCCCTGCGGTGCCTGCCGCCAAGTCCTTTGGGACCTCGCCGGCAACATTGATGTCGTCCTGTCGTCATCAAAACGGACCAAGGTTGTGAAACTTAAGTCTTTGCTCCCTATTGCCTTTGATTCCAAGATATTAGCACGCTCTAAGAGAAGAAAATAATGGACACGTCGGCCCAGCATATCGTCCCGAGAAACACCGGATGGATCGAGGTCATTTGCGGCTGCATGTTCAGCGGAAAGACAGAAGAGCTGATACGAAGAATCAGAAGGGCCCAGATAGCGAAACAGCACGTCGCGATTTTCAAGCCGAGAATCGACACGAGATTCAGTGCGGAGCACATAGTCTCACACAGCGAACAATCCATCGTTTCTCGCCCGGTTGATGACGCGAGCGAAATACTTTCTCTCGTGGGGGATGCCCAGGTCATCGGTGTCGACGAGGCCCAGTTTTTCAAATCGAACCTTGTTGAAGTTTGCGAGAAGCTTGCCAACGAAGGGCGTCGTGTCATTGTTGCAGGACTCGACCAGGATTATCGAGGAAAACCTTTCGAACCAATCCCCCAACTCCTTGCTGTAGCTGAATATATCAGTAAGACCCTCGCAATTTGTGTAGTGTGTGGAAACCCGGCTGATCGAACCCAAAGGAAGACGCACCAAGCTGATCGGGTTGTCATAGGTGCCAAGGATATTTATGAGGCGCGGTGCCGGAATTGCTTTGAGCCACCCCTCGACTGAACAATCCCAAAGGAACCCTCATGACCCTCCTTTCCTTCTTCCAAGGCATTCTCGGAATAACGGTGCTCTTGGGAATTGCATGGCTGTTCTCAAACAACCGAAGAAGAGTGAATTGGCGTCTTGTAGGCACGGGCCTTGCGCTGCAGATCGTTTTTGGAATCCTTGTTATCAAAGGAGCTGAACTCGGAGAGTTCTTTGCTCCGCTTGGTTGGCCGAAGCTGGCTTTCGGCGTCATCGCAGAGGCTTTTGTGGTCATTCTGGGGTTCACTACCGAGGGAGCGAAGTTCGTCTTTGGAGACCTTGCAATCAGTCCGGGCAACACGAACTCAATCGGATTTTTCTTTGCATTTCAAGTACTTCCGACGATCATTTTCTTCTCCTGTTTAATGTCTGTGATGTACTATCTCGGAGTTATGCAGAAGGTTGTCCAGGGGATGGCTTGGGTTATGGCGAGAGTCATGGGCACGAGCGGGGCCGAATCACTTTCGAATACTGCCAATATATTCGTCGGGCAGACCGAGGCGCCCCTCATGATCCGCCCATTCATAGCAGGGATGACGAAATCAGAGTTGTTGACCATTATGACAGGCGGAATGGCAACAATTGCCGGCGGCGTCATGGCCGCCTATGTGCAAATGCTCGGATACGCCTTCTCACAGGCGCATAATATCGCGATAAACGAGGCGCAGGTTAGTTTCGCTGCCCAGCTTCTTGGAGCAAGCATCATGGCTGCTCCCGCCGCACTCCTAGTCTCCAAGATCATCTACCCTGAAATCGAGGAACCAGAAACGAAGGGCACAGTCAAGGTGAAGGTTGAAAAGAACGCCTCGAATGTCATAGAGGCAGCAGCAAGCGGGGCCGGTGATGGCCTCCAGCTTGCCTTAAACGTAGGCGCTATGTTGTTGGCATTCATTGCTTTAATAGCCCTTTTCAATTTTATTCTTGAATGGTTAGGCGGTCTTCTGGGCCTCAATAGTATCCTGATTTCTCAATACGGGAAACCCCTGAACCTTCAGCTGGTCATGGGGCTGGCCCTTCAATATCTCGGTCTGGCCATAGGCGTTCCCTCCTCCGAGGCCCTCAGCTTCGGATCACTGATCGGCACCAAGGTCGTCCTGAATGAATTCGTGGCGTATCTGGACATGTCCACCATGATCTCCGAGGGCAAGTTAGTCTCTGAAAAGGCAATTGCCATGGCAACGTTCGCCCTTTGCGGGTTTGCCAATTTTTCCTCGATTGCCATACAGATAGGCGGTTTAAGCCCCCTGGCGCCCCATAGGAGAAAAGATCTCGCCGCTTTGGGCCTTCGGGCCGTTCTGGGGGGAACCCTTGCCACGCTGCTTACTGCGACCATTGCGGGGATTTTGATAGGAGGCTGACATTCCTGACCTGACCAGGCGTCTTCAGGCCGCTGCAGAAACCATCCGACAGCACATTCCGTCGAATCCGGCGCTTGGGCTGATCCTCGGTTCTGGCTTGGGGGATTTTGCCGATGAATTGCGTAACCCCGTTTCCATCCCTGCTTCTGAAATCCCATTCTATCCGCAGTCAACCGTTCAGGGTCATGCCGGCCGGCTGGTTTTTGGCACCATAAACGAGAACGGTGTTGAATCTATACCGCTCGTGGTTTTTCAGGGGCGGGTTCACTTCTATGAAACCGGCGACCTCGAACCAGTCCTCTTCCCCGTCAGACTCGCAATACACCTTGGCATCACGTCTTTGATTGTCACGAATGCTGCGGGTGCGGTCAACAGGGCTTTCCACCCGGGAGATCTGATGCTGATCCGAAGCATCCTCAATTTCACCTTCCTTCCTCTTCCCGTTGAATCCCACCCCGGCATATCTCACCCTCCTGTTCTTGATCAAGGCATAGCCGACCATTTCCGCAAGAGCGCAAATTCGCTTGGGACTCAACTCAGAGAGGGCACGTACTGTTGGCTGAAGGGGCCGAGTTACGAAACGGCGGCAGAGATAGAAATGCTGGGGAGGGCAGGTGTGGATGCGGTCGGTATGTCCACAGTACCGGAACTCACTGTTGCGGCGCAATCCGGGATACGTACTGCCGGCCTATCGCTTCTGTCAAACATGGCGACCGGAATCGGGGGGGAAAAGCTCTCTCATCAGGATGTCACGGAAACCGCATCAAAGGTACGATCTCATCTTTCGCGTTTACTGCGCACCACGATCATGTCAATGAGCCAACCCCGCCGGGCCTGAACTGATACAGCATCAGGTAAATCACCACCCCTGTCAAGGAGACGTAGAGCCAGATCGGGAATGTCCATCGCGCGATCTGTTTGTGCAGCACATCCTGCCTTTTTAATCCGCGCCGCGCCGTGATAAGAGCCATGGGCACAATGGCCGCGGCACACACCGTATGGGTCGCCAGAATTCCAAGATAAACGGTTCTGATCCAACCCGTCCCCCAAAAAGGCTGGGAGCCGTACATACTGTGGTACGTGAGGTAGGATATCAGGAAGAGACAGGAAACGCCAAGCGTGCTGATCATGAACCGCCGGTGTTCCTTTATGCGGCCCTTCGCGATCATGCGTCGTCCAAAGAGCAGCAACACAAACGCGGTGCAGTTAAGAAGCGCGTTGATATCGGGGAAGATCATGGGAGTCATGCCGGGGCCCTGCGGACATTGGAGCTTCGCTGACGTTTCTGAACCATGAGAACGGCAAGCGTGAGGGCAAGAAACCAGAAAATAAAGAGAACAAAAATGGACATCCCAAAGGTCGGAAAGTCAGGGCCGACATCAGGGGCAAGGCCGTAGAGTGCCCGGCGGCAGGCTGTGACACCATACATCAATGGATTCCATTGCATGATGAATGCGACCCAGGAAGATGATCCGCTTGCCGGAAACAGCGCACCGGACAACAGCCACATGGGAACAAGGAGGAGATTCATGATGGCATGGAATCCCTGAGTCGAATCCATGGACCAGGCGATCAGAAAACCGAGTGTCGAGAGACCAAACGCAACCAGCATGAGGACCAGCAGTGTGAGGACGAGAGAACCTGCGGTCATTCCAGGAATAATGACCGGGGCTGCAAGAAGAAATATTCCCGCCTGCAGGATGGCGAGGGTTGTTATGCCGAGCACCTTTCCAAGCACGATGCTCATCCGAGAAATCGGTGCAACGAGAACTGACTGAAGAAAGCCCTGGCCACGATCCTCAATAATGGAAATCGATGAAAAAATAGCAGAGAAGAGTACAACGAGGACGAGCGTTCCCGGATAGAAATACTCAAGGTAGCTCATGTCCACTGGCCCACCCGGGTATTGGAAGGAATTGTTCAGCCCGGAGCCAATGACGATCCAAAAGAGGATTGGAGAAGCGATCACGCCGATCATTCTGCTGCGCTGGCGCAAGAATCGAAGAACTTCACGGCGCGCGAGTGTCAGGGCCGCATTCATCGCTGGGTCCCTCCCCCGTTGCTGGTCTGCCCCACAAGCCGGTGGCCTGTCCGCCGAAGAAAAACATCCTGCAGGCCCGGTTTTCTGATCGTGACGGCTTCGATCGATCCGGAAAAGGCCTTGACGAGTCTTGGGATAAGCCGGGTCGCGTCCGTGGTTTCAAGATGCAGTTCCCGATCGACAATCGTCCCGTCGATACGGAACTCCCGCCGGACTCTTCTTGCAAGTCGCTGAGGGTCGGATGCCGTTATCACAACGATTTCTCCCCCGAGTGATGCCTTGAGCTCTTCAGGAGATCCAGATACGACAACACTTCCGCGATCCATGATAACAACCCGATCGCACCGATCTGCCTCATCAAGCAGATGAGTCGTTAGGAGGACGGTCATCTCTCTGCCTTGCATGGCTTGTGTGAGAAAATGCCAGAAGTCGAGTCTTGCTGCCGGGTCCAGCCCGCTCGATGGTTCGTCCAGGATGAGCACGGGCGGCTGATGCAAGAGCCCCCTTGCGAGGTCAACGCGGCGCTGCAATCCCCCCGAAAGTGTTTCAACACGGTCGTCTTTCCTTCCAAGAAGCCCAAAGGACTCGAGCAGGTGATTGACGCGGGCCGTCAGAATGGATCCGCCAAGACCGAAGAACTGGCCGTGGTAGATGAGATTTTCGAATACCGTCAGTTTGAGGTCTAATCCGGAGGATTGAAAGACAACGCCAATGCGCCGCCGCCCCTCATTTGGAAAACGAAGGATATCCCTGCCGTCAATCTCGACACTCCCTTCGGATGGAAGTTGCAGTGATGACAGGACGCGGAAGAGGGTACTTTTTCCGCTGCCGTTCGGTCCGAGAATGCCGACCAATTCGTTCTTGTATGCGTCGATGGAGACGTCCGTAAGTGCAGACTGTCCCGGATAAGAGTAGGAAACGCCGGAGATCGCGACAATCGGGCGGGCGGGGCTTTGGACAGTTTCCTTGACGGATCGGGGGGCTTTGCGCCGTTTTGTTTTCACACTTTATCGACCGTCATGAGGAAGAACAGCGCAGGGAGATACATCAGGGAAGCGAAGAAGAGCAGCCGCGCGTACTGATTGACGAGCGCCTGTTCACGATCCGAATGGCCTGCATATTTCCTGAAGAGAATGGCAAAAGTGAGGAACGCACCACCGAGAAGCACTGAGCCAACGCCGTACATGGTTCCCGTGGTACCGGCGAGACTCATTGCGAGGGCAGCGGGGATCAGGGCCGCGCAATAAAGGAGGCTTTGCATTGCCGCCCTACGGCCAGATGCATCGATCACGGTGAGCATTTTATATCCCGCACGCGCATAATCTTTGCGATACATCCATGCGAGCGAGAAAAAGTGCGGGATCTGCCAGAGAAAGAGAATGACAAAAAGTACGGCTACCGGGAGATCCAAAGTCCCCCCCGCCGCGGTCCAACCCATGACAGGAGGGAGGGCTCCCGGAACGGCCCCAACGAGTGTTGCTGTCCAGGTTTTTCGTTTTAATGGAGTGTACACGACAACGTAGAGAAGGAACGTTGCGGTACCAAGGACCCCCGTAAGGATGTTCAGCCCAAAGAAAAGAACCATCAATCCTGCCATACTGGTCAGGATTCCGAAGGACAACACTTGATTCGGTTTCAAGCGCCCCGCAGGCAATGGCCTTCGTTCCGTGCGCTTCATCAGTTGGTCAAAGGATCGCTCGGCGTGTTGGTTCAACGCCCCTGCCCCGCCGCCAAGCAGAAGGGTTCCGAGTCCTGTCAGGAAAAAGTCAATTGCGTTCACCGTCACGGAACCGAGGTAAAAGCCGCAGAGCGCGGTGAGAACGGACAACCCGGTGAGTTCCGGCTTCATCAATTCAATGAAATCCAGAATTCTTGAACGGCCGATAACGACCCGCTCGTTCACAGGGCTTGCAATCTCATTGTTCATGCAATCACTTCCTTTCGGAGGCGAATCATACGAAAGCGTGAAGCGACAACTCCACCGAGACGAGCAATATGAAAGACGAGGAGGACGCCGAGGACAAGCGTGAGGGCGCCCGTTGCCACATGGAACGTCGTGATGATCTCGTTCTTGCGCGTCAAGACAGTGAATACTCCAAGCGTAAACTGGAAGATTACCGTGGCAAAGATACTTGCCGTGAGAATTCGCACGCGTCGTGGGGCAGCACTTTCAGAACGAAACCGTACGAACGCAAAAAGAGCGACTGTAAAAACCACGAGGGCCCATGCCCGATGAGCGAAATGAACAGCGATCTGGAACGCTGTAAGAGGGCCATCGGCCGCCAGTCTAAGGTCCGTTTTGATCTGGAGTTCATTGTACCGCTGCAATGCTTCCGGCGACAGTGAAGGCAGAACCTGATCATAGGCAAGCGGCAGGTCGGGAATGGCGAGTCCGGAACCCGTATGCCGCATGACGGCCCCGAGAAGGAGTTGCACGAATACAGCAACGACAAGCAAGATACCCGTCTGGAGCAAACGGCGGGTTGTCGGCTCGTCGAGCCCCGGAGATGTGTCGAACCACCATCGGGATGTAAAGAGAGCGATGAGTGCTGTGAGGCAGAAGAAGGACTGGGCGAGAGCCGCATGGCTTACGGAAATTGCCGTGGGGAGAAGATAGAGAACGGTGAGTCCACCCAGGATGCCCTGAACGATCACTGCGGAAAGAGCGACAAAGCCCAGGATACGCATCCACCGTCTTGAATCCTTTCGCCAGAGCCAAAACGCGAGAATGGCGGTGAGAAATCCCACAAAGGATGCGATCATGCGATGCCCGTGCTCATAAAAAATACCGCCAACCATCGGAGGCATAACTTGTCCGTACGATAACGGCCAGTCAGGGACGGCAAGCCCCGATCCCGTACTTGTCACCATGCCGCCGGCAACAATCAGGACCAGCGTACAGCATGCCGTCGCAACAGCAAATCTGTGTAGAGCTTTGTTCATTGCGTTCTCAAAAAAAAAAAAGAAACTGCCTTTCCGAAAAGGAAGACAGTTTCCCCGCCGTCAACGGGTTATCAGGGTTGGAGATATAAGGCTTCTTCCGCAAGCCATGCTTCGTACTCTGCCATTGTTTTGATGCTCACGGATGCGCGCATGCGATAATGCCCCAATCCGCACAACTGCGCGCAGGCAATCTCCATAGGTGTTTCCGGAGATAAAAGCACCTCCGTGAATCCTGCTTGCGTCAGCTGGTCTACAACGTCCGGAAACAACAAGGTACCTTTTGCGGCAATAACGGTGCTGTCCGCTCCGACATAATCCTCCATCGTCACCATGGTCGAGAAAGTGATCCCAGAGCTCACGAGGGAGTACTTCTTTGCCATCTTTGCCTGAATACTCTCTGTGGTTTCCACCGCCTTGAACCACACGGGAATGACCTGGCCGGGGATAACGTCCTGCTTCACGCGTAACAAAGGAACCCCGAACGAGTGGATAACATCCTTTGAACTGAGCCGCACGATCACCGGTTTGTCGACCGGAAGGACCATCTGGTTGATCGTGACAATGTCATCTTTTCCATCCATATCGGAACGATCAAGGCCGACAGGGTTATCCGCGCTGACGAGGGAAATATCCGTTGATCCGAACAAGCCATCGGGACCGGGGTAATGGATGTTCCAGGCAAATTGCTCGGCGACAACGCGCACAACAACCGCATCACGATCCGGCGGGAACTCATTGACACGTTTTGCCCACAACGGTATGGCAAAACCGACGATAAGCACGGCCTCGATGAGTGCCACGCCGATTTCCAGGTAGGTTGATGAATGACTCTTGACTCCTGTATAATCTGCCGCGGCATGACGGGATCTTCGAAACCGAATGAGGATATACGTGAAGAAAGCTCCCCACCCGATAAACAGGGCAAACATCAGCCAATGGATGACCCCCATCATGGCATCGATTTCGGGACCATGTGCCGACGCGTCAAGGGGAAGACCGAGAAAATCATTCATAGATCAAGACTCTCCTAGGTTGAACTTGGTACATCGATAACCTCATCCTGAAGCAATCGCGCCCGCCTTCGAAGGTAAACGACGAACGCCACGACGCCGCTCAGGACAGTTCCGGTAACTCCCATAAGGAATAAAATGGCCCAACGGGCACCTTCCACTTCGGCTGATTCCTTGTTGCCATAACAGACGGGGCATGCCGACGCCTGCGATTGAACAAAGATCATCAGCAAAAGAAATACGGAAAAAGCCCGCAACACCGGCCGGCGAAATCTTTTTCCGTTCTTCATCTGGTCAGAGATTTGAACTTCTGCATGAACCGGACGGCGTACACGGACATTCCGCCCGCCAGACTAAAGCAAATCAATCCAGCGAAAACGTTAACGGCTTCCGCAGAGACCGGTTGAGTCGCAATAAACCAGGCGCCGGATCCGATCAGGAGAAGGATTGACAAGCATATAAAGAAAATATGGAATGATTTGAGTGACATGACTATTGAATAGTGTCGTGAAACCCGAGGAGCGGGAGCGAGAGAAGCGTAATTAAGAAGACAACGGTAAGAATCAACGTGAAGTACACCAGTTTTTTTTCCGAGATCAAGTGCATGAAGTACGAAGCGACAAGAGCGCCCTTGACGGACGCTATCAGCAGGGCGAGAATGACCGCCGGGACGATGCTCAGATGCAAATAGGAAACCCCGACCGTGACAATCGTGAGAACCAGAAGGGCGACAAAAACGAGAATATAGGTCCGAACGTGCTTCTTGATGTCTTCAGCGGAAGTATGTTCCATGAGAATCTCCTACAAAAGGTAAAGAATGGGGAACAGGAAGATCCACACAAGGTCGACGAAATGCCAGTAGAGTCCGGCCACCTCCACCCTGTTTGTGAATCGCTCCGGTTCGGTTTTCCACATTCGGCTGCCGGGTCCCCAAAAGTACAAATTCACAATAATGCCTCCGATGACGTGGAGGCCATGTAATCCTGTGAGCGTGAAATAGGTCGCATAGAACAGGTCTTCGCTCGGGAACAGGCCGTGCGAGAACTTGGCTCCATACTCGAAGCCCTTGACGACGAGAAACCCGAAACCGCAGAGGATTGTCAGTCCCATGTATCGACGGTATTTCTGAAAATCCTTCATCATCAATGACGCCCATGACATGACCATCGTGACGCTCGATCCGATGAGGATCACCGTATTGAGGAATGCGAGCGGTACGTTCAGAAGCTGGGACCCGTGGGGCCATTCGGACGCTGCCACGCGCAAAAGGATATAAGCGGAAAAGAGCGCCCCGAAGAGCATCACCTCAGATGCCAGGAACAGCCAAATACCCAGTTTGGAGTTATGAAGTCCGGTATCAGGACGGGCGGCTACTGTATAAGGAATTTGCATTCTGGTTTCCGGAATTATGGGGTGTTCTGGGTGAGAAAATCCTTCGGTGCATTTGGGACGCTGTATTCATAAGGGCCTCGATAGACTTCTGGAACCTTCACGAAATTCCCATGCGGCGGGGGTGTTGGTGTTTGCCATTCGAGGGTCGTCGCTCCCCAGGGATTATCCGATTCGACTGCCTTTCCTTTTTTTAGACTCCAGAAGAAATTAAAGATAAACGGCAATTGAAAGATCGCCAGGAGCCATGCGGACACCGACATGAATTCATTCCATTGGAGGACGTCCTGAGCATGAGCATATTGTGCGCCGCCATCATAGAGTCTCCGCGACACGCCTGCGAGTCCCTGGATCAGCATCGGAAAGAATATCCCGTTCATGCAGACAAGGGATCCCCAAAAGTGGATCTTCCCAAGTCCGGTATTCATCATCCTTCCTGTTGCTTTTGGATACCAGTAATAGATCCCGGCAAAAAGGGCGAAAATCGTACCGGGAGCCACAACATAATGGAAGTGTCCGATGACGTAATACGTATCGTGGAGATGGATGTCCGTCGGAGCGAGTCCCAGAGGAAGACCCGTGAGCCCCCCTATTCCGAACATTGGAAGAAAGGCGACGGCAAACAACATGGGAACCGTGTACCGGATGGATCCTCCCCAGAGCGAAATGATCAGAGCACTCAGAATAATGACGGAAGGTATGGAGATGATCATCGTCGTGGTTTGGAAGAACGTGCTGATCACCGTACCCATCCCCGTCATGAACATATGATGGGCCCAGACGATGAACGACATGAATCCAAGGAACACGCCTGCAAATACCAGGGATCGGTATCCCCAGAGTGGCTTTCTGGTGTTGTTCGCAATGACCTCAGCGATGATGCCCATCGCCGGAAGAATCAGCACATAGACCTCCGGGTGAGCCAGGAACCAGAACAGGTGCTGCCAAAGAAGCGGGCTCCCGCCTCCGGAGACATCCAGAATCTGACCGCTGATCACAAGGCCGCTGGGCAGGAAAAAACTGGTGCCCGCAAGGCGGTCCATCAATTGCAGGACAGCGGCAGCTTCGAGGGGCGGAAACGCCAGGAGGAGGAGGAACGACGTGATGAACTGAGCCCATACGAAAAACGGGAGACGCATGAACGTCAGCCCTTTTGCCCTGAGTTGCACGATCGTCACGATGAAGTTGACGGAACCAAGGAGTGAAGAGGTGATCAAAAACACCATTCCTAACAGCCAAATGGTCTGTCCGGTGGTCGCGATATCTGCCAGAGGTGGATAGGACGTCCAGCCCGAGTTCGCTGCACCGCCGGGGACAAAGAAACTTGTCAGCATGACCACGCCGCCGGCAAAATAACTCCAGTAGCTCATCATGTTGAGCTTCGGAAACGCCATGTCCGGCGCTCCCACCTGCAGGGGGACCACGTAGTTCCCGAATCCGCCAACAGCAATCGGAACAACGCCAAGGAACACCATGATGGTTCCATGCATCGCGCCAAATGAATTGTAGAGCTCGGGAAGCATGATCCCTTCTGGAAACAGGGTCTCGTCGGATACCATGGACCAGACCAGCCAGGCGATTGCGCCGAAGAGAACTCCGACGAGAACGGTGAGTTTCCGCTTACTCATCAAACCGACGACAACGGAGATAAGCGCAATCAGTCCGGGGAGGAGCGTGAACCATTCCCCCGGAATGGATTTCGTCGGGTAGGCAATCTGCCAGCGCATCAGCATCATCAGCGTGAAACCGAGGAAGAGAAAGATCAGTCCCGTCATCATGTACTGGATGCCGATCACTTTGTGATCGACAGAGAAAACGTATGTTCGCCAGAAACTTGCGTGCTCTTCGTGGTGAGCGGACTCACCATGGTGCGGCGCTGTTGCGACATTCTGCACTGTTTGCTCCTTGTGTGCTATTGAGGCTGCTAGTTGGAATAGCTGAAATCAACCGTTTGCTTGCCGGAAGCCGGAACGGTGACCTTCATTGTCTTCGCACCATACTTCTCGTGCCATGCCTCAACCGTGTATTCTCCCGCAGGCACTCCCTTTAATGTGAAGCTGCCGTCATCGCCCGTTACTGCGAAGAACGGATGGTCAAAGACTCCGATGTAAGCGCCCATCCACGAGTGGACATCACACTTGACGCGGAACGTCTCGACCTTCTCGAATTTCTTCGTCAACTTGTGACCCTTGATCGGTTGGCCTGCATTGAATGAGGGGTTCTTTTCCGAGAGGGTGTGCACATTGTGGAGCGTATTGTCGCTATTCCGAATTTCGACTGATTGACCGGTCTGCACGCCAAGGACGTGCGGAAGATAGACGCATCCCACCTGGTCGAAGAGCGCTTTGTCCTTTGGAGCCGAAAACTTTCCGGCCACAGGCCCCTTAACGTACACAAGAACATTCCTTAGTGTACCGTTCTTGTTCACCACTACCTCCTCACTCGTCACGGGGCTCTTATGGGCGGCTTTGCAAAACCGATCAGCGTCCATACGGAGCCTTGCTGCCTGAGGCGCTGTGCCCGCGAAACTGACTTTGCCGGTTACATCACCCGCAAATCCAGTCGAAATCCCCACCATGACAACCGCCAACATGATTCCTATTGCCTTCATTGTATTTGCACTCCTTGAAGTAAATGACAAAATATAACCACTAACGATTTCGTTTTCCCAGATTCCAAATATGAGTCGACAGCGCCTTCGCTTGTTCCCGCACATTGCCGCCCAGTGTTTCCTCATCCGGTGCAATGCCCTCGTAGAAGAATGAGGGCATTCTGGTACCCGGCTGCAATTTCTGCGGGTCGATGATCCATTCGACGATCCATTCAGGTTTCAACCGGGACGCCGCCAGCGATAGATCCGGGGCGAGGTCCGATGCGGAAAGTTCCGAAAGATCAGCAGCCCCGGAAGGATGGCACTTCGCGCACTGATAAAGATCAAACAATTTCCTCCCGGGACTCACATACTTCGCCTCTACCGGCGTTGCCGGATAATCCCGAATGCCGAAGTCCTGGTTCGACATCGCCAGAAAATACTTCTGGATCGATCCGATTTCCTGATCAGAAAACTGAAATGTCGGCATTCGGAGTTTCAACCACGGCCGCACGGTGGAAGGATTTCGGAGGAAGCTGTGCAGCCATTGTTCCTGCACTTTTGCCCCCTGGCTTTCGGGGAGTGGCGGCGGTCCGAGACCCGGATCTTCGTATTTGACGCTCATGAAACCACCGCGGTCCTCAAGGGTGTGACACTGGATACAGTTGTAATGTACAGACAGACGCCTTCCGGCTTCCAGGTCCTTGATGCGCTTGGTAAAATCATGCTGATATGTTGGCAATGCGACCTCACGGGTCATGCTCAACAGAAATGCACGCATCAGCGTTATCTCTTCCTCCGTAAAGGAAAAGATCGGCATCTTCTGGGCGATGCGGTCGGTGATGTACAATCTTGAATTTTTTAGTTTCCCGTAGACCCATCCGGCCCACGTGTGCTTGACGGACACGGTTCCGTCAGCATTTTCCTGATAGTCGAAGTCTGCAGTCTTTCCAAGCGGCTTCGTGTTACCGAAGTCCATTTGCTCGACCTTCTTTCTTCCGAAGTCAGAAAGATTAACGCTGACCTTGCCCTCTCGCTCCATACCTTTGATCTCGTGGCAACCCGCACAACCGTATTCCCGAATAAGGGCGTCCCCGCGTGCGATCTTCTCAGGATTTCCAAGATCGAGCGTAACCCGGGGCAAATTCCGTTCGTCTTTGAGCGTCACGAGGTAGGCGACAAGATTTCGAGCCTCATCATCCGTCAACCGAAGACTCGGCATTCTCGTTGTCGGATTGAAATGGCGGGGGTTTTTGAGCCAGTCGAACAACCAGTCGGCATTGACCTTACTGCCGACACGGGTAAGCTCGGGGGCGACATCGTAACTTGTTCCCCGTTCATCCCGGATGGAGGTGTATCCGCCAGCCACGTGACATGCCTGGCAGCCAACTGCCTCAAAGAGTTCTTTGCCCCGGGAAGCAGATCCACCCGCGAACGAGCCGCGCGGACGCTGCGGAGAATAGTCTGTCTCCCTTCCGATTTTGACGAGATACGCTGTGATCGCTTCGGCATCAGTTTCGCCGAAAGCAAAATTTGGCATTCTCGTATGTGGATTATACTCCTTCGGATTTCCGACCCAGCGGTAGATCCATTCCGGGGTGGTTTTCGATGTCAGAGAGTTCAGGACCGGACCGATCTTTGGAGGATCGGTGTAGCCCTTGATCTCATGGCAGCCGTAGCATCCTGATTCAAGAACGAGTTGTTTCGCCTTGGTGAAGGGTTTTGCGTGCTTAAGGACGGTTTCTTCTGAATGGCATGTGTTACAGGTCGCGTAGGTTTCAACACCTTTGAGAATCGGCGTTTCCCAATAGTGATCTTCGAACCCGTGCGCAAATCCTTCCGTAAGAGCGGGCCCTTGTCCGCGGTGACAAGGTGTGCATCCAAAAGTTTCCGGATTATGCACTGCGAGTAGTTCCGGCAACGGGTGCTTTGCAAAGGGCTGAGGAGCGTCCTCCATAACATCTTCCCCCCACCCTAGATGACATGTCTGGCAACGGTCGATACGAGCTTTGATCTCGGTGAATGGTGTATATTCAAAATCCGCCAGCATGACCTGTTTGATATCGCGTGGCGCTCTTGAAGCGCGTTCAAGTTTCAAATTGTAGGAATCTGCTGCGACGTATAACCCCCGCAAATCAGCAGTGGCCTTCAGGAGCGCATCCTGGTATTTGTTGACCGTTGTGTCGAAGACCGCGATCTGAGCCTCGATGTCTGCCATCTGAGCAGCATATTCAGCAATCCGCGCATCGTGGCGTTCGACTTCTGCCTTTTCAGCCGCGGCATCAGCTCCCGACAGGGACGTTTTTTGATATTGATAGTATGCAGCGTCTGAACGGCTCCTTGCGAACCGCCATTCACGAGTTGCAATATCAAGCTCGCTGAGGAGAGCTGTTTTCTTCTCCAGCGCCTGCAGGTATTCATTGGTCCTCAGTCGGGTCTCTGCTTCGCGAAGAGCGTTCTCGTAGAACACGATATCCGTGGAATCGATTTCCTCGATCGCCGCCCGCTTCAAGGAATCGAGCCGTTCGTGGAGGACGGCATAATACGATTCCTGATACTCCTTCCAGGGGCGACGAACAGTCACTTCGTCCCAAACCGCCCAGACGGTGCCGAGGAACAGGATCGCGCTGAAGGCGATGTAAAACTTCCCGTAGCTTCGCTGTTCTACCGGAATGCCGGCGCGTTGCTCAAACATCTCGATAACTCCTTCGATCGGTCACTTTCATACGCTAAATATTGAACCAAGGGGTGACCCAGACATACTTGACGGGGTTCATGCCAAGCGCTGTCGGGGCAAGACGAAGAATGATCTTGATAAGGACTCCTCCCATACTCAGAAGAAGGAACGAAACGATCGCATATCGAACGAGGCCCAGTTTCTGCATGAGTTCCGTATTCCTCTTCCAGATCCAGTAGATCGGTCCGACCGCAAAGTAGCCCATCACAACGACGGCACCAAAGATCATGGCGGCGGGATTCAGGGTGTTATTGGGCAGCCGTGTTGCGATCCCCAAATATTCGGAAAGATCGACATTCGTAAGGACAGCAACGTAGTGCGGGTCCCATTTTTCCCACGGAAGGAAAAAGTTCCAACCCGGCCCGCGCATGAATGTTCCCAGGACGATCAACGCAACCCAGAGGACAATAAAGCCAAACGCAAAGACCAAGATGGAAAATTTGCGGTCCTTGAACGTGTAATATCCATTCCCCTTTTCATTGATATCGATATAGGGAATGGCCATCAGTCCAACGATAATGAGTGTCGGAAGAATAACTCCTGCAATCCATGGGTCAAAGTACACGAGAAGTTCCTGGAGCCCGAGAAAATACCATGGAGCTTTCGAGGGATTTGGGGTCAGCGCCCTGTTTGCAGGTTCCTCAAGCGGGGCATCAAGAAACACCGACCAGAGGACAAGGATCGCCATCACGGCAATGGTTGCAAGAAACTCTATGCGGACCAGATACGGCCACACCTGCACCTTGTCGTCCAACGTGGCTTCCACCGGAACCGCCAGTGCATCATTTCTCCTGGCCTTGGTCCATGCGAGCCATGAAAAGAAAATCACGCCTACCAGAAGCGCGACAATGGGAATATTGTCAGGCTTCGAAATGATTTCCAGAAATTGTTCCATAGAGTTCCCGGTCCGGACGTTTTGTCAGCGGTTAGAAATTCTTTTTGGATTCGGGACCTGAGATACCGCCATCTTTCCGTACCCTCCAGAAATGGACCGCCATAAAAATGACAGCGATCAACGGAAGGAATATGCAATGTCCCACATAAAACCGAAGCAACGTTGGCGGCCCCACCTCGGTTCCGCCAAGGAGAACAAAGCGGACATCGTTATCAATCCGCATGCCGAGTTCAGGCCCGAACGGCCCTTCATGTCCCAGGAGGGGGGTTGCCCGAGCCATGTTGGTTCCGACGGTGACGGCCCAGATGGCTAGTTGGTCCCACGGCAGCAAATATCCCGAGAAACTCAGGAGCAACGTGAGCACGAGGAGAATCACTCCAACCATCCAATTAAACTGCCGCGGAGGTTTGTACGACCCTGTGAGGAAAACGCGAAACATATGCAGCATCACCGTCAGCACCATGGCGTGTGCAGCCCAACGGTGCATATTCCGCATCAATGGACCGAAGGGAACATCGTTCATGAGGTACTTCATGTCCTCGTAGGCATACTGGGCGGTGGGCCGATAGTAGAACATGAGAATGACGCCGGTGATCGTCAGGACGAGGAACAGAAGGAAGGTGATTCCGCCCATTCCCCAGGTGAAGCCGATATTGGTCGCATGGCGGGGTACACGAACGGGATGAAGATGGAGGAATACGTTATCGACAATTTGGAGGGCGCGATTTCGCTGCGTATCCTGATACGAATGTCGAAAGATCGATTTATAGAACTCCGACTTCTTGAATTGTTCCATCAATGCCATGCACGTGCTCCTGAATTACCCTGTGTAAGGGTAGAATGAACCGGTTTTCCCCCACTCATTCTTTTCATAAAGAAATTTCACGCTCCGGTCGATTTCTAATTGACCGTCGTCTGCGAGGCCGATCAACGCACGCTCGAGAGGCCGGGGGGCCGGGCCCTCAAAATTCACTCCTGTCCGATAGAACCCGCTTCCGTGGCACGGACACTTGAATTTGTTGTCGCCGGGGAGCCACCGGGGAGTGCATCCGAGATGTGTGCAAATGGAAATGAGTGCATAGAATCCTTCTCTTTCTCGTACGATCCAGACCCGCTTCTCGTCCTTGTATTTTTCACTCACCTCACCGATGACAAAATCCTTCGGAAATCCCGCCTTGAATTTTGCCGGTGGTTCAAACAGGACACGGGGAAACATGTACCGCAGGGCTCCCACTGTCGAGATGACGATGAATCCCAGAAATCCCATCCATCCCGTGACGGAAAGCAGACTTCGCCGGTTCATCCGCCAGATTCCGGGATCCTGATCTGCCGGACGATCCTGTTTCGGTTTTCGGGGAAGAGGTGTTTGAGAGATTACAGGAACGTGTTTCGGTCCCTCGCCACCCGAAGGCGGGGCGTTTTTCTGCACTGTCTCAGTTTTCTGATCCGACATGAAGCATTCCTTCGATTATCTGTTCTCTCAGAAGACAAAAATCAACATGGGACCTATTACGCAGGGACATCAGACTCCTCCACTCTCTTCACCATGTCGATGGTATCCCACGGACAAAACTTTGCGCAGAGCTTGCAGCCGATGCAAACCTCTTCGTCGACAATGACGATTCCATTCACGCTCACATATCCGTGTTCTTCAGGATTCTCAGGCCCGGGAACCTTATACAGGCAATCGACCGGGCAAAATTCAATGCACACTTCACACCCGGTACATCCTTCCGGGTGAACAATCGCGATGATAGCTGATTTTTTCTTCTTCTTGACAGGAGGAATTGCGGCGGGTACAGGCTTTTCGGATGCTGTTCCTTGAATGTCGCTCATTTGTGATGCGTTCGCAGCCTCGAATCGAACTGTGGGGTGGCGTAATAGCGGGAATAATATAGGAAAGCATCCCTGATTTGTCAAGAAAAAATCCGAGAATGATTATCGCACCGCCGTTTCACTGTTGAGATTTTCCATTCCGACGGTGATGTCCGTCCCGCGGGCGGATTCTTGCGGCTCGTCGCACTATCTCGTATATTCATTTTTTGCCAACAACGCCCCTCACCAACTTTTGCATCTTGATGAATTGGATTGACTACAACGATCTCCCCTCCACCGGCACATCGTTCTCCTCTCTGTTTATCGACTACGTCAATGATTTTGAAAAAGTAAAGAAATTCTACACCTGGAACTTCCGGGATCAGGCCAGCTGGCAGTCGGCACTGGACCTCGTGGCCAAGCGAACGATTCCGCGTTCTGAAGTTTCCCGCGTTCTGACAATTCAAAACCGGGATTTTCATTGCGGAGTCAAAACCCTCGCAAACATCGACGCCCTGAGCAATGATAACGCCCTTGCCGTGGTCACGGGCCAGCAGGTCGGCCTCTTCACCGGCCCTCTGTATACCATCTATAAAACGCTCACGACCCTTAAGTTGACCGAGAAGCTGCAGGAGCAGTTCCCTGATTTCGTTTTTGTCCCCGTGTTCTGGCTGGAGGGGGAAGATCACGATTATGAAGAAGTCGGTTCCGTTAAATTGCTAAGCCAGGCGAACGACCTCCTGACCCTTAGCTACGATCCCGGCGAGAAAGTGAGAACGGGAAACGCGGGAGCCGTCGGCCAGATAGAATTTCAGGAATCCATCGGCGATCTCTTCCAGATGCTTGAAACCAATCTTCCGGTCACGGAATTCCGGCCAAGGGTGATGGAACTCTTTCGCGTCGCCTACCAGAAGGGAATGACGTTTAACAGGGCCTTCGTCCATCTTATGAATGATCTGCTGGAAGATTCGGGCCTTGTCTTCCTGAATCCGAATGACCCGCAACTGAAGAAATTGCTCTCGCCCGTTTTCCGCCACGAATTGGAACATACCCCCAGAACCTGCCAGCTCGTGGTCGATCAAAGCGTGGAAGTGGAGAAGCAGTATCATGCTCAAATCAAGCCGAAACCGGTGAATCTTTTCTTCTTCCACAATGCGGGGCGGTATCTCATCGAGCCAAAGTCCACCGGATTTGGGTTAAAGAACAGCCGACACCAATTTACGAAGGACGAGATCCTTGGACTCACCGATGAAAAGCCAGAGCTCTTCAGTCCGAATGTCGTTCTCAGACCTATTTGCCAGGATTCCCTGCTTCCTACAATTGCCTATGTCGGCGGACCAGGAGAAATATCCTATTTTGCGCAGTTGAAACCTGTCTATGCGGAATTCAACATACCTGCACCGGTGCTTTATCCGCGGGCGAGCGCTTCTATCATCGAAGAAAAAGTCGAAAAGGTTTTCAAGAGATATCAATTCTCGCTGACAGATTTTTTCAGCGATGTGGAATTAGTGAAACAGCGGGTCGCGGAGCATTCTTCGTCCGTGAAGATCGGGGAATTATTCGGGGGTACGGGCGGTTCCATCACAGAAACGCTCGAGTCATTGCGCGCGGGATTGATCAAGATCGATCCTACACTTGCCGGAGCTCTTGATACGGCGAGGAGCAAAATTGATTTTCAACTCGAGGGTCTCAGACAAAAAACTGTTGCGGCTCAGAAGCGGCAGAACGAAGTGGCCATCCGTCAGGTGGAAAAAGCAGCCAATCACGTGTTTCCCGGTTCGAATTTTCAGGAGCGGGAGATCAATGTTCTTCACTTCCTGAACAAGTACGGACTGGAATTCCTCCGTTGGTTACGCGGCGAAATCGTTATCGACAAATTCAAACATCAGATCATCAAGGTCTGAATTTAGTTCCCGGTTCCCGCCTGCAGCACAGCCATTTCCGTCACCGAATCAAAGAAATGCGCTTTCTCGATATCCACAAGCAGATTGACAGGTTTGCCTGCAGAAAATCCTTCAGAAGATCGGACTCGTGCAACATGGTGGGGGCTCCCCTTCACGGTCGAAAAATAAAGATAGGTTTCATTCCCCATCGGTTCTAAGGCTTCCACGGCGACCCGAAACGACAGCGGGCGTTTGACATCCGCAGGCCGAGACTTCAGGAATATATGTTCCGGCCTTACACCCATCGTCAGGTTCTTGTCGAGATACGGCCGCAGTCGTTTCCGCATCCTTCCGGGGATCACAAACGATACTCCATTTCCGTTCTCCTTAAAGGTGAGCGATTTCCTGCCCACGAGCTTTCCCTCGAACAAATTCATTGCGGGTGTGCCAATGAAGCCGGCGGTGAATTTGTTGACGGGCCGGTCATAGATCTTCAAGGGCGAATCGATCTGCTGAACCACGCCATCCTTCATGAGAACGATCCTCTCACCCATCGTCATTGCCTCTGTCTGATCGTGTGTCACGTAGATCATTGTTGCGCCGAGACTCCTATGCAATTTTGAGATCTCCATACGCATCTGGACTCTCAGCTTTGCATCAAGATTGCTCAGGGGCTCGTCAAACAAAAACACCTTCGGCTTCCTCACAATGGCTCTTCCCACCGCGACCCGCTGCCTTTGCCCTCCGGAAAGGACCTTGGGCTTCTTATCGAGATACTCTTCGAGCCCGAGAATGGCAGCTGCTTCCCTCACGCGCCCGTCGGCTTCCTTTTTCGGAATCTTGCGGAGTTTCAAACCGAAGGCCATATTTTCATAGACCGTCATATGAGGGTAGAGAGCATAGTTCTGAAATACCATTGCAATATCACGATCCTTCGGGGCGACACCGTTGACGATCTTTCCATCGATGGCAATGGTTCCGTCCGTGATATCTTCCAACCCTGCGATCATTCTCAATGTCGTTGACTTCCCACATCCGGAGGGCCCAACGAGAACGACGAACTCTTTGTCCTTTACTTCAAGATCAATTCCGTGAACTGCAACAAGCCCGTCATCGTATACTTTTCTTACTTTGTGAAGTGCGACATTGGCCACGGGAATTCTCCTGGAATTATCTTTTTTGAAATGATTCTAGAACACCCCAAAAGTTTGGAAATGAAACATCGCTCGCATCCGCCCCACCAATCGTAATCTCGGAACCTTTGTAAAGTCCCGCAAGTGCAAAAGCCATCGCGATCCGATGATCTCCACCACTTTGGATACGGCCCGGCTTGATCTGTGACACATCAAAAGAGAAACCATCCTCAGCCTCGTCCACCGAAACACCGATTGAGCGCAGGTTGGTCACCAAGAGCCTGATGCGATCGGATTCTTTAACGCGGAGTTCGGCTGCTCCCCTCACGGAACATTCCACACCGGAAGCCGCGGCAAGAATGGCAAGAGCGGGGATCTCGTCTATCACGAGTGGAACGATGGATTTGTCAAGATGAATGCTTTTGTTTGCCGGACCGAATGTTACGTGAATCGTGCCATATTCTTCCAGTGCATCCCCGGATGTCTTATCCACCGTCAATTGGAGTCCCGCAGCGACGAGAATATCGAGAACGGCCGAGCGGGTTGGGTTGAGACCAACGTTTCTGATGAGAATATCCGATCCGGGAACGAGCGCTGCGGCGCAAATCAGAAAGACCGCCGATGAAATGTCACCGGGGATAACAATGTTGAAGGGGGAAATCACGGTCCCCCCGGATACGGAAATCGTTCTCCCCGCTTTGCTGTCCTGTACAGGAAGCTTCATCAAACGCTCGGTGTGATCACGGGTGACGACGTTCTCCGTGACCACGGTGACACCATCAGCGAACAAACCAGCCAAAAGGACGGCTGATTTCACCTGGGCACTGGAAACAGCCGGAGTATACGTGATCGGTGCAAGCGGATATTTTCCACGGATTGTAAGGGGAGGTTTTCCGTTTTGAGAGTGGAAGATGGCGCCCATTCGGTTCAAGGGGTCCGACACGCGCTGCATGGGCCTGTTTCTGAGTGATTCGTCCCCTGAGATGGTCGTTTCGAATGGCTGGCCCGCGAGAACGCCGCAAAGGAGGCGCATGGTGGTTCCGGAATTGCCGGCATCGAGGGTTTTCGACGGCTTTTGCAAACCTCGCAAACCGCGGCCATGAACTTCTGTGGCATCGCCCCTTCGGGTAATTTCGACACCCAATGAGCGGAGACAGCGGATCGTGCTCTGCGGATCTTGTGCGTCGAGGAGATTCTGCAAGGATGAAACTCCGTCGGCGAGAGAGGCCAGAAGGAGGGCCCGGTGGGAAATCGACTTGTCCCCAGGCACCTCAAATGTACCGACGATGGGCTTGGCGGGACCGAGAGTTATTTCCATAGCGTAAAAAAGCTCCGGCCCTTGTGCGGCCAGGGCTGTGAGAATTATCAGTGATGCCGGGATTGCGGCCGCCGACCATCTCTTCCGGGTCCTTCCGATCTCGGCTTGCGAGGGCGGTTCATCTCTTCGAGCGCATTTTCACCGCCCGGGAGAAGTGCCTTACGGCTCAAGCTCAGCCTGCCTTCGTCATCGATCTTCATCAATTTCACATCAATTTGATCGCCCAGCTTGAGGAGGTCTTCGACCTTATTGACTCTGTTGACATCAAGTTGAGAGATATGAACAAGCCCTTCCTTGCCTGGAAGGATCTCAACGAACGCGCCGAATTCCATGATCTTTTTCACCGTGGCGCGGTAGACTTTTCCCACTTCGGGTGCTTCGGTCATTCTCATGATCGCCGCGATCGCCTTGTCAGCGGATTCGCGTTCAACCGCAGCCACCGTCACCGTTCCGTCATCTTCGATGTTGATCTCGGCACCGGAGTCCTTGACGATCTGGCGAATGTTCTTTCCGCCCGGCCCAATGAGCGCTCCGATCATGTCAATGGGGATCTTGAGGGTTTGGAGTCTCGGAGCATACTGCGAAAGCTCCGGCCGCGGCCCGGCCATGACTTGATTCATGGTATTGAGGATCTTCAACCTGCCCTCATGTGCCTGGGCGAGCGCCTTCTCCATGATATCGAAGGAAATGCCCTTGATCTTGATGTCCATTTGCAAGGCGGTAATGCCTTCGGCCGTGCCGGCAACTTTGAAATCCATGTCACCGAGATAGTCTTCGTTGCCGAGAATGTCGCTGAGGATCGCGACCTTGTCATTCTCTTTGACGAGGCCCATCGCGATACCGGCAACGGGTTTCTTGAGAGGGACGCCGGCATCGAAGAGCGCCAGAGTACCCGCACAGACTGTTGCCATGGAGGAGGATCCGTTGGATTCAAGGATATCGGATACAATGCGAATTGTATACGGGAAATCTGTTTCCGACGGGATCAGATTCTTCAGCGCGCGCTCCGCCAGATTACCGTGGCCAATCTCGCGCCTTCCGGTAAATAGCCGGCTAACTTCTCCGACGCTGAATCCGGGGAAATTGTAGTGGAGAATGAATCGTTTTGTGGTTTCCGGAAGCAAACCGTCGATCATCTGTTCGTCGGTTTTTGTGCCAAGCGTAGTCGAGGTCAGGCTCTGGGTCTCCCCTCTCGTAAAGAGGGCCGAACCATGAGTTCTTGGAAGCACGCCAACTTCCGACGTGATGGTGCGGATATCGGTGAGCCCGCGCCCATCGAGCCGTTTTCCCTCGGAGAGGATCGTGGAACGCATCGACTTGCTTTCCAGTTCATGCAAAATCTCGTCAATCGAGTCCCCGGAATCAGGAAATTGTTCTTCGAGCGCCTTTTTCGTGTCTTCGTAAACCTTATTTGTTTCTGCCGAACGCTCCTCCTTCGACAGCGTCGTTCTGCTCAAGTCCTTAAGCCGGTCTGCGGCGAGTTTCTGCACGTTGGCTTCCATGCCTTCCGGAAATTTTTCTTCAGCCACTTCCCGTTTTGCGACCTTCACAGCTGCTGCGAGTTCCTTTTGGAGAGCACAGATCACTTTGATGTGTTCGTGCGCAAAACGAAGAGCGGCGAGCACATCGGCCTCTGACACCTCGTGCGATTCGCCCTCGACCATGACGATCGAATCGTCTGTTCCTGCCACGATGAGATCAAGATCAGTGTTTGCAAGCTCAGCGAACGTTGGATTGACGACGAAACTGCCATTGATGCGGCCGACCCGCACTTCGGAGATCGGGCCGTCAAACGGGACGTCGGAGACCATGAGCGCGGCAGAGGCTGCGCAAGCCCCGATGACGTCTCCGTCATGCTGTTGATCAGAGGAATATACCGTCACCAGTAATTGGGTCTCGTTGAAATAACTCTTTGGAAACATCGGCCGAATGGGGCGGTCAATCAACCGGGACGAGAGGATTTCCTTTTCAGTGGGTCTGCCCTCTCGCTTGAAGAATCCACCGGGGATTTTTCCGGCAGCTGCTGTTTTTTCCCGATATTCAACTTGCAGAGGAAAAAAGTCCTGCCCCTCTTTTGCTTTGTAGGCGCTCACCACCGTTGCAAGGACCATTGTGTCCCCGTACCGGGCCATGACCGCTCCGTGGGCCTGTCGGGCAAGCCGTCCGGTTTCGAGGGTGAATGATTTTCCGCCTATTTCGATCTGTTTGGTCGTCATCATTGCTCTTTTCTTCTTTCTTGTATGATTCGTGTCGTTACTTGCGGATCTCGAGATCCTGAATGATGGCCCTGTAACGACCAATGTTTGTTTTCATCAGATAGTCCAGCAAGCGCCGTCTTTTTCCAACCATCTTGAGAAGCCCCAGCCGGTTGTGGTGATCCTTGCGGTGTTGCTCAAGATGAGGGCTCAGTGCGTTGATGTGCGCGGTAAGGATGGCAATCTGAACTTCCGGCGTACCGGTGTCCTTCGGATTCTTTCCGTACTTGTTGATCATCTCTTGTTTTTGTTCTTTTGGGACTGGCATTGCAACTCCTTATGTATTGAACTTGATTAGGTGCGGTTGGTACCGGCCAACGGCTGCCGCAATATTTTTTCATATTCCTGTATAGCATGAATGCCTGCTTCTTTGTCAGCATCCATCTGGTGAACCAGTTCTTCCACGGTGTTGAACTTTCGCTCTTCCCGCAGGCGCTTGAAGAACTGAATTTCCATTGATTCTCCGTATACGTCGCCATCGAAGTCGAGGATGTAGATTTCCACTTTCCTGTCGCCGTTCTCCACAAACGTTGGCCGTGTGCCGATGCTTACGAGTCCGTAGGAAACGGAAGAGTTCCAGCGAATCACTCCGACATAAATGCCATTCATCGGCACCAATTTCACGGAGGACGACGGTGCGATGTTCGCTGTGGGATAACCAAGAGCTTTACCCCTTCCATCCCCGCGGACCACGGTTCCGTTCAGCGCGTAAAGACGTCCAAGAAGCTCTGCCGCCCGTGTAACGTCTCCCCGAAGGAGGTGATTTCTAATGGCTGAGCTGCTCACGATTTCATTGCCAAGCGTCACGGGCTTCATCGCGATCACGGAAAAATCGAATTCTCTGCCCATCTGCAGAAGTTCCTGGATGCTGCCTTCCCTGTCCCTCCCGAAGTGATGATCGTACCCTTCGATCACTTCGCTGGCGCCGACACCCTTCACGATGTATTTCAAATAGAATTCCCGGAAACTCTGTCGTGAGAATTCGAACGTAAACGGAATCACGAACAACAGGTCCACGTCAATCCGGCCGAACAAATCCGTCCGTTCTTCCAACGTTGTCAGGAGTCGAACATCCTTTGGTGAGGGGCCGAGGATCAGTTTCGGGTGCGGTTCAAATGTCACGAGAACGCTGCGCCCTCCCTTTTCCTTCGATCGCCGGACGACCTCCCGGATCAACTCGTGATGCGCACGATGAACCCCGTCAAATGAGCCGACGCTGACAACGGAATTCCTTTCAAAAAAAATCTCAGAGAGCTGCCGGACGATCTTCATGTGCTTTCGGCTGATCCCGCAATTGATTTCGAAATGCGGTCAATTGGTCTATTGTCATGGCGTCCTTCACCTTGAACGGACCGATCTCCGTTCGACGCAGGGCCCTCAAAACGGCGCCGCAACCCAGCTTTTCGCCCAAGTCATTGACCAAAGAGCGAATATACGTTCCTTTCGAACATCGGACGCGGAAATCCACGAGTGGATTCTCGAACCGTGTTATCGTGAACTCCGAGACCGTAATTTCCTTTGGAGCCCGCACGACCGTTTTTCCGGCCCTTGCATACTGGTATAAACGCCTTCCGGCGTACTTGGCGGCGGAGTACATTGGGGGTACCTGGAGCAATGACCCCTGAAATTCAACAACGGCGGAAGCCAGTCCCTCGGCCGTTACCGAGGCTGGATCTGACTGTGAAACCGTCTCCGTTTCCCCATCAAAGCTGGCAGATACGATTCCTAGCTCCATCGTTCCGGTATAGCACTTCTCCAGATCCGCGTAACTTCCGATCTCTTTCGTCTTCGGTCCGCTGCAGAGAATCAGGAGCCCCGTCGCCTGAGGGTCAAGGGTTCCTGCGTGGCCAAGTTTTTGTATTCCAAAGAGCGATCGAGTTTTCTTCACGACATCAAACGAAGTCCAGTCAAGGGGCTTGTCGACAAGGAGAACCTCCCCGCTTCCATTCCAATCACGTCCGGAAATCGCGGTGGTCATGCTCATTCCTTCTTCGAATCTTCGTTGTGAATCTTATTGATAATCCGCTCGATGTTCATTGCCCGATCAAGCGTCTCATCCAGCTCGAACACAATCGTCGGCGTAAATTTGAGTCTGATCGCTCCTCCAAGTTCAGAACGGATGAATCCTTTCTGCGCGTCGAGGAGCGCAAGGCTCTTTTCCTTCCGTGCGGCGTCGCCAAAAATGCTCACAAAGATCCGTGCATTTTTCAGATCGGTGCTCATCTGGACATCGGTAATGGTCAGAAGTCCATATTCCTGCATGCTGAAATTCCGCTGAAACAACATACTGACCTCTTCCTTGATCAGGGAGGCAACACGTTCCGATCGAACCGACATGGTTAGAGCTTTCGCTTAGTCTCGACCATCTTGAAGGCTTCGATGCTGTCGCCCTTCTTGATGTCGTTGAATCCTTCAAGGCCGATACCGCATTCAAATCCCTGTTCGACCTCACGGACGTCGTCCTTGAATCGCTTGAGAGAAGCGATGGTCCCTTCGAAGACCACAAGGCCATCCCGCACAAGGCGCACCCGGTTATTGCGCATGATCTTCCCGTCTCTGACGTGGCACCCGGCGATCGTGCCGACCTTGGAAACCTTGAACACCTCGCGCACGTCAACGGTTGCCAGGACTTCTTCAGACACCGAAGGCGTCAACATGCCTTCCAAAGCGCTCTTCACTTCGTTAATCGCATCGTAGATGATACTGTAGAGCCGGATATCCACATTCTCCTGCTCGGCCAGTTTGCGGGCGTTCAGATTGGGCCGGACATGAAAACCGACGATGACCGCGTTCGATGCTGTGGCAAGCAAGACATCGGATTCTGAAATGGCGCCAACGCCTTTGTGGATCACCACGACCTTGACCTCTTGCGTTGAAAGCCTCATAAGAGAATCGGAGAGGGCTTCCACGGACCCGTCCACGTCTCCCTTGACGATGACCGGCAGGTCCTTCACCTGACCTTCACGGATCTGCTGTGAAATGTCGTCCAGCGTGATCATACGGCGCTGGCGGAAGTCCTGTTCTCTTTTCAGCTGCTGGCGTTTGAGGCTGATCTCCCTCGCCTTGCGTTCATCATCCATGGACACCAAATGGTCGCCCGACTGCGGGATTCCATCGAACCCGATGACCTGCACAGGCTGTGACGGTTTTGCGATCTCCACGCGGTTTCCGCGTTCATCGAACATCGCGCGGACGCGGCCGCTCCAAATACCGGCGATGAACGAATCACCGATGCGCAGGCTTCCTTTTTGCACAAGCACCGTTGCAACGATTCCTTTTCCCTTGTCCAACTCTGCCTCGATGACAATTCCTCGGGCGGCTCTGGCGGCATTTGCCTTCAGGTCCAGGACTTCCGCTTCCAGAAGGATCCTTTCCAGAAGCTGATCGACGTTCAATCCTGTCTTGGCTGAGAGCTCGACGGCCTGATACTTGCCGCCCCACGCCTCTACCAGGACTCCCTTCTCGGAAAGCTGCTGACGGATACGATCAGCGTTCGCATCGCCTTTATCGATCTTGTTGATCGCGATAATGATAGGGACATTCGCAGCCTGCGCGTGGTTAATGGCTTCCACCGTTTGGGGCATCACGCTGTCGTCCGCGGCGACAACAAGAACAACAATATCCGTGGCCTGAGCACCGCGTGCGCGCATGGCCGTAAAGGCTTCGTGACCGGGTGTATCCAAAAATGTTATTTGATTTCCGTTCGGGAGGGTCACTTCGTAGGCACCGATGTGCTGCGTAATCCCGCCTGCCTCACCCGCCACCACGTTCGCACTCCGGATATGGTCCAGAAGCGAAGTCTTGCCGTGGTCAACGTGTCCCATGATGGTAACCACAGGCGGTCTCGGCGTAAGACTCGCAACATCGTCCACACTGTCTTCAAGCTCTTCCGTCGCAAATTCATGCTCGAACTCCACCTGCATTCCAAATTCATCGGCCACCAGGGTGATGGTATCCTTATCCATCCGCTGATTGATGGACACCATCATTCCGAGCGCCATGCATTTCTGGATCACCTCGGCCACCGGAACACGCATAAGGTTGGCAAGTTCTCCCACAGTGACGAATTCGGTTACCCGTACCTTCGTCTTCTCTTTGTCGAGTTCCTCCTGAATCCGTGCTTCCTCTTCCTCCCGCTCGAGTTTCTTGCGTTTTCTGTACGCGGCCCGAGTGGTGGTAACCTGCTCATCTCCCATCTCAGAGAGGGTGGCCCGAATGGCCTTATCGACTTCTTCTTCGCTCACCTCCGCGTGGCGCATTTTCTTCCGCTTCCGCGTCTTCGCTTCCTCGGATTCCTGTGGAACGACAACGTCTTTGCCGCGCTTGCCCTCTTCACGGATTTTCTTTTTCTTCTTTTTCTTCTTTTTGGCGTCTTCCTCGGACTCTTTACCTTCGGGTTTCGCGGGAACCAGATCCATTCGTCCCTTGATCGTCAATCCTCGCGAACCTCGGGCCACGGCTGCCGCCAAAGGCGACTCGGACTTCCCTTTTGCCTTTGCTTTTTTCGCAGGCGGGGCAGGTTCCGACTCCGCCTTCTTCTCTTCTGCGCGGATTTCCGCGGGTTCCGCCGGAGCAATCTGAGGCGGTTCCTTTTTCTCCGTCACCCCTGCCGGCGGTGACTCCAGAGTCTCATGGGTCTCTGCTTCCTTCGTCTGAACGGGCACCGGCGCTTCGACCACTGCAACTTCTTCCGGTACCTTCTCCTCCTCATCACTCACATCACGGGATTTCTTTTCAGGCTTTTCGGGGCCTTCCTTCTTACGGGAAGAACGAAAATCCCTGAGTTTCCTTTGGTGCCGCTCGGCGACGTCCTTCTCTTTTTTGAAATGGGACATGACCGCAGAAAGCATGTCGGGCGTCACCGAACTCATGTGACTCTTTACCTCGTATCCTTTCTTATTCAGAAATTCAATGAGGGTGTCACTCGAGAGGTTCAGCTCCGTCGCGAGCTTGTATACCTTGATCTTTTTTTCTGATTTTTCAGCCATGCGCCATTCTTTTGATTTCGGATTCCCTCGGCAGACTACGGTTTTTCTTTCTGATCCTGTGGCTCATCTTCCGGTTGCTTTTCAGCTTCATCTTCCGGTTGCTTTTCAGCTTCATCTTCCGGTTGTATCTCGGCTTCCACTTCCGGTTGTTTCTCAGGCTGATCTTCACTTACACCTGCCGCTTCCGTACCTTCTTCAGAGGCCTTCTTGGCTTCTTCCTCAACAGGGACCGGCGAGGCTTCCGTTTCCCCGGCACCGTCTTCCTCATCCTCAATCTCGGCTTCCTCGAGTCCTTTTCTCAGCATTTCAACGATACTATCGATCTTCTCTCGTTCAATTCCCAGATTTTCGACGAGTGTCTCTTTGGGAGTGTCCAGAACATCGCGGGCAGTCTTATAATTGTCGTCGAAGAACTTGTGGAACAGAACATCGCCGAGCTCTTCGCGAAACTCCGAAAGATCCATATCATACTCATCTTCTTCTTCCCCGCCCTCCTTGATCAACTGAATGTCAAAGCCAGTGAGTTTCGACGCAAGGCGGACATTCTGTCCGTTCTTTCCGATCGCCAGCGAAACCTGGTCCGCTGCGACAAGCACCGAGGCCTTCTTGGTCTCAGCGTCAATTTCCACGGTCTTCAGTTTTGCAGGAGCCAACGACTTCGTAATAAACTGAAGGGTGTCCTCTGTGTAATTGATGACATCGATATTTTCGTTGTTCAACTCGCGAACGATGGCATGGATCCGAACGCCCTTCATTCCGACGCAGGCTCCCACGGCATCAATGCGATCGTCGTGCGACAACACCGCCACCTTCGCGCGGTCGCCGGGTTCTCGTGCGATACGCTTGATCTCGATGATCCCATCGTAGATCTCGGGGATTTCGATCTCAAACAATCTCATCAGGAATTGGGGATCCGCCCGCGAAATGATCACGAGGGGATTACTTGCACCCTTTCGCACCTCTTTGACGAGCGCGCGTATGGTATCGCCTTTCTTGTACCGCTCCTTGTAGATCTGTTCACTTCTCGGGAGGATCAGTTCGTTCTTGTTGTGGATAACAAGAATCTCGCCCTTTCCTTTCCGGATCTGATAAATTTCCCCGACGACGATCTCACCGATCGAACTGGAGTATTCATTATAAATCGATTCGCGTTCAATTTCCTTAATCCTCTGATTCAAATTTTGTTTTGCACTGACAACCAGGCGCCGGCCAAAGGTCTCCAAAGGGATGATTTCGACGTACTCTTCGCCCACATCGAGGTCTTCTCCGCTTCTTCGCCGGGCTTCCTTCACATCGATCTGCACTGCAGGATCTTCCACGGTTTCCACGACGTCCTTTTCAAGGTAGATCTCGATGTCCCCCTTTTCCATGTTGACGACAACATCGAACCGTGCGGTCAGGCCATATTTCTTTCGGACCATCATACCAAAAATGTCCTCGACAATTCCGACAAGGATGTCTTTGTCGATTCCCTTTTCCCGAACCATTTGTGCAAATGATTCGACAATTTCGTGATTCATTACTCCTCCGAACAAAGTTGATGGGAATCCGCTACCAGGGCAGCTCTTCCCTTGATTCTACGATCTCATCAAACGGGAGTGAAATCGTTGACCCCTCCGCGGGGCCCGCAAATGTCAGTTGATCTCCCTGAATGGCGATCAGAGAACCCGACAGCACTTTCTCTTCCGTCCCTTGCCTGAATCGGACTTTGAACTTCCTGCCAATATTCTTGTGATATTGCCGCAACAGCTTCAGCGGCCGGTCAATCCCCGGAGAAGAAACCTCAAGCCGATATCCATTGTCCCCGAATAGTCTGCTTTTATCCAGAGTGGCGATCATTTCCCGGCTCAGGTCCGCACATCCCTGGATCGTTATGCCGGCGTCCGTGTCGACGAAGAGCTGAATGAGAACGGACTTTCGTTCCATCCGCAACTGCAGATCGACCAGGAAAGCGTCGCGTTGAGAGAGAATCGGAAGAACTGATTCGGTGACTATTGACCGTATTTCCTGAAGATTCATCAATATCCAAAAAAAATAGCCCGTTAAAGGCGGGCTATTACTGAGGGAGAATTAAGGTACAAACTTCAGGGAGAAGATGCAAGCAGTTTGTCAGAAATTCGTGACTACCATGTTTTTCTCATAGAAAAGCGCAATTCTCTCAGCTGCCTCGGAAGGATCGTCCGTCACGGAAAAAAGGTCCATGTCCGATTCGCTGATCGTTCCGGCAGCAAGCATGATTTCCCGCATCCAGCGGAGCAGCCCCCCCCAGTATTCGGCTCCCATCAGGATCACAGGGAACGATCTGGTTTTTCCGGTTTGAATGAGCGTGATGGCTTCAAAGAATTCGTCCATGGTTCCGAACCCTCCCGGCAAGACAACAAACCCGTGAGCATATTTCACAAACATGACCTTCCGGACAAAAAAATGTCTGAAGGTTCCCAGCCGGTTTTGGTCAATAAACGGATTGGATTTCTGTTCAAACGGCAGATCAATATTGACACCGACGGACGCCCCGCCGGCTTCCTGGCAGCCCTTGTTACCCGCCTCCATGATGCCCGGTCCGCCGCCGGTAAGCACATTGAATCCTCTTTTGACAAGTTGCCTCGCTACCTCGCTCGCCATTTCATAGTACTTCGTTCCGGGCTTCGTCCGAGCAGAGCCAAAAATCGAGACCAGGCGCGTCTCTTTTGCCATCAGCGAAAAGCCGTCGACAAACTCCGCCAAGATCCGAAAGAGGCGCCAGAAATCCTGTTGAGCATCGATGAGCAGCCTGAGTTGTACATCCTGCATCTCGTCGTGAGAACTTCTTTGTGAATCATTCATGGCCGTTCCTTTTCGTTCATCAGGGTCGTTGAGAAAGAAAATTCTTCAAGAGGGTCTTTCCACCCTCGGTCGCGATGGATTCCGGATGAAACTGTACACCAAACGTCGGCGAATCCACATGCCGCAATCCCATGATCACGCCATCTTCGGTCCACGCAGTGACAACGAGTGTTTTCGGAAGACTTTCCCGATCGACGATAAGCGAATGATACCTGGTTGCCGTGAATGGCCGCGGGAGTCCTTTAAATACGAAGGCCCGATCATGGTGAATGGCAGACGTCTTCCCGTGCATGATCGAAGGCGCCTTGACGATTTTTCCTCCAAACGCCTGCCCGATCGACTGATGTCCGAGGCACACGCCAAGAATGGGTATGCCCTGATGAAAGCGGCGTATGACCTCCACGGAAATGCCGGCCTCATTCGGCGTACACGGACCGGGTGATATCACAATGTGACTTGGGGCCATTTGCCCAACTTCTTCGGGGGTCATTGCGTCATTGCGAACAACCGTTTGCTCGGCTCCCAGTTCTCCCAGATACTGAACAAGGTTGTACGTGAAGGAATCGTAGTTATCAATCACGAGGATCATTGCTTCAACATCTCCAATGCACGAAGATTAGCGGCAAGCTTCTCGAGCGTTTCATCAAACTCACGATCGGGCAGGGAATCGAACACGATGCCGGCACCCGCCTGAAAAAAGAGTTCCTCCCCTTTTGCGAGAATCGTGCGGATGGCAATACACGAATCAAGGTTGCCTGAAAAATCGATGTAAACAATGGCCCCGCCGTACACCCCTCGCCGGACGGGCTCACACTCCGCGATGATCTCCATTGCCCTGATCTTCGGAGCCCCGGTGAGAGTGCCTGCCGGAAAGCAGGAAAAGAGCGCGTCGATGGGCGATACCTCTTCCCGCAGAGTGCCCCGAATGTTTGAGACCATGTGCATGACGTGCGAATACCGCTCCACCTGCATGAGCTGAGTAACCTCCACCGTCCCAAAATCACAAATGCGACCAAGATCATTGCGTCCGAGATCCACAAGCATCAAATGCTCCGCCCGTTCTTTCGAATCACTCAATAACTCTTTTTCCAGCTTTTGGTCTTCTTCCTTCGTTTCTCCCCGTCTGCGCGTTCCTGCAATGGGTCGTGTTTGCACTACCCCGTCCTCGACCCTGACGAGCATTTCGGGAGACGATCCGATGACCGCAATATCCTTCATTTGCAAAAAATACATATAGGGCGACGGATTCACCATGCGAAGATTTCTGTACAAATCAAACCCATCAACCCTTGCCTTCTGACGGATACGTTGCGACAGGACAACCTGGAAAACGTCTCCATCCGTAATATACTCCTTCGCCCTCTGCACGAGGGAGCAATATTCCTCCCGCGAAAGGCCATGGACCGGAGGATCAAAACTGGCATCCTTGGATCCATCATGATGATGTGCGCGTTCTCGCAGAAGCTCTTTGAGCCTCCCGATTCCCGAAACGGCCTTGTCATATTCCCGTCGAAGCAGGGCGTCGTTCATGGACGGATCGGAAATGTAGGCGTTTGAAATAAGGACGATCTGCCGCTTCAGGTTGTCGAAGACCAGAATGCTGTCATAGAACAGGAGCACCGCATCGGGGATCGAAAGTTCATCCACTGCGGCCGGCGGAACATCTTCCACAAGACCGGCACATTCGTATCCGAAATATCCGACCGCGCCCCCCGTCAGTCGCGGAAGTCCTGGAATACTCACTGCCCGAATGTGGCCGAATAAGGTTTTGAGAGATTCGAGGGGAGGATCAGCGGAATTCACAAGGGAAGGCAGCACACGGACATCTTCGTGAAATGTTTCGATGGAAAGAGATTTTCCTTTGATTGAACACTTCATGAAAGGATCAAAGCCCAGGAAAGAGTACCGTGCAATGAACTCTCCCCCTTCAATGCTTTCCAACAGGAAAGAATAAGGGCTCTCTCGTCGTATCGATCGGTACACCGAGACAGGGGTTTCCATATCCGCCGACAGCACCTCGTGCACGGGAACAACGTTCCCTCCGCTGCAAAGGACCTTGAACTCCTCGAAGGATGTCACGTTTCGTCCACAGACCAGGTGATGGAACAGTCTGCGCCCTCGCAGGCCTGGACGAGCTTCCGGAATGTGTCAGGGACCCTGAGCGGGGTGTTGTTGGAAGGATCGAGCCAGACATGGTGTGCAATGTTCGTCGAAACAATCTGGCCGGCTCCCTTTCGGACCATCATGCCCTCCATGAGGAAGCTCGAATTGCGGATTGAGGAGATTCTCGTGTGTACCTGCAGATGTTCATCAAACGTCAAAGCACGGAGATAGTCGATTTCATTTCTTACAAGAACAACTTTGCTGTGTCCGCGGACGCTATTAAGATCAAGAGCCGCTCCGATATGCTTGAGGTATTCCACGCGGCCAACTTCAAAGTACAACAGATAGACGGCATTATGCACAATTCCCTGCCAATCGACTTCGTAGTTCCGCACACGCAGATCAGTGACGTGATGGAACAAGGTCTTTTCAAACCGTTCGCGATCCTTCATCGTAGCGTCTTTCCGACTAATTCCGCCGCTTTGAGGACTTCAGCCCTTGAGACATCCATGTGAGTCACCGCTCTCAATGAGGCTGTTCCGGCCTGGGTCAACAAGACACCCGCGTCGCTCAAAAGTGAAAGCGCTTCCGACGCACTCTTCCCGGTCGCCCGAATGTCAAGAATGACGATGTTCGTCTCCGTATCTGAACAAGAGATCCGCCCCTTGAGGGAGTCATTCACGGCAGAAGCAAACACTTGTGCGTTTTCGTGGTCCACTTTGAGTCGTTCAATGTTATGCTCGACAGCGTACAATGCCGCGGCAGCAAGAATGCCCGCTTGACGCATACCGCCCCCCAGGATCTTTCTCCTCTTGCGTGCATGCTCGATGAACGAACGGGTCCCCGCCACAAGCGAACCCACAGGGGCTCCCAAGCCCTTCGAGAAGCAAACGGAGATCGAATCTGCCTCCGCTGCATACGCGCTCGGATGAACATCGCTCGCAGCCCAGGCATTCCAGATCCTGGCTCCGTCGAGATGGACGCCGATGTTGTTTTTCGCTGCAAGGTTCCTGATCTCCCGCATTGTTTTGAGCGGAAGCACGGTTCCCCCCGCCCGGTTGTGAGTATTCTCGAGGCAAATCAGGGACGTGCGCGGGAGGTAATAGGCATTCTGCCGGATGGATTCCTCAATGGACTTCACATCGGGGATTCCGCGCACACCCGGAACCGGAAGAAGCTGCACTCCAGAGAGCAGTGCCGGTGCGCCGGTCTCATAATTCAGGATATGCGAATCCCTCTCCACAATAACCTCATCTCCGGGCTGCGTATGGCACCCGAGAGCGATCTGGTTTGCCATGACCCCCGAAGGTGTAAAGAGCGCGTCTTCCTTGCCGAGAAGCTTTGCAACAGTCTCCTGGAGCCGGTTTACCGTTGGATCTTCTCCAAAGACATCATCTCCCACTCGTGCCCGCGACATTGCAAGCCGCATGGCCTCCGACGGCTGCGTAACGGTGTCGCTTCTCAGGTCGATCAAGGCTGAATACCTTTCCCTTTGCGGCGCGGAATCACAAACGCCGCGGCGATGGCAAACAATCCGCCGATGAGGCTCATCCATCCCACAATATCGCCATGACGCACATAGAACGTTTCACCCTGCTGTGCCCTGATCATTCCGCTCACTGTCGCGGACTCGAACATCCCTGTTTCCTGAACCATTTGTCCCGACGGGTCGATGATCCCGGAAATTCCTCCGTTTGCGCATCGAACGACCCATCGGCGCGTTTCCACCGCGCGAAGGATGGACGTTGCGGAGAGTTGCCGTGCACCGGATGTATTTCCCCACCAACTGTCGTTTGAGAGAACGACCAGAAATTCCGCCCCATCCTCCACGAGTTGCCTGACGTATCCCGGGAAGATCAGTTCGTAACAGATCATTCCCGCGAACAAAACGCTGTCTTTCGAACGTGTTGGGAGATTGAAGAGGATCCTTTCGGTTCCTTTTCCCCAGCTTCCAAGCCCCACGCTCCAACGCACCGCCTCTATCAAGAACGTCAGCGTCTCTGCATGGGGGACGCGTTCGGCAAACGGCACAAGATTGACTTTGTGATAAACGCGCCCGCTTCCTTCATAGGGCTTGAAGAGTGTTGCCGCGTTGTATCCCTCAAAGAACATTCCGGCCGCTGGGATCCATTTCGATGTCGGCGTCGCATGCGCGGAATCAAGATAAAGGCCATCGGGCACGCCGGTGAAGACCGGGGTTCCTCCCAGGTCCACCTCATGCTTCAGTTGATTATAAAATTCCGCATTCTGAGGAAGAAGGATGTAAAACGGGATTGCGGTCTCGGGCCAGAGAACGACGTCGAGCGAATCTGCCGAAAGCCGCCGGGTTTCCTCATAGAGTATGCGAAGTTGTCTCGCGAAGGATTCCCATTGAGAATCGAACCCTTCCCCCCACTTTTCGAACGGGTCGATATTCGGTTGCACGATCCCCACCTTCACAGGACTTCCGCCGTCGGAAGCGAAAGAATCCCTCCGCACGACACCATAGATGAGCGGCAAGAGATACAAAACCATGAGCAACGAAACGGTCAGGACCGAATGTCGCGAAAGTGGCTTCCAGGCTCTGTTTGTCAGATTACGGATAACAATGAACGCAAGAACATTGAAGATCAGAACCAGCATCGACAACCCATACACTGATGTGAACTCAATGATCTGGATCCGATTCGTGTCATAGGCCTGGCTGTTCCCGAGGGTAAGCCAGGGAAAAGAGAACTCTCCGAGCGAGTGGCTGAACTCGAACCCCACCCACAAGAACGGAAAGGCTGCAAGAAAGGCCTTTTCTCCCCAACGACGGAGGATCACAAATCCGCCGAGGATCGGAAGCCAGTAGAACATCGGGTGAAGAAGAAGGAGCAACCCGCCGGAGATCATCAGATAAGGATCGCGCATGTGAGTGAAGCCGCCAACCCAGTAGAGCGTGATAAGGTTAAAGACTCCCATCGAAAGGTAACTGTACCGCAGCACCGACCCGACCGTTTCCAGTCGGACAAGGAGGAAGAGGAAAGGGACAAGTCCGAGATAGGCGAATGAATAGAATGGAGATGGAGGGAATGCGAATCCCAGTAACAGGCCTGTCGAGACTGCCAGCAGAAGATTCGATCGTCGCAATTCGGCATGGACCGTGTTTTCAGCGATCGTGGTCATTCGGGTTCTCCTTTCCATGAGGTGGACGGGACTCCCACCATGATCGCGCCCAAACAAAGACGAGCAAGACAAGGCCTCCGCATGCGACACCAAGCAAAAAACCGGAAAGAACGTCAAACGGATAGTGCACTCCGATGTACACCCTTGAAAATCCCACTAGTCCTGCAAAGACCGCGAATGCCCACGTCCATTTTGGATAGAAAAAGGACAAAACCACGACACCGGCAGCGTTGTTGACGGCGTGAGAGGACGGAAACGAATAGCCGCTTCCGCAACTTACCAGGAGATGGACGTCATCCAGAACATGACAAGGACGAACCCTCTCAAAGATGTGTTTCACCCAAGAACTGTTCAGCTGATCGCTGAAAATGATCGTGAGAATCAGCATCACGGCTGCCGATCTCCCGGTGACACCCCCTCGCACCAACATCCAGATGAGGAGAATCGCAACGGCCACCAAAACGACTTTCTGCTTGTTCAGGTCTGTGAGAACAGGCATCAGAACGTCAAACACGATATTCTGCATCGAATGATTCACAAAGAAGAACAAAGCCCGGTCAAGGTCTGATAGAAATTCCATCACGGATTCGCACCCTTGTCCTTGCTTGAAGATCGTTGGGCCTGTGTATTCTTGTAGAAATACCGTGCAACGACGACAAGCGCTATTATGAGGAGCACAACCAACGTCACTCCTTTGCTATAGGTTTCAAGATAGAGGGCGATGCTGGACCAATTGTCCCCGAGAGCCTTTCCTGCAAGAATGAGGATGGTATTCCACATCAGCGCGCTTCCGAAGGACAAAGCGGTCGTTTTCCAAAGGTTCAACTCCGACATCCCGGCAAAAAACGAGACCACCGCCCTCGTTCCGGCGAGAAACCGATTTGCGATGATCAGCCAATATCCGTATTTCCTGAACCATGACTCTACCTTGTGAACATTTTCAATGGGGATGAAGGGAATCTTTCCCATTTCAAGGATCTTGTCCCCGAACCAGTCTCCGATCCGGTACATGGTCACAAACCCGAGCGTGCTACCGATGGTGCTCACAACCAGGAGGGGAAGAAAATCGATCGTTCCGAAGCCAATCAGAGATGCCGAGGCAACGATTGCCACATCGCTCGGAAACGGGGGGAAAAGGTTCTCCAGATAAGCGATCAACGCCACCCCACAGTAGACCCACAACGGATTCATGGCAAGAAGCGTTTCGATGATGGAATCCACGAGGTCACTCCAGGGAAATGAGGCAGGCGATCGCAACAGCGGCACATCCCTCCCGACGTCCGGCAAATCCAAGGCCCTCGTTTGTCGTCGCCTTCACGGAGATGCGGTCAGCCGGCACGCCAAGGCTCCGGGCAATGTTCTTCTCCATACGCGCTGCATAAGGCCTGATCTTTGGGGATTCGAGCACGATGGTGGCATCAATGTTTCCCACCACATACTTTCTTTTTTTTATTTTCGCCGCAACCTGTTTCAAAAGTTTCAACGAAGAGATATTCTTATAGCGCCTGCTGGAATCCGGAAAATGTCTGCCGATGTCGCCAAGAGCGGCCGCCCCGAGCACAGCATCGCAGACTGCGTGCAGAAGCACGTCGGCATCGGAATGGCCCAACAAACCCTCCTTGGACGGAATGCGCACTCCTCCGAGGATCAGCTTCCGGCCCGCAGCGAATCGATGCACGTCATATCCGATTCCAAAACGATGTGTGAGATGTTCCATCAACGTATTTCGAATCCTTGGACATCATTGGCTGGTTTTTCCCATTCGACGATCACCGCGGCGACATGAGAACTTCTCGGGCCGATGCGTGCGGTTTTCACAAGGTCCTCGATGAGGCCTCGTTCTCCTTCTGCCACAATACGGACATCTCCGTTCACGAGGTTTTCCGCATGGCCGGAAAGTCCGGCCTGCGAGGCAGCTCTTCGAATGTAATAGCGAAACCCGACCCCCTGGACAAGACCGCGAACAATAATGACAGCTCTTGCTTGCATGAGGTTCGTGATGAGAAGAACTTACGTCTTCTTCTTTTGAGACACAACCGGACGGAGAAATTCGATTGCCCGAAGCTTTTTCCTGCCTGTCATCTTCATCGCAAGACGCAAGGCCCTCCGCAGATCCGAGACTTGCATGCCGGCGCGCTGTGCGCCACGGACATGGGACCGCAACTGTTTTTCGAGATTCTGAAACGAGAGCACAATCACGTTGCAGAGTTCTCGTTCACGGAGGGTCAGGCCTTTCCGCGAAAACACTTTTCCGTAAACATCCCGAACAACCCATGCAGGGAGCTCCGGGTGTATTGAACGGAGATTCGCCAGGAGCTTTTTTGTCCGGTTTCCATAGACCCTCCGAAGGAGAAGATGTCCGGTTCCCGGGTTGATCTTTCTTCGCGGCCGGGATTCCGGTGACGAGACCTTTGACAAGTTTTCCAATCCGTCAATCATGGTTGGAAATCCGAGCACCAGGGACAGGTGAATGAAGAGTTCTTCGAAGAACCGTCTGTCTGTTCCCGGAAAAGAAAATTCCGAGCGCAGCAGGCTCTCCACTTTTTCCCCTTGTCCTGTCGCATACAAGGCGCTGACGACGACAAGAATTTGTTCGCGCTTTTTGTCGGGATTCATGGACATTGAGGATTCAAAAAAAAAGGGACGAATGTTTCGTCCCTTCTGTTCGCAACGGCTTTAACCCATTATTTACCACGCAGCCCCTCAAGTTCGTATTGAGCGTTCCTGCTATAGGACGCGTCCTTACCGGCTTCCGAGAATGCTGTACGGGCTTTTGCAAAATCATTCATTTTCTTGTAAGCCATTCCCATTTCGAAATATTCTGCACCCTTGGATCTTCCCTTTTTCTGTTTCAGGGCCTCATTTGCTGCTTCGATGGCTTTTTCCGGCCGTTCAAGACGATTGTAAATTCGTGCGGCGAGAAGATACAGCTTGGGATTATCAGAATGCTGCAAGAGCGCTTCATCAATCAATTCCCCTGCGTTCTCATATTTACCCTGATCCATCAACTGCTGCCCTTTTCCCGCGTACGCCTCGGAAATTCCTTTTAGGGCCGGCTTAAGTTTCGGATCGGCCTTGAGGGCGGTCTTAAACGCCTCGATGGCCGCATCGTACTGAGCCTGCGTCAGGTATAAACCACCCACAGCGTTGTGCGCGCCGGCGAATCCACCGTTGAGAGCGATGGAGGCTTTGAGCGCTGTGACCGCGTCGGCGTATTGTTTACTGTTCTTATAGCTCAACCCCAACAAATATTGATAGCGGTAGTCCTGAGCAATAGCCAGGGCGGCTTTGCATTTTTCAATGGCTCCAGTGTAGTTGCCCCTTTTAAAAAGAGCATTGCCCTCATTGAAGAGTTTCCTTGCTTCATTCTCGCTTTGGTCCGCTGCTCCCTGACCAACGGCGAGCGAGAACATCACCGCTATTCCGATCAATACCATCCATAAGCGACTCATCCTCAGTTGTCTCCTTTCATTGTTGAACATGGTGCCCGGAGCGAGACTTGAACTCGCATACCCTTTCGGGCGCCGCCCCCTCAAGACGGTGTGTCTGCCAGTTCCACCATCCGGGCAAAACATTGGGAATCGGAAATTGGCAAAGAAAAATTGGAGATCCATGATGTCACTTCCCAATCTTCCATTTTTCCTTTACAATTTTCCATGGTGAGCGTGGGTGGGCTCGAACCACCGACCCTCTGCTTAAAAGGCAGATGCTCTACCCCTGAGCTACACGCTCGCACCTTGAAAATCCACCTCTCCATAAAACACCTCCCCACCGATTACGTTCCGCACTGAATCCTACGCCGCTCCCGGCTCGGAAGGCTGTTCGTCACGACGCCTGTAGAGGATCGCAACCGGTACCAAAACACAATAGCCTAGAAACAAAAGAATAGGAGCCACAATGAGGGGAAACGTCCCGTCCCAAGGTTCCTGCGACAGGGCGACATATCCAAGTACGATGCAAAGAAGCGCTACACCGAGAATCTGATAATTCCGCGTCGTGAGCGGAAGTGTGTGGACGACAACCTTTTTTTTATGGATTTCTTTTGACATGCGACCTTCCTCTCCGTAATAAAAAGCCCAGCGTTGGGGAAACGCCGGGCCCGGCCGTTTTATTGCCAACAGTCAGGGGAGATACTGTCGACACGACCAGGTAGAAATCTATTCATTTTTCGCAAAAAGTCAAGGGATTGGCAACTAATGTGACGAATGCCGAACGGAAACAAGCTTCCCATCCTGTAATCGAAGAACCCTATCACCGCGTTTAGTCAGGTCCGGATTATGTGTTGCAAAAACCACCGTCAGCCCTTTTTGCCTGGCAAGATCTACCAGCAGCTTATGGAGACGGGCGCCGTTTTCCTCATCCAGGTTGCCCGATGGCTCATCGGCAAGCACCAGAACTGGATCGTTCATCAACGCCCGTGCAACAGCCACTCGCTGTTGTTCTCCCCCCGATAATTCGCCGGGTTTGTGCGTCATCCGATCTCCCAGGCCCACTTCCCTCAGGAGATTCTCTGCCCGGGGGCGGATCTGTCTCATTTGTTCCCCTTTCACGAGTGCCGGCATCGCAACATTCTCAAGGGCAGTAAATTCCGGGAGAAGATGGTGAAACTGGAAAATGAACCCGAGCTTTATGTTGCGGAACAATGAGCGCTGCTCCTCCCCAAGTGTGAAAAGATTCTCGCCTCCCACAGAAACCAGTCCCTTTGTCGGGGAATCCAAACCCCCCAGAATATGAAGCAACGTGCTCTTGCCGGATCCCGATGGCCCGATGACCACAACAATTTCCCCCTGTTTGATCTCAATGTCCGCTCCCTTCAGCACCCCGACCACCATGTTTGGCCCTGTCGAGTATTCCTTCCACAGCCCCTCCCCCTTGATAAAAACTGATCGTCGATTTACTCCCATCGTATTGCCTCCACTGGGATCAGTGAACCTGCGCGCCGCGACGGGTAGATTGCCGCGACCGAGGACAATCCGATCGCTGTGAGCGGTACGAGAAGAATGTCCGTTAGACGAAGCTCCACCGGTATCGCTGGAATGATGTAAACGGTCGGGTCCAGCGGCACCAGATGAAATTCCATCTGAAGGACCACAACCAATATTCCCAACGCAACCCCGCTGATCGATCCGAGAATCCCCACCAGTAATCCCTGGTACATGAAAATTCGCTGAACGAATCCGCGATTGGCACCCATCGCTTTGAGGATTCCAATGTCGCGGGTTTTTTCAATCACAGAAATCGTAAGGGAACCGAGGAGGTTGAACGATGCTACGCCGATAATGAGACTGAGGATCACGTATGCCATCCATCGCTCAATTTCCATCACCGAGTAGAGTTCCCGGTGCAGGTCATACCACGTCAGAATCCGGTAGGATCCGCCGTGCCGCTCCACGAGGTCGGAAGCAACAGTGTTCGTCTCGTCCAGGTCGGAAAGCCGGACTTCCACACCATGGATGTTATCATTCAGCTCAAAGAGTTCCTGGCCGGCGCTGAGGCTGATAAAGGCATACAGGGCATCATACTCCTTGTTATTCGACTCATAGATCCCGGTGATGACAAACCTGCGGATCAAAGGCTGCCCGCGCTGAAGCAGGGCTGGCTCCGATCCCGCGGGACTGACAACGGACACCGTATCGCCACTAACCACTCCGAGCCTGTCCGCAAGGGTCAGACCGATAACCATGCCTTTCCCCCTCGCGCCCTGAAAATCGAGCTGTCCCAGAACAATCGTTTCCCTCAATCCTGAAACAGCATCGATGTTCTCTTCATCCAATCCTTTGACATTGATAACGCGGTTCAGGCTCCGCGAAACGACAAGAGCCTTCCCCATCACAAACGGAGCGTAACCCTTGACCATCGGTATCGACTTCAGATCCTGGAGAAGAGGCTCGTAGGATGCCCGATCACGCACATTGCTCCCTTCAATCCGAAGGTGCGGATCAAAGCCGACGAGGATGGAAGTGACCAGACCGTTGAATCCGTTAAACACCGACAGGACCACGATAAGAGCCGCGACGCCGACGGTCACGCCAATGATAGAGATAAAGGAGATCGCCGTGACAAACGTCAGTCGCCGTTTTGAGACGAGATAGCGAAGCGCTATGGATCGTTCGAACCTCATATAGCAAATCGAAGAAGCTCCACCGGATCGCGCTTTCCTGCAATTCGTGACGGGATAAGCGAACAGAGAAAGCAAAGGAGCATGGCCGATCCGCACACCATCGCGACATCCGACCAATGCTGCTCAATGGGAACGTGAGACATATAATAGATCCCGGATGGAAGGGAAATCAGGCGGTAGGTGGATTCCAGCCAGCAGAGCCCATACCCCAAAATGGTTCCGAGCGTCGTTCCGAGAAATCCGATGAGAATTCCCTGGAGCAGGAAAATACGGCTCACGGTTGACCTCGTAGCCCCAAGAGTACGCAACACCGCGATCTCCTTCGCTTTTTCAAGAACCATCATGAGCAATGTTCCGATGACATTCACCGTCGCCACCAGAATGATCAGTCCAAGGATGATGGGAACCTGCTTCTTCTGAAGATCGATCCATGAAAAAAGATTGCGGTACATCTGAAACATCGTCCTGCCATAGTGCGGGTATCCAAGAGCGGCGGGGATCTCCTGAACAAGTTCAGGCAGTTCGGCAACGTTGTTTACGAGGACATCGAAACCGGAAACAGCAGCCCCATATTGGAAAAGAATCTGTGCACTCCGGAGGTGGATGTAAACGTAGCTTGCGTCATACTCTTCCATTCCGGTCTCATAGATTCCTGCGACCTTGAATCGCATGATCCGGGCCTGCGAAAGGTTTAGACTGGATCCGCCAAGTGCAAAAAGCAATATTTCGTCTCCCGTACGCGTCTGAAGGCGTTCCGCGAGACGTTTCCCCAGAATGACTGTTGGAGTACCGGAGACTTTGACGTCGAGATCATACGTGCCGTCGACAATGTGTTTCCGCACCGATGAGACGTCGTTGCCGGGATCTATTCCTTTGATCAGAACACCATCGATCCCGGAATCCGAACGAACCATTCCCTCCCGTGACACATACGGTGCCATCGCCCGGACTCCGGGAAATCGTTCAGAGACTTTTCTCATGCTCGATTCCGGATTCTGAAGGGACTGGCTTTGAAATCCGAATATTTGCATATGCGATGTAAATCCAACAACGCTTTCTTTGATCGTGCTTTCAAACCCGCGCAAAATGGAAAGCGTGACAATCAGAGACGCGACACCAAGCATGACCCCAAGCACGGCAAAGAAGGCAATAAAGGAAATGAAACCGCGGTTGCGGCGGGAGAGAAGAAATCGTCGGGCGACAAACAGAGAGACGCTCATCCGGGATGGCCTTGCAATTACCGTTTGGAGAACTCGAGCAGGTAGCTCTTAATGAACTCATCGATGTCGCCGTCCATAACCGACTGAACGTCGCTTGTCTCGACACCCGTCCTGTGGTCTTTGACAAGGGTGTAAGGCTGGAAGGTGTAAGACCGGATCTGGCTTCCCCATTCGATTTTCTTCTTCGTGCTTTCAATCGCACTGAGCCTCGCCTCTTCTTCTTCCTTGCGCTGTTGATAGAGGCGTGACCTCAGCATTTTCATCGCCCGTTCACGATTCTGAAACTGCGAACGCTCCTGCTGGCAGGCGACAACGATGTTGGTGGGGATATGGGTGATACGTACGGCAGTTTCCACCTTGTTCACATTCTGTCCGCCCTTTCCCCCCGAACGATACGTGTCGATTCTCAGATCGGCAGTATTGATCTCTATCTCGACATCATCTTCCACTTCCGGATAAACAAAGACAGAGGCAAAGGATGTATGCCGGCGTGCATTGGCATCAAACGGGGAAATACGCACCAGGCGATGCACCCCGTTTTCCGCTTTCAGATATCCATAAGCGAACTTACCGGCGATCTCCATGGTCGCACTCTTGATGCCAGCCCCTTCACCATCGAGCAGATCCACCAGACTCACCTTAAAGCCATTGCGCTCGGACCAGCGGGTGTACATCCGTAAGAGCATTTGCGCCCAATCCTGAGATTCCGTCCCCCCCGCACCCGAATGAATCGTCATAATGGCGGTACGGTCGTCATCCTCTCCGCTGAGCATGTTCTTGAATTCAAGGGCCGTGATCCCATCTTCAAGCTTCTTCAGGTCCCTCTCGATCTCCGACAGAACGCCCTGTTCATTGCTTTCTTCGGCCAGGTCAATAAGGGTTGCCGTATCGCCCGAAATCTGGACAAGTCTAAGATAGGCATCCACCCATTCCTTCCGGCCGTTGATCTCCTGGATCACCTTCTGGGCGGCAAGATTATCGTTCCAGAAATCAGATGATGCCGTTCGGGCTTCAAGGTCGGCCAGTTCGGTTTGTTTCCGCTCAATATCGAGATACGACTTCAATGCTGAAAGTTTACCGTCGAGGTCTTTAACTTTTTCGCGCACATTTTCAAACATATCAGGATCCGTATCCTTCAGGTACTTCCACTTCCATTCGCAGCAACGCCGCGCCGAGGGTCTTTCCCTGCGCATCATTCTTCAATGATTTTGTTCCACCGCCGCCGAGCGCATTGTGGAGGAGAAAATTCAAGGCCCAAAGGTTTGGGAGTTCGAATCGTTCCACAGTTCCAAGGGCGATCCCCGCAAAGTGCCTCTTCACCCGCTCCGCCGTGACCTGATCCTGTATGAGGGGATAATATTCCTCTTTCAACGCGATCAATCCGACGTTGGCCGTATCCCCTTTATCACCGGAACGTGCATGGCATATTTGTCTCAATTGAATTTTCATACGGTGATGATCCTGACGACCGGTTTTACCGCCTCTTTCGCAAGTAAGGCAGGCCAATAGGAAATAACCTCGCTCGCCCTCGGCCGGCCGCCAGCAAAACCCGTCACAGAAGGAGGCCCTGTGAGAATAAGCGGGGCGATCTCTTTGCCAAACCGTTCCACTGCCGTCCGGTCCTGACTACGGACTCCGATCCGGAGCACGACTTCGTTCGGATCCTCAACCAAAGGAGCAAGAGGCCCGTGCGACGAGTTGACGCCCAAAAATTCCGTCCGTATTTCCTCGAATGAAAGCCGAAGGTCACTCAACCGGTTTCTGAGTATCTCATCCGCTTTTTTTGCCTTGTCAAGCGCTTCGGGCCATGAATAGGTCAGCGTCCCAAATGCAGTGTAGCCGTCGAGATAGGACATGGACACCTTGTAAAATTGCGTCGCTGGCTTTCCCTTCACACCGTGGACGAGAACGCGGTCAGCCCCCTCTTGTGTGAGCTGGATCGACGTGAAATCCGCGACACAATCCGGCGTAATGTACTCCTTCGGATTCCCAATCTCATAAAGAAGTTGCTCCTTCACGGTCTGGAGTGACACCAGTCCTCCCAAGGATTGATGCTTCGTTATCACGACCCGCCCATCGGGATAGGCTTCAGCGATTGGAAATCCGATATGCGCCAGGTCAGGAACGGATCTCCAATCGGCGGAAAAATTCCCTCCGGAAGCCTGGCCACCGCACTCGAGAATATGGCCCGCAACAGTTCCACCCGCGAGAAGGTCCCAGTCCTTCAAAGACCAATTGAATTCGTAGATCATGGGCGCGAGAGTGAGCCCGGTATCGGTCGTTCGGCCGGTGATGACGATGGCGGCGCCTTGTTTCAACGCTTCCACAATGGGCTCTGCGCCGAAGTAAACATTTGCGCTCTGCAATCTGTCCTGCACAAGAGAAACAGGTTCCCCTGTTTCCATGTTCTTCAAGGCATGGCCGTTTGACTGGAGTGCGTCTATCCGGTCCAGAATATCGTCGCCAAGCACGACACCGATCTTCAATCCCCGGATTCCCATCCCTCGTGCGATCTCGGCGACCGCCTCGCTGCAAGCCACTGGATTGACTCCGCCGCCGTTGGTTATGACACGGATGTTCCGATCGGTGCAAACCGGGAGCAGTTCCTTCAGCACAGCGACGAGGTCACGTGCGTATCCGAGTTTCGGATCCTTGTTCTTCTGTTTCTGCATGATGGACATGGTCACTTCTGCCAGGTAATCCATCATGAGGTAGTCCACCGGTCCTTCCGTCACCTGCGATTTCGGCGCCGTCAAAAGATCCCCCCAAAAACCCTGTCCAGACGCTATGCGGATGGATTTCTTCATGACTCAGACGATCCGAAGATGCAATTCTTCAAGCTGGCTCTTCTCCACTGAAGACGGCGCCTCATCCATGAGGGAAACTGCACTCGCGGTCTTTGGAAATGCAATAACGTCGCGGATCGATTTTTGCCCCGCCATCAACATGATAATTCTGTCGAATCCAAAGGCAATCCCTCCATGCGGCGGTGCTCCGTACCGAAAGGCATCCAGCAGGAATCCAAATTTCTGCTTTGCATCCTCCGGGCTGATTCCAAGGAGTTGAAACATCTGCCCCTGGAGTCCAGCATCGTGAATTCTGATACTTCCGCCCGCGATCTCCCTGCCATTCATAACGAGGTCATAAGCACGGGCACGGGCCTCGAGGGGCTTTGAACTCAGGAGCGAAACATCCTCAGGTTTTGGTGACGTAAAGGGGTGATGGACAGCAAGATGGCGTTTCTCCTCCTCGCTATATTCGAGCAAGGGGAAATCAACGACCCAGAGCAGATCCCATTGTTCCTGGTTGATCAATTGCAGTCTTGAACCCATCTCCATTCGGAGCGCCCCAAGAACCGAATAGGCTTTCTGCCATGGCCCGGATATGAGAAGACAGAGATCTCCCGATTTCGCCCCCAGACGATCCGCGATCGTTTTCAATTCCGATTGGGACACAAACTTGTCCACGGAACTCTCGAATTTCTCCTGCACCTTGATGGAGACCAAACCTGCAGCGCCGTTGGCCTTGGCCAGATCGGTAAGGCCATCGAGCTGGTTCCTCGTCATCACAGCCTGGCCCGGGACAACAAAGCCGGCGACGACTCCGCCCTTGGCAATCGTCTCGCTGAAAACTCGAAATCCGCTCGCGGCCACATCGGCGGAACAATCCTTCAATTCAAGTCCGAACCGCGTGTCGGGCTTGTCGCTTCCGTACCGCTCCATTGCTTCACGGTACGACAGCCGTCGGAAAGGGGCCTTCAATTCCACTCCAAGGATCTCTTTGAACAGTTCCGCCATGAGTCCTTCGGTCATCGAGATGATGTCCTCTTCATCAACAAAGGACATTTCAACGTCAATTTGGGTGAATTCGGGCTGTCGGTCTGCCCTGAAATCCTCATCCCGGAAACACTTCACAATCTGAACGTATCGATCAAATCCGGCAACCATGAGGATCTGCTTGTACGTCTGTGGCGACTGGGGAAGTGCATAGAATTTTCCCCGATGAATTCTGCTGGGAACGAGAAAATCCCTCGCTCCTTCGGGTGTACTTTTCATCAGCACCGGTGTTTCGATCTCGGTAAATCCGAGACGGTCGAAATACGATCTCGTGACGTGGGAAGCCTTGTGCCGCATAAACAGATTTTTCTGGACGGACGGCCTTCGCAGGTCGAGGTAGCGGTAACGGAGCCGAATATCCTCACTCACATCGATATCGTCTTTAATGGGGAATGGCGGTGTTTCCGCCTTGTTGAGGATCGTCAATTCTGTGCCGGCCACGTCGATGGCACCGGTTGTAATGTCCACATTCTCCGTCCCTGTCGGGCGTTTTCCCACCGTACCGGTAATTGAAACGACATACTCCGAACGAAGCGTCTGCGCGCTGTCATAGGCCTTCGGTGAGTTTTGCGGAGAAAAGACGACCTGCGTTGTTCCATAGCGGTCCCGAAGATCGATGAACACGACGCCGCCAAGATCGCGACGAACGTCCACCCATCCTGTCAACGTCACCGTTTTACCGATATCGGCGGGCCGAAGTTGCCCGCAGGTGTGTGTCCTTTTCTTGTACTCTCGTGTCATGACATTTTCCTGGAGAGATCGATGGACTGCGCCGAAAACAAAAATGCGAGAAGCCTCAGGATGTGCAGGCGTTCTCGCATTCCGTATGATCCGTATTCAGTTGAGATGCTTTGTGAGTTTGTCCGCGAGTGCACGCTTGGGAACTGCTCCGATAATTTGATCGACCACCTTGCCGTTCTTGAAGATCAGGAGCGTCGGAATACTCCGTACGCCAAACTGCATCGACACTTTTTGATTTGCATCAACATCGACCTTCCCGACCTTGAGGGACCCGGTGTATTCCGTGGCCAGCTCTTCGACGATCGGCGCGACCATTCTGCAGGGCCCGCACCATTCGGCCCAGAAATCCACCAGCACCGGTTTGTCGGAATTCAGTACTTCCGATTGGAAATTGTCATCAGTCAATGTTACGGGTTTCATGCATGCTCCTTGTTATCCTTGCAGCCGAACAGCAGCGGGGCCCAGGAGTCTTCGGACAGAAAGAACAAAGTCCTTATCAGGGTTGACGACGTGTCTGCGTGTTAAATATAGGGAATTCTGTTTTAATCCGCCACCATTGACAGTCAGGTAGCAAAGGCATTTCCCCCTGTGGGCTTCGAGAATTTTCCTCAACTCCACGATCGTATCTTCGCTTGCCCTGTCCAGGTCCACGGTCAGGCTCACACTTTTTGTAAACTGCTCCCTTACTCTCTCCATCGGGAGGACCTCATTGACGAGGACTTTCAGGGAATCGCCGTTGACTTCCCCCTTTCCGATAACCATCACCATGGAATCGACATTCAGGAGATTGGAATACTTTTTGAAGGTGTCGGAAAACACAATGCCTTCCCCCTTCCCGGTGAAGTCCTCGAGGGTGATGAAAGCCATGGAGTTTCCCCGTCGATCGATCTTCTTCTTCACGGAAGAGACAATCCCGCAAATGCGTACTGTGGCGCTGACATTCGCCGCGGTCGGTTCCCCCAGTCTCGCGTTCGAAAAGGCCTCGATCTCTTCCCGGTAGCTCTCGAGAGGATGGCCCGAAACGTAAAATCCCAGAACGGATTTCTCTCTTGAGAGTTTTTCGGCCTCTCCCCACGGCTCCGCGGCCGGAAGGACGGGGCGTGTCTGGATTTTCGTTCCTCCCAAATCAAACAAGCTCGACTGACCTCGGCCTGAGGATTCCTGCGTCTGCTGCCCGTAGGAGGCAGCCCGTTCGACGGCGAGAAACATGGCAGCACGATTTTCGTGCAGAGAATCGAATGCTCCGGCCAGGATGAGGCTCTCCAGTGTCTTCTTGTTTACTGCCCGCAAATCCACCCGCGCACAGAAATCGAAGAGATCCTGAAATCTCCCGTTCTCCGACCGTGCTTTCACGATTTGCTCGACCGCACCCGTGCCGACGTTTTTAATCGCGCTGAGTCCGAATCGCAGGCCTTTGGGAGAAACGACAAAATCGACTCCGCTTTCGTTGACGTCAGGCGGTAGAACATCAATTCCCGTTTTGCGACAATCGTCGATGAACAGAACGATCTTGTCCGTATCGCCGATTTCGCTCGTCAACGTTGCTGCCATATATTCGGCGGGATAATGGGCTTTCAGATATGCTGTTTGATACGCAAGCACCGAGTAGGCAACACTGTGGGACTTATTGAACCCGTACGAAGCGAATTTTTCAATGAGGTCAAAGATCTCCGAGGCGGATTTCTTCTCCACACCCTGCTCGACGGCGCCCTGCACAAACTCCTTCTTCTGCTCGGCCATGAGGTTCTTGTCTTTCTTCCCCATCGCTCGGCGCATCATGTCTGCTTTCGCGAGGCTGAAGCCCGCGATATCGCTCGCGATCTTGATCACCTGTTCCTGGTACACAATGACGCCATACGTTTCGCGCAGTGTGGCCTCAAGCTTCGGATGCAGGTACTCGATAGTCTTCCTTCCATGTTTTCGGTCGATGAAGTCGGGGATGTTCTCCATCGGGCCCGGTCGATAGAGAGCGTTCATGGCCACAAGGTCATGAATCGAAGTGGGTTTGAGTTTTCGTAGATAATCCTGCATCCCGGAACTTTCAAACTGAAATACAGCCACCGTTTGGCCCTTGGAGAAAAGGTCGAGGGTTTTCTGGTCATCCGGAGGGATGGCATTCAAATCCAGTTCCACACCATGGTTCGTCTTGATGAGGCGAAGCGCATTCTCGATGACCGTGAGCGTGCGCAGGCCGAGGAAGTCCATCTTGAGCAGGCCGGCTTCCTCCAGATCTTTCATATTGTACTGCGTCATCAGCTCGGTCTGCGGCGTCTTGTACATCGGCACAAAGTCGCTGATATCCCCGGGGGCGATCACAACCCCCGCCGCATGTGTCGAAACATTCCGGTTCATCCCTTCCAGCACCTTGCCAGTCTCCACCAGCAGTCTGATCTTTTCGTCGGGGCTGTCCTTCACCCACTTCAACTCGGGAATGGTCTCGAAAGACTCTGCCAACGGTGTTACTTTTCCCTGGAAGACCGGGATCTGCTTGGTGATGGAATCGATGGTACTCAAAGGGATTCCCAGGACTCTTCCCACGTCTTTGAGAACCGCCCGGGAGGAAAGAGTTCCAAACGTGATGATCTGCGAAACGGATTGCTCCCCGTATTTCTGACGAACGTATTGAATGACTTTGTCACGTTTGTCGTCGGCGAAGTCGATGTCGATATCCGGCATGCTCACTCTATCCGGATTGAGAAACCGCTCGAAGAGGAGCCCGAAATGGATGGGATCGACATCGGTGATCCCCAGCGCATACGACACAAGGCTCCCTGCAGCGCTCCCTCTCCCGGGACCGACGCGCACACCCATCCTTCTGGCTTCATTGATGAAGTCCTGGACGATCAGAAAATAACCCGCATACCCCATTCTTTTGATAACATCCAGTTCATTCTGGAGCCTGCTTTGCAGTTCTTCTCCCGGATTTCCGTAACGCCTTCGCAATCCTTCCACCGAAAGCTTGTCAAGATACTCGTCCAGGGTTTTGGCCCCCGCATCCTGAGGAATCGGGAAATCCGGCATGTGATTCGTCTTCAGATCCAACTCGACCGTGCATTGCTCGGCGATCTCAAGAGTCGACCGAATGGCCTCGGGAAAATCCCGAAACACATCGGCCATTTGCTGCGTGGACTTGAAGAAGAGTTGATCTGTACCGTACCTCAAGGTTGTGTGGTCGGGCACATTTGTGCTGCTGGCATCCGGGATCAGGAGCATGATATTATGCGAGATCGAGTGCTCATGCTTGATGTAATGACAATCATTGGTCCCAACCAGCTTGAGTCCGAGTTCCCTGGCAATGCGAGGCGCATCCCGCAGAATCGGTTTTTCGACTTCCATGCCGTGATTTTGAATTTCGATGTAGAAATCCGATCCAAACACGTCGCGATACAGTCCTGCAGCCGCAAGAGCCTCATCGTAATTCCCGTTCACCAGGTGCGCACCCACAACGCCCCCGGGGCAGGCCGAAGTTGCTATGATGCCTTCCTTATATTGGTTGAGCACTTCGAGGTCGATCCGAGGCTTATAATAGAAGCCGTCGGTATGGCCGATGGTGCACAGCTTCATCAGATTGCGATATCCGATCTCGTTCTTCGCCAGAAGAAGTATGTGGTGATACACGCCGCGGCCCCTCCCCTTCACGGGCATTTCCGCAGAACGTTCTTTGCGGCTTCCTTTCGTCACAATGTAGGCCTCGCACCCAATAATGGGCTTGACGCCGGCCTTCTTTGCTTTTTTGTAGAACTCAATCGCGCCGAACATAACGCCGTGATCCGTCAGTGCGACCGCGGGCATGCCGTGACTCGCTGCAGCTTTGACAATTCCCTCGATGGTCGCCGCACCATCGAGAAGGCTGTAGTGAGAGTGGTTATGGAGGTGAATGAATTGATTCATGGAATGTCAACAACGACGAAAACCGTGGAGGTAACGCTTGCAGGAACTGCATGACCACACTGAAGATACAAAATTCTCAGAGAAAATATATCAACTTCTCTGTGTGCTATGAAGCGAGGAACGCCCGCAGGGTCGTGAGCACGTCATCGAAGGGGACCATGGTTCTTTCCCCCGTCGCCCGACGTTTGACCTCAATCTTCTTTTCCTTTAAACCTCGCTCGCCCACAATAACCTGGAAGGGCATTCCAAGGAGATCCGCGTCTTTGAATTTGAAGCCTGCCGACACCGATGCACGGTCATCAAACAAGACCTCCAACCCGCCTTCAGCGAGCATCCGATAGAGCTGATTGGCTGTAAGCACCGTTTCCTTGCTGTTCATGCTCGCTGCGATGAGATGCACCTGAAACGGAGCAATTGCCTTGTCCCAGACAATGCCATGTTGATCATGGTTCTGCTCAATGTGGCATGCGACAATGCGTTCAACACCAATACCGTAGCTTCCCATGATGATGGGCTTGGATTGACCGTTTTCGTCAAGAACGGTTGCATTCAAGGCTTCCGAATATTTCGTCCCCAATTTGAAAATATGGCCAATTTCGATGGCATGCGTCACTCTGAGGGCCCCTGCACACTGGACGCATGGTTCGTCCGACTCCACGGTTCTGAGGTCGTGGTATCCGTCAAGTTGAACATCGCGGTCGAAATCAATGTTCTTCAGGTGCATATCGTTTCGATTGGCACCGCTGATCAGTCCGTTGGCACCCTTCAGGCGCAGGTCGGCTACGATCTTGAATCCCTTGAGATTCACAGGGCCTATAGATCCGCCGTCGGCGCCTGTGAGCGACTTTAATTCTGATGCATCCATGGGCCGCACATCACCGCCGCCAAGAGCCGCAGAGAGCTTCGTTTCATTCAGCTGATCGTTTCCCACGAGAAGCGCGAGGACCGGTTTTCCATCGTGTCGATAGACCACGGATTTTGCCAGTCTCTCGAGCGGGGCATCCAGAAATGCAGCCAGAGCATCGATCGTCCGCACATTGGGGGTTGCAATTTCGGCAAGCGCAGGGTTTTCAGAAACCCGTCCAACTCCCGGTAAAGCAGATTTGGCAATCTCGATATTTGCCGCATAGGAGCATTGAGAACAAATTGCCACCGTGTCCTCTCCCGTTTCGGATTCCACCATGAACTCCTGGGACCCCGTGCCGCCCATAGCTCCGCTCGAAGCGCCAACCACAAAGAACTTCAGCCCTGACCGCGTGAATATCCGTTTATAGGCCTCCGCATGTGCCTCATACTGGAGATCCAGTCCGTCCTGTGTGGCGTCAAGACTGTACGAGTCTTTCATGATGAATTGCCGTCCGCGCAGCACTCCGGAGCGCGGCCTGGGCTCATTTCGGAATTTCGTCTGTATCTGATACCAGAGTTGGGGGAGGTCCTTATAGGACTGAATGTGCATCGCTGCAAGCCACCCGACGACCTCTTCGTGCGTCGGGGCAAGGACAAGATCACGTTCCTTGATGCTAAGGATCAAATTTGGTATATTCCGCCGGTTCGTCTGAATCCAGAGTGACTCCGGGTTTAGCGCCGGGAAATGGAACTCTTGTCCGCCGATTGCGTCCATTTCTTCACGGAGGATGCGCATCACTTTCCGCATCGCCCGGTATCCCAGGGGCAAAAAGGCATAAACCCCCGCTGTCAATTGCCGCATGAGCCCCGCCCTGAGCATCAGAATGTGACTCGGAATCGCGGCGTCCGATGGGGTTTCCTTCAATGTGGGGACAAAGATTTTCGAAAGACGCATGAAATTCGCTGATTTTCGTTGTTGAGAGTGAAATTTCCGAAAACTTCAGGCCGGAATCAAGACACCATCAGATCTCAAAAAGTCCACGGACCAAAACATTCGCAAAGAGTTTTCTGAGGGATTTTTGACACATGTCACACCAATTGATGCAAATTTCCTTTACTTACAATGACTTATGTCACTCGACCATGGAGTTTTTCCAGGATAAGGGCCTGAACAAAAATGGGAAATTCAAGAGTAATTTTTGTGGGAGCTGTTTCAATCATTCTCGGTTTATATTCTGTGGGACTTCAAAAAGCAGAACGAGCAGTTGATCGGGTCGGAGAAGTTCACGCGTATCAAATGCAAGCGGAAGAAATTGCAAAAGGCGGAGTCGCACTGGCGATCAACAAGATGGGGACGTCCAAGCCATCCACACTCCCGACACTTTCTAATCTTTCGATGTTTGGCGGAACCGTGAGTTATATCGTCGACGATGCGGGTCTCCCCTCCGACCAAGCCCGCATTACGGCGCAAGGCATTTACAAGGGGCACCAGGTAACACGAATTGCCGTGATTCAACTTACCTCCACTTCGGGCACCAAAAAGAAAAAATGGTCCAACTGGGAAACGGTGAAGGTCTTTACCCAATTTGCTGCGTCAGAGTTTACGAACCCCTACGTTACAGATTAGTTCACAAGTTTAGGCTGTCCCTTACGGCCTAAAACCGCTGGTTCCTCCCAACCAGAAAAAAACCGACTGAGCAATCAGTCGGTTTTTGGTTTCTGGACCATTCGACTTCCTTTCACCGAAATTGCGAAGCCGGAATGTTCGCCTCCTCGGGTGCCGGATTTTTCCTGCCCGGTTCTGCGGATGGAACCTGGGGACGTTCCGCAATAACTCTTCCCTGTCGCTTCCTTCGTTTCGCCCGTCGTTCAACGATCCCGAGTCCGCTTCGATACAAGAGTGGTATCTCAAACTTTCTCGCGGAATCCGCATTCTTTCCGATAGGAGCGATCAGTCCGACATCATGCACCGTTCGGATCGCCTCCTCACCGTTCGGATCCTGGTTCTTGAAACTCTCGAGAAGCTCCTCTCTTGAGAAGACCGTCGTGTCTTTTCCGCGCAGAGCGTTGAAGTGATCCGCCAGATGCGGAAATTCGGCATTGAGGTACGTCTCGCATCGGTACTCTGACACGGAATCAAAGGCTGAGCGAAGTGCGCGTGAACTGATCAGGCGGTCACTGTGATGTTTCCCGTCGATCCGATCCGCTTCCCGTTGCCGTGCAACCGCCATGTTTCCAAGGTGAATCATTTCGCGGGGGAATCGCATCCCCAATCCGTCGACAAGACGTTTGAGGACCCATTCATGGGTGGGAGGACCAAAATCCTTCCTGATAATTCCCATCCTTGCCTCAAAAATCGCATAGAACACCTTCAAAACAAAATCGTCGGTGCCGTTGATGACAGACGAGACGTCGACTTTTTCACCGATGGTCTGTTCACAATACGCCTGCACACTGGTATCCAGGACCGCACGGGCGACAATCAGCTTGATCAGCCATGGCCCTCTCCACTTCATGTCGTTAGTATAGGTGACGAGGTGGGACTTGTTCACTATCCGAAGCTGGCGATAGATATCACGGCGCAGAAAAACCTTGAAATTGATGTTCTTGAAGCGGTCACTGTACTCCACCAGCAACTGCACAAGCCCCGTGATCGATTGACGGAGGCGCTGGACGTCGTCAAAGAACAAGAGATCAAGCTTGTCAAGGAGGATCCAGGAGAGGCACTTTGTGTCCTGGAGGAGTCCGTCGATGACATCGAGGAGTGTGATAATGGCTATCCCCGTTCTGTGTCTGAAGTTTACAGAGAGGATCTTCCCAACTTCCGATTCTTCAACAGATCCCGGAGCATTCGGCTGATCCATAAGACTGTCGATCCGTTGTTTCAGCTTTTCGACAGTAGTCGCTTCAACTAATCCCAGTTGTCGAACGATCCTGGCGAGAGTCGTGTAATGCTCCTTCACACGAGGGTTTGTTGAATTCTCAACGAGTTGTTGCATCCTCGGGTCTTCAACCAGCGTTGTCGCCGTCTTCAGGCCTATGTAAAGCAGCCAGAACGACCGGAAGTCATTTGCCGTTGAAGGACTCAATTCGTCCAAGGCGACGCCAGAGAGATAGCGTTCACTTTGCAGGCCGGTGGCCGGAATTCTGAAGATGACTTCATAGCCTTTTGGCAAAAGACTTTTCCAGGAGCTCAGATCACCGCACAACAAACGGAACAGGGCGCTCTTCCCCGACCCTTTTGCCCCGATGAACAAGGAATGCTGGGGGGTTAATGCCTGCTTCAGCATTTCTGTCCCTACAAAGCATTGACTCAGCCGATAGTCGGATTCTGCATCCACACGTCCAAAATGAAGGGAATGCAGCACCTGGGAATGTTCCACTCGTTCTCCGATGGGTTATGGAATTCGCCTGCGGCGGGAGGAACCGAAGGATGGGCATTTAGCCAAAATATTCCCGCAAAGTCAAACCGTTTTTAAGGCATCACGATGCCGAGGTGAAATAACCTTGTGCCCCCGAGACGATTCGAACGTCCGACAAACGGTTTAGTCCCGAATCGACTCGACCTTAGCGAACGCAGTGAGCTAAGTCGACGGTCGATTCGCGGATCCCCGCCTTTCTGCATCGTGGCCCCGAGAGGACTCGAACCTCCAACCTTAGGTTTAGGAAACCTCTGCTCTATCCATGTTGAGCTACGGGGCCGTTTTGTTCAGCTCGGGATCCTCAAAATCACTACCATTCAAAACAGCGTTCGTGGGTGATTTTGAGAGAAACCGCTGCTCTATCCATACTGAGCTACGGGGGCCTGACACGCAGTCCAATGTACAAATCTTTGGCCGGACGTTCAAGAACTTGCCTCAGCGTTCAGGACTCTCCGAACGGTGCGAAGTACTTCGGATGGTTCATACGGTTTCTGAACGATCGCGGCCCCCGTTTTAACAATTTCCTCACGCAAGGCCGGATCAATGAAACCGCTTGCGACGACAACTCGCACGCGTGCATTGATCTCCCGCATGGTCACACACGCTTCCCATCCCCCAAGCCTGGGAAGTCCCAGATCGGACAAGACGAGCGAGATCTCGTTTTGTTGTTTCATAAAGAGCTCGACCGCCTCTATCCCGTCACCGGCAACCAGGACGATGTATCCCATCTCCTTCAACACCGTCGTTATCGCGTCCTTGAGCATTTCCTCGTCTTCGACAAAAAGAATGGTTTCCGTACCGGCCAGATTCAAGGGTGCCTGGTCCGATTGGGCCGTTCGATCTTTCCTTGTCCCTTCGGCGGTCGGAAAATAAAGGTCGAACGTTGCTCCTTCCCCCGGCGAGCTCTCAACCCCGACATACCCGCCATGCCCTTGAACGATTCCATACACGACAGCCAGCCCGAGCCCCGAGCCCTTGCCGTGTTCCTTTGTAGAAAAGAACGGTTCAAAGACGCGGGCACGTGTTTGTTCGTCCATTCCGATCCCTGTATCCTTTACGGAGATGGCGGCGTACGGTACATTGCGGGCATCCGGATGACCCTGCTTCATGGATTCTGCGGGAACCGTTCTTGTAACGATCTCCAGGGTCCCACCTCTCGGCATCGCGTCGCGCGCGTTCACGAGAAGATTCAGAAGCACCTGGTGAAACTGATTCAGATCGGCGAGGATGCCCGGAGACTGATCTGCATACTTGATGGAGAAAGCGATAGACTTCGGAAATGTCTCCATGATCATGCGGCTGAAATCCCGAATGGACTCATTGACATCGACGTACTCAAGCGAGGGTTCGGTCTTTCTCGCAAGGGTGAGCAGTTCCCGAACCATGGCTTTCGCACGCTGGATCGCGCGCGTGATCGCGTCCAGGCTCATGCGCACCTTTTCGCCGGGCAGGTTCCTGTTTTCCAGAATATTCGCGTATGCGAGGATAATGCCCAGAATATTGTTGAAATCGTGGGCGATTCCGCCTGCGAGACGGCCGATGGATTCCATTTTCTGAGCCTGGAGCAATTGCAGTTCCAGGTGCTGCCGTTGGGTATCTTCTTTTCTCTTTTCCGTGATGTCACGCGCGACTGCCTGAAGTTCCACGATCTCGTTGTCCCGGACGACGATCTGCACGTTCTGCCCGAGCCAGACGATCGATCCGTCCTTGGATGTGGCGGGAAATTCGAAGTACGTGCTGGGGATGCGTTGGGTTGTTTGTTCGAGATAATGCCTTATGGTTTTCTTTCTGTATTCAGGCTGCACGAGGTCCAGATAGTTCTTCCCGATGATCTCTTTGAGCGAAAACCCAATGATCCTCACCGCAACGGGGTTGGCGTAGGTGAAGTACCCCCTTGGGCTGATCCGGTAAATGATGTCCGTGGCCGTTTCAACGATCTGACGATAACGCTCTTCGCTTTCCCTGAGGGCACCGAGCGCGCGCTCATGCTCGTATTCAAGGATCTTCAGATTGACGTACTGACGGCGAAGACTGGTCAACTCGGAAAGGAGTTCCTCCCGGCTGCGACGGGTGTCGTTCTCGGAAGGGCCTCGTGAGAGAGGTTCTGACATAAACTACGGGTGTCGCGGCTGCTCGTCCCCTTTGGGATTCTGGATCCCCTCCAGCTTCTGGGTCACGAGAGTGGTGAGGTCAAGCATGGACTTGAGTCCGGAAGAGACCACCTCAAATTCCTGCTTAAGAGAAGAAAAGGAATCGAGAAATGCCTTGCGGCCGTCGTCATTGACATACTTGAGAAGTTCAGATTCGGCACTGCTGATCTCTTTCGTCAACTGGAAAAGGCCGTTATTGACGAATTGTCCGATGGAGTTGACCGTGCTTTGGAACATCTGCAGTGACGCCATATCTTTTTGTTGCTCCCGATGCTCGATCTCCTGCCGCTCGCGAAGGCTGATCTCCCGACGGTAGAGGTAACGCTCGTGTACGCTGTTGATGGTAAGCGGTAACCGGTCGATTTCAATGTGTTCTTTTGAAAGATAGTCGTAAGCGCCGAGCTTCATCGCTTCGACGGCCACTTCTTCTGATCCCGCCGCCGTCAGCATGATGACCGGCGTATCATTCTTGTTCTCATGCATCCATGCGAGCACATCCAACCCGGAAAGTCCGGGCATCTTGTAGTCGAGAAGAACAACATCATACTCGTCTGCTTTCAACTTTTCGATCGCATCTTCCCCCGAGTCGCTCATCGTCACCTCATGTTTTTCACTGATGCTCAGAGCGATCTCGAGACTCATCCGGAATGAATCCTGATCATCAACAACCAGTATACGAAGGGGTTTTGCAGGCATTTGAGTGATTATCTCCGATGTGTCATTGTAGAGATTTTTCGCCGAAATAACAAGGTCGGACCAGGCAAACCGGTGGTTTAAAATGCTATCCCGCTACAACATCCGTGATTCATAAATTTCTCAATCTCGCCCGTCTTTAGGCTTCTGGGAATATAGGCCGTGTGAAAGAATATAGTGTTCCACCGGCTCCGGGACGAGATAGCGAATAGACTTCCCTGTGGCTACACGACGACGGATCACGCTGGATGAGATCTGTATCTGAGGGGCCGGAATGAATTCCGCGTGACGTGCATATTTCTGATTCTTAAAACCCGAAATTCCGATCCGTGGGTACACCAGGAGCGTTGCCTTGGATACGATCGAATCGGGGGACTTCCATGTGGAAAAATCTGTAAAACTGTCCGCGCCGAGAATAAGGAAGAGCTCTGCGCCAGGATTCTCCGCAGCCAGGGCATTGACAGTGTCCACCGTGTACGAAATGCCGCCACGGCGAACCTCTCGGTCGGATACTGCAAAACCCCTATTCCCTTTGACAGCCCGTCGGGTCATTGCGACCCGGTCAGATGCCGACGCGATGGGGACGTTCAGTTTATGAGGCGATTGACTCGCGGGCACAAAGAGAATGTTCTTGAGGCCGCATTCGGTGCGGACATACTCTGCCACAATCAAATGGCCGAGATGGGGCGGATCAAACGAGCCGCCGAAAATACCTATCTGTGTTTTTCGTTTATGCGATTGATTCATAGATTTGCAAGGTTCTCGTCGCTGTGGTTCGCCAGGAAAAGCGCCGCAAATTCTCATATCCCCGCCGGATCAACGTATTGCGTTCGCGTGATCTCGTAAGAATCGTCATGACGCCTTCTGCGAATTCCTCAGGCCGGCCCGTGCGGCAGAGAACAGCCGCCTGGCCCACAACCTCGGGCAGCGAACCAGCGTCGGAAACCACACACGGCGTGCCGCATGCCATCGCTTCCAGGGGAGGAAGGCCGAATCCCTCATACATCGAAGTCATGAGAAGCACTTCAGCTGCGTTGTACGCAGCGGTGAGATCCAAGCCCGGCAATCTTCCCAGAAATCGTATTCGGCCCGCGAAACGGCCCGATGAGACATGCTCTCTCCCTTGATCAGCCGGTGTACCTGCAAAAACGAGATCACAGTCCTTGATATGTCCGGCTACAATATCGAAACTCTTGATGAGAGTCGGAATATCCTTGTGCTTACCCATTCCCCCCACATATAAAACATAGGGATTATGGAGTCCGTAGCGCTTTCGGAAATTGTTGATTGAAGATTTCGGAAGAGGCCGGAAACCGGACCGGGCTGCCAGGGGCACAACATGGATTTTTTCCGCCAGTACCCTGAATTGAGAGAGAATATCATCTTTGACAAATTCCGAGACCGCTATGATTGCACGGGCTGTGCGGACGGCATGACCCATCATTCCGCGGGCGTAGGCTCGATGCGCCCAGGAATAGTATTGTGGAAACCGAAGATGGATCAAATCGTGAATCGTGACGACAGAAGGGCCGGCAAATCCAACAGGAAGAGTGTAGTGCGGGATATGAAGCAGGTCGACTCCCTCGCGCGCTGCCTCTTTTCCAAGGAAGAGCAATTCTGAAAGCGAGTATTTCTTCCAGGGGGCTTCCACCTTTCTCCAGGTCGGAGCCGTTTTGACGGAACCCATCTCTCCGGGAGAGAGAAACAAAGTGAACCGAAAGCCGCACTCCCTCCGGGCAAATTCTCCCAGGAGGCCCTGGAGGTAGGTGCCAATACCGAAGTCAAAGTATTTCCGCGCATCGATGCCGACTGTTCTCATCATATTCCGATCAACCGGAAGAAATGGTTAATCATTGTTTCTGACATGACGCAATATCTCCTTCATGGCGCCCATACGATTTCCCCCCCGCGTTGCTTCAATCATCCACCGGAATCCAAACATCAACGTCAGGTACACCCGGAGAGCCACATTTGACAACAGCGTACCGTGCTTTCTGTAATATCGGAGTTGGCTTCTCCTGTATCCTATATAGACAGACATATCGTTGGACGCAACACTTCCTCCCCCGTAGTGCATGATTGTTGCGGCCGGATCGTACAACACGTCCCAACCTTTTTTTCTAACCCTTTGGCAGAGGTCGGCATCCTCAAAATACATGAAATACGCCTCATCGAATCCGCCGATGGATTCGAAAACCTCTCTGCGTATCATCAATGCAGCCCCTGTGACCCAGTCGACGGGGGTGACCGAAGCATACCGGGATTGCATCTTGTCCGTCAGTTTTGCATCGCGACGAAATAGCCCTTTCTGCATCCGCTTGGTCTTCCACTCATTGAAAGGCGACGGATCAAATCCGAAGGAAAGTTGAAATGAACCGTCTTCGTACGACAAGCGTGGTCCAACGACCGCCGCCTTTTGTTCCCTTTGGAGAACTGATGAGAGATGTTGCGGGGAGTCCGAATGAACGATCGTGTCGTTGTTGAGAAAGAAGAGATGACTTCCTGAAGCGGCAACCGCCCCCGCGTTGTTTGCTGAGCCGAATCCGTTATTGCCGTTCATTTCAACGATTGTTATGTCGGGGAATAATTCACGCAATCGCTCAACAGATCGATCGCGGGAAGCATTGTCCACAATAATGATCTCCGTTTGCGGTGAATGAACCCTGAGAGACTTCACACATTGTGAGGTGAGGTCGAAGCCCTTGTAATTGACGATTATGACAGAGACGCCCTTTTTCATGACGACATTCGCCAGGACCTGGGGGCGAGGAGAAGCTTCAACGTCCATACGGCAAATCGTTGCTGCGATACGACTCCTGAGCCATCATTGAAAAGAGAGCGGCACCACCAGTACGCCGCCCGCGGTAGAAATCCGATCAGGAGAAGAAATTTGTACAAGAGAAGAACCGGGCCTCCATGAACTTTGTGGTAATAGTAGAAGATGTTTTTGTATTGTTCTTCAAAGAATTCCCACGACATCTTTAACGCGTTGGCTGTTTGACCGCCGTAATGCAGAACCTGGACAGTCGGCAGAAAGATCGTTTTCCATCCTGCGCTCTTCAAACGAAAGGACAGGTCAAGGTCGTTGTAATAAATAGAAAGCGCCTCGTCGAAGAATCCGATGCCTTGGAGGGTCTCAGAACGAACCATCACTGCGGCTGCCGTAACATGGTCAACCTCCATCATTGTCCGATGGTCAAAATACGCCATGACGGTCGTGGACAAAATCTCCACCTTCGGAAAAAGCCTGTCTAACGCCAGCATGTCGCAGCAATGAGTCCATAAGTTTGGAAACTTGTGGCACGAAGGTTGTACGGAACCATCAGGGTTGAGCAATTGTGGGCCCACCATTCCAACATCACTGTTCTTATCCAAGAATTCACAAAGAGACTCTATCACACCCGGGTAAACTTCAGTATCGTTGTTCAGGAGGAACACATGCCTCCCGCTGGCCTGGCTAATTCCCGCATTATTGGCTCTGGCAAACCTCTGGTTCGTCGCATTTTCGATGATCTTCGCTGCAGGGAATTTCTTCCGAATCATTTGAACCGTGCCGTCGGTCGATGCATTATCCACCACAATCGTCTCAGTTTCCACCTTCATCCCCTTCAGAGAATGAAGGCATTGTCCGAGGAGATCCTTTCGATTATAGGTGACAACGACGATCGAAACATCGATCATGATTTATCCCCTGATGGGGCCCCCAGGCTTGCATTATTCCTCATCGCCCGGAGGAACATTCTGTGGGCGTCAATTCTTTGTTCAGCATATTCCCTTGCTTCTCCTGAATCAACAAACTTTTGCATTGACCGCAGGAACAAAGCCAGATAACTGTTTCCCATTGTAAGGAAAGACGAGAGGACTTTCTGCATCGGAGATCCGTTTTTCTCCATATACATGTTGAGACTCAGAAGGAATCTTGCAAACTTCCACGCTGAGGTTGTGTACTCAAAACTCCTTCCGCCGCTGTGGAGCACCTCGTCATCTGATGCCATCAACTTCCATCCTGCGGCTTTCATTCTAAACGACCAGTCGACATCTTCAAAAAACAAGAAGAACCTCTCATCCATGGGGCCCACAATGTCTAGTACGTCCTTTCGCACAAGCATACAGGCGCCGGGAAGCTGTGCGACCTCACGGGGCCCGGTGCTGATATCCCAGACTTCCTCCAGCCACGTGTTGACAAACCACGGAATTCGCGAACTCACCTTTTCCAACATCGTATGGAAGAACAGTATCTGCCCGACCGACGGCAACTTTCGAAAATACCCGGTTTGCGGCCTCCCCCCCTCGTCCAGAAAGCGGGGGGATACTGCGGCGGCTTCAGGCACAGATTCCAGAATTTCAACAAGGTTTCCAATAACTCCCTTCTGAAGAGCCACGTCCGGATTCAGAATCAGTATGTAGGGAGCATGGGAGTTTCGCATTCCCATGTTCACACCACCGGCAAACCCACAGTTTCGTTCATTCTCCAGGACAACAACACCGGGGAATTGTGAGCGGGCCATTTGCACGCTTCCGTCGTCCGACGAATTGTCTGCGACGATCACCTCAAAACCCGGTGATTTTTCCGTTCCTGTGAGCGCATGAAGGCATCGTTCAAGTTCAGGTTTTGTATTCCAGTTGACGATGATGACCGAGACTTTTGGATTCACAGCAGTCAAGGTCTGTTCCCTCCTGACCGGATTTCATCCGCCGAATAAAAAACCTGCAATAGACTATTGCAGCCGCGATTGTCTCTGGTATTCATAAATCCCCTGATATTGATGCCATTGCAACGACCATAAGAAGCCTTTTTCTTTCAATGTTCCCGCCGTTATCACTCGGAGGAGAGTTCCCAGTATCCACCGCATGAAAACGACTGCGGGACGGCTCAACTCGAAGGCACGGTTGTGTTTGCCGTGAAACATCGCCTCGTAATAACCTGCGCGCCGACTCCTTTGAGCAAAGCGGTGAAAGTCTGTCGGATGCATATGGTAACCGATCGCATGTTCATTATAAATAATTCTCAACCCGTGTTTCTGAAGTCGTAACCCCAAATCGATGTCCTCCCAGCATGCCGCGGAAAATGCTTCATCGAACTTCTCTTCGGCAAGGAGTTCCTTGTGAAGGGAAATGTTCGAACTGTAGAACATGTCGTGTGGGACATGGAGAGGATCGCGTATTCCTCCGTAATTAAACTGCCATCCCCCGGCCTCAAGCCAGTGCATCAATGGGCTGATGTTCTGCTCTGGAGACCAGGTAATCTTTCCCAAAACGGCAGTGGTGGGAGAAGGAAATGTACGGTGGGTTGTCGAATGAAGCTCCAGAAGATTCGGACATGGAATGACATCATCTCCGGCAAACAGAATCAATGTACCCCGCGCATGCCGAATGCCTTGATTCCTTGCCGCGGCAGGTCCTTTATTCTCCTGGCGGATTACCTTCAGCCGTTCCGGAGAGGCATTGCAGAGCTTTTCGAGAAGCTGTGGTGTTGCGTCGGTCGAGCCGTCATCGACAACAATAATCTCCAAATCTCCGAAATCACCTTCCTGATCAAGATACGCGCGGAGCGTCCTCGGGAGGACATCTTCCCGGTTGAATGTCGGCATAATGACCGACCATTGGGGTCTTTTCATTTCTGTGCAATCAGGTAGGTTCGATAGGTAGAAGTGAAATTCATTAATCGAAGAAACGGACTCACGAGAATCCTCCAGGGATGCCTGCTCAGTTTCCCCGTCACTCTCCCCATGAAGCTTTTATGCTCCAAAATGGTAACGAAGCGGTGAAACCAAGCCGACTCTCCCCTTCGAATATGATAGGGAATGCGTTCCTCCTCAAACATTTCCACAAACTCCTCACGACGGGGAAACTCGCCGATGAGATCCATGTGCTCTTGCAGCCACGAGGGTTCCTTCAGGCCTTTTGATTGAAAGTAGTCATGAAGGCGACTGTCAGTGGCAGCGGCCTTTTCCCCCATCGGTGCTCCCAGAATTAACACAGAGCTTGTCACTCTGAGCAATTCCCGCACAAAAGGGCGGCGGAACTCTTTCGGGACATGCTCCATCGTGTCGAGGCAAAGCACAAGACCAAAAGTTTTATCCCGAAAAGGAAGCCGTGTTCCAGATGCACAAACTGGGAGAATGGAACTTGAAAACGTTTTCGGGTCAAATGAAACGTCGCATCCTACAAACGGCTTGCCAAAAAATTCTCCCAACCCCAGGCTCCCGCTTCCGACTTCGAGCATAAATCCTGGGCCAGAGTTGTTGAGCAAATCACGAAGTGGCAGGTATCTGACCCATCGATTCAGCATGCTATGTGCCTTTCGGGGGAAAAGAGGTGAATTCGTTCATCCTCTTCCAAATTCCTGCAATGCTCTTTTTGTCAAATTCATCAAAATATCTGAACACCCACAATGAAATTCCAAAGAGAACCACCGTGCATCCCACCATGAGCACAAGTTGAAGAAATGCATGATCGACGAGTAATGCTGCCAGCAGCGCTGCTCCGAATCCCGGAAGCATCGCCAGAAGTGGCGGGATGGCTATCTTGAATACGGGGAACCAGGAGATGCCAAGCCGGCGATGAACGATGAAGAGAAAGAAGACTGATGCGATAATCAGCGCGATGAAGCTTCCGAAGACCGCGCCAAAATACCCAAACCAATGCAACAAAAGGACACTCAGAACCACATTGAGCGATAATCCGAGTAAGGAACTGTACATCGGCAAACGGGCGCTGCCCACCCCGATGGAAATAAAAAATCCCGGCCCCGTGAGGAGGTTCACAAAGTTCGAAAGGAGAAGGATCTGGAGAGTTGGTGCAATAAGATCGTCCGCATCGCCAATCCACACGTTGATTACCTCCGGCGCGTACAAACCCAGGCATCCCAACATCGGGACGCTGATAACAACGAGATATTTAAGACTCCGATAATACAGCTCCCTGATCCGTTCGGTACTTTCGTGCGCATGGAACTCGGAAGATGCAGGCAGGAGCGGATTGAGCATGAGAACAGGAATGAGGCGGGCCTGTTGCACCATCCGCGAACCGACCTCGTACGAGGCCACGGTCGTAAGATTCATGAATGTGCCCAGGAGCAGCTTGTCAAAATGTTGGTGAATATTTGACGCCAACGAAACAACAAAGATATGCTTGCTTAATCCAAAGAGATGTCGAATGTCATTCAGCGTCACAGGAACCCTGAGCAATCCAAGGTACCCGAAATGGCGCGAGAACAGAATCCAATTCATAATAATTCCGACGATGCTGGCAAGCGCGTTTGCCCACACAAGGCCCTGCAATCCCCACCCTGCAACAAGAGCGCCGTACATGCCGACGCCGTTAAGAACTGAATACAGTGCCGTAACGCTGTTTGTCAGATCCATTCGTTGAATTCCATTCAGGGCATTTGGTAGAATGGAGAACACCGTATTCACTCCAAAGATCACCAGAGAGGCATACAGGACAAAAACCACTTCCTCGGTTGCGTCGCCGCTCGCGGCAAAAAAAGTGTCAATGATCACACCTCTAAAAAGAAAAGCCACTGCAAGAATAGCCATGATAATCCAAACATAAAGCACGAATGCGGATTTTAGAACTCTGGCGATCTCTTGTGTGCGGTTTGTCGCTGAATACTCGGCAACAAACTTTGTCACGGTGCTCGTCAATCCCAGGTCGCCCAAGGATGCATAGCTGACAAAGACACGCACCAACGCCCAGATCCCGAACCCCGTGTTTCCAAGATATTGCAACATCACTGGGACAAGCACAATTGTTATCGCAAGATTCACAAGGAATGCCAAAATGTTGAACAGAGCATTCTTAGCGATTACAAATGTTGACAAGTCAGAAATCCCTTGATTCTGGGGTGATGGACAGGAATAGATTGGTTTTCACGCGTTCTTCATTGACCCGCGCCGGGGTGAACTGCTTCATGCACAATTTGAAGATCTTTGTCTCCACGACCCGAGAGATTGACCACCGTCAATGTTTCCTTAGCCCGCGATTCGCGAATCACGTATGCGAGGGCATGGGAAGATTCAAGTGCCGGAAGTATCCCTTCAAGCGACGCCAGAAGTTTGAATGCCTCGACAGCTTCCTCGTCCGTCGCTGTTGAGTATTCTGCGATACCCTCATCTTTGAAATAGCAGTGCTCAGGCCCCACTCCGGGATAATCCAGGCCAGCAGAGACAGAATGAGTTTCCTGAATCTGGCCATCCTCCGATTGAAGCAAATACTGCATCGATCCGTGGAGGACTCCGCGGGACCCTCGGGAGAGGGATGCCGCATGCTTCCCTGAGTTGAGTCCTTTTCCCCCCGCCTCAACGCCGATGAGCCGAACGTTTTTTTGTGCTTCAACAAACGGGTAGAAAATCCCCATGGCGTTGCTTCCGCCGCCGACACAGGCGACCACTTCATCGGGAAGCCGCCCTTCAGCCTCCAGAATCTGGCTGATGGTTTCGTCCCCAATCACTCTCTGAAAATCACGCACCATCATGGGGTACGGGTGCATCCCGACGACCGAGCCAAGGAGGTAGAATGTGGATTCGACGTTTGTCACCCAATCCCTGATCGCCTCACTTGTGGCATCTTTTAACGTTTTGGTGCCGGAACCAACAGGAATTACCTCCGCACCGAGGAGTTTCATCCGCGAGACATTGGGAGCCTGGCGGGCAATATCCTCCTCGCCCATGTAGACCACGCACGACAGTCCGAACAAAGCACAAACGGACGCTGTGGCAACACCGTGTTGACCTGCACCAGTTTCCGCGACGATCCTCTTCTTTCCAAACCGCCGGGCAACGAGAGCCTGGCCGAGGGTGTTGTTGATCTTGTGAGCTCCGGTATGACAAAGATCTTCTCGCTTCAAATAGACCTTTCGGCCTTTCAGCACCGCGGAAAGTCTCGCCGCGTGACTAAGGGGTGTTGGCCTTCCGGCAAAGGTCCTCAGATAGTGGCGCAATTCCTTTTGGAAAAGCTCATCCGACCGGAGAAGCAAATACTGTTCGGTGAGTTTTTGAACAGCAGGCAGAAGTGTTTCGGGAACAAATGTGCCGCCGTACGGTCCGAAGTGACCGCTCTGGTCGGGCAAAATCGGCGTCTTCATAGCGGAGGATTCCCCGAGTAATACAAAGGAACATTCTTTGCCCGTGCGATAAAGTCGCGGACCTTGTTCGGGTCCTTTTTGCCCGGGGAGGATTCGACACCAGTCGATACGTCAACGCCATAGGGTTGGACAAACCGTACGGCGTCTTCAATGTTGTCAGGAGTCAGCCCGCCTGAGAGAATAATGCGGCCGTACTCTTTTGCCCTGACCGCGATATTCCAGTCAAAAGTTCGTCCGGTTCCCCCGTAACGGGTTTCAGAGTGCGTATCGAGAAGAAACGCGTCGACGACGTAGTTGTGCATCACTTCGACATCAAAATCAGGTTTGATACGGAATACCTTGATGACGCTCGTTTCGTAGCTAATGAGATCATCGGCACCTTCGATTCCGTGGAGCTGAGCGGCACTGAGTTGGACTTTTGTCGTCACGTCATGGACGTAACGGGAATCTGCGTCCACAAACACTCCCACTTTTGAGATATGGTCAGGCAGACGCGAAACAATCGCTGCTGCTGCATCGGGGTGAATGTACCGCTCGCTCTGTTCGTAGAAAATAAAACCTACGGCGTCAGCCTTGCAACGAACGGCATGTTGTGCATCTTCGAGATTCGTAATACCGCAGATTTTTACAAAAAGGTCCTGATGCATGTTAGTGTCGTAACAAGCCTCTCAGGAAGGCAGGTTTGTTGTGAGCGCGCATAAGAGACTCACCAATAAGAACTCCGTGAAATCCGGCACCCGCCAGTTGTTCAATGTCAGCTGCGGTTTTGATGCCGCTCTCGCTGACAACCAGCGCATCTGCATGCACCTTATCCCGCAGGCGTAACGAGCGCTCGAGGGAGACGGAGTAGTCTGAAAGATCGCGGTTATTGATACCGATGAGTTTTGCCTTCAGCGTGTTGGCGATAGCCAGATCCCGCTCGTCATGGACCTCGACAAGGACCGCAAGTCCCAAAGAATAAGCAAGCGAGTGCAAACGTTCGAGTTGAGGTTGATCCATCGCTCTGACAATCAACAAAATTGCATCCGCGTGCAGCGCCCTTGATTCAAACACCTGATATTCGTCCAGGACGAAATCCTTTCGAAGGACGGGGAGCGCAGCGACTTCACGCGTTTCGGCAATATACGACGGATCACCCTGAAAGAACTTTTGATCGGTCAGCACCGAAAGCGCTGACGCACCCCCCTCCTCATATTCCCGGGCAATCGTTCGATGGTCAAAATCTCCGGAGATGATTCCCTGGGAAGGTGAGCATCTTTTGATTTCTGCAATCACGCCCGGATTCCGGGGTTTCAATCCCGCGCAGAAGTCGCGGGGAGTGTCCATACGTTTGATTCGATCCTGCAGTTCAGAAAGGGGAGTCGCCACCTTTAACCGGTCGATTTCCATCTTCTTTGCCTCAAGAATCTCCTCCAAGCTGATCACACTTTTTCCCCGCTTGATCGGCCTGCCGGAATGGGCGAAACCTTGACTTTCTTGAGGCGCCGGGCCGTTTTCGTCACGATCCTGAAAACGAAACCGATCTGGTGAATTTCTTCATTGATTTCGGGAAGTCTCCCGGTCACTTTTTGGAGAAAGCCGGCCAGCGTCTCGTAATCAGGGATATCCGGGATATCTGCGTGAAACTGCTCATTGAACTCATGAATTCCAATGCTGGCGTCCACGATCGTCGAACCATCGCTTGCCTGCTCCACTTCCTTCTTGACTTCATCATACTCATCGTGAATTTCCCCTACGATCTCTTCGAAGATATCCTCCATCGAGATAATGCCTTCCGTGCCGCCGAACTCGTCGATAACAACCGCGAGGTGGACCTTTTTCAGCTGAAATTCCTTGAGAAGTTGGCTGATCTTCTTCGATTCGTGGACGAAATACGCTGGACGGATAATATCTTGCAGGATGATGAGATCCCTATGCTCAAGCAAGCTCAGGAGGTCCTTGCTGTAGATGATCCCGATGATATTGTCGATGCTCCCACTGAATACCGGGAGTCGGGAGTATCCCTCCTCAATCACCTTGTGGACGATCTGATCTCTGGGCATGCTGATGTCCAATGCCACGATATCCGGCCTTGGGACCATGACCTCCTTAGCCGTGGTGTCTGTGAACTCGAGGATACTCGAAATGAGCTCATGCTCGGTTTCATCGAGAACACCGCTCTTCGAGCCCGCCTCAAGGACGTCGCGGAAATCTTCCGCAGAGAGTTTTGCCCTCAGCAGACCTCCCTTAACCAGCAGTTCTTTAAGAAGTTGTGCTATCGATTTCAAGTTGTTTTTAGATACTGTTTGATGCTTCGATCCAGTCCTGGAGTTTCTGCTTTGCCAGGCCGGATAAAATAGTATCCCGGGCTACGCTCACACCTTCCCTCACCGAGACAGCTTTCCCACCTACATAAACCGCGGCACCTGCATTCAGGAGAACGAGGTCTGCGGGAGCACCGCTCACACCGTCCAGAATGGTCCGAATGAGCGCCGCGTTAGCATTCGGGTCTCCCCCGGACACTTCCTCCCTTTTGCCTGTAGGAAGGCCGGTTTCCGAGACGTTCATGGAGTAATTTCTGATCGATCCACTTCGGAGCTCGCTGACAATGGAATCTCCCATTGTTGAAAACTCATCGAATCCGCCCTCTCCGTGCACAACAAGTGCATGCTCACACTTCAGGATTTGGAGTACTGCCGCCATGGTTTGTGTCAATCGAGGTGAAAAAACCCCTATCACTTGCCGCTTGGCTCCTGCCGGATTCGTCAGCGGCCCCAGAATATTGAAAACCGTTCTGATTCCGAGCTGTTTCCTGATCTCTGCGGCATATTTCATCGCCCCGTGAAACCGTGGGGCGAACAGGAAAGTAATCCCGATCTCATTCAGCACCTTCGCAGCTTGGTCAGGCTCCAGTTCAATATTCACTCCCAGACTCCTCAGCACGTCCGCACTGCCGCAGGCGCTGGAAACCGCTTTGTTGCCATGCTTTGCCACAGGAACGCCGGCTGCACTCGCGACGATCGCCGCGGTTGTTGAAACATTGAACGTGCCGGAAGAATCCCCCCCGGTCCCGCATGTATCGATCACATCAGGCCGCTCCGATTGAATCATCGTCGCATTCCGCCTCATCGACAGGGCACACCCTGCGATCTCCTCCGGCGTCTCCCCCTTCAGCCGCAATCCGACAAGAAAGCCCGCCATAAGGCCTTCCGGAGCTCCTCCACCCATGATTTCGTTCATCGAGGCAAGAGCTTCATCCTGCGTGAGATCTCTTCCTTCCGCGAGTTTTGCGACTGCTTCCTTCAACATGGCGTAAAAATGTAATGGATGGTGCAAGAAGTAGCAAGAACTGTGCTGCCGGTTCTTCCGTTTTCCGAAGGAACGTTTCTATTCATAGAACACCTCTTCAAGGAAAAGACCCTCAGGCGGAGCCGCCATACCCGCCTCACTCCGGTTTCTTGCAGCACAGATCGCGGTGAAATCCGCCTCACTTCGATAGCCGCGCCCCACCTCTACCATGGTTCCCACCAGCGCCCTTACCATCCCATGCAGAAATCGGTTGGCGGTAATTTCGAAGATGAGATCCGGTCCCGATACTTTCCATTCTGCTTTCGCAACAATGCACCGGTAGTGTTTTACTTCTGCCTGTTCCTTGCAAAATGACTGGAAATCGTGTTCCCCGCAAATAGTCGATGCGCATCGCTGCATTGCGGAAACATCCAGAGCATAACTCACATACCAGCGATATCTGCGCATTACCGCCGTCGGGGCAAGAGAAATGTAGTACCGATACATCCGTGCTTTAGCGCTGAATCGGGAGTGAAATTCCTGTTTCGTGAATTCTACACTCCGTACGACAATATCCTGAGGAAGGAGAGCCGACGAGCCCCTCAAGATCGATTTTGCGTCCATGACTGATTTCGTTTCAAAGTGACAGACCTGACCTCTTGCATGAACACCGGCATCGGTTCTGCCAGCCCCGGTCACCCGAACTTCTTCCTGCAACAGTTTACTGAGGGCACGCTCAATTTCCGCCTGCACCGACCTGCCATTCTTCTGGAATTGCCATCCCGAGAAGTCCGTCCCATCGTATTCCACAGCCATCTTAACGGTTTGCATAAAACAAAAAATCCCGCCGAAACCGCGGGACTCTCATGGTTGATTTTCTTTGCTTAGAAGGAAGCTGTAACCTTGAGTCCCAATCCATGTACCACATTTCCGGTGCGCTGAAGTTCTGTATCCAGCCGCCACCCACTTCGCAGTTCGTTCGTGGCGTTGGCGGATTTGACGCTACGCCACGCAAGGAGGGCAGAAACAATCCGGTTCACCACAAGTGCGCCAACAACGAATTCGGAGGCCTGATGAATCTGATCACTCTTAATACGGAGATTCCTGTAGTGTCGACGATCGCTTTCCTGAGTCCAATTCCATTGATACGAAGCTCCCGAATAGACTTCGTCGTATTCACGGTTTCGCAACCTTGTTTCGTTGTATTCCTCGGTTGAGAGAAAATTACCGATATCGACATCAAATCGGTCGTCTTTTCCGTTGAAATCAGCATGCGCCTTCATCGATGCAAACGTCCGCGCATCATCCATGATCCAGTTCCCATGGAGGACAAATCCGGCGTAGGTGAGCCACAGTGCCCCATCCGCAGCCATGAGGTAGGTCCCTGTTCGCACGTTGCCCGCATACATTTCGCCGGCACCCGGCAAAACGAGAGAAAGTCCGACTGCGAGGAGAGTAGATTTCTTCCCTTGTGAATCTCCCGGGCCCTGAAGGGCATACGCCGATGGCTCGGCATGGGGTGGAACGTTTCGCAGCTGCCCATTGGTAACGGAAAACAGAATCATCAGAAGAACAGGAAGAAGGAATTTCCTCATACATCGGCCTCCAGGGGAATCGGTCTAAGATTTGCCTGAGGATTGGAATCTTCTTGGAGACTTCCATAGCATTCTTCATCTCCGCTTTCGGTAATTACGACGGGGAGTATCTGGTTTGTCAATCTGCGTGCAGACGCCACAGACACGCGCACATATTCATCGGAGAGACCCGTTTCCCTCTCGCCGGATTCCTCGAAGAGTACGTCCAGGGTCTTTCCCTTGAGCGATTCATGGAAGATGTGCCTTTTCTTTCGGGAGAGCATCCTCAGCCGCTCGCTACGTTCCGCTTTGAGCTCCGGGGGAATCTTTCCCCCGAAAGATGCTGCAGGTGTATTGGGCCTTTCCGAGTACGTGAAGACATGCAGATACGTAAGCGGTTGTTCAACGAGAAATGCATACGTTTCCTCGAAGTGTGCCTTCGTTTCACCCGGAAATCCGACGATCACATCTGCGCCGATCCCGGCCAGGGGTGCCCTTTTCCTGATCGCTGCAAGCCGATCGGCATACCAGGATCTCCGGTAGCGCCTTCGCATTCCTGCAAGCGTCGCATCCGCACCCGACTGAAGCGGAATATGAAAGTGTTTGCACAATGTCGGGGATCCTGTCCAGAATTCCAAAAGATCGTCCGAGAGCAGATTTGGCTCCACAGAACTTACCCGAAGCCGCTCCAATCCCTCGATTTCGGCAATCGCCTTCAACGCCTCCACCAAGGACGACCCGATGTTCTTTCCATAGTCACCGACATTGACTCCCGTCAGTACGATTTCCTTGTATCCCTCGGCAACGATCGATCGAGCTTCCGTCAGGAGATGCGACAAGGCAATGCTCCGGCTTGAACCCCGTGCAAGGGGAATTGTGCAAAAGGAGCATGTGTAGTCACAGCCATCCTGAATCTTGAGGAATGCACGAGTGCGATCAGCGTAACCGGCTGAAGATGACGGGAGAACGTCGACTGCCTCACGAATGGGCGAAACACGCACCTGTGCATCCGAGGTTTTCTGCCATTTTGCATGCGAGAAGATTTCAAACTTTTCTTTCGTGCCCAACACGAGATCGACGCCGCTTATTGAAGAGAGTACGTCCGGACGCAATTGTGCATAGCACCCGACCACGATCACATAGGCGCCAGGAGAAGTGCGGAGGGCTCGTCGAACAAACTGCCTGCATTCGCGGTCTGCCCGCTCCGTGACACTGCAGGTATTCAGGACGATCACGTCGGCGGGTTTGTCAATATCCACGACATGATAGCCCCGAGAAGCAAACTGTCTCGCCAAAGACGCAGTCTCTGTGAAATTCAGCTTACAGCCCAGGGTATGAAAGGCAACGGTCTGCATAAATGTAAAAGAGAGTTGCCCCATAGTCGCGGGACAACTCTCCTTACTTACGTGATCATTAGTTGGAGCTTATGTCTTCAGAGAACCCTGCTTCGCCAAAAGACGGGGTCGCCACCATGTCCTTCAGCGTCATGGGAGACAACTTGTGGGCGCTGACATAGTCATCCACGGTCTTTTGTTCCTTCCCGCGGAGATACTCGAGAACGGAAAGGACGATTTTCTTGCTGTCCTTGTCAAATTCGATGACCCTCAGCGGAAGAGCATCTCCCACCTGGAAGGACTCCGTAATGTTTTTGACAGGGGTCTGAGAAATCTGCGATAGGGGCACGAAACCGTCCACACCATGCGGAAGCTCTACGATTACTCCCTTTTCAATGATCCGGACCACTTTCGCTCCTTCAACTTCAGTACCAACCTTGTAGGCACCCTCGAACTCATCCCAGGGATTTCCTTGAATCTGCTTGTGCCCGAGAGAAATGCGCCGCTGGTCGACATCGACGTTGAGAATAACAACATCGACTTTGTCCCCTTTCTTCACGACCTCGCCCGGATGACGAATCTTCTTCGTCCACGACAGATCAGAGATATGAACAAGGCCGTCCACACCTTCTTCCAATTCCACAAAGACGCCGAAGTTGGTGAGGTTGCGGACTGTCCCGGTGTGTTTCGATCCCACAGGATACTTCTGCATCAGGCTGCTCCACGGATCGGGCTCAAGCTGTTTCATTCCCAGGGAGATTTTCTTCCCTTCCTTATCCAGCGAAAGAATCACCGCATCCACGAATTGGCCCATGGAAACCATCTGAGAAGGATGCTTCACGTGCTGGGTCCAGCTCATTTCAGAAATGTGAATGAGGCCCTCTATGCCTTTTTCGATCTCCACAAACGCGCCGTAGTCCGTCAAAGAGACGACCTTGCCTTTGACCTTCGTGCCGACAGGATACTTGAGCTCGATGTTCTCCCACGGGTGAGGAAGAAGCTGCTTCATCCCGAGTGAAATTCTCTTTTTCTCTTTGTCGAAATCGATAACGACCACATTGATCGTTTGATCGAGTTTGACGACTTCCGAAGGATGGTTGACGCGGCCCCAGGAGAGATCGGTAATGTGAACGAGTCCGTCCACCCCACCCAGGTCCACAAACACGCCGAAATCAGTGATGGCCTTGGCATGGCCTTCCAGGATCTGTCCTTTTTCCAGGCTCTCGAGAATCGCCTTTCTCTGGCCGGCAAGTTCCTCTTCCACCAGGATCTTGTGGCTCACGACGACATTTTCGGACGGATGATTTACTTTGACGACGCGGAATTCCATTTCCTTGCCGATAAAGGCGTCAAAATCCCTCACGGGCCGGACATCAATCTGTGAACCGGGCAAGAACGCGTCGATCCCGAGGAGGTCAACAACAATGCCGCCCTTTGTGCGTCGAACGCAACGACCTTTGAGCACCTCGCCGGTTTCGAAGGACTTGACGACCCTCTCCCAAACCCGCATGAATTCCGCCCGTTTCCGGGAAAGCATCAATTGACCGTCTTTGTTCTCCACCGCTTCAAGGAAGACCTCAATCTCGTCGCCGATTTTCAGGTCCTTCAGATTGGTGAATTCCGAGACGGAAATGACTCCTTCGGATTTGAATCCTATGTCCACCGTGACATTGCTGTCGCCGATATGGACAACCCGTCCATTGACAATTTCGCCTTCGCTGATAGAATTCAGCGTGCTCTCGTAGAGCTTCTTGAGTTCCTTGTACTCGGAATCAGAATATTCTTTGTCGCTAAAGTGTTTTACCGTGCCTGTCGCTTCCAGCATTCAGCCTCCAAACAAACTTCCGCTTTCGCGGATTTGCCCTCCATTGATCCTGCAAACCCAGTCATCGTCGATCTGCAAGGGAACAATGTCAGACAAGAGAACATAGTGATGAGTATTGTGAGTTGTGATGACTGTTTATAAATTCCTGGGTACGTCTGCGGCGACGTTCATCGTTTCGATAACATCCTTCATCCGCTGCATGAGCCATTGGGGTGTCGATGTTGCGCCGCTGATCCCGACGGACTCCACTCCCTCGAACCATTCCGGCCTCAGTTCACCGGCATGTTCAACAAAATAGGTCCACGGATTTTCTTCCCGTGCGATATCAAAAAGCACTTTGCCGTTGGAACTGTGCCGCCCTGCGACGAAGACGACTATTTCGTTGGTCCGCGCAAATTCTCTCAGTTTCTTGTCACGCCCGGACACCTGGCCGCAGATGGTATCCTTGGCATGGAACTCCATCGCCTCATCCTCAAACGTTCCCACAACAAGTTCTCTCACGCGTTTTCCAAGTTCCTCTTTGATCTTCGAAAACGTTGGCTTGTCCATGGTTGTCTGGGAGAACAGAACTGTCTTCCGATCCAGCTGAACGAGGTCCAGTTCTTCAACGGACTTTACGACAACCGCTTCACCGTTTGTTTGACCGGCAAGGCCGACGACCTCGGCGTGCTCCCTTTTCCCGAAGATGACGACCTGAAAACCGTCAAGATAGAATTTCCGGATGCGTTCCTGGACCTTGGTCACGACCGGGCAGGTTGCATCGACAATGGTGATTCCCAGTTCCTGCGCCTTTCGATACGTTGACGGGGGTTCTCCGTGCGCTCTTATCAAAACCGTCGAACCCTTCAGGGATTCAAGGTCCTTCTGCGATACGGTCCGAAGGCCTTTTTCCTCCATGCGTTTGATCTCCATTGGGTTATGGATGATCTCTCCCAGAGAAAACAATTCCTTTCCCGTTGCGATCTCTTGTTCCGCGATCTCGATCGTTCGCACCACCCCCCAGCAGAATCCCGAATATTTGTCTATCGTGACCGTCATGATCGATGCCGCATAATTTCCTTTGCCTTCTTTACGATGAATTCGACCTGTTCATCGATCGTGAGGCCTGACGTATCCAATTCAAGAGCATCCAGCGCCTTTTTCATCGGACTTGCTTCTCGGGTCGAATCCAGGGCATCCCGATTGTTGATCTCTTTTGCGATCGTTTCATCGTCGACCTGAACCCCCGTCTTCGCAAGGTCCTTCCGCCTCCTGCGGGCACGTTCTGAGATCTCGGCAACCATGAAAATCTTCAAGTCAGCCGATGGAAATACCACAGTGCCGATATCTCTTCCCTCGAGCACTACTCCGCCGTCTCGAGCCAAATGTCTCTGTTGTTCCACCAACACCGTTCTTACAGCCGGGTGGCTGCTTACCGCACTCACGTGACGACTCACATCGGGCGTCCGGATCTCTTCCGTGACATCTTCATCCTGCAGGAAGACCCTGTTTCCATTCGCAGTCCGCTTGAGGCGGATCTTCGTATCCCTTGCAAGCGTTCCCATCCGTTGCCCATCTTGGACCGGCACTTTCTCCCTGAGAGCCCTCAGAGTAATTGCTCTGTACATTGCACCGGTGTCGAGGTGCAAGTACCCCAATTTTTCGGCCACAAGCCGGGCAGTGGTGCTTTTGCCGGAGGCCGCGGGTCCATCGATGGCTATGACAATTTTCTTCAAATTTCGGAACTTTAAATATAGCAAATATCTGCGTTGAGAGCAACCAGAGTCTCGCGGTCAAGCGACCCTTCTCCTCTTGATCGCGATTTCCATCAAATTCCAGTATCTTAAAGGCATGAAAAAGCTAACCTATGACGAGATCAGCAAGAAGCGCACCCCGCCCGGCGAGATATCCAGACTTCAACGATTGCCGTTGTTTGCCCTGGTAGAGAACATCCGAAGCCTGTACAATGTCGGATCCATTTTTCGCACGGCTGATGCCGTGCTTCTCGGGAAGCTCATTCTAACGGGATATACACCCATTCCACCCAGGAAAGAGATCGAAAAGACTGCCCTGGGAGCCACGGCGACTGTGCCCTGGGAATACCACAAGGACCCTCTTGAAGCTCTTCGCACCCTCCGGGCATCAGGGGTTCGTGTTGTTGGCCTCGAGCATACCGACCGCAGCGTCCCATACACCTCCCTGCAACCCGCCGACTTTCCCCTCTGCCTCGTCCTCGGGAATGAAATAACGGGAATTTCGCAGCCCGTGCTTAACGAATGCGACGGGGCCATTGAAATACCTATGCATGGCCTCAAGCATTCACTCAACGTGGCTGTCGCGTTCGGCATTTCCGTCTATGAACTTGCCCGCATTTGTACGAACCGGGAAAATCAAGTGTCGAATGCTTTCGTGTAGAACTCTTCCCGTTCGTTTGTATGGATCCGTAGAAGTCCCGCCCTCACAAGGCCGATGAGGATTCGCGAAGCTCTTCGCAACGAGATATTGATCAGCCTGCTGAATTCCTTGAGCGTGATGCGTTCATTGATCTCCAGATACTCCAGCAGCCGCCGCTCGGAATCTCCGATGGCGATGCGCAGCGGAGGTGCATCGGGGTTCTCGGATTCAAGAATCTTCACGACTTCCTTGCTTGCCACCAGGGTCTTGTCGTTCACGCGGATCATTGCTTTGGATTCCTCTTCCCTTCCACCATTCCCGTCGATCAGATAATGAGGCTTTTCCGCGCTTTCCTCGACCGTGACAACGACAACATCCATCCCTTTATATGGCACGATATCGACCGCCGGTTCAATGACCGGGTCGCAATAGAGGTTCCCCGCTGCACGAATCAGCTCAACCTCCGATTTTTCGCTGTCGATCCCAACCACGGATTTGTCATCATCGACGCCGAAAATGATCGTCCCGCCTTTTGTATTGGCAAAAGCAACCAATGTCCGGGCAATTTTCTCGGGTGACGAAACTTTCCGTTTGAATTCGACCTGGAATCCTTCCCCCTCCTCGAGAAAAACGTCAATATCTTTGCGATTCATTGTTTGTTCTCAGTTCCTCTTTACATTCCGCGCGCGGCCATTCTCTGCAGGATCAATCCCGCCCTCCGTATCACGTACATCGAGGACCCTTCGGGCCTGTGGCTCCGCGGGCTGGGGATAATCGCTGCAAGCCGGGCGGCCTCTTCCCTTGTGAGCTCGGTGACATTTTTGCCGAAATATTCTCTGGATGCAGCTTGAACACCGTAGATCCCGTTTCCCCATTCAATGACGTTCAGATACAACTCCAGGATCCTGCTTTTTCGCAACGTTCGCTCCATCCACCAGGTCAACACCCACTCCCGGAATTTGCGCAATGGGTTCTTTGATGGAGACAGATAGAGATTTTTCACCAATTGCTGAGTGATCGTGCTTGCCCCGCGGGCAGCGCGGACTTGAGAAATGTTTTTCAGGATTGATTCCTTCAGTTCAAACCAATCGATCCCATGATGGCTCCAAAACCTGCCATCCTCGGCGACGACAACGGCATTGATCACGGCCGTCGGTACATCCTTCAATGGGGTCCATTCCTGCGCCTTGTGGAAGGGCTTCCCCTCCTTCCGCGCCCTCTCAGCGTGGAGACGCATAAATTCCGTTTGCCGGGGATTGTGTGATCGAAGCTTTTCGACGTCTCCAAACGGGAGGGTGAGGAATTCGTATCCCAACCAGGAAAGGATCGCACCGGCTAACACATACTTCCAGACCCGGGTAAGATGTTTCCGCGGCCGAGGAGGCGCTGAACCCGTGCCAGCATCAAGTTTTTCTCCGGCGCCATCGGTTACATCTGGATTCATCGTCAGCAATTGATCGATTTTTTAGTGCTGTCGAGGAAACCCTGCAACAGGATCGCTGCAGCGGCAGCATCGATCTTCGCCTTGTTGTTCTGACGCTGTTTCTTTCCTATTCCACTTGCGAGCCGGTAATAATGGGCAAGCGAGGTTGTGAACCGTTCGTCCCAAACAACGACCTCCATGCCGAGACGAGCCTTGAATTCTTCTATGAACTTCCTGACCTCAAGTGCTTTCGCGCCCTCCTCCCCTTTCAAATTGAAGGGCATCCCCACGACGGCAAACTCGATGTCTTCCTTTTGGATGACTTCCAGCAATTGAGCCCATATGGTCGCGTTGTTTTCAATGGTCGTGTAGGCGCTGGCAAGAATGCGCAAAGGATCGCTCACGGCCAATCCCACCCGTTTTGACCCGTAATCCACCCCAAGAATGCGTTTCTGTTCTTCCATAACGGATTATCCCATAAACCGTTCGACATCCAGAATCCCGGGCACTTTCCGGATTCGATCAATCAGGCGTATCAAATGATCCGTGTCCTTGACATAAAGGATAATTTGCCCATCAAACAATTGTCCCTTTGAATCCATGTTGACGCTGCGGATATTGGTGTTCTGATAATTGGATATGGCATGTGTAACGTCGCTCAGAAGTCCTGCACGGTCCTTTCCCGAAACATGAATTGCGACAAGAAAATCGGCGCCATTGGAACCGGGCCAAGCGACGTCCACCACGCGCTCGCTCTCGGCAAGGCGCAAGGAGACAATGTTCCGGCAATCCTTCCGATGAATCTTGATCCCCTCACCAATCGTCACAAATCCCACGATCTCGTCGCCGGGAATCGGGTTACAGCATTTCGCGTATTGATGCAGGAAATTATCGCTCGTGCCAAGGACAGAGATCCCGCTGGCGATATCGCGGGCGGTCGACACAAATTTCGAAAACAGAGAACCAGCACCCTCTTTTGCGCGCGCCGGTTCGCCGGCCTCCGGATGCCGACTCCGCATGACAAGCTGCTCGATCACGGCGTCTGCATCGATTCGCTGCTCGAGAACCGCAATATAAAAATCGTGCAGGTTGTCAATCCGCATCGTATGAACAAATTTCAGAAGATCGTCGTCACTGACCCGAACCTTCTGTTTTTTTAGCTTCTTTTCCCAAAGTTCTTTCCCTTCCTCCGATTGCTTCCTTTTCTCCTCCCGGATCCATTTTCTGATCTGGGTTTTCGCTTTGTGTGTTACGACAAATTTTTCCCAATCCGGATTCGGCGTCTGATTTTTCGACGTGATGATCTCCACCTGATCACCGCTTCGCAGGAGAGAATTCAGGGGAACAATACGTCCGTTGACCTTCGCTCCGATGCAATGCGATCCGATATTCGAGTGGATCTCAAAGGCAAAATCCAGGGGAGTGGCATTGCGGGGAAGGATTTTGAGGTCGCCCTTGGGAGTAAACACATAGATCTCGTCCTGGTAGAGATTCAGCTTGAAGCTCTCCATGAACTCCCCGGCCGTGTCATCCGTCTTGTGCTCGAAAATTTCCCGAACCCAATTGATCCATCCCTCCAGCTCCTTATCCAGCGAAGCCCTGTTTTCCTTGTAGATCCAATGAGCGGCCACACCCTTTTCGGCGATTTCGTGCATAGCCTTCGTCCTAACCTGGATTTCGACCAGTTTTCCTTCCGGTCCGACGACCGTGGTGTGGAGCGATTGATACCCATTCTTTTTCGGGAGGGAAATGTAGTCTTTAAACCGCTCCGGAATCGGCTTGTAGAGTTCCGAGATGATGCCGTAGGCAATAAAACAATCGTTGTTATCCGTCGTATCCACTATGAATCGAACGGCGAAGAGGTCGTAGATTTCGTCCAGAGGCTTATTCCGACGGACCATTTTCTGATAGATCGAATAGAGATGCTTCGGCCTGCCTTCCACTTCGAACTTCATTCCCTCGTTCTTGAGTCTCTTTTCAATCGGCGCCGCGAATTTTCGAATATAATGTTCCCTTTCCCTCCTCCGTGATTTCAGCTTCCGTACAATTTCCTCGTATTCGATCCGATGAATATATTTAAAACTCAGATCTTCAAGCTCCCACTTTACTTTTGCAAGCCCGAAGCGGTGTGCAAACGGAGCATAAATGTCCAGTGTCTCTTTCGCAAGGCGGATCTGCCTGTCGGGCGGGAGATATTCCAGGGTCCTCATATTGTGAAGGCGGTCCGCGAACTTGATAAGCATAACGCGGATATCGTTGACCATGGAGAGGAGCAGCTTACGATAATTCTCTGCCTGTGTGATTTCATGGCTGCGGAAGATATCGCTGATCTTTGTCGCACCGTTCACGATCTCGGCAATCGTCTCTCCAAATTCCGCCTTGATATCCTTCAGATCGATCCTTGTATCTTCGACAACATCGTGCAGCAGCGCAGCGGCAACAGAAACGTCATCGAGCGGAATTTCCCGGGCGACGACCATTGCCACCTCATACGGATGATGAAAATAGGGTTCGCCCGAAGCGCGAAGATCATGCTTATGTGCATCGACGCTCATGGTGAACGCTCTGGAAATCAGGTCGACATCCACCGAACGCAGATTCTTCTGACATACCGCTATCAGATCGTCGAGTTTTTTTCTGTATTGGCCGTTGATCATTACCGGTATTACCTTCGTCCTTTACGACAAGCGCCTTGAATAATATAGGCAACCATAACGGATTGTCAAGAATGTTACGGCTTTGCGCTTGACGACAGGTCTTTTTGAATCGCCTTGATCTTACCGATCGTCACATGCGCGCGCTCCGACAGGTGATCAGGAAACGGGTCCTTCGTGAGCGGGAGAATCTCCGCAAGGGCCTTGTCGGCGGATCCACGCCCTTTCACGGTCATGTTCAGCGTCAGGAGTTTCAGTCGGCAAACCAGTTCGTTATATCGGCTGCTGCGCGAATCACTCCTGATGGCCGTCAGGAGTCTTTCATACGCTTCAAGGGCCTCCGACAGCCGCTGCCCCCGTTCAAGCGCGGTTGCAAGGCCCCAAAGGAAGATTCTGTTCCCGGGATACTTGGCCAAAGCCCGATGCGCAACGGCCGCCGAGCTGTCGTAAGCCTCAGCATCATTATAGATCCCTACAAGAGAACTAATCGCTGCAAATCGATTGTAGACTCCCTCTTCCGCGCATCGACGAAGGAGCGCGATGCCCTCTTCCCTTCGGTCCGCAACGAAAGGCAACCAGGTAAGGAACTGGATTTTTCGGGTTTTCCAGTAGTAGTAGGTTCCGATCCCGGCAAAAGCGTCGACGAGCGATGAATCAATGTCCAGCGCCGATTCAAAACTTGAAGCCGAAGACATCCCAAGCGTTGCGGCAGCAAACCAATCCCCACGTTGGGCCCGTGTGAAGGCATCATTTCCGATCGCTGTTCCAAGCAAGAGATGAGGCCATCCCGATTTCGCATCCTCGTTTATCGCCTCCTCCGCAATCGTTTTTGCCAGGCCGATCAGTGAATCGAATTCTGTACCCGGAATGAATTCTTCATAGTCCATTGCCATTGTTTGGATCACTCCGGCTTCAAAAACGTATCCGGCTGGATCCTTCGGATGTCTCCGGGAGAGAGAACGAAAAACATCCCTCGCACCGTCATAGTCATGCTGCAGGGTCAGGTCTATTCCGTGCCGCAGCAGTGAATCGATTGCAGCATCTCCGTACAAGCGGTGGGCATCCTGCGCGTTGAGGAATGCCGGCAGAAGGGCCAACGCGAGAAAAAGCCGCAATGAGACCATCGCCTACTCCGTTCCGAACATTCTGTCACCTGCGTCGCCGAGGCCGGGGAGTATATATCCGCGTTTATTTAAAGTACGGTCCAGCGAACACGTATAGACAATAATGTCGGGGTGTGCCTTTGTCAGGGTGCGAACACCCTGCGGCGCTGCAACCAGGCCGACGAAACGAATCGAGCGTGCGCCCCGGTCTTTGAGATACTGGACGGCAACGGTGGCGCTTCCGCCGGTTGCCAGCATCGGGTCCAGGACAAACACCATGGATTGACGAAGATTCTTCGGAACTTTGAAATAATAGTCCACCGGCTGCAGGGTTTCTTCATTCCGAAAAAGGCCGATGTGTCCGACCTTCGCGTCCGGAATCACTTCGACGAATCCGCCGACAAGGCCAAGTCCTGCACGCAGAATCGGGACCAGGACGACAGGCTGAGACACCAGATGTCCTGCAGTCTTTTCGAGCGGCGTTGCGATGACCTTCCGCCTGGTTTTCAGGTCGCGCGTGACTTCATACGCCATCAGGCTGGCGGTCCTGCGCAAGACCGCCCTGAATTGATTTCCCGGAGTCGTGCGGTCACGAAGAATTGTGAGATCGCGCTTCACAAGGGGGTGATCAATGACGATGAGGTTTTTCATCATTTGAGGATTTCCTGAATTGATGGCCGGCGAGCAAGAGAGGGTCCCATAAAGGACTAAACGGCGGACTGTAGATGAAATCGGACTCGGCGAGTTCGTCCGTGGTCATTCTCTTTTGAATGGCGAGACTGAGCGTGTTGGCCCGAAGGACAGCCCCATCCCGGCCAAACACGTTTGCCCCAAGGAGGCGATGGCTCGATCGATCGACAACAAGCAGGACGCTGATCCTTTCACTTCCGGAAAAGAGGGGAATTCGCGAGTTCGCTTCAATTTCTGTTACGATCGGTTCGAATCCGGATGCTTCCGCTTCGGCTAAGCTCAGGCCAACGCGGGCAATTTCCATAGAAAAGACTTTCACTGCGATGGCCCGGAGGGCTCCCTTGAAGACTGATGCACCACCTGCCGCGTTATGTCCGGCCACCCTCCCTTGACGCGCGGCAATCGTCGCCAAGGGACAGTACATGAGCCTGTTATTCACGAGATTCCTGACCTCGCAACAATCCCCTGCTGCATAAATTCCATCAATGCTCGTTCCCTGACGCTGGTCTGTAAGGATCCCTCGTTCCTCCCCAATGCGAATCCCGGCATCGAGGGCCAAATCTGCGTTTGGTTCAACGCCGGTGCAAACCACAAAGACATCCGCTTCAACGGAGGAAGTTGCCGTTTGCGCCGCGGAGACCATGCCGTTCTTCTCCAAGACAAGACTCTGGACCTGGGCTTCCGGAATAAAGGACACCCCGTTTTCCGCAAGCTCTGTCGCAACCGCCTCCCTCGTCGCTTTCTCCAATCCCCACATGGGCTGCTCCCATCGATGCAGAACGGTTACATCCATTTCCCTCGCCACGAACGACTCCGCCATTTCCATGCCGATATATCCGCCTCCGATGATAACAGCTTTTTTCGGCTTTTCCGTTTCGACGAATTTCTTCAGCGCCTTTGCATCTTCGAATGACTTGATCGCGAAGACATTCCGGGCATTCTCTCCTTCCACACCCAGTTTCCTTGGCCTGGAACCTGTCGTCAGGATCATCCGATCATAGCGAACTTCCTCAACGCGGCCGGTCTGAAAGTCTCTGACTTCGACGACGCGTGCTGCTGCATGTATCTTTTCGGCGTGATGGAGGACCCGCACCTTCACGCCTTTCTCCTTCTCGAACCTCTCCGGTGTAAAAACGAGTAGATCTTCTGCGGTTTTGACCACTCCCCCGATATAATATGGGATCTCGCAGATTCCGTACGAAATATGTTCGCCTGATTCGAACAGAAACACTTCCGCGCCCGGAGCGGTTCGCTTCGCTTTTGCGGCCGCAGCAGGCCCGGCGGCCAAACCCCCGATAACAACGATTCGGCCTTTCATTTCTTCTTGAAAACCAACGTCAAAGGGATCCCATGGAATCCAAAGTGCTCACGGATTTTCTTGGAAAGAAAGCGTTTGTACGATTCCGGTACAAGAGCAGGCTCATTGGTAAAAAAGGCGATGACAGGAGGATCCGCCTTGAGCTGCGTGATATACTTGATCTTGATCTCTTTTGGGCTCTTTGCCAATGGAGGCGTGCGCTTGATATCCGCGAGAAGGCGGTTGTTCAGCCGGCTGGTGCTGATCCGCCTCTCGCGCTCCTCGCGGACTTCAAGAGCAAGTTCAATTGTTTTCGTGACGCGTTGCTTTGTTTGAGCAGAAATGAAGACCATCGGTAAATAATCGTACATCCCCAATTTATCTCGGATAGCGAATTCGAATGTATTGGCAGTTTTCTGATCCTTTTCGATCAGGTCCCACTTGTTCACAGCGATGAGCGCGCCCAATTTACGTTGCAGCGTTGTCTCGACAATATGAAGGTCCTGGTGATCGACACCGCGCTCGGCGTCTATCACAATGATCGCAACATCCGCCCTGTCGAGGCTTTTCAGTGTCCTGAGGGCGCTGAGAAAATCAAGGCTTTCTGATGTCCGTTTGCGCTTTTTTAACCCGGCCGTATCAATCAGCGTAATTTGTTTCCCATGATATGTCAGTTCGGAATCAATCGGGTCTCGCGTGGTGCCGGGAATATCCGTAACGACCTGCCGTTGTTTACCCAGGAGTGCATTCACGAGAGAAGATTTTCCCACATTCGGCTTTCCCACCACAGCAATTCTGGGAATCGCAACATCGGGGGGTTCGGAACTATTTACCGTTAGGCCGTTCGTGAGGAGATCCAGGAAGTCGCCAATTTGGCGGCCTCCGAGCGCGGAGAGAGCAATGGGTTCGCCAAACCCGAGTTCGTAAAACTGCGCCGCGAGGGGTTCCCGGTTGCCCGAGTCGATCTTGTTGACAACGAGGTGAACAGGCTTTTTCGATTTGCGGAGTATGCCGGCAATCTCCTTGTCAAGCGGAATGACGCCTTGGAGGCCATCGACGACAAACACAATGCTATCGGCCTCTTCGATGGCAATTTCGGCCTGCTCCCGGATCGCCTTCTCAAAGATGTCGTCGGACTCCGGAACGTATCCGCCCGTGTCGATGATCGTAAATTCCTTTCCAGCCCAGTCCGCATCGGCATATTTCCGATCTCTCGTGACGCCCGAGACATCGTGCACGATCGCTTCACGCATACCGAGGATTCGGTTGAAAAGGGTTGATTTGCCGACATTGGGCCGGCCCACGATGGCAACAATTCCGGTAGGCATAGACTCCTTGTACTTTCGAAAAATAGCCAAAAAACAATGGATGTGCAATTTGAAGCGGTCTCGAGGAACTCCAGGGGTCACTCGTGGAAGGCGGAAATTAAGGCGGAGAATCAGATGTCAAACAGTTGTCGGGGCGGCGAGATTCGAACTCGCGGCCTCTTGGTCCCGAACCAAGCGCGCTAGCCAGGCTGCGCCACGCCCCGTTTAGTTTAACAGTGCAATATACTCAGGAATACGCGCAAAAGCAAAATCAATGCCCGCGGACAAAGAGCCTTTCTGCTTCGTCTCCGATCCTTTCCCAATCCGAGTCTTCATCCATGTTGATCCAATGAATTCTCCGATCTGCTTTGAACCAAGTCTCCTGTCTTTTTGCAAACCTCCTTGTATTCCGTTTGATCAATTCAATGGCAGCGGACAGATCATAGTGACCTTGCAGGTGAGCAAACATCTCTTTGTATCCAACGGTATTCAGAGAATTTAAATCTACCCCATATCCCTTATCCCGCAGCCAATGCACTTCATCGAGGAATCCCATCTTCATCATGGCCTCCACCCGCTCATCAATCCTCTGATAGAGGATATTGCGTTTCCACTGCAGGCCGATCTGAATACAATCAAGGGGATTTTCCTTTTCCTGCCGCTCGAAATGACCGGACAACGGGACGCCTGTCGCATAATACACCTCAAGAGCCCGCTGAATGCGCCTCGCCTTCGGTTCCTTTTGCATTTCTGCCGCAGTCCGCGGGTCCACACGACGAAGATCATCAAATAAGCCGGAGATTCCCGCCTCTGAGAGTCGCTTTTCAAGCATCGTCCGTACCCCGCGGTCCGCGGGTGGCCCGTGAAAGAGACCATCGATCACTGCTTTCACATAAAGACCTGATCCGCCTGCGAGAATTGGTGTCTTTCCACGATCCCGAATCTCCCCCAAGAGCACGCGAACTTGCTTGCCGAACAGGCCGGCGCTCATCGGTTCCCGGGGGTCCAAAACGTCGATCCAATGATGGGGAATGATCGATCGTTCCGCTTCTGTTGGCTTTGAAGTCCCAATAGTGAGGAATTGATACAATTGGCGCGAGTCGGCAGACACAATTTCTGCGTTCAAACGTTTTGCAAGGATCAGAGCGAGGCGGGTTTTTCCCGAGGCGGTAGGTCCGACAATCGCAAGCAGGGTCTTACGCTGAGGCATGAATCGGTTTCTTGGTCACTGTTTTCCATTCCATCCTTTTTTTCCGATGAGCGGAACAAACTTGAAGCCGTGCACTTCGCTCGTCTCAAAACTGTCACCGGTTTTCCGTATTGAACGCAGTTTCTGGATATCGAGATCACCAACAGGAATCACAAGCTTCCCTCCATCCGCAAGCTGATTCAATAAAGGTTCGGGAACTTCGGGTGCTGCCGCGGTCACGATGATCCCATCGTACGGGGCAAACTCTGACCAACCCACCGTTCCGTCACCGCAGAGTGAAGCAATGCGGAGCCCCAACTTTTCAAAGACTTTTCGTGCCTGGAGGAAGAGATCCATATGCCGTTCAATCGTGAAGACCCGGCAACCGAGTTCTGCAAGAATGACGGCCTGATATCCTGAGCCCGTACCGATTTCCAGGACCTTCTGTCCGGATTGCGGATTGAGTTCCTGAGTCATAAACGCAACGGTATATGGCTGGGAGATGGTTTGCTGTTTCGCAATAGGCAATGCTGTATCGTCGTACGCCCTATTCGTAAAAGGTTCTTTGACAAAAAGATGCCGTTCAACTTTTGTCATCACACTCAGAATACGCTCATCGGTGATCCCTCTCTCTTTCAAGAGGGCGACCATATCTTTCCGTTCTTCCTCAAAACGCGGCATTAGTATTCCTTCAGGAGTGTTCGGATGAATCGTTTTGTCGTCGTCCAGTGTGTCATATGGCTTGTTTCGCCGCGGTACACGGTCTGTACAGGAACCGATGCGATATGAAATCCGTGACCGGCAGCTCTGATCAGCAGTTCTGTTTCCGCCTCAAATCCTTCCGATTCCACAACAATATTTTCCAATACTTCCCTTCCGATTAACCGATACCCGCATTGACTGTCCGGAATAAACATTCCGGTCCTTGCGCTGACAAGCAACGAAGTGATTGAATTGGAAAGGATGCGGCTGAGGGGCATGCCTGAGCCCAAGCGTTTTCGCCGCCCCAGGACAATATTCGCCCCGGATTTGTTCCGCGCGTCGATGAATTTCGTGAGATCTCGTATGTCATGTTGGAGATCGGCGTCGACGGTCACAACGGCATCCACTTCCTTGTTGTCCAAGATCCAGCGAAATCCGGTTGTCAGGGCTGCACCTTTTCCTCTATTTCTTTCGTGACTGATGACGGTCGCACCCAGCTCCCCAGCTTTTTTCGCCGTTTCATCCAATGATCCATCGTCGATGACAACCACCTCTGCAGCCCATCCATTGGCGGCGATGATTCGGAGGACATCCGAAATGGTGCCTTCTGCATTGTAGGCAGGGATCAGCACCGCAAATTGATTTTTCATGAATGTTCCACGGCCCGCAGGATCTTCAAGGCCCGGACTGTTTCCTTCACATCATGCACGCGGACAATCGATGCGCCTTTCATTGCGCAAATAACAGATGCGGCTATCGTACCCTCCAGCCGCTGGTCAGGCCCTGCATTCAGGATGGTGCCGATAAATGATTTCCTCGAAGGCCCCACAAGGACGGGATATCCCAGCGACACGATCTCCGGCAGGCGTTTCATCAATTCCAGATTATGGTTCATTGTTTTGCCAAACCCGATGCCGGGATCCACAATAATCTGCCGAATGCCTGAAGTTTTTGCCGATTGTGAACTCTTCCATAGGAACTCGCGCACTTCTCTGAGAAGATCACCGTACTGCGGATTCTCCTGCATTGACTTCGGTGTACCTTTCATGTGCATCACAATCACTGTCGCCTTGTGTTCAGCGATTACGGCAGCCATCCGGGCGTCAAACGTCAATCCGCTCACATCGTTCACGATTGTTGCGCCGGCGTCCAATGACTCCCGGGCAACTTCCGACTTGTACGTGTCGATCGAAATCGGGATCGAAACGGATTCTCGAAGCCCTGAGATCACGGGAATAACCCGCCGAAGTTCCTCCTCGACACTCACGGGATCAGAACCTGGGCGCGTAGATTCTCCGCCGATGTCGAGGAAATCCGCTCCATCGGCGACAAGTTGGACACCGTGTTGGATGGCGTCCTGAGGGGCGGCGAATCGTCCCCCATCTGAGAACGAATCAGGCGTAACGTTGAGAATTCCCATCACAAATGGTCTTGATGCGAGATCATACCTCACAGGCCCAAACGCAAATACTGCTTCCCCGGTGTCAGAATGGGTCATGGAATTGACGGGAGTACGGAAACGTGAAGCGGGTAAGAGAAAGGATTCGTTGAGAGAATTCAGGGTTCACTGCACGAATGGTAGAAGCCGCACTTGGGACACACCAACTTGCACCGTCTTCCTTCGAGAAGCGTCCCACAATTCACACAGTACTGCCAGTAGTGAAAAGGTTCCGCAACACCGCCCGGTTTCTGTTCTTCGGGTGTGTTCTGATTTTCAGATGTTGGCATCGCCCCATTGTACGGAAATTGACCTCCGTTGTCAATCATTGGGATCGCTATCTGGTCCATGCAAGCCGAAGCAAAGAAATGCCAACGGCCTTGACCGCCCATGGCATGTTGTACGGCTCACGTTCCGTTGTCACCTCAGGAACATCACGTGAAGAGTGATAGTACTTCGAGAAATCGATCGTCACGGAATCCGGATGGCCTTTCCAAGCCCGAGAAGTCCATCCTTCGGTTTGAGGGATAGTCCGTATCGAATTCCATGCAGCAGTGTATATCGTGACCGATGGGATCAAAACGGCCGGAACGCCGAGTCTGTCCAGGTGAGCCGGAAGAAAAACATAGGAATCGGTGCCACCCTGCGACGGATTTGTCGTCGCTTCATCCCAAAATCCGACCTTTCCATGGTATTCTTCGCCTACGGAATTCAAAACAGTCAGAAGCTCCTTATTGTGCTCGATATCGTTTGATTCGAAGTAAATGCAATTACGCGTTTCACCGGTGCCGATTTGATCAAAGTTGATAACCCCGGCGATGTCTTCGAGCTCGTCCGGATGCGTCTTCACAAAGTGTTCAGTGGAATAATATTCGCTTCCCCATACAACAAACTTAATTCCTGTCGATGGCTGTTTCACATCCCCAGTTTCTCTCAAGCGGCTCAGGATCCTGGCAAGTTCCAGCACACCCGCCACACCGGATGCATTGTCGTCGGCACCGGGACCCCCTGCATCAGAATCTCCATGCGCGCAGACAATAAAGTGACGATCACCGGAACCCCGAAGGTACCCCATGACGGTTTTTGGGGATCCGGGCTTTATCACCGTTTTGGAGTCAAAGCTGAATTCAATGGTATTTCCGGCCAGCATCTCCTCCCTCAATCGGTTTCCGTTTCCCCAGGAAATGTTGTACAGCGGGATCTTGTTCTCTAAGGATTCGGGCAGATTCGAGATCATTGCCCAATCAGCGTAACTTCGGGGGTCACCGGGAAAAAAGGAAAGAACCGCTGAGGCACGTGCCCCCACAAGTTGTTCATAGAGCTCGGCGTCAACAAGCCGTTCCGTGAGGACTATGGCACCTTCCAGAGAATCCCGGTATGCTTCATTCGCGAGATCGACAAGTCTCGCGCGGGCTGCCTTCACCGAAGGAGAAAAACCGGCGAGCCATTCGTTTCGAATGAGACGCCGTAATCCTGCGGGGCGGACGACTTTGAGGGACCATCGTTCATTGACAAAGACAAGGCGATCCGGATCCGTTATGGTCCTGACCTCCAGGCCGTAGCTCTTCATGATTTGAGCAACATACCGGGCTGCTTTGTCACCGGAAACCGTTCCCCCCCACCGGTTCCCAAACCCCACCAGTGTACGAACATGGCTTCTCAGAGCAGACTGGGAAACCTGTGCGGCAAATTTTCGTTCAAGGCTTCCCTGGGAATGAAGAGTGCCTGCACAAAGGAACAGAGAGACAAAAACAAATCGAGGAACGTTCATGAAAGGACGGCACTCAGTAATTGAAGTCACGACGATAATACGAACTACTGTCCTGAGAATCAAAAAGGCATATCACGTTATCAGAACTCTTTCGAGGGGTTATCAAGAAAAAAGGCCGGACCGACGGCCCGACCTTTTGTGAAACAAGTTTTTTCCAGACGATCAGAATCCTTTCAGCTTTCCTGCCTTTCCATATGTCCACCACACAGCAACCCAGCCGAGAACCACTGCACCAATCAGATAGTACCAATGGCTTGCAGCAGGAACAACAGTGTGAGCATTGATCATGGTCCATACCAAAGGGACAGAGAGAAACGTGTTGTGTCTCGACCGAAGTCCTGCCATTGCAGGCAGGCTTGCGTCCGGTGCAGTTCCCTCCTTGACGGCTGCGATGATCTTCTTTTGAGCCGGCCAAATGCGCATCCAGACGTTGGCCGCCATAATAGTGCCGAACATGGCACCGATGTGAATATTGTATGCGCGGAAGGAGAACTTTGCCCAATCCACCATCAGCCATGTAACCAGAACGATGAGAACGAGGCTGATGAGGCCGAACATCAGATGATTCTTCGCGAGGGAGGTCTTCGCCAGGAGATCATAAACGACAAACAGGAGAAATGTGGCAGCGACCATCGCAATAGCTCCGGAGGACCATCCATTCATGTTGTCCGATTCGAACATCAGGCCGCCGTGATAATAAACGAGGAGGAGCAGGAGAACGCCTGTGATCCATGTGTAGGCTGCGCCCCATCGGAACCAGTACAACGCCCGCGGCATAAGTTCCGGTACCACCTTCTTCTTGGCATCCCCATCAAGGGTCGCCGTAAATTGAGCATTCACAAAGTTGAAGAAATAGAGAAGGCCGATCCACATGATCCCCGCCGCCACGTGCAGCCATCTCGACAAAACGCTGATGATTTCAGCGACTTCCATAAGAGCCTCCTTCGACTGATTTTGTTAGATGAAACTCCATCACCGTTCCGCCCGCGTATTAAAACATGTTCAACTGCAATTTTGCCGCCTCGCTCATCATGCCCGGGTTCCAGGCCGGATCGAATACCAAATCGACCATCACGTTGCGAACATCGGAAACAAGCTGTACGCGGCGCTTAACATCGGCCGCAATCACAGGGCCCATGCCGCACCCCGGAGCCGTGAGTGTCATTCGAATGAACACATTGGCCTCTCCGGGAATGGAACTATCGACTTTCACTTCATACACAAGACCGAGATCGACAATATTGACCGGAATCTCCGGGTCAAAGCATTCCTTCAAGGCGTCCCAAACCTTGGCCTCCATTGACGCAGGCTGTTTTGCCTCTTCGGTTGTCGGCTGTTGTTTTTCGTTGGTGTGTTCCATCCGTCCTCCTTAAACGCCGAACGAGCTTCCGCACCCGCATGTCTTGGCGGCATTCGGATTATTAAATACAAAGCCGCGGCCGTTCAGACCATCAGAAAAATCCAACGTCGTGCCGGACAAATAGAACAGACTCTTTGGGTCTACATGGACCGTAAGACCCTCGATCTCGAAGGTCGTGTCTCCCTGTCTTGGCTTCTCATCGAAGGCAAGGACATAGCTCATTCCGGAGCACCCGCCCCCTTTGATTCCGAGACGAAGAGCATGGGTTTCGGGGATACTGTTGTCGGATTTGATCTTACGGATCTCCTGAGCAGCACGCGGGGTGATCACCACCGATTCTCCGGTTTCTGTCTTTACAAGCGTTTCCGTTGTCATTCTTTCCTTCCTCCTATTCCGTGGTAACGGGATTGACCTGTTCTTCCAGCGCGGCCTTGAGGGTATGCCAGGCAAGGCTCGCACATTTCACTCTTGCAGGAAACTCAGAGACTCCGGCAAACACCGCAAGCCGTCCGAGTTCCGCTGCATTGTTCAACGCGGCGTTTTTCCCCATGACAAGGTCATGAAATGTTTCAAACAATTTTGCAGCATTCTCGCGGGTCTTGTTTTTTATCAGGGTAGTCATGACAGACGCAGAGGCCTTTGAAATCGCACATCCCGATCCCGTAAAACTGACGTCTGCGATCATATCGCCGTCTATTTTTACATAGATCATGTAATGGTCTCCACACAACGGATTATATCCGTCGAGAGTCCTGTCCGCATCCTCCATCGCCCGGAAGTTACGCGGATTCTTGTTGTGATCGAGGATAACCTCCTGGTAGAGTGCTCTCAAATCAGACATTATCCGAACACCTCAAACACCTTCTGCAATCCACCGACCAATCGATCGACCTCTTCTTTTGTATTGTACATTCCGAATGAAGCGCGTACGCTTGCCGGTATTCGAAATCGATCCATGACGGGTTGAGCGCAATGATGCCCTGTGCGGACAGCAACCCCTTCCCTGTCCAGGATCGTTCCGACATCGTGGGGATGAATATTTTTCGTCACAAACGAGAGAACCCCGGCTTTTTCCCTCGCGGTTCCGATGATGCGAACGCCATCCAATTGCTGCAAAGCAGCTGTTGCGATTTCAAGCAACTCAGTCTCGTGTGCTTCGAGGGATGATGCATTTACGCTTTTCAAATAACTGATCGCCGCACCCAACCCGATGACACCTGCAATATTTGGCGTACCTGCTTCGAACTTATAGGGCAGATCGTTATAGGATGTTTTCTCAAATGTGACAGATTTGATCATATCCCCACCACCTTGGTACGGGGGCATATCTTCTAAAAGCTGTTCCTTGCCGTACAATACCCCAACCCCTGTGGGGCCATACATCTTGTGAGCAGAGAACACATAAAAGTCCGCATCCAGGTCCTGGACATCGACTGAGCGATGCGCCACCGCCTGTGCTCCGTCGATCAGCACAGGAATACTGCGCTTGTGAGCCATTTGAATCATGGACCTCACAGGATTCACCGTGCCCAGAGCATTCGAAATATGCGCCAGGGCGAGGATCTTCGTCCGATCGGTCATCAGGTCTCCGAGGTCATCGGTCCTGACACTCCCATCATCCTGAATCGGAGCCACTTTCAGCACCGCTCCGGTTCGCTCACAGAGTAGCTGCCATGGCACGATGTTCGAATGATGCTCGAGCCCCGTTATCAGGATTTCGTCACCTCGGCCGATATTCTTCATCCCGTAAGCATTCGCTACGAGGTTGATTCCATCGGTTGTTCCCTTCACAAAGATGATCTCCCGCGTCGCTGCAGCCCCGATGAATCCTCGAACAGCCTCCCGGGCCGCCTCGTAAGCCGCTGTAGCCTCTTCGCTTAAGGTGTGCACACCCCTGTGAATATTCGAATTAAGGTTCAGGTAGAAGGACTTCTCCGCTTCCACTACCGACAACGGTTTTTGCGTCGTCGCCGCATTATCGAGATAGACCAGGGGATGTCCATGGATCTTCCGCGCCAGGATCGGAAAATCCTTCCTGATGCGGGCAACATCCAGGGCCTTTGCGGACTGCACCGCTTCATGGTCCGTTTGAACCGTCATGATCCCTTCCGACCTTCTTCAAGTTTCTCATTCACCATGGACTCCAATTGCTCAGACAACCCCTTCGCATGGATCCTCTTCACCACATCGGCCGCAAAAGCAAATGTCAACATGTCCTGAGCAGAGGTCAGATCCAGGCCACGGGAGCGGAGGTAGAATACCTGGTCCGCATCCAATTGGCCAATGGTTGCCCCATGGGTGCATTTTACGTCGTCGGCAAAGATCTCCAGCTGGGGCTTTGTGTTCATGACCGCGTCGTCGCTCAGAAGCAACGTCTTGTTCGTTTGCTTTGCGTCCGTTTTTTGGGCGTCTTTGCGAACGAAGATCTTTCCGTTAAACACGCCGCGCGATTTTCCGGCAAGCACGGCTTTATACAATTCGTGACTTGCGCAATGAGGCGTTGCGTGATCAATGGCTGTATGGTTATCGATCAACTGTGACCGTGTTCCGATCGAGAGGCCGTTTAACGTGCATTCGCAGTCCGCGCCATCAAGTGATGCATGAATATTGCTGCGCGCAATGGCACCTCCCAGGGCTATCAGGTTCGACGTTATCGTGCTGCGGCTTGCCTGAGCCGAATGCGTCCACGAAACATGATAACTGTTGAGACTTTCGTCCTGCAGTTTATCGTGTTCCACCGTGGCACCTTCTCCCACAACCAGTTCCGTAACCGCGTTTGTGAAATATGCACCATCCCGCAAGGAATAGTAGCTTTCGATCACCGACAGTCTGGCCCGATCACCTACGATAAAAAGATTTCTCGGAGAGGCCAGGTCGTTCTCGTCACCGGTAGCCACAAAATGTACATGGATGGGTTCATCGTTTCCTTTGCCCTCCGGGATCCAAATGAACGCTCCATCGCGGGCAAACGCCGTGTTGAGGGCGACGAACGAATGGTCATCCATGGGAGCGTGCTTTCCAAGATGTTTTCCGACCGTTGTCGAGTAACGCTTGAGAGACTCCGCCAGGCTTCCTGCCACAACCTTGTCCGGAAGACGATGGATCCTCGAGAGCGAAGCGTCAAACTGCCCGTTGACGAACACGAGCCTGTTTTCTGTCAGATCCGGAAACCGCAAGTCCGACTCTTTGACCATACCAGCCCGAGTCGGCGCAGGTTTGAAAGGCGTTCGGGCTATAGGGGTGACATTGGTGAATTTCCACTCTTCATGCCGCGTTGTGGGGAAACCCAGTTCCTTGAATCTCGCAAGCGCCTTCTTCCGAAGGGCGTGGAATTCCGATCCGGCCTCACCGTTCAGGCTTTTCTCAAATGCCTCGAATGTTGCCTGATACCAAACTGTTTGCTCCGCGAGAGACTTCATTCCTTCTCCTCAATCGCTGTCGCAACGCCTTTTTCTTTCACCCAATCATATCCTTTTTCTTCAAGTTGCAACGCAAGGTCTTTTCCCCCCGACTTCACGATCCGCCCGTCAACAAGGACATGGACAAAGTCCGGAACGATGTAATTCAGGAGACGCTGATAATGTGTCACGACGATCGTCGCGTTGTCTCTTCTTCGGAGTTTGTTCACGCCGTCGGCCACGATCCTGAGGGCATCGATATCCAGACCCGAGTCTGTCTCATCCAGGATCGCGAGCTTCGGTTCCAACACCGCCATATGAAAGATCTCGTTCCGCTTCTTCTCACCGCCGGAGAACCCTTCATTCACCGGACGATTGAGAAGGCTTTCATCCATTTCGACGAGCTTCATTCTTTGTTTCACCAATTGCAGGAACTCCATGGCATCAAGCTCTTCCAATCCCCGATGCTTACGAACAGCATTCAGGGCGGATTTGAGAAAATAGGTATTGCTCACGCCCGGAATTTCCACCGGATATTGGAATGCCAGGAACACGCCTTCGCGCGCACGTTCTTCGGGATCCAGTTCCAGCAAATCCTTTCCTTCAAACAGAACTTCGCCCTGCGTCACTTCATAAGAATCCCGGCCGGCAAGGACCTGGGCCAGCGTGCTTTTCCCTGACCCGTTTGGGCCCATGATGGCATGAATTTCGCCGGGGTTCACCGTCAAATTGATGCCGTTGAGAATCTCGTTACCGTTAATACTTGCGTGTAAATCCCTGATTTCCAGCATTGATCCCTTTTTCCTTGTTTCTTCATTCACGATTATCCAACGCTTCCTTCGAGATTGACACCCAGCAATTTTTGCGCTTCCACCGCAAACTCCATGGGAAGTTCTCGGAACACTTCTTTACAGAAGCCGTTCACGATCATGTTTACGGCATCCTCGGTCGACAATCCGCGCTGTTTGCAGTAGAAGATCTGATCTTCCCCGATTTTCGAAGTCGACGCCTCATGTTCTACGCGGGCGGTCCTGTTGTGAACTTCAATGTACGGGAATGTGTGAGCGCCACACTTATCACCCAGGAGCAGCGAGTCGCACTGCGAGAAATTTCTCGCGTTGGTTGCTCCCTTTTTGATATCGACCAATCCGCGGTAAGAGTTTTGTCCGAATCCGGCCGAAATGCCCTTCGACACGATCGTGCTTTTTGTATTCTTTCCAAGATGGATCATCTTGGTGCCCGTGTCGGCCTGCTGGTGGTTATTCGTCACGGCCACCGAATAGAACTCGCCGACAGCATCCTCGCCCTGGAGGATCACGCTCGGATATTTCCAGGTTATCGCGGATCCGGTTTCGACCTGTGTCCAGGAAATCCTCGAACCGCGGCCGATGCATTTTCCGCGTTTCGTCACAAAGTTGTAGATCCCACCCTTCCCGTCCTTATCGCCCGGGTACCAGTTCTGCACGGTTGAATATTTGATCCGTGAATTTGTTCCGAGGGCTATCAATTCCACAACGGCCGCGTGCAGCTGATTCGTATCACGCATCGGAGCGGTACATCCCTCGAGATAACTCACGGTAGCCTCTTCCTCCGCAACAATCAGTGTACGTTCGAACTGGCCTGTGTTCGCAGCGTTGATACGGAAGTAGGTTGAAAGTTCCATGGGGCAACGAACGCCTTTGGGGATATAGCAAAACGACCCGTCGGTAAAGACCGCGGAATTGAGAGCCGCGTAGAAATTGTCATTGTATGGGACAACCGATCCCAGATACTTTCGCACCAGATCGGGATGCTCCTGGACCGCTTCTGAAAATGAACTGAAGATGATCCCCAGCTCCTTGAGCTTTCCCTTGAATGTCGTTGCCACGGAAACACTATCGAACACCGCGTCGACGGCAACACCGCTCAGCCGTTCCTGTTCCTGCAATGAGATCCCAAGCTTTTCGTACGTACGGACAAGTTCCGGATCCACCTCCGAGAGGCTTTTGAGACTGGGCTTCTGCTTCGGAGCAGAGTAATAGATGATATCCTGATAATCGATTTTCGCGTAGGTGACATTCGGCCAGCGCGGCTCTTCCATCGTCAGCCAGTTCCGATAGGCTTTCAGTCTCCATTCGAGCAGCCAGTCGGGCTCATTTTTCTTCAGCGAAATAAAGCGGATGATTTCTTCGTTCAGACCTTTAGGGGCAGAATCCGCCTCAATGGAAGTGATGAATCCCCACTTGTATTCCTTGTTTGCAAGTTGCTCTATTGTTGACGTTGAAGTGCTCATAGGTGCTCAATCAGTAAGACAATGGATAGACTTTCCTTATCCAGCCTGTTGCGGCTCCTTGGGCTCGGATGCTGTGACCGGAACCGGTGTTGTCGTTGCAACGGGCTTTGGTGTTGGCGGAACAGGCTTGGCAACCGGTGCCGCGGGCTTCGCGGGAACGGCCGGTTTCACCGAGGGCTTCTTGAAATCAGGATATTGCAACGTAAACGCGAACCGATCCACATTCTTGAGAATTCCACCCGACTCCAGCTCTCCAATCAATTGTTTTGTCAATTCCTCGGCTTCAGGATAGTGGAGCGGCTTCTTTTTCCATTCGAGGTATGACATGACGCCATAGTGCAGGTCGCGAAAGAAAACGTTTGAAAGATGAAAGAGGTGGTATCTCGTCTTCATAAACGACAAAAAATCTTTTTGATTCTCGAGGAGAAATGTGAGCCTTCCGTTGATTGTTTCCATATCGTCAGATGATTTCCTGAATGGTCATTTGATCGAAGAGGACGTTCAACGATCGTTGAATCTTGCCCAGCGGCCGGCGGATGGTGCAATTACCAAACAGGTAACAGCTGTCTGGCCCCTCGACATAGCATTCCGCAATCATTGGTTTTTCTTCTTCGATAATTCGAATAATGTGTGAAACGGGCATATCTTTCGGGGACCTGGCGAGCGAGTAGCCACCCCGGACTCCTTGAAGGGAGTTGATGATTCCTGACCGGGCAAGCTTTTGAAGGACCTTCGCAAGAAGCTCATAGGGGACATCGTATTCCTGGGCAAGTTCCTTTGCGGTGAAAACCTGTCCCAGTGGCTTCATCGCCATATGCCTCAAGGCAATAAGGCCGTATTCGACTTTTTTGGATAGCTGAAGCATAAATCCGACTTTCTGAGTCGTAGATTGGCTTAAAAATAAAGGGAGCCGCCCGGCACCCGTGGTAACCACTGCAAGGTACTCATTTTTGGCTGTCTATGTCAAGGAAAATATCAGTAACAATTCCTATTATCTGCCAAACAAACGAATTGACAACCCCGCCTGATTTGGGTATTTTCATTACCCATCATGCCCATAGTTGAAGTCTCCAATCTCACAAAATCATACACCTCGGGGGTCTTCCGGAAGAGTTCAATCCAAGCCCTGTCCGGCGTTTCCCTTTCCGTAAACGAAGGCGAGATTTTCGGACTTCTTGGCCCGAACGGTGCTGGGAAGACCACATTCGTCAAGATCCTTCTGAGCATTGTGTTCCCCAGCAGCGGTACTGCCACCGTACTCAACCATAAGCTTGGGTCAATCGAAATCCGAAGGAAGGTCGGCTATCTTCCGGAGAACCATCGCTACCCTTCCTTTCTCACTGCGATCGATACCATGAAGCATTTTGGCCGGCTCTCCGGTATCACGTCTCGAACCCTCGCTGCACGGATACCGACGCTCCTTCAACTTGTCGGCCTCGCCGATTGGCACAAAGTGAAAATCCGCAAGTTTTCCAAGGGAATGCTTCAAAGGCTCGGCCTTGCCGTCGCCATGGTCAACGATCCGCACATACTTTTTCTGGATGAGCCCACCGATGGAGTTGATCCGATCGGCAGGAAGGACATCCGCGACATCTTAAAGTCTTTGCGATCACAAGGGAAAACCATCTTCTTGAATTCTCACATGTTATCGGAAGTTGAAGAGATATCCGATCGTGTCGCCATTCTGAACAAGGGTCATCTTCTCCACGTAGGGACCATCGCCGACATCACCTCGCATCAGCTTGAGTACGAAATACGATTCCTCAGCCCTCCCCCTCCTGCCACCCTTCATCCATTGCGTTCATTCTGCAAGTCCGTTCAACAGGATCAAACGCTCCTCCACGTCGCCGTCAACGACCGCCAGGACTTCCAAAAAGTTCTCGACATTCTTCGCCAGGAAGGGATTGAAATTGAATCCTTCTCGCCGCGCAAATCCCGCCTCGAAGATTACTTCATGCGGGTCATTTCCACGGGGGCCGAATGAATGCCTTCTGGCTTTCCTATTTGACCGTGCGAGAGGCCCTTCTGAAAGGGACCCTTCTCTTCTTCTTTGTCGTCTCCAATATTGTCATCATCTTTTTTCTTTTCGCCATTGATTCTACCAATGGGGATCTCTCCATCTTTGGGAACCCCATCACCCCGCGTGGCATTCCCGATTTCAATCCGGTTGATTTTCTGTTTCTGAACATCTTTTCCTCCTCCACCTTCTGGGTTTTACTCTTCGGGATTTTTGCCACGGCAGGACTTATACCGGCAATGCTCGAAAAAGGAACTGTCGAACTTTATGTCAGCAAACCCATTTCCCGGCCACTCCTTCTTCTTTCGCGCTCCATTGGCGCCTGCGCCGGAATCGCCTTCAATCTAATCTATTTCGCCGGCGCCATCTGGCTCATCATCGGCCTCAAGACCGGAATCTGGCAGCAGGGATTTCTGCTCGCAGCGTTAACCGTCATTCCCCTTTTCTTCTTCTATTATTCCGTCGTTGCTTTGATAGCCCTCATCAGTAACAGCACCGGCTTTGCCATCATGTTTGCTTTAATATTCTGGTTTTTTTCATCTGCACTGAATATTCGGGAGATGGTGCTGTACGTATGGTGGGACAATGTGGTATTTCATCGGGTCCTGGACCTTCTCTATTATGCAACACCGCAAGTTTCTCCCATGCTTGAATCAGCGACGAAGCTCATTGGTCCCGATATCATGAAAAGGACGGGATTGTCCGAGACCGCCGGATTCGATTCTCTTCCGTTTCTCTATTCTCTCCTTTCATCCTCCCTGCTTTACGCTCTTGCAGCATGGAGATTTTCCAGGAAGGACTACTGACCCAATCTCTTGTATCTTCCTTCATTTCTCGCTACGTTAGTCCTGTGAGGTCTCTCCCGTGAATATTGGAATTACCTGCTATCCGACATACGGCGGCAGCGGTGTCGTCGCCACGGAGCTTGGTAAGGCTCTCGCCCAAAAAGGCCATTCGGTTCACTTCATCAGTTACGCCCTCCCCATGCGGCTGGGTGACGAGTTTCGACAGAATCTCACCTTTCATGAGGTCGAGATTTCGAATTACCCTTTATTTGATTTTCCCCTTTATACTCTTGCCCTTGCCAGCAAGATGGTCGAAGTTGCCCGGTATGAGAAACTGGACCTGTTCCACTGCCATTACGCCATTCCGCACGCCGCCAGCGCCTATCTTGCCAGGCAGATTCTGTCAGAACACCGTGTCCGTGTGATTACCACGCTTCACGGAACCGATATTACGCTTGTCGGTCTCGAGCCGAGTTTCCTGCCGGTGGTGAAATTCAGTATTGAACAAAGTGACGGCGTGACAGCTGTTTCCAGGTTTTTGAAAGAAAAGACATTGACAAATTATGGGGTGGACAAAGAGATCGAAGTGATCCCCAATTTCATCAATACAGAGAAATACAGGCGATCTCCCGACCAGTCCGTGCTTTCCACCTGCGCCCCGCATGGTGAAAAAGTCCTTGTACACACATCGAATTTCAGGCCTGTGAAACGCGTCGCGGACGTTATTCGCATCTTCCATGCGGTTCAGCAAAAGGTCCCCTCCAGGCTCATTCTCATCGGAGATGGCCCCGATCGATCACAATGCGAGATTCTGACTCGGGAACTGGGCATTCAGGACAAAGTGAAATTTCTCGGGAAACAAACGGAGTTTGTCAACATCCTTTCGATCGCCGATGTTTTCCTGATGCCCAGCCAATCGGAGAGTTTCGGATTATCGGCACTCGAGGCTATGGCGTGTGAAGTTCCTGTCATCTCTTCCAGTGTCGGGGGATTACCGGAACTCCAGATCCATGGACAGACCGGTTACATCGCAGAATTCGGAGATATCGATCGAATGGCAAGGTATGCAGTCGATCTGCTGACGAATCCAGCAAAGCATCGTATCTTCGCGGCGGCGGCTCGGGCCAGGGCGTTGGAATTCAGTTCACCGGGGATCATCGCTCAGTATGAGCAGTACTACGATCGAATCCTCTCTTCGACAGAAATCGCTGCGGCCATACCCCGTTAATCCTCACCTCTTTTCGTTCCCACCTTCATGATTCGTCAGGAACTCCATCAGACCCTTGTTGCAGAGCTGCTCAACATATTTCTGGAACGAGGGTACAAAATTCTCGGCGCTGACGGAGTCCAGGGATATCCTGTGCCCCGCCCTCTTCACAATGACGGATACGGTGACCAAAGACCCAAATCACCGGACATTCACGCGTACGACGAGGAAACAGGAAGGTTCATTATTGGAGAGGCGAAAACGGGAGAGGGGGATCTGGAAACGGAACACTCTTTGACGCAGTACAACGTGTATCTCGATCAGTTCGACAAAAAAACCGGTAAGCAAGCCCTTGTGTACTTCATCGTCCCCTCAGCGTCACTCCCGGAGTTCAATACTCTTCTTACGCATTACATTCATCCCGAATACTGGCCAAGCCTGGTGCTGGTTTCTTCGACAAGAACGGCCTAGCCTTCAGGCCGGGCGAAGCCGCGCAAACTTCAAGATCAGATTCTTTATCCCGTATTCGTCAAAATGAACAACCGCTTTTCGGGTTTCCCCTGATCCATTCACCTCTATGACTTTTCCCTTTCCAAAGGTCTCGTGGCGCACAAGGACTCCACGCCGGATCTCGAGAACTTCCTGAGATTCCGATTCGTAATCTGGAATCGGATCGGCAAATTCTGCCTCATGCTCTTTCTTCCGACTCTCCCAACCGCGCCCCGGACGCGGGCCCCGAGCGTGTCCGGATTCCAGCACACGTTTCGTATTGTAACTTTCGTGTGCGAGCACCTGTTCGGTTCCGATCTCCGATAAGAAACGCGATGGCCCGGGATAGGTCGCCTCGCCAAACCGGTAACGCATCTTTGTGCGCGTCAGGATGAGCTTCTCCTTGGCGCGGGTCATCCCCACATAGAGAAGCCTTCTCTCTTCTTCCAATTCCGTTCGGTCAATGGCACTTGTGTAGAACGGAAGGATCCCCTCTTCGAGCCCCGTAATGATCACGACCGGGAACTCGAGTCCCTTGGAAGAGTGAAGGGTCATCAACGTCACCGCGTTCGTTTCTCCCTGCCAGGAATCGACGTCTGAGACGAGAGCCACCTCTTCAAGGAACTGCTCCAGGGTGGCGTCGGGACCCGCATCCTGAAACTCGGTGACGGCTGACAGCAACTCCTGCACGTTCTCCCACCGCGCCATGGACTCCGACGTGCCTTCGGTTTTGAACATTCGCAATATCCCCAGCTCATCCACCATCGACCTCGTCAGCTCTGCAAAAGACATCCCGGAACGCAAATTTATATATTTGAGAATCAGATCGCGAAATTGCTGCAGCCCCTTCCGTGTCCGTTCGCCAATTCCATCGATCTCTTGAATGAACGAAAGTGCCTCAAACAATGGGATATCCCTCTCCAGCGCAAAGGAGCGCAGCCGGTCGATGGTCGTTTCTCCTATTCCTCTGAGCGGATAATTGATGACTCGACGCAGGCTTTCACTGTCCCGTGAATTCACGAGGAGGCGCAGATAGGCAAGAATATCCTTGATTTCTTTCCGTTCATAGAAGCGGATGCCACCCACGATCACATACGGAATCCCGGAACGTCGCAATTCGTCTTCCAAAGCTCTGGACTGTGCGTTCGTTCTGTAAAGGACCGCGATATCTTTCAATTGGTGCTTCTGATGCCCTGTCTCCTGTCGGACAGTCTGCACGACACTTTGTCCTTCATCCCGATCATCGAGACACTCGAGGACTTCGATCGGCTCACCCGGCGCATTCTCTGTCCACAAGTTCTTCTTCAACCGATCGACGTTATGCTGGATCAGCGTATCCGCTGCACCAAGAATACTTTTCGACGACCGATAGTTCTGTTCAAGGCGAAAGGTCTGGCAATCATTGAAATCCCTTGTAAAATCGAGAATATTGCGGATGTCGGCACCTCGAAAAGCATAAATACTCTGGGCATCGTCGCCCACCGCACAGATATTTCTGAATTTCGCACTCAGCAGCTTTGTCACCTGGTACTGCGCGCGGTTCGTATCCTGAAATTCGTCCACGAGAATGAATTTGAACCTGTGCTGGTATCTCTGAAGGACTTCCGGATGGCGGGTAAAGAGTTGAATTGGCTTGACGAGAAGGTCATCGAAATCCATTGCATTATTCTTCTCGAGGATACGTTCATAGACCTTATAAACCTGCGCAGCTTTTTCCTCGTTGAAATCCCGGGCCTGCTCCTCATACCCCTTGGGGGTGAGCAACTGATTTTTGGCGCCACTCACCATGGAACGCACCGCCTGGGGGTGAATCTGCTGGGCTGAAATCCCCAGCTGTCCCATCGCCGTTTTCACCGTGCTCAATGAGTCGTCAGAATCGTAGATGGTAAAGGAGCGCGTATACCCGAGCCGTTCTGCTTCATTGCGCAACACTCTGGCAAACATCGAATGAAACGTCCCCATCCACAATCTCGCCGCCTGGTCGCCGGCCAGTTTTTCAATCCGCCCTTTCATCTCCCGTGCAGCCTTATTTGTAAACGTAAGGGCAAGGACCTCGCCGGGGGAAACTCCGCACGAAAGAAGATGCGCGATCCGATACGTCAGCACACGCGTTTTGCCGCTTCCTGCCCCCGCAATGATCATGACGGGACCATTGGTGGCTTTGACGGCTTCCTGCTGAACGGGGTTCAAATCCTGAAGAAATGACATGGAATGAATGCGAAGTACAAAGATGTTGGGATTGTCATGGTAAGGAAATATTAAAGCGGAGGCAAGAGAACACCCCCCTCCCCCCGTTTACACATCACTCTTCGTCGGTACGGAGCTTTTCCAGAACGGAAAAATCTTCGAGCGTTGTCGTATCACCGGTCACCGACCCGCTGGATGCGATCTCGCGGAGAAGGCGTCGCATGATCTTCCCGCTGCGGGTTTTTGGAAGGGCGTCGCTGAATCGGATCTCGTCCGGTCTCGCAAGCGCTCCGATCTCCCGTGCCACGTGCTGCCGCAGTTGTTCTTTCAATTCCGGCGTCGGATTCCGATTGCCTTCCAGCGTCACAAACGCGCAGATCGCTGATCCCTTCAATTCATCCGGTTTCCCGACTACAGCGGCCTCTGCAACGGCATCGTGACTCACAAGAGCACTTTCCACTTCTGCCGTTCCGAGCCGATGCCCGGCGACATTAATCACATCATCCACACGGCCCATGATCCAGTAATACCCATCCTTGTCGCGCCGAGCACCATCTCCGGTGAAATACATCCCTTTGATTTCGCTCCAATATTGTTTCTTGAAACGTTCAGGGTCTCCGTAAATCGCGCGCAACATCGAGGGCCATGGCTTCTTCACGACAAGATAGCCCCCTTGATTCTTCCCGACGGATTTGCCGTCTTTCGTGACGATGTCAACTTCGATGCCCGGAAACGGCAACGTTGCTGTGCCAGGTTTAAGCGGAGTGGCACCCGGCAGCGGCGTGATCATGATCGCTCCGGTTTCCGTCTGCCACCAGGTATCGACGATCGGGCATTTCCCTTTGCCAATGATCTTATGGTACCACATCCACGCCTCAGGGTTGATCGGCTCACCGACCGTTCCAAGAAGACGAAGAGAGGTGAGTTTATGCTTGAGAGGCCATTGTTCACCCCATCGGATGAAAGCCCGAATGGCTGTCGGGGCTGTGTAGAAGATATTGACCTTGTATCGATCGACAATGCGCCAAAATCGATCAGGCTCCGGCCAATTGGGGGCTCCTTCATACATCACCGTTGTGGCACCGTTGGCAAGGGGCCCATAGACGACATAGGAATGCCCTGTCACCCAACCGATATCTGCCGTACACCAATACGTGTCGTCCGCATGAAGGTCGAACACCCATTTGCTCGTTATGCAAACGCCGGTCAGGTATCCGCCGGTTGTGTGGAGCACCCCCTTGGGCTTTCCCGTACTTCCGCTCGTATAAAGGATAAAGAGAGGATGCTCGGAATCAAGTTTCTCGGCTTCGCAATCGGCATCTGCTGTCTCCATGAGGCCGTCCCAGCTATGGTCCCGGCCCGGCTCCATTGAAACCTGCTGCTTGGTTCGCTGCAACACGATCACAGACTCCACCGAAGGGGTCTGGATCAACGCCTCATCCACGTTCTTTTTGAGCGGTACCACGGAGCCCCGGCGGAATCCCCCGTCGGCCGTCACCACAACCTTGGCTTTGGCATCGTTGATTCGGTCAACCAGCGCCTGGGCACTGAATCCGCCGAATATGATCGAATGTGGCGCCCCGATGCGGGCACAGGCGAGCATGGCAATTGCGAGTTCAGGAGTCAAGGGCATGTAAATCGCAACCACATCACCTTTTTGGGTCCCGAGCTTTTTGAGCACGTTGGCGAATTTACAAACTTCGCGATGCAATTCCTGGTACGTCAGTGTTCGTGTATCGCCCGGCTCGCCTTCCCAGATGATCGCGGCTTTGTTCTTCACCCACGTATCGAGATGTCGATCGAGGCAATTGTAGGAGACGTTGATCTTTCCCCCTACAAACCACTTTGAGAACGGAAGCTTCCACTCGAGAACCTTATTCCATTTTTTGAACCAATGAAGTTCTGAAGCTGCAGACGCCCAGAATTTCTCAGGGTTTCGAATTGACGATCGATAGAGTTTCGTGTATTCCGAGAACGACTTCACCCAGCTCCCTTTTGAGAAGCTCTGGGCGGGTTTGAAGACCCTCTCTTCCTTCAAAATCGATGTGATCCCGCCTGAAGCATCTCCGGAACGTTGTTTCGGCATTGCGTACTCCTTCGAACAAGTTTACTGTCTTCGTATGGTCGAGAGTATAGAGAAAATGGTCACGAAAGGCAAGAGAGCAACTCAGAAGAATGCACGTGCCTCGGCCCTCGCGAGGTGAACCGGATTTCTTCCGGATTCAGACCTGCCGCTGTAATGAAGAGTGAATTGAATGTGTTGTGTCAACCGGTAGTCGACGTTCATGGTCCACAGATAGTTTTTTCCGAACGCCCTCCCTTGCGTGAACTCATAAGGGTAGAGGCGCTGCGGATCCGCAGACATCTGTGAGAGGACGACCTCCTCTCTTGTCACCTCCCCGCGTATCTGTCCTTTGCCGGGGATGGCATAGACAACACGGAGAGCCTGCTCATTCACATCAGCCGCTGTTCTCTCATTCCTTGCATCATCGGTGGTCTGCTCGAACAAGATACGCAGCCCGACCTCCCATTCCCTGAACGGCCGATACGCAAAATCTGAATTCACCGAATGAATGACCAGGTCGCGGTCCCTTGGGCCCGGAACTGACCCGGCGACCCTGTCTGTTTTATTTGCAAAATCTGTTTGATTTGTGATCTCCGGCATCAGTTGGGTCCTGATGCGAACCGACCTCTCTCTCGCGTAGTTGCGTTCCAAAGCAGAAATGAACTGCACCAGGGCTTTCCTTTGACTGAATCGAAAACGAGCGGAAAAGTCGACTTTGTTTTCGAAGGCGTGAATATCCTGCGTAAATAGCTGTGAGCCTGCGATGGTGTTTTCCGGATGAAGGAAAGAGGAAAATTTAAGGAAGTAAATGTTCTCCGTACGCGGATCGGCACTTCGTTCATCAACGCGGATGAATGTTTCGGTGCTCAGGGGAGTGAGCAACGACCCCACAAAGGAATCGTTTGACAGGATTCGGGACGGGGCCAGTCTTATCCGCAGGCTTGCTTTCACGTCCGCGACCGGATGGAGCGCTTCGCCGGGAAGCAGGAGGACGATATAATCGCCGTCGAATCTCGTTAACTCGAACTCATCATCATCCGCAACGCCATTACCGTTGACGTCCCCACGGTACTGATAATTGCCCTCGCCTTGAGGGACTCTGACATAGACACGCTCCAACCTCGCAGATCTTCTATTGGAAAACTCATAAAATACGTCTCCTTCCACACCCCGATGCCGGGGGGTGAACCTGGTCAGTGTGCGAATCATGATCACATCGGAATTGATATTCCCGCGCTGCCGGAACTGTTCCTCGAATCTCGTTTTCCTTGCAGAAAGGCTTACAGAAGAATTGAGGGAATTCCAGTCTCTCAATTGCCATGTGTAGGATTGTGTGAATGAAACCGAGGCAGGCTGGAATGATCCGGCAAAAGCGCTGTCCTCCTTGCGGATCTGCACTTCAGCGGAACCTCGCATTTGCAATATCTCTTCCGTGGTGACGGACGGTCCCCATTCGACAAACTGAAAGCTTCCGGAATTGAGGGAGTCGCGACTGCCCGACTTGATTTCCCGCTGTTCCGTTTCCATGCGAATGGCAGGCCGGAGGGGGCCGACTTTGTAGGCGACTCCGCCGCCGTGACGCAGCCAGGAGGATCGCATTGCGCTCTCCTCGCTCTTTATGTGCTCAATGCGCCATCGCGTGTCGTTCTGCAATGAGTCTCCCGCCTGAGCATGTCCGTCCAACCGCTGAGACCGAAAGAGCCCCGGCTTGTCCAGCAGCCCGTATCCAAAGCCAAACCTGATTGACTCGTCGGGGGACACGAGAAGGCCGACCTCGCGGGTCCTCTCATCCCCTCCGGGAATGGTGTCAAAGTTCCATTTCCGCGCGAATTCCACGTCATTGACCCGATCCGGGGAGACGAATCGTGCTCCCACGAATCGCTCCGAGTAGGAGAGGTCGATATTTCCAAGGTTCATGCCACCTACACGCACATTGCGAGGCCGAAACTGGATGAGAAACTTCCCGGCCTGATCATCATTTGTCCTATCGTCAACACCCGAAAGGCGATTTCGATCGAATCGGCTGGCGGCAAACTCACCGCTCACCGAAAACCCGTTGAAAAGAAGCGCTTCCGCGTTCACGCCGATGAACCGGTGAAGGCTTGGAAGCGGAATTGTGCGAATCGGGAGGTAGTTCCCCATGCCAATGCCTGCGAACCTGAAGTGCCCAAGTCCGACACGTACGTAGCCGGCGGAATCGGCGGGCATGCGGTCCACAGGAGAAAAGGCAACTGAGTACAATGCAAGCGAGTCCCCGGGAGCGTAGATGGCAATTCGAAATAGGAATCCATTGATGACGGTATCTTTGGCAATATATTGTCCCCGCGGAATATTGGTGATGGAGTCGCGACCGACAAACTGGAATCCGGACGTGGAGGCCTTCAGCGGGTCGGATCCGCTTGAGGCCAGAATTGCCCGGGTGGCCTCATCCATATCGCCGTCAATCGGTGACTCGGGATCGTCCGATTCCTGCAGGAAGAGCGTATTGATCCTGAGATTATTTCCGGCGAACGAGCCCGTGACGGACGCCCCGAACATATTTCGATCATAGAACCGTTCGGAGTATTCGAAATCGACGACAATGCGTGAAGCGCTTGTGATCAGCCGGCGATTTGTAAACGTGAGTTCTCCAGATGCGTACTCGGCGGTATAGTCGTTGACCTCGCCGCGTGTCATTTGTATTCCGTCAAGATACACACGCTCCGATCCGGCGATAACAATGATATTACGTTCCCCACCTGCTCCCGTCAGACGGTATGGCCCCTGATTCCCCTCCTGCCCGCGAAATTCCTTTGTGAGGAACTTCCCCCGGGCAGTTCCTCCCAAGAGGGACACGCTCGCTGAATTCTCTGCGTCCCACAGGTTGGAGCGGAGTGTTCCGCGGGCTCCCTGCAGCTTGCGCGAAACGCGCCCGAACTCTCCGCCTTCGGAACGCTCAATAGTCTCGTTGAAATCCCCTAATGTTGCAGAACCCGACGGATGGTTGATCTCGATGAACACCTTGTCGACTTCCTGGAGGGTCTGCGTAGTTCCCTCCGGCTGGATCGGAGTACTCTCATCTGTGAGTACCGCGACCATGTCGATCTCCCGGGATAATCGGCCGGCCATTTGCATGCGAAAACCGGAGTTCAGTGATAGGTCACGGTTCGACCCAATGGAAAATCCGCGGGTAAGTGATCCGCTTTTCTGGATCATAGAACCGAACATATCATCCATGGAGAAGGGTCTTGCAGGCGGCTGGATCCGTCTGGGCATTCGAACCGTCGAATCCTTCAAGACCTCAATTTCCTTTAGAAAATATTCGCGGCGAAACGAAATAGGAATGGTTAAATAGGTGATCTGAAGGAAGTGCTGAGAACGGTCATTCCCTAGAGAATCAAGGAGCGGAGGAAGAACGCGGAGAGTGCCGAATCTCCAGTTCAATTCATAATCGGCACCACGATGAAGCTCCCGAGAACCATCGAAGAGGACGGTCTCGCTTTCCTGGATAAGAAATTCATTCGAGAGATGATAAAGGGAGTCTGGTGGGGTGAGCAAAATCGTGTCCGACTCGGGCCGCTGAGATTTCGCCGCAAGAGGGATCAGAAGAGTACATAGGATGATGCAAAGCCGTCTGGCCAGAATCATACGGGATACCGGAGTCACGTTCAACACAGAGTATCCCTAGTGCAAAAAAGAGCCTCCTTGTTTATCCCGTTCGGTTGCCAGTCCATCTGCTGTCTGGCCGGGGCGGGGAACCCCCACCCCCGTTAAGAACACGGGGCAAGCTGGGGTAAGCCAGACCCCGTTGCTTTGGTCCTCTCAAAATGCCTCGAAGCATTTAACAGGGCAAGCTGGATTTTGAGTCCAGTTTATCCCGACTGATTTCGTCGGGACGCGTCTACCAATTCCGCTCCCTGCCATCAGACTTTCGCTTCAAGGACAGAAATCAAGAACCTTTGGCCAGGGCCACTCTTGAGGAACTTTTCACGTCGCCGGGCCTGCGCTCTCGTCTTGCATTGTTCAGTGTACACGAGAACGAGTGGGCGCCGATGTCGCGTTGACAAGACCTTTCCGCGAAAATGGTCATCGATCCTTCGTTCCAGATTGTCAGTCATCCCCTTGTAAAATCTCCCATCTTTGAGCGATTTTAGAACATATACGCAATACATACACCCCCACGATTCCATTTGCGTTGTTCAGTGCCGAAGGGGGGCCTCCCCGCCCGAACCCGCCCGAACGACCGTGTTTGCTTCAATCGCGTTCGGTCGGGCGGGCGACCGTTCAAATTTAGCTCAATGTTCGGTCGGGCGGGGAACCCCACCCCCGTTAAGAACACGGGGCAAGCTGGATTTTGAGTCCAGTTTATCCCGACGCTTTTGGTCGGGACGCGTCTGCCAATTCCATCCTCGCCTTCACAAACCGATGACCGGGTCCGCTCTTGAAAAACTTCTCACGTTTTCTCGCCATCGTCATACTTTCGCAAACCTCATGATACACAAGCCTGAGCGGCCGTCGATGTCTTGTCGACGGAACACCGCCGGCGTTGTGCTTCCTCACCCTAGCCTCCAGATCCGTCGTTATCCCCTGATAGAGATCATGATCCAAATCAGAGCGAAGAACATAGACAAATACTTGCCCCTCCATCGTGCCGAAGGGGGGACTCGAACCCCCACCTGGGGTAAGCCAGACTGGATTTTGAGTCCAGCGCGTCTACCAATTCCGCCACTTCGGCAATAAAAATGGAAAAATCGAAAAATGTTAAATTAGAAAGTTAAAGCAGTACCACAAGGCGTTCATTTTCCCACTTTACACTTTCCGACTTTCCCTTTTACTTGTGCACCCACCAGGACTCTCCGCCAAAGGCGGATGCGCCTTCGGCGCAGAACCTGCCCGCCGCTCTTTGGCGAGTTCAGGCGGGGATCCCGCTAGTGATTGTTGTGCACCCAGAAGGACTCTCCGCCAAAGGCGGATGCGCCTTCGGCGCAGAACCTGCCCGCCGCTCT